>OX376642.1 GCA_947383695.1 Actinomycetes bacterium | reverse complement strand
ACCCATTTGTCCGAATTGCCACTCTTTACCCCCAACTGGGGACAACTTGTGGATAAGTAAGGATTTTTGAGGAAAATCCGTGGATAACCACGGTGGAGATGAAGTGGAAGGGGTGTGGTGAGTAATGAGCGGCCTTTATACCCACACCTGTCCACAGATTCACACAGGATTTACCCACATGTTATACAAGGCCAATTCCTGTTGTGAGCAGGGGTTTTACTCCTTATCAACAGATAAAGGCTCTAGTTACTACGACTACCTTTATATACATACATCCAGTTACGCGAATAACCTTTCCACTTCAGAAAAGATCCGGGGATAGAGATGAAATTTACAGTCGAGCAATCAGCGTTAACTGATGGAGTTAATTGGGTTTCGCGTTCTCTCTCAACCCGACCAATTAAAACCGAGCTACTTGGAATTGTTATTGATGCAACCGGTAATGAAGTCTTCTTATCAGCATCTGATTTAGAGACAGCAAGTAAAGCCCACTTTGCAGCAGAGGTAAAAGAACCTGGAAAGGTTTTAGTTCCCGGAAAGTTACTAGCTGAGATTTCACGATCCCTACCAAACAAGCCAATTACCTTTGTTTTAGATGGTTCTCGTGTTGCTGTTACAAGTGGCAGCGCAAAATTCACACTTCCAACACTTTCTGTTGATGAGTATCCAAACCTTCCAGAGCTTCCTGATTCAACAGGAACAGTTCCAAGTGACACTTTTGCAACAGCGGTTGCACAAGTTGCAATTGCAGCAGGCCGCGATGATTCACTACCAACACTTACTGGTGTTCATGTAGAGATCAATGAAGAGACAATCACCTTTGCAGCAACTGATCGTTACCGTTTAGCTGTTCGTGAAATTCAATGGGCGCCATCTGCACCAAACACAACAACCACAGCGCTTTTACGCGCTCGCACAATTGCAGATGCAGCTAAATCACTAACTGGATCTAAAGATGTATCACTGTCTTTTGCACCAAACACAAGCAATGATCGTTTAGCTGGTTTTGCGGGCGACGGAAAAACAATGACATCACGTATGTTGGATGGAACATTCCCTCCATACCGCCACCTACTTCCACAAGAGGTAACAACAACAGCTCTTATTGAGGTTGCAACACTTCTAGATTCAGTACGACGTGTTGCACTTGTTACAGATAAGACGGTTCCACTACGTCTTGATTTTGCAAACAACACCTTGTCACTCGAAGCTGGTGCGGGTGAAGAGGCACAAGCAACTGAAGCGATTGAAATCTTACTAACCGGCGAACCAATCTCAATCGCCTTCAACCCAACATTTTTAGCTGATGGTCTTAATGCGGTGGGAACAAAGTTTGTTCAAATCTCATTTACCGGATCAAATAAGCCAGCGATCTTGATGGGTAAGAGCGATAAAGATGGCGCGTTGGTTGAAAGTTACCGTTATCTATTAATGCCAATGCGTTACGCCTCTTAACCTTAGGTTACTTATGCGCATTAACAAGTTGGCGCTTACCAACTTTCGTTCCTACAACTCTTTGGAGTTAGAGCTCCAACCTGGAGTTATAACTTTTATTGGCGATAACGGTTCTGGTAAAACCAATATCGCTGAATCTCTCATCTATCTTGCTTTCCTATCCTCACATCGTGTTTCAAACAATGTGCCGTTGATTTCACTTGGAAATCAACAAGCGATTATTCGCGCAGAGGTTCAACGCGAAGACCGAACACTTCAAATTGATTTAGAGATTAATGCGAGCAAAGCAAACCGTGCCCGTATTAATGGAAACCCAACCAGAAGCCAACGCGAAATTCTTGGCGCGATCCAAATCGTTTACTTCTCCCCTGAAGATTTAGATCTAGTGCGTGGCGAACCAGGTACCCGCCGCGATTTCTTAGATCGCCTTCTTATCACCAGAACCCCACGTTTAGCGGGGGTTATCGCTGATTATGAGCGGGTAGTAAAGCAACGCAATGCGCTACTAAAAACCAGAACATCGGCTGCGGCGCTTGCACCATGGAATGAACAACTCATCAAACTAGGTGCTGAACTAACCGCTGAAAGAATTGCTTTAATTGATGCACTCAATCCACATGTAGCCCACAACTACGCAAACTTAAATGAGGTTAAACCCGCCTCTATTTCATACAAGTGCAGCACTGAAGGTGTTACACGTAATATCGAAGAAAATATCACCGCGTTAACGGCGCGGTTGGATGAGGTTGCTTATCAAGAGATTGAACGCGGCGTTTCTTTGATTGGCCCTCACCGCGATGACCTTCATTTACAACTAGGAGATTTTCCAGCAAAAGGTTATGCAAGTCATGGTGAATCCTGGTCAATGGCGATCTCGCTTCGAATTGGATCATTTAACTTGTTGAAATCTGAAGGCGCATCCCCAATTTTAATTCTAGATGATGTTTTTGCAGAGCTTGATACCTCTCGTAGGATTCAATTAATGTCTGCAACACAACTAGCGGAACAAACCTTTATTACCGCGGCGGTTGAAAGTGATTTACCAGCAGAGTTATTAACACAAAAGTTTTATGTAACACCAGGTGTTGTAAAGAAAGGAAAGAGTTAATGGAAAAACGCGACTTAGCTCTTGACCTTTTCAAATCATTTAAAACAGGTGTAACCCGCAAAGCAAACAAACCAGCACCAACCCCACAAGTTGGAAAACCCGGCGACCCCGAATTAATCGGCGGTGTTCTTAATAATTTAATTTCAGATCGCGATTGGGATTCAGGACTTGCTGAAGGAAATCTTTTTGTTAACTGGAAAAATATTGTTGGTGATGAGATCGCACAACACGCACAACCAATTTCAATTTTAGATAATGTGTTAACAGTTCAAAGCTCATCAACCGCTTGGGCAACACAATTAAATTTAATCGCCGCGGATTTATTGGCGACGATCCAAAAAGATGCCACCGGGGTGCTCATCGAACGGCTGGCGATCATCGGCCCACAGACCCCAACCTGGAAGAAGGGGGTCCGTACGATCCGTAACGCTCGCGGGCCCAGAGACACCTACAACTAATCCAAACCCACTAGGAACCCTCAACTCCACGCTCAAAGTTCGGCTATACCCGCCCACAGGGCTTTTTTCGGCTATGTATTCCTATGATTTATGACTAGGATAATCCCGTTCCGAGAGGCAAAACCTCTCCAAACGCCCTCACAGGCGATTTGACGGATCTAGAGTCACTTAAAAGGAGGCGGTTGAGATGGCCGAGAGCTCGTATAACGCCTCCAACATCACCGTCCTGGAAGGCCTTGAGGCGGTCCGTAAGCGCCCCGGCATGTACATCGGCTCAACCGGTGAACGCGGCCTACACCACCTGGTCTACGAAGTAGTTGATAACTCAGTTGATGAAGCCCTCGCTGGTTACTGCACCGAAATCAATGTGACTTTATTAGCTGATGGCGGCGTTGAAGTAATTGATAACGGTCGCGGAATTCCAGTTGATATTCACCCAGTTGAAAAGAAGCCAGCGCTCGAAGTTGTTCTAACTGTGTTGCACGCAGGTGGAAAGTTTGGCGATGGCGGTTACTCGGTATCTGGTGGTCTACACGGTGTTGGTATCTCTGTTGTAAACGCACTCAGTACAGATCTTTCAGTAATTGTTCAACGCGATGGAAGTTTTTGGTATCAGGATTACAAACTCGGTGTACCAACAGCACCGGTTCGTAAAGGTGATCCATCAAAATCAAATGGAACAACAGTTCAATTCTGGCCATCAAAGGAAATCTTTGAAACAACAGATTTTTCATTTGAGGTTTTATCTACACGTTTCCGCGAGATGGCATTTCTTAACAAAGGTTTAATTTTAACTTTAACAGATATGCGCCAAGGCCATGTTGATGAAAAGGGAGAGCAATTAACTGTTCGCTATCAATATGATGGTGGAATTGCTGATTTTGTTAAGCACCTTAATTCAACCCGCGGGGAAACACACAAATCAATTATCTCTTTTGTATCAGAGGATAAGAAGAACAAGATTTCACTAGAAGTTTCAATGCAATGGAACGCTGGTTTTTCTGAATCTGTGTATACCTTTGCAAACACAATTCACACCCACGAAGGTGGCGCGCATGAAGAAGGTTTCCGCACCGCTTTAACTTCAATTGTTAATAAGTTTGGTGAAGAACAAGGTTTTATTCGCAAGAAGGAAGATCGCCTAACTGGTGATGATGTTCGCGAAGGTTTAACTGCGATTGTTTCAATCAAGCTTGCAGAGCCACAGTTTGAAGGACAGACAAAGACCAAACTTGGTAACTCAGAGGCAAAGACCTTTACACAAAAGATTGTTAATGAAGAGCTCACCTCATGGTTTGAGCAAAACCCTGCCGAAGGCAAGGAAATCGTGCGTAAAAGTATTGATGCTGCTGCCGCTCGTGTTGCAGCACGTAAGGCTCGCGACTTAAGTCGTAACCGAAAAGGCTTACTTGAAGGTCGCGGAATGCCAGGAAAGTTAGCGGATTGCCAATGGACCGATCCAACGAAGTGCGAGCTGTACATCGTCGAGGGAGATTCAGCGGGCGGTTCAACAAAAGGTGGCCGCGATTCACGTAACCAAGCTGTTCTTCCAATCCGTGGAAAGATTTTGAATGTTGAAAAAGCGCGCATTGATCGCGTTCTTCAAAACAATGAAGTTCAAGCGCTCATCACAGCACTTGGTACAGGCGTGCATGATGATTTTGATATCGACAAACTTCGTTACCATAAAATTATTTTGATGGCCGATGCTGATGTTGATGGTCAACACATCCGCACATTGTTGTTAACTTTACTATTCCGTTTTATGCGCCCGTTGATTGAACAAGGTTTTGTGTACTTTGCTCAACCTCCTCTGTACAAGTTGAAGTGGGCCGGTAAAGATCCAGTCGAGTACGCATTTAGCGATCGCGAACGTGATGGCATGATTGAAATCGGAGTAGCTGCCGGAAAGCGCTTACCAAAGGATGATGGAATCCAACGCTTCAAAGGTTTAGGTGAGATGCCAGCTAAAGAGTTGTGGGATACCACAATGGATCCAGAGCATCGCGTGTTAATCAAGGTAACACTTGATGATGCAGCAGCAGCTGATGATTTGTTCTCAGTGTTAATGGGTGAAGATGTTGAAAAGCGCCGCGCATTTATTCAGCGCAACGCTAAGGATGTTAGGTTCTTGGATATCTAATGGATGAATTGAACCCAAATAATCTCGAAAACTTCGACAAGATTGAAACAGTTGATCTTCAAGTTGAGATGGCTCGTTCCTATCTTGATTATGCGATGTCAGTTATCGTTGGTCGCGCACTTCCAGATGTTCGCGATGGATTAAAACCAGTTCACCGCCGTGTTCTGTATGCAATGTATGACGCTGGTTATCGCCCAGATAAGGGTTACTACAAGTCTTCTCGCATCGTCGGTGACGTTATGGGTAATTACCACCCACATGGTGACACCGCGATTTATGACTCTGTAGTCCGTTTAGCTCAGCATTGGTCCCTTCGTTACCTACTTATTGATGGAAATGGAAACTTCGGCTCCCCTGGAAATGATCCAGCGGCAGCGATGCGTTACACAGAAGCACGTTTATCTCCTATCGCGATGGAGATGATGCGCGACATCGATGAAGACACAGTTAATTTCATTCCTAACTACGACGGTCGTTCACAAGAGCCAACAGTTCTTCCAAGCCGTTTACCAAACCTTTTAGTTAATGGTTCTGCAGGTATCGCAGTTGGTATGGCGACAAATATTCCGCCACACAATCTGCGCGAAATCGGTGAAGCGGTTATTTTCTCTCTGGAAAACCCCGAGATGAAGCAGGATGAGCTTCTTAATCAACTAATCAAGATTGTTAAAGGTCCAGATTTTCCTACTAAGGGTTTAATTGTTGGCCGCACCGGAATTGAAGAGGCGTACCGCACGGGTCGTGGATCAATCACAATGCGCGCAGTTGTTCAGGTTGAGGAAATCAACAAGCGCACCTGCTTAGTTATCAGCGAACTTCCATACCAAGTTAACCCAGACAACCTTGCACTTAAGATCGCAGAGCTTGTTAAAGATGGAAAAATCAAGGGAATCGCAGATGTTCGCGATGAAGGTAATGAACGTTTAGGTCAGCGCTTAGTAATTGTTTTGCAGCAATCTGCAATTCCAAAGGTTGTACTTAATAACCTGTACAAGCAGACACAATTGCAGGACACATTTGGTGCAAATATGTTGGCACTTGTCGATGGTGTACCTCGCACATTGCGTCTTGATGAGTTTATTCGTTACTACATCGAACACCAGATCGAAGTAATTGTTCGCCGTACCAAGTACCGCTTAGCGGAAAAGGAAAAGCGCGCACATATCTTGCAGGGTTACCTCAAGGCACTTGATGCACTAGATGCCGTAATTGCATTGATTCGTGCCTCAACTACACCTGAAGAAGCACGCACAGGTTTGATGAAACTTCTATCAGTTGATGAAATCCAAGCCAACGCGATTTTGGATATGCAACTACGCCGTATTGCAGCGTTGGAGCGTCAAAAGATCAATGATGAGTATGACGGCTTAATGGCTGACATTGTTGAGCTCAACAAGATCCTTGTAAGCCCTGAAAAACAACGAGAAATCGTTAAGACAGAGCTTGCTGATTTAGTTGCAAAGTATGGCGATGAGCGCCGCACACAGATCATTGCTAGCGAGGGTGATTTCAGCGCCGAAGATTTAATTCCAGATCAAGATGTTGTTGTAACTATTACCCGCGGCGGTTACTCAAAACGCACTATGGCAGATCTTTATCGATCACAACGACGTGGTGGTCGCGGAGTTAAGGGTGCAGCGCTTAAAGAGGATGATGTTGTAGATCATTTCTTTGTTGCATCAACCCACGATTGGTTGTTGTTCTTTACCAACCAAGGTCGCGTCTATCGCGCAAAGGTTCATGAACTACCAGATGCAGGACGCGATGCCCGCGGACAACATGTTGCAAACCTAATGGCATTCAAACCTGATGAGAAAATTGCTGAAGTTTTGTCATTAAAGGATTACACAATCTCTCCTTTCTTAGTCCTTGCAACCCGCAATGGTTTGGTTAAGAAGACACCACTTAGTGAATACGACTCACCACGTACTGGTGGACTTATTGCAATTACCTTAAAACCAGGTGATGAGGTTGTTTCTGCATCATTGATTAACTCTGATGATGAACTGTTATTAGTTTCAACAAAAGGTATGTCGCTGCGATTTACCGCAGATGATGAATCTCTACGTTCAATGGGACGTTCAACAAGTGGTGTTATTGGAATGAAGTTCCGCACCGGCGATGATCTCTTAACAATGGCTCGTGTTAATGCTGATCTTGCAAAGGATTCATTTGTATTTACTGCCACCGATGGTGGTTACGGAAAGAAAACCCCAATCGATGAGTATCGATTGCAGGGTCGCGGCGGAATTGGAATTAAAGCCGCCAAGATCGATGAGAATTCACGTGGATCCCTTGTTAGCGCATTGGTTCTTCGTGATGAGGATGAGATCCTTGCGATCACTTCCGCGGGAACTGTCATGAGAACCCCTGCAGCTGAGGTCCGTCAGACCGGCCGCGACAGCATGGGTGTGCGCTTGGTCAATCTTGATGAAGGTGTGAGCCTGTTATCGGTGACCAAGAATGGCGAAGATGAGATTTCCGCGAAAAGTTAGTATGGTTCGCATCCTGTAGTTATGGCGCTAACGCTCGTTTTGGGAGTTAGTGAAGTTCAAGGTAATCTTGCGCTTCTGCAATCAAGAGCAATCTTGTTGCGGGCCCATAGCTCAGCCTGGTTAGAGCGCTTCCCTGATAAGGAAGAGGTCGGTGGTTCAAGTCCACCTGGGCCCACCCGTTCTAATACGGGGACCTAGCTCAATTGGTAGAGCACCGCCTTTGCAAGGCGGGGGTTAGGGGTTCGATTCCCCTGGTCTCCACAGTAGTTTTCTTGAGTTAAATTCCAATTTCTAAATGGTGCTTAAAAACTCCGCCACTTTGAAGTACACCGGAATTCCAATGATCAAGTTAAATGGAAATGTAACGCCAATACTGGACATCAAAGCAACGGTTGCATTGGCCTTTGGTAGCGCAACAGTCACAGCGGCAGGTGCTGCAATATAAGAAGCGCTCGCACACAAAACACCAAGAATTGTTGAACCACCAACTGAGAGTCCAATTGCTCCACCTAATGCAACACCTGCCACACCAATAATTAATGGAAAGAAAAGGGCGAAAACAATAAGCGGTTTTCCAACCTTGCGAACCTCAGAGAAGTTGAAGCCTGCCAAGTACCCCAAATGCAATAGGAATAAAACAAGTAATCCACTTAATAAACCAACAAAGAATGGACTTACTTTTTCATAACCTTCATTGGTAGATACCGCACCAATAAACAATCCACCAAATAACAACAAAACTGTTTTGCCTAATAAAACCTCTTTAAGGGTTTCGCTCCATTTAACAGTTGTTCCAGGTGTTCTAGAACCCAGATAAATTCCAACAATCAACCCCGGGATCTCCATCAAAGTTAACAAAGCAGGGGCGAAACCTTCAACGAAAATAGAGTTACTTTCAAGAAATAGAAGAGCTGCAGAAAAGGTCACAAGCGAAGTCGATCCATAATGAGCAGCAATCGCTCCACGATCCATCACAGACAAAGCGCGAACAAAACGAAGTGAAAGATAGGCAAGCACCGGGATCAAAGCACCTGCAATTATTGTTGTTACAGCTGGGGTTAAGATTTCTTCAAAGGAGACGCTCTTTAATGAGTGACCACCTTTAAGTCCGATTCCAAACAAAAGATAGATAGATAAAAACTGATAGATCTGCTCTGGAACCCGTACATCGCTTCTAATTCTGGCTGCGATAAAACCGAAAGCAAAAGCCAAAACACCAACAGATACAAGGTTGGATAGCGCTAAATCCCATGAGCTCACAGAATAATAATACATGAACTATAATTCATGAGTCAAATCTCATGTATAATCAATCCATGACAGAGGCAAAAACCCAATCAACATGGACCTTTCTATCAAATCACGGTCACATCCTTGTCCACATCAATCGCAACCCTGATTCAAAGGTCAAAGAGATCGCAGAGGCTGTTGGAATTACTGAGCGAAGCGCTCTATCCATTCTGTCGGATTTGGAAACTGGTGGATATATTTCCATTGAAAGAATCGGTCGACGAAATAGCTATCGAGTAAACACCAATAAAAAATTTCGCCATCCAATGGAAGCACAACAACCAATTAGCGCACTACTAAGGATCTTTTCAAAAAAGTGAGCATCCCCAACAGATACAACTCAAAGAGTTTTGTCATGCCAACCAAGCATGACAAAGGGAGATTGGTTGCTCCTCATTTTCACAATCTACTGCAGGTACACATAGAGGAGGTTAATCTTGATACAGATGTACTAGGAACCTTTTCTGGAGAGATTGAAAGAGTCGGCAACTCGTTAGAGACAGCGATAAGAAAGGCGAAACTTGGAATCGAAGCAACAGGCAACCCATATGTAATCGCATCTGAAGGAAGCATCACCACAGATCCATTTGTTCCATTTATTTCCGCAGATATCGAAACCTTACTTTTTATAGATGAAGAGTTAGGAATCACGGTCCATGAGACTGTGATTTCAAACCAGATCATTGCAGCCACAACAACCACATTGAAAAATAACTTAGATGAGTTTTTAAAGCGAGCTGATTTTCCGAACCACGCTCTTATCGTCAAGCCCAATATTGGAGCTGGTGCAATTAAAGGGATACGTGAGCTACGTGAGCTAGAGAAAGCAATTATCGAAGCTCGCGATAAATCTGCAGATGGACAAGCGATTATTGAAAGTGATTTTCGAGCGATGTATTCTCCATCTAGACAAGAGAATATTTCTAAAGTCGGACTTAAGTTAGCCCAACGACTTGTTAACACCTGCCCCGATTGCCACACACCGGGTTGGGGGCTAAAGAGTTACACCAGAGGGGTTCACTGTTCGGAGTGTGGCGATTACGCGGAAAATGCTCTAAAAGAAGAGATTTTGGGTTGTGCTAAGTGTGAATACACAAAGCCAGGGGCTGTGATCAATGTGACTATTGATCCATCCCGTTGCATGAGTTGTAACCCGTAAAAAGCGCTGCATCTTTAGCGTAATCTAACGCCATGACTACAACAGCTACCCTTCACACATCACTCGGTGACATTGTTATTGAGCTATTTCCAAATCATGCACCAAAGACAGTTGCAAACTTTGTAGAACTAGCAACTGGTGCAAAGGAGTGGACTGATCCACGCACTGGAGATAAAACAACTGCAAAGTTATATGACGGAACAATCTTTCACCGCGTCATTGATGGTTTCATGATTCAAGGTGGAGATCCACTAGGTCGCGGAACAGGTGGACCGGGATACCGTTTCGCAGATGAGTTCCACGGCGAATTAACATTTGATCGCCCATACATTCTCGCAATGGCTAACTCAGGACCAGGAACAAATGGTTCACAGTTCTTTATCACTGTTGCTCCAACAACATGGTTGAACCGTAAACACAGCATCTTTGGCGAGGTTAAAGATGCTGCTAGCCAAGCTGTTGTAGATGCGATTGCAACAGCAAAGACTGGTGCACAGGACAAGCCAGCAACTGACATAACAATCAACAGCGTTACAGTTGCTTAAGCGTTCTGCCACTTATTCGTTAATCGCAGTTATCTGCGGTGCATATCTGCTGCAATTGGTAGTTCCATCATTACAACAACAACTGTGGTTACCAAACTTTGCAGAGTTGACCTATAACAACGAGTGGTATCGATTATTTACTGTGGCACTTACCCATGGTGGATTTTTTCACTTAGGTTTCAATATGTACTCGTTGATGGTTTTAGGTAATCCCCTAGAAGCAGCATTTGGAAAACAGAAGTATCTATTTGTATTCTTCTTCTCACTTTTAACTGGATCATTAGCTTCGGCTTACTTTTCAAACTCATTCATTCCATCAGTTGGAGCATCAGGTGCGATCTTTGGATTGTTTGGTGCGCTAGCAATAGTTGGAAAGCGAATTGGCGCAGATATTCGTTCCATTGTTGTAATTATCGGAATCAACTTCGCCTTTGGTTTTGCCATTGGTGGTGTTGATTGGCGGGCCCACCTCGGCGGATTAATCGGCGGGGTAGTGGCGGCGCAGCTGGTTATGGTTCGACGATAAGTTATCCACAGGGTTTTCCCACAGTGTGGATTGAATTACAACGGTGTAATTAGCGAGTAAAACTAGCGCCAGCGGGTAGCGAGCGAGAAGCCCACACCAATAAAGCTAAAGCCAACGATCATGTTCCATGCACCGATACCTGGGATTGGATACTGGGTCTGAGTTACATAGAAGACCACAATCCAAAACAAGCCGATTAAGAAGGCTGCAACCATTGTTGGAGCAAGCCACTTTGGGCTCTCCAACGGTGCGTGAGGGGTTTCAACAACAACCTCTTGATTGTGAGCGCGCTGCTCAGCGACCTTCTTACGGAGCTTTGATTTAGGCATACGCGAAAGATACACCATGAGACACAATGCTCCTATGGCCGCCAAGATTCTCGTGATCGATAATTACGACTCCTTTGTCTTTAACTTGGTGCAGTACCTGCAGCAGTTAGGCGCAGAGTGCACCGTGGTTCGCAATGATGCGGTGGCCGCGGCGGAAGCTGCCAATTACGACGGCGTGCTTATCTCTCCAGGACCTGGAACTCCAGAAAAAGCTGGGGTCTCTGTAGAGATGATCAAGTACTGCGCAGAGCACTCAATTCCATTATTTGGTGTTTGCCTGGGTCACCAAGCTATCGGTGTTGCATTTGGTGCAACAGTGTCGAGAGCACCAGAACTTTTACATGGAAAGACATCACTTGTGTATCACAAACAAGAAGGTGTGTTGGCAGATATTCCATCACCATTTACCGCAACCCGTTATCACTCATTGTGTGTTGAAAAAGATTCAGTACCAAATACATTACACATCACCGGTTCAACAGAGTCAGGTTTAGTAATGTCGATGGAACACACAACACTTCCAATTCAAGGTGTGCAGTTTCATCCAGAGTCAGTTCTTACAGAACATGGACATCATATGCTTGCTAACTGGTTAGTGATGTGTGGAGATAAAGGCGCTCGCGAACGCGCAGTTGGATTATCTCCAGTAGTTTCCCGTTAAGTTACGGCGCTTTATTAATTGTAATTGTTACTGATTTACCGATGGTTTGTGTCGTTCCACCATCTGGTGCTTGGCGAATAACTACACCAATAGGTTGGTTTGCATCATAACCTTCAACTTCGCGAACCAAGAAACCTTCTTGAACCAAAATTGTTTTTGCTTGCAACGCATCTGTTCCAATTAATGATGGAACAGTTACTTCACCACTAGCAATCTGCAAAACAACACCACTACCTGCGGTAATTGTGGAACCAGGCTCTGGAGTTACCTTTAAAACAGTTCCTTGTGGTTCATCAGATGGAACCGCTTCTGTTGAAGAGATCAACAAACCAACAGAGGCTAAAGCACCACGTGCATCAATTAAAGACATTCCTACTAAATCAATAGGGACAACAGAGTCTCCAGGTCCATCAGAGATTGTTAAAACAACACCAGAACCTTTTTGCGCACGTGTAGTTGCAAGCGGAACCTGACTTGCAACGCGATCCTTCGGGATTCGTCCATCATGTGCGCGAGTAACGGTTACAACGTAATCACTCAGCAACGCGGTTGCTTCAGCTTGAGTTAAACCAACAACATTAGGAAGTTGAGGCAAGTTGGAGGTATTTGCATCTGGACGTGTGAGAAAGAGCCCACCAACAAGCAATCCAAGGGCGGCAACTCCACTAATCGCACCAATTAATACCTTACGACGTGAGACCGGCTGCTTTGCAATCTTTGTTGTTACAACTTCACCAGCCTGCACCTTGTAAAGATCATCCAACATTAATCCTGCGGATTGATATCGATCATCAGGGTTCTTTGCTAACGCAACTGTTAATAAGGTGTCGATACCTGCTGGAAGTCCAGGAACAATAGAACTTGGTAGAGCCAATACACCTGAAACATGTTGGTATGCGATGGAAACAGGTGTTTCACCTGTAAATGGTGGCTTTCCAGTTAATACTTCATATAACAAACAACCTGTTGAGTAAATATCACTTCGTAAATCTGCAACCTCACCCAGCGCTTGTTCAGGGGATAAGTACTGTGCAGTTCCAACAACATTCCAGGTACTTGTAAGGGTTGCACCTAAATCAGCTAATGCTCGTGCAATTCCAAAATCCATCACCTTTACATCGCCATTGTCGGTAATCATGATGTTTGCAGGTTTGATATCTCGGTGAACAATTCCACTGTGATGTGAATACTCAAGTGCGGCAAGAATTCCTTCGCCAATTTCAAGAGCGCGCTTTAATGGAACACGTTCACCCTTATGAATTAACTCGCGCAGCGTGTGTCCTGAAATTAACTCCATAACAATGTATGGCGCAGGTTCCTCCCCTGAGTCGTACACCGCAACAATTCCTGGGTGATTTAAAGCCGCCGCCGCTAACGCCTCTTTACGAAAACGTGCAACAAAGGATGGATCACGGGCTAAATCACTGCGCAATACTTTTACTGCAACCTGTCGCGCAAGACGGGTGTCTTCAGCAACATACACATCGGCCATTCCGCCGGTACCGATCATCTCGCCTAATTTGTAGCGATCACCAAGCAGCGAATTAATCATGAGCTGCTCCTAACAGTGATGGTGATGTGGTTGATGTATCTGAGATATCTGCAATAAGTACGGTGACATTATCAGGTGCACCGTTGACATATGTTGCATCAATTAAAAACTTAACAGCTTCATCTTTATCAGATTTCTTTAAGCCAAGCTTGATCTCTTTTTCTGTTAAAACCCCTGATAAACCATCGGAACACAGCAAGTATCGATCACCCTTTTTAACCTCATACATCTGTAGAACAGGTGTCACATCTCCATCACCGCGCAGTGCTTGGGTCAACATAGAACGCTGTGGATGTTCGGCAGCCTCTGCCAATGAAATCGCACCTTGATCTAGTAACTCCTGAATAACAGTGTGATCATTGCTGAGTTGTTCCAATGTGTTTCCACGCAGGCGATAACATCGCGAATCTCCGACATGAAGCAATGAAACATATTTGTCACGAATCAACAAAGCGGTCAGGGTTGTTCCCATACCGCGCTTTTCAATCTCTTCCTCAGTAACCACTGAGATTTCAGAGTCAATACTGTGCAATGAGTGCATCAACAAATCTTCAATTGAATCCTCATCAATTTCTGGCGAGATCAAGGTTGGTGACAGGGTTTGTAAAACCTCTACCGCGATACGGGAAGCAACTTCTCCAGCAGCGTGGCCACCCATTCCATCGGCAACGGCGATTAACTGCGCAGAGACAAAACCAGAGTCTTCATTTCCTTGGCGAACCAACCCAATAGCTGAGCGCGCAGATGTTTCAAAGAAGTGTGCGCTCATGGCGCTAAGAGTATCGGTGTAACCTTCAAAGGTGAAGATTTACGCCCACCGCGGATCCTCGATACACCACCCCGAGTTAACAATGGCTGCATACAAAGCGGCGATTGATGACGGGGCTGATGGTTTTGAATGTGATGTTCGCATTACCAAGGACAAACAATTGGTTTTATGGCATGACGCCGACATGCAAAGAGTTGCAGGAAGCGGTGCGCGAATTGCAGATTCAACACTTTCAGAGATCAAACACAATTATCCAGAAGCGATAACTCTTGAAGATTTATTAATACTTGCTCGCGATAACAAAAAAGAGTTAGCGATTGAAACAAAGCATCCAGTACCAACTGGAAGTGCGGTTGAAAGAAAAGTTGTAGAACTATTAGCTCAAGAAAAACCGTTTGCAGATATTCACATCATGTCTTTTTCTTGGCTCGCACTTGAAAAGGTACGAATGATTTCACCACAACAAAGCACAGTTGCATTACTGCATGACAGATTTAATTTTGCGATGCGCAGATTTACATCAGCGGGCAGCATTGGTCCGGGAATTTCAACCCTCAGGAGCAACCCTCACCTTGGGAAGGATCCACGCAATCTCTTTGTGTGGACCGTTGATGATGCCGACGATATGCGTTTTTGCGCGAACAATGGTGTTGATGTGCTGATCACAAATAACCCGTCAAATGCGAGGTCGGTACTCGGGTATCATTAGCAAGTGAGTACATACGCCTATCTCGGTCCCAAGGGAACATTTACAGAGGCGGCTCTTAAAAAGATCACCTCTTCAAATGATCGCCTTATGCCTTATGCAAATGTCACCGCTGCACTTGATGCGGTTCGTTTGGGTAAAGCCCACTTTGCTTTAGTTCCTATTGAAAACTCAGTCGAAGGTGTTGTTGCACGCACACTTGATGAGCTTGCAACAGGTGAACCATTAGCAATCGTTGGCGAAGTTACATTGCCAGTCTCCTTTGCATTGATGATTAAAGGTGATGACAAAGAGATTCTTCGAATCGCTACACATCCACATGCAGAAGCACAGTGCCGTAACTACGTTGCTACCAATTACCCAGATGCAGAATTAATCGCGACAGCTTCTACTGCAGCAGCAGCCGAAGCCATTTCACGTGGTGAGTTTGATGCAGCAATTGCTGCACCTGTTGCGGCGGCCCATTACGGCTTGCGCGTAATCGCCGACAACATTGGTGACAATGTTGGCGCGATCACCCGTTTTATTCTCGTTTCAAAGCCAGGTGCAATTCCAAAGAACACCGGCTGGGATCGCACCTCACTTGCAGTTTTCATCGGTATCGATCACGCGGGAGCGCTGCTAGATATCCTGACTGAGTTTGCTAAGCGCGATGTAAACCTAACTTTCATCCAATCACGTCCAACTGGTTTAGAGCTTGGCCATTACCATTTCATTATTGACGCTGAGGGTCACATCGCAGATACACCTGTGAAGGAGGCAGTAGAAAGCCTTCGAGCAATCTGCGAAGACATCAGATTCCTTGGCTCATACCCACGAGAAAAGGCAAGCAAATGATTGATATCAAGTTCCTACGCGAAAACCCAGATGTAGTTCGTGCATCTCAAAAGGGCCGCGGAGAAGATGTATCAATCGTTGACAAGGTAATTGCAATTGATGAAGTTCGTCGCGCAGCGCTTGAAAAGTTTGAAACATTACGCGCAGAACAAAACCTTTTATCTAAGTCTGTTGGTGCTGCAAAAGGTGATGAAAAAGCGGCATTACTTGAGAATGCAAAGGAGCTTGCAACCAAGGTAAAGGAAGCAGATTCAAAGCGCGCAGAGGTTGAAGAGGAAAGCAAGCAGTTAATCATGCAGCTTTCAAATATTTTAGATCCAGCAGCACCTATTGGTGGAGAAGCAGATTTTGTTGTTATCGAACATGTTGGAACCCCACGAACATTTGATTTTGAACCAAAAGACCATGTTGAACTGGGAAAGTTATTAGGTGCAATTGATACAGAGCGCGGCGCAAAGGTTGCTGGCTCTCGTTCTTATTACCTAACAGGTGTTGGTGCGATGCTTGAGTTCGCACTTGTTAATTACGCAATCTCATCTGCGTTAAAAGCTGGCTTTACTCCTGTAATTCCACCAGTACTTGTGAACCCTGCAGCGATGGAGGGAACTGGTTTCCTTGGACAAGCAGCAGAGAATGTTTACCACCTTGAAAAGGATGATGTTTATTTAGTTGGTACATCAGAGGTCCCACTTGCTGCAATGCACATGGATGAGGTTCTTCCAGCTGACAAACTTCCAATGCGTTATGCAGGGTACTCATCATGTTTCCGTCGCGAAGCTGGAACGTATGGCAAGGACACTCGAGGAATTATCCGAGTTCACCAATTCGACAAGGTTGAAATGTTTTCTTTCTGCCATCCAGATCAAGCACAAGAAGAACATAAGCGTTTACTGCAATGGGAGAAGGATTTCCTCAATGCAATGGAGATTCCATACCGAGTCATTGATGTTGCATCAGGAGATCTTGGTTCTAGCGCAAACCGTAAGTTTGATATCGAAGCCTGGATCCCGACCCAAGAGGCGTACCGCGAGGTTACAAGTACCTCTAACTGCACCGAATTCCAAGCACGTCGCTTAAATATTCGCTTCAAGGATGCTGATGGAACTAAGGCTGTTGCAACATTAAATGGCACATTAGTTGCGATTCCTCGCATGATTGTTGCGATTCTAGAAAACCACCAAAACGCTGATGGCTCAGTCAATGTTCCAGCTGCGTTGCAACCATTCTTAGGAACAGAACGATTTGAGTTGGTGTGAGTAAACGCCCAAAGTTAATTGCAACAGATCTAGATGGCACGATCGTTTCGCATAAAGGTGTAATTACACAAAGAACCATCGATACCTTTACTCGTGCTAAAGATCTAGGTGTCCACATTTTCTTTGTAACTGGCCGCCCTCCACGCTGGATGGGTGAGATCCGTGATGCATTTGGTTTTGGCGAAGCAATCTGTTGTAACGGTGCAATGCTGTATGACTTAATGAATGACACAGTTTTAGAAGAGTGGATGATCTCACAAGAGGATCAACTAGAGATTGTTCGACGTATGCGAATTGCAATGCCAGAAATGTCATTTGCTGTTGAATCAAATGATCACTACCACCGCGAGATTGCATACATTCCAAAGTGGGATGTTGGTCTAGATGATGTTGGTGTTAACAAAATTGAAGAAGCGATTTATCGTCCAGCTCTTAAAGTTCTGGGTCGATGCAGCAATCACGAGTTCACATCAGATGAGATGGTTGAAGTTGCACACCGCGAACTCAGTGATCTTGTAACTGTTACACATTCGACTTCTAGAGACTCATTAATTGAA
This sequence comes from Actinomycetes bacterium, assembly GCA_947383695.1. Taxonomy (GTDB): domain Bacteria; phylum Actinomycetota; class Actinomycetes; order Nanopelagicales; family Nanopelagicaceae; genus Planktophila. The sequence continues at coordinate 1,413,585 of OX376642.1, read as the reverse complement.
ATCTCAGCACTCAATATTTCAAAGGGAACAACCTTGGCGATGATGGCGGGACGACTTGGATTGACCGCAGAAGATTGCGTTTCATTTGGTGATAACCCCAATGATTTTTCAATGTTGAAATGGGCAGCACGTTCCTATGCAATGGCAGATGGACATCCAGATGCCCCTTCCTTTGCCACAGCAATCGCAGAACCATGCCAACAAGATGGTGTCGCAAAGATCATCGAAGAGCTGTTGGATCTACCCGCCTAAATAAGCGCTCGATTTTAAGCCTGAGCCATATTCGGGTAATCTCTCCCACGGAGGGCTCGCATAGCGGCCGAGTGCACCGGTCTTGAAAACCGGCAAACGAAAGTTTCGTGGGTTCAAATCCCACGCCCTCCGCCATTTTTTCTCTACCTAGAACGCTGACTATTTTGTGGCTGAGTTCATACCGCCTAAGCGCTTCTCCACCTAGCCACATCTTGGCCATAAGAGGAGACTTCTCCTCAGTTGTTTAGCAGCATTTTTTAAACAAGCCATTAGGGGAGTCGTCAATGTCAGGTGTCTTTTCACCAACGCGCGCCAAGATCAAGGAGCGCACACTTCGGACAGATAAGTGGTGGTTACAACCACTTCTGACCTTCGGAGTTCTCTTTTCATTTGTTATCTATGCAACTTTCCGCGCATTTGAAAACAAAAATTACTTCGTTGAAGAGAGTCACCTGATCTCACCTTTCTATTCACCATGTTTATCTGAGAGCTGTGAACCTGCAGCAACTATTGGTGGCTGGACTCCATTTAGCGCAGAAATCTTTAACTTTGCATTGTCACCCGCGTTAATCATTTTGATCTTCCCGCTTGGTTTCCGAATGACTTGTTACTACTACCGCAAGGCGTACTACCGTTCATTCTGGTTCTCACCACCAGCATGCGGAGTTGCAGAGCCACATGAAAAGTACACAGGCGAAACCCGTCTTCCATTACTTGGACAGAACATTCACCGTTACTTCTTCTATGCAGGTTTAGTTTTCAACGTCATTCTTACTTATGACGCAATCATCTCTTTCAGAAACAAAGAAGGAGAATGGGGTCATATGACTCTCGGTTCTCTCGTCTTGGTTCTAAGCAGTGCATTGTTGTGGTTCTACTCATTGTCTTGCCATACATGTCGCCACACAGTTGGTGGACGTTTGAAGCACTTCTCAAAACACCCAGTCCGTTACAAGTTATGGACAACAGTTTCTGTACTTAATACAAAACACCAACAGTTTGCATGGTTCTCGCTTGCTGCTGTTGCATTCGCCGACATCTATGTTCGCCAAGTTGCATCCGGCGCATGGTCCAACCCAATCTTCTTCTAAGGAAAATCGACTATGACACTAGAACGCCATAAATACGATGTCCTTGTAATTGGTGCAGGCGGCGCAGGATTACGTGCCGCTGTTGAAGCACGCGAATCAGGGCTACGTGTAGCAATCATCTGTAAATCCCTATTTGGAAAGGCCCACACAGTTATGGCTGAGGGTGGCGCTGCAGCATCAATGGGAAATGTGAATGACAATGACAATTGGATGGTTCACTTCCGCGACACAATGCGCGGTGGAAAGTTCCTGAACCACTTCCGCATGGCTGAGCTTCACGCAAAGGAATCTCCAGATCGCATCTGGGAGCTAGAGGTATGGGGCGCTCTCTTTGATCGCACTAAAGAAGGAAAGATTTCACAACGTAACTTCGGTGGACATGAGTATCCACGTCTTGCACACGTTGGTGACCGCACAGGTCTAGAACTCATCCGCACAATGCAGCAGAAGATTGTTCAGCTGCAACAAAAGGATGGTCGCGAAACTGGCGATATGGAAAGTGGAATCAAAGTTTTCGCAGAGCTAACCATCACCGACATTCTTAAAGAGAATGGAAAGATTTCTGGTGCATATGGTTACTGGCGCGAAAGTGGCGAAGAGGTTTTGTTTGAAGCACCTGCAGTTGTAATTGCAACTGGTGGAGTTGGAAAAACTTTCAAGATTACTTCTAACTCATGGGAAGGTACTGGCGACGGACATGCACTTGCATTGAAGGCTGGTGCAAACCTTGTTGATATGGAGTTCTTGCAGTTCCACCCAACAGGAATGGTGTGGCCACCATCTGTTCGTGGAATTTTGGTAACTGAATCTGTTCGTGGTGAGGGTGGAGTTTTAACAAACACCAATGGCGAGCGTTTCATGTTCAAGTACATTCCAGATGTATTTAAAGATAAGTACGCAGACAACGAAGCAGAAGCAGATCGTTGGTATGAAGATCAGGACAACAACCGTCGTCCACCAGAGCTATTGCCGCGTGATGAGGTTGCACGCGCAATCAACAGCGAAGTTAAGGCTGGTCGCGGAACTGAACATGGCGGAGTATTCCTGGATGTTTCAAAGCGTTTGCCTGCAGAGGTAATTAAGAAGCGTCTTCCATCTATGTGGCACCAGTTCTATGAACTCGCTGGCGTAGATATCACCAAGGAGCCGATGGAGGTTGGCCCAACATGTCACTACGTCATGGGTGGTGTTGAGGTTGAGCCAGATACTGCAGCTGCAGTAGGCGTTCCAGGCTTATTTGCCGCAGGTGAAGTTGCTGGCGGAATGCACGGTTCAAACCGTCTAGGCGGAAACTCATTGTCAGATCTTTTGGTATTTGGTCGTCGTGCAGGAATGGGCGCGGTTGAATATGTAAAGAAGAACACTGCAACCCCAGTAAGCGATGCTGCAATTAAGGCAGCGGCTGAAAAGATTCAAGCACCATTTGATCGTCAAGGTGGAGAAAACTCTTACTCACTACATGCCGAGCTTCAAGAGGTTACACATAACCTTGTCGGAATCATTCGTACAGGTAGCGAACTAAAGGAAGCGATTGCAAAGATCGCAGAGATTAGAAAGCGCAGCGCAAATGTTGCTGTTGCTGGCGGACGTAAGTTCAACCCAGGTTTCCACTTAGCATTTGATCTGGACAACATGTTGTTAGTTGCTGAATCAACTGCGAAATCTGCAGATGCACGCGAAGAGTCACGCGGTGGTCACACACGTGATGACTTCCCAGGTATGAACAACAAATGGCGTCAGGTCAACCACATCTCATCATTTGATGGCGAGAAGGTAAATGTTCGAGCACAATCATTACCTCCAATGCCAAAGGAACTCTTTGATCTCTTTGATGTTCACGAGTTGGAGAAATACATGACACCCGAAGAAGTTGCGAAAGGCGGTTCCAACTAATGGCGCGCAGTATTAAACTTCGTATTTGGCGTGGAGATTCAACTGATGGTGGTCTCAAAGATGTTGTTGTTGAGGCCAACGAAGGCGAAGTTGTTCTCGATGTAATTCACCGTGTTCAAGCAACACAAATGGGTGATTTAGCGGTTCGTTGGAACTGTAAGGCTGGTAAGTGTGGATCTTGTTCAATGGAGATCAACGGAAAGCCTCGTCTGGCATGTATGACACAGGTTGCATCATTTGGTGAGGAAGAAACAATCACAGTCACACCATTGCGTGCATTCCCAATCATCAAGGACCTCGTTACAGATGTCTCTTTTAACTACAAAAAAGCAATGGAAATCCCTGCTTATGAGCCACCTGCAGAGCTTGCTCCAGGTGAGGCTCGTATGGAGCAGATCGATGTTGAGCGCTCACAAGAGTTCCGTAAGTGCATCGAATGTTTCCTTTGCCAAGATGTATGTCACGTTGTTCGTGACCACGAAGAGAATAAGAAATCATTTGCTGGTCCACGTTTCTTGATGCGTATGGCAGAACTTGATTTCCACCCACTAGATCAACGCAAGACTCGTAAGCAAGAAGCACAAGAGCAACACGGTCTTGGTTTCTGTAACATCACAAAGTGCTGTACTGAAGTGTGCCCAGAGCACATCAAGATCACCGATAACGCTCTTATTCCTATGAAGGAGCGCGTTGCTGATGTTAAGTACGATCCAGTTCGCTGGTTAGGTTCAAAGATTCGCAAGCGCGAGGGCCTATAATTTCTGTATGAAGTTATTGGTTCGTTGGGGTGCACTCGCCCTATCTTTTTGGGTAGCAACTGCGTTGATTCCAGGAATCGATGTTCAGGGTGGTTTCACAACCTACTTCTGGGTTGCACTTCTCTTTGGACTTCTCAATGCAACCCTTGGTTCACTCATTAAGTTGCTGACACTTCCGGCGGTAATTCTGACTTTAGGACTATTCCTTGTTGTTGTTAACGCCGCAATTTTGATGTTGGTTTCTAGGTGGAGTGACAAGTTAGAGGTCAATAACTTCTGGTCTGCAATCTTTGCAGCGATTGTGATCTCTTTAGTTACAAGAGTCGTCACAAGTATCAATAAGAAACCTAGCCAATCCTGAACTCCCTACTTTTAGTCTCACTCGGAGGCGTTGCTGGAACACTGGCACGTTATGGAATAGGTGCAATTTTTCCTGATGATCGCCAAGGAACCCTGATCGCAAATGTTGTAGGTGTTGCCTTGGCTGCAGCTCTTTTAGTTTTAATGGAACGTCGTGGAATCAGCCAATTACGCCTACTTTTACTGCCGGGATTCTGTGCGGGTTTAACGACATTCTCCGCAGTCACAGCGCAATCCCTTGAGCCACAAGAAGGCGGGATGAGCTTTCTTCTGCAAAACGTACTCTTCTCATTAGTTGTCGTAATCATCATCTTGCCGTTAGCTAGAAAAGCGATTCCGGTGAGACCATGAATGTATTTCTTGTAATTCTTGGTGCAGCAATCGGCGCTCCTGCTCGCTTTGCCGTTGATCAATACATTCGCAAGTACACAAGAAAGCCATATGGAATTTTCATAGTTAATATTTTGGGCTCATTTTTCTTGGGTTTAACGGTAGGAAAATCAGAGCATGTTCATGATTTGATCGCTGTTGGCTTTGCAGGGGCATTTACAACCTGGTCAACCTTTATGTTAGATATCTACCTTGCATATGAATTGAAGCGATACAAGGAAGCAGCGATCAACTTAGTGATGTCACTTGGTATTGGATTACTTGCTGCTTGGTGTGGAATTCAACTAGCGCATCTCTAGTTTTATTTGAGGGAGGCCATCCAGGCCTCAATCTCATCTGGGTGATGAGGAATATGCTCACTTAAGTTCAAGCTACCTGTTTCAGTAACGACAACATCATCTTCGATGCGGATTCCGATACCTCGGTACTCAGCTGGGAATAGTTCATCGTCAGGCTGGATATACAAACCAGGTTCAACTGTTAAACACATTCCAACTTGAAGAATTCCATCACGATACTGCTCAGCACGAGCATGTGCGCAGTCGTGAACATCCATACCCAACATATGGCTTACACCGTGCAGCGTCCAACGCTTATGTAATCCCACAGCTGGATCCATAACCTCATCCAAACTCATTGTAAGAATTCCCATATCAATGAGCCCTTGCGCCAAAACTGTATGGCTGGCTTTGTTAATTGCTAAGAACTTTTCACCAGGTTTAATCGCTGCAATTCCAGCCTTTTGGGCCTCATAAACCAGCATGTAGAGGGCACGTTGAGCTGGCGTGAACTTTCCATTGATTGGCAATGTTCTAGTGATATCTGCTGTGTAGTAAGAATCAACCTCAACACCTGCATCTAGAAGAAGCAGATCGCCATTTCTTACCGCACCATCATTGCGGTTCCAGTGAAGCACACATGCATGTGAACCAGAGGCTGCAATTGTGTTGTAGCCAAGATCATTTCCTTCGATACGAGCACGTCCGAAGAAAGCTGCCTCAACAACACGTTCACCACGTGGTGTTGCAACCGCTGCAGGAAGTGCACGGATTACATCATTAAATCCGCGATGTGTTGCATCAACAGCCTTTTGCATCTCCGCAACTTCATACTCATCTTTGATTAAGCGAGCAACTGAAACAAACTCTAGTAATTCAGCATCACGTGGATGCTCTTTAACTGTTGCATCAACAACCTCATCAAAGCCATGAAGGGCTACAGATTTCTTTCCCTTCAGGAATTTTTCTAACTCTGCGATCTCGCGAACTTCAATCCCATAACGCTCTGATGCCTCGCCTGTTGTAAAGCGGCGACCAACCCACAGCTCACCATTCTTGGCATCTGTATAGAAAGCAGATGTATCGCGGGTAGAACGTGGATTAATAAACAAGATTGCATTATGTCCATCATCACTTGGATCCATAACAAGAACAGAATCTGGGTTTGCCTCAACTCCCTGAACACCTGTGTAGTAAGCAAAGGCTGTGTGTGGGCGGTACAAATAATCTGTGTCATTGCTGCGCTGCTTTGGTCCGCCACTTGGCAGCACTAAACGAAGACCAGTAAAAGCTGCAGAAAGTTCGGCGCGACGACGCACACAATGTGCGATGACTTCATCTTGAGTAATTCCAGTTAAGGGAGTTGGTGCCCAACCAGTTTTCATAAACTCAACAAACATTTCGGAAGGGGCGACGTCATAAACCCGCTTTGCACCTGTATCTAAAGCCTTATCTGAATTCTCCATATATCTAGCCTACAAGAGGCTAAAGAAAAGCCACTACTTAACTTTAAAGGCGATCTCCCGTGAAGGGGCTGTCACCATTTTTGGCTTAACAACGATAAATCGAGCCAAAAATGTGTAATTTCCCTTTGTAAATGCTGGTGCAACAACCTTGTCGCCATACTCATTTACATAACTCTTAGCCTTGCCACAGAAGATCATTTCCTTCTCACCCACCCAAGCATCCTTACCCTGAGTGCCTTTTCCATTACCTGGTTGAACATAAACTGATTGAGCTTCATTTTTATCTTTAGCGTACAAACCAAACATCAGGTACGCATTTGGGAAGTAATAGGATTTGTCAATTGTGTATTTGATATATAGGTCCTTACAACCATTTGGATCCAGAGTCACAGAATCTACAATTGTGAAAGTAGCAACCACCTTCTTGTTATAAGTAATTTTCTCTGTGACTGTTCCAGCGTTTGCTGGAGTTGCAAGCAAACTAATCAAAACAGTGATTGCAAATAAGGCTCTCCATTTCATTTGGCAAGATTAGATTATCTTCACTGGACTATTTATAACAGATGACATCCATCAAGTGAATAAGTGGTTAACGAATCCGACTGAGAACTCTACCCGGAATAAAATTACTTTAAGATAAGGAAATGAAAAGGTTTGTTTGTTTGATAGTTGGCTGCATCTTTGCGCTATCTAATCCAACCTTTCTCTACGCCCATACCGAAGGCGCTACTTCAGTACACGAGCTGACAAAGCAGGACTCTCCAACAGCTCTCCTTGATATTCAAAAGGATCCAACTGGGGGATTTAATGTTCGAGTAAAAAGTACAAACTTTGTGTGGCGTCCCGAAATGGCATCGATGCAACATGTACCTGGAGAAGGTCATGCCCATGTGTATCTAGATGGACGCAAAATTATGCGCATTTACAATGAATGGTTTCACTTAAATACCTATCAATTTGCAACAAGAAGCGGAGAACAGCTACTTAGTATCGAATTTGTAGGTAATGATCACGCCCCGTACACCCTTCGAGGTCTACCAATCGGTGCTGAACAAATAGTTGATGTCCCGGCCGATGAGATTCAGCCAACTAAAAGTAGATCTAATCTTCCGCTCTATGGCTTAATCTTTTTGGCGCTTATCGCCTTGGGGGCCCTGATTTTTAGGGGTAAATCAGCCAAGTAACGCGATGGCGACCAGAGGTTGTATTCTTTACCCGTAACAAGGAGACGTCGCATAGCCCGGTCGAGTGCGCCTCACTGCTAACGAGGTAAGGTGTTAAAGCCTTCAGGAGTTCAAATCTCCTCGTCTCCGCTCAAAAATTAAAGGAGTATGCGTGCCACATTTTAAAGTCGCAATTGTTGGCGCCGGCCCTGCTGGATACTTTGCAGCACAAGCATTACAAAACCTTGCAAATGAAGAACAATCTTTTTCAATCGACATGATTGAACGCTTACCAACTCCTTGGGGATTGGTACGAAGCGGTGTTGCACCAGATCATCCAAAGATTAAAACCGTTTCAAAGGTCTTTGAAAAGATTGCAAACACAGAAAACTTCAGATTATTTGCCAACGTTGAAGTTGGTGCAGATATAACCGTTGCACAACTTCAGGAAAAGTATGACGCTGTCATTATTGCAACAGGATCTTCTATCGGTAAGAAGCTAGGTATTCCTGGCGAAGAGCTACGAGGTTCACTATCTGCAGCGGTTTTTGTGCCTTGGTACAACGCTCACCCCGATTTTGTTGGCGTGGATACACCACTAGATGCAGATACCGCAGTTGTTATTGGTGCAGGAAATGTTGCGATGGATGTTGCTCGTATGTTGGCGCTAGAACCAAGTGAGCTAGATCCAACCGATACCGCAGATCATGCAATTGATGCACTAAAAAAGAGCAACATTCGCAAGGTGTATATCAGCGCACGTCGCGGACCAGAGCACGCAGCCTTCACTTCACCTGAATTACGTGAACTTCCAAAGTTAGAACACACAAATGTTGTAATGCGCAAAGAGGATATTGAAGCTGCAATTGTTCGAGCAGGTTCCGAGCCCGAAAAGGATGTCAAGAGTAATTTGGATGCGATGTTGTTAATCGCCGAGAACCCAAAGAGTGAACATGAACGCACTATGGAGTTCTTGTTTCAGCACACTCCAAAAGAGATCCTTGGGACTGATCGCGTAGAAGGCGTTATTTACTCAACACCTAATGGCGATGTAACCATTAAGTGCGGCCTTGTTATTACCGCAATTGGTTATCAAGCACAGGGCATTGTCGGTGTTCCATATGAAAATGGAAAAGTTGTTAACACCGATGGTCGCGTTAATGGCAATATGTATGTTGTCGGTTGGGCAAAGCGTGGTCCATCAGGAGTGATTGGCACAAATAAGTCAGATGCAGCAGCAGTTATAGAGTTACTGGTTTCAGATTTGAAGAGCCCCAAAAATGCTGGTGATATTTCAGAGTTGCTTTCTCATAAGGTTGTTGTCACCCAAGAGCTGTGGCAAAAAATTAATGAGGCTGAAGTAACCGCGGGTGAGCCAAAGGGTAAACCTCGGGTTAAGAGTGTTGAGCGCACAGAGCTGCTCAAGCACGCCGGTCTGTAACGACATTCACTCAGACGCAATCATTCTGTAACCTAAAAACAGGCAAGCCAAATACCTGCATCATTAAGATGCGCTTATGAACAAAACCCTCACATCACGCAGAATCTTTAGCTGGGGCTCTTTAGCTCTAGCTACATCGTTACTAGTTTCATTACTAGTCCCATCAGCGCAGGCAGCGACTTATTCGTTTCCGAACGCTCCGACAAATGTCACCTCTTACCTAGGCGCTAAGGGCGTTGTAGTTAAGTGGACACCTGGTGCAAGTGTTGAACCAGGAATTTCAGGTTATGTTGTTTCAGCAGGTGCGGGTTCATGCCCAATCTTTGTTCCAGCATCAAACCACACAGTTGTAACAATGCCGGTGGTAATTGGACAACCTGCAGGCACACCAGTTGTTCAAGCTGTTAATGCCTACGGTTTCTCAAAGCCAGCTGCATCTAACAAGAGCTACACAGCTGCACAACTTGCAACTGTTGCAAACTCCGGAAACAAGGCTGTACAAGTTCTACAACTCAGCGACCTTCACGGTGCAATCGAAGTTGGATCATCATTTGGTGGACCGCTTCTTGCAAGTAACTGGGCTGCAGATCGCGCGGCAAACGCTGCAACAATCGCAGTTTCATCTGGTGACAACATTGGTGCAGCGCCACCAATTTCAACAGAGTTTGAAGAGCTACCAACAATTGAAGCTCTAAACCTTGCCGGTCTAGATGTTTCAACAATGGGTAACCACGAGCATGATCGCAACATCGATCACCTTAATAAGATGATCGGTGCATCAGAGTTCCAATGGGTAGTTTCAAACTACAGCGCTGGTTCATTAGATGCTCTTAAGTCAGGCTCAAAGCAGGCTAAGAACTACACAATCATCGAGCGCGGCGGCGTGAAGATTGGTGTTGTTGGTTCAAATACACCTGAAACAGTCGAGCAGGTATTCCCTGGCAACCTTGATTACAAGGATGCATCAGGCGCAAAGAAGACCATCACAATCAACCCAGGCGTAGTTGGCGTTAACGCTGCAATCGCTGAGGCAAAGGCTGCTGGCGCAGATGTCGTCATCGCAGTTCTTCACCAAGGATGGTTAGAAAATGCAGATGGTGTTGCAAAGGGATTGTTTAACTCTCTTGCATCACAGATTAAGGGTGCTGCAGCGATCTACGGTGGTCACAGCCACCAGACATTTGCAACAGTTATTCCGGGAAACACACGCGTTGCACCAACTGTTCTAGGACAGGTTCGTAACGCAGGTGTTGAATACACACGTACACAGATTTGTTTGCGCGGTGGAAAGGTTGTTGGTCAGTCAATTCAGCATGTACTAAAGGCTGCGACACCAACAATCAACACAGGTATTGTTTCAACTGTTACTACTCAGGATGCAACTTCAGCAGCGTTGGTTAAGAAGTACAAGGATCAACTATCTGCAAAGCTTGACGTAAAGATCGGTCAAGTTTCAGGAGTATTCCCTCGCGGTGGATCACCAGCTGTAGAGCGTTCAGGTGAAACTCCAATGGGTAACTACATCGCTGATTTGATGCGTGCTAAGTACGGAACAGACTTTGCAATTCAGAATGGTGGCGGTATCCGCGACACATTCCCTGCAAAGACTTACATTCCTGCTAACACAGCACTTGTTCGCACAGGTACTGGTCCACTAGATGTAACTCTTGGTGATGCATTCACCGTGTTCCCATTTGGTAACCAGGTAGCAACAACAGTTGTTACAGGTGCAAATCTTTGGAAGGCACTTGAAAATGGTGTCGGTGGTAACTATCCAGGAGATGGTCGCTTCCCACAGATTTCAGGGTTCAAGTTCTCATTTGATGCATCAAAGCCACTTGGAAGCAGAATTGTTTCTGTTACAAAGCTTGATGGAACTGAGATCGCCAAGGACAGCAAGGAGTACACACTTACAACTCTCGATTATGTAATTTATGGTGGAGATGGTTATGTGAATGTGTTCTCACCTGCACAAGCCAAGGTAAAGGGTGCGCTACTAGATGTATTTGTAGATGCACTTAAGGCTGATATGGCCGCTGGAAAGGTAACTCAGGTTCCTGCAGCAGATGGTCGTATTAAGAAAGTTGGCTAATTAGTTAACAAAGCAAAGGGCGTCCGTTGATTCGGGCGCCCTTTGTTTTGCCTGAAATAGGCTTGATTTATAAGGGTTTTAGAGCATTTGGGTGATGAATAAAAAGCAGGTACTATTGCGGTTCACAAATAAATAAGCGTGCGTAGCTCAACGGATAGAGCATCTGACTACGGATCAGAAGGTTAGGGGTTCGAATCCCTTCGCGCGCACAAGTTAAGCCTCGAGTGCCTTTCACACTCGGGGCTTTTCTTCTGTCATTTTGTTAAGCAAACACTCAATATCACCCTTTTATGGGTGATCTTTGCGGGTGAATCTCACCCCTATCGGCGCTTTTCCATCGATGACCAATCACCCCACTTTTAGGCTTAAGCCTCTCTCGATTGATGCTAAATAAAGAGGTAAAAGTGATTCTTGATTTGGTGCGCATGAAAGGTAAATCCTTGCGCCCAAAGCTTGCCTCAATTCTTACATCAGCATTGATTTCAGGATTATTAGTTTCAATTCCAGTTCCAGCAATGGCAGCTGCATGTGTGCCAACATCAACTACAGCAACAAACGGTGAGACCATTTTAACTTTTTCAACAGTTGGTGGTTGTGACTGGGTTGTTCCATCGGGAGTTACCAAGGCTCAAATTTTAATTGTTGGCGGTGGAGGCGGTGGAGGCGATTCTAAAGCTTGGCAAACTGGCGGCGGCGGAGGTGCTGGCGGTTATTTTCAAGCCAACAATGTAAATATCTCAGGAACTATCACAATCATCATTGGTGCTGGCGGAACAGGCGGTGCAAATAACACAGCAACCACAAGCACTTCACGAGGCACTGCTGGTGGAGATAGTTCATTTGGATCATTAAAAGTTGGCGGTGGCGGTGGCGGTAATTCTTGGAATTACACATTAGGCACCGCTGCTCTTTCTGGAAATGGTGGAAGCAGCTATCTGACAGGCGGAAATGGCGGCGGTGCTAGGTCAAGACCAAATGCATCGGAAGCAACACAAAACGGTGGCAGCGGAGGCGCACATTCAGGTTCTGGAATTGTTTTTTTAGGAGCCACTCTTACAGGTTCTGCTGGAGTATCTGGAAACAATTCAAATGGTGGTGACTTCGCAACAGGTGGAACTGGTGGCTCGATTACTGCCGCAGATCGCACATCATCTATTACAGGAAGTGCATATGAATACTCTAAACCGGGACCTTTTAAGTGGGCTGCCGGTGCACAAACTTATGGATCTGGTGGTGACGCAAATTATTTAGGTGCGACTGATGGTGCTAGTGGAGGTGCGGGATTCAACGGTGTTGTAATTGTTCGCTACTTAGCTAATTGTTCACCAACTAGAACCACAACCGATAGTGATTATATTTATACATTTACAACTGTCGGACAATGTGGTTGGTCGGTTCCGGCCGGAGTCACCTCATTTAATGCATTAATCGTGGGTGGCGGTGGCGGTGGCGGATCTTCACTCGGTGGCGGTGGCGGTGGAGGCCAAGTGATTTCACAAACAGGAATCACTTTAGACACCAGTGCAACGATTTGGATTGGCTCAGGTGGTTCAGGGGGAAATGGAAGTTACACATCAACTTCTAATCATGGAAAAAAAGGTTCTGATTCATTATTAGTTTCAGGAAGTTCTAACTACACCGCGTTAGGCGGTAGCGGCGGAAATGGTCGCATGTCAGCAACAAATAAAAATGCTGATGGAACAGCAATCAGTACTGGTTACACGGGCGGTGGTGGCGCCTACCCGAATGTCACAGCCGGAATAAATGCCGGAACCGCGATTGCAGGTGTTGGAGGAAATACCTACATTGGTGGAACTGGAACGACACTGGGTGGCGGTGGCGGTGGCGGAGCGGGTGGAGCGGGTAAATCAAGAGATGTTTCGAGTAATGCTTCATCAGGCGGCGTAGGTGTCAGCAGTGATATTTCAGGTACGACAACTTTTTATGGTGGTGGCGGTGGAGCTACTTGGTATACAAGTAAAACAAATTGGACCGGTGCCGGTGGAAACGGAGGCGGTGGACAAGGTTCCGATGGAAATGTTGTGGGCGGTAACGGAACAGCAAACACCGGCGGTGGCGGCGGTGGTGCTTATGATGGATTGACTGGTGGAAATGGCGGTTCTGGAGTTGTAATTATTCGTCATGCACGAGCTCCATCAACGATTTCTTACGACACCAACGGTGGAAATGCTTCAGCTCCCACAACTCAAACGCAAAGCTTGCCCTCAGATCAATTAACTTTAGCTACATATACCGGAACTAAGAGCTCTCTGAGATTCATGAATTGGAATACAGCTGCAGATGGCAGCGGAACAAATTACAAAGCCGGCGAAGCTGTTAGACCACTTGTAAATATGACTCTGTATGCGCAGTGGATGGGCGCATATTGTCCAGAAGGTTGGACTTGGACGGAACCTGTATGTAGCAAGAGCTATACAGGCGTACAGAATTTCATTATTCCTTGGGGCTTTAGATCACTTGATGTTATTGCGTTAGGTGGATCGGGTGGCACAGGTGCGAAAGGTGCTAGCGGGGCTCCCGGAAAAGCGCATGCAAGTTACACATTTACACAAGGTGACAACATTCGTTTTTATCCCGGTGGAGCGGCAAGTGGAATTACCGGAGGTATTGATTCCTGGCCACATGAAAATTACAACGGTGGTAACGGCTTAACCAATAATGGCGGCTCAGGCGGCGGTGGTGCTGCCACTGTTATTACAAAGAATGGAACAGCGACTGGGGATGTAATCATTGTTGCTGGTGGTGGCGGTGGCGGCGGTGCGAACAATGGCTGTTATTCGCAGTACAACCCCATCACAAGCACTCCCGGAAATCCCGCTGCATCATCTAATGGTTTCACTTATGGAACAGATGGCGGAAGCCACGGCTACAACATGTTTTCAGGTGCTGGCGGTGGTGGAACCAATGGTGGCAGGAACGGTGGTGGAACTGCCGCATACAGTTGTAGCTCTGGAAATGACAATGGTGGCTTAGGTCTTGGTGGTTACCGCGGAGGCAACACAATTTCAGGTGCAGCTGCAACAATTCTAAATGGTGCGAATACAAGTGGTGGAACAGCAGGCTCTGTAACTCTACAGTTAACTCGTCCGAAGATCACTTACAACCTGAATGGCGGAACGGGAACCACACCAGCGAACCAAGTTCAAACATCTGAGGGCGAAGATCTAACAATTACATCCACCGTACCAGTTCGAACTGGTTACACATTTGGTGGCTGGAACACGCTCGCAGCAGGTACTGGTACAAATTACTCTGCAAACGCTGTTTACAACACCAATGCAGTTCTAAATCTTTTTGCAAAGTGGACTGCCAATAGTTACAACGTTATCTATGACACCAGCACCGTAACTAGCGGAACAATGGCAAACACTGCATTAACTGCAGGAACTGCATTCACATTAAGAACAAATGCATTCGCAAAAGTTGGTCACACATTTAAGGATTGGAACACTGCTGCAAACGGATCAGGCACAACCTACACAAACAGCCAATCAATCACACTTTACTCGGACTTAACCTTGTACCCACAGTGGAATTTGATTGCTCCAGGTGCGCCAACGGTAACAACGGAGGCTGGAAATACCGAGGTAACGGTTACGCCAACGGCTGCAGCCGCTTCTGATACAACGGTTGGACCAACTACATCGATGCTCGTGAGGACCTATAACAGTTCCGGAGTTGCTCTAAATCCAGCAAAGACTTGCGCCGTGGTTTCACCAGCTACGAGTTGTGTAATTACTGGTTTAACAAATGGAACTACTTATCAATTTGATGCAACAGCAACAAATGCAACAGCGACCTCTGCTGGAAGCACAAAGGTAAACGGAATTCCTGCAGGTGTAGTAGTCACTTACAACGCTACAACTAATGGGGGAACATCAGGAACCGCTTCTGCAACATATAGCAAGCCAACTGCACTGGTGCTTCCAACTGCAAGCAAAACGGGTTTTACATTCTCTGGTTGGTATACAGCTGCAACAGATGGCAGTTTGATTGGTGGTGCTGGCGGTAATTTTTCACCGAATTCATCAGCGTCAATTGTAAATCGCAGCCTAACTTCAAATGTTGCTACATTGACTACTTCAGTAGCTCATGGATTTGTTGTGGGAATGTCTGTCATCGTGATTAACGTAAATTCAACATTCAATGGAACTTACACAATTACATCAGTTCCTACTTCGACAACATTTACTTATGCAAAAACAGCAACAAATGTGACCGCGGCGGCAGTTAGCCCTGCGGGCAAAGCAACGGTTTCTGCCCTAACTCTGTATGCGCAGTTTGTTGGTAACACATACACGATTACATACAATGGAAACGGAAATACTGGTGGCACGGTTCCGACAAGTGGCACTTTCCAAGTTGGTGGAAGTTCTTACCGTGTACTTGGAGGTACCAACACCCCCACAAAGACGGGTTATACATTTGCAGGTTGGCTATCGAACGACCTAAATATTACGAGAACAGAAACTTTTTCATACACAGGTTCTAGCCAAAGTTGGACCGTCCCAACAGGCATCACTTCTTTATCTTTTGATGTGAGGGGCGCGCGAGGCGGTAACTCAAATGCAACAACAAGCACTGCAACTGGATGCTCCGGTGGGGGCGCAAACATCGGTGGGTTGGGCGGGAAAGTAACTGGCACACTCAACGTCACCGGTGGATCTACTTTGTACTTTTATGTTGGTGGTAAAGGCGCAGATGCGGTGGGTCAGGCCACAAGTGGTGGCTTTAATGGAGGTGGTGGAGTTGGTTTGTACACCAATGCAAGCCTTCCAGTTTCAAGTTCTGGATGTTTTCCCGGCTCAGGTGGCGGGGCATCAGATATTCGCACTTCGCTAGGAACATTATCGTCCCGCCTAGTTGTTGCTGGAGCTGGTGGAGGTGCAGGTGGATGGGACCCATCCAATGGTGGCGCAGGCGGTGGGCTTGTAGGTGGGAACGGTGGTTCGGTTACATGGGGAAGCAACACTGTGGCTACTGGTGGAACGCAAAGCGCTGGAGGAAATAAGGCAGCCGTTTGCGGTGGTTCATACGGGACGTCTGCTCAACTTGGTTTGGGAGGAAATGGAACGGGATGCAGTAGTGGCGGCGGTGGAGGTGGAGGTGGATATTACGGCGGCGGCGGCGGACAACATGTATCTGGCGCGGGAGGATCCTCGTACACGCATCCAACATTGGTGCCATCTTTTACTCACACGCAGGGTTCTCAAGATGGCGATGGCGTAATTGCAATCACTTTTGGCGGCTCCGGACCGACAACTGTCAATATCGATGACTTGATCACAATTAGTTCCAATGTAGTTTTTTTCGCACAATGGACTGCTAATACAAATACCATTTCATATAATGCAAATACGGGAACGGGGTCAGTTCCAAGTTCTGGAAGTTATGTAACTGGTGCGTCGACGCCATATACCGTTTTGGCAAAGCCAGATGGACTAACAAAATCAGGCTCACAATTTATTGGTTGGAACACATCTGCAGATGGCTCTGGCTCTGGTTATTCAGCTGGCGCATCTCTTACAACTTCCTCAAACATAGTTTTATACGCTCAATGGGGGGCGGCAACTTACTCATATTCTTTTGATCTAAATGGTGGAACAAGCACACAACCTGCAAGCGGAACGATTACACATAATGGACAGATAACCCTTCCCGCAGCGCCTTCTCGTTCTGGGTACACCTTTACTGGTTGGAATGACGGTTCTACAACTTCGAATGCAAGCACTTCAGTAAATCTCACAGCAAATAAGGTGTTTGTTGCCCAATGGAGTGCTCAGAGCTATTCAATTACTTATGACGGAAATGGCTCGACTTCCGGATCAGTAACCGCAGGATCGTATGTTGCAGGTGGAGTTCCTTATGCCATAGCTGCAAATGGATTTACAAAGACTGGTTACACCTTCGCTGGTTGGAAAGATGCAACAAACAATTCATTCATTGTCGGAGCTGGATATTCAACAGCTGCCAACCTTGTATTGACTGCACAATGGACAGCTTCTACTTACACAGTTACCTATAACTCAAATGGTGCAACTTCAGGATCATCTTCGATTGCCAGTGAAACATGGACTTACAGTCCAACGACTCCATTAACACTTTCTGGAGCTGGAAATCTTGTGAAAACTGGCTTCACATTCTCTAATTGGGCAACGACCGCAGATGCAACAACTGGATTAACTACAGCATCACCTACGACCAATACAACCTATTACGCTGTATGGACTGCAACGCAATTCACTGTCGCATATGCACCTGGTACCGGTGCAAGCGGAACCATTGCTTCTCCTGGGAACAAAACTCTTGGGCAAACATTTACTCTTGATTCCGGTTCCACTCTGACACCACCAGCAAGCAATGGAAATGTTTCATACTCCTTTGCTTTTTGGAGTGACGGGACAAAGACTTACAAGAGGGGCGCAACTTATGTAATGCCTGCCACAAATGTGATATTGACAGCGAACTGGATTGCGATCTACAACGTTACATATAACCCAAATGGTGGAACCAGTTCAATCGCAAGTGTACAAAAAACTGAAAACGATCAAATTACAATCGAAGTAGCTGCAACCCGCACCGGATACAACTTTGTTAAATGGGAAGACCAATCCCTAGGCCTATGGAATCCAGGAGATACAACCACGGTAACGGCGGGGCGCTTCCTGTTTAATGCCCAGTGGAGCGCAAAAAACAACAGTATTTCTTTCAACGGCAATAGCAATACAGGTGGCTCAGTTCCTGCAAATGGAACATATATAACCGACGGCACTGCGTATGTGATTCCGGGTAACTCAGGTTCACTGGTTCGGACTGGTTACACATTTGTTGGTTGGAATACCCTGGCAAATGGAACTGGAGCTGATTACCCTGCAGGCGTCGGTGCTACTTATTCTGCACCTGCAGATCTTGCGCTGTTTGCAAAGTGGCAAGCAAATACTTATTTAATTTCATACAACGGTAATGGTGCAACCGGGGGTACGGCTCCAGGAAACGATACTTACGTTACGGGCGCGGTAAACCCCTATACAGTCTCGACAAATAGCGGAACTTTAACTAAAACCGGATTTACATTTGATAACTGGTACACGACATCGACAGGATCGGGTGGAACTGCATACACAGCAGGTACCGGAACACTAACAACTACAAGTGACCTAATTCTTTATGCGAAATGGAGCGCTGCTTCATACACGGTGTCATATGCTAGTGGAGACAACGCCGTATCTGCACCATCACAATCAACCAATGCTTATGGCTCAAGCTTCACTTTACCCAATGCATTAACTAGGACAGGGTTCACATTCTTAGGTTGGGAGTTAGGAAGCGGTGCTAGTGCAAATCTTTATGCACCCGCAGCTACTTTCACAATGGGCTCTTCTGCGATCACTTTCACCGCAAAGTGGAGTGCATTGAGTTATGTAATTGTCTACTCACTTAATGGCGGAGCTGGTTCAGCGCCAACTCAAGCCAATGTTGAATATAACCAAAGTTTTACAACAGCAGCCGCGCCAACTAGATCTGGATTTACTTTTGCGGGCTGGAGCGACGGAGCAACTACGACAAGTGCTTCAACGAGCATTTCAAATGTCACTGCAAACAAGACACTGACGGCGCAATGGACAATTGCAGTTCCAGGTGTACCAGGTACTCCGACAGCGACACCTGGAAATGGTTCTGCAACAATCACAATTACGCCACCAAGTTCTGGTGGAACTCCTTCTTCCTACACAATTACAGCATCGCCAGGTGGGGCAACTTGTACCGTGACCGCACCTGGAGCAAGTTGCACAATTTCTCCTTTAACAAATGGAACCCCCTACACATTTACTTCTACTGCAACTAACGCCACTGGAACTTCTGCTTCATCCTCATCTGCTTCAACAGCTGTAACACCTGCCAGCGCGCCATCAGCACCTCTAGGAGTTGCGGGATCTGGCACGGGAGGAAGTTCAACAATTACCTGGAGTGCTCCATCAGATAACGGTGGATCTGCAATTACTGATTACATTGTGGAATATCGAATTGCCACATCAGGAACATGGACAACATTTTCTGATGGGGTATCAACAGCAACTTCCGCCTCAGTTACTGGTTTAACGGCCGGTAGTTCATATGAGTTCCGTGTTACTGCGAAGAATCTAATTGGAAACTCTTTAGCCTCATTTACTTCTCCTGTTGTTGGAACACTACCTGCAGCCCCATCTATAAGTGGAGTAACCGCAGGAAATAAACAAGTGACAGTTACATGGAACGCGCCAACACATTTAGGTTCAGGAACTCTTTCCGGAGATGAATACATAGTTACTGCCTATGATTCGCAAGGAAATGAGGCAGGTACTTGTGAACCAACCTCTGGCCAAAGAACCTGTGTAGTGACAGGTTTAAGTAACGGTTCCACTTACACCTTTAAGGTAGAGGCAATTACAACAGTGGGCAGTTCGGATCAATCTTCTGCAAGCGCTGCGGCAACACCTTCAACTACACCTTCGGCTCCAGCAGAAGTTGTTGCTGTCACAAGCGGAAGCAACATGACAGTTACCTTCACCGCACCTGCAGACAATGGTGGCGCTGCAATCACTTCTTATGTGATTACTTCTACTCCATCTGGTGCAACTTGCACTGTTGGAGCAAACGCAACAACCTATACATGCAATGGTTTAACAGCAGGTGCTAACTACACCTACACAGTCAAGGCAGTGAATGTGCGCGGCGAATCAACTGCATCACAAGCTTCTGCGGCTGTGATTGCTATTGCTGTTCCTTCAGCACCACAGAATGTTAAGGCTGTAATTACTGCAGGAAGTACAACACTTTCAGCAACGGTTTCATTTGATCCACCAGCAACCGATAATGGATCTGCAGTTATTTCATACACAGTGACTGCTTCCCCAGGTGGTGCAACTTGTACCGTTACCGCGCCTGACTTGTACTGCGAAATTCCAGTACTTCCAGACAGTCTCTACACATTCACAGCAAGAGCTACTAACGCAGTTGGAACATCAGTCGCGTCAGTGACTTCACTGCAAACAGCAGCCGCCAATGGAATTGCACCTTCATTGGTAGTAGATCCAGCACCTGCACCTACTGGAACCCTTGAAGAAGGATCAACACTCACATCTACAGCAGTTTATGTAGCTACACCAAATGCAGTTGTGACTTACGTATGGAAACGTTGTACGGATCAGTTTGACAATACAACCTGCACAACAATTTCAGGTGCATCATCCTCCACTTACATATTGACATCTGCTGATGTAGACAAGTTCATCCGAGTTCAAACAACAGGTGCTAACTCAATTGGCACCTCAACAAATCTTTCTGATGCAACTGAAGCAATTGTTGCTGCACCTGTTGCACCAACCCCAAGTACGCCTTCAACTCCTACAAATCCATCAACGCCAGCACCAGAACCATCACCTGCGCCAGTAACACCATCTTGTGACTCGTCATGCCAAGCGATTAAGGATGCAGCAGCAGCAAAAGCTGCGGCCGATGCAACAGCAAAAGCTGCGGCCGATAAAGCAGCCGCAGATGCAGCTTCAAAATTAAAGGCTGATGCTGATGCGCGTACAGCTAGCGACAAAGCTTCAGCTGCAGCAAAAGCAGCCGCAGATGCAGCGAAAACAGCCGTTGATCGTGCAGGGGCGGCCGCAGCAGCAAAAGCTGCTGCAGATGCCGCAGCAAATGCAGCTGCTGCACAAGCAAAAGCCGCTTCTGATGCACAAGCAGCGGCAAATAAGGCAGCTGCAGATGCAGCTGCTGCATTAAGGAATGGATCAGCATCAGCTGCAGCAAAAGCCGCAGCAACTGCAACTGCAAATAAAGCAGCAGCAGACGCCGCTGCGGCAGTTAAAGCCGCAGCAACTGCGGCGCAAAATGCGGCCAAGGCAAAGAGCGCCGAGACAAATGCAAATAAACAGGTTGAAATTGCGATTAACTCACTGACTTCAAGAACTGCAGCTGCACAAGCAACTGCTGAAGCAAATGCAATTGCTGCCGCTGCAAAGGCGGCCGCAAATGAGGCTGCTGCCGCGGCAGCTACACGGGCAAATGAAGCAAGAGCGGCAGCAACCGCCGCACAAAAAGCTGCATCTGATGCAGCAGCGCGAATAGCGGTTGAACAGAAAGAAGCAGCATCTGCTGCCGCGGCTGCTAAAGCTGCAACAGCCGCGGCTGCTAAAGCAAGTGCTGAAAAAATCGCTGCAACAAACGCAGCAAAAACAGCTGCAGAAAATCTTGCAAAGGTTCTTAACGAGAAGGCAGCTCTTGCTGAACAAGCTGCAAATGCGACTGACGCGAAAGCGCGTGAAGAGATTGCAAAAAAGATTGAAGAAATTGAGACAAAGGTCGATGAAGTAGAAGCTGCGGTTGAAGAAGCTCAAGATGCAGCAGAAGAAGCAACGGCAGAATATGAAGAAGCATCTGTTGCAGCAGAAGAAGCACAAACAGTTGCAGCAGAAGAAGCACAAGATGCAGTCGAGATTAAGACCGAAGTTGCAACAAAAACTGCTGCGGCAACCAAGGCGGCTGCGACTGCAACCGTTGCCGCAAAAGTAGCAACCGCTGCAAAGGCCGCAGCAGCAAAAGTTCCATCTAAAGCTGTGATTACTAAACAGCCAAGCACAACCTCTAAGAATGGTGCGAAGGCGACCGTTACTGGATTAAAACCTGGTCAGAAAGTTAAAGTAACTGTAAATGTGAAGCCGAAGCCATGATGCGCAAACTTCTATTACTCACATTAATCTTTCTGAATTTTTCTGTCTTGCCTGCTGATGCTGCGGAAAAGAAGGTTGTAATCGACCGACTAACACAGTCTGAAGCAGAAGATCTTGATATTGAGATTCCTGATGATGTGCCGCCAGGGTTTCACTCCATCACCATCGAGGTTTACGATGACAACGGAACCGTCAGTCAAAAAGAGATTGAGTTTTGTAAGGATGAAAAGGGAGTTGTGCAGTGGGATAACAAATGTCCTAATCTGAATTTAGATGAAGAGCCTGCACCCGTTGATCCGGAACCAGTTAGAGCAATCGAACTTGGTCTGCAGCCATACGATCCACTGAGTGATCCGGAGACTACAAAAGGCTTGCATTTGGCTGCTTTTGCCGCGCTTGCCGCGCTTACTTCAATCAAGCGTAATTCGAAGCAAAGCGATGATGAGCAAGACCAGGAGTCTTTGCAATCTGTTTCATCGGGTGCACTTAAGCTGCTCAAGAATGAGCCAGGAAAGGGTGATCTTTCAAGCACTTGGGATAACAGATTTACAGATGAGACAGATTTTGCTTTTGTTTCAGTATCACATCGCTTTAATCGATTCTCACCTTTGCTGACTCGAACAATTCAAGATGGAAACACAGTTCGAGCCATGATTGGTTCATGGGCTGCGTTGTTGATGCCAATCGGATTGATTCTAGGAATTGCCGCGGTTGTTAATACTGGTGGACAGTCATTGCCACCTGTCTGGAGCATTGTTGCTATGATCATGGCAGTTGCCATCTTTGATGCCTTTGCAGGTTTTGTTGCAGGCTTTGTATTTTTCTTGGCAGCACTTGTCACAGGCAACATCACCAACAGACCAGAACTACTGACAACAATTGGTGTCATGGTTCTGTTCTTTGCACCAGCACTACTTGCAAGTGCGTTCCGTCCGTTCCGCCGCTTGGTTCGCAATCAAGATGACAAGTGGGAGCGCATTACAGATTATGCCCTTGGCACATTATTAACCTTCTGGGTGATTGCCAAGATGGTTGCTGCAATGAATGGATTAGCTCGTCTTGAACTACCAATTACCGAATACGGAACAGAACTTGCCTTCTGGGCAGCTGGATTGTTGTTAATCCGTGTTGCACTAGAAGATATTGCAGTTGAGCATTATCCAATGCGTCTTCGAGCGTTACATGTTGAGGTCAGAAAGCCATCGCAGAGTCAAAAAGTTCGTTCACTTGTATTCAAGATTTTTGTCTTCTTCATCATGGCTGCTCCATTTGTTGGTTCAACTCTGAACTTGGTCCTTGGAACCTTGATATTTGCAATTCCCCAGATCACATCTTTAAGCCTTGAAGATAATCTGCCTAAGAAGAAGCTGTATCTGCCAAAAGGTGTTTTCAAGACTGTCGTGATGGTATTTGTGATGGCGCTTGCTTCCAACATGATTGAAGGCGCTTTTAGCTCACCTGAAGCATTCTTAAAGTGGAGCTTTGTTGTTATGGCTCTGCCTGGCTTCATTCTTCACTACTTAGATGCGATTACTGATACACCAGAGACAGATTGGAAGACAACAGAAAAGGGTCGAAAGATCTATCGGATTGGTGGAGTAGTTGTCTTCATCCTGATGGTTCTTGTTGTGAAGGGCGTAGATATCGCTTCATGGCTTGTTGGGTAATACTTAGCGTATGACCAAGGTGCTGCTGACAGGGTTTGAACCCTTTGGAAAGGCAACACAAAATCCTTCAGGTGAAATCGTTAAGCAGATCAGGGGCGACAATATCGTTACAGCTATTTTGCCTGTTGCATATGCGCAATCTGCACAACGATTGTTGGAGTTAATTGCTGAACACAATCCTAATGTTGTCATTTGTTTAGGTCAAGCAGAAGGCCGCACTCAGATAACACCTGAAAGAATTGCGATTAATTTAGATGATGCGCGCCTTGCAGATAATGATGGCGTTACACGAATTGATCAACCGATTCTTGTAGGCGGCCCGGTTGCGTATGAAAGTACACTGCCGATAAAAGAGTTTGTTACAGCGATTACCGCAGCAGGTGTTCCGGCAGCTGTTTCTTTGAGCGCGGGTGCATTTCTATGCAATCACATCTTTTATGTCGCCCAAGATGCGTTAAAGGATACGAAGGTGCACAGTGGTTTTGTACATGTTCCACTTATGGATGAGCAAGCAGGAGAGTTCCCTGGTTTACCTACGATGCCGTTAGATCAGATGGTTAAAGCGGTTCGAACTATGCTCGAAGTGCTTTAGCAAAATCGCGGAAATCTTCAACAAGTAGATCAATCTCTGTCTGGCCATGTGCCAAAGAGATTAACCACTGCTCATCAAGTCCCGGAGGAGTGATGATTCCGCGGTTGAGTGCAAAGAGCCAGTGAGCCTCTGCAACACCAAAATCAGTAGCCTTGTAATCGCGATAGTTGCGAACAGGTGATGTAGACCAAGTAACACAGCCCTTTACGCCGAATCCAACTGTATGTGCAGGTAGTTGGTACTCATCAATGATGGCGCTGATGCGATTTAACGCCTGCTGGTTGAGCTCTTCTGCCGCAGCAAGTGCTTCATCGCTACAAATACGATCAATTGCGCGAACTCCAGCCATTGCTAACGGATTACCGTTAAATGTTCCGAAGTGAGCCATCTTTCCGTTGGTTACAAAGTCCATGTACTTCTTCTTGCCACCAAATGCAGCAAGTGGAAGTCCACCACCGATTGATTTAGCAAGGGTGATTAAATCTGGCTGAACACCTAGGCGAGCAGATGCACCATGTGCGCCAGCTGTAAGCCCTGTCTTTACCTCATCAAAGATAAGGACGACGTTGTATTCATCGCATAGCTCGCGGACGCGCTCTAAATAACCCTCATCTGGAAGAACGATGGCAAGGTTTTCTAGAACTGGTTCAACAATAAAGCAGGCAATCTTCTTTGCGTTCTTCTCAAACATTCTCTCAAGCGCTGAAATATTGTTGAAAGGAACAACGTAGATATCTCCGGGAACAAGGTTTGAATCAATCGCTGGAGTTGGATCTTCAGGATCACCAATCTTGTCTAGAGCTGGCTTGCTTGAAACTACAAATGGATCGTAGCTACCGTGGTAACCGCCTTCGACCTTAAGAATTCCCATCTTCTCTGTTGCAGAGCGTGCAACACGGACTGCGTACATCGTTGATTCAGTTCCACTATTGGTAAAACGCACCTGATCAATTCCAAAACGGTTACAGATTCGCTCTGCAGCATCAGTTGAAATTGGTGATGGTGTAACAAATAACATTCCTGAAGTTAATGAACTTTCAATCTCTTCAACAACGATTGGGTTTAAGTGACCAGCAAGCATTGCTCCGAAACCCATTGATAGGTCGAGCAGCTGTCGGCCATCAACATCTGTCATGTATGCGCCCTTAGCACTAGCGATTGAGATTGGATATGGATCCCAGTGCTGGAAGCTTGATGTAACGCCTAATGGCAACGCCTTGAATGAACGGCGGCTCTCTTCTGCGCTCTTGCCTGTTTCCTTGGTGAATTGTTCCCATTCCTGCTTGAGGATCTCTTCGACCCGCTTCGGATCTACTGGAACTGATGTTGACGGTACGAATCTAAATGTCTGCTTGTGGTTAGTCTGTGTGAGCATTTGTAAAACATGTACGGCAAAGGTTTCAGCTTTTGAAACTCGTTTGAGAAGTACTCTCCCGGTTCGTTTTTAGTTAGTTTTAACTAAGGCCCAATTCTCCCATGCTTTATTTAAAAAGCAACCCCGTAGACTGGGAACATGAGAAAAACCAGGGTTTTTATAGCCTTTTTATTGGTTTTTTCATTTTTTCATGAGGTTTCTCACGCATCGGACACAATTCCTTTAAGTTGTATGAATAAAAAAACATTACTTGTGCATATTTCTAATGTTGTTAAAGGGTGTGAAAAAACAGAGGTTTCATTGGGTGCAGGTGCGATTCCGCACTCTTTAATTCGCCCCGCTGCTTTAGATAAACAACTCATGTATCGTTTTAAAGCAGCACAAGCAGCGGCGGCAAAAGACGGTCAAAAGATCTACATTGTTTCTGGCTTTAGATCATTAAGTCGTCAGAAAACACTTTTTAATCAAGCTATACGCAAGTACAAATCAGTTGATGAAGCAAGTAAATGGGTTGCGCCACCATTGGTGTCACATCATCCGTGGGGTATTGCAATTGATGTTAATTATCCGGATGAACCGGTTGGTGCGGGTTGGTTAGAAAAGAATGGCTCACAGTTTGGTTTGTGTCGAGTCTTTGAGAATGAATGGTGGCATTTTGAACCTGTGATTGCACCGGGTTGGAAGTGCCCACCATTGGTTCCTGATGCTCGTTACAGCAAGGATTAACGAAGGAACAGAGCTCGTAATCTGCGAGAAGTAACAAATAATCCGGCGGCGATCATGACTATGAAATAACCGATATGGATCAAGACACCTGAGTCGAGATCTCCAAACCAGAAGGCGCGAACCATTTCGATTCCATGCCATAACGGCAGGGCCATGATGACTTTTTCTAACCAATCTGGGTAAACCGAAATCGGATAGAGAGAGCCGGAAAATAGTGTCATTGGCAGCAGCACGATGTTGATGAAGCCCATCTGCTGATATGTCTTAAAGAAAGAGGTGATGGCCATTCCAAAAGAGGCGAAACCAAAGGCGACCAGTGATGCTGCAGGGATCGCCAAGATCGCCCAGAAGCTTGGGGTCAGACCCAGCGCTGTTACGACTGTTAGGAAGCCAAGTGAGTACACCAAGCCACGAATGAGCGCCCAGGTGATCTCGCCAAGTGCGATATCTAAAGGCCCTAAGGGAGTTGAGAGCATTGTCTTATAAAGCTTGGATTCATTGAGTTTCCAAAAGACGTTCCAGGTTGAATCATAAATTGCACCATTCATCGCGCTATTTGCAAGCAAACCAGGTGCGATAAATAAGGTGTAATCAATAGTTTTACTTCCTGTTGTTACATCACCAACAAGGTTTCCCATTCCGTAACCAAATGCCAATAAGAAAAGCACTGGCTCAACAAAGCCTGTTACAACTGGAACCCAGTTAGTTGATCTAAATGCGATCCAGCCACGCTCTAGAAGTACCCATGGTCGTCCAGCGTACATGGCGCTGGATTTTCTGCTCTCTGCAATTTGTACCGCGGTCTTCACTTTGCCAACCTCTTTTCAAATTGGCGGGTAGCAAGTGTTAGACCAGTTACTAGCATTGTGATTAGGAAGGCAAGGTGAACAATTACCATCGTTGAACTTATTCCGTAATCAAAAGCGGCTTCTCGACCAAGCTCTGTCGCATGCCACAGCGGTGAGATCCAACCAATTGGCTGCAGATAAATCGGCATTGAAGATAATGGGAAAAAAGTTCCAGAGAATAAGAACATCGGCATGATCACTAAACGTCCAAGGATGTTAAAGAATTGATCTTCCTTTTCAATCTTTGCTGCCGCAAACAACATTAGTGCACCAAATGCACCACCTCCAAGAACTGCAATTGGCATAAGCAAAACACTGATTCCAAAGTTAACAACATCAAATGCGAGCAAGAGAATGTAGTAAACAGTTACCGAGAAGATTGCGCGACATAGTGCGGCAAGGTAAACACCAATGGCAATCTGTCGACCGGTGATTGGTGTCGAATTCTGCGCAAAGAAAAGTTTGCGCCACTTAAAACCTTCAATTGTTGGAAATACTGTTTCATCCATGATTCCTGTAATTGCAGTGTTCGCCAGCAGAGCAGGTGCGATAAAAGCTATGTATTTAATGCCATTTGTGCCGCTTGTTCCAGAACCTTGTTCAACAAGCACGCCAATACCAATACCTACAGCGATCAAGTAGAACAGGGGATTTCCAACATCTACGGCGGCAATAATCGTTTTCCATTTAGACATGGATTTCAAACGTGCCGAAGCTATATACAAAGCTCCAAAACGTTGGATTTGTGGAACATCAATACCTGCGTTCATTCAATCAAAGTTCTTCCAGTTAAACGAAGGAATACATCTTCCAATGAGCTACGACGAACAAGTGAGGTGGTTGGGTGCAGCTTTGCCTGCATGATCTGCTCAAGAAGTGCTTCGCCATCTTCGGTGTACATCAACACACGGTCAGGCAGAGTTTCCATACGCTCACACATCTGTGAAAGCTGCGGTGCAACCTCTTTATTGCGATCGCTACCAAATCGAACTTCAAGAACCTCTTTGCTTGAATACTCTTTAATCAATCCAGATGGTGAACCTTCGGCCATGATCGCACCATTGTCCATAACAACAAGACGATCACATAGTTGTTCCGCTTCATCCATAAAGTGAGTTGTAAGAACAAGGGTTACACCTTGCTCCTTAAGGCGGAACAAGCGATCCCACAAAATGTGACGGGCTTGCGGATCTAAACCTGTCGTTGGTTCATCAAGCAACAAAATATCTGGTTCGCTAACAAGTCCACGTGCAATTGTTAGTCGGCGCTTCATTCCACCACTGAGCGCTTCTACCTTTACATCACGCTTTTCTTCAAGTTGTGCAAACTCAAGTAGCTCTTCAATCTTGCCCTTGATGAACTTCTTAGAAAGACCAAAGTAACGTCCGTAGATATACAGATTTTCGGTAACTGTAAGTTCACCATCAAGGTTGTCTTGTTGTGGAACAACACCAAGGTGCGCACGAACAAGTGGACCAAACAGTTCTGGATCTTTATCCAAGATCTCTACAGTTCCCGATGTTCGGGTTGATGTAGCGGCCAAAATTCGCATTGTGGTCGACTTACCTGCGCCGTTGGGACCTAGTAATCCAAAGGACTCACCCTTAGCAACATCGAAGTCGATGCCATCTACAGCGGTGAAATCCCCGAATTTCTTGGTCAAGCCACGTACGGAAATGAGTGGTTTAGACATTCTTCTATCTTACCTGAGTATTGTTTACCTACGTGCGATTCATAAATGAACCTACCCACGACCTCACCTATGACGATGTTTTCATGGTGCCAAGCCGTTCCGAACTTTCATCTCGAATGGATGTTGATCTTTCATCTGTAGATGGAACAGGTACAACAATTCCTTTAGTTGTTGCAAACATGACAGCTATCGCAGGGCGACGAATGGCGGAAACAATCGCTCGTCGCGGTGGATTAACAGTTATTCCTCAAGATATTCCGCATGGAGTTGTTGATGATGTTATTAAATGGGTAAAACAACGTCACCCGTTTTTTGATACGCCTATCACCCTGTCACCTCAATCAACAGTTGCGGATGCAGTTAGCTTGTTACACAAGCGCGCACATGGTGCAGTTGTAGTTGTTGAAAATGGAAAGCCAGTTGGAATCATTACTGAAGAGGATTGCAAGAGCGTTGATCGCTTTACACAACTTGGCCAGGTAATGAGTAAGAATTTAACAACGATGCCGGATTCCTTGGGTGCACGTGAGGCATTCGAATTCTTAAATCAACATCGTCACAAGTTGGCACCCGTTGTTTCAAGTAATGGCGACCTAGTTGGAATTATGACTCGCTTGGGAGCACTTCGCGGAACTTTGTACTCGCCTGCTCTAGATGCACAAGGACGTTTGAGAATTGCAGCAGCGGTTGGAATTAATGGTGATGTTGCCGCAAAAGCGGCGGCATTAATCGAGTCTGGTGCAGATGTTTTGGTTGTAGATACCGCACACGGTCATCAGAAAAAGATGCTTGAAGCACTTGCTGCTATTCGTTCAATTAATCCTAAGGTCCCAATCGTTGCCGGTAACGTTGTAACAGCCCAAGGAGCACATGATTTAGTTGAAGCAGGGGCAAACATCGTTAAGGTTGGCGTAGGCCCAGGTGCGATGTGCACTACCCGCATGCAAACAGGTGTGGGACGCCCACAATTTTCAGCTGTCCTTGAATGCGCAGCGGAGACTAAAAAGCTGGGTGCACACGTGTGGGCCGATGGTGGAGTTCGCCATCCGCGCGATGTAGCGCTTGCATTAGCTGCAGGTGCTTCTCAAGTCATGATCGGATCATGGTTTGCAGGCACTTATGAATCTCCAGGAGATTTACAGAGCGATGCAAATGGTCGTTTATACAAAGAATCCTTTGGAATGGCCTCGGCCCGTGCGGTTGCAGCACGCACATCAAAGGAAGATGCATTTGATCGCGCTCGCAAGGCGCTATTTGAAGAAGGAATTTCAACATCACGTATGTTCTTAAACCCAGCACGTCCAGGCGTTGAAGATTTGCTTGATGAAATCATCGCTGGTGTTCGATCCTCATTTACATATGCAGGAGCACAGAACATCAATGAGTTTGCAGAACGTGCAACTGTTGGAATTCAATCCTCTGCAGGATATGCAGAAGGTCGTCCACTGCACTCTTCTTGGGGAAATTAACAGTATGAAGCGCTTACTGGTTTCATTACTCGTAGCGCTGATGTTGGCACCTGCAACAGCTGCAACTGCGGATGCACCTCAAGTTACTGTCATGACTCGCAATCTGTACTTAGGTGCTGATGTAGGTGTCGCAATGGATTTGATCCCTAACTTATCTGCCGCAGCTCAATTTATGTGGGACCAAGTTAAGGCCACTGATTTTAACAAGCGTGCTCCAAAACTTGCGGCTGAGGTAATTGCTGCTCGTCCAGAGGTCATTGGAATACAAGAGGCAACAATTTGGTACTGCAAGAAAAATGCTTGGAGCAAGAAAACTGAAGTTTTTAACTTTACTAAACAATTCTTAGCTGCTACCAAGGCACAAGGCCAGGAGTATGTCCTAGCAAGTAAAGATGGAAAAACAGCGCTGAACACTGGTTATTCAATCGCCGCCGTCCCCTTTATTACTATGGTCAATGATCCCGAGACTTTCCAACCTTTATTTGGTCAGGACAAAGCTGCATGTGGCTTTGAGATCGCCGATGCTTTAGCAATTCGTGCAGATCTTTCTGACAAGCTGTTAGCTGTCGGAAATACTGAGTATGAAACGACCTACACAATCGTGCCAACGATTATGACTATTTATAGAGGTTATGCCTGGGCCGATATCCAAATTGGAAATACCCCAGTGCGTTTTGTTACAACACACCTTGAATCATTGTGGGATGAAAATGAAGTTCCAAATGCCGCAAAGCAAGCCCAACAGTTAATCGCGGATTTGAAAAATACGAAGATGCCGGTTGTCATCATGGGTGATTTCAACAGTGATCCGCGAGATCCTCGGATTGCAGATGATCCAAATGCAGGAGGACAACCAACAGCAAGCGCTGTATGTCCTGCAGGCACAAGTGTTTGTAACGCATACCTGTTGATGCGTGAAGCTGGTTTTAAAGATGTAGGACCAAATGCTTTAGATCCGATTAACAACACCTGGGGAATGAACGCTTTGCTAACTGGGCCGGATCCAGATCGCCTCAAGTACTCGCAGCAGATGGGCAACTTTGCTGGATACAGCGATCGTTTGGATTACATCTTTGTTCGTAATGGTGCGATGCCAATCGCATCTCAATTAGTTGGAGCTTTACCTCCAAATAATCTGAACTCTGATCATGCAGGAGTTGTTTCACTTATTAGTATTGACTCAGAAATCACTGAAAGAAGTGCCGATCTGCCTGAACACGCACCATTTCCAATCTCATTTTGGCAATGGGTAGGCATTGGACTAGTGCTCTTGATCATTGGAATTATTGCCAGAAAGAGATTCAGGTAGGCTAGCGATATGACAAAGCCAACAATCATCCTTGCTACAAGCAATGGTGTTGGAATGGGCCATTTGGCGCGTGCAAGTGCTGTCGCCCTTGCACTTAAAGAGGTCGCAAATCCAATTATTGTTTCAATGGCTGGCGGCATTGCAGAGATTCCATCCTTTATGGGAATTCGTTGCGAATACATCCCTGGCAAAGACCGCATGTGGATGTCACGAGAAAAGTGGGACATCTACCTTCGCGATCGTTTACTTGCATTAGTCGAAGAAACCGATGCAAAGGTTTTGTCATTTGATGGCGTGATTCCTTATCCAGGAGTTATTGCAGCAAAGAATGCAAACCCTGATCTCAAGCTCGTATGGGTACGCCGCGGTTTGTGGCAGAAGAAACCACAGCGATTTGTTTTAGGTTTGCAATCAGCGATGATGGATAAGGTAATTGAACCTGGGGATGTCGCACGTGCTTACGACTTTGGTCCGACAGCAACTCGTAAAGAATCAGTTTTAACTTCGCCGGTTTCTTTATTTCGCAAAGAGGATGCAATGTCTCGTGAAGAGGCGCGAAAGGCACTTGGTTTAGATTTAAATCGTCCAGCTGCACTTGTTCAACTTGGAACTGGCGACGGCGATGTTAATGAAAAGATGACAGCGGCCTTGTCTGGGTTACTTGGGTGGAAAGATCTTCAAGTTATTTTGACTAAGGCACCGGTAGACAAAGATGGAAAATCTCTTGCACCGGAAGGATTAGATCTCAAGGTTGCGCGCTACTTCCCACTGGCAAAGGTGCTCCATGCCTTTGATGCAGGAATCTGTGCAACTGGTTACAACGGCGTGCATGAATTACTTCCCGCTCAGGTTCCAACTGTCTTTGTTTCCAATATTCGTGGAACTGATGACCAGGAAGCACGCGCACGTTGGTGTAATGATTTTGGCTTTGCACTTCGTGCCGATCAAGCAGACCTTGCTGACATCACCGCAAAGGTAAAGATGTTGCAGGATCCTGAAGTTCGAAAGCGTTTGTCACAAAAGTGCGCTGAGCTTCCAGATACAACTGGTGGTCAAGAGATCGCAAAGATGCTGTACCAATTAGCGACAGCGCCAAAGAGTAAGAAAGCATCTGGAATTACCTACAGGCGATTACTCGTGCAAGATCGCTTTAGTCGCGGCGCTCGACACGTAATCATGCTGGGCTTGCGCCGTTTAGCGCTTGTTTACCGCTTCTTAAATCCTCACATTAAGGTGCAGGAGATTGATCAAGCACCACCAGTATTCGGAGAACAGACAAACTCTGCAGAACTTCACCCATTGATTAAATCCAGCACTCGATTCGAGCACTTAATTTCTGGTGCTTCAGCGGCTTATCGAAAGCGTCGAGAAGAGATAGCATTTGCTGCTTACGGAAAAGAAACGGTAATCACTAAAACAAAATGAACTTTCGCACTTGGATTAGAAAGACTCCAGCAGGCCGCTTGTTCTGGCGTGTTTTTATTGGAGTAATTGGTGGCGGAGTAACAGTTTTTGGTGCAGTTCTTTTAGTTGCTCCAGGTCCAGGTGTTTTAGTGCTTTTGGCCGGTCTTGGTATTTTGGCAACAGAGTTTGCATGGGCTGGTCGAATAATGATGCGCACCAAAGAAATGGCAAACAAAGCTGCAGAACGAACAGGTATGAAGCCATGGGTTAAATACTTTTTGGTTGCAGGCGGAGCCGCTTTTTCAATCGTTGCAATTCTTATCTACCACTACCGTTAAAAGCGAGAGCGGATCTCCCAGAGATCTGGAAAAGTTGGATTAAACAAAGTACTGCTTAAGTATTCAACTCCACTTGATCCGCCTGTTCCCATCTTGTGTCCGATAGTTCTTTCAACCATCTTCACATGACGGTAACGCCACTCTTGTAAACCTTCATCAATATCAACAAGGCGCTCACACACCATCGCTGACTCTGGATCTTTACGATGCACTTCGAGCAACACTTCTTGCACCGCAGCGTTTGCGCTATATGAGGCGCTCTTGTCGCGATTCAAAACTTCTGTCGGAATCGCATGACCGCGCTTGTTTATGTATGCAAGTGCTGAATCCCACACTGAATTGCGCGATGTAATGACCTTGATTTGTTCCTGAATATCTAAAGGTAAGTGTCCCGCCATCTTGCTATCACGACGTCCAAGTAAAGCTTCAACCATTCTAAATTGTGCGGATTGAAAACCGCTGGAAGATGAAAGATAAGAACGGAAAGCATTGAACTGAAGCGGTGTCATTGTTTCTAAGATATCGATTTGTGTGACACAGACCTTAAGTATTGTTCTGATGCGTCCCAAGATTGCCAATGAATAATGGGAATCTCCAGACTCCATTGCACGTTGGGCTTCAGTGAACTCATGAATTAATTGCTTGAACCAGAGTTCATAAGTTTGGTGAATGATGATGAACAACATCTCATCATGTTCAGGTCCAGTTGAAAGGGGACGTTGCAGTTTTAGTAGTTCATCAACAGCCAAATATGATGTGTAGGTAAGTGCTGAATCAAAGTTTTCACTCATGTGACTCGTGAACCGCCTTCTTTAACCTCTTTGTAGCGGCCAGATGCCACTAAATCACGCATACGTTCAAAGCCATCCCAGATCTCGACATAAGAGGTTGGCAGGGGAGAGATTGCTAATCGAATTGAGTTAGGTGTGCGGTAATCCGGGATTACATTGGCCATGGTGCGTAAAGCAACGCAGATCTGCGCTGCATCAGGGTGCACAAGCGAGATATGTCCGCCGCGCTCCTTTGCATCACGAGATGTATTCAACTCAATTCCCAGTGGAGCTAACCATTCATCGTAAAGCTCAATCATCATCTGGGTTCCAACAGCTGCTTTATGCGCGATCGCATCGATGCCAGCCTCTTTGATCATTGAGAATGCGGTTTGTACGCAACGAATTCCCATCAATGAAGGGCTTGCGATTTGGAATCCACGAATGGTTTGAGAACGTTCAAAGACCGGACCCATCTCAAATTGAGCATCTTGAGCAAACCAACCTTGAATTGGAACCTGTAACTCACTTTGTACTCGCTTTGAAACATACAACCATGCTGGTGAACCAGGACCAGAGTTTCCGTATTTGTATGTGCAACCAACGCATAGATCAACACCATTGGCGTCGAGGTTTAATTCAATCGCACCAACTGCGTGGCTTGCATCCCAGACAACTAATGCACCGATTGCACGAACTTGATCTGTAATTGATTTCAGATCGGTTCGTGCTCCTGATCGGTACTGAATAACTTCAAGGGTTACTAAAGCAACATCATCATTGAGATACGGTGCAAGAACCTCAGTTGTAATTCGTTCATGAGTTGCAACGGCAGGGTCTTCATTTTCGATAATGACAAGGTTTAAGCCAAACTGCTTTGCAATTCCATCCAGGATGTAACGGTCGGTTGGAAAGTTAGCAGCATCGGTAATAATTGTTTTACGACCAGGGCGCGCATGAATCGCCGCCAGACACAGTTGGTAGAAATTAACTGAGGTTGTATCGCACACAAGAACTTGACCAGCTGCAGCACCTAACGCTGCTGCACCTAATAAATCTCCGGTTGGTTGGGCTTCATCAACCCAGTGGCTCCAACCAGTTACAACCTCAGGGCCCCATTCCTTTGTCATGAAGTCATTGATTGCGGTGATGGTTGCCTTTGGCAGACGACCGAGCGAATTACCGTCGAGATAACACATCTCAGGGTCACCGATCACAAATTGGGATTTGAAGTGAGCCAGAGGATCTTTTCTATCCAGCTCGAGAGCGTATTCGCGGTCAGTTACCTTCATGAGGGAAAGGTACGCTCTCCTACCGTGGCGCGCAATGTTGTAAACATCGAGGATGTCTCTAAAGCCTTTGATATCAAAGAGCTTTTAAGAGGTGTCTCTCTTGGCGTCTCCGAAGGTGACCGCATCGGAATTGTTGGTCGCAATGGTTCTGGAAAAAGCACGTTGATGAAGGTCATGGCCGGAATTGAGCCACCTGATTCTGGTCGCGTTACTAAATCTAATTCAGCAAAGATTGGCTTGTTATCTCAAGTTGATCTTGCAAACCCTGAAAGCACTGTCGGCGAAGTTGTCTTAGGAAACGCAGAAAAACATGAATGGGCAAGTGATCCAAATATCCGTGAAGTCTTTACTGGATTATTTGGAAGTTTTGATGACCACATCTTTGATCGCAAATTTGGTCAACTATCAGGTGGTGAGCGTCGAAGAGTTGGATTAGCAAAATTGTTAATCAATGAGCTTGATTTGATTCTGCTGGATGAGCCAACTAACCACTTAGATGTTGAAGGCGTTGCCTGGCTTGCAACTTATTTGAATAATCGACGCAGCCTTGCAGTTGTTGTTGTAACGCACGATCGTTGGTTTTTGGATGCTGTTACTGAACGAACATGGGAAGTTGTTGAAGGCAGTGTTGAAGAGTATGACGGTGGGTACAGCGCCTTTGTTTTGTCTAAAGCTGAAAGGTCTCGCCAAGCATCGGTAATGGATCAACGTCGCAATATGTTGATTAAAAAGGAGCTTGCCTGGCTTCGCAGAGGAGCACCAGCTAGAACCTCAAAACCTAAGTTTCGTATTGATGCTGCAAATGTTTTGATTGCAGATGAACCAGCACCACGTGATCAAGGTGAACTTCTGAAGTTTGCTCTTAACCGACTCGGAAAAACAGTGTATGAAGCCCACCATGTGCAGGTAAAACTGGGTGACAAAGAGTTGATTGAAGATTTGTATTGGAATGTTGGTCCTGGAGATCGCATCGGCATAGTTGGTATCAATGGTGCGGGTAAAACAACCTTAATGAAGATGTTAACCGGTGAAATCGCACCAACATCAGGAAAGTTAGTTACTGGTGTAACGGTTAAAGCAGCCTTTTTAACTCAACACCTAGATGAACTTGATCCCACCTGGCGAGTACTAGAAGCGGTAGAAAAGGTTGCCAATCGAGTTGAAATCGGTGGAGGCCGCGAACTTTCAGCTTCTCAGCTGTGTGAACGCTTAGGTTTTGATCGTGAATCACAGTGGACACCAGTAGGGGACTTATCTGGTGGAGAAAAGCGTCGTTTACAACTTACCCGTTTGTTAATGGATAGCCCCAATGTGTTGTTGCTCGACGAGCCCACAAATGATTTTGATATTGAAACTCTTACCGAGTTAGAGGATTTACTGGATAGCTACGGTGGAACCTTGATTGTTATCTCGCACGATAGGTATTTCTTAGAGCGTGTGTGCGATCGTTTTGTGGGTCTGCTTGGTGACAAAAAGGTCCGCGATTTGCCACGTGGCGTTGATGAGTATCTAGAACAACGTGCAGCTGCAATTTCTACATCAGCTACACCTGTTAAAGAGAAAAAATCATCAAACGCTGCAGAGCAACGACAGTTGAAAAAGGATTTGACCCGCCTTGAGCGCCAGATGGAAAAGTGCGATTCACGGATCGCCGAACTAATTGCAGAACAGGAAAGCTCCGCCTTTGATGCAGATCGCCTTGTCGCAATCTCTACCGAACTGCAGGATTTGCAGGCAGAAAAGGCGAAATTAGAGGAGGAATGGCTACAAGTGACCCTTTCTTTAGAGGGTTAAGTTAAAATCTAGGCATGAATCAGTTAACACATGTCATTGAAGTTATTCTCTTTCGTTCCCGATTCCTATTGGCTCCGCTTTATCTAGGACTTGTCGGTGCTTTAGTTCTTCTGACATACCGATTCATTATTGAATTCATTCACATTTTTGAAAAGGTAGGCAAGGCAAGTGCTCAGACCTTCACTTTGGATCTGTTGGCACTGCTTGATCTAACTTTGTTAGCAAACTTGATCTTGATGGTTATCTTTGCAGGGTACGAAAACTTTGTCTCACGTATCGATGTTGCAACGGAATCCAAGGATCGCCCACACTGGATGGGAACAATTGATTTCAGTGGCTTGAAGATTAAATTAATTGGTTCAT
Source organism: Actinomycetes bacterium (assembly GCA_947383695.1). Lineage (GTDB taxonomy): Bacteria > Actinomycetota > Actinomycetes > Nanopelagicales > Nanopelagicaceae > Planktophila. The sequence continues at coordinate 1,376,022 of OX376642.1, read as the reverse complement.
TGGTTGCTATTTCTGTAATCGAACTTCTGAAGGATTTCATCGAGCTATCAGGTGATGCAGAGGTTGGCGAAGGAACTGTGTGGCGCGTACTGATTCACCTTACATTTGTTCTTTCTGGTGTTCTCTTTGCATTGATGGATTGGATCGCAGACAAGCGTGAGTTCAAGGGAACCCACTAGTAATTGTTCACCTAGTTTTTCCTTAGAAGTTCCTTAACGTACGACAAGCGTTTGCCAGCGGTATTCCACACTTATCCCAAACCTCACATAAGGAATGGGAAAAATGAAACTTACTAAGCCAGTTTTGGCTGCCACAGCGGTTGTAGCAGCCGTTGCTTTTGCAGCTTCAGCTTTTGCTCTAGGTGGCGGAAAGCCAGTATATGTTCTGTCAAAGAACGCAGCAGTTGATATCAAGGCGATCGCCACAGTTGGCGATTCAGTTACAGGCACAATGGTTCGCGGAATTCCAGATGGAATGGGCGCTTACGACAATGGACGTGGTGGAATCTCACTTCTTTCAGTTCATGAAGTCTCAACAACAGCCCCTCTAGCAATTAAAGGAAAGTCAACAACAGCCCCTTGGGGAACTTCAATCACTAAGTTCACTGTTAGCAAGAACTCTAAGGCAGTAACAAAAGTTGAAAACTTCATGCAGAAGATCAACTTTTATAATTACGCGACAGGCAAGTACCAGGAGACTCCAGTAGGCGCTGCTCCAGTAGGCGCAACACCAGGATTCTTTGACTGGGGTATCAGCCGTTTCTGTTCAGCAACTTATGCACCAGCAGGAACCTTCATCCATAACGGAGTTGGTTACGAAGGCGGATTGTTCTTGTCTGGCGAAGAAACAGGCGATGAATCACGAGCATTTGCTTTTGATGAAGAAGGAACTGGTTACCAGCTTCCACGCATGGGTATGTTGTCATTTGAAAACATCATCCCTTCATTAAAGCCTGGTGCAAACACTGTGGCGATCGCAAATGAAGATGGCTCTGCTACAGATAGCCAGCTATATGTATATGTTGGTAAGAAGCAGTCAACAGGTACAGCGATTGATAAGGCTGGTCTAACAAATGGTGATCTTCATGTAATGAATATCCCAACAATCAAGAGCGACAACTTGTTCCGTACAACAGTTGGCAAGAACAAGAAGATGCCAGCTGAGTTTGTAAAGGTTGATTGGAACACAACAACATCAGCATTTGCTAAGGAGTCCCGCGAAAAGGGGACAACCATGGCACGTGTTGAGGATGGTCACTGGGATCCAAGTAATCCAAATGTTTTCTATTTCATTACGACAGAGTCAAATAAGGATCCAATCGCGACAGCTCCAAACCCAGCTACCCCTACAGTTTCACGCGATGGTGGAGCCCTATGGCGCTTAACATTCAAGGATTCACAAAATCCAGCTGCAGGAGCAGAGCTTGAGATGCTTCTTAACGGTGGAGAGTCCTTGTACCTTGCTAAGCCAGACAACATGACTGTTACTGAAAATGGTAAGTACCTACTTATTCAAGAAGATCCAGGTAACAATGCAGCGCTAGCTCGCATTATTGCTTACCGTGTTTCTGATGGAAAACTTGCAGTAGTTGCGCAGTTTGATGCAAACAAGTTCATGAAGGGTGGATCTGAGTTCATGACTGAGGATGAAGAGTCTTCTGGAATTATCGATGCGACAAAGTTGCTCGCTAGGCCTGGAGATACAAACTCTTACTTCTTCTTTAACGCACAAGTTCACACACCAAGCGGTGCGGTTGCTGCACGTCCGGATTTAGCAGGCCGTAACGCTGCTAAGAAGGATGCAATCAACACAGCAACCATCGAAGGTGGCCAGTACTACGTTATGACAATCTCTAACTGGGACACAGTCTTTAACGGATAAGTAATAAATAGGTAAAGGCCGGGCGGGCTACGAGGGTCCCGCTCGGCTTTTGCTTTTCTTGGTAGCCTCGCACAATGCGTTTAGATCTGTTGGCAGCCCTATCTGGCGCGATGATCGCCCTTCAAGCACGCGCAAATGGTGAGCTTTCCCATCGTCTAAATAATGGCCTACAGGCTGCCTTAGTCTCATTTAGTTCAGGCTTGCTGATCATCTTTGTAATAACTCTGTTTAACTCGAAGATTAAAGAGGGCGTTAGAAACCTCCGTATCTCCGTAGCCAACAAGGAGATAGCTCGCTGGAAGCTTTTTGCCGGTGCTTTAGGCGGCAGCTTTGTAGCGATTCAAACTCAGATCGTGCCATTGATTGGTGTTGCCATCTATTCAGTCGCCTCCATCGCTGGTCAGACCGCAATGTCCTTAATAGTTGACCGTATCGGTTTAACTGGTGGCGGCAAGAAGTTAATCTCACCTAGGCGTGTATTAGCAGCGGTTTTAACTGTTATTGCGGTGCTTGTATCTGTTTGGGATCGTATCGATGCAAATAATCTTTCAATGATTGCGGTAACCGCAGGTGTTATTGCAGGTGCCATTGTTGGTGTCCAACGGGCACTTAACGGTCAAATAAACGAGTACTCACATCAGAGTTTCACAACATCGCTTTTAAATTTCGCAACTGGTACAGCCTTCTTATCACTTTTGATAGTTGTTGGATTAATTGTTGGAAAAATAGAGCTTTCACCATTGCCAAGCGGTCCTTGGTGGATTTACACAGGTGGTGTTATTGGCGTTATCTACATCGCCTTTACTTCGACCATTGTTCAACATTTAGGTGTTCTGACCTTTACATTATTTAGCGTGGGCGGACAGCTAGTTGGATCCTTAGTAATTGATGTGGTCTCGCCAACAAAGGGCGTAAGCGTAAGCGCTTACCTAGTAACTGGAATTGTTATGACTTATGCAGGTGTTATTGCCGGTGGCGTCGGTAGCTCACGAGTGAAGAAACCACAGAGGCTGTAATGAAGAAAGCTGCGATTGCATAGGAAGATGTCTTCACCCAAGGAATTTCAGCGGCGTAATAACCAGCCAAGGTGATTCCTACACCCCACAAAAGAGCACCTAAAGCGTTTGCAGATAAGAACTTGTAATAATTCATATGTGATGCACCAGCGATAGGCGGAACAAAGGTGCGAATCCACGGGAAGAATCGTGCAGCAACAACGGCCCACCAACCAGTCCGCTCATAAAAGCGCTCTGATCTCTCAATCATCTTCTGAATCTTTGGCCCCTTATGTCTTTCTAAATAAGGTCTGCCGATCTTTCTGCCCAGAACAAAACCAACTTGATCTCCAATAAAGGCAGCAATAAAGATTACAGTGACCAAAATAAGGATATTGACCTCGCCATGCGCGGCCGCGACTAAACCTGCGCTGAAGAGAACTGAGTCACCAGGTAGAAAAAAACCAAGCAAAATACCGGTTTCTACAAAGACAATCGCCCCGATAATTACATAAACCAGAATGGGGGAGATTGATGCAAACTGCTCATCAAAGGATGCCGCTAATTCGATCACACTGACTTCTTAACCGCCGCCGCCACTGCCTTAACTACATTGGCATCAAAGACGCTTGGCACAATAAAGGAAGCATTGAGCTGTTCAGGAGATACACAATCTGCAATCGCTTCTGCGGCTGCGACGAGCATCTCATCTGAAATCTTATGGGCGTTTGCATCTAGTAATCCGCGGAAGATTCCCGGGAAGGCCAACACATTATTGATTTGATTTGGTTGATCGCTACGACCAGTTGCAACTACTGCTGCATACTTGCGTGAAATAGCAGGATCGATCTCGGGATCTGGGTTAGCTAAGGCAAAGATGATTGACTTAGGCGCCATTGATGCAACATCTGCTTCAGTTAATACATTAGGTGCGCTAACACCAATAAAGATGTCGGCATCCTTCATAGCCTCTGAAATCTTTCCGCGGAAATCTGTTGGGTTGCAATTATCAATGAACCAGGTACGCATCTCATCATCCAGATGTGGTGTTGACTTACAAATAACACCATCTTTGTCATAACCAATAATGTTTACCGCACCGCTGCGAACTAATAATCGTGCGATCGCTGTACCTGCTGCACCTGCACCACTAAGAACAATCTTTGTGTCTTTCAACTCTTTTTTAACTAAACGAAGTGCATTACGAAGCGCGGCAAGAACCACAATTGCAGTTCCATGTTGATCATCATGGAAAACTGGAATATCTAAAAGCTCACGTAGGCGACGCTCTACTTCAAAGCAACGTGGAGCAGAGATATCTTCAAGGTTGATTCCACCATAAACAGGTGCAATCAACTGAACTGTGCGAACAATTTCATCTACATTTTGGGTATCAAGACAGACAGGCCAGGCATCAACATCGGCAAAGCGCTTAAACAATGCAGCCTTTCCCTCCATCACTGGAAGAGCGGCGGCCGGACCAATATTTCCAAGGCCCAGAACAGCTGATCCATCGGTAACAACAGCGACTGTATTGCGCTTAATTGTGAGGCGACGGGCATCTGAAGGGTCTGCTGCGATCGCCTGACAGATACGAGCTACACCTGGTGTGTAGGCGCGAGATAAATCATCACGGGTTTTCAAAGGGACCTTAGATGCAATTTCAATCTTGCCACCAAGATGAAGTAAGAAAGTTCTATCACTAACCTTGCGAACAGTTAACTCTGGATTAGCTGAGATCGCCGTAGTGATTTCATCAGCATGATCTGAATCGATAGTGTCGCAGGTAATATCAATGACAACTCGCTCAAGCAAAGACTCAACAACATCTAGCGCTGTAATAGTTGCACCAGCTCCGGTGATAACTGTTGTTGCTAGTGCTACAGGTTGTGAAGCGGGTGAACCTTCGACACGGATTGTGATTCCGTATCCAGGTGAGGTTGATGCCATTTATACAACTCCGTATAAGCGATCGCCGGCATCGCCCAGGCCTGGAACGATGTAACCATGTTCATTTAACTTTTCATCAAGTGCGCCGGTAACGATTGTGATCGGCACCTTGCTGTTTGCAAACTCTTTTTCAACCGCTGCGATTCCTTCGGGTGCTGACAAGATGCACACCGCGGTGATATCTGTTGCACCAAGATCGATCAAGTAATGAAAAGCCATGATTAAGGTTCCGCCAGTTGCAAGCATTGGATCTAAAACAAACACCTGTCGACCAGAAAGATCATCTGGAAGACGATTTGCATATGTACTCGCCTCTAAAGTTTTTTCATCTCGAACCATGCCAAGGAAGCCAACTTCAGCTGTTGGAATCAACTTGCTCATACCTTCGAGCATTCCAAGGCCTGCGCGCAAAATTGGAACCACCACTGGACGGGGTTCAGCTAACTTCTGTCCAACTGTCTTGGTTACAGGAGTTGTAATTTCAACTTGGTGTGTTCGCACATCACGAGTGGCTTCATACGCCAGCAGCGTCACAAGCTCTTCAACTAGACGGCGGAAGGTCGGTGAATCGGTGCGTTCGTCGCGCAAAACCGTCAATTTGTGATTGATAAGAGGGTGATTGGCAACGTGTACTTTCATAGGCGTTACCTTACAGGGGTTTCAATCCTTTCCAATGAGTGAAAGTATGCACCCATGTCCGATTTCGAAGAAGAGCTCGTTGAAGAGATTGAATCCTTCGACGATATCCGCGACGAAGTGCGCGACCTCACAAGTGAAATGGATTTTGCCGTTGCCGCATGGCATGAGGATGGCCGTTGGACCTTGGCTACCTTGCCCGATCCTTATGACATCGCTCAAATAATTACCAGATTAAAGTCACAGCAAACTAATGGCGGATCTATCGCCTTGATTTCAATAGACGAAGAGTTTTTTATATTGATCCGCGTCTTAGGTTCACACATTTCGCTTTTCCTTAGTGATGCAACCGCCGCGTTGGATTATCCAGTTGCAGAAGAGTTGTTAGAGATTGCAGATATTCCAATGCCTGAAGAGGATGAAGAACCTGGTCCAGTTGGGCACCTTGGAATTCTCAATGATCTTGGTTTAAATGAAATGGAAATTTCTGCATTGTGTGATGATGAAGAGTTATTTCCTGATGAACAGTTAGAAGCGATTGCTGCACGCCTAGGTTTTGGAGAAGAGTTTTCGGAGCTTTTGGATCTGTGAACGATATTGAAATGATGCGTGTTGCTTTAAATGAAGCACGCAAAGCTGTTGCAAGCGGTGATATTCCAGTCGGTGCTGCGATTTTTAGTGCAGCGGGTGAGTTAATCGCAACCGGTCACAATGAACGGGAACTTCATAATGATCCAACGGCGCATGCCGAAATCGTTGCGATCCGTAAAGCGGCAGAAAAATTAGGGGATTGGCATTTAACTGATTACACACTTGTTGTAACCCTTGAACCATGTGCAATGTGTGCCGGTGCGATTGCACAATCTCGTTTACAAACAGTTGTATTTGGTGCATGGGATGAAAAAGCAGGCGCAGTTGGCTCGGTATGGGACTTATTACGAGATCCTAGAAGCACCTTTAGAACTGAAGTGCGTGCAGGAGTTCTGGCAGATGAATGCAGCGAGTTAATTACAAGCTTTATACAAGAAGTTCGTAAGAAGGATTAAGAATCACCATAGATCCTTCTTCTTCACCAACCATGCCTTCAGCGCGTAGTTGAGAGCCAACTTCAAGTCCTGCTATCTCGCGACGACCTAAGAAGTGCAGTGAAACGCCACCAGTCTCATCCCAAATCTCAACTTCTAGAGTTGGTGCAGAGCCACGTGGTGCGGTTTTAATCGATGTAACTCGACCTTGTACCTGAGCACGCTTGCGCCACTCAATCTTGCCAATCGGTGTCACATTTTCTGCGTAGTGACTAATTGGTTCAACACTTACTGGAACCGCTTTTTGAACTGGCTTAGGTGCGACTACCGCAGCTGGAGCCGCTGGCGCTACAAAGGTGGTTTTTCCTGAAGCGATGCGATCAACATCGAAAGGAACAATGGTTGCAACTACACGAGGAAGTTGCGAAATAGGTGCAGCAATTTCTTCAGCTGTTTGATCGTGAAGCAAACGACCTAAGAACCCTGAATATGCACGACGTGGAAGAAGTAGCGTTAACTCAACATCTGATTTCTCTGTCATACGAATTGAATAATCCAGCGCTGCATTTGCAAGGCGACGATCAGGGCAGTCAATTAATTCAAGGGTTACATCATCAAGTGCATCTGATTCAGCCCAGGCCTTTTGAATCTGCTCTGCGCGACGATCATCGATAACAAAGTGAACTGCAGATAAGTTGCGCGGCTTCAAGCTTCGCGCGTAACGAATCGCACCTACTGTTGCAATATCAACATTGTCTACAAGAACTGTCACATCATGACGTGCAATCGAAGTTGCGCGCTCTTGATGTTGCTTAACAGCTAATGCTTCTTGTTCACGTGTGTACTGACGTCGTAAACGTAGGAATGAAACAACCATGATCGGTGCTGTCAGAAGTACTAACCAAGCACCCTCGGTGAATTTAACAACTGAAAAGATAATTACAACGATGAAGGAAATAGTTCCAGCAAGTGCGTTAATGAAAACCTTTGCACGCCACTGTCCTGTTTTATTACGCAACGCGTGACGGGTCATTCCAAATCCAGCCAAGGTAAAGCCGGTAAACACTCCTAGAGCGTAGAAAGCAACAAGGTGTTCAACTGAACCTGCGGTAATAAGAACCAAGAAGATTCCGCCACCAGATAGAAGCAAGATTCCATTTGAGAAGGCTAGACGGTGGCCACGCTTAGTTAACTGGCGTGGGAGGTAGCCATCGGTTGCAACAAAGTTCACCAAGATAGGGAAGGCGCTGTAGGTGGTGTTCGCACCAGCAAACAAGATAAGCATCGTTGCCAACTGGACCATTACGAACATAACTGAACCGACGACGCCATCTCCCATGATGGTTTTTGCGATCTGCGAAATAACTGTCGGGGTTCCGGATTCATAGGGAACAGCGTGAATCTTGTGGGCAAACCATGAGACTCCTAGAACCAAGGTTCCAAGCAGTGTGCTCATGATGTACAAAGTTCTGCGGGCATTTACATGCTCAGGGGTCTTAAAGAGGGCCACACCATCTGAAATCGCTTCCAGACCAGTAAGTGAAGAGCCACCATTTGCGAATGCACGAAGCAAGATAAAGATCGCCGCAAAGGTAAGAAGACCTTGCTCTTGACCGATTTCAACTGCGCCAGGTTGTTCAACGCTGAGTTGAATCAAAGTTCCGTTGAACTGCTTGTATAGCCCAACGGAGAAAACAATAAACATGCAGCTAACGAAGAAATAAGTTGGCAGAGCAAATGCCTTACCTGCTTCTTTAACACCACGCAGGTTTCCGTATGTAAGTAGAACGATAACTACCAAGATCATCGGAATCTTGTAAGGATGCAATGATGGAAAAGTCGAAATGATCGCAGCGACACCAGCTGCAGATTGAATTGCAACTGTAACGATGTAATCGAGCATCAAAGCAACCGCTGCTACTTGAGCAACGACCGGACCAAAGTTGTCGCGCGAAACAATGTAAGCGCCACCAACCTTTGTGTACACATTGATAACATCGCGATAAGACAAGGTAATGATTACCAAAATCGCTAAAACAACCGCGGTCATTGGCATAAGCAAAGCGAATGCTGCTAAACCAAATGCTGGTAGCAATGCAATCAAAATCTGTTCTGAACCGTATGCAGAGGATGAAATACAGTCAGAGGATAAAATTCCCAATGCATAACGCTTGCTGAGACGCTGATGTCCTAGCGAGTGGCGGTTAAGCGGATTACCAAGCAAACGTCTCTTGATTGTGTAAAAGAAAGAGTCTTTGAGATGTGCGTGATCCTTTAATACTTCAGGGGCGGGCGCATCATCGGTCCACGACTTAGGCACTTAAAACTCCTCTTTTAATTGCAATTACTGCAACTTAATAAGCATCACTCTACCCCAGCCCGCACAATCTTCACTGTTTTTTGCCTAAAGCGTATGCTTCACCCATGCATACACAGTTATATATCGATGGCCAATGGGTTGATGGAGTTGGAAAGCTACCTGTTTACGATCCCAGTGATGGCTCAGTAATCGCCGAGGTTGCTCTTGCCGGAGATGCACAGTGTGATGCCGCAATTGCTGCAGCAGATGCAGCTGCAAAGGCGTGGGCAAAGACTGCACCTCGATACCGTTCTGAAATTTTGCGTAAAGCTTTTGAGTTAATGACCGCTGAAAATGAAGCGATCGCAACAATGATCTCTCGTGAAAATGGCAAAGCGATGCCAGATGCACGTGGTGAAGCAACATATGCAGCAGAGTTCTTCCGTTGGTTTGCCGAAGAAACAGTTCGCACACCTGGAGATTTCCGCAAATCACCATCAGGTGACAAGCGAATTCTTGTAACTCATGAACCAATTGGTCTTTCAATTCTCATTACACCGTGGAATTTCCCTGCAGGTATGGCTACTCGCAAGATTGGTCCCGCAGTTGCAGCTGGTTGCACAATGATTTTGAAGCCAGCGGGTGAAACACCATTAACAGCGATGTACATCGTTGATTTGATGGAGCGAGCAGGATTACCTAAGGGTGTTCTTAACTTAGTTCTTCCAGAAAAAACAGGACCTGCAATCTCAAGAATGCTTCATGATCCACGTGTAAAGAACCTTTCATTTACCGGTTCAACTGAAGTTGGTCGCATCTTGCTTAAAGAAGCTGCAGACCGCGTAATCCGCTGCTCAATGGAGCTTGGTGGAAATGCACAAGTTGTTATTCATGATGATGCAGATCTTGAAGTAACTATTCCGCAGCTTTCACTTGCAAAGATGCGTAACGGTGGCGCTGCATGTACATCTGCAAACCGCATCTTCGTACAGCGAGGAATCGCAGATAAGTTCATTGCAGAAATGACTAAGTCCATGAGCAGCTATGTAATGGGCCGCGGAACAGAAGCCACAACAACGCTAGGTGCTTCTGTCTCAATGAAGGAGCGCAATAAGATTGCAGAGCTCGTTGATCAATCAGTTGCAGCAGGTGCAAAGGTTCAGGTCGGCGGCGTTAAGCCAGAAGGCGATGGAGCCTTCTACCCAGCAACGGTTTTGATCGTTGAAAAGGACAACCCAATCCTGCTTCACGAAATCTTTGGTCCAGTCGCACCGATCGTCATCTTTGATACAGATGAAGAAGGTATCGAGATGGCTAATGACACAGACTTCGGTCTTATTAGTTATGTCTTCTCTTCCAACCTCACCCGCGCATTGCGCACTGCAGAGGCGATGGAGTCTGGAATGGTTGCGATCAATAAGGGTGTTATCTCAGATCCAGCCGCACCATTTGGTGGCGTGAAGCAATCAGGTTTGGGCCGCGAAGGTGGCTTCGATGGAATTCATGAGTTCCTACAAACCAAGTTCATAGGCGTCGAGATCTAGCCGATCTGCAGTTCATTCTCTCTGCTCATGTGAGCTCCAATTTCCGGCGGAAGATGAAGGAAATAAAATCCTTGAATCTTTATTCCGCTTGATCGATGATTACAGAAGCTTCTGCCTGTGCAAAATAGTAAGGCAGCGCCTTTCTCTTTGCGGATCTTCCCCAACCCATTCGAATCCACGAATTTGTATTTTGCTGGCCCCGCGGGTTAACTGTGCAAAACCAACATCCCTGTGGCGTTAACTTAAATTCGATATCTGCCCCATTGAATTCGATTTTTAGCTTTCGCTTCTTCAGCAATTCTTCGGTTTGAACTTCATAACGAGCGGCGTTCTTTTCGGCCAATTCATTTATCAGGCCGAAGTAGTGAGCATCCCACTTTTGGTCAGCTATTAATTCACTTTCATCGCTCGAACTCATGCCTGAATTCTACGCTAATTACCGCAATTCACGGTGATGGTTTTTTCTGTCAAAACATGAAGAGTTTTCACACGTTCACCTTTTATATAGGCAGTCGCATATGCCTCACCGTAATATCTCGAGGTCTTAGTGTTTTTGCATTCAACGTAAGTTTTTTGATTTTTGATGATGGTATTGGGGAATATCGGTCCTAGGGCTTTGACTTCTTCTTGCGCCACTGTGTAATCACGTAAAAAACCAATTTTGTGAATTTCAACGGTTAATACAAGGTTAGTCATCTGCCGATTGCACCGGGATCGGGCATTAACTTTTATCGCCTCGAAGCCTTTTCTAATTTCTACTGACTTTGAAAAGTGAGGGTTATCCAATTTGATATTGCACTTAGTAAGTGGAGGGGTTGCTTCAGAAAAGGGCGAAGAAGCAAGGAGGTTAATAAGTATCAGCGAAAGAATAAAGAGGGGGCTTTTGAATGATTTGAATGTGGTCATGCCACGAGGATGACAAAAACAGGAGACGAGCCTTCTTAGTTATCCACAGAGGAAGTAAAGCTGGCGGAGGATGAGGGATTTGAACCCTCGATAGGTTGCCCTATACACGCTTTCCAAGCGTGCGCACTCGGCCGCTATGCGAATCCTCCCGAGGGGGAGAACTCTATCGGTGGGTATAACTATGATTACACCAGATCCCTCGTACGGCGTTACCGTACTGAACTCCCCCAGGGCAGGAATGCAGCAAGGGTAGGTCCGCTCTGGCGGGTGTGCGAGGGGTCCTATTAAATTGCGTCGAACAGTAGAGGAGCAGGACGATGTCATTAGCTTTGTATCGTAAATATCGTCCCTCTGTTTTTGCAGATGTCATCGGACAAGAGCATGTAACTGTTCCACTTTCAAATGCTTTGGAATCTGGTCGCACACACCACGCATACTTATTTAGCGGTCCTCGTGGATGCGGAAAAACTTCAAGTGCTCGAATCATGGCGCGCTCGCTTAACTGCGAAAAGGGACCAACACCAAATCCATGTGGCGAATGCCAATCATGTAAAGATTTAGTTGCCAATGGCCCAGGTTCATTAGATGTTATTGAGTTAGATGCTGCGACCCACGGTTTAGTAGATGATGCTCGCGATCTTCGCGATAAAGCATTTTTTGCACCGGTACAAAGTCGTTACAAGATTTACATTATTGATGAGGCACATCAGCTTGGACCAGGTGCAGCTAATGCATTGCTTAAGGTTGTTGAAGAGCCACCTGCACATGTAATTTTTATCTTTGCTACAACCGAGCCAGATAAGTTGATTGCAACTATCCGTTCACGTACACACCACTATCCATTCCGTTTAGTTCCACCAGGAACCTTGGCTGCTCATCTAGAAAAGGTGTGCAACGCTGAAGGCGTCAAGGTTGCAAAGGGTGTAATTCCACTTGTTGTACGTGCATCTGGCGGCTCTGTTCGTGATGCGTTATCTGTACTTGGCCAGCTACTTGCAGGTGCTGGAAAAGATGGCGTGAGCTACGAGATTGCAATTCAACTTCTTGGATTTACAGATGGTGCTTTGCTAGATGATGCGATCGATGCGATTGCAGCCCATGATGGAGCAACCTTGTTTAAGACAATTGATCGCGTCATTGAATCAGGACATGATCCTCGTCGTTTTACTAGCGATATGTTGGAACGTATTCGCGATTTGATGATTGTTGACGCGTTGAAGGATTCAACCGCTAATTCAATCTTGCGCGATATGCCTGATGATCAGATGGAACGTATGCGCAATCAAGCAAACAGAATTGGTACGGCAAATCTTTCACGTGCAGCAGATATTGCGGCGGAGGGTTTAACCCAAATGCGTGGGGCTACTGCGCCGCGCTTAATCCTGGAGCTGATCTGCGGGCGCATCTTGTTGCCGATCGGGGACAACACAGAAGCGGGAATTCTTTCTCGCATTGAGCGCTTAGAAAGAGCGGAAGAGTTAGCACCGATGACTACCGGTCGCGCCTCAGAGGCTCGAACCGTGGAGGCAAAAGAAAAAGCAGCCTCCACTCATTCGACCTCTGATGTTGCTCCCTCTAAAGTTGAGGAAGTAAAAGCTCCCGCTAAAGAAAAAGAATCCATTGCAAAGCACGTACCTGGTAACTTCGATATTGCCGCACTGAGACGTGCGTGGCCAGATGTTATTGAAGATGTAAAGAAGCGCCGCAGACTTACTTGGTCGTTGCTTAGCGCAAGTGCGCAGGTGCTTTCTGTTGATGAGAACGCGATCACCATTGGCATTGTTAACGCTGGTGCAAAGGAAAGCTTTGAGCGATCAGAGTCTGATGTGATTCTGCGCAACGCATTTATTGATGTGGTGGGGTTGGATCGTAAGATTGCGGTTGTTGTTGATCCATCAATTGATACAAATACACCTGCGGCTCGCGAGACCAGAACATCTGAGGCACCAAATGATCCTGTGCAGTTGACTGGTGCAGCGTTGCTTGCAAAAGAGCTCGGCGCAAAAATTGTTGAGGGTAAGTAATAGATGTCAGGTATGTATGAAGGTGCAATTCAAGATTTGATTGATGCGTTAGGTCGCCTGCCAGGAATTGGTCCAAAGAGTGCGCAACGCATCGCCTTCCATATTTTGCAATCTGACTCAGAGGTTGCATCAGCGTTGGTAGATTCAATTCGTGTAGTTAAAGAGCGGGTTAAGTTTTGTGTGCAGTGTGGAAATGTTTCAGAAGAGGATGAGTGCCGCATCTGCCGCGATCCTCGTCGTGACAACACAATCATCTGCGTTGTTGAAGAGAGCAAAGATGTGATTGCAATCGAACGTACTCGCGAATTTCGCGGTAAGTACCATGTGCTTGGTGGAGCGATTAGTCCGATCGATGGAATTGGTCCAGAACAACTTCGCATTCGTGAATTAATGGTTCGTTTGGCAGATGCTGGAATTGTTGAAGTCATCTTGGCGACCGATCCCAACCTTGAAGGTGAAGCGACAGCTACCTATCTATCCCGTCTGATTAAGCCGATGGAGATAAAGGTTTCCCGTTTAGCTAGCGGTCTGCCGGTAGGTGGAGATTTGGAGTATGCCGATGAGGTCACGCTCGGTCGTGCCTTTGAAGGCCGCAGGGATGTTTAATCTCATTATTTGACACGCATTGTGTCTCATTATTTAAGATAAACCTGAAATCGGGTAGCCCCAGCACAGTATCTAGTTCATGATTGAGCCATGGGACTCATTGTTCAGAAATATGGCGGCTCTTCAGTTGCCGATGCCGAGGGCATGAAGCGGGTAGCCAATCGAATTGTGGCTGCCAAGCGGGATGGAAATCAGGTCGTCGTTGTCGTTTCAGCGATGGGCGATACCACCGATGAATTAATTGATTTAGCAGAGCAGATCACTCCGATCCCTCAGGGTCGCGAGCTGGACATGTTGTTAACCGCTGGTGAGCGAATCTCAATGGCGTTGCTTGCAATGGCGATCAATAACTTGGGACATGAAGCTTTGTCATTTACCGGCAGCCAAGCTGGTGTGATCACAACATCTGCACATGGTCGCGCTCGCATCATCGATGTGACTCCGGGACGAATTAAGGAGGCTTTAGATAGCGGCGCAATTGCAATCGTTGCCGGCTTCCAAGGAATTTCGCAAGATACAAAGGATGTAACAACACTTGGTCGCGGTGGTAGCGATACAACTGCGGTTGCATTAGCTGCAGCACTTGATGCTGATGTGTGCGAAATCTATACAGATGTTGATGGCGTATTTAGCGCCGATCCACGCGTAGTTCCAGCGGCTCGTAAGTTGAAGACTGTTACTTACGACGAGATGCTTGAACTTGCAGCTAGCGGAGCAAAGGTTCTGCACTTGCGTTGCGTTGAATACGCACGCCGTTACAACCTACCAATTCACGTACGTTCATCTTTTTCTACAAATGAAGGAACCTGGGTGGTCAAAGATCATCCTGAAGGAGGAGCAATGGAGCAAGCAATTATCTCAGGTATCGCAAATGATAAATCTGAGGCAAAGATAACGATCGTCGGCGTGCCTGATCGCACCGGTGTTGCTGCACGTATCTTCCAAGCGATCGCGGACTCTGACATCAACATCGACATGATCGTGCAAAATGTTTCTGCCGCTGCAACTGGTCTTACAGATATCTCCTTCACATTGCCAAAGGCGGAAGGTGCTGCAGCAACTGCGATCTTGCAGAAGTTGCAGGGCGAGGTTGGCTTTGCATCGATTCAATACGATGATCAGATCGGTAAATTGTCATTAGTTGGCGCTGGTATGCGCTCACATCCAGGTGTAACAGCTACCTTCTTTGGTGCACTTTCTGATGCAGGTGTAAACATCGAAATGATCTCTACCTCTGAGATTCGAATTTCAATTATCTGTCGTCAGGCAGATTTAGAGCGTGGTGCAAAGGCTGCACATACCGCTTTCGAGCTTGATGCAGATCAAAGCGAAGCTGTTGTTTACGGAGGAACAGGACGATGAGTAAAAAACCTTCACTTGCAGTTGTAGGTGCAACAGGTGCCGTTGGCACAGTAATGCTCAGTATCTTGTCTGAGCGCAAAGATGTGTGGGGAGAGATCCGTCTGATCGCCTCAGTTCGCAGTGCGGGCAAGAAGTTGATGTGTCGTGGAGAAGAGCTAACCGTCGTAGCTCTTTCACCTGAAGCCTTTGATGGCATCGATGTTGCAATGTTTGATGTTCCAGATGAGGTTTCTGCAGAATGGGGACCAATTGCTGCATCACGTGGTGCGGTTGTTGTCGATAACTCTGGCGCATTCCGAATGGATGCAGATATCCCTTTGGTTGTTCCTGAAGTAAATCCTGAGCAAACAAAGAATCGTCCTCGCGGAATTATCTCAAATCCAAATTGCACAACTCTTTCCATGATCGTTGCACTTGGTGCACTGCATAAAGAGTATGGATTGAAAGAGCTTGTAGTTTCTTCTTACCAGGCCGCATCAGGTGCAGGTCAATCTGGTATTGATGCACTAGTTGCGCAGATCTCTCAAGTTGCCGGAACAGATGCGGGAACAAATGCCGGAGATGTTCGTAACTTTGTAAAGGATCTTGGTCCTTTCCCTGCACCTTTAGCTTTGAATGTAATTCCTTGGGCTGGCTCACTTAAGGCCGATGGGTACTCATCTGAAGAGCTCAAGGTTCGTAATGAATCACGAAAGATTCTTGGTCTTCCAAACCTAAAGGTTTCCGCTACTTGTGTACGAGTTCCAGTAATTACTACTCACTCACTGACTGTTCACGCAGTATTTGAAAAGGAGCCTTCACGTAAAGCTGCTCAAGATATTTTGCAGAACGCAGCAGGCGTGAAGTTGGTTGATGATCCAGAAAATCACAAGTTCCCAACTCCAGCTGATGTTGTTGGAACTGATCCAACATGGGTGGGCCGTGTTCGCAAGAGCATCGATGATCCAATGGCTCTTGAAATGTTTGTTTGTGGCGACAACCTCCGCAAGGGTGCTGCGCTTAACACCGCTCAGATCGCTGAACTTCTGGCGGTAGAGTTCACAGCATGAGCATTAAAGAAACCCTACGTTCAGACTTAACTGAAGCAATTCGCGGTCGCAACGAGATCACATCCAGCACCATTCGCATGGTTCTAACTGCAATCACTAATGAAGAGGTTGCAGGAAAAGAGGCACGCGTACTAAGCGATGACGAGGTAATCGTTGTTTTGTCACGTGAAGCAAAGAAGCGTCGCGAAGCAGCTGAAGCTTTTGAAGGTGCAGGCCATGCAGAAAAGGCGGCGTTAGAAAAGGCTGAAGGCGAAGTTATCGCTAAGTATTTGCCAGCGCAGTTGAGTGCAGATGAGATCAAGCAAATGATCGCTGATGCAATTGCATCAACAGGTGCTGCAGGTCCTGCTGATATGGGCAAGGTAATGGGCGCGATTAAGCCAAAGATTGCAGGAAAGGCAGATGGAGCACTTGTTTCATCACTAGTGAAGGAGAGTCTCAACAAATGACAAAGTATGAATACGCAACGGTTCCACTTCTTTCACATGCGACAAAGCAGATTCTTGATACGTGGGGTTCAGATGGCTGGGAGCTTGTACAAGTAATTCCAGCACCAGGAACTGGTGAGCAGCTAGTTGCTTACATGAAGCGAGCACTTGCATGAATAAGGTTGATGTACGTGCAAAGCTTGTAGAGCTTGGTTTAGAGCTTCCAGTAGCTGCAAAGCCAGTTGCTGCATATGTTCCAGCGATCCGCACAGGTAATTTAGTTTTCACCGCCGGACAACTTCCATTAGCTAATGGCGAAATGGCAGGGGTCGGAAAGGTTGATGGAGCGATCACTCCTGAGCGTGCAAAGGAGCTTGCACAGATTTGTGCACTCAACTGTCTTGCAGCTGTCGAAACAGTTGCCGATGTAAACAAGATTACAAAGATTGTTCGCGTTGTTGGTTACGTCAACGGTGTTCCAGGTTTTGTTGGACATCCAGGGGTAGTAAATGGAGCTTCAGAGCTCTTTATTTCTATCTGGGGCGATGGTGCAAAACATGCACGTAGCGCTGTTGGTATTGCAGAGCTTCCACTGAACTCACCTGTGGAGATCGAACTAACAGTCGAAATTACAGACTAACTATTTACCGCGCTTTGATAGGCGTTCGAAATCTGTAATTAGAACTGCACGACCATCTAGCTTTAACCAGTTGCGTCCTGCGAAATCAGCAAGTGCTTTGTTAACGGTTTCGCGGGATGCACCAACTAATTGAGCTAACTCTTCTTGAGTTAAGTCGTGGTGGACAAATAAACCTTCATCAGTTTGCTTTCCAAAACGCTCACCTAGATCGATAAGAGCCTTTGCAACGCGACCTGGAACATCAGAAAAAACTAAATCGCCAACTGCTTCATTGGTGCGACGTAGACGCTGTGCCAAACGTGCAAGAAGTTGTAGTGAAACATTTGGATTAGTAGCAAGCCAAGGAATTAACTTTTCCTGGCCAAGGCTGAGCAACTTCGCATCTGTTACCGCTGTTGCAGTTGAGGTACGTGGGCCTGGATCAAAAAGACTTAACTCGCCAAACATTTCGCCAGGTCCAAGGATGGACAGCAGATTCTCGCGACCATCTCCACTTGAAGTTCCAAGCTTTAACTTTCCTTCAACAATTACATACAGGTGATCGCCCTCGTCACCTTCAGCAAATAGGACAGAGCCCTTTGCGATCTTTACCGAGTCCATTGATGCGCGCAAAGAAGCGGCGGCTGCATCATCCAGGGCGGTAAACAGTGGGGCTTTACGTACGACATCTTGTTCTGTGCTCACGAGGAGTACTTTACTACCCATGAAGGTCGATAGCGAAACCCGAAAAGGGGCTAAGGCGGTCTATCGCATCCTTACCAAGACTTACCCAAATATCCGCTGCGAATTAGATTTTACAAACCCGCTTGAACTAATCATCGCGACTGTATTGAGCGCTCAATGCACAGATAAGAGAGTTAACACCGTAACTCCCGCCCTCTTTAAGAAGTACAAGAATCCAAAGGCGTATGCAAAAGCAGATATTCATGAAATTGAAGATCTAGTGCACTCCACCGGTTTTTATCGTGCAAAGGCCCGCAATATAAAGGCGTTGAACATAAAGTTACTTGAAGATTTTGAGGGAGAAGTTCCACGCACTCTTGAAGAGTTGATTACCTTGCCAGGTGTTGGACGAAAAACCGCTAACGTTGTTTTAGGACATGCCTTTGATACTCCAGGAATAACAGTTGATACACACTTCGGGCGATTATCACGACGTTTTGGTTGGACTAAAGAAACCGATCCAGTAAAGGTTGAAATGGTTGTTCAGGAATTGATTCCACAACCTGAATGGACAAATCTTTCACAGCGCATGATTTGGCATGGACGCAGAATTTGTCACTCTCGCAAACCAGCGTGCGGTGCTTGTCCCGTAGCAAAAATCTGTCCTAGCGTTGGTATTGGTGAGATGGATAAAGAGAAGGCGTTACTGTTAGTGAAAACAGATAAGGATTTTCGATGAAGAGAGCGTTAATTGCAGCAGCATTGTTATTGCTGACCGCTTGTTCTCCTTCATCATCCTATGTAAAGGGCGAAGTTGTTTCATGCGAAACAATTTCACAGGATTCGACATTTACCGGTGGCGTTCAAATGGATTGCCTTGACCGCAGCGAAGGCGCACAACTAGGTGCATTACGTGGACCAATGGTTGTAAATGTGTGGGGATCATGGTGTGGCCCATGTAAGAAAGAGATGCCAGTCCTGCGCGCTTTCCATGACAAGGCACAAGGCAAGGTTCAATTAATCGGCGTTGATGTTGAAGAGGCTAACTTTGATGATGGCCGCACATTTGTGGAACGCAACGGAATTACCTGGCCAAATCTTTATGACCCAGATGGTCGCTCACGTGAGTACTTTGGTTTAGGCGTTCCAGTTACCTGGTTTATCGCAGTAGATGGATCGGTTGCTTATAAGCATGTCGGAATCATCAAAGATCTCGATGAGATTGTGACACTGACTGAAAAACATCTAGGGGTAAAGCTTTAATCCTCATCCTTTGATGTGTTCAAACCTTCAGAGATCAGCTTCATAACATTTGGATCAGCAAGGGTTGTTGCATCTCCAACCTGACGGTTTTCAGCAACATCCTTGAGCAATCGACGCATGATTTTGCCGCTTCGAGTCTTAGGAAGTTCAGCTACAACCAAAATCTGTCGTGGCTTTGCAATCGCACCAATCTCTTTTGCGACGTGGTTACGAAGCTCTGTAACTAACTTTTCTCCACTCGCATGTGCGATTCCACCGCGCAAAATAACGAAGGCCACAATTCCTTGCCCTGTCATTGCATCTTGGGCTCCAACTACAGCGGCCTCTGCAACAGCTTCATGAGAAACAAGCGCAGATTCAACTTCAGTTGTCGAAATACGGTGTCCGGAAACATTCATTACATCATCGACACGACCGAGCAACCAGATTGCTCCATCCTTATCTAACTTTGCACCATCTCCAGCAAAGTAAATTCCCTTAAATCGCGACCAATAAGTTTCTTTGTACCGCTCATCCTCGCCCCACACACCGCGCAACATTCCGGGCCATGGCTTATCAAGAATTAAAAATCCTCCATGACCCTTTGCAACTGGGTTTGCATCATCATCAACAACAACGGCGCTGATTCCAGGAATTGCTGTCATTGCAGATCCAGGTTTTGTTGCGGTAACACCAGGCAACGGTGAAATCATGATTCCACCAGTTTCAGTTTGCCACCAAGTATCAACGATTGGGCAACGATTTCCACCAATAACTTCGCGGTACCACATCCATGCTTCAGGATTTATTGGTTCACCAACTGAACCAAGTAAACGCAAAGAAGAAAGATTGAATTTATTGGGGTGCTCATCGCCCCACTTCATCCAGGTGCGAATCAATGTAGGAGCTGTGTACAAAATTGTGACGCCGTATTTTTCAATAAGTTCGAAAATGCGTCCCTTATGCGGTGTATCTGGAGTTCCTTCATACATTACTTGTGTTGCACCATTCATTAACGGTCCATAAACAATGTAACTATGTCCGGTAATCCATCCAACATCTGCGGTACACCAGTACACATCTGTTTCAGGCTTGATATCAAAGACAACTCGATGGGTATAAGCAGCCTGCGTTAGGTATCCACCGGTTGTATGGAAGATTCCCTTTGGTTTTGCGGTGGTTCCCGATGTGTACAAAATGAAGAGCGGGTGCTCAGAATCAAAGCCCTGCGCTGTGTGTTCAGCTGATTGGCGATCGACAATCTCATGCCACCAAATATCAGTTGCTGAGTTCCAAGCGGTTTCTTGTTTGGTACGTTGCACAACTAATACATTTTTAACATTGTGCTGACCCTTTAACGCTTCATCAACAGCGGGCTTTAGCGCAAAGGCTCCACCCTTTCTAAATCCACCATCTGCGGTAATAACTAATTTTGCATCTGCATCTTGAATTCGTGATAGCAGCGCATCTGCAGAAAAACCACCAAAGACAACTGAGTGAGCCGCACCGATGCGCGCACATGCCAACATTGCAATCGCAGCCTCTGGAATCATCGGCATATAAATCGCGACGCGATCCTTTGCTTGAATACCTAACTCAATGAGCGCGTTTGCGGTTTTCTTAACTTCAACTAGTAACTGCGCATAAGTAATTGTTCGTGTATCGCCAGGTTCACCTTCAAAGTGAAACGCGACTCGGTCTCCACGACCTTCAATCACATGTCGATCTAAAGCATTAAATGATGCATTGATCTTTCCGCCAACAAACCACTGTGCGTAAGGTGCTTCCCATTGCAGGGTTTGCGTCCATGGAGTTTCCCAACTCAACGCCTTTGCTTGCTGATCCCAAAAGGCAAGGCGATCCTTTTCAGCCAGATCGTAAAGAGCGGCGGTCGCATTAGCTTGCGCCGCAAACTCTGCTGTTGGCGGAAATTGGCGATCCTCATTGAGCAGGTTCTCTAGTGATTCGTGATCTTGACTCATAACGCTAGAGGCTACCTGTTCAACTTTGTTATCAACAGAGAATTCGCAATGAAATTTGTAATAAGAGGGCTGCCCTGAAGATGCTCCAAAGGAAAGGAGACACAATGCTGACCTCATTTATTCTGGCGCTGATCAAGCTGTTGAGTAATCCGGTGTTAGTGGCGGCCCTGGCTAAGTTCTTGGCCAACGCCCTAAAAACGGTGAGTTAACAGGTAAATGCCACGCATAAAGACCCTCCCAGCAAGCCTACGGAGGGTCTTTTTGTGCCATTCGGGCGAAGGTGAGAGGATTGGTCGTAAGCCTCTAGACGACTCAACGAAGCGCTCAGTCTAAAGATTTACAACGAGCCCATAGGAGTCACACTATGCCAATTGCAACCCCCGAAATTTACGCAGATATGTTGGACCGCGCTAAAAAGGGCGCATTCGCATATCCAGCAATTAACGTTTCATCATCACAAACCCTGACAGCAGCTATTCGTGGATTCGCCGAAGCTGAGTCAGATGGAATCATTCAGTTCTCTTGGGGCGGCGCCGAATACGCATCTGGTTCAACAGTGAAGAACATGGTTGATGGTGCAGTTGCGCTCGCTGAGTACGCACATGTAGTTGCAAAGAACTACAAAGTAAACATTGGAATTCACACAGATCACTGCCCAGCAGAAAAGTTAGATGGCTTCATGCGTCCACTTCTTGCATTTGGTGCAGATCGTCTTAAGTCAGGTAAGGCTCCATTGTTCAACTCACATATGTGGGATGGATCAGCGGTTGATATGCCTGAAAACATGAAGGTCGCTAAGGAAATGTTGGCGATGTCAGTTGCTGCAAAGACAATTCTTGAAATCGAAATCGGTGTTGTTGGTGGAGAAGAAGATGGCATCGAAGCAAAGCATGATGCGAAGTTGTACTCAACTCCAGAAGATGCACTTCTAACCATTGAAACACTTGGAACAGATGCAAACGCTCGCTACATGGTGGCAGCAACATTTGGAAATGTTCACGGTGTTTACAAGCCAGGAAACGTTGTCCTGCAGCCAAAGATTCTTGCAACATTGCAAGAGGCGGTTTCAGCCAAGCTTGGTCTTCCAGCAGGAAGCAAGCCAATGGACTTGGTATTCCACGGTGGTTCTGGCTCACTACTTTCAGAGATCCGCGAATCACTTGATTACGGCGTAATTAAGATGAATGTTGATACAGATACTCAGTATGCATTTACACGTCCTGTTGCTGATCACATGCTCAAGAACTACGACGGCGTTCTCAAGATCGATGGCGAAGTTGGAAACAAGAAGGCTTACGATCCACGCGCATGGGGCAAGCTTGCTGAAGCAGGAATGGCAGCTCGCGTTGTTCGTGCTTGCGAAGATCTTCGTTCAACAGGAACTACATCACTCAAGTAATTAACAACTAGTCGGAAAGGCTTTACTCATGCCTGCATTGGTATTACTCGGCGCTCAGTGGGGCGACGAAGGCAAGGGTAAAGCTACCGACCTGTTGGGTGATCGTGTTGATTACGTTGTTCGCTACCAAGGCGGCAACAACGCAGGACACACAGTTGTTATCGGTGATCAAAAGTACGCACTTCACTTACTGCCATCAGGAATTCTTTCTCCAAATGTAATTCCTGTTATTGCAAATGGTGTCGTTATCGATCCAAGTGTTTTACTTGAAGAGATCCGTGGATTAAATGAACGTGGCATTGATACAAGCAAGTTACTGATTTCAACAAATGCACATTTGATTACTCCTTATCACCGCACAATCGACAAGGTGTCGGAGCGTTTCTTGGGTAAGTCAAAGATTGGAACAACTGGTCGCGGAATTGGTCCAGCCTATGCAGACAAAATTAACCGCATTGGTATTCGTGTTCAAGATCTATTTGATCCATCAATTCTTCGCCAAAAGCTCGAAGGTGCGTTGCGCGACAAGAATCAGATTTTGATCAAGGTTTTCAACCGAAAGAACATCGAAGTTGATGAGGTTCTAGAGGAGTATTTGAAGTACGCAGATATTTTGCGTCCATATGTTGCAGATACTGTTTTAATCCTGGATGAGGCGCTCAAGGCTGGAAAGCGAGTACTTCTAGAGGGTTCCCAGGGCACTTTGCTCGATGTCGATCACGGTACTTATCCATTTGTAACTTCAAGTAATCCAACTGCAGGCGGTGCTTGTACGGGTTCAGGAATCGGACCTACAAAGATCGACCGTGTAATCGGTAT
Organism: Actinomycetes bacterium; assembly: GCA_947383695.1. Classification (GTDB taxonomy): domain Bacteria; phylum Actinomycetota; class Actinomycetes; order Nanopelagicales; family Nanopelagicaceae; genus Planktophila. The sequence continues at coordinate 1,352,572 of OX376642.1, read as the reverse complement.
TTTGAAGGCGTACACAACTCGTGTTGGTAGCGGACCTTTCCCAACTGAATTATTTGATGAAGATGGAGAAGCACTTCGTCGTATCGGTGGAGAAGTTGGTGTAACTACCGGTCGCGCACGTCGTTGCGGCTGGTTTGATGCACCGATTGCTCGTTACGCAGTTCGCGTCAATGGCCTAACTGATTTCTTCCTAACAAAGCTAGATGTATTAACTGGTTGGGAAAAGATTCCAGTATGCGTTGCCTACGAAATCGATGGCAAGCGGGTTGAAGAGCTCCCAGCATCACAAACAGATTTCCACCATGCAAAGCCAATTTATGAATACTTAGCTGGTTGGACTGAAGATATTTCAGGCGCCCGCAAACTCTCTGATCTTCCAAAGAATGCTCAGGACTACGTCGCATTCCTTGAAAAGATTTCGGGTGCGCCGATGAGCGCGATTGGCGTTGGTCCCGGTCGCGATCAAACAATTGTCGAAAAGGATTTCATCTAAGAATGAAAATCCTCCTAGTCGGAAGCGGCGGTCGCGAACACGCACTAGGGGTAGGACTACAAGCAGATCCAGCATGTACAGAACTTCATGTCGCACCCGGAAATCCTGGTATCGCACAGTTTGCACAATGTCATCCATTATTAGTTACAGATAATGCAGCGATTGTTGCGTTAGCAAAAAAGCTGCAGGTTGATTTAGTAGTCGTTGGACCAGAAGTTCCTTTAGTTAATGGTGTTGCCGATGAGCTACGAGCAGCCAATATCGCTGTCTTTGGGCCCTCAAAAGCGGCGGCACAACTAGAAGGTTCAAAGCACTTTGCTAAAGAGGTTATGCGTGATGCAGGAGTACCTACTGCGCATAGCTTTACCTGCACCAGCAAAGAAGAGATAGAGATCGCCTTAGATGCCTTTGATGCACCCTATGTTGTTAAAGATGATGGTCTAGCGGCAGGTAAAGGTGTTGTTGTCACCAGTAATCGACAAGAAGCTTTAGATCATGCACTTGCTTGTAAGCGAGTAGTTATTGAAGAGTTTCTAGATGGTCCTGAGGTTTCTTTATTTGGAATTAGCGATGGAACAACAATTATTCCAATGCAACCCGCACAAGATTTCAAGCGCGCATTTGATGGAGATGCAGGTCCTAACACCGGAGGCATGGGTGCGTACTCTCCATTGCCATGGGCACCATCTGACATTATTGAAGATACCCACACAAGAGTTCTTGCACCAATGATCGCTGAAATGGCTGCGCGAGGTACTCCATTTGTTGGCTTGTTATACGCAGGTCTTGCATTAACAGATCATGGAACTCGAGTTATTGAATTTAATGCACGCTTTGGTGATCCAGAAACTCAAGTGTTAATTCCACGTTTGAAGACTCCACTTGCAACTCTTTTATATAACGCAGCAACTGGAAATCTAAGTGGCACAACTTTGGAGTGGAGCGATGAATCCGCTGTCACAGTTGTACTGGCGGCGCAGGGATATCCAGCAGCTCCTCAATCAGGTGGAGTCATCTCAGGGTTCTCATCCATCAACAATGTTTCAATCTTTCATGCAGGCACTACTCACAAGGATGAAGCGCTTGTCTCCTCAGGGGGTCGAGTACTAACCGTTACAGGTGTAGGAGAAGATCTCACCGAAGCCCGCAACCTTGCCTATCGTGCGATCAGCCAAATCTCACTTGCTGGATCTTTTTATCGGACAGATATCGCGCTTAATGCGTCGGTCGCAGAGAAGGGCAATTAAATGACGGATAATTCACCAATGAGCCTGCTTGCTAGCCGATACGCCTCAGCAGCAATGCGAGAAATCTTCGCGCCCGAGGCAAAAATCATCGCAGAGCGCAAGCTATGGATCGCGGTTATGCGCGCTCAATCAACCCTTGGTCATGCAATCTCTAAAGATGTAATTACAGATTACGAAAATGTAATTACACAGGTGGATTTAGCATCTATTGATGCCCGCGAAAAGCAGAGCCGTCACGATGTAAAGGCACGTATTGAAGAGTTCAACGCATTAGCTGGACATGAAGCGATCCACGCCGGAATGACGAGCCGAGATTTAACTGAAAACATTGAAGCGCTTCAAATTCGCAACGGACTTGAAATCGTTCATCACAAGGTTGTAACACTTCTTGCTCGACTCGGTGAGAGAGCTGCACAGTATGCAGATCAACCAATTGCGGGACGTTCACACAATGTTCCAGCACAGATAACAACTTTAGGAAAGCGTTTCGCATCAGCAGCTGAAGAGCTGTTATTTGCATATGAGCGTTTAACTGCGCTACAAGACCGTTATCCAATGCGAGGAATCAAGGGACCTGTTGGAACTGCACAGGATTCAATTGATCTTCTTGGTTCATCAGATGCGCACTTTAAATTAGAAGGTACGATCGCTAAAGAGCTTGGTTTTAATAACGTTCTAGATTCAACCGGGCAGATTTATCCACGATCATTTGATTATGATGTTGTAACTACATTGGTTCAGATTGCATCATCTCCTTCATCTCTTGCAACATCTATTCGTTTAATGGCTGGTGCCGAACTAGTCACTGAGGGTTTCAAAGCAGGCCAAGTCGGTAGCAGCGCAATGCCTCACAAGATGAACACCCGTTCATGCGAACGTGTTAATGGTCTTTCAGTAGTACTTCGCGGATATGCATCGATGGTGAGCGAACTAGCTGGTGATCAATGGAATGAAGGCGATGTCTCATGCAGCGTTGTTCGTCGCGTTGCTCTACCTGATGCTTTCTACGCAATCGATGGATTACTGGAAACAATGCTCACAGTTCTGGATGAGTTTGGAGCTTTCCCAGCTGTAATTAGCGCTGAATTAGAGCGTTATTTACCATTCCTGGCGACTACCAAGATTCTTATGGCAGCGGTCAAAGCAGGTGTTGGTCGCGAAGTAGCGCACGAAGTTATTAAGGAGCATGCGGTTAAAGCAGCTCTTGGTATGCGTGAAGGAATGAAGAACACCCTTCTTGATGATTTAGCAGCAGATAGTCGATTGCCACTTGATCGTGCAGCGCTAGATCTCTTAATCAGCGACCCAATTGAATTTACTGGCGAAGCTCGCCAACAAGTGGCTCGAGTTGTATATCGCATCGATGCGATTACATCCGCGCACCCTGCCGCAGCGCAGTACAAGCCCGGCTCTATTCGGTGAGCGGCTTCGGCCTAGCTGGTCCACCGCCAGCGCCTTCAATTCCTGGGTGGACTCATCTGCGTACCGGAAAAGTTCGGGATCTGTACACCAATGATAAAAAAGAAATCTTGCTCGTAGCCTCTGATCGAATTTCGGCGTATGACTGGGTTATGCCAACAACAATTCCTGGTAAGGGTGCGGTTCTAACTCAACTCTCTTTATTTTGGTTTGAATTACTAGAAGACATTATTGGCAACCACATAGTTTCAACAGATGTTCCATCAATTGTTGAAGACCGCGCAGTAATCGTGCAACCACTAAATATGTTTGAAGTTGAATGTGTGGCTCGAGGGTATTTAACTGGCAGCGGTTGGTTTGAGTACCAAAACAACAAGGCGGTATGCGGAAATGTATTGCCTGATGGATTACTAGATGGCTCTCAATTGCCAGCAACCATCTTTACCCCTGCTACAAAAGCTGAAATTGGCGATCATGACATCAACATTGATTTTGATAATGCTGCAGTGATTGTGGGAGCAGATGCTGCGGCGCAACTGCGAGATTTAACTATCAAGTTATATGACACCGCATCAGAGTTTGCTGCAAGCCGCGGAATCATCGTTGCAGATACAAAGTTCGAATTTGGTCGCAATGACAAGGGCGAGATAACCCTTGGCGATGAGGCGCTAACCCCTGATTCTTCACGGTTTTGGGAGGCATCCACCTGGAAGCCAGGCGGGGCTCAGCCCTCGTATGACAAGCAGTTTCTACGTGACTACCTAGTAGCAAGTGGATGGGATAGAAATAGCCCACCCCCTGAACTACCAACTGAGATCGTAGAGAAGACCGCACAACGATACGAAGAAGCATTTTTCCGAATCACCGGCAGCAAGTTCTAAAAGGGAGACAACAAATGGCAAAGATCGTGGTTGATGTGATGTTAAAGCCCGAGATTCTTGATCCTCAAGGTAACGCAGTTGCATCAGCCTTGCCGCGACTTGGATTTAACTTTGCCAAATCTGTTCGCCAAGGAAAGCGATTTGAAATTGAGATCGAAGGTGAACCAACAGCTGCACAAATTGCCGAAGTAGAAAAAGCAGCAGAGGTTTTGCTCTCTAACCCAGTTATTGAAAACTTCGTAGTGAGAGTTGAGAAGTAATGCGCGTAGGAGTCATTACCTTTCCAGGAACTCTGGATGATCGTGATGCTGCACGTGCTGTGGTTGTAGGTGGCGCTGAAGCGGTCTCGCTATGGCATGGCGATGCAGATCTGAAGAGCGTTGATGCGGTTGTTCTACCTGGCGGATTTTCTTACGGTGATTACCTTCGTTGTGGTGCTATTTCACGTTTTGCACCAGTTATGCAATTAGTAATTGAGGCAGCGAACAAAGGAATGCCAGTTCTTGGTATTTGCAATGGCTTCCAGGTTTTGTGTGAATCACATCTTTTGCCGGGTGCGCTAACTCGCAACTCTGATCTGCACTTCTTATGTCGTGATCAAGTGATTGAGGTTGTTAACAATCAAACTGCGTGGACAAACTCCTTCAAACAAGGCGAAAAGATTGTCATCCCATTGAAGAATGGTGAAGGATCTTTCCAGTGCGATGATCAAACCCTTGCGATGCTCGAAGGCGAAGGACGCGTAATCGCCCGTTATTTAGGCGAAAACCCCAATGGATCACGTAATTTAATCGCTGGGATTAGCAACGCGAAGGGCAATGTGATTGGGCTTATGCCTCACCCAGAACATGCCATCAATGAGCTAACTGGGCCATCTGCTCAAGGGCTTGGCTTCTTCACTTCAATTTTGAATGCGATGGTGAAGTAATGGCGCTAGATACAGTTGCAATTGCTCAAACAACTCCAGATAACTCACAACCATTTGCCGAACTTGGACTAAAGCCCGATGAGTATGCGCGCATCAAAGAAATTTTGGGTCGTCGCCCGACCTCATCAGAGCTCGCAATGTATTCAGTGATGTGGTCAGAACATTGTTCATACAAATCATCAAAGGTTCACCTAAAGCAGTTTGGCGAGAAAGCTCCCAAGTCAGATGCACTTCTAGTTGGTATTGGTGAAAACGCAGGTGTTGTTGATGTTGGTCAGGGTTACGCGGTAACTTTCAAAATTGAATCACACAACCACCCATCATTTGTTGAGCCTTATCAAGGAGCAGCAACAGGTGTTGGTGGAATTGTTCGTGATATTTTGACGATGGGTGCTCGCCCAATTGCAGTTATGGATCCACTTCGTTTTGGTCCAGCAGATGCACCAGATACCCGTCGCGTCTTGCCTGGAATCGTTGCCGGTGTTGGTGGTTACGGAAACTGTCTCGGACTTCCAAATATTGGAGGCGAAGTTACATTTGATGAAACCTATGCAGGTAATCCACTTGTAAATGCGTTGTGCGTCGGTGTTATGAAGCACAGCGATATTAAGTTGGCAAAAGCTGCAGGTGCAGGCAACCTAGTTGTGTTGTACGGAGCAAAAACAGGTGGCGACGGAATCGGTGGAGTATCTGTACTCGCATCAGAAACCTTTGGTGCAGGTGGATCTACAAAGCGTCCAAGTGTTCAGGTCGGCGATCCTTTTGTTGAGAAGGTTTTGATTGAATGTTCACTAGAAATCTTCGCTGAAGATCTCGTTGTAGGCATCCAAGACCTTGGCGGAGCAGGCTTATCCTGCGCTACCAGTGAGCTGGCATCAGGTGGTTCTGGCGGCATGAAGGTGCAGTTAGACAAGGTTCCATTGCGCGATCCTTCACTGTCACCTGAAGAGATCTTGATGTCGGAATCACAAGAGCGTATGTGCGCCATTGTTGAACCTAGCAAGATTGAACGCTTTTTAGAGATTTGCAAGAAGTGGGATGTAACTGTCACCGTGATCGGAGAAGTTACCGATGGAAATCACCTTGAAATTACCTGGAATGGCGAGTTAATCGTTGATGTTCCACCTCGCACAGTGGCCCATGATGGTCCGGTTTACAACCGTCCACTGGCACAGCCTGATTACATCAATCAAGTAAATTCCCAAACAGTTAATGTTCCGATTCCAGCAACAGCATCAGAGATTAAAGCCGCTGTTTTGAAGTTAGCCGCAGCACCAAATCTTGCCGATAAGTCTTGGGTTACATCCCAATATGACAAGTATGTTCAAGGAAATACCATTCAATCGCAACCTGATGATTCAGGAATGATTCGTATTGATGAAACAACAAACCTAGGCGTCGCAATCTCAACGGATGCCAATGCAAACTGGTCATATTTGAATCCATATCAAGGGGCAAAGTTGGCGTTAGCAGAAGCTGCACGCAATATTGCAACCGCTGGTGCTCGTCCTTTAGCGGTTACCAACTGTCTTAACTTTGGTTCACCTGAAGATCCTGGTGTTATGTGGCAGTTCGCCGAATCAGTTCGGGGATTGGCAGATGGTTGCTTAGAGATGGGGCTACCAGTGACTGGTGGAAATGTTTCTTTCTACAATCAAACCGGTGCGGTTGCAATCTTGCCTACACCGGTCATCGGTGTTTTAGGAGTTATCCAAGATGTTCGCACCCGCACTCCAATGAGTTTTACTCAAGCAGGTTTGGATCTGTTCTTGTTAGGTGAAACCCATGAAGATCTTGCAGGTAGCGAGTGGGCTTTCTTGCACGACCAACGTGTTGGGCAATCTCCAGATGCGGATTTACAGCGTGAAATGCGCCTTATTGAGCTACTTCTTGAAGGTAACTCTTTTTTTGCAGCAGCCCATGATTTAAGTCAGGGCGGTTTATCTGCTGGATTAACTGAGATGGTTTTGCGACATAAGGTTGGCGCAACGGTTTCACTTGAGAATGCAGGAGTCGAATTAATCAGCGAGACCCCAGGTCGCGTAATAGTTGCAATCGATCCTGCACATACCTCAAGGCTTGAAGGCATAGCGATTAAGAACTCAATTGTGATCACAAAACTTGGCACAACCGGGGGAGATGCTCTAACTATCAATGATGCGGTAATTTCCTTGGCTGAGTTATCAACCGCCCACACCTCAACATTTCCACGGTTGTTTGGATAAGTAGATGCGCGATCCTCAGATACTTGAACAGGTTAAGAGCACTCTTGCGCTTCTAACCTCTAAAGCTCCTGGGCGAGCCATCGAGGTACGTATTCCTCCGTATGCCGCGATTCAATGTGGTGAAGGTCCAACACATACACGTGGCACTCCACCAAATACAATCGAGATGGATGCACAAACTTGGCTTGCACTTGCCAACGGAGAATTGTTGTGGGAACAAGCTTTAAGTGATGGAAAGATCGCAGCTTCTGGCGTGCGTGCAGATTTGTCCGAGTACCTACCGCTAGGAGCACAGTTATGAGACGTCCCGATGGATTACTCAACCACAATGTTCTAGGTGAAGATAAAGGTCCACAAGATGCATGTGGTGTCTTTGGTGTCTGGGCACCAGGTGAAGAGGTAGCAAAGTTAACTTTCTACGGGCTTTATGCGTTGCAACATCGAGGTACAGAATCTGCCGGCATTGCAACTAGTGATGGCGAAAGAATTCTTGTGTATAAAGATATGGGTTTGGTTTCTCAAGTCTTTACCGAAGGTGATTTAGCAACACTAAAAGGAAATCTTGCTATTGGTCACTGCCGTTACAGCACAACAGGATCTAGTACCTGGGTCAATGCTCAACCAACCCTGCGCCCAACTAAGTATGGAACGCTGGCTTTAGCCCACAACGGCAATCTGACCAACACCGGCGATTTAGCTGAATTAGTTCAAAAACTTGAAGCAAGTTACACACGTGGTGCGACCACCGATACCGAGATCATGACCGCTCTGATCGCATTGCAGGATTCAAAAAATGTAGAGGCAAGTGCGTTAACAGTGCTGCCCCAACTAGAAGGTGCTTTTTCATTGGTCTTTATGGATGAACACACCTTGTATGCAGCACGCGATCGACATGGTGTCCGCCCATTAGTTCTTGGAAAGTTGGAAACTGGCTGGGTGGTCGCATCAGAGAGTGCAGGCCTAGATATTGTCGGTGCGGCATTTGTGCGCGAGATCGAACCTGGCGAATTCATTTCGATCGACGCTAATGGTGTGCGTTCACAACGATGGGCAGAGGCGCAACCAAAGGGATGTCTCTTTGAGTATGTCTACTTAGCTCGACCTGACACAACTATTGCTGGTAGCGGAATCCATAGAACACGAGTTGCAATTGGTGCACAACTTGCAAAGGAACAACCTGCTGAGGCTGATCTTGTGATTCCGGTACCTGAGTCTGGAACACCTGCTGCGATTGGATATGCAAAAGAGTCTGGAATTCCATTTGGAATGGGTTTAGTTAAGAACTCGTATGTGGGACGAACATTTATCCAGCCTTCTCAAACTATTCGCCAGTTAGGTATTCGTTTAAAGCTCAACCCTTTGCGCGAAATTATTGAGGGCAAGCGGATCGTTGTAGTCGATGATTCGATCGTCCGCGGAAATACGCAACGCGCAATTGTCCGAATGCTGCGCGAAGCCGGTGCTCGCGAGATCCATGTTCGAATCTCATCACCTCCGGTTAAGTGGCCTTGTTATTACGGCATCGACTTTGCTTCACGTGCCGAACTAATCGCTAATGGGTTAGATGTTGAAGAGATTCGCCGATCAATCGGTGCCGATTCCCTTGGGTATGTATCTCTCGAGGGCTTGATTTCCTCTACCAAAGTGCCCTCAGAAAGGCTATGTTCTGCCTGTTTTACAGGTGAGTATCCAATCCGCATCCCAGAGGATTTATCTGAAGGAAAGATGCGCCTAGAAATCACGGAAGCGCACGGTCACTGATGTCTACATATAAAGATGCTGGCGTTGATATTGATGCAGGAGATCGCGCAGTTGAGCTAATGAAGGCTTCAATTGCTAAAGCTTCACGCCCAGAGGTCATGGGTGGTATCGGTGGCTTTGCTGGATTATTTGATGCAAGCAAGTTAAAGGATATGAAACAACCTTTGCTTGCAACATCTACAGATGGTGTTGGCACTAAGACGGAAATTGCTCGTGCACTTGGTAAGTACGACACTATCGGCGAAGATTTAGTTGCGATGGTCGTTGATGATTTAGTTGTGTGCGGAGCAGAACCATTGTTCATGACTGATTACATTGCAGTTGGAAAGGTTGTTCCAGAACACATCGCAGATATTGTTGCCGGCATTGCTCGTGGTTGCGCAAAGGCAAATACAGCTTTGATCGGCGGCGAAACAGCAGAGCATCCAGGTTTATTAGATGATGATGAGTTTGATGTGGCGGGTGCTGCAACTGGAGTTGTAGATGCAGAGCGTCAATTAGGTGCTCATCGCGTTAAGTCAGGCGATGTAATTATCGCGATGCCATCTAGTGGTTTTCATGCAAATGGATACTCACTTGTTCGACACATCATTAAAACTGCAGGTTTAAGTCTGTACGCCAATGTCAGCGAGTACGGCAAGACCTCAGGCGAAGTGTTTTTAACTCCAACTGAGATTTATACCCTTGATTGTTTAGCGTTGATTAAATCAATGCCAGAACATCTTCACGCTTTTTCACATATTACGGGTGGTGGCATTGCAGAAAACACTGCACGAGTTATTCCAGAACATTTAACAGCAACATACGATCGTTCTACCTGGTCACTTCCTGTCGAAATGGAGTTCATGGCGAAGATGGGCGGAGTTCCTCAAGCCGATATGGAGCGCACCTGGAACTGTGGCATCGGCATGAGCGCCTTTGTTGATCCATCTGTAGCTGATCTGACGCTGCGCTCCTTGGCCGCTCGTGGGATGAAAGCCTGGGTTGCAGGGGTGGTTTCTGAGCGGGAAGGCTCAAATCCACGCTCAACTTTGGAGGGCGCCTACAAGGCGCGATAACCTACCTCCCTGACGCACAGCAATTAGTGAAGGAGGTCGCCCATGGGTCGCGGCCGCGCAAAAGCAAAGCAAACTAAAGTTGCACGTGATTTGAAGTACAACGCGCAAGATATGGATCTTGATCGTCTTGCAAAGGAACTTCATGGCGAGATTGATACAACCTCACGCAAGGATGATGATGATCCATTTGCTGAGGGCAACTACATTCCACGTGCGTGAGACCAACACCGTACGTAGCTTCACTTCGTATCTACGAACCATTATCTGCATTTGAACCTGCCGACCGTTTGCGGTGGCAGAGTTTAGAAAATGATCCTTTCTCCTTTAATAGAGAAGAAGAGTTATCACTGCATCGCGTAGTTCAACCTGAACCTCCAGCAGGCCGACCAGATGGTGTTCACATCTTTGATCGCGATGGAGTTCGTTATGTCTCACCATGGGCAACTGCGACACGTTGTTGGGCAGCACTTGATAATTTCAAGGACTCACTTCCAAGCACAGTGGTTCCGTACTTTGTTTCTCCAGCAATGGAAGAGGTAATTACTGCGGGCGTGGATTTATTAGAAGATAAAGTTCCACATATTTTAAATGAAACTTGGATTATTCCTCCCCGTTGGTTCATTTTGTTTGCACCAGAAGAGCGAACTCGAGGAACAAGTGCCGATGGATTGTATTGTCGAGCGGTAACAACAATCGCAAATGCAAAACAGCGTTGCGATGGTGCACATGATGCGGTGCTTAATGCTTTTGGTGATGGTCCAGTTGAGCAAGAGTTAGAAAATCTGCTTGCGTGGCTTGAAATGTTCCATCCAGAGTCATTAGTTGAATTAGATTACGGCGGCTTAGCTAATTACATGGATAAAGCTTTACGTGAATCTGGTGAAGATGGACTTGAATCAGATTCATCGATCGAAGATGTAACGCACTCTGTTGCAGGTCTTGCCGCATCAGATGGAATGATGGCGGGCGTTGGATATCAACGTTTAATGTCTCGATGGCGCTTAGTTCAAGCCTACGAGCAGGCCTCGTAGGTATTGCTTCACGCTGAATAAATCGCAATACTTCACCCCAATACGGTCCAAAACGGACAGCCCAATCTAAAGGAGTCACCATGAACCGCATCCCAGATGCTGAAGTTCTCTTGACCCCCAAAGAGGTTGCGCAACGTTTCCATGTAAATCCAAAGACGGTTACACGCTGGGCTAAAGCTGGAAAGTTAACTGCAATTCGCACATTGGGTGGCCACCGTCGTTATCGTGAATCAGAAGTTCTTGAACGATTGCGCGAATACAAGGAATCAAGCTCTTAGCAGTAGGATTAACTCATGGCCGATAAGAATGATGATATGAAAGCAAGAATGCTTGCTGCCCTTGAAGCGAAGAAAAATAAGCCAGGTGCACCAGGTACTCAAAACCATTCTGAAACCGGATCAAAGATTCGCGGCGGACAACGCAGCGGTGGCGCTCCACAAGTACAGCGCAAAGCTGGTCCATCGGGATCAGGTTCTGCTGGCTAAGGTTTTACAGCAAACCGCGACGCTTCAACAGCGGCTCGATCTTTGAATCACGGCCGCGGAAGTTACGGAACATTTGCATTGAATCAATTGATCCACCGCGTCCAAGAAGTGTGTTCTTGAAATGCTCACCGTTTTCACGCTTTAAGCCACCGTTTTCTTTAAACCAATCAACGGTGTCTGCATCCAAAACCTCAGACCAGATGTAGCCGTAGTAACCGGATGAGTAACCACCAGCGAAGATATGGCTGAAGTAGGTAGAGCGATAACGTGTTGGAACAGGTGCAAAATCAAGGCCATAATCCTTAATTGCTTGCGCTTCAAAGGCTTCTACATCGGTGACCTTTGCCGCTTCCTCTGTGGTGAGTGAGTGCCACGCAAGGTCCAAGATCGCAGCAGCTAAGTAACTTGTTGTTGCATGACCTTCATTAAAGGTACTTGCTGCATCTAAGTTATCGATCCACTCCTGAGGCAATTTCTCGCCGGTTTCATGGTGGCGTGCATAATTTTCTACAACCTCAGGCCACAAGATCCACATCTCATTTACTTGTGATGGGAATTCAACAAAGTCACGTTGAACACTTGTACCTGAAACACGTGGGTACTTAACCTGCGACAAGAAGCCGTGGATTGCGTGACCGAATTCGTGGAACAAGGTCGTTGTCTCAGCATAAGTAAGCAAAGTTGGCTTTCCTGCCGGTGGCTTTGGAATGTTCAAGTTGTTAACTACAACCGGAAGCTGATCAAAGAGGAAGTTTTGGTTAACAAGGCTGTTCATCCAAGCGCCACCACGCTTTGAATCGCGTGTGTAGAAATCTCCAATATACAAACCAACCTTTGACCCATCTTCATTATTTACTTCAAAGGCACGTGCCTCTGGATGGTAGGTAACTAAATCTGGACGCTCTTTAAATGTAACTCCAAATAACTTGTTAGCTGCGAAGAAGACACCATCATGCAGAACGCGCTCTAACTCGAAGTAAGGACGCATCTTTGTTGTATCAATGTTGTACTTTTCTAAGCGTACCTTTTCGGTGTAGAAGCCCCAGTCCCAGCTTTCAATATCTGCTCCAGCTGACTTCTTAAGATCATCTGCCTCTGCTTTTGCGTTACGAATAGCAGCAGGTGCGATTTTGCGAAGCATTGCGTGCACATTGTCTGGGTGCTCAGCTGTTTGCACTGCGATTACATGCTCTGCGTGAGTTTCCTTGCCAAACAATTTAGCGCGCTCTGCACGTAGCTTGACCATCTTCAAAAGAATAGGCTTATTGTCATTATCGTTTGCACGATTGGCCTTCAGTAGCGATGCCTGCATAATCTTTTTACGCAGGTCACGATTGGTTAGCGAATCCAGAAGCGGATTACCGGTGAAGTTCACCATTCCGATAAGCCACTTGCCATCATGTCCGCGGTCTTTTGCGGCTGCAGCAGCTGCAGCAATTTCATTCTCGCTGAGACCATCTAGCTCTACAACGGTTTCTACCAAAATAGCTAAATCATTTGTTTCTGCTAAAACATTCTTTGAGAACTGAGTTTGAAGGGATGAAAGCTCCTCATTGAGCTCCTTTAGACGTGCTCGCTGAGCATCTGTTAAATGTGCACCTTTGTGAATTAGATCTTTGTAGTAGCGCTCAAGCAACCACGCATCTTCGCTATTGAGGCCAAGTGATTCGCGAGCATCGTAAAGATCCTTGATTCGCTTAAAGAGCACAGGATTCAAAGCGATTGCATCTTGATGAGCAGCTAGCTTTGGTGCAATTTCTTGATCAATTGCATCGAGGGCATCATTAGTATCACTTGAAGATTTGTTGTAGAAAACGCGCAACATGCGCCCTAGGTACTGCCCACTCTTTTCAAGAGCAACGATTGTGTTCTCAAATGTTGCAGCACCAGGAGCATCAAGAATTGCTTGAACTTCTGCTAATTGTTCTGCGCAACCTTCATAGAAAGCAGGCAGGTAGTGCTCCTCTTTAATCTGAGCAAATGGTGGCAGCTCATATTCAAGGGTGCTTCGTTGGGCAAATGGATTCGCGTTAGTCATAACGCGAAACCTATCAATTAACGGAAGTTTTAACGAGGGCGACGGCGACGTTGGCTTGAGTTAGGACGTGGACGCTTTCCGCCGCTACGTACTGACTTTTCAACGATTGGCACGATGTAAGGAATACCTGATGGCTCCTGTGCACCCGTAATCTTCATTAACTCAGTACTCAATGGTGTAACTCCAACAAACTTAGGGGTTACTCCTGCGCGCTGTGTAAGTCCACCGATCGACTTTTGCTGACGAGTAGTCGCAAGAGTGACAACAGTTCCGGCCTCACCCGCACGAGCAGTACGACCTGCACGGTGTAGGTAATCCTTGTGATCTGTTGGTGCATCAACATGCACAACAAGTGAAATTCCATCTACGTGAATACCGCGTGCTGCAACATCTGTTGCAACAAGAGCAGCGTTTGGAGTCTCCTTGAAGAGCGCCAAAGTACGTGTACGTACTGCTTGAGACTTTCCACCGTGCAATGCACCAACTGGAACACCAGCGTGAGCAAGCTTGTCAGCTAAACGATCAGCACCGCGTTGAGTCTTTACGAACAAAATTGTCTTTCCGTTACGAGCAGCAACCTGATTTGTGATGTCATCTTTATCAGTTGGATTCATAACCAATACGTAGTGCTCCATTGTTGAAACAGAGGCACGATCGTTTTGAAGTGAGTGAGTCTTTGGGTTCTTCAAGTACTGACGAACCAATGAATCAACACCACGATCGAGAGTTGCAGAGAAAAGTAAACGCTGACCATCAAGCTTTGCCTGATCAAGGATTTCCTTAACAACAGGCAAGAAGCCCATATCTGCCATCTGATCTGCTTCATCAAGAACAGTAATTTGCAACTGATCTAGTTGAACTTCACCCTTATTAAGCAGATCGATCAAACGACCAGGTGTAGCAACCAAGATTGCAGTTCCGCGACGCATTGCAGTGATCTGCTTTGAGTATGACATTCCACCAGCAACAACAACTGATTCATGACCAATTGAACGTGCAAGAGGCATCAGAACTTCATCGATCTGCTGAGCAAGTTCACGTGTTGGAGTTAAAACAAGTGCCAATGGCTTATGAGGCTTTGCAACCTTGCCATTGAGATTGTTAAGAAGTGCTAAACCGAATGCAAGAGTCTTTCCTGAACCAGTTTGTCCGCGACCCAAGATGTCATGACCTGCAAGAGCATCTGGAAGTGTTGCAATCTGGATTGGGAATGGATGCAGAATTCCCTGCTTGCTAAGCGCATTTACTAGCGGCGCTGCAATTCCAAGATCACCAAAAGTAGTTGTGATCTCAGTTAGGGGAGTTGCATCAACAAGGTTTGCATCTGCAAGGTTTGTTGAAATGTAGTTGTCATCTGCACCAAAATCGACCGCCGCATTTGAATGAGATTTTGCATGCTTCTTGAAATCATCGCGAGCATAAGCAGGTGATTCATTGCGGCGATCACGTACTGGACGCTCCGCACGGAAGTTAGCTGCACGTGTATCAGGTGCAACGCTGCTCTTCTTTGGACGGGTTGGATCAAACTTTTCGCGCTTGCGTGGATCAAAGTTTGGACGACCATCATCGGTGCGTGCAATCTTTGCCTTCACTGCATCGCGACGTGTTGTTGGACGAGTGTCAGACTCTTTCTTGAATGCTGGACGCTCTGGACGTTCTGCCTTCTTGTATGTCTTCTTAAACTCTGGACGTGTTGTTGGACGTTCTGTTCGCTCTGCACGTGGTGCTGATTCGCGAACTTCGCGCTCCTTAACAAACTTCTTTGCACGTGAATCTGGACGTCGTGAATTTTCGATACGTGCCTTGCGCTCTTCAGGTGCTTCTGTTGGACGTGGCTTTGAAGCGGTTTGTTCTTGGTAACGCTTTGCGCGCAACTTTGAACGCTCTACTAAGCGAACTTCCTTCTTTGATGCTGTTGATGTATCAACATCTGAATATCGACGAGTTGACACTGCTTTACCTGTCTGGGGCTTAGCTGCTGCACCCTTACGAGCTGCCTTTTGTGCAGTTGTGTGACGCGCTTTAGGAGCTGCTTCTTTAAAAGCAACAGCCTTCTTTGCGCGCTTAGGCTTTCCTGCTGATGCTGCGCGACGAGCTTTTCCGGGCGCGCTAGTACGTGGTTGTAGAGACATAGAAATGCATACCAATCGAGACGACAAGCGCGTCTCGGGTATAGCTCGCACTTTTGGCGGCTAGGGCGAAAATAAGACTCGCATGTAGTGCTGCATTAGCAGCACTTGGGGGAAGTGCTTTGGTGCGGTCGCACCAACGGGTTAATTCTACCGTGGATTATTTGTACTCATTACCAGGTAATAGTTAGTCGATCTTAAATCCATCTTTAATTGGACCTAGATCAATACCTGCTGCCGTGTGATCAGTTGCTTCACCGCGTGCAAGTTGGGCAGCGTGTGCCTTGTTGTGCCAGCGTTCCTCGATTTTGCCGTACTTCCAAAGCAATAGCGCGATAGTCCAGACCACAACAAAAGCACCCACAATGAAGTACCCAGCACTATTTAAGTTAAAGGCCAAAGCGTAATCCCAGAAGCCGCCAGTTAAATTCAATTGGTTTGCAAATACTTGGCAGAGTTCTAATCCACCAACAAATAGTGCAACCGCAACTGATAATCCAGTAATGATGATGTTGTAGTACACCTTGCGAACAGGTTTTGAGAAGGCCCAACCGTATGCAAAGTTCATAAATGAACCATCAATGGTGTCGAGCAAGCTCATTCCACCTGCAAAGAAAAGTGGCAGAGAAATAATTGCCCACCAAGGTAATCCTGCAATTACTGATGATCCCGCAAGTACTAACAAACCGATTTCAGTTGCAGTATCAAAACCTAAACCAAACAAAATACCAAGTGGATACATCTTCCAAGACTTATCGATGCGACGAGCAATTGGACCGAAGAAGCGCATCAGTAAACCGCGAGAATCTAAATGCTTCTCCAATTCAGCTTCATCGTATGCACCCTGACGCATTTTGATAAAGACCCCAACGATTGAAACCAAAATCACTAAGTTTAAAATAGCGATCAACATTAAGAACGTTCCGCTGACAGTTGTACCGATTAAACCTGTGTAATGGTGCAAAGTTGAATTGTCATCTTTTAACTGAGATCCAAGCGCCTTGATTCCAAAGTTCAACAACATCGCTAATGCAAATACAACAGATGAGTGTCCAAGCGAGAAAAAGAATCCAACAGCTAACGGACGCTGTCCTTCAGACATTAACTTTCGAGTTGTGTTATCAATCGCGCTGATGTGGTCGGCATCAAAGGCGTGGCGCATACCTAATGTGTAGGCAAGTGCCGCTGTTCCCCAACCAAACAATGTTCCATCAGCTAATTCATAATTTCCGGTTGTTGCTTTCCACATCAATAGCGCACCAGAAACGTGCAGGAACACAATGAAGCCGAACATTGCAGCCATACGGCGCCATTCATCGCGGGTGAGGCGATCTCTCAGCGGAACCTTGATCGGCTCCTTCACAATAAGGTTCACTGCTCTCCCAGGCTAGATGCAAATCGTTTGCATGTAGAAGGGTAAAGCACGCTCAAGGGGGTGTCTATTTGAAACTGCCCCTAAGGTTTCCCGCATGAGACGGGCGGTAGTTCTGGCGTTGTTACTGGCCCTTTTCCCTGCGCCAGCACATGCAAGTACCTGCTCATGGGATCAAGCGCCTGGCTGGGTAGCGCGTGAAAATCAAAAAGCTGGAGATAAGAAGTGGAGCGATGGGGTCCCGTTGCGCTACAGCGCCGATTTTTCACGACGCAAAGATGTTCCACGTATTGAAGGGTATGTAAGTGCCAGCAGCGCAACCTGCGGCGACAAGTTAACTTTGACAACTGTTGGTTCCAAGAAGTTCACTGCTTCTATTTATCGAATGGGTTATTACAACAACTCTGGCGCTCGCCTTGTAAAACTCTTGAAATCTCCAACACAAATATCAATCGATTCAAAAACTCCACCCGGTCAGTACCTGATCAAGCTTTCTAATAATCTGCGTGCAGCAAGCTTTGTGCCTTTTACTGTTTATGGAAACGCACCGAGTGATCTGACATTCGTATCATCGGTTTTAACCTGGCAAAGTTATAACCAATGGGGTGGAGAGTCTCTTTACAAAGGTGCTGATGGAGCTCGTGAAACCAGTGCAACTTCAGTTACTTTTGATCGACCATACGATGGTGATGGTTCTGGACAGTTTAGATACATGGAACAACCATTACTAACGTTGATGGAAAAACTTGGATTAGATATTAACTTTGCTACAGATCTGGATGTTGATAACAATCCAGCGGTATTTCAAACAACCAAAGCGATTGTTGTTGGTGGTCATAGTGAGTACTGGACTTTGCAAATGCGACAGCGAATTGAAGCCGCGGTTGCAGCTGGAAAACATTTAATTGCCTTTGGTGGAAATACAGCGTATGCAATTACAGATGTTAAAGGTCGAGAGATCTCAGGTCGCAAACCATATAGAGAAGTAAATCAACCCGAGTCACTCTTACTTGGTTCTCAGTACTTTGCTTTAGGAATTAAGAAGGATTTGATTTCAAATAATGTGTGGCCCTTTGCAACATTGGGACAGGATGCTGTCATCAAAGGTTTGTATGGATATGAGGCTGACACAGCAATGGGAACTGTTGGCCCAGGTGTCCAAGTTGTTGCGCGAGCTGCAATTAGCCCCACTGAGAAGGGGTTTGTCGCGATGTCTACCTATTACAACGCTCCAAGCGGTGCTTCGGTCTTGAACATGGGCACCAATGCCTGGGTTTGTGCCATGAAAAACCGCTGCCCATGGGGTCACGCCTTTGATCTTGTGGCACAAAAACAGATCACTCAGGTCACCACAGAGGTGCTCAAAGCGGTCAAAACTTCAAAATGGCCAGTGGCGCAGATTGATATTCCCAGTCGTCCTTAACCAGATGCGTATAAGGTCTCGTGCATGAGTGAAGACGAAGGCATGGAAGAACTCGTCACCGAAGAGATGCTCTGGGATCGAATCCCTGAAGTAGAGGGTGAAGAACGTGCCAGTACTTACTACGAATTAAGCGCGCGAATTTATGCACGCGGTCAATACGATGAAGCGTTAGCACTTGCGGAAACTGCACGAGATATTTACTCGCAACTTGGTGCATCGGTATCATCCGAAGGTTTAGCACAGGCGTATTCAGCGATTGGTTACAACCTCAATCAACTTAAGCGCATGGATGAAGCGGCAACCGCAATGAGCAAAGCGGTCGAAATTTTGCGAGAGAACAAATCACCAATTGCATTAGAACTTGCCTGCACCTTGGGTGAATGGTGGTACTCATCTAAGAAGTACGACAAAGTTGTTGAAACAATGAATGAGTGTGCACAAGAACATCTTGTTGATGGAAATGAAATCGGTGCAGCAAATGATCTGCATCTCATTGGATGTGCAGAACGCGAATTAAAGAATTATGAAAAAGCGATCGAAGCTTTCAAAGAGGCTCGCTCATTGTTCAAGCGCAACAAAGAGGTCATTCATGTTGCACGTTGCGATCAAAAGATGGCTTCCTGCTTAATTGAATTAGGCGAAGGCGAACTAGCTCTTGAAACCGCTCGCAAAGCTGTTGATGTATTTGAGACAGGACATGATCATCGTCGCGAGACCTTTGCCTCTTTTGAGTTTGGTAAAGCTCAAATCCTGCTTGAAAAATATGATGATGGCTTAGCAACTCTAGAAAATGTCTTAGCTATTGTCAGCGAAGATGAACCAAAGGATTTTGAGTTCATTGTTGATATTGAATCTCGAATCGCCAAGATTTTGCGCATGCAGGGAAGAACAGATGAGGCGGATGAAATTGAACGTCGCCTCAAGTCGGTTCAAGAGGCGCTGGAGGATGAACCTGAGCGTGATCTCCTCAATTAAAGGACGAGATCAGCTAAGTATCACGATGGTCTGCTTAGGCAATATCTGCAGATCACCGATGGCGGCTGCGGTATTGGCTAACAAAAAAGGGTCGATCAAATCCCCAGTAATCACAGTAGATAGCGCTGGAACAGGTCCATGGCATATCGGACAAGGACCACATCCATCCTCAAAGAAGATTTGGGAAAAAGCCGGTTACAAACATGAGCACACCGCAAAGCAGTTTAAGAGTAATGATTTCTTTATTCACGATCTGATTTTGGTTATGGATTCCAGCAACTATCACAATGTTATTTCGATGGCAGAAAGTGATGAGCACCGAGCAAAGGTTTTCTACTTAAGAAGTTTTGATCCAGCGTTAAAGGGAATAGATCCAAACTCTGCCGATTACTTTAAGTTAGAGGTTCCAGATCCATACAACCAAAGTGATGAAGCTTATGAAGCAACCTTGGCTATGGTTGAACGCGCAGTGGACGGATTATTAAAAGAACTATCGCACCAATAGCAGCTCCAGCGCCTGCAACAACTAGTGGCCACTGAATTGCACCACTGCTCCACAGCGCACCGCCCCAAATTCCTGCACCTAAAATCGCGAAGTTCATCGATGATTGATACACACCTTGAATCTTTCCCCGATGGTTATCAGGACTTAGTGAAGCTATCCATGCTTTTCCAACACCATCTGTCAATGCAGGAAAGAGACCATAAATAATGATCGCAATAACTGCAACAGTATGATTTTGGGTTAACCCTAATGAAATGTAACCAACAGCAAATGCGAGCAATCCAATTGCGTATACCAATTTGGGATTTAATTTATCCGCTATTAAGCCAGCAGGATATGCACCAAGCATTGTGACAAAACTAAAGAGCATGTAAGAAAGAACAACTTCCTTAGTTGTAAATCCAATTTGATGTAGACGCAGCAGTAGGAGAGCATCTGGGATGTTTGTTAATTGAATTGCAACCAGAGTTGCAATTGGAAATTTGATTTCCTTAGGAACCTTGTAGTTTTTGCTTTCAGCCACCTTCTCTTTAGTTGGCTTTTTAAAGGTGTCTTTGATGAATAAGGTGAGCAATCCGGATAGCAACGCTGGTATCAGCGCCCACTGTGCAACAGCGCGAACATCATCATCGAGCAATGCCAACCCCAGTAAAGCCAAAGCAGGACCGATAACAGCTCCTAAATTGTCACCAGATCTGTGAAAACCAAAGGCCTTTCCTAGGTGCTCTTTAGGGACTGAATCATGGATCAATGCATCACGTGGAGAACTGCGCATGCCTTTTCCGATTCGGTCGGTAACACGGCCAAAGAAAACCAAAGGCCAACTTGTGGCGACAACTACTAAAGCCTTTCCAACTCCTGCAAGTGAATAACCGGCGATGACAAAGGGTTTACGACCAATTCGATCGCTGTACTTGCCTGAGTACAACTTGGCAAAACCTGCTGCAGCTTCAGCACAACCTTCAATTAATCCCAGAGCAAGAGGAGCTGCACCGATAACTCCAGTTAACAATATTGGTAGTAAGGGATATAACAAATCACTTGCGGCATCTTGAGTAAGTGAAACTAGAGTAAGAAGTATTAAGTTACGAGAAAGCCAAACTCTTTTCATCGCGGTAAATGTTGCAACGCCCAGTGGTACATAGCTATTGCACCTGCGGCTGATGCATTCATCGAACGAGTTGAACCATATTGATTAATTTCATATAAAACTTCGCAGGCTGCGATTCCCTCATCAGACATTCCCGCACCCTCTTGGCCAAACAAGAGAACACAACTTTCAGGCAAGGTTGCTGATTCCAATTGCTTTGATCCTGGCACGTTGTCGATACCGATAATTGGAAGGTTCTGCTCCTTGCAGTAAATTGCAAAATCCTCAATTGTTGGATGATGCATAACCGTTAGATATCTATCAGTCACCATTGCACCGCGCTTGTTCCAATCGCGTTTTCCAACAATATGCACACCAGAAACATTGAAGGCATTTGCGGTTCTAACGATTGATCCAATATTCAGGTCATGTTGCCAATTTTCAATGGCAATCTGCAATTTATGACGCTTTGTATTCAAATCTGCGACGATCGCTTCGACGCTCCAATAGCGGTAGTGATCTAGAACATTTCTGCGATCACCATTCAGTAATAGTTCAGGATCGTATTGATCACCTTCTGGCCAGGGCTTGTCATGAGGTCCAACACCAACAACAGGGAAAAATTCACCTGGGCCAATACTGGCGGGGGTCGTTGGAGAAGA
Organism: Actinomycetes bacterium; assembly: GCA_947383695.1. Taxonomy (GTDB): domain Bacteria; phylum Actinomycetota; class Actinomycetes; order Nanopelagicales; family Nanopelagicaceae; genus Planktophila. The sequence goes on along the minus strand of OX376642.1, from coordinate 1,330,850 downwards.
CATGTATGCACTCTAAACTGAATGCATGTCAGCTATCAACACAGTCGCGTATGTAATCCATCTTCTCTCTGTTCTCGGCATTTTGGTATTGCTGTTGCTTCAGTTGAAGAAGTCCCCTCGCACCTTAAATCCTGGGGTGCTTCATGCCGGTTTGACCGCACTTGTTGCTGGTTTAGTAATGGTCGGTCTCCATGAAACCGTTAAACCCGATGAACCCTTAAACAATACAAAAGTTGGAATTAAGTTTGTAATCCTCGTTGTTATCTTGGCGCTGGGTTATAAGAATGTTAAGAAACCAGAGCTTTCAAAGAATGTTTGGATGACGATGATTGGCCTTACAGTCACAAACATTGTTATCGCTTCCTGGCGCTAGAAAGAAATAATGTCCTTTCTTTACCGCTTAATTGCGATCACTCTTGCCACGATTTTTTCGATGTTGCCTGCGCAAGCGGTACTGGGACCAGAATCAATTCCTGCTGCATTTGATGAATTACTTAAGAGTCAAACACTTTCTAACCCAGCGATGATTGTTATCGATGGCAGCACAGGTGCTGTCATCTATGAGAAGAATGCGTATTCTCAACGTAAACCCGCATCGGTTATGAAAATGCTTACGGGTGCTGTAACCGTTGAGTATCTAGATACAACATCGGTTTTCAATACCTCAGTGAGTATTAACCCTGAGATTAAAACAGTAATTGTTAGAGGCTCCTATGATCCTTGGATTAGTTTGGATCACAACACCGCTCGGAAAATGAACCGAGCATCCCTGCCCTACATCGGTTTTCGAACTCTGACCTATGTTAAAGAGTTCAACGGGGGATCGTTAAAGAATTACAAAGTTATTTACAGCGGTCTTTACTCTCAAGATGTAGCCAATTTGAAATCCTTTTGGGCAAAGAGAAATTTCAAACCTGTCATGAAGTCGGTAAGTGATGATGAAGCCTTTATTTCGATGGGGGAGCAGATAGTTTCTGAAAACTCTCCAACGGTTGCGGCGCTTTTGGATTGGACGCTTCTGTGGAGCGACAACTTGATCTCGGAACGTTTAGCTCGATTGTCCGCAAAAGCGGCAGGATTTAGCATGGATGCAAAGGGTGTCGATAAGGTTTTCAGAGAGATTCTGGCCAAGTTTGAAATCGATGATTCAAAGTTAGTTGTTGCAGATGCCAGTGGTTTATCGAGGAAAAACAAAATCACCGCTCATTTGATGGGTGAACTTTTGTACAAGCTGCGCAAAGATGAAAAGTTTGCATTGATTTATTCAGGTCTTCCCGTTGGCGGAGTCTCAGGAACTTTGAGAACTCGCTTTCTTACTACAGCACCATCTGCCGTTGGTTTAGTGAGAGCGAAAACAGGAACTCTCAATGGAACAGCAACCCTTGCAGGCTATGTTCAATCAACGGATCGCGAGTATGTCTTTGTCACCTTGGCCGATGACATAGCTAAAGGAAACTCTGCGCTCAACAAAGCACGTGCTGCAATTGATCGAGTCCTTGGAAGAATCGCAGCTCCAAATATTCCGGCAGAGATTTCTCCAGCGCCTTAATTATTTGAAAAGATCTTGATCTGTCCCTTGTAACAAGCTACCCAGGTGTTTCCGGTCGGAACATCGTAAGAGATACCAATCGGCTCATTACAGACCTTGATGTTTTGAGTAACTTTCATATCACTTGTTCTAACGCGTGACATCGTGTCACTCTTAAAGTTAACTACATACAGAGCTGAACCATCGGCTGAGATCGCAAGACTTCGTGCAGCTTCACCGGTTCTTACAGATTTACCAGCTTTATTTGCTACAAGATCCCATGAAGCAACTCGACCTGAAAGATTCATCGTGACATACATCTTTGAATTATCAGGTGATAAAACTATTGCTCGAGGATTACTTCCAATTGGAATATAAGAGGTAGAAAAATCCTGCAAATTAATTACATGAATGCGATTGCCACCCATTTCGGCGACGTATGCCTTTGTAGAGTCATTGCTTATCGCTATGCCGCGTGGATAGCGGCCAATCTTGACGGTTTTAACCACCTTGTTCTGTTCAACTGAAATCACTGAAACGGTATAGGAGCACCAATTTGCCGCCAAAACATATTTGTTATCAGGGGTAATTTCGACAACTTTAGGAACTGAACCTACGGGATAGACCGAATCAATTTGGTAGTTACTGCGATTGATTCTGTAAACAAAACTCTTGTCATATCCAGATGAGGGCGAGCAAGTGTCATGCCCCTCTTTGCTGTAACCCTTTCCATACATCGAGTAATTACTTACATAGAGATACTTTCCATCTGGAGAAAAAGTTCCCTCGACAGGCGCTCCCTTGTAACTTCCGGAAGTTTTTGAATAACCAAACTCTTTCAGCGAAACAGAGTCAGAGACGGTGTGTAGCAGTTCAAAGGTTTTTGCGTCATAGACAGTAACTGAGTGTCGATACATCATGTTATGCGCGCTTACGACTCCATCACCAGATGAGCGAACAGATTTTGGTGATATTGATCCATTAATCGTGTGAATCAACTTCATAGTTGGAGAAACAACTTCGCCCTGTGCCGGTGTTGCAAGGGCACAGAGCGAAATTAGTGAAAGTAAAAGTAAGAATCTAAAGCGCATTTGCTAACTGTACTAGTTAGTCGTCATCGCCTTCATCTTCATCATCATGACCACGCCCATGATGATCATCTTCTTCATCATCGTCATCATCTCCACCGCCAGTAGGTAACTTTGAGATAGATGGATTAGCTAACTTTTCAGCTGCTACGCCTCCAACTACAGCAGCAGCTGCGGTTGTTGGATTGGCTTCTGCGGGTTGCGTTTGCTGAACACCCGCAGATGTTGCAGATGCAGGAGTTTGATCCTGGGTCTGGGCCACAACAGCACCAACTCCAAGAATGAGTGCAGTAACAAGCACCGCGCTTACTGGAAGGGTTTTTGATACCTTGCGAAGCGCTGGCTTCTCATCTGCATCAGTAATTTCAAACCATTCGGGCTTGTTGTTCTCGGTCACGGCATATCCCTTCGTTGAGAGCAAGGTAACTATTATCCCTGAGAGAGGTCTGGGAGGCGTACTCCGAAAGGCTGAGTAATCTTGGCAGGTGAGCAGCGCTATGCGGGGATACCTCGATCTAATGAAGTTACGAGTGGTGGAGCTCCTACTCGTTTCAACATTACCGGCGATGGTTTTAGCTGCCGAAGGGTTGCCAGATTTTGGATTAGCAATCGCAACGATCTTTGCAGGAACTTTAGCTGCCGGAAGTGCAAACGCCTTTAACATGGTGATCGAGAGTGATTTAGATAAATTAATGGCGCGTACAGCAAAGCGCCCGATCGTTACCGGCCAAACCTCTAAGTTACATGCAACGATTTTTGCATTCTTAATCGGGGCTCTTTCACTTCTTTTGTTTTGGATTTTTACAACACCATTAGCAACGCTTCTAGCGTTGATCGCAATTGTTTTCTATGTTGTTGTGTACACGATGGCGTTAAAGCAACGCACAGCTCAAAACATTGTGTGGGGTGGTGCTGCAGGTTGTATGCCGGTTTTAATCGGTTGGGCAGCGGTAACTAACTCTTTGTCACCAACTGCTTGGGCATTTTTCTTTGTGATTTTCTTTTGGACGCCTCCACATTTCTGGGCGCTAGCGATTAAGTACAAGGATGATTACGCCGCTGCTGGAACACCAATGCTTCCAGTTGTTGCAACCAAGGCGCGCGTTCTTAAGGAGATGTGGTTCCACACAATCTTGATGATCGCTTCATCGATTTGGTTAATCCTTGCAGCGGATTTACCAATGTGGTCACTTGTAATCACCGTAGTGCTGGGTCTTGTTTTTGCCCGTCAACTGATTGCGCTTAAAGAAGGATCCCCGGAGTATGCCAAGGTTGCGGGAAAAATTTTTCAGTGGTCAATCACCTACTTGAGCTTGCTATCTGTTTTGTTAGTTGTTGCAGAACTACTTCGCTAAAGCTTGTTGTAAATCCTTAATCAAGTCACTTGAGTGCTCTAAACCAACTGATAGGCGAAGCACCGATGGAGTAATTCCCATATCTGCCTGAACCTCTGGTGCTAAGCGACGATGAGTAGTTGATGATGGATGGGTAATCAATGACTTGCTATCACCCAAGTTATTTGAAATATCGATTACTCGAAGCTTGTTCATAAAGGCAAATACCTCTTCTTGCGAGCCTTTGAACTCAATTCCAATGGTTGATCCACCACCATTGTTCATTTGCTTCATAGCTAATTCATGTCCTGGATGAGACTTTAATCCTGGGTAACGCACAGATTTGATTGCAGGTTGCTTTTCAAGGAACTCTGCAACTGCTTGTGCATTTGAAACCATGCTCTCAACACGCATGTGCATAGTTTCCAAAGATTTTACTAGAACCCAAGCGTTGAAAGCACTTAATGCTGGTCCTGTGTGACGTACGAAAGGCAAAAGCTTTTCTTGAATATATGAAGCAGATCCCAGCAATGCACCAGCAAGAACTCGACCTTGTCCATCGATGTGCTTAGTTGCTGAGTACATAACAACATCTGCACCAAGTGTTAGTGGCTTCTGCAAAACCGGGGAGGCCATCACATTGTCAACAATTACTGTTGCTCCAACTTTGTGAGCAAGTTCGCTGACCATTGCGATATCAACGATTTCAAGTAATGGATTACTTGGAGTTTCGATAAATACAGCCTTAGTTGGCTTGTTAAGCGCCTTTGCCCAATCAGCTGGATCATTTCCCTTTACAAGTTCAAAGGTAACGCCCCACTTTGGCAAGAACTCAGTAATAACAACATGGCACGACGAGAACATTGCGGCAGATGCAACGACATGGTCACCTTGTTCAACGAGGCAGGCAAGAGATGCAAACATCGCAGACATTCCGGAGCCAGTAGCCACACACATCTCAGCACCTTCAATTGCTGCTAGTCGCTTTTCAAACATGGCAATTGTTGGGTTATGGAAACGGCTATATAGATAGTGATCTGTTTCTTCTGCAAATGAATCAAAAGCCTCTTCAGCTGATGAATATGTGAAACCGCTATTTAGAAATAGCGCTTCAGATGTTTCACCAAATCCGGTGCGAGCAAGACCGGTACGCACTGAGTGAGTTTGTGGATGTAATTCCCAGTCAGGTCCCAGTGTTTCCTGACGAGGTTGGTACCCCCAAGGTCGTTTGCTCATAGGTTAATTGTGGCAGAGTAAGGGGCATGCCAAACACTGCAATTTCAGTCTCAGATTTATCCAAAAAGTATGACGACCGCCTAGCGGTCTCACATATCAACTTTGAAGTCCCGCTCGGAACGGTTTGTGGCTTTGTTGGCCCAAATGGCTCTGGCAAGACAACAACAATGCGAATGCTTTTAGGTCTAATTACCCCGACCACTGGCCAGGGCCACATTCTTGGTGAGCCGATTGAGCATCCAGAAAAGTACTTAAGTCGAGTCGGCGCAATGATTGAAGGTCCAGCTTTTTATCCAGCGTTATCAGGTCATGAAAATTTGATGGTGCTTGCACGCCTTGGTGGATTTCCAGTCGAACGTGTACAGACCTTGTTGGAAAAAGTCGGATTAGGTGAGCGCGGAAAATCTAAGTACAAGACATATTCATTAGGAATGAAACAGCGTTTAGGAATTGCTGCTGCGTTATTGCCAGACCCTAAGTTACTTATGTTGGATGAACCAACAAATGGGCTAGATCCTGAAGGTATTCAAGAGGTACGTGCCTTGCTCCGTGATTTAGCAAATGATGGAACAACAGTCTTTGTCTCTTCTCACTTACTTTCTGAACTTGAAATTATTAGTGATCACATTGTGATGCTGCGAAAAGGTGAGATTGTTTTCGCTGGACCAATCGGCGAGCTGATGACTAAGCAACAACCAACAATTATTGCCAAATCACTCAATCATTCCGATCTTTCTAAAATTGCAGAGATCGCAGAAAAATCTGGACATCACGCTGTGATCCGCAACGATTCTGTTCATATTTTGGCGCCGATGGATTGGGCACCGATTCTGAATAAAGCAGCCTTTGATGCAGGAATTACCTTGGCGCAATTAGCTCCACAGCTTCCAAACCTTGAAGAAACATTTTTTGAAATGACGGGGGATAAGTAATGTTTAATGTCGTCAGAGCTGAACTACGTAAGTTACGTCGCCCAACCTTATTTCTGGGCACAATGGGAGCGGTTGTATTCTTCAGTGGTCTCTTTTCAGCGTTGCTGTACTTATTAATTGATTCACCACAAGGAAATGCAGACCGTGGTCAAGTGATTAGCCGCGAGGTATTGGCACTAGCGAGTGGTGGCGTACAAGGTTTTGCAAGCGTTGGCGGCTTCTTAGGAATCATTGCCTTGTGTGTGTTTGCTGCGCAAACCGCCCAGGAGTACACATACGGAACTTTGCGTAATCTGTTGGTCCGTCAACCAAGTCGAATGAAGATCTTGGCTGGAAAACTGATCTCAATGATGATTTTTGCATTAGCGATGATTGTTTTATCTGCAATCATCAGTATTACAACATCTGTGGTTTTGGCACCTACAGTCGATGTATCTACTGAACTATGGTTTTCAACTGAAGGTATCGAGTACTTCTATACGACATTTATCAACGTTGTGATCTCAGTTATCGGCTTCGGAATCATAGGAATGGTCCTGGGCCTACTCCTACGTTCGCCAATCAGCGCAATTTCTTTGGGAGTTCTTTGGTTGCTAATCGTTGAGAATTTGCTGGTAGCAGTTAAGAACTCAACACAATCATGGCTGCCTGGTTCTCAATTAACGATCATTGCGTCAGGTGGAAGTGCAGATGTGACCTACTCACATGCTCTTGCCACAGGTGGTGCGTATGTCGCTGTTGGTGCTTTAGTCGCATCAATACTCTTTGTTCGTCGTGATGTAGCTAATTAGGGACACTCACACCTAAAAACAGGGTTTTCCAAGGTTGGGCATTTATTCTTTAACCCTTCCCTCCGAAAGGTTAATTGTGAAAAAGAGTTTTAGGGCGATTTCGCTTGCGGTAATTCTAGGGCTGGCGGTTTCGTCAGCACCTGCAGTTGCAGCCCCAAAACCAACCTTGGCTGAGATTGAAGCCGCTAAGAAAATAGAAGCGGCAAAGAAAAAAGCGGCAGATGCACAAGCAAAGAAGTTAGCCGCTGCAAATCAAAGTTTAAGAGCGTTAACCGCAAAAGCTAATGCGGCAACAGCTTTATATAGAAAAGCACAAGCAGAACTTGCGGTCGCAACCGCTGCAGCAAATATTGCAGCAAAGCACGCCGCTGAAACTGCGGCAGCTGTTGCAGAAGCACATAAAACAATTGGAAAACTTGCAGCCAATGCTTACATCATGGGTGGCAGCATCACAGATATCGAACCGTTGCTTAGTGCGAATGGACCACAAGATTTAGTTGATCAACTTTCAACATTGAGCACACTAGGCGCACAGAATTCTGTGGCACTTGCACGATTTAAAGTGGCTGAAGAAGAAGCGCGAAAAGCAAAAAAGATTGCCGATGATGCAAAAGCTGTACAGCAGATTGCAACAGATAAGGTAGCGGCTGCTAAAAAGGTTGCAGATGATGCAAAGGCTGAACAAGCTAAGGAAGTTGCAAAGCTACAAAAGGTTCAGGATGAGTTGATGCGCCAATTAATGAGTGCGCGAAAGGTTAGAACAACTCTCGAACAGCAACGCCAACTTGCATTGCTTGAAGAAAGCCAAGCGGGAACAGCTGCACAAACCGGTGGACAAAAGAGTGTCTGGCCAGATCGTGGCTTCAAAGGACGTTCGACAATAAGAACCACACAAGAACAAAGAGATAAAGCTGTCGCCTTTGCTAAATCACAAGTTCTTGCACGCAAGCCATATGTGTGGGGTACTCAAGGTCCAAGCACATTTGATTGTTCTGGTTTGGTGTACGCCGCATATAAATCAGCTGGTTTAGGGTGGCCAAACTGGGATCGCCTCAACTCAGCGCTGTATTCAGGGTATACAAAGCATGTTTCCCTTAAAGAGCTTGTTCCAGGAGATCTTTTGTTCTACTCCTATAAGGGAACAATTTCGACCATTCACCACATCACGATTTATGCCGGAAACGGAATGATGTGGGAGGCGAACTCAAAGGGTAAAGGCTTGCTGTACTCCAACATCTACAGCATCAAGGGATTGATGCCATTTGGTGGTCGCGTCTAAGTCAGCAGTACTGTTAAGCCATGACGACAGCGGTTCCAGCGGTACGAAACGCTGTACGCACCTGGCTTGAAAAGTATGAAGCAGGTGACACAGTTCTTGTTGCTGTATCTGGTGGAGCTGATTCATTAGCACTTGCACATGCGCTATCTGTTGAATCAAAAGAGTTTGTAATTACAGTTATGGGCGTAACTGTCGATCACCAACTGCAGGAAAACTCTGCGGTGCAAGCAGAAAAAGTTAAAGAGCAGTTAAAAGAGTTTGGCTTAGAGTGCATTATCAAAAAAGTTGTCGTTGATGTTAAAGATGGTTTAGAAGCTTCGGCCCGCAAAGCTCGGTATGAGGCGTTACAAGAAGTTGCAAAAGAGAAAAACGCTGTTGCTGTTTTTCTAGGACACACTCGTGATGATCAAGCAGAGACAGTTTTGCTCGGATTAGCACGTGGATCGGGAACACGTTCACTTTCTGGAATGGCACACCACAACGGACTGTACGTACGACCTTTACTTGAAATTACACGAGAGCAAAATGAACAGTATTGCGACGAGATGAAGTTGCAGTACTGGAACGATCCTCACAATGAGAATCCAGAGTTTTCACGGGTTCGAGTTCGAAATGAAGCTATGCCGGTTTTGGAAAAAAGTATTGGTCCAGGAATTGCAGAAGCACTTGCACGTAGCTCTCATCAATTACGAGATGATGCTGATGCCTTAGATCATTGGGCTAAACGAGAAGAGATGCATCTAGATCTTTCAGATTTGGATTGTGCTCATCTAGAAACTCTGCCTCGCGCAATCAGAACCCGTCTTATTAGGGCGGCCATCTACGCCGCTGGTGCGCCCGCCGGAATGGTCTCGTGGGAGCATGTGAGCGCGGTTGAGGCGCTAATTACCGCTTGGAGCGGCCAAGGTGCGCTCAATTTGCCGGGCGGTGTGAAGGTTGAGCGGATTTCGGGCAGACTTTCGCTCTCACAGCACCGACCATAGGGAGAACCGTGGACTTAGAAGCAGTCAAGGGCGATATCGAACGCGTAATCGTGACCGAGGAACAGTTGCAAGCACGTATCAAAGAGCTTGCTGCACAGGTTGATAAGGATTACGAAGGTAAAGATTTGCTCCTTGTTGGAGTTCTAAAGGGTGCTGTCATGGCGGTGGCAGATTTTTCACGTGCATTACAACGCCACATTGATATGGATTGGATGGCGGTTTCTTCATACGGTTCAGGAACAAAGTCCAGTGGAGTAGTTCGAATTCTGAAGGATTTAGATCGCGATATCACCGGCAGAAATGTTTTGATTATTGAAGACATCGTTGACTCTGGTTTAACTCTTTCATGGCTCAAGGCAAACCTTGAATCACGTGGCGTAGGTTCAGTTGAGATTCTTTCTATTCTGCGTAAACCAGAAGCTGCAAAGGTTGAGGTAGATGTTAAGTACGTCGGCTTTGATATTCCAAAGGATTTCGTAATTGGTTACGGACTCGACTTTGATGAGAAGTACCGCAACCTTCCATTTATTGGTGTGCTTGCTAAGCACATGTACGAATAATCCCTGGAGTCCCCATATATGTCACAAGTACAAAAGCCCAAGAAGCCAGTGAAGAAGAGTTTTTCAGGCAAGCAGCCTTCTAAAAAAGCTCCTACAAAGAGTCAACGACTTTTCCGTGGACCACTTTTCTGGATTGTTGCTGCGATTTTTGCGGTTACTGTATTTGGACAAATTTCATCAGCTGGAAATCGCTACACACAAATTGAAACTTCTCAGGCGTTAGATGCAATTTCAAAGGCCCAAGTTCAATCCGCTGAGTTAGTAGATAAAGATCAGAAGATTCGCTTAATCCTCAACCCTGGCACGCTAATTAAGGGTTCTTCAAAGGTTGAAGCCTTTTATGTTGCTCGCCAAGAGCCAACAATTGTTGATGCGCTTACTGGAAATCCTCCACCTAAGGGTTGGAATGTAAAGGTTCCATCGCAATCACTTCTTGTTTCATTCCTCTTTTCAATAGTTCCCTTCTTGCTCATTGGTTTCTTGTTCTTCTGGATGATGAGCCAGGCTCAAGGCGGAAACAAGGTTTTTCAATTTGGAAAGTCACGCGCAAAACTTCAGGATAATGATGTTCCAAAGACAACCTTTAAGGATGTTGCAGGTGCAGATGAAGCTCTTGCCGAACTTGATGAGATCAAAGATTTCTTAGCTAAACCAGAAAAGTACGCACCACTAGGAGCAAAGATTCCTAAGGGAGTTTTGTTATTCGGCCCTCCAGGAACTGGAAAGACATTGCTAGCCCGCGCAGTTGCTGGTGAAGCCGGAGTTCCTTTCTATTCAATCTCTGGTTCAGATTTCGTCGAAATGTTTGTTGGTGTTGGTGCAGCTCGTGTGCGTGATCTCTTCAATCAAGCAAAAGAGAACGCACCAGCAATTGTCTTCATCGATGAAATTGATGCCGTTGGTCGCCAACGTGGTGCAGGTATGGGTGGTGGACATGATGAACGTGAACAAACCCTTAACCAACTTCTTGTCGAGATGGATGGCTTTGAGGAAAATTCAAAGGTAATTTTGATTGCAGCTACAAACCGTCCAGATGTTTTAGATCCAGCGTTACTTCGTCCAGGACGTTTTGATCGTCAGATCGCAGTTGATCGTCCAGATCTCAAGGGACGTGAAGCGATTTTGCAGGTTCATGCAAAGGGTAAGCCACTCAGCGATGAGGTAAAGCTAGTTGATTACGCACGTCGTACACCTGGTTTTACAGGTGCAGATCTTGCTAATGTTCTCAATGAAGCGTCTTTGCTTTCAGCACGTGATAACAAAGCGGTAATCGGCAACATCGAATTAGATGAAGCGATTGATCGTGTTATGGCAGGCCCACAACGTAAATCACGTTTAATGAATGATGATGAACGTCGTGTTACCGCGTATCACGAAGCAGGTCACGCTCTAGTTGCGCACGCGCTTCCACATACAGATCCAGTTCATAAGGTCACGATCATGCCTCGAGGTCGCGCACTTGGATACACAATGGTTCTTCCAGATGAAGATAAGTACTCAACAACACGTAATCAGTTGCTAGATCAATTGGCGTACTCATTAGGTGGACGTGCAGCAGAAGAACTAATTTTCCATGATCCATCAACAGGTGCATCAAATGATATTGAAAAGGCAACTGCACTTGCTCGTGCAATGGTTACTCAGTACGGAATGACTGAAGCTGTCGGTGCTATCAAACTAGGTGGTGGTTCAACTGAACCATTCCTTGGTCGCGATTACGGACACCAACGCGATTACAGCGAAAACATTGCTGCAGTTGTAGATCGTGAAATTCGGGTATTAATTGAAAATGCACATCAAGAAGCCTTTGATATTTTGGTTGCTAATCGAAAGATTCTTGATGAAATGGTGATCCAACTTCTTGAGAAGGAAACCCTTAATAAAGAGGAGATCGCAGCGATATTCAAGAAGGTCAAGTTGGTTACAAAGCGTCCTGCATGGACAGGCTCTGCAACACGTATACCTTCAGATCAGCCTCCAGTTGATGTTCCAGAGCGTTTAGTTGTTGAACCGGTTGCTAAAGAGAAGAAGTCTGTGCGACGCAAGAAGGCTGCAAGTGACGGTAAATAAGATCACGATGAGCGATGGACGTGCTTCTGGTCCTTACGACCAGCAACGTGCGGAAAAGGCTGTCCGCGAACTGCTTTTAGCCCTAGGCGAGGACCCTGATCGCGAAGGCTTAAAGGAAACTCCAGCTCGAGTTGCTCGCGCCATGAAGGAAAACTTTGAAGGCCTGTGGCAATCACCTGAAGATGTTTTAACTACTACCTTTGATATCGGACATGAAGAGTTAGTAATTGTTCGTGACATCGAAGTCTTTTCACATTGTGAACACCACTTAACTCCTTTCCATGGCGTTGCACATATTGGATACATACCACGCGGAAAGATCACCGGACTTTCAAAGCTAGCGCGCTTAGTTGATATGTACTCAAAGCGTCCACAAGTTCAAGAACGATTAACTACACAAATCGCAGATGCAATGGTTGAGATCTTGGATCCACTTGGCGTAATCGTCATCATTGATTGCGAACATTTATGTATGTCGATGCGTGGAGTTAAGAAATCTCATGCACGAACAACTACATCTGCAGTGCGTGGAGCGTTAAACAATCCTGCTACTCGCGCAGAAGCGATCTCCTTAATCACTAAGGGCTAAGCCATGTTGGTCATGGGCATCTTGAATGTAACTCCAGATTCATTTGCCGATGGTGGAAGACATAATGAATTCGAGGCAGCGGTAGCTCGCGGGATCGAAATGATCGCAGAAGGTGTCGACATCATTGATGTTGGCGGCGAATCAACTCGACCAGGTGCAGAACGAGTTAGTGAAGAAGAAGAGATTGCACGCACTATTCCTGTAATTACCGAGTTAGCTAAACATGGCGCCACAATCAGCATAGACACAATGCGGGCAAGCACGGCAGAAGCTGCAATTAAAGCGGGTGCAGCAATCATTAATGATGTCAGCGGGGGATTAGCAGACGATGCGATGTTGCAGACCGCAGCTCGCTTGAAAGTTCCTTACATTGCGATGCATTGGCGGGGACAGTCAAAAGATATGAATTCCAAGGCTATTTATGGTGATGTTGTTAATGATGTGATTGCAGAGCTCAATGAGCGTATTGATGCTGCCCTTGATGCCGGAATACAGAAGGATAAGTTAATTATCGATCCAGGTATTGGCTTTGCAAAAGATGCAGAACATAACTGGGCGATCATTGATGCAATCGATCGCTTTGTTGAACTTGGATACCCGGTCTTAGTTGGCGCATCTCGCAAGAGGTTCTTAGGTGGAGACACACCAGATGAAAGAGAGCAGGCCACAATTGATTTAACAAAACGACTTGGCACAACTGGTGTGTGGGCGGTTAGAGTTCATAGTGTGAAACCACATAAGGAGGTGCTCAGTTCATGAAGGATCAAATAATTTTGACCGGAATTCATGGCTTTGGGTACCACGGTGTTTTCGATCATGAGCGAAAAGATGGACAAGACTTTTTTATAGATTTAACTCTGAGTATCGATTTAACCGCGCCTTCTAACTCAGATGCAATTGAAGACACTGTCAATTATGCAGAGATAACTGATCTTGTTGTCGAGGAGATAACCAGTAATCCAGTTAACTTGATTGAAAAACTAGCGGGAAGAATTGCTGAAAGGGTTTTGAATCAACATTTAAAGGTGCAGCAGGTTTCTGTGACAGTTCATAAACCACAAGCACCTGTTGCTGCGCAATTAAAAGATATAGCTGTGGTTGTTACACGAGTTCGATGAAAGCTGTAATTGCATTAGGTGCCAACATTGGCAACCCACAAGAAAACCTAGATTTAGCCGTTGCTTTACTGCGCGAGGCAACTGATGTGAAAAGTGTTTCTACATACTATTCAACGGCACCCGTAGGTGGTCCAGAACAACCTGATTACTTAAATGCTGTATGCATAATCGATAGTGAGCTTCCGGCAATGGATTTGTTATCCCTGCTGCATGGAATTGAAAAGAGTTTAGGCAGGGAAAGAGTTGTGCAGTGGGGTCCGCGAACAATTGATTTGGATTTGATTCAGTACGGTGGATTGCTCAGCAAGGCTGATGAGTTACAACTTCCACACCCTCGTGCGCATGAACGTCGCTTTGTTTTACAACCATGGTTTGAAATTGAGCCTGATGCGATCTTGCTTACGCATGGGCCGATAAAAGAACTTTTGGAGCAATTGCCTGCTTAGCGGTAAAGTTCGCAGTATCTCGCCCGGTACCCCGAAAGGACTGGAGCCACTGAAATGACTGTATTAGTGCCAACAATGGGCGCCTTGCATAAAGGCCACCAAGCGTTGATTAAACGTGCGCGCACATTAGATAAAGATGTCATTGTCAGTATTTTTGTTAATCCACTTCAGTTTGAAAACAAAGAGGATTTAGAAAACTATCCCCGCACACCACAACGTGATATCGAAATCGCAACTATTGCTGGCGCTAATGAAGTCTGGTTTCCAGAGTATGAAGATCTGTATCCAGAAGGCTTTAAGACACTGAGTGCAGGACCGTTAGGAAACAAGTTTGAAGGAGCGTCTCGTCCAGGTCACTTTGATGGAGTTGTAACTGTTGTGGATCGTTTGTTTGCAATTGCAAAGCCAGATAAAGCTGTATTTGGTGAAAAGGATTTTCAGCAGCTAACAATTATCAAAGCGATGAAGAGCAAGGTAGAGATAGTTGCTGTTCCTACCGTGCGAGAGTTTGATGGCTTAGCGATGTCTTCACGCAATGTTCGATTAAGTGAGCGCGGACGAGATATTGCGCTGGTTATTCATCGAGCCCTTGCTGCAGCAAAGTTAGCTCCAACGGTAGAGATTGCTCAGGAGATACTGAACTCGACCCTGTCTACTGAGCCAAGCTTTGAAAAGGATTACGCAACAATTATTGATGAAAAGGATTTTTCACCCGCCAATGACGGTACAGAAAACCGTAGAGCAATTATTGCTGGCTGGGTGGAAGGTGTTCGCTTAATAGACAACATGCAAATGGTGGGGAGATAACGATGTTATTAACAGTTGACGTCGGAAATACAAATACCGTACTTGGAATCTTTGATGACAAGGAGATGGTGAGATCCTGGCGCGTAAAGACCGATCCTCGCAGCACAGCTGATGAGCTATGGCTGCAGTACCGCGCACTAGTTGAGGATTACAACTTAACTGGACTATCTGTATGTTCCACAGTTCCTGCCACCTTGCGCGAACTTCGCACAATGATCGCTGATTATTTTTCAGATGTTCGAGTCACAATTGTTGAACCAGGCATCAAAACAGGCGTTCCACTGTTAGTAGATAACCCAAAGGAGATCGGTGCTGATCGCATCGTTAACACCTTGGCCGCTCACACACTCTTTGGCGGTCCAGCAATTGTTGTTGACTTTGGAACATCCACAAATCTTGATGTTGTTTCACCAAAGGGAGAGTTTCTAGGTGGAGCACTTGCACCCGGCATTGAAATCTCTGTTGATGCACTAGCTTCACGTGCAGCCCAACTTCGTAAGGTTGAGCTGATTAAGCCAAAGAATGTCATTGGTAAAAACACAGTCGAGGCGCTGCAATCGGGAACGATTTATGGATTTGCCGGTCAGGTTGATGGATTAGTAGATCGCATCACTGCCGAGCTACTAGAAAGTTATTCAGCAAAGCCAACTGTCATTGCTACAGGCGGATTAGCGCCATTAATTATCGGAGTTTCAGAAACTATCGACCATCATGAGCCTGATTTGACGCTGATTGGGCTTCGCCTAATTCACGAACGAAATGCATGAGTCGGTAGACTTCACGACCTATGAGTACAGAGAATTTACCTACGGAAGAGGATCTGCCTGAGCAGCTCCGTATTCGACGTGAAAAGCGCGCATCTTTATTGGAGCGCAACGTTGAGCCTTATCCAGTCTCTGTGCCTCGCACAAAATCACTCAAAGAGGTTCGCGAAAAGTATGTCGGTCTTGAGATCGATGTAGCAACAGGTGATGTTGAGTCATTAACTGGTCGAATTATCTTTAAGCGCGATACTGGAAAACTTTGTTTTGCAACCCTGCGCGAAGGTGATGGAACAGAGCTTCAGGCGATGTTGTCTTTAGACAAGGTCGGACAAGAGGTTCTTGATTCCTGGAAAGCAGATATTGATCTTGGTGACATTGTTTCAATTACCGGCGAGATCATCACATCAAAGCGCGGCGAACTTTCAATCTTGGCAAATTCTTGGACCTTGGCATCTAAGTCATTGCGTCCACTGCCAAATGATCACAAGCCAATGTCTGAAGAGACACGTGTTCGCATGCGTTATGTAGATTTAATCGTTCGCCCAGAAGCGCGCAGCAATGCACGTATGCGTCCTGCGGTAATGAAGTCATTGCGCGACACATTTGATAAGGCAAACTTTGTCGAAGTAGAAACACCAATGTTGCAGGTCATGCATGGTGGAGCAGCTGCTCGCCCATTTAAATCTTTCTCAAACGCCTATGACATGGATCTTTATCTACGCATTGCGCCTGAGCTTTTCTTGAAGCGTTGCGTTGTTGGTGGAATCGAACGTGTATTTGAGATCAACCGTAACTTCCGTAATGAAGGCGCAGATTCATCTCACTCTCCTGAGTTTGCGATGATTGAAAGTTACATGGCCTACGGCGACTGGATGTCAATTGCAGATTTAACTCGCACCTTGGTTCAAAACGCTGCGATGGCAGTTGCAGGTTCACATGTTGTTACCCACCACGATGGTCGCCAAGCCGACCTGGGTGGACAGTGGAAGCAAATCTCCTTGTATGACGCTATTTCGAATGGTGTTGGCGAGAGCGTTACAGCCCTTACCCCGTATGCAGATTTGAAGAAGATCGCTGAAAAGCTAGGCATGAAGATTGATCCAAAGTGGATCACAGGAAAGCTTGCAGAAGAGATCTTCGAACATGTTGCTCGCCATCTATTGGTTGAACCAACATTTGTTATGGGATTCCCAGTTGATACATCTCCACTGGTACGTGCACACCGCGAACTTCCGGGTGTTGCAGAAAAATGGGATCTCTACATTGATGGATTTGAACTTGCAACAGGATATTCCGAGCTCATCGATCCAGTTGTACAACGTGATCGTTTAGTTGAACAAGCAACACTTGGTTCAAAGGGTGATCTTGAAGCGATGCAGGTTGATGAAGATTTCTTGCGCGCAATGGAGTTTGCAATGCCACCAACTGGTGGAATGGGAATGGGTGTTGATCGTTTACTCATGGCGTTAACTGGCCTTGGAATTCGCGAAACTATTTTGTTCCCACTTGTTAAGCCAGAAGTTGATTAATCAATGCAGATACGTCCAGCACAAACCCGCGACATTAAAGGCATTCGCCAATTAATTGATTCGTATGCACCACAGGGTCGTTTGCTCTCAAAAGAAACTGTAACTTTGTATGAAAGCGTGCAGGAGTTCACAGTTGCAGTCGAAGGCGATCAAGTTGTTGGTTGCGGCGCATTGCACGTGTTGTGGGAAGATCTAGCTGAAGTTCGCACAGTTGCGGTTTCAGAGGATCTTCGTGGCAAAGGTGTTGGACATCAAATCTTGGATTCCATTATTGAGCGTGCACAGAACATCGGAGTAAAGAGAATTTTCTGTCTGACCTTTGAAACAAAGTTCTTTGGTCGCCATGGCTTTGAGGTTATTGAAGGAACACCGGTTGAACCTGAGATTTATAAGGAGCTCCTACGTTCCTACGATGCCGGTGTGGCTGAGTTCTTGGATCTAGAGTCGGTAAAGCCCAATACCCTGGGAAATACCCGTATGCTCAAAAAGCTGTAAGCAATTTGCAGCCCAGAGAATTGCTCAAGAAGCTGTAAAGACCCAGATTTAGTCCATTTTCGGGCATAACCCCGCCACATTTGGGGTTGTAAAAGTCAGAAGCATTCCGCCTCGCGAGCGTAGGCCCGCAGGTATTAGGCTTAACGAAAGAACGATCCAAAGGAGCACCGCCCATGTTTGAGCGCTTTACAGACCGAGCCCGTCGCGTTGTCGTGCTGGCCCAAGAAGAAGCACGCATGCTCAACCACAACTACATCGGCACAGAGCACATCCTTCTGGGTTTAATCCACGAAGGTGAAGGCGTTGCAGCTAAGGCGCTGGAATCTCTAGGCATCTCACTTGAAGGCGTTCGCGCACAAGTTGAAGAGATCATCGGACAAGGTCAGCAAGCACCAAGTGGCCACATTCCATTTACTCCGCGCGCAAAGAAGGTTCTTGAACTCTCACTTCGCGAAGCGTTGCAGTTAGGTCACAACTACATTGGAACAGAGCACATCCTTCTTGGATTAATCCGTGAAGGTGAAGGCGTTGCAGCACAGGTTCTTGTAAAGCTTGGTGCAGACCTTAATCGTGTTCGTCAACAAGTAATTCAACTTCTTTCTGGTTACCAGGGTAAGGAAGCTGTACAAACTGGAGGACCGGCAGAAGGAACTCCTTCGACATCATTAGTACTTGATCAATTTGGTCGCAATCTGACACAAGCAGCACGTGAAGGAAAGCTAGATCCAGTTATTGGTCGCGAAAATGAGATCGAACGTGTGATGCAGGTTCTTTCACGTCGTACAAAGAACAACCCAGTTCTTATTGGTGAACCAGGTGTTGGTAAGACCGCGGTTGTTGAAGGTCTTGCACAAGCGATTTACAAGAATGATGTTCCAGAAACTTTGAAGGATAAGCAGCTGTACTCACTTGATCTAGGTGCGTTAGTTGCTGGTTCTCGTTACCGTGGAGATTTCGAAGAGCGCCTGAAGAAGGTTCTCAAAGAGATCAAAACTCGTGGTGACATCATTCTTTTCATCGATGAGATTCACACACTTGTAGGCGCAGGAGCTGCAGAAGGTGCGATTGATGCTGCAAGCATCTTGAAGCCAATGCTTGCCCGCGGTGAGCTACAGACAATTGGTGCAACAACACTTGATGAGTACCGCAAGCATGTTGAGAAGGATGCAGCTCTTGAGCGCCGTTTCCAGCCAATTCAGGTGAAGGAGCCATCAGTAGCTCACACCATTGAGATTTTGAAGGGTCTTCGCGACCGCTACGAAACTCACCACCGTGTATCAATTACCGATGGTGCGCTCGCAGCTGCTGCAAACATGGCTGATCGTTATGTTTCAGATCGTTTCTTGCCAGACAAGGCGATCGACCTTATTGATGAAGCAGGATCACGTCTTCGCATTAAGCGCATGACAGCTCCAGCAGAGCTACGCGAGTTTGATGACAAGATCGCAAATGCTCGCAAGGAGAAAGAGTCTGCGATTGATGGTCAGGATTTTGAATTAGCAGCAACTCTTCGCGATAAGGAAAAGAACTTAATCGCTGAAAAGCATGAGGCTGAAAAGAATTGGAAGGCAACAGATCTCGATAAGGTCACCGAGGTTGATGAGGAACTCATCGCGCAGGTACTTTCTCTTTCAACTGGTATTCCTGTATTCAAACTCACTGAAGAAGAGACAGCACGTCTGCTTCGCATGGAGGATGAACTACATAACCGTGTTATCGGACAGGATCAAGCGATCAAGGCGTTGTCACAAGCAATCCGTCGTACTCGCGCAGGTCTAAAGGATCCACGTCGTCCAGGTGGATCATTTATCTTCGCTGGTCCTTCTGGTGTTGGTAAGACAGAACTTTCTCGCACACTTGCATCATTCTTGTTTGGTGATCAGGATGCGTTAATTCAACTAGATATGTCTGAGTACTCAGAGCGTCACACCGCATCACGTTTGTTTGGTGCACCTCCAGGGTATGTCGGATATGACGAGGGTGGACAGCTCACTGAAAAGGTACGCCGTCGTCCATTCTCAGTTGTTCTCTTCGATGAAATCGAAAAGGCTCACCCAGATATCTTCAACTCACTTCTACAAGTACTTGAAGATGGACGCCTGACAGATTCACAAGGCCGAACAGTAGATTTCAAGAACACTGTGATCATCATGACAACAAACCTTGGTACTCGTGACATCTCTAAGTCACTCGGGCTTGGCTTTGCGAACTCAGATGATGATCTAACAAATTATGAGCGCATGAAGGGCAAGGTAAGTGATGAACTTAAGTCACACTTCCGCCCTGAGTTCCTCAACCGTATCGATGACATCATCGTCTTCCACCAGTTGACTAAGCCACAGATCATTCAGATCGTTGATTTAATGCTTAAGAACCTTGATGATCGTTTGCAGGCAAAAGACATGGGCATCGAGCTCACACCTGCTGCAAAGGATCTTCTTGCAGAGCGTGGTTACGATCCATTGTTAGGTGCGCGTCCATTGCGTCGTGTAATCCAACGCGAGATCGAAGACTCATTGTCAGAGCGCATCTTGTTTGGTGAGCTCAAGGCTGGCGAGATCATCGTTGTAGATGTTGAAGGTGTTGGCGCAGAAGCTGTCTTCACATTTAAGGGAGCACCAAAGGCATCACTGCCTGATACTCCTGAAGATCTTGCAGAAGCACCTACAGCTTAGTTATTGACCGCAATTACCTCGCCTAGTTGTTCACTAGGCGAGGTTTTTGCTTTACCGTAATGCAATGCGCAAACTTCTTGCAGGCTTGGTCGCGGTTCTCTCCCTTTCATTGGTAACCGCACAGATATCAGTTGCAGCAGTTACACCTGGAAGTAAATGCACAAAGGTCGGGGCAACTTCAACTTACAACGGCAAGAAGTACACATGTGTGAAGAGTGGAAAGAAGTTAGTTTGGAACAAAGGTGTTGCGCTTCCAAAACCTGGGCCAGTGGCTACTCCTACGCCAACGCCAACTCCGACCCAAACAGTCGCTCCTACTCCAATTGCATCGCCATCAGCAACTCCCACCCAAGTAGTTACTGCAGAGAATTTTAGATTTGATTCACTTTGTCAGAAGGACCCATTCGTCCCTGCAGAGTGGGCTTCATATCAAGAATTTGCATTAAGAAGCGACATTTTTAATTGTGCTCGACCATATCGCTTTAAAATGGTTTCTCAACCAAATACGCAACCGACTCAGCCATTAACTGCAAAGTCTGATCGTAATTCTGTTGATATGTGTAAATTAACTCACGGCAAAAGAGATGGACAGATTGCATTTTCATCTTGGGTCAATCCGAGAATTGAGATGAATCAACGTCTAAATATCCAGGTAGTTCCAATTGAATTCACCGACTTCCCATCTAAAAACACTGTTCTCGGTGATAATGAAAAGTATTTCAATTACATTCGTGACGGTTATTTCAATTTGTCCGATGGCCAAGTTAAAGTCAACTTTAAAATTCCTAGTAATTATTTTAAAGTTGAAAAGAAATTGTCATCCTATGATTCTGGTTCTCGCTACGATCATGGTGGTGGAATCTGGAACTGGGCTTCTATGGATATGAACACTATGTTCAAGGACATAGTTTCATCGGTCGATTCATCAATAGATTTCTCTAATTCGGATTTGGTCTTTTTCATAGTTCCGCCAACAACCGACAACGACTACATAAGTCATGGATTCCCTTCTCCATATCCGCAACTGCGAACAGCCGAGGGATTTATTCCATATTGGTATTTCTCTCCACCAATGTCCGAAGTAAATAGAAAAAGTTGGTACGGAATTGAACCCTTTTTACATTTACATGAATTAATGCATGGCATGAACAAACTAGATGATCATTATGGCGATGGAGATTTCGGTCGCAGAGATGGCGATGCCGGCACAGGAAATTGGAGCACCATGTCTGGCATGCTCACAGACTTCCTGTTCTGGGACAAATGGATTTCATTTATGGTTAGCGATGAACAAGTTATATGTGCCAAATCAGGGGTAACTTCAACTCATTGGTTAAAACCTTCGAATTATTTTGGCAAAGAAGAGAAACTGCTGGTTATACCAATTGATTCGACGAAGGTTTTAGTAGTTGAATCAATGCGTGCTGCGGGATTTAATTTGAAGCTTCCTAAAATTAGCGAAGGTGCTTTGGTCTACCTGGTGGACATTACAAAGACCGAGCATGGACGTGGAATAAATGTCTTAAGGCCCACCAATAGGACAGGCTCTATTTATGGCATGAAGGATTTTGTCCTTTCGGATGCCCCTTTAAAGGTGGGTGATTCCATAAGTTCTAATGGAATGAAAATTTCGGTTATTGAATCTGGAGACTTTGGTGATGTCGTAAAGGTAGAGAAAGCCTAGGAACCCAACTTCTTTAGTGCATCTCCGCTAACGCGGTACACAGTCCACTCATCCATGGGCACTGCGCCTAATGAAGTGTAGAAGTCGATGCTTGGTTGGTTCCAATCTAGAACCCACCATTGCAATCTTTCATAATCCCGTTCAACGCAGATCTTTCCCAACTCTTTAAG
This sequence comes from Actinomycetes bacterium, assembly GCA_947383695.1. Classification (GTDB taxonomy): domain Bacteria; phylum Actinomycetota; class Actinomycetes; order Nanopelagicales; family Nanopelagicaceae; genus Planktophila. Next base: position 1,308,772 of record OX376642.1, on the reverse strand, counting down.
GAAAGCTAAACCGTAACCTTTGCCGCGGTATGCGGGATCAACGTAGAGATCTTCAAGGTAGATACCTGGTTTACCTATCCATGTTGAGTAGTTAAGGAACCAGATAGAGATTCCAACTACTAGGCCATCGCTTTCAGCAACATGGCAGAAAGCAACTGGATTGTCGCCAAAGATTGTCTCTTCGATCTGTTGGATAGTCGCCTTAGCCTCAAGTGGTGCTTTCTCATACTCAGCTAAATCTTTAATTAACTGATGAATACGAGGAGCATCAGCTTTAGTTGCGTAGCGGATCATTGCGGCAGTCTATAGCGGTTACGGGGGAGTCTTTGAATAAGGAGGTCATCAGCCAATGTTTTCAATGCTTTTTCGACCTGGGATTCATCAGGCCACAATTTCTTGATGGCAGATTCTGTCAGTGATTCATTTTCGCGTAATGCTTGAACAATTGTTCCGCGACATTTGCGATCAGTGCCATGCCAATCCTGTGATTTTCTAACTAAATCTGTTTTTGGATAACCATTCTTACGCCATTGGCATTGACCGATGATCGGACAGAGCTCGCATGTTGGATTTTTTGATGTGCACACGAGTGCACCTAGCTCCATAGTTGCAGCTGCCCAGACATGCGCATTCTTTTCTGGAAGTATCGCTAACCGTCGTGCTTTCTCGCGAGCAGTAGGTGCAGGCTTTGGATGCTCTTCTCCATCGATTGCACGAACAAGTAAACGTCTAATGTTTACATCCATAACCAAGGACCGTTGTTCAAATGCAAAGGCTGCAATCGCAGCAGCGGTGTACCCACCAATACCGGGAAGCAGCTGCAATGTCTCTTGATCCTCGGGAACTTTGTTGTTGAAATCTTCAGCGATGATTTGTGCAGCCGCGTGTAAGCGAAGTGCACGACGTGGATATCCCAATCGTCCCCATGCGGTGATTACCTGTGCAGGTGTTGCTTTAGCTAAATCCTTAGGTGTAGGCCAACGCTCCATCCACTCATTCCATTTAGGAAGTACGCGATTGACGGGTGTTTGTTGCAACATGTATTCGCTGACCATGACACCCCACGGAGTTGTGTCACGCCATGGAAGATCTCTTTTGTTTTTCTTAAACCAGGTAAGAATTGGCTTTTCTAACGAACTCATTCGCCGGGCTACTTACTTTGAACGGCTCGTAGACTCGCCGGTAATCTTTACCCGATTAAGTGCAGCATCTAACCGTGAAACCTCAACGATCTCCATGCCATCGATCTTTGTATCTGAACCTGTTGGAACTAATGCACGTTTAAAACCAAGGCGGTACGCCTCTTGAAGTCTGCGATTTACACCGCTTACCTTGCGGATTTCACCCGCTAATCCAACTTCACCAATAGCAACAAGATCTGCTGGCAGCGCAAGACCCTTTGCTGCAGATGCCACAGCTAAAGCCAGGGCTAAATCAGCGGCGGGCTCTGTCATTTTCATGCCACCAACAGTTGCTGCGTATACATCTCTTCCACCAACACGAATATTGGCGCGTAGTTCAAGAACGGCAAGGGTCATAGATGTGCGTGCAGAGTCCAAACCTGAAACAACTCGACGTGCATTTCCGTAATCATTTTCTCGTCCTGCGGAAACGAGTGCTTGAATCTCGGCAAGTAATGGGCGACGGCCTTCGAGAGTAACGGTGACACATGTTCCAGGAACAGGTTCGGCGTGACGTGATGTAAACAAACCAGTTGGATCTAGTACAGATTCAATTCCGGTATCACTGAGATCAAAACAACCAACCTCATCTGATGCGCCAAAACGATTTTTGATTGCACGGATCAAACGAAGTCGTGAGTGACGCTCTCCTTCAAACTGCAAAACAACATCGACGATGTGTTCTAGCATCCTAGGACCTGCGATAGATCCATCCTTAGTTACATGTCCTACGAGAAGTAATGTGATGTCACGATCCTTACAGATACGAATCAATGCACCTGCAACTTCACGTACCTGAGTTACGCCACCAGGTGCACCATCTGCTGCAGAGCTACCAATTGTTTGAACAGAGTCGATGATTACTAGTTGTGGTTTAACCGCATCAATGTGGGCGATGACCGCACCAAGATCTGTTTCAGAGGCGAGAAATAATTGAGGATCAATCGCTTTAATTCGCTCTGCGCGAAGTCGTACCTGAGATGCAGACTCTTCACCGCTGATATACAAAGCAGGAATTCCCTTTGATGCGGTTTGGGCTGCAACGGAAAGCAATAGTGTTGATTTACCAACACCAGGTTCGCCAGCAAGCAAAATCGCTGCTCCTGGTACTAATCCGCCGCCTAGAACTCGATCTAATTCAGAGACACCAGTTGCACGTGCATGTGCAGCGGAGAGATCGACATCGCCAATCGGTGTTGCTTTAGCGGTTACATTTCCGGCTACAAGTGAAAGTTTTTTAGGTGCTGCGATCTCTTCAACCGCGCCCCATGCCTGGCATTCTCCACAGCGACCAACCCATTTCTGGGAGGTCCAACCGCACTCAGTGCAGCGGAATGGATCTTTTTCAACCTTGGCCATGAGGTAACCCTATGACAAGGGGCTGACTATTTCTTCTGGGCAGCCAATGTTGCTGGATGCTGAATGATAAATAGCGGCAGGTTGCGCGCAGCTGACTCGCGAATGTGTTCCATTCGGACATCACACAAGCGTGCTAACTCGGCGTATGCATCCTTGCCCATCAAGAGCTCAAGTTCATACTTGTTGGAAATGTACACAGGCTCTGTTCCGACGTGAGCATCGCTATTGCTTGTGCAGTACCAATCAAAATCATCGCCGCCATCGCCCCATGCAAGACGCTCGTACTCACCAATAACAGTCACTGAGTATTCACGTTCGCCGTATTCGCGAGTCTCAAAGCTACGACGCAATGGCAACTGCCAGCACACATCGGGCTTTGTATCTGCAAAGTGTTTTCCATCGCGCTGTGCAACATGGTGCAGCACGCAACCAAATGTTCCTGTAAAACCTTCTGCTTCATAACCTTTACGGTTTAGAAAAATGCAACCATCTTCGACGCGACGAGTTTTGCGTTCGCCATCTTCATCTTTCTCTGAAATGCGTAGATCTCCGCCGGGCTTCTTTGGACGAGCCTCGTTGTAGAACTGCCACATTTCTGGAGTCAGATAAGCAGCGGCTTTGATTGTGCGCTCTTCATCAGCTTTGTCGGTGTACATCGCACCTTCAGTGCAGCACCCTGAGTTTGGCTGACTCTTAAAGACACCTTGGCAGCCATCGCCGTAAATACAAGTCCAATAGGAAGTTAACCAAGTGAGATCGCACTTGAAAATTGTCTCTTCATCATTGGGGTCAAAAAACTCAACCCAATCACGCGCAAATCCTGCTTTAACTTCTGACATAGTCGCAGAGCCTACAGGCATAAAGGATAGACTTCATACATGAATCAGCAATCAAAGGTTGCCGTTATCGGTGCCGGTGTAATGGGTGAGGCCCTTATAGCCGCTTTGATTTCATCTGGTGTTAACCCTGATCGAATTACAATCTCTGAAAAGCGTGAAGAGCGTGCACAAGAGCTGATTTCCAAGTATTTGATTAAAGCAGCTCCTATAACTTCAAATGTTGCTGATGCAGATGCCCTGTTATTGGTTGTTAAACCACAAGATATGGCATCGGTTTTAGAGGAGATTAAGGGCTCAATTAATCCAACATCTGTTGTGATCACCTTTGCTGCTGGCAAGACAATCTCATTTATCAGCAATGGTCTTGGAACAGGAAATCCAGTTGTTCGAGTTATGCCAAATACACCAACCTTGGTTGCACAAGGCATGGCAGCGGCATCAATGGGTGCTGGCGTCACAGCTGCTCAACGTGAATTTGTTCTTGGTTTTCTAGGTGCAACGGGCAAGGTCATTGAAGTAACAGAAGATCTGCAGGATGCCGTAACTGCAACAAGTGGTTCGGGACCTGCTTACTTCTTTGCTTTTGTCGAAGCAATGGTTGCTGGAGCTAAAGAGCTAGGGCTTTCAGATCACGATGCAACAACTCTTACGATTCAAACAATCGTTGGGGCTGCAAAGCTGCTTGATGAATCTGGCAAGAGTGCAACAACCTTGCGCGAAAATGTAACTAGCCCAAATGGAACTACTGCGGCAGCACTTGCCTCATTTGGCAATGACAACTTGAATTCAATGGTTGCTAAGGCGATGAAGGCGGCCCGCGATCGTTCGCAGGAATTAGCGTGAAACGCTTACTTTCCTTTGCTGTAATTGCTTCACTTTTCTTAACTCCAATCGCACACGCGGCCCCTAAGAAGATTTCGGTAAAGCCTTTGCAGTTGCTGACAACTGTTGGAAGCCCAGAAGAAGTAAGTGGGGTAGTGGCTTCAGGTAAATCAGTAATAATCTTTGGAAGCAAAGCTTCTAAGGCCTATGTGCGTGCGATTGATGTAACCGGAAAAGAGTTATGGAACCTATCTCTGGATCAATCAGCCGCATCCATTGCAACCGCCGCAGCTGTTGATGCTGCAGGCGATATCTGGATTGCAGGTGCTACACCTTTAGCTTTAGGTTTAATTCCGCCAACTCCCGCTGCAACGCCAGTAAATCCAGATAATGCAGTTGCTCCACCAAGTTCATCAATTGGTAATTTACAAGCGGTGACAATATGGAAGCTCACTTCTGCTGGAGCTTTAACTTTCACAAATACTTTGCCAACAAGTTCAACACTTTTTCCTACCTCAATCTCAGTTGATCGCAATGGTGCATCCATTGTTGGAATCATCGGTAATGAAAAAGGAAGTGCAGGCTTTTTAGTCAATACCGATAAAGCTGGGGTGTTTGGAAAACTTCTTCAAATTGGTGCTGTATCAACAACGGCCGATGCTGTGGTGCGCCATGGTGATGGAAGTTTCACCGTTGCTGGTTCTAGTAGCGAAACTTTGGCTGGTAAAAAAGTTGCTGGTTTAACTGATGGCGTTCTAATCAAAATTTCAAAGGCGATGAAGATTACAAATGTTGTTCGAAGTTCAGCTGTAAAGGGTAAGCGAATTTGGAATAGCGCCTCATCCACCTTGCTATTAGGTGGCGAAGTTGTTGTTGGTGCTAAGAGTGAAACCGCAATTACTAAGTTCTCATCAACATTTGCTCCAACTTGGACTTATCGATTTCCATCAACCGGTCCTGCAATGACAGCCGGATCAACATATGCAGCATTTATTTCAACGGGTGCAACTCCTCAGCTCAATTGGAATCCAAAGGCACCAACACCATTGCTTTTAACCTTTGACGCAAAGGGCGCCATCATTGCGGCCGATAGCGGACCGATAGGGCAGAAGGAAGTGCTGGGAGCCCTGGTTTCGAAGGAGTTAGGGGTTTTAGTGGTCACATCGAGCGCAGAATCTGTTTCGATTTTTACCCTCATTCCGCGGTAACCTAAACCCCCGCACACACAGTGCGTACATTAGAAATGAGAGCGTGACATATGGGTTCCGTAATTAAAAAGCGACGCAAGCGCATGGCGAAGAAGAAGCACAAGAAGCTTCTCAAGAAGACTCGCATTCAGCGCCGTAACGCTAAGTAAAAAATTACGGTTTAAGAAGTGCAAGCTTTCCATTAATAGTGGCAAGCAAGTATTTAACTTTGTTTACAGTCACCCAAGCGCTCTGAGCAGGTTCAGAGCCTTGGGTGCTGCTAACTAAGCGGATTGCAGATTGGCCAAGATCCTTCTTGCTTGTATCTAGAGCACATAATCTCTCTTGGCAGTTAAAGATAATTGTTTTTCCATCGGTGGTCATGAACTCACCTGGTGTGCCAAAGTTTTCAGTAGTTACCTTGTAGATCTTTGTTGGGTTATCTAATGATGCCCAACGAACTTGATTCGCCTTTGGGGCGGTTGCAGCCGAAGCTGCAAGCCAGGTGGCAAACACCCCTGAACTTGTCTTTGCTAATGCAACATCAAAGCCAAAGATCAGCGCATCATCAGTTGAAATATCAAGTGTTTGATATTGCCACGCCGTTGCTTCAACTGAAGTTCGGGTTGCAATTCGAATCGCCCCAGCGGTGATTTCTTTCTTTTGGTTCATTGAAACAACAGAGTCATAAGCAACGTATGTTGTAGAGCCATCAAAGATTGCCTGCAAATGGAAACCAACATCGCCCGTAGTGCGGCCATCAGTTTTACGATCACCATCTACTAACTCATATTTCCAGGCAGCACCCTTTGTACGAACCGCACCTAGTAATACACCTTGGCTCTCATCGCGGTAAAAGACCTGAACGGCGCTAGCTGATGCCACACAAGCGTTTGCGACGCTTACATCACTTGATGTTCGCACACGTATTGGATCCTCATAGTCATTTACAAAGGAACCATTTCCATCAACTGTCTCAAAGGCAAAGCTTTTACCGTTGTAGGTTGCGTAGCGAAGATCTTTTTCAGTCGAATCGCTGTAGAAAATATGCAGTGTTTGCTTTACTCCGCTGCCATTAACACACATGCTGATAGCACCAGCAATATTGTCAGTAGTTCTGCCACCAGATCCGCCAGCACCATCGACAGTTACCTTTTTCCAGCTCTTGCCATCAAAGGTTGCAAGCTTTAGATCACCGCTCTTGGTATCGGTGTATGCGATTGCAGGCTTTCCATTAAAAGTTGTACTTGCAACTGTTTTTCCATCAGCTGCGCTATCTAAAACAGTGCTCTTCCAGCCCGGTTGAGGAACAACAGCCTTTGTTACAACCGCTTCTGAAACACCCAACGCATTTTTTGCGACAACGCTAAATGTGTAAGAGGTTCCATTTTTTAAACCTGTAATCAAAAGGGGACTAGTAAGAGTCTTTTTCTCGGAGCCTGTCTTCACATTCTTAACTATGTATTCAGTGATCTGAGCGGTACGAAGGTTTGTAGGAGGATCAAAGGAGATCAGCGCAGAAGAATCACCTGTAAAAGCTTGAGCGTTACGTGGTGATTGCGGCAAATCTGTAGCGACACCGGCAGGAGGCTTACTGCGTAGATCCTCCATCATCGCAAGTAACAAAGGCCCTGGCTCTTTAAATATCTCACCTGGATCAAGACTTGGAGTCATTACTGAATCAATGCCCGCCTTTGAAAATGTTGCTTCATCTAAGTGAGAGGTCGATGAACCTGACTCGTAACGAGAAGGTGTGTACATCTTTGGCTTAACGCCGCCATTAACTTTGATGGCGTTTGCGCCTGACCACACCAATGAAGAGGTAAGTGCAAGACCTAACTCCTTTGAAGGTGTTGGAAGATCTGCCAGACGGCGGCCATCACTTGTCTGAAGATAAGCATCAAATGGAGTTGGTTGATCCAGACTTCCTAAACCAAAGAAAGGATCGTATGCATCATTAGATAAGAATCCGAGTCCATGACCGATCTCATGCAAGAAAACAGATTGAAGGTCATATTCATTTCCAGTTGGTAAACCATCACCACGTGTATTCCAGGAAGCTGCTGAGTTCACCTGAATCACGATTTCAGGGTTAGCTTTATCTAGATCCTTACCCGCTAATGCATTTGCTAATGCCGACGGGTACCACAGTGATGGATCTGGTGCACCTGAAAAAGCGGAGAAGAAACTTCCGGGACGAGCACTACCTAAAACTCCCCATGAGCTTGAACGTCCCCATGAGGCATCAACAGAGACAACAACCGGAGATTTGAAGTTTGCAGACCACACATCAATAGATGCTTGAACCTCTTTTTTTGCCCACTCAGGAAAGTTGTTGTACTTAACTGAAAACTTAGATTTGATCTCAAGGTTTTTACTTTTAGTCGGTGCGCTCTGTGTCGATGATGGTTGGGTGCCTGCGTAAATATGTCCCCAGGTTGTTGCAGGGATTTGTTTAAAGGTTAAAGCTGGTGCAGCAGGAGCGGTTAGTAGCGCAAGAATTAATGCGCCAGCTAGGGCAAAAGGCCCCATTCTCTTGATGCGCATCATGGCCAAACGCTATCAGGGCTCTGCGCGTGGTTTAAGGTCAGGGGTAGGAAATATCAATTCTCTATGCAAATTAACAGGCAGAAAGGGCGAATAAATGACCATCGTGACAATTTATAGCCGAACTGGTTGCCATCTTTGTGAAGATGCATTAAAGGTTTTAGAGTCATTGAAGCAAGAGTTGAATTTTGAAATCAAAGAAGTATTCATCGATGGTGATGAAGAGTTACAACGATTGTATGGAGAACAAATTCCAGTCACACATATCGATGGAGCTCACCACGATTATTGGAGAGTAGATCCAGAACGGTTTAGATCTTCCCTTGAAAAACATCGTCAGCGTCAATAATTTTGTAGGAATAACCCTGCTCAGCTAAGAAACGTTGGCGGTTCTGAGCAAAATCTTGATCGATAGTGTCGCGAGAAATTACAGAGTAGAACTTAGCTCCACGTCCATCTGACTTTGGACGAAGGATGCGTCCCAACCGTTGTGCTTCTTCTTGGCGGCTACCAAATGCACCAGATACCTGAATTGCGATAGTTGCATCAGGTAAATCAATTGAAAAGTTAGCAACCTTTGAAACCACTAGGCATTTAATTTCGCCTGATCTAAATTTATTAAAGAGAATTTCGCGTTCTTTGACTGGTGTTTCACCCTTAATCAGCGGAGCACCCAAAACCTCAGATAGTTCATCTAGTTGGTCGATGTATTGGCCAATGACTAAAACCTGGTCATCTACATGTTTTTCAACTAATGCTTCAACAACATCTCGCTTGGTACGGGTCGTTGCACAGTTTCGGTAACGATTTTCTGGCTCAGCGGTTGCATAGGCCAAACGTTCAGTTTCAGTCAGATTGACTCGAACCTCAATACATTCAGCGGGAGCGATATACCCCTGTGCCTCAATCTCTTTCCAAGGAACATCAAAACGCTTAGGTCCGATGAGTGAGAAGACCTCACCCTCCATTCCATCTTCACGAACCAAGGTTGCGGTTAGTCCTAAGCGACGACGGGATTGAATATCAGCGGTAAAGCGGAAGATTGGTGCAGGTAGAAGGTGCACTTCATCATAAATAATTAAGCCCCAGTCATATGAATCAAAGAGATCTAGGTGCGCATAAACACCATTCTTCTTCTTTGTCATTACTTGGTAGGTCGCAATAGTTACAGGGCGGATCTCTTTCTTTGCACCTGAATACTCGCCAATTTCATCCTCATTCAGCGAGGTTCTCTTCAATAGTTCATCGCGCCATTGACGTGCAGCAACTGTGTTAGTCACCAAAATAAGTGTGGTTGCTTTGGCATGTGCCATAGCCGCTGCACCAACAATGGTTTTACCCGCACCACAAGGAAGAACAACAACACCAGAACCACCATGCCAAAAACCTTCAGCTGCTAACTCTTGGTATGGACGGATCTTCCAATCCTTTTGCAACAAGTTGATCTCGTGCGCCTGTCCATCCACATATCCTGCAAAATCCTCAGCTGGCCACCCTAAACGCAAAAGTGATTGCTTAATCTGTCCACGCTGGCTTGGCAGCACAGTAATTGTCTCGGCATCAATTCGTGCACCTAACAATGGAGCGATCTTCTTTGCGCGAATTACCTCTTCAAGAACAGCGGTATCAGTTGTTACCAAAATCAATCCGTGAACAGGATCCATCTCGAGTCGCAGGCGACCGTAACGAGACATTGTCTCGGCGACATCGATAAGGATTGAATGTGGAACTGCATATCGTGAATACTTAATTAAGGTATCGATGACTTGTTCAGCATCATGACCTGCAGCGCGCGCATTCCACAAACCAAGTGGTGTTAAACGATATGTGTGAATGTGTTCAGGGGAGCGCTCTAATTCAGCAAAAGGTGCAATTGCTCGTCGACATTCAACTGACATTGGATGGTCGATATCGAGCAGAAGCGTCTTATCGCTCTGAACAATTAGTGGACCATCACTCATTAAGTAAATCCTTTATTAGCGCGTGTAATAACTTGCTGCGATCTTCAAGGGTACTGATGTCTACCCATTCATGCGCGGCGTGAGCGCCATCTCCAACAGCCCCAAGACCGTCAAGGACCTGTGCTCCTGCAGCTGCGGCAAAGTTTCCATCACTTGCTCCGCCAACAGATGCATGTCCCAGCGGTGGCATTCCTAGTTGTTGTGCAACCTTTTCGGCCCGCTCGTACAAAGCCATTGTTGAAGAGGTCTCCAATGGCGGACGATTAAAGCCACCAGTGATTTCATAACGGGCAGCGGCATTAACAGGCTTCAATGCCTTGATCGCAGCATCGACCCGTTGAAGATCTGCCATTGAGTAAGAACGGATATCAATATCAAGAACAGCTAAATCAGGAACGGTGTTTGTTGTATTTCCTGCGTGCAAAGTTGTTGGAACAACTGTGGTTCCATGCTCTGCATTTTCCATGGCAGCAATCGCTAAAACCGCATGAGCAATTTCAGTTGTTGCGTTAACACCCTTTTCAGGTTCAAGGCCAGCATGTGAGGCTTTTCCATGAATCGTTACCTGGTACATCGCTGTACCCTTTCGAGCAGTCTTTACTTTTCCATTTAATGTGGCTTCTAAAACTAAAACCGCTTTTACCTTTGCAGAAATCTCTTTGATGAACTCTTTGCTTGTCGCGCTTCCAGTTTCCTCATCAGTTGTTGCAATGAGCGCAGCACTTCCGGTGATTCCCTTCATCGCATACAACGCTTGAATAAATCCAGCTTTCATATCAAAGATTCCGGGACCACGAGCAGCGGTGCCTTCAACCTGCCACAACGGTTCAAATGAACCCTTAGGCCAAACGGTATCTAAGTGAGCAAGAACTACAACATCAGGATTAGCAGATCCCCACCAAAATACAGGGCGACCATTTACTTCACGGATCTCTGCAGGTGTACCTAAAACACGGGTAGCAATTTCATTAGCGAGTGCGATTACATCGCGACATGACTGAAGGTCTTCAGTTGGTGATTCCAACTTAACTAAGGCTTCTAGGTCTGCCAACATGGGTTAAGTCTATAGCGGTGCTACGCCGGTGATACGTGGAATTCTGAAGGATTGGACCTCGCCAGTAGCGTGATCACGTGCAATTAAGGCCCCAGCGCTAATGCGGATTGGATCGATTATTCGATGCGTAACGCCACCATTGTTATCGGCATAGCCAATTGAAAGGGTCTTTTCATCAATGATGAATTGATTGAGAATCTCCATAGTTTCATTAGCTGTTGTTCGAGGTAGCTGACCCAGCGCTTCACTTGCAACTTGACGCAGCTTTGATTGACGATGAGTTGATTTCTCACCTGTTCGTAATACTCGTATCGCTGCACTAATTACTTCAGGTGTTGGAGTCTCAATTTCGCCAATGATTCGTGGTGGTCTTGGCTTTGCAAGTGATCGGTTTGATTTAGGACCTGTAAGGATCATGCCATTTGCTGATTCACCAGCTGGTAAATATCCCGCTTCGCGCAATACGCGCATCGCATCTGTTGCATCCATATCGCAGATAACAACTTCAGGTGCAATTCTGCGTAAAGAGAGTAGTTCTAACTTCTTGTCATTCATGATTTGTGAGATTAAAGCGGTGTCTTCGCAACGAATAAATGAGGAGGTATTTCCAACGCGCAACTTTCCATGCTTCTTTGCAACATCTGCGATCAAGTACTCCAGAGGTTGTGGCATTGGAGTTTTAGATGTTTTTGCCAAGAAGGTTTTGATCTCATCACCAGTCTTGCCATGATCTAGAGCGCGACGGATAGTTGCTTCGGTAAAGCGATAAACAGTTGCACCACCGCGACTTTCAATCTCAGCCATCATTGCAAGTGCTTGTGAGATCTCATGCTCTAAAGGCCCAGGTGCAATTGCAGTGTTATCGCTCTGAATCAAGATGTGATTTACGGTCTTTGGAAGATCCTCATTAATGGAATTCAAATCATCGCCATTAAGGAACTCAAGACCAAACTTAGATATTGCCCCTTGCCCAGTTATTCCAAGCCACTCGGCCTCGCGCAGCGTCCATTCTGCTAACTCTTCTTGCAGAGATGAGTTTCGACGAACTGGTGCACGCCATAAGAGAAGCTCTTTGAAGCTGTTCCATTCAGGAGCAATTCTTGGATTTTCACGCAAAAGATCAAGGGTTAATGCACGCACGCGGGCTGCATTCACACGGTCTAGCTCTGGGCCAAGGGCGGCGACGTTCTTTGCTTCTACACGACCAACTAATCCGCTAACTCGAGAGGTGATCAACCATTGAGATGCCAACATCTGCCAGCGATCAGCAGGAGTTTGCATCAACCAAATATCAAACTTATTGCTTGGCAAGATTCTTTCATCACCATCAATACTTACAAGTGATGCCAGGTATGCAAGTTCTGCAATAAACGCTGTACATGATTCATCAACACCTAAATGTGTCGAAATAACCTTTAGATCCCTTACGCCTAATCCACCCGCACGTAATGCATCCGCTGGTTCATCAGCCCAAAAGTTTAATAACTCTTCAACCCAGCGAAGTACCGTGGAAACATTTGCAATGGCTGCAAGATTTACTTGGCGCTCATCTCGCTTACTTCCGGATAACTTTGGCTCATTGACAAATCGCTCTTTATGAATTTTGCCGCCGCGAAGTTGAATAGCAACCTCACGAGTCAAAATCACAGTTCGTTGATCAAGTGGAACAAGAAACTTCTTTTCTAAAAGCCAAGCAACACCAGGTCCTGGATTTTTAATATCTCCAACACTTCCGCGGGGAGGTCCCCACATAAGTCGTTCTAAAACCTTTTGCGCATCAGCAGGAGCATCTTTGAGTTCAGATAACTTTAATTTCGCCATTGATGCCGGACCAAGTCCTGCAGGCTCTGCACCAATTACTTCGCGCAACTGCGTAGGCAAGCGCATTCCATCTTCTGATGGATAAATCAAACCAATCATTACTAAGTGCGAAAGTGCGGCTTTAGCCTCTTTTTCTGTGAGCGCTACAACCTCTTTTTCAGTAAAGGGTTCATTAATTGATGCAGCAGCTTCTAAAACCTGGAACTGCCATTGATTAAGTGAATCAATTGCCCGAGCAAGACTTGGTGCAGAACAAGCACGAACAGCAAGGGATGCGATGTCTGATGGAACAGGAGTGATCAAATCTGGGCGTGCATTGAAAAGATTGAGGAAGGCAGCATCATCAACACTACGTAGGTAGTCGGAGAAGGAGCGCATTTCCATAACTTGCCTACATTACTGGCATATCGGAACTTCTTGTTAATCAGCCTCTTCGTTTACGCGGGGTCAGCCAGGTTCCTAGAGCGGCGAGGCGAACAACGATGGGGGAGATTGCCTTGCCGATGAAGCGAGCTTTTCTAAAATCATGAATTGGCCAACCTTCAGCCATCGCTCGCAAACCTAATAGTGCATCGGGATTAATTGCCGATGGATGACCAACACATTGCAACAGCGGTAAATCATTGTTGCTATCGGAAAATGCTAAACATTGACTAAGGTCAAAACCTTTTTCACCAGCCAGCTCTGTTACTGCGATCGCTTTTTCTTTTCCATGCAACAAAGGTCCATTCATTCGACCTGTGTATGTTCCATCTTTGATTTCAGCTTTACTTCCTAGCGCGCCTGTTAATCCCAATCGATTTGCAATTACAACGGCCATATCTTCTGGTGCGGCGGTAACTAAATACACTTCGACGCCTTCGGCAACTAATGCTTGCGCAATATCAATTGTTCCTTGCCACATTGCGGGCGAAACGTATTCGTCGTAAATCTCTTGAGCAATCGCTTCGATATCTTTGACATTATGCCCACCAATAAAGTCTGTAGCAGCATCTTGAAATCTTTGGATCTCTTCTTTGTTTTCCTTACCCGTTAAGCGAAATCTCAGGTTGGCTAAGACAAACCGTGAAATATCCTTCTTGGTGAAGTAACCACGCTGATACATACCTCGGCCCAGGAAGTAAATTACTGAACCGCGGATAAGCGTGTTATCTACATCGAAGAAGGCAGCCCGTTTGCTTGTGAGTGCCATGTCACTACCCTAGCGATAGAAGAGCATTACAGACGCTTTATGCTTTCCCAATGAGTTCAACAGTGCATGTAGTGCGCCATGGAGAAGTACATAATCCTGAGAAGATTTTGTATGGACGCCAGCCTGGCTGGAGATTGTCTGACCGTGGACAAGAAATGGCGAGAACAATTGGCGAATGGTCTAAATCCTTAGATCTCGGAGCTCTTCATGTCTCACCCCTGCAGCGCGCTCAAGAAACCGCAGCACCAATCGCTGCTGCTCACAACATTTCAATAACTACAGATGAACGACTGATTGAAGCGGCAAATATTTTTGAAGGAAAACCATTTGGCGTTGGCGATGGGGTTTTACGCCACCCAGCAGCATGGAAGCACTTATGGAATCCATGGAAGCCATCATGGGGCGAGCCTTACGAAGAACAAATCACCCGAATGCTCGCAGCTGTCTTTGCAGCTAACAAAGCAGCTAATGGAAAAGATGCAATATGTGTTTCGCATCAATTACCAATTTGGATCTTAAGAAGTGCGATCGAAAACCGATCAATGCTCCATGATCCTCGAAAGCGCGAATGCTCCTTGGCATCGGTGACGAGTATTCACTTTGATGACGAGGGAATGATTTCTGGACTCACTTACTCCGAACCCGCACGTCACTTGCTGCCAGAGAAGAAGTAATGAAAAAACTCACCGCTTTAGTTGCACTTGCATTTGTATTGACTGCATGCGGTGGTGGGGGAAGTTCAAGTGCTGAAGAAAGTTTTGTATCTGGTGATGGATCAACCACCTACATCAAAGTTTCAGATCGCAAGATTGCACCAGCAATTACCGGAATGACTTTGTCAGGATCCAATTACACATATCAAAAGGATCGAGTAGCAGTAGTTAATGTCTGGGCTTCGTGGTGTTCACCATGTCGTGCTGAGGCACCAACCTTGGTTGCATTGGCAAACAAGTACACCGATGTTGCCTTCATTGGAATTTTGACCCGTGATAATCCAGCAAATGCCGAAGCCTTTGAACGTAGATTTAAGATCCCTTACCCAACAGTTATAGATGACTCGATTCTTATTGGTTTTAAAGGCTCATTACCCGCAAACGCAATCCCTACAACCGTTATTTTGGATAAAACAGGGCGCGTAGCCGCACGAATTTCCGGTGCCGTCACCGTTGCCTCACTGTCTGAAATGATCGAAAAGGTATCGGCAGAATGAGAGATTTCTTTGTAGAACAGATCTTTTCCGGCTTTCTAGTCACAGCTTTTCCATTTGCTTTTATCGCAGGTGTTATCTCATTTCTTTCACCATGTGTTCTACCTCTTGTTCCGGGATACCTTTCATTTGCTGCAGGATTTTCAGTAAGTCGCGGAAAGGTACTGCTGGGATCTTTACTGTTCGTACTTGGCTTTAGCTTAGTTTTCATCTCATACGGTGCTTTGTTTGGCGGATTAGGAAATCAGCTATCTGCTAACGAGGAAATCATCTCTCGAATACTGGGAGTATTAACAATTTTTCTTGGATTTATTTTTTATGGTCGCTTTCCTTTCTCTCCAACGATTCGCCCCAAGATGCGCACAACTGGTGGATTACTCGGAGCGCCGATGTTAGGAATTCTCTTTGGTATTGGATGGACACCATGTATTGGTCCGGCACTTGCAGCAGTTCAAACCCTGGCCTTTCAAGAGTCCAGTGCGGTGCGCGGTGCAGTCCTTTCCCTCGGTTACTGCCTAGGTCTTGGATTGCCATTTATACTTTCAGGATTGTCACTTGATAAATCTGCAAAGCTTCGTTCATTCATTTATCGTCGTGGAGACATAGTCTCTAAGATCGGTGGAATTTTCTTAATCACTATTGGTGTATTACAAGTATTGGGTTTCTGGAGTCAGATCATGAACTCCCTTAGATCATTAATCTCTGACTTCATTCCGGTGATCTAATGAGCCAGCAAACACAGATTCCAGAACTCGACAGCGTCGGATTGCTTCGTTACGCCTGGAGGCAATTAACCAGCATGCGAACAGCTTTGATTCTGTTGCTCATGGTTGGCGTTGCAGCTATCCCTGGCTCTTTATTTCCGCAGCGGACTCAAAACCCACTTCAGGTAAGCCAATATTTCAAGGATTCACCAGATGTAGCTCGTTGGATGGATCGCTTCTACTTATTTGATGTCTACGGTTCGCCCTGGTTTAGTGCGATTTACATTCTGCTCTTTATCTCGTTAATTGGTTGCGTTCTACCTCGCACCTTTGAACATTTCAAAGCAGCGCGTGCGCTGCCTCCAACGACACCAAAGAACCTCTCACGTTTAGAGCATCACCAGTCATGGAGCGCGCACGGTGATGAGTTAGAGCTTGCTCGTAAGTGGTTTAAAGCAAAACGATTTAGAGTTCTAGAAGTCGACGGTTCAATCTCGGCCGAAAAAGGCTTCACTCGTGAAACAGGAAACCTCTTTTTTCACTTAGCTTTAATTTTAATTTTGCTAGGAATCAGTTTCAGCTCTCTCTTTGGTATGCGCGGTGAAGCGATCGTTAATGTCGGTGAGAGATTTGTAAATACACCTACAAGTTATGACACCCTCAATTATGGAAAACTCTTTAAAGATTCAAACATCCCTTCATTTATGTTGACGGTAGATAAGTTTGTTGCGCAATACAACGTTGAAACTAGCGCTCCTGAAGATTACACATTGGATGTTTCATTACTTCGAGATGGTTCAACCACAATCGAGAAGAAAACAATTAAAGTTAATAGTCCAATGACTATTGGAACTACACGTGTATATCTACAAGCTAATGGATATGCGCCAGTTGTTACAGTTCGGGATTCAAAGGGCGATGTCGCATTTCAAGGGCCAGTGACCTTTCTTCCACAAGATGCAAACCTTCGATCAATAGGTGCAATCAAAGTTCCAGATGCTGATCCACAAATTGGTTTCTTGGGTTCCTTCTTGCCTACATATGTTCGTGATGGTGCAAATGGTGGAGCAAGTGCTTTTCCTAAAGCGCTAAACCCACGGTTACTGCTTTCTGTCTGGAGCGGTGATTTAGGTCTCGACTCAGGAATTCCTCAATCTGTTTATCGAATAGATACAACAGATATGAAGCAGATCGGTTTAAAGGGGTTAAAGCCCGGTGAAAGTTATGTTTATGAGGGTGGATCTATAACTTTTGAAGGTTATGTTCAGTGGGTCAACCTGAACTTTGTTGCAGATCCCGGAAAGCATCTTGCATTGCTTGGAGGTATTGTTGCGATCCTTGGCTTGCTCGCTTCATTGTTTACACGCAGACGTCGTATCTGGATTCGTGTGGGCGATGATGTAGAAGTTGCAGGGTTAGCTAAGAATGCAGCCCCAGGGCTCGAGCTTGAAATTCAAGGTTTTGTAAAGATGTTAAAGGGAGAGAAATAGATGTCACGTTCATGGGCTTATGCATCAAATTACTTGGTGTACTCAGCGATGGCTGTCTATGCAATCTCATTTATAGCCCATGCCGTTGAAACCGCTTGGGCGGTAAAGGTTCCAGCGGACAAGAGTTCAACCTTAGATTACAAGCGCACTGAAAAGGTTGCTCGAATTGCAACGGCGATGATGATCCTAGGCTTCTTCCTACTCTTCGCTGGAGTTATTGCACGTGGTATCTCTGCAGGAAGAGTTCCATGGGGAAATATGTATGAGTTCTCTATTACTGGAGCATTAGCATTTTCAGGTGCCTATTTACTAGCGCTTCGTAAATTTGATCTTCGTTGGTTGGGTCTTCTAGTTTCAGTCTCAGTGTTATTAACAATTGGAACAGCAATCACTGTGTTGTATGTTCCAAGTGCACCATTAGTTCCTGCACTTAAGTCTGAATGGCTTGTGATTCACGTATCTACAGCGATTATTTCTGGCGGAGTCTTCTTGCTTTCAAATGTTATTGCCGCTGCTTACTTGTACTTAGATCGCATGGAGAGCAAGGGCGAACGAACACAGTGGGCAAAGCGTTTGCCAGATTTAGAGTCACTTGATCAATTGTCATATCGACTTGTTGCCTTTGTATTTCCATTGTGGACATTTTCAGTTATCGCAGGTGCGATTTGGGCCGAAAGTGCCTGGGGTCGTTACTGGGGTTGGGATCCAAAAGAGACCTGGGCCTTCATTACCTGGGTTGCATATGCGGCGTATCTTCACGCCCGCGTAACTATTGGATGGCGTGGTCGCCGAGCAGCATGGTTATGCCTCTTCGCTGGTTCCACATTTTTGTTTAACTATATTTATGTAAATATCTGGGGAACTGGAAAGCACACCTACTCAGGGCTTTAAAGTTTTACAGTTTGCCTAAGAAATCAGGATCATCATCAGGTGGCAGGATGCGGCGCTTTGGCGCTCTTCCACCTTTGCGCTTATTGCGTCCAGCGATTAAGTAAGCGATCGGTCCGATTGCAGCAGCTTGTGGCCCCAAAATAATAATGAGCAACAACCATCCCCACTTTGGAAGATTTTTGATCTGCGACTCATCTGTGCGTGCACAATCAATGAGTGCGTAGATAGTTAATCCAAAAACCAGAACTAATGGGATGAGCTTTGACATGTTCTTAGTGTATCCCTAACCCAATAGCTAGCAATATAGAAAAAACCATCTGCAACTTTCCAGTTCTACCTAGAACTGGAATTAGCTCCTTACCTGAAATACCACTTAAAACTTGCCTTGAAAGCGCGATACTCATTGGCAGTGCAAGGACTGTAAGTAGCGCTGTTGGAATCAATGTGGCAATTGCTGCAAGGTGAGCAAGAGCCAAGAGCGCTGCATACATCAATCGAGCGTTGCGATCTCCGATGCGAACCGCAACAGTTAACTTTCCAACCAAGGCATCTTTTGGTCTATCTCGTAAATTGTTAATTGCCAGGATTGCGCAAGAAAGAGCGCCCATCGGAATTGAAACAATAAAACTTAGCAGGGTAATTTTCTCAGTCTGTGCGTAGTAAGTACCCATAGTTGCAACAACACCGAAGAAGAGAAATACAGATAACTCTCCAAGACCTTTGTAACCATAAGGATTCTTTCCACCGGTATATCCCCATGCTGCTGCGATTGAAATAACTCCAATAAGGATTAACCATGGTGATGTTAAGAGTGCGAGCCAGGCACCAGCGATGCTTGCGATCGCAAAGGAAACAATGGCGGCGGTTTTAACCGCTGAAGCGGTGGCCATTCCACTTGCAACTAAGCGGGTAGGACCCACTCGATCTGCATCGGTGCCCTTAACGCCATCGCTGTAATCATTGGCAAAGTTCACTCCAATTTGAAGCCAGACAGCGACCTTTAATGCAAGGGCTGCACGGAACCAATTGAAATCAGAACCAACTAAAGCGGTAGCTACAACAACTGGTGCAATTGCTGCCGGAAGAGTGCGCGGACGGGCGCCGAGTATCCACTTATTCATGAGTTATACCTTGCGCCAATCTCTTTCGATCAACTTTTCCAATACCTAGCAATGGTAGCGACTCTACGAAGTGAATGCCCTTTGGTTTTGCAAAGCTTCCGATTCTGTTTTCAAGTGCTGCTGCAATGCTGTCACGATCATCATCGCCAACAACTGCAATGTGCAAACTTTGCCCCCATTGTGGGTCTTCAACAGAAAATGCTGCACACTGGATTGCTGGGAATAATTCAGTCAGGATGCTTTCAATTGTATTTAAAGAAAGGTTCTCACCACCGCTGATAATCACATCATCAGATCGCCCAATTACAACAACCTTGCCATCGACGATTTCGCCTAAGTCATTAGTTTCAAACCAGCCATCATTTAAATTGAGATTTAGTGCCAGGACCTTGCCGCGAATAAAGATAGAGCCGCCACGAACGTCAAGCTCTACGCCATCGAGAATTTCGCCGTTGTAAACACAACCACCAGATGTTTCGCTCATTCCATAGGTTGTAACAACCTTTATTCCTGCAGCTGTTGCTTGATTACGAACACCAACAGAAAGGGCTGCGCCTCCAACTAACACACTCTTTGCACCCTGCAAATGCTTTAGTAGGTGATCATCACCATTTAAAGCACGAAAAAGTTGGGTTGGAACAATTGCGGTGAAATCAACTCGTGGGTATTCGCCAACGTGATTACGAAGATCTACAGGAATAGTTCCTAATTCAAATGCACGTACAAAAACATTCACCGCTGCAACATGTGTTAGCGGCAAAAGCAGTGACCAGGTATCTCCAGATTTAGCTCCAACAAAAGTGTTTGATGCACGAGCAGATGACAACAGGGCGTTGGATGACAGAGATATTTCCTTAGGCGTTCCTGTTGTTCCAGATGTTCCAATAACTACCGCCGCCTGCGCTGGGGCAAACTCTGAAATGACCTCACCAAATCCAAGGGTGGGTCCATTACCTGCGAGAGCTGCTGTGATGTCCCTCGCTAATTGAGGAAGTTCGCATGCAGGGCTGACCCGCAGAATTTTTCGTTGTGACGAGTTATCCATTGCCGTCGTAGGCTATCGCTAGCAACGACGATGGAGGAAATGTGAGCAAGCCGATCAAGCGCGAATTTGGTAGCCGTGAGATTCCACAATGGGTGACCGCACCTGGTGGAGAAGATTTCATCGATATCAAATATCAAATGGGCGATGGAATCGCCAAGATCACTATTAATCGACCACAGGTTCGTAACGCTTTCCGTCCACAAACAATTATTGAGTTAATCGAAGCCTTTAACTTGGCACGTGACAATGAAGAGGTCGGCGTCATCATCTTTACAGGCGAAGGTACTGAAGCCTTTTGTTCTGGCGGCGACATCAGTGTTCGCGGTGATGATGGTTATTTGGGCGAAGATAAGTTAGCGAAAAAAGGAATCGGTCGTCTCAATGTTTTAGATCTTCAGGTTCAAATCCGTCGTACACCTAAGCCAATCGTTGCAATGGTTGCTGGTTGGGCAATCGGTGGAGGACATGTTCTTCATGTTGTGTGCGATTTAACGATTGCAGCTGACAATGCAAAGTTTGGTCAGACAGGTCCAATGGTTGGTTCATTTGATGGTGGCTACGGCGCAGGTTTGCTAGCTGCACATGTTGGACAGAAGAAAGCACGTGAGATTTGGTTTATGACACGTGAGTACAACGCACAAGAAGCTTTAGATATGGGATTGGTGAACACCGTTGTCCCACTTGCAGAACTTGAAGCAGAAACTGTTTCTTGGTGCCGCGAAATGCTTCGTAACTCACCGATGGCGTTGCGCTTGCTCAAGGCAAGCCTTAATGCAGCAACTGATGGATTAGCTGGCGTGCAACAACTTGCGGGCGATGCAACACTTCTGTTTTACATGACTGAAGAAGGTCAAGAAGGTCGCGATGCATACCAACAAAAGCGCAAGCCTGATTTTGGAAAATTCCCTAAGCGCCCATAATTTATGGATCAACAACTTCTCGAAACTCTGCGCGTAATTGCGCTGCCCACCAAAACTAATTTTCGTGGCATAAATCTTCGTGAAGTGGCATTGTTTAAAGGCCAATATGGATGGGGGGAGTTCTCTCCATTTGTGGAGTACGGGGATGAAGAAGCATCACATTGGCTGGCTAGTGCCATCGAGGCTGCAACAACACCTAGACCGCAGCTATTTCGCACATCGGTTGCGGTCAATGGAACTATCCCGGCGCTTAATGACACGACACAATTAAAGAAAATTGTTGATTCATTTCCGGGCGTTAAAACCTTCAAGGTAAAGGTTGGAATTGACCTTGCTGCAGATTTAGCGCGAGTAAATACCATTCGCGAGTTACAACCTCACGCAAAGATCAGAATTGATGTCAATGGTCTTTGGAGTGTTGAACAAGCAGAAGAGTTTTTAAGTTCAGTTGGCGAGATTGAATATGTCGAACAGCCTTGTGCAACCATTGAAGAGTTGCGTGAACTAAAGAGCAGAACGTCTGTGAAAATTGTCGGAGATGAGATTTTGCGCAAAGCTATTGATCCATTTGATATTGATCTAACCGGTGCAGTTGATTATTTAATGCTTAAAGTACAGCCACTTGGTGGAATTAAGCGGGCACATGCTCTAGCCGAGCATCACAAACTTCCGATTGTTGTATCAAGTGCACTTGAAAGTGCTGTCGGTATTAATTACGGACTTACCCTTGCTGCATCTTTTCAAGAGCTGAACTTTGATTGCGGACTGGGAACAGGCTCACTTTTGACACACGATGTAGCCCATTTGCCAATTGTTGACGGAATGATCCAAATTACCGAGTTTGAACCAGCGTTAGATGGTCTTGATGTGTCAGCAGAACGGTTCGAATGGTGGAAGAATCGGATCATGAGAACAGCGGAGTTATTGAAGTGAACAATTCAACCTCATTAGCCCGCGTTGTTGTACGCCAGATCATCGAATCTGGAATCACCGATGTAGTTATTTCACCTGGATCTCGTAACGCACCTCTTTCACTTGCCTTCTTTGCAGCTGCTGAAAGAAAGTTGATTACCGTTCATGTCCGTATTGATGAGCGAACCGCTGCATTTTTCGCATTGGGAATCATCAAGGCCACAGGTAAGCCGGTAGCTGTTGTCTGTACAAGCGGAACCGCGGTGGCGAACTATCACCCAGCTGTTCTTGAAGCCCACCACACCAACGCCCCGCTACTGCTTTTAACCGCAGATCGCCCAGCAATGTTGCGTAAAACAGGAGCAAATCAAACAACTGAACAGGCACGTATCTTTGGAAAAGCTGTGCGTTACTTTGCAGATGTTGATGGTCCTGTTTATCCGATGGATTTACCACTAGATAGTTTGCGCATGGGTCCTGTTCATCTCAATCTGCAGTTTGATGAACCATTACTGCCTGATGATTCATCGGATTGGGTTTCAGAGGTTCAAGTCGCACCAAAGAGCTTTGTAAATCGCAGCAAGCCTGGCACCTTACGTTTAGTCGGAGCCCGTGGTGTTGTTGTTATCGGACACGATCGTGCAGGACTTTCAGTTGAAGAAATTACCAAGTTTACAAAGGTGCTTGGCTGGCCGGTAATCGCAGAAGATCCCTTGTCATTTCCAGATGCGATTGCACATGCATCTATCTTCTTAACTTCACAAGAGATCAGAAGTACATTGATTCCTCAATCAGTTTTAGTGATTGGTCGAACAACTCTTTCACGTTCTATCAATGCATTTATTAAATCAAGTCCAATTCAATATGTTGTAGATCCGCGGACAGCAACGGTTGACACAGATCGCCAAGCAGATCGCATCTTTACGTCTTTGCCAGATCTACTGGGAGTAATTCAATCTGATGATTGGATTTCAACCTGGAACAAAGTTTCGGAACGAACAAAAAAGTTGGTTGCCTCGCTGGATGGTTGGAATGAAGCGGTTATTGCTCGAACAATCGCGGCTGCAATTCCCAACGAGACCGCACTGTTTGTTTCATCATCTCGACCAATTCGAGATCTTGAAGGTTTTGCACTTCCGCGCGCAGGTGTGGACACCTATGCCAACAGAGGTTTAGCTGGCATTGACGGAAATATCTCTACAGCACTTGGTATCGCCTATGCGCACAAGGCAACTATTGCGATTTTGGGCGATCTTTCTTTCTTGTATGACCTGACTGGCTTGATCAATAAAGAGGCAATTAACTGCCGATTTATAGTGATTAACAATGATGGTGGCGGGATTTTCTCAACCCTGCCTCAACGTGGATCCCATGGTTTCGAGACAGTCTTTGGAACTCCACATGGCCTCAACCCAGCTGAAATCGCAAAGGCCATGGGTGTATCTGCTCAACAGATCTCTAGCCTTAAAGAGTTAGAGGCAGCAGTTAAGGCTCCAGTTACAGGAATCAGCGTTGTTGTGTGTGATGTTCCAGATCGTGAAAGTAATGCAGACAATCTAAAGGCTATTTACGATTCTCTTAACTCTATGTAAGCGCGCTCCGCATAGGAGCAAACTTTGCATATGTTTCTGCAAGTTCAATTTCAGGATCTGAACCATCCACGATTCCACATCCAGCAAAGATACGAATTGAGTCTCCATTAATTTGCCCACACCGTAATGCAATCCCTAGTTCGCCATCTCCGGCTGCATCTATCCAACCAACTGGACCTGCATAGCGACCACGAGACATTCCTTCGATTTCAGAGATTAACTGTGCAGCTTGAGGTCGTGGTGTTCCGCAAACAGCAGCTGAAGGATGAAGTTGTTCCAAAATTGTAAATGCATCAACATGCGAAAGTGTTTCAACAAGTGCGCCAGTTACATCGGTTGCAAGGTGCATAACATTTGCCAAGTGCAGCACAAATGGTGAATCAGGAACATTCGTTGAAGAACAAAATGGTTCGATCGCATCTGCAACAGATCGCACCGCGTATTCATGTTCTGCTAAATCCTTAGATGAACGGGCAAGCGATCCCGCTAATGCAAGATCCTTCGCATCATCACCGGTCTTGCTAATTGTTCCGGCAAGAACACGTGATGTAACCATGCCTCTTGATAGGCGAAGCAATAGTTCTGGAGTAGCACCAACTAAACCTGAGTTAGCAAACTTCCAGGTTGTTGGATACTCAACAGCAAGCTTGTTCAAAATAACCCGCGGATCAATTGCTTTATTTGAAGAAACTGTTATGTCACGGGCTAATACAACCTTGTCTAAATCACCCTTTTGAATGCGGGAAACAGCGGTTGAGACCCGTTGCTTCCACTGCACATCAGCTTGTGGTTCCTCGCTCCACTTCATCTCACCGTTAGAGAACTGTTCAGCTGTCGTGTTTAAAACTGGTTGGGCTCCAGATCCGATCCATGTCATCCATGATTTTCCAGCTTTACTTCCAACAACAACTTGTGGAATGACAAGAACTGAAACATCTTCAGGTGAAAAGGAAAAAGATGAGAACAAAACTGGTCCTGTTCCGCTTCCATGGACAGTGTTGTTAACCGCTAATTTTTCCAACTGCTTTTGCCACCAATGACGTGCTTCGGCAAAACGATGTGGCCCACTTACCGTTGTTGTTGCGTATGTACCCCAACCGACTAAGCCTTCTCCGCTACGAACCCACGCAAGTGGTTGTGAATCTGGTAGCAAATCCAAAAGAGGCAAGTGCTCGCCTAAGCGAACAGTTGTTACCGGGGTTAATTCAGACATAGGTTACGCGTTTTTACGATTAACTAAACGCCAAATAATCGGAAGCGAAGTTCCAGCGATTGCAATCTTCAAAACTTCACCAACAATAAATGGAGTCAATCCTGCATTTATTGTCCAAGCCCAATCCTTACCTGTGTATTGCTGCAACCAGACTAAGCCGAAGCCAAAGGTAATGACTGTTCCGATGAGCATCGAAGGTAAAGCGGTTAAAAACTTTTGATCCAGACGTAGACGAGCTAACTGTCCAACAACATATGTAGCTACAAGCATTCCGATTAAGTAACCACCAGTTGCTCCTATAACGCGATCAATTCCAAATCCATTGTTTGCAAATACTGGTGCACCGGCAATGCCAGCTAAAAGATAAAGCGCAAAGGTTGTGACTCCTAAAGTTGATCCATACGCGGTACCGATCAGCAGTACTCCCAAAGTTTGTCCCGTAACTGGAACTGGAGAGCCCGGAACCGGAATCGCGATCTGCGCCAAAATCGCCAAGGCGAAGACGCCGCTGACAACGAGGACAGCCTTTGCGAGCGCCGTAGTGCGGGGCATCAAGGAGCTTCGAAGAGAGGTAGCAGGAGAGGACATGCGCACCCTTTCAGGGGAGTTAAGTTGTGGATGAGCCTACTTCAAGGGAGAATAAGCGCATGTCCCGCGCTAATCTGAATAAAGATCCCGATGAGGTCGCGGCAATGTTTGATGGGGTCGCCAAGCGATACGACCTTGTTAATGATCTTTTGAGCTTGGGCCGCACCAAGGCCTGGCGCAAGGCGGCGACAAAGATCATCGCTCCAGCCCCCGGAATGGTGATTTTGGATCTAGCCGCTGGACCTGGCTCCTCTTCAGAGCCCCTTTTTAAGGCTGGGGCCACCGTCTTTGCCACAGATTTCAGCGAGGGGATGCTGGCTCAGGGTCGAAAGGCCCGTCCATACCTGAACTTTTCCAAGGCGGATGCGCTCAACCTGCCCTTTGAGGCCGATACCTTTGATGTAGTCACCATCTCCTACGGCCTTCGAAACACCGCAGATTTTGATAAAGCGCTGGCCGAGGCCCGTCGGGTCACCAAGCCAGGGGGTCGAATGGTGGTTGTGGAGTTCAGCCATCCAACTTGGCGCCCGTTTCGCACCATTTATACCGAATACCTGATGAAGCTTCTGCCCGCTATCGCCAAAAAGACCAGCTCCAATCCAGATGCCTACATCTACCTGGCTGAGTCGATCCGCGCCTGGCCAGATCAGGTAGCGCTCGCGGCTCGAATGGAGAAGGCTGGCTGGTCTGGGGTTACGTGGAAAAACCTGACCTTTGGTGTTGTTGCAGTTCACAGCGGGATTAAGGGCTAGCGGTCACAGGCATACGCCTTTCGACCTTAGGATTTCGACCGTGATATCCACACCTAATCCATACGTCCCAATCTTGGTGATAGGCGCGATCGGCTTTGGCTTCGCAGCTTTCTCAGTAGTGGCAGGCGCGCTCGCAGGTCCAAAGCGTTACAACCGCGCCAAGTTAGATGCGTATGAGTGTGGAATCGAACCATCACCGCAAGCTGCTGAAGGCGGTCGTTTCCCAGTTAAGTACTTCTTAACTGCGATGCTCTTC
This sequence comes from Actinomycetes bacterium, assembly GCA_947383695.1. Lineage (GTDB taxonomy): Bacteria > Actinomycetota > Actinomycetes > Nanopelagicales > Nanopelagicaceae > Planktophila. The sequence goes on along the minus strand of OX376642.1, from coordinate 1,282,118 downwards.
ATCATCTTTGATATTGAAATCGTCTTTTTATATCCATGGGCGGTTGCATTTGATTCTCTTGGTTTATTTGGTTTGGTTGAAATGGCAATCTTTATTGCAACAGTTTTTGTTGCATATGCATATGTATGGCGCCGCGGCGGATTGGAATGGGACTAAACAATGGGTCTTGAAGAAAAAATCCCGAGTGGTTTTCTATTAACCACAGTTGAAAAACTTGCTGGTTACATGCGCAAAAACTCATTGTGGCCAGCAACATTTGGTCTTGCATGTTGTGCAATCGAAATGATGGCTGTTGGTTCAGCTGCCAAGTACGACATTGCACGTTTCGGTAGTGAAGTTTTCCGCGCATCCCCACGCCAAGCAGATTTAATGATTGTTGCTGGTCGTGTATCAAACAAGATGGCTCCAGTATTGCGTCAGATTTACGATCAAATGTCTGCACCAAAGTGGGTTCTGGCAATGGGTGCATGTGCATCTTCAGGCGGAATGTTTAATAACTACGCAATTGTTCAAGGTGTAGATCACGTTGTTCCAGTTGATATTTACCTTCCCGGTTGCCCACCACGCCCTGAAATGTTGCTTGATGCGATCATCAAATTGCAGGAACAAATCAATGACACAAAGCTTGGCGCAAACCGTGCCCAAATCATCAAGGAAGTTGAACTTGCAGCGATGAATGCAAAGCCAACCCACGAGATGAAGGGCTTGCTTGCATGACAGACGGGATGTTTGGTGCAAAGGGCACAGGAGATACATCTGGCTATGGCGGATTAGTTCGCCAAGCGGTTAATTCTGGCTCTTCTGAGCGCCCATACGGCTCATATTTTGATGAGATTGCCGATGACCTCGAGCGCGCATATCCAGATTTTTCAGATGCAATTGAACGCGTTGTTGTCGATCGCGGTGAATTAACACTTCATGTAAAGCGTGAAAAGTTAGTTGAAGTAGCGATGATTCTTCGAGATAAGTTGAAGTTCGAAATGTGCATGGGCGTAAACGGTGTTCATTACCCAGAACAAACAGGTCGCGAACTTCATGCTGTCTATCCATTACTTTCATTAACAAAGAATCAGCGAATTCGTTTAGAGGTTTCTGTTCCAGATGGTGATGCGCAAATCCCATCTGTTGTAGAGGTATGGGCTGGTAACAACTGGCATGAACGCGAAACATTTGACATGTTCGGAATTATTTTTGATGGTCACCCAGGTTTAACGCGCATCTTGATGCCAGATGACTGGGAAGGTCATCCACAACGTAAGGATTACTCATTGGGCGGAATCGCTGTTGAGTACAAGGGCGCTACGACGCCACCTCCTAGTGAAAGAAGGAGCTACAAGTGACAACTTTTGATCCATACGCACCTTCGCGTGAAACCACAGAAGGAAAAGTTTTCTCTGTTACAGGTGGAGACTGGGATGCACTTGTTCAAGATATTGGTGCAACTAAAGAAGAACGTGTTGTCGTCAACATGGGTCCACAGCACCCATCAACACACGGTGTACTTCGCCTAGTTCTAGAACTAGAAGGCGAAACAATCACTGAAGCTCGTGCAGGAATTGGATACCTTCACACAGGTATTGAAAAGAACATGGAGTACCGCAGTTGGACTCAGGGAACAACATTTGTTACTCGAATGGATTACCTAGGACCTTTGCACAATGAAACCGCATACTGCTTAGCTGTTGAAAAGCTTTTGGGAATTACAAATGATGTTCCGGAGCGCGCAAGTGTCATTCGCGTGATGATGATGGAGCTCAACCGTATTTCTTCACACATGGTTGCGCTGGGTACAGGAGCCCTCGAATTAGGTGCAATTAGCCCTATGTTCTTTGCTTTCCGTGAGCGCGAGACAGTGCTTGAGATCTTTGAAATGATCACAGGACTTCGCATGAACATGGCGTATATCCGTCCAGGTGGAGTCCAGCAGGATCTTCCAGAGGGTGCGTTAACAAAGATTCGCGAAGGCGTTAAGTTGATGCGCAAGAACTTTAAGGAAAATGCAACCCTTCTTATTGGTAACTCAATTTGGATGAAGCGCACACAAGGGATTGGTTACCTAGATCTAGCAGGTTGTACAACTCTTGGAATCACCGGACCTGTTCTTCGTTCAACTGGTTTGCCATGGGATCTTCGTAAGCTTCAACCGTACTGCGGTTATGAAAACTACAACTTTGATGTTGTAACAGCTGATACATGCGATGTTTACGGTCGCTTCTTAATTCGTATGAATGAATTAGAGCAATCACTTCGTATCATCGAACAGTGCGTTGACAAGTTAGAAAAGCTTGAAGGTGCTCCAGTTATGGTTGCTGACAAGAAGATTGCTTGGCCTGCACAGCTAGCTCTCGGTGGCGATGGACTTGGTAACTCACTTGATCATATTCGCCAGATCATGGGCACATCAATGGAGTCTTTGATCCACCACTTTAAACTTGTTACAGAAGGTTTCCATGTTCCTGCCGGTCAGGCATATGTAGCAATCGAATCCCCTCGCGGAGAGCTAGGCGCTTCAATCGTTTCAGATGGTGGCACCAAGCCATATCGCGTTCACTTCCGTGAACCATCATTTAATAATTTGCAAGCAACAGCTGCAATGAGCGAAGGCGGAATGGTCGCCGACATTATTGGCGCAGTTGCTTCGATTGATCCAGTTATGGGAGGTGTTGATCGCTAATGGCATTTTCAACTGAAGATCTACAAGTCATGGATTCGATCATCAAGCGTTATCCACGTTCTCGTTCTGCAATCATGCCGTTGCTTCACTTTGTTCAATCAAAGGCTGGGTATGTAACCAATGAAGGAATCGAAGTCATTGCGAAGCTGCTTCAGCTAGAAGCCGCTGAAGTTACCGCTGTATCTACCTTTTACACCCAGTACAAGCCAACTCCGATAGGCGAATACCACGTAGGAGTTTGCACAAATACTTTGTGCGCGATTATGGGTGGAGATGCAATCTTTGCTTCACTCAAGGATCACCTTGGAATTGGTAATGATGAAGTTACAGCTGATGGAAAAGTTTCATTGGAACACATCGAATGTAACGCGGCATGTGATTACGCACCTGTTGTTATGGCTAACTGGGAGTTTTACGACAACCAGACAGTTGAGTCTGCAAAAGAGCTAGTCGATTCAATGCGCGCAGGTAATCCAAAGCCACCAACTCGTGGACCTAATCGTTTGGTTACATACAAAGAAGCCTCTGCGGTTCTTGCAGGATTAAATGATGGACTTGCACACGAAGGTGTTCAAGCAGGAGAGCCAACATTGCTTGGTTTGAAACTTTCGAAAGAGGGCAAGTAATGACAAAGCTAGCTCCGGTTTTATCCGCACACTGGGATGAAAAAGACTCATTTACTCTTGAAGGTTACAAGCGTCATGGTGGATACAAGGCTGCTGAAAAAGCGTTAGCAATGGATCCAGATGCGGTTATTCAACTTGTTAAAGATTCAGGACTTCGCGGTCGTGGTGGAGCAGGTTTCCCAACAGGAATGAAGTGGGGATTTATTCCACAAGGCGATAACAAGGATCACTACTTAGTTGTTAACGCAGATGAGTCAGAGCCAGGCACTTGTAAAGATATGCCGTTGCTTATGGCTAACCCACATGTTCTTGTTGAAGGTTGCATCATCGCCTGTCACGCAATCCGTGCAAAGCATGCATTTATTTATATTCGCGGAGAAGTAACACATGTTGCTCGTCGCATGAATCAAGCTATCGCCGATGCATATGCAGCAGGAATTCTTGGAAATGGAATCGATGTAGTTCTGCATGTTGGTGCAGGCGCTTACATCTGTGGTGAAGAAACCGCCCTTCTTGATTCATTAGAAGGTTTCCGCGGACAGCCTCGTTTACGCCCTCCTTTCCCTGCAATTGCAGGCCTTTATGCACGTCCAACAGTTGTAAACAATGTTGAATCAATCTCAGCTGTTCCTGCGATTGTCATGAATGGTGCCGAGTGGTACCAATCAATGGGAACTGAAAAGAGCAAGGGAACAACTCTGTATTCGCTGTCAGGACATGTTGCTAACCCTGGACAGTTTGAAGCACCACTTGGAATCACATTGCGAGAGATTTTGGAGCTTGCAGGTGGAGTTCGCCCAGGACATAAGTTGAAGTTCTGGACACCAGGTGGATCTTCAACACCGCTATTTACAGATGCACACCTTGATGTTCCTTTGGATTACGAAGGTGTTGCCGCTGCAGGTTCCATGCTTGGAACTAAAGCGCTACAAATCTTTGATGAAACAACATGCGTTGTTCGTGCAGTACTTCGTTGGACTGAGTTCTACAAGCACGAATCATGTGGAAAGTGCACACCATGCCGTGAAGGTACTTGGTGGTTAGTTCAGATCCTTCGTGATCTTGAAGAAGGTAAGGGAACTGAAGCAGATCTTGCTAAGTTGCTAGATCTTTGTGACAACATCATGGGACGTTCTTTCTGTGCACTTGGTGATGGAGCAACTAGCCCAATTACATCTTCAATCAAGTATTTCCGTGACGAGTACATCGCACATCTAACAAATGGAGCATGCCCATTTGATCCAGTTGCATCAACACTATTTGTTGGGGCAGGTGCATAAGTGAGTACTGTAGTTTCAGAGATGATCACCGTCGTAATCGACGGGTTTGAAGTATCTGTTCCAAAGGGAACCCTTGTTATTCGTGCTGCAGAGCAACTTGGAATTCAGATTCCACGTTTCTGCGATCACCCACTTCTAGATCCAGTCGGCGCATGTCGTCAATGTCTCGTCGACATTGAAATCAACGGTCGCGCATTTCCAAAGCCACAAGCTTCTTGCACAATTCCGGTAGAGCCAGGAATGATCGTAAAGACCCAATTAACCTCACCTGTCGCTGAAAAAGCACAGCGTGGAGTGATGGAGCTTTTGCTTGTAAATCACCCACTTGATTGCCCTGTGTGTGACAAGGGTGGCGAGTGCCCACTTCAGAATCAGGCGATGAGCAACGGGCAAGGCTCTTCACGTTTTGAAGGCGTTAAACGCACATTTGAAAAGCCAATCAATATCTCTTCACAAGTTCTTCTAGATCGCGAACGTTGCGTTCTCTGTGCTCGTTGCACTCGTTTCTCTGAGCAGATTGCTAGCGATCCATTCATTACTTTGAATGAGCGCGGTGCATTGCAGCAAGTTGGTATTTACGAGAACCAACCATTTGAGTCTTACTTCTCTGGAAACACAGTTCAAATCTGTCCAGTAGGTGCACTTACTGGTGCGGCATACCGATTCCGCGCACGTCCATTTGATTTAGTGTCAACTCCATCTGCATGTGAGCACTGTGCATCTGGTTGCGATATGCGCACAGATGTTCGTCGCGGAAAGACTCTGCGCCGCCTAGCTGGAGAAGATGCATCAGTTAACGAAGAGTGGAACTGCGATAAGGGTCGTTGGGCATTTAAGTATGTAACAGCGGTAGATCGTCTTAAGGTTCCGATGATCCGTAACGCAGCAGGTGTACTTGTTGAAGCATCATGGCCAGAGGCGCTAGCAGTTGCTGCAGAAGGACTTAAATCTGCAAAGGCTGCTGTTCTTGTTGGTGGTCGTGCAACTGTTGAAGATGCATATGGATACAGCAAGTTTGCACGTGTTGCATTAGGTACCAATGACATTGATTTCCGCTCACGTCTGTCATCAGATGAAGAACGTGAATTCATCGCATCACGTGTTGTTGGATCATCAACTACCTACCGTGATATTGATAAGGCTGATCAAGTTCTTCTAGTTGGTTTTGAGCCAGAAGAAGAGTCACCAATTGTTTTCCTACGTATCAATAAGCAGTTCCGCAAGCGTGCTTTGAAGGTTGTTTCAATCGGTTCTAAGGAATCTATTGCGGTAGACAAGCTCAAGGCTGAGTTTGTAAAGGTTGCCCCAGGACAAGAAGCTGCAGCAATTGCTGCACAGAAGTTGACTGATAAGTCGGTAATCCTTGTCGGAGAACGCGCAGCAGAAAGCGCAGGATCACTGAGCGCTGTTGCAGCACTTGCTGATTCAACTGGTGCCAAGCTTGCGTGGATTCCACGTCGCGCTGGTGAACGTGGTGCGATCGAAGCTGGAGCAATTGGAAATCTTTTGCCAGGTGGTCGTCCAGTAACAGATGCTGCAGCTCGTGTTGATATCGCAGCTGTATGGAATACAGATTCAATTCCAGCTGAAGTTGGTCGTTCAACCTCACAGATTATTGATGCGGTACATGCAGGACAGATTGGTGCACTTGTTGTTGGTGGAGTAGATCCACTCGATGGCGACAATAGCCAAACTGCACTTTCTGCAATGGAGAAAGCATTTGTTGTCTCACTTGAAATCGCACCAAGTGCGGTAACAGCTCGCGCAAATGTTGTTCTGCCAGTTGCAGCGGTAACAGAAAAATCTGGATCATTCCTTAACTGGGAAGGTCGAGCTCGCTCATTTGATGCGGCGGTTGCTGATTCACTTAATCGCAGCGATTTAAGAATTCTTTCTATGATCGCAGATGAAATGGGAATCTCACTCAACCTTGGAACTGTAACTGCAGCGGCTAAGGAGATTGCATCTCTTGGTGCATGGGATGGTGCACGCGCAACATTTAATAAGGTTTCTGCACAAGCACAACCTGCACTCAATGGAGATCAAGCTCTGATTACTTCATGGCGCCGCTTGTTGGATCTTGGAACTTTGCAAGAGGGCGAAGAGCACTTAGCTGGAACAGCTCGCAGAACAGTTGCGGTTATCTCTCCAAAGCGTGCTCAATCAATGGGCGTTGTCGATGGAGATCAGCTAAAAATCTCTACTGTGCAAGGCTCTGTAACCCTTTCAGCCCTTGTTGAAAATATTCATGATGATGCTGTCTGGGCACCACGAAATTCACGTGGTTCTCAATTGTTGGTAAACCTAGGCGTCGCACATGGCGCAGTAGTTACGGTGGTGAAGGCATGACAACTGCACAACTCATTGGAGCAGATCCAGGCTGGCTCATCGCCGTCAAAGCGCTTTTTGTATTTGTGATCTGCGTGCTTCTAACTTTGATGTCTGTTTGGGCAGAGCGTCGCATCGTTGGTCGCATGCAGCAGCGTCCAGGACCAAACCGTGTTGGTCCATTTGGTTTGATTCAAGCTCTTGCAGATGGTGTGAAGTTAGCGCTCAAGGAAGACATCATTCCTACAGCTGCAGACAAGGTTGTATTTGTTTTAGCACCAATCATCAGTGCAACAACAGCGTTCATGTCATTCGCGGTTATCCCAATTACCGGTGAAGTCACAATGTTTGGCCAGAAGACTGCGATGCAATTAACTGACCTTCCAGTGGGAGTTCTTTACATTCTTGCCATCGCATCTGTTGGTGTTTACGGAATCGTTTTAGCGGGTTGGTCTTCAGGATCTACATATCCACTGCTTGGTGGTCTGCGCTCAAGCGCACAAGTTATTTCATATGAAATTGCAATGGGACTTTCACTTGTTGCCGTCTTTATCTACGCAGGTTCGATGTCAACATCAGACATCGTTGCAGCTCAATCTTCATGGTGGTACGCAGTAGTGCTCTTCCCTTCATTTGCGATCTATGCGATCTCAATGGTTGGTGAAACAAACCGTGCACCATTTGACCTTGCAGAAGCTGAAGGCGAGCTGGTTGGTGGTTTCCACACTGAATACTCATCACTCAAGTTCGCCTTGTTCTTCCTTGCTGAGTACGTCAACATCGTTGCGGTTTCAGCTCTTGCAACCACCTTGTTCCTCGGTGGCTATAAAGCCCCTCCAGGGCTTGGTTTTACTGAAGCTTGGCTGGGTGGCTGGTTCACCGCGGTTTGGTTCTTTGCCAAGGTAATTACCTTCTTCTTCGTATTTGTTTGGCTACGCGGAACACTTCCACGTCTTCGTTACGACCAGTTCATGCAGTTTGGTTGGAAGGTTTTGATTCCAATTTCAATTCTTTGGATCTTGGTTGTTGCAACATTGCGCGTTCTTTCACTACAGGGCGCACCACGTTCAGTAGTAATCGCATTTGCAAGCACCGTGGTGGTTCTGATCATGGCGGTCAATATCGGATTTGAAAACTCAAAGAAGAAAAAGCAAGCAGCTGTGGCCGATGGCGACAACAAGGCGGCTCCTTCATTTGCTGTTCCTTCATTACCTATGGAGGTTTCAACTATTAATGTCTCAAAAAACACAGGAGGCGACCGTGGCTGAAAACCTCGAACCGTTAAAGCCAAAAGATCTTGGCATCAACGATGTTGAATTTTACGAAGTAGAACAAACACCTTCAGTTGGCTTCTTGGGCCACATGAAGGGATTTTGGGTTACCTTCTCAACGATGTTCAAGAAGCCTTTGACCGTTGAGTATCCAGAAGTTAAAGCACCAACTGAAGAGCGTTTCCATGGTCGTCACCAACTTAATCGTCACCCAGATGGTTTAGAAAAGTGCATCGGTTGCGAACTCTGCGCTTGGGCATGTCCTGCAGATGCAATTTATGTAGAAGGTGAAAGCAACACTGAAGAAAACCGTATGTCTCCTGGTGAGCGCTACGGCAAGGTGTATCAAATTAACTACCTTCGCTGCGTTTTCTGCGGATTGTGTATTGAAGCTTGCCCTACTCGCGCATTAACCATGACAAATGAGTATGAACTGGCCGATGACACTCGTGCAAAGCTGATCTTTGAAAAGCAGGATTTACTGGCTCCTTTGCGCCAAGGAATGCTTATGCCTCCACACCCAATGTATCCAGATATGACTGATACCAACTATTACAACGGTGATGTGAAGGGTGCGCACCCATCACAGGCAACGGATGGTCAACCATGATGCAACTAGCTCTTGAAGTTGGTCAGACAGCACAGCCTGAAGCAATTATGTTTTGGATTCTTGGACCGATGGCTGTTGTTGCCGCACTTGGAATGTTGCTTGTTAAGAAAGCTGTTCACTCAGCGATCTTGATGGCCTTCGTAATGGTTGTCTTAGCGATCTTCTACATCGCGCAAGATGCGGTGTTCCTAGGAATTGTTCAGGTAGTTGTTTACACCGGAGCAGTAATGATGCTCTTCCTCTTTATTTTGATGTTGGTCGGTGTTGATTCCTCTGATTCATTAACTGAAACCATCGCCGGTCTTCGTCCAATTGCGATCACCGCCGCGGTTGGTTTTGGTGGATTGATGGTTTCACTTCTAGGCCGTGCGACTTTGGGTCGCCAAGCGATTGGTTTGTCTGCAGCTAATGCAGATGGCAATGTTCAAGGAATTGCAAAGGAATTGTTCTCTACTTATGTCTTCCCATTTGAGGTTGTGTCAGCACTGCTGATTACCGCTGCAATGGGTGCAATGGTTCTTGCGCATCACCAGCGCACAACTGTTCGCCCAACACAGCGTCAACTATCAATCAATCGTTTCCGCGGTGAATCATTGGGTAGCGCAGCAGGACTTCCTGGTCCAGGTGTTTACGCCCGTCACAACGCGGTAGATGTTCCAGCACTTCTTCCAGATGGAACTCCTGCTCCAACATCGGTTAACGCAAGCCTTGAGGCTCGTGGAGATATGTTGGATTACAAGAGCTTCGACTTAGCTGAAGTTAATACTCAGATTGAGGAGGAGAAGTAATGAACGCTGCTAATTACCTTTACATCTCAGCGCTCCTCTTTACTATCGGAGCTGTTGGCGTTGTTGTTCGCCGCAATGCCATCGTTGTTTTCATGTGCATTGAGCTCATGCTCAACGCTGCAAACCTTTCATTTGTGACTTTTTCTCGCATTAACGGCGATCTAGATGGCCAAGTCATGGCCTTCTTCACCATGGTCGTTGCTGCTTGTGAAGTAGTAGTTGGTCTAGCAATTATCGTGACGATCTATCGATCACGCCGATCAGCATCTGTTGATGATGCTAGTTTGTTGAAGCGATAACGATGACTACTTCAACCTCGCTCGTTTACTTAATCGCACTGCCATTGGCTGGTGCCGCAATTCTTCTATTAGCTGGACGTCGCGCCGATAAGTGGGGACACCTACTAGGTACAGCGATGTCAGCATCTTCATTTGGCGTAGGTCTGTATCAACTGATGTTGATGCTGGATCGTCCAACTGAACAACGTCCCATCGGTCAAAAGTTGTTTGAGTGGATCAATGTTGGAGAGTTCAAGGTTGATGCAGGGTTGCTACTTGATCAGCTGTCTATCTGCTTCGTTCTTCTGATCACAGGTGTTGGAACACTGATCCACATTTATTCGATCTCATACATGTCTCATGACAAAGATCGTCGTCGATTCTTTGCTTACCTAAACCTCTTCATCGCAGCGATGTTGCTCTTGGTTCTAGGTGATAGCTACCTCAACCTTTACGTTGGTTGGGAAGGCGTGGGTCTTGCTTCTTACCTACTTATTGGTTTCTGGAATCAAAAGCCTGCATATGCAACTGCTTCTAAAAAAGCTTTTGTTATGAACCGTATCGGCGATATGGGATTGTCATTTGCAATCATGATCGCCTTTGCAACCATGGGCACTGTTTCATTTGCTGGCGTTCAAGAGCATGCACACCATGCATCTGAAGCTGCGCTAACAGGTATGGGAATCATGCTTCTGGTCGCTGCTGCTGGTAAATCAGCTCAGTTCCCATTGCAGGCATGGTTGGGCGATGCGATGGCGGGTCCAACCCCAGTTTCTGCACTAATTCACGCTGCAACCATGGTTACCGCTGGCGTGTACTTAATTACTCGCTCTAACTTTGTATTTGATGCAGCACCTACCGCGCAGCTATTAGTTGTCATTGTTGGTGCAATTACTTTGATGTTTGGTGCATTGATCGGTACCGCTAAAGATGACATTAAGAAGGCACTTGCTGCTTCAACAATGTCGCAGATCGGTTACATGATTCTTGCAGCTGGCTTAGGTCCAGTTGGTTACGCCTTTGCAATCATGCACTTACTGACACACGGTTTCTTCAAGGCAGGAATGTTCTTGGGTGCAGGTTCTGTTATGCACGGAATGAATGATGAAGTAAATATGCGCAAGTACGGCGCGCTTCGTAAGTTCATGCCAATTACCTTTGTGACATTTGGACTTGGATACCTTGCGATTTTGGGTGTTCCACCATTTGCTGGTTTCTATTCAAAGGACATGATTATTGAAACAGCGTTTAACGCTGGGGGAGCCAAGGGAATTATTCTTGGTGTAACTACTTTGATCGGTGCAGCAATTACCGCCTTCTACATGACTCGCGTAATGATTCTTACATTTACCGGAACAAAGCGTTGGGATGATGATGCCCATCCACACGAGTCGCCATGGCTCATGTGGTTACCAATGGCTGTTCTTGCAATTGGATCAGTTTCATCTGGTTTCTTGCTTTCACGTGGAGATGCTTTAGAAAACTGGTTGCACCCACTGTTTGATCACCACGCAGAGCACGAGGCTCATTTGTTTGAGCCGATCGTTGTATCTGCAATGGCGCTGACAATGGTGGCAATTGGTGTTGCGATCGCCTTTGTTAAGTATGCACGTCAGGAAGTTTCATCAGTTGCTCCTGAGAATGTTTCAATCTTCACCAAGATTGCACGTCAAGATTTGATGCAGGATCGCTTCAATGAAGCTGTATTCATGCGTCCTGGCCAAGCGTTAACAACAACCTTGGTTGCAGCAGATGATGCTGTTATCGATGGTGCTGTTCGTGGCGTCGGTCAGGTAGCTATGGGCTCAGGTTCGGCGCTTCGTGGCCTTCAAAATGGCTATGTTCGCAGCTATGCAGCAATGATTTTGGTTGGCGCAATTGCGTTAATCGGCGCTATTTGGGTGGTGGTTCAGTAATGAAGTGGTTATCACTATTAATGCTTCTACCTCTTGCGGGTGCAGCAATCATCTCTGCCCTACCAAAGAGCAATGAAAAGGCTGCAAAGCAAGCAGCGCTAGCAACAACTCTTGTTGTAATGGCAGCAACCATTGCAATGGCGGTCGGATTCCAACGAGACAATGTTGATCTGCAGTTTGTTGAAAGTTACGCATGGATTCCAAGCTTTGGAATTAACTTTGCGCTAGGTGTCGATGCGATCGCGCTTGTTTTGATTTTGATGTCAACAATCCTTGCACCAGTGGTTGTGCTTGCTGGATGGAATGAAGCACACGGTGGACGATGGAGCGTTAAGACTTTCTATGTGCTGATCCTTGTTCTTGAAACAATGATGATCGGTGTATTTGCAGCAACTGATCTCTTCTTGTTCTACGTAATCTTCGAAGCGATGTTGATCCCCGTGTACTTCCTTATTGGTGGATACGGCACAGGAGAACGTTCTGCAGCAGCTGTTAAGTTCCTGTTGTACTCATTATTTGGTGGATTGCTGATGCTTGCATCAATCATCGCCTTGTATGTGATGTCAGGTGCACAAGGCGGGCACACATTTGATCTCGACAAGCTTTCACAGCTTCAAATGAGTTCCACAACTCAGAACCTGTTGTTCCTTGGCTTCTTCATCGCCTTTGCAATCAAGGCTCCGGTATGGCCTTTCCATACCTGGTTGCCAGATGCAGCAAAATCGGCAACACCAGGAACATCTGTTTTGTTGTTGGGTGTTCTCGACAAGGTCGGAACATTTGGAATGATTCGTTACTGCCTCACCTTGTTCCCAGAGGCAAGTAAGACATTTACACCTTTGATTATGATCTTGGCTGTTATCTCAATTGTTTACGGTGCTTTCCTTGCTATTGGTGCGAAAGACATTAAGCGATTGATTGCCTACACATCGATCTCTCACTTCGGTTTCATCACAATGGGCATCTTTGCGATGACAAGCCAGGCTCAAAGCGGAGCAACTTTGTACATGTTTAACCATGGATTCTCCACCGCAGCGCTATTCCTAGTAGCTGGCTGGATGATCGCACGTCGTGGATCTTCAACGATCTCTGACTTTGGTGGCTTGCAACGAGTTACTCCTGTAATGGCATGGAGCTTCTTTATTGCAGGAATGTCATCGCTGGCACTTCCGGGACTATCCAGCTTTGTTAGCGAATTCCTTGTTCTGGTTGGAACATTTACTCGTTACCCAGTGCATGCAATTATTGCGACCTTCGGAATTGTTTTGGCCGCGCTGTACATTTTGATTCCAGTACAAAAGGCGTTGCATGGTCCAACAACTGCAGGTAATGAAAACCTTAAGGATCTCAACCTTCGCGAGAAGCTAGCAATCGCACCGGTAATTGCAATCATTGTTGTCTTGGGTTTCTACCCATCACCACTACTGAATGTAATCAACCCTGCAGCTAAGCATGTGATCTCACAAATGGGATTCACTGATCCTGTACCAAGTATTGGGGACAAGTAATGACATTTACAGCACCAGTTCTTTCATACACATTACTTTCACCAATCTTGATTTTGCTTGGTGGAGCACTTATTGGTGTTCTTGTAGAAGCATTTGTCTCTAAGGCTCTGCGTCCAGTAGTTCAGTTGACGCTGACACTTGGAACGCTCATGCTTTCTTTGTTCCAGGTATGGCGAATTCGTGGCGAGCAATCATTAACTCCAGCGATGGGATCACTTGTAATCGATGGTCCTGCGGTTCTTCTGCAGGGATCAATTCTTGTTATTGCGATTATTTCTATCTTCTTAATCGCCGATACAGAGCATTTCACACCACTTGCTGCAGCTCTTCCGGGATCTGCAGAAGAGCGTGAAGCAGCACAAGCTGGAAACCAGGTCACAGAGGTTTATCCACTTACCTTGTTTGCTGTTTCCGGAATGATGATCTTCCCAATCGCAAGTGATTTGATCATGCTCTTTGTTGCACTTGAAATGCTTTCATTGCCGTTGTACTTGATGGCAGGACTTTCTCGTCGTCGCCGTTTGGCATCACAAGAGTCAGCGCTTAAGTACTTCCTATTGGGCTCATTTGCCTCAGCATTTTTCCTCTTCGGAGCAGCGTATTTATACGGTTTCTCAGGCTCAATTACCTTTGCAGGAATCCGTGAATCAGTAATTGGTGGCAGCGGAAATGATGTTCTGCTTTTGATCGGTATGGCATTCCTATCAATTGGATTGCTTTTCAAGGTCGGCGCAGTTCCATTCCACTCATGGTCACCAGATGTGTACCAAGGTGCACCAACTCCAATCACAGCCTTTATGGCAGCGGCAACGAAGGTTGCAGCCTTTGGTGCGATGCTTCGAATCTTTTACACAGTATTTGCCAACGCAGAATGGTCATGGACTCCAATCATCTCTGCGATTGCAATCATCAGCATGTTGCTTGGATCTCTTGTTGCTATTTCGCAGCGTGATGTAAAGCGCATGTTGGCGTACTCATCAATTGCCCATGCAGGTTTCTTGCTCTCAGGAATTATCGCCCTTAATAAGGCTGGTCTTGATGCAACGATCTTCTACCTATTTGCTTACGGTGTTGCAACAGTTGGTGGTTTTGCTGTTGTGACATTAGTTCGCGATTCATCTGGCGAAGTTACCGATCTCAATCGTTGGAAAGGTCTCGGAAAGCGTTCACCATTTGCAGCCTCTGCCTTTGCTCTCTTCCTATTGGCTTTTGCTGGAATCCCACTAACAAGTGGTTTCATCGGAAAGTTTTCAATCTTCTCTGCAGCATATGAAAATGGCGCAACAGCGGTTGTTATCACCGGTGTGCTCTCAAGTGCGATTGCAGCCTTCTTCTACATTCGCGTCATTGTGTTGATGTTCTTCACAGATGCGGTTGAAGATGGAACAGCGGTGGAAATTCCTTCAATTCTTACCCGCGCAACTGTTGTTATCTCTGCGGTAATCACATTGGTTTTGGGAATCTATCCAGCACCAGTGCTTGATTTCATTACCGACTTAGCTATCTTCATTCGCTAATGTCCACCTTTGGCATTCCCAATGTTGCGCCAGCATTAGAGGCGCACCTAATAAGCCGAATGGCAGAGGTTGAATCTCTGCTTCGTAGTCACACTCGTAGCGAGTACCCATTTGTTGATGAGACTGCACACCACCTTGTAGCGGCCGGAGGCAAGCGTTTACGCCCGTTATTGACCCTTTTAACCGCTCAGTACGGTGATCCATCTGGCCAAGGAGTCATCGCCGCAGCAGTTGCCTGCGAGATTACACACCTAGCAACGCTGTATCACGATGATGTTATGGATGAAGCACCACTTCGTCGTGGAGTTGAAAGCGCCAATATGCGCTGGGGAAACACAATCGCAATCTTGACCGGAGATTTTCTCTTCGCAAAGTCTTCCGATCTATTGGCAGATCTTGGACCAGCAGCTGTTCGCTTACAAGCGCGCACCTTTGAGCGATTAGTAATCGGACAGATTATGGAAACTCAGGGACCTAACCCTGGACAAGATCCGCTAGAGCATTACCTCAAGGTTGTTGCAGATAAAACCGGTTCATTGATCGCTGCATCTGCACGTTATGGCGGAATGATTTCGGGTGCACCTGTAGAAATTACTGACACGGTGACAATCTTTGGTGAAAAGATTGGCGTTGCATTCCAATTAGCAGATGATGTAATTGATATCGCTAGTGAATCAAATCAATCAGGCAAGACTCCGGGAACAGATTTGCGTGAAGGCGTTCCAACACTTGTAACTTTGAATGTCATGAAATCAAATGATCGAGCCGATGCTGATCTTAAGAGACTGCTCAGCGCTCCGATTGAAGATGAAACCACGGTGCAGCAGGTTTTGGTTGCACTTCGCAATCACAAAGCACTTGATGAATCCCGTGAGCAATTGTTTATGATCGCAAAAGAGGCTCGCAGCGCACTAGGCCCACTGCCAATCAATGATGCAACAGGTGCATTGATGTCGCTATGCGATGCTGTTATTGACCGTTCTGCCTGATTTAACTAAATCAATTGCAAGGGTTGTCAGTGAAACCCAGATAATTAAGAATCCAACCCAACGTGCAGTTGGCATATCTTCATGACGGATCCAGACTCCAACTGAAAACTGCAATGTTGGTGTGATGTATTGCAGCAATCCAATAGTCGTAAAAGGCAATCGAGTTGTTGAACCGTTAAACAAGAGCAACGGAATTGCGGTAATTGCACCTGCGCTCATGAGCAACAGGGTTAAACCCCAGTGTTGTCCAAACTGCCCAGTGCCCTGATTTCCTAGATAAACCAGGTATCCCAGGTAGAAGAAGGCCGAGATAGAGGTTTCAATCGCAAGACCTTCCAGCGCACCAAGACCTAGCTGCTTCTTGATCAATCCATAGCTTCCCCACGAGATCGCTAACGCTAAGGCGATCCACGGCAAACGACCGTAATCAATTGTTAAAACCAAAACACCAATTGTTGCAATACTGACCGCAGCCCACTGAAGTGGACGCATCTTTTCTTTGAGCAGAATTACACCAAAGCCGATCATGATCAAAGGGTTTATGTAATAACCCAAAGAGGCTTCGACAACATGGCCATTATTAGTTGCCCAGATGTAAACCAGCCAGTTAATCGAAATAAGGATGGAGGTTAAAAAGAGTTTTGCAGCAACTAGCGGTCTCTTTAAAGTAACTAAGGTTGATTTCAACGCTTTTGTCGCGGCAAGGACGATGACACAGAAAACTAATGTCCACACTGCGCGGTGCGAAACGATTTCTAGGGGATTGGCTGGTTCAAGCAACGGCCAGTACAAAGGGAATGCACCCCACAAAGAGTATGCACTGATACCAAATAAAAGGCCGAGCTTGTTTTTACTCAATTATCTAAAGTTCGTAAATTGAACTGCGAAATCCCAGCCACCATCTTTGATCATGGCCATTGTTTCCTGCAGATCATCGCGGCTCTTTGAGGTTACTCGAAGTTCATCGCCCTGGATCTGAGTCTTTACAGACTTTGGACCCTCATCGCGAATCTTCTTTGCAATCTTCTTAGCATTCTCAGTTGAGATGCCTTCCTTCAAAGGTGCTGCAATCTTGTAAATCTTTCCTGATAGTTGTGGAGCACCAGCATCAAGGTGCTTCAATGAAACACCGCGCTTGATCATCTTGTCCTTCACAACATCTAAAGCAGCCTTTGCACGCTCTTCAGTATCTGCTTCAATCAAAACCTTGTCGCCTTCAAGTTCAATCTTTGAACCTGTGTTTTTGAAATCAAAGCGGGTCTCGATCTCACGGACCGCCTGATTAATGGCGTTATCGAGCTCCATACGGTCGATCTTGGAGGTTACGTCGAAACTTGCATCTGCTGCCATGGTGATGGCTCCTTCACTCTAAAAACGCATTTTGTGCGTGTACCTGCCTAAGGTATCCTTTCCCCTCGCACTATCCATAATTGCCGCAGTACTTGTTCGACCTTGGCGGGTTGCCCGAGCGGCCAATGGGAGGGGACTGTAAATCCCCCGGCTCTGCCTTCGAAGGTTCAAATCCTTCACCCGCCACCAGTTCTTTTCTGCCTCTCATTTGCATTTCGACAACTCGGATACCGACCAATAACATTTGCAGTGGTCACGAGTTCCAGCATCAAGCCCCGGCTAACTGGACGGCAACCCTCCACCGCGGCGGGGTGCTCCGGGTGAAGACCAGGCCGAAAGACACCATCATCGGCAAGCGTGGGTCTAACTAACTGCACTTAACCCGTTAGTTTGGTTAGTGATGATCCCCTGACACATTAGGAGATTACGTTGAAAAAGCGTTTCGGTATTTTTTCAGCTGTTGTAATTGCAGCCGCTCTAACACTTTCAGGATGTTCATCATCAGATTCAGCAACATCTGAGGCGGCATCATGTGCAAAGGCTGATCTTGCAACAGTTACTGAAGGCAAGCTAACTATTGCAACAGGCGAGCCTGCTTACTACCCATGGATCATTGATGATGCACCAGAGACTGGAAATGGTTTTGAAGGTGCGGTTGCATACGCAGTTGCTAAGCAACTTGGTTTTGATGCAGCAGATGTCACATGGGTTCGTACAACATTTGATTCAGCTGTGACACCAGGTGAGAAGAACTTTGACTTTAACTTGCAGCAGTTCTCAATTACAGAAGAGCGCAAGGCAGCGGTTGATTTCTCATCTCCTTACTACACAGCTCCACA
The DNA here is from genome assembly GCA_947383695.1 of Actinomycetes bacterium. Classification (GTDB taxonomy): domain Bacteria; phylum Actinomycetota; class Actinomycetes; order Nanopelagicales; family Nanopelagicaceae; genus Planktophila. The sequence goes on along the minus strand of OX376642.1, from coordinate 1,264,144 downwards.
AGCAATCGTTTCATTCAAGGGAAGCAAGATCGATGGAAAGACATCAATCGCTGACCTAAAGGGTGCAAAGCTTGGTGCAGCTGTTGGTACAACTTCACTTGATGCTATTGAGAACCAGATCGGTGTAACACCACAGGTATTCAATGACAACGCAGCTGGTGTATCAGCACTGAAGAACAAGCAGATTGATGGTCTAGTAGTGGATCTACCAACTGCTTTCTACCTATCAGGAGTTGAAGTTCCTAACGGTCTAATCGTTGGACAGCTTCCATCAACTGGTTCAGGAGATCAGTTCGGTCTCTTGCTTTCAAAGGGAAGCAAGCTGACTTCATGTGTTTCAGGTGCGGTTGATGCAATCACTGCAGATGGCACATTGGCAGCAATTACAGATAAGTGGCTAGCAACTGATGCTGGCGCTCCTGTATTGAAGCCTTAATAGAGAATAAGAAGTAGAAGCGGTAGTTTGGCGACCATGTCAGAGAAGCAAAGCTCTGCGTGGTCGCCAAGCTCACGTGAGATTCAACGCCGGAAGTCTCGGCGTGCAATAAGCCGCAAGCAAGCAGGTATTGCTGCGGCTTCTTCCATTTTTGTTTTGGGAACTCTTCTTGTAATTCTTGTAACAAGCCCAGGTTGGGAAACCGTTAAGGCGACCTTCTTTGATATCGAATACGGCAAAGAGGTTTTCCCAACGGTTATTAAAGGCCTTTGGATCAATCTGCAGCTCACATTCATCGGGGGAGCAGCAATTGGAGTTATCGCATTAGGTCTAGCTCTACTGCGAACTACCAAATCTCCTGCACTTACCCCATTTAGATTTTTAGCTACCGCCTACGTTGATATCTTCCGTGGCGCACCACTCATCTTGATCATCCTGTTAGTTGGCTTCGGAGTCCCCGCACTAGGTTTACGTGGAGTTTCTAGCAATGTAATTTTCTTAGGAACAGTTGCAGTTGTGCTTACTTACTCTGCATACGTTGCAGAGGTAATTCGAAGCGGAATTTTGTCGATTCACCCAAGTCAACGAGCTGCAGCAAGATCTCTAGGTTTAACTTCGGGTCAGACCATGCGCTTTGTTGTTTTGCCACAAGCAATTCGCCGAGTTGTTCCACCACTACTTAATGACTTTGTTTCGCTTCTGAAAGATACCGGCCTCGTTTCAATTCTGGGAGTTACAGATGCGGTACGTGCTGCGCAAATCAATGCCAGCCGAACCTTTAATTACACCCCTTATGTAGTGGCCGCAATCTTGTTCTTACTCATCACTATTCCAATGACCCGCTACACAGATAGAGCAATTAGACAGCGCACCAGTGCTCAGAACTCAGAAGGTTCAATCTGATGAGTAATGTTTTAGAGCTAGTAAATGTACGTAAATCCTTTGGATCTGAGCTTGTTTTGAAGGATCTTTCGCTATCTGTCCCAGAGCACACAGCAACGGTTTTGATTGGTGCATCTGGATCGGGTAAATCAACCTTGCTTCGTTGCATTAACTTGCTGGAGTCAATTGATGATGGACAAATCTTTTTAGATGGCGAAGAGATCTCAGATCCACTGATCAATGTTGATGATGTACGACGCCGTTTAGGATTGGTTTTCCAGTCATTTAACCTTTTCCCACACAAGACGGTTCTGGAAAACATCACCCTTTCGCCTATAAAGGTTCATGGCAAGAGCAAAGATGAAGCAAACTCACATGCGATGCACCTATTGAAGCGTTTTGATTTAGCTGACAAAGCAGATCAGTACCCAGATCGCCTCAGTGGTGGTCAGCAGCAACGCGTTGCGATTATTAGATCTTTAGCAGTGAGCCCACGTTTACTTCTTCTTGATGAAGTTACATCAGCGCTAGATCCAGTCTTGGTGAATGAAGTTCTCAGTGCAGTGCGTGATCTCAAGAGCGATGGAATGACGATGGTTCTGGCAACACACGAGATGGGTTTTGCAACGCAGGTTGCAGATGAGGTGTGTTTCCTTGAGTCAGGAAACATTGTTGAGCGTGGAACAGCTGATCAGGTCTTGCATAATCCGCAGAATCCAAAGACTAAGGAGTTCCTAAAGCGGGTTCACCAAGCAGGACGCCTGTAACATCAGCGATATGAGCGCATTTAATCAACGAATTCAGCCGCTTCGCGAGCTTATGAAAGCCAAAGGCCTTGATGCCTTTGTATTGCGCCGTAATCCAAATTTAGCCTGGGCGATTGCAGGGCGTGCACATGTTCCAACAACAATTGATATGGCCTGCTTTGATTTGATCATCACCCACGATTCCGCAACTGCAATTACTAATGTTGTAGAAGCACCACGTTTGATTGCCGAAGAGTTACCTAGTGAAGTAACGATCCAAACAATTAAGTGGTCAGAAGGTCGTGATCCACTTCTGCCGACAGGACCAAAGGTAGGAAGTGATCAACCAGGTGCTGACCGAATTGATCTTGGCGTTGAAGTCGAAATGATTCGCGCATCATTAATTGAATCTGATCTCGCGCGATTCAAAGAAATCTGTGTGGATGCTGCAGTCGCATTAGGAAATGCAATGAAGCAGGTTGAAAGTACAGATCGCGAAATTGATGCTGCAGGTTTGATAACACATTCTTTATGGCAAGCAGATCTTGAAATCGCGTTCCTAGGTGTTGCCGGCCAAGATCGTGTTCATAAATTTAGACATCCATTACCAACGGATGCAGTTGTTGGTAATCGAGTCTCTGCATCAATTTGTGCAAAGCGAAAAGGCCTCATCGCATCGGTGACTCGAATCGTTACTTTTGGTGAAGTAACCAATCAGATGGTGTCGGATTACACATCAATCTATAAAGTTGAGGCAGCTTTGTTGGATGCAACCGTTGTTGGTAAACCATTTTCAGATCCAATCAACGCAGCCATTGCTGCATATCCAGCCAATGGCTTTGATGCCGATGAGTGGACCAAACATCACCAGGGCGGTCCATCAGGGTTCTTGCCTCGAGATTGGCCAGCTAACCAGACCAGCACCCGCTTGATTGCCGCCAACCAACCCATCGCCTGGAATCCAACGGGCAAGGGGTGGAAGGCTGAAGACACCATTGTGGCCACTGATTCAGGCGTAAAAATGCTCTCAGTGGACCCAGAGTGGCCCAGCTTTGAGGTCAATGGTCGGACCAGAGCCTTTCTACTGCAGAAATAATCACCCATCACAGTCTTATAACGACGCGTAAAAATGCCCTTTTAGCATTGACTCGCACTTAATCCAGTGGCACGCTCTGCCAAGAGGTCTTACCACTGGAGGTTTAATGAGCACCGTTGCTCTCGTCGCACTAGCGCGTCCTACCTTCGACCTCACATGTGCCCAAGCCAACTTTGATTCCGCTCGTGCTTTGCTTACCGAGCTAGGGGCAGCGGTTGTGGGTCCAGCAGATCTCGTGATGACAGTTGAAGATGTCGCAGCGGTAACACTTCCAGATGCTGACCTACATATTTTATTTATGGCCTCTTTTTCAGATGCATCACCAGCGGTTGAACTCCTTGGAAAAGTTAAGGGACCTGTTCTTGGATGGTCAATGCGCGAACCTGGTGAGGTCGGGGAGCGATTGAAGTTGAATTCAATGTGCGGTGTAAATCTTGCAGCACATGCGTTGATGAATGTTGGTCAATCTATTCGCCACATTCACGGCAACGCTGACGAGCCACAAGTGCGTGCAGCGATTAAAGATGCGCTCGCAGGAAAGTTACCTGAAGCAGCAACTCCAAAGAATGTAACTGGTGAACTTGGTTCTGAAGCAGATGCACAAAAAGCTTTTGATTGGATGAAGGGTAAGAAGATCGGCGCAGTTGGAGATGCACCAATTGGTTTTACTCCTTGTGTTTATGACGCACAGCAAATCCGTTCGCTATTTGGTTTAGATATTCGTCAGATCACAATTGATGATGCCTTTGGAAAAATCTCAGAGGTTAAAGAAGAAGCACGTGAATTAGCGTATGCAGGTGCTCTTGCTGCACAACCATCACTTGCTTCAGTAAATGTTGATGAGGCAAAGAAAGTTTATGGCGTAGAAGTTGCTCTAGATAAGTGGCGTGAAGATGAGCTACTTGATGCAATCGCGATTCGCTGCTGGCCTGAGTTCCCAACTGAGATGGGCGCATGCATTTGTTCATCACTTGGACGCCTTGCCGACCGCGGCACAGTAACTACCTGCGAACGGGATGTTTTAGGCGCAGTAACAATGATGATGTGCGAGGCACTTGGTTCTGATGAAAACTACCTTGTAGATATCGTCGACCTAGATGCATCACAAGGTTTAGTGCGTTTGTGGCACTGCGGATCTGCAGCAACAAAGCTTGCAGCTGATCCAAAGAATGCAACGCAATCAATCCACTGCAATCGCAAACTAGGCGTTGCAGGCAATTTTCCGCTCAAGACCGGACCAGTAACACTGTTCCGCATTGATCGGGATGTAGATCCGAGCAATAGCACGGGTTTACGCATGGTTGTGAGCCGAGGGGAATCAATCCCAGCTCCCAATCACTTCCAAGGCAATACAGCAACGGTTATCACTCAACCTGATGCCGCTGCATTAGTGAATGGAATAGTCACTGGTGGATACCCGCACCACTTGGTCATCTCGTGGATCGATGTGCGACCAGGTATTCGCCAAATGGCAAAGATGTTAGGGATACCCCTCACAGAATGGTAAACAACAACAAACCCTCTAAAGCAAGGATAAAAATGAAAACTAAAGGACACAAAGCCTTTGCTTCACTCCGTGCTGGTGTAGTTGCAACAGTTGCTGCGGCACTTGTTATCACTCCACTTGCAGTTGCTAACTCTGCCGAAGTTCCAACATTCGGTAAGAAGTGCACAACAGAAGGCGTAAGCACAGGAACAAGCTCTAAGTCTCTCGTTTGTGCAGCTAGCTCAGGTGGCAAGCTCACTTGGCAGCGTGTACGTCTGGCCGCAACAAATGCAAACCCAGTTGCAGCTTTAACTCCTCCAAAGGGATCAATTGAATTCTGGCATTACCGCCCAGAAGATAAGGCTCACTTCGAGTTGATTATTTCGAACTACGAAGCTCGCTACCCAGGTACTAAAATTACGCAGGTAATCAAAACTACAACTGATTACAACGCAACTGCTCGTGTGCAAATCTTGGCAAATCCACGTGCTGCATTGTTTGCAACTGCACGCGGATCAATTTTCAATGATTTCGTAAACAGCGGTTTAACTCTAAACATTTCAAACCAACGCTTCGTTAAGCAGAACCTTGTTTCTAAGGGACTTACTGCGGGTACCGTAGATGGCAAGGTGCTAGGTGTTCCTTACCACTACCTATTTAACAACCCTGTCTATAACACTGAAATCTGGGCTAAAGAGAAGTGGGCTTTTCCAAAGAACCTAACTCAATGGACCGCTTGGTGTAAGGATGCAAAGGCCAAGGGATATGTTCCTCTTGCATGGCCAGGAGCAACTCGTGGACAAGCTGCCCAGATTTCAAACTCTGCTTTGATGAACTCTGCAGCAAGTTACGCAGATCTTTCAAAGAACCTTGAAGATCTCAATTCTGGAAAGATTGACCTAACCTCACCTTGGTTCAAGGGTGTTGCTGACATCTACGTCAAGCTACGCCAAGCAGGATGTTTCCCAGATAACCCAACTGGAGTTACAGAAGCATCTGCACTTAACCTATTTGCTACAGGTAAGTCACCAATTCTTCCAACAGGTACTTTCTCAATGGGAGCTGTAAAGGCACTCAATCCAGAACTTGGTGGAAAGATGAACTTGATGAGCATGGTTTTAACAGATGGCAAGGTAATTGCTGAAGGAATCATGAACAACACATTCAACCTAAGCGTGAACGCAAAGTCATCATCCACTAATCAGAAGATTGCACTTTCGTTCTTGTCATACTTAGCGACAGGTCCTGTAGCAGCAATCTATGGAAATGCGACTACACAGCACGTCAACGTTCTTGATGTTGAATACACAAACGTAGACCTGCTTAATACATCGCCTTTCCAAGGAAAGAACACAATGCTCGCACCTCGATTCTTGATTCTGAACACAGCTGTTTCAGACTTGACTCAAGATGCGCTAATCCAGATCGTTGGTGGCAAAAACACCGATGAAGTTCTTGCTGACTTCTCTAAGCAGATTAAGCAAAAGCTGGCTGGGTAATTAACAAGATATCCGTAACAAAGACCGCTCCCACACAAAGTGGGAGCGGTCTTTCGGGTACCCGTAAGAAGAGAAAAAAGGATTCCCTAACCTATTATTTAATGGGGCTTCCGGCGCTACTTTTGTTTCTAGCCTTCTATCTCTACCCAGCTTTGCAGAATTTACAATTTGCCACTCGTCGCTGGGATGGAATAACTGAGCCAGAGTTTGTTGGGTTTAGAAATTTTACAAACCTACTTACTAATGACGACCTCTTTTATAAGACTCTGGGTAACAATTTAGAGTTCACTTTTCTAGTTGTGATTTTTCAAACTATATTTGCCTTGCTGTTTGCAGTTTATCTAGTAAACAATTCAAAGGTAAATATTGCACTTAGAACTTTATATTTCTTCCCGACAATTCTCAGTTCAGTCTCGGTCGGAATGATTTGGCTATTTCTTTATGATCCAAATTTTGGAGCTTTGAATCTATTTTTTAATAAGTTAGGGCTGAATTCTTTCGCCCTTAACTGGCTAGGTGATGAGAAAAGTGCTTTGTATGCCATCGCATTTACTCAGGTTTGGTTCCACACAGGACAGATGATGGTCGTTTATATCGCCGGCTTGCAGCAGATTCCAAAGGAGTTGTATGAAGCAGCCGAGGTCGATGGCGCCTCACGTTGGAAGCAGTTTAGAAATGTAACGTGGCCGATGGCAATGCCAACAACATTAGTCGTAATGGCCTATACAACAATTCAATCTTTCCGAGCATTTGATTTGATCATGGTTATGACAAATTCAACGGCTGGACCAAACAATTCAACCAACATTTTCAGCACATTGATTTATCTAACCCTGTTCAATGAATTGCGGTTGGGGTATGCAGCTGCGCAGACAATCTTTATGGTCATCGTAATGATTCTGATTACCTGGCTACAGCGCCAAACTTTTGGCAAGAGGTATGAAAAGTGAGAAAGGCACAAGATGTATAAAGTATCTCGAGTTATAGCTCTAGTCACCTTTGCTGCAATGATTCTTGTGCCTTCATTGATTGTAGTTTTGGGCTCATTCAAGACAGATGCCGAGGTTTACAACAAGCCACTATCGTTGCCTGAGACTTGGAGTCTGGGTAACTACAGCCGTCTTTTGAGCGACAGCGATCTGGATATCAGCTTTCGCAACAGCGTCTTAGTCACTGTTTCATCAGTTATTTTAACTTTAATTTTTGCAAGTCTTGCATCTTTTGCCATCGCCAGAATGATCACAGTTTCGGGCAAGGTGCTGGCTGGACTATTTGCCCTGGGCCTAGCAATTCCTGCGCAGATTAATCTTGTTCCGATCTATTACATCTTTAGAGATTTAGGTCTAACCAACTCATACATCGGTTTGATTTTGATTAATGTGACAACAACGCTTCCTATTTCCATTTTTATTCTCAGTGCATTTTTCAAGCAAGTTTCAAAGGAAATGTATGAGGCATCTGAGGTTGATGGAGCATCACCATTACGAATTTATCGTTCAATCGCACTTCCACTCTCAAAGCCAGCGATGGGTGCAACCGCAATTTTCTTGTTTGTTATCAACTGGAATGATCTATTGTGGCCGCTTTTATTGATTCAGGAGTCAGAGAAGAAAACTTTGCCTCTTGCAATGTTGGCTTACCGTGGTGAGTACTTTGTGAGTTTCTCTATGCTTTTCACTGCGGTTATGGTTGCTTCACTTCCTATGGTTATCATGTACCTGTTCATGCAACGTTCATTCATCGCTGGATTAACCGCCGGCGCGGTAAAGGGGTAGTAATGAGTGCAGTAGCGCCACTAGCACCTCAACGTGCCGCCAGAATAGCGACCCAATTAATAGAGCTTATTGAACTTCAGAAACTCTTACCGGGGGATAAGTTGCCGCCAGAACGTCAGCTTGCTGATCTACTCGAAGTAAGCCGCCCAAGTTTGCGAGAAGCTCTGCATATCTTGCAGGCACAAGGATTAGTTCAGATTAAACATGGTCAGGGAACTTTTGTTCAGGAACCAGTTGTTGCTCAAGAGCTACGTGCATCGGTGATGACTAAAACTCATGGACTTAATGAACTATTTGATGCCCGCGAAGTTCTTGAAGTTCCAGCCTCTAAGTGGGCAGCAGAAAAGGCCACAAAAGAGGATATTCGTTTACTGCGAGCTACCTTGAATCAAATCGACACAATTACAGCTATTGAGCCAATTGATTTTGATCAACTGCAGTCTTTGGATGCAAAGTTTCACTTAACAATTGTCGGGATTGCGGGCAACCGTTTCATCAACCAGACTTTAAATGTATTGCAAGATGTAATGAAGATGTCGATGGAGACAACCTTGCGGTTGCCTGGACGTTCTGAAATTTCACGCAATGAACATAATGAGATTTTGGCTGCCATCGAAAATGGCGATGGAGAGCTGGCCTCTAAGTTGACTCTGCAGCACATAACGGGAGCCCGTGCTACCGCTTTGGCAGATGCAAAGAAAAAAGATAGCAATTGAGTTCTGTTCAGGCGGTTTGCGTTGGTGTAATTACGATCGACACAATTGCACTAGTCGATAAGTACCCATCAGAAGATGAACGTGTCCTTGCCAATGAAATTTCACGTGCAGGCGGTGGTCCGGCAGCGGTTGCAGCTGTAGCGTTGAGTCGTTTAGGCGTTAAGACCGCGATTGTCGGAACGATCGGCGACGATGCAGATGGTAAAGAAGTTTTGCGAATATTTTCCCAAGAAGGCGTTGATACCTCGGGTATCTCTATTGGAACAACCGCCACAGCTGGAAGTGTGATTGTTGCTTCACAGGAACACAGTGCCCGTGCCATCAGCACGCGCCAACCTGTTGTTCAAGCACCAATCAACGAAGCAGCCAAGAAGTTAATTGCAAATGCGCAATGGGTACATGTCGATCACGTGGGTATCAAACGCTTAGATGAGTTAGGTATCGCTCGCGGTAAAGGAGCTCAGATTTCTTTTGATGCAGGCTATGGTGTTGAAAATTTTGATCCGATAGTTGTTGATTTGTTTGTTCCAACTGATCGACAAATGGCACTTCGTTATCCAGGCATTGATCTGGCTGTGGCACTAGAAAATGATTCAATGAAGGCTGGAAATACCGTTGTAGCTACTCAAGGCTCAGAAGGAAGTGCAGCTTTTTCACCTGAAACTGGGCTTGTTACAGCACCTGGATTTAAGGTCGAAGTAACAAGCACGTTAGGTGCTGGCGATGTATTTCATGGAGCCCTTGTAGCCCAACTAATTCAGGGCCATTCATTACAAGAAGCGTTGCGTCGCGCCAATGCGGTTGCTGCACTTTCTTGCCGCGGCCTGGATGGTCAATCAATGATTCCAACAACAACTGAACTCGATGCATACCTGGAGGCACACTGATGAGAAAACCCTTAACTAATTTGGCACGCCCATCAGGAGCCCTAGCAATGGTTGCAGTTGATCAACGTGAAGCATTGCGTGGAATGTTTGCAGCTCATCAAAGCACACCAGTACCTGATTCACAGTTGACTCAATTCAAAGTTGATGTTGCTCGCGAGCTATCACCATACGCTTCAGCACTCTTAGTTGATCAAGAGTTTGGAATTGATGCAATTGTTGATCAGAAAGCGCTGCAAGGTGGATGTGGGCTAATCGCAGCAGCAGATTTATTAGTAGGTCCTCCAGGTGGAGCCGCTACAGATACTGCAATTGATCCAGATGTTGATCCAATTCGTATGCGAGATATTGGAAGCGTTGGACTTAAGTTTCTTGTTTTATGGCGCAATGATGAATCACCTGATGTGCGCGCAAAATTAGTAGAAGATTTTAATAAGTTGTGCGACATTTCTGGCTTGCCATCAATTATTGAAATCATCGTAAAGCCTCCAACAGATACTTCTCGTAGTTTTAATCGTGAAGAAGAGTTGATCATCGCGGCACGTGAAGCTGCGGCGTGGAAACCAGATCTTTACAAGGCAGAGGTTCCATTCCATGGTGAAGGGAATTTAAACCTTGTGACTAAGAACGCCGACAGAATTTCAGAGGCGATTGGCTCTCCGTGGGTCGTTCTTTCAAATGGCGTCAAGCAACCATTCTTTAATGATGCGGTAAAGGCATGTGCAATGGGTGGAGCAAGTGGATTCCTTGCAGGACGCGCTGTGTGGGCTGACATTGTGAGCTCACCAGATATTCCAAAGGCGCTTCGTGAAATCTCTATTCCACGCCTAGAACAACTGGCTGAAATCGTTGATACCCATGCAAAGCCTTGGACTAGTTGGAACTAGTTGTTAATTGCAACAAAATTCTTGTTTGGTTCGAGCATTACTGAAATAGCATTCAAAGCTAAACCTTGTCCCCACAATTGCATACGGTCACTTCGAATTACACTGTAACCAAAAGGTATAAGCTGCAAAACTGTTCCCGCACTTGTGCGAGTCAGAACTCCCGAACTATCAACATAAGTTAGTGCGGCCGCAATTGCCGTAGTTCCTGCAGCATGTAGTTCTTTCTTTAACTCAGGGAAGTGTCGTATTGCACGAATCATCGCTGACCCAAATCCTGCAGTCGCAGATGTTTCAAGAACACCTTTGTTCTCCACTTGGTGATCTACAAGCACATCCCAAATTCCATAATCTGGAAGTAGCGGAATAAGGGCGAGTAATTGATCTTTCAGCGCTTTCTGTACTACATCATGTGATTTGGGTTTTATCCCTAAGGCCTCACATGCATCGAGAAACTCGACAGCAGACAGCGACATCCATGCATTGCCGCGGCCCCAGTAGTTCCACAGAGTTTCACCTCTGTGCGAGCCATGAGCAAAGAGTTTGGTTGTGGGATTTTGTAATAGCTCAATATGCGCAACTAATTGATCACCAATGAATTCGATATACGAAAGGTTTTTCGTCCCCACGCCATGATTGAGAAGAAATGTTCCCATCATGTAACAGGTATCTGCCCAGACCCCGCCAGGCCAGTGCTCGACAGCTCCATTTGCAGCTCTGGTTGCAGAGGACGGGTCCATTACCCATTTTTCCAGCAAGATATTTGTTTCAGATGCATCCATTAATCCACGTGCATGAACTCTTGAAGCAGCAGCACCGGGTGCAACATTATTGATGTGCCCAGAGGTGAGGACTCCTCTGTTTGCGTACCAGTCAATCAATTTTGTTGGGATCTCTTGTTCCACAGTCTCGTGATATCGAACTTCAGACAGTAGATAGACACCTTCACCCCACGACCATTGAGGCAGACCAGCCTGCCAGGTTGCATCGATGATGCGGCTAGCTGTTTCTCTTAAGAAATTCGGAGTCAATAAATCCTTAGAAATAGGAGTTAACGGTGGCGCTTCAAGAGCGCTCGAAGTTGTATCTTCACCAGCCATAATTACACCTGTGACTTTGGATTAAGTCGCTTTCCGTTAACAACATCAATTCGAAGCTTTTCTTTACCAAATTCTGCATCAAGGATTGAATCAGTAGATTCAAGTGCAACGGCAGGATTATCAAGTCGAGGTGCTAATTCTGGTAAACCACCCTCGAGTTGCTCACTTAATCCATCTACAAGGAACGGTCCAGTCCAATGCAACTCAAAGCGATGTTTGTGTTTCCAAGAAATGGATAAGTTCTTCTCATCAAAGTTCGGTTCAGATAACTTACGTACAAAACTCTTAAAGTCTCCGTAACTCTTCTTGTCACCGAGAATTGAAACATAGAGTGCTCCATTGCCCTTTGGTGTCCATTCTTGATGGGCGGTGTCACCGCTTTTAAGTGGAGAAAATCCACCAGGAGTTGCAACAGCGATATAACCATTTCCTACACGACCTGCGATCCAAGAACCTTTTTGGGTGAACTCATCCATCCACGGTGTTGGGAACCAGAGGTGCGTAAAGTCTGGATATAGCTGATCATTGAGCGCATAAATCGCAAGGATCACATTCTCATATTGTCGAACACGTGGCAGAACCAAGTGTCCTGCCCATGCATTTGGTCGAACCGAAGTCGCATGACTAAAGGCAGCGGGATAACTAGCAAAGACCTGTACCTCAGTCGAAAGGGTTGCACCCCATACATGCTCTTGTAATCCAGGTAAACCTGCTCTGTAATCTTGAACAGATGAAAGCATTCCATCTGTAGTGCGCCATACATGAAGATCAGAAGCATATGGCCGCTCAAGTAAATCGCTGGTGAAACGGTACTTTCCGCGGTAGACCTGACGACCATGCCAAGTTTTGTTGAGCGAATGAGCCACCTTTACGATCATAGGCGGAAGCACATACTTCTTTGATGTAATCAAAGTAGTTACTGGAAGTACAGCTAAATTAAGTGCACCCATTCCCCACAAGGCCCACATTATTGGAGCGGTTTCTTCAAATCGAGATGAACGCAATGTTGTTGTATAGCTACGACCGTGTGCAGCACCGTGTACACCACGCCAAGAGTTACTCGCTAATGAAAACATCAACTTGTCGAGCAGCGCTTCTGAGAACTGACGAATCTCCTTGTCGGGGGAGTATTCGATCAGTGAAACCAAGGCAAGGGTATCGATCGCTAAGTAAGCGTTTGAGTCGTATTCACTAAATCCGCCTTCAAGCTTTAGCTTTAACCAATCTAGCGCCATGGCACGACCATGCTCAGAATGGTCTGTACCGGACATCTTTGCGTTGGCAAAAGTTTCTTTTGCAAAGAAATCACCAATCAAATGCTCCGCTGTGTGCCAAACAAACTGGTGATTTTCGGTGAAGTAACACATCGCGTCAAGTCCTGGATGTTCAATCCAATACTTGAAATTCAAAAGTGTCTCTTTTACCTCTTCGCGAAGACCCTTTTCCCATTGATTATCCGGGAATTTATTCAAGATATGAACTAGGCCAACAGCTTCAAAGTCAGCACAATCTGCTCGTGATGTGATCATTGATAGCGCAGGCTTTAAGTCCTCCGCGGTAACAACGTACTTTGAGTTCTTTTCAAGGCGTGCAAGCGCACGAGCAGATGACGCATAACTGTCTGCTACGTGATCAACTACCTCCGAGCGCCAAATCTTTGGAGAACTCTTTGGAACCGTTGTCCGTACACGTTCTGGGACATAAGCAGTTCTAAATGTTCGAAAAACAGGTGTGTTGGGTGAATCCAACCGAAGCTCTAGGAATATCTCTCCAGTATCTAACATAGTTGCTGTTACATCACCGTCAATGGCCGCGGTTGCCTTTTCAGCTTTCTTTGCTGCACTTCGAATTTCACTTACTTTTACCTTAGCTTTACCTTGCTTGAAGGTTACGGCTACGCCATCACCCTGAGTATTTCTCTCTTTAATTCGGACGCGAAGCCCAGGAGAACCTCTAAATTCAACGGTATCTGTGGTTCTAGCCCATCGCTCCAAAGCGATGTTTTCAAGTTCGCGCTCTGCAATTTCTGAGGCATACTCATCAGCACCTTGAGATGGAATAACAATACGAACTGGTAATCCTTCAATCTTTACACGAACAGCGTGGCGTACTTCTCGTAAAGAGATTTGCCACTGAGAAATGATTAAAGTGCTAATTCCAGAAGGGAGCAGAGTATTAATCGAATGAGTGAGTGGTTGCATATAACCAAATAAATCAGTACTCAGTACCAACTCTCCATTGAGCCAAACTTGAACCGGGCCCTGACTTTGGACAACAATGTTTCGCCATTCAGGTTGATCTATTTCTAATTGCGTTGCCATTAATGAATGACGGTATTCAGGGGTATATGAGAAGTGACTCCAGTCCGCGTACCCATCATGACCTGTATGAATTCGAGTCCATGTGTCTGTGTTGATCTGACCGGTTCCAGGCGCTTTCCATGAAACTGCGCCACCTTCAACTACATCCGGCATCGTTTGGTTGGTGGTGAAAGGTAGATTCTTATAGATCTTGGCTTTCAATGGCGCGATATCTGGACCATTTGTTAAGACCCAACGACCATCTTTTCCAAAGGGATCTCCTGAGTCTTTGAGTAATTTGCCTAAGTCATCGGCAGGGGTAATCCAAGCTTTAGTTATTAGCCAATCGCGGATGAAACCGTTGTTATCAAGTAAATGAATCGTGCGATTGAAGTTATCTGTGAAGCGTGGAATTTTTCTGACCTCTTCCTTCGTTGAGGAAATTCTCCAGACTGGTGAACTACTTGATTCCAGTCTGAGCAATTCCTTGGACAATTTGACGTTGCATGAAAACAAACATAAACAAGACTGGAATGATTGACATAACTGACATCGCCAAAACAATGTTGTAAGGAACCACTAGCTGCCCATTTAAGAGTGCCAAGGCAACTGGAAGTGTGTAGAGCTCTTCTTTTTGCGCAATCAAAAGTGGCCATAGGAAATCGTTCCAACGCCACAGAATTGAGAAGATTGCGACCACCGCTAAAGCTGGACGACAAAGTGGCAAAACGATTCGTGCAAAGATTCTAAATTCGCCTGCGCCATCAATACGAGCTGCCTCAATCAGTTCATCAGGGATCGTCAACATGTACTGGCGAATGATGAAAACACCCGTCGGGGTAGCAGCTGCAGGAATAATCATTCCCCAGTAGGTATTAACTAGTCCTAAAGATGAAACGACCAAATAAATTGGAATTAAAATAACCTGCAATGGAATCATGATCATTGCAAGCGTCATGACAAACAGGCCATCACGCCCTCTGAAGTTGTACTTTGCAAAGGCATAAGCCGCCATAGAATTGATCAACAATGTAAGAACCGTTGCAACTGAGGTCACGAATACGCTGTTCATAAAGTAGCGGGTGTAGTTATACATCTGGAAAGCTTCGGTGTAATTCTCAAAAGCCCAACGTGTAGGCAAAATCTTTGGTGGTCTTGCGCCTAAGTCTGTTGCATCTTTAAAGGATGAAAGTACAAACCAAAGAACTGGAGCCAAAATGACAAAAGTCATTGCCAAAAGAAAAGTTGTTCTAAGAATGGTTCCTACTGAAGGTGGCTTCTTGCCGCCCATAGAGCTCCACTTATTTGCAGATGCCCGCTCTTGGAGTTTGCTCATATTGCCTCACGCTTCTTTCCGAGTAGGAAGTTAAGCGCTGTAAAGGCAAATATGATCATGAACAAAATCACTCCCGCTGCGCTACCAAGTCCATACTGGATCGGCGTTTGGAAAGCACGATCGTAAATGTATTGAACAATTAAAGTTGTGGCACCTAAAGGTCCACCGCCAGTCAATGTATAAATAAAGTCGAAAGACTGGAAGCCATGAATAGTCGCCAAAATCAAGATAACTAATGTTGTTGGCTTTAGTAGCGGAAGAATGATTGTCCGAATAATCTGAGGGCGTGTCGCACCATCCATAGCCGCGGCTTCTAACAAGCTTCTATCAATTCCCTGTAGTCCGGCCAACAAAATAATTGAGTAAAAGCCTAAGTGAACCCAAACACCGACAAAGATAACAGCCATCATTCCAAGTTTTGGTTCAACTAACCATCCTGGACTACCGCCACCTATAGCTTGCAATAAAGCGTTAAGTGGGCCAACTTTGCGATCGAGTACATCATTCCAAATAAGTCCGACGACAATTGGAGAAAGCATTACCGGTAAAAAGAGAATTGCTCTGAAGAATCCTTTTGCGAATTTTTGTTCATTAACAATCAGTGCAAAGGCGATTGAAAGTAAAGTTGAAATAATTACGTAAAACACGACATAGATGGCGGTGTTTTTCGCAACCTCTGCAACGGTGGGATCACCAAAGATCGCTTTGTAATTGCCGGTGCCAACCGGGGTAAATGTGCGTCCATCGATACTGTCGTAGAAAGAAATCTGAAAACCACGTATTGCTGGCCAGATAATAAAGGTTATGAAAATCAACATGTTTGGTGCAACAAACAGGTACGGCATTAACCGCCGGCGCCAGTTAATAACTGAACGCCGGCGGTTAGCCGCATTACTTGAATTAATCACAAGAAGTAGTTTATATGCAATTACTTCCTGAGTGTTGCGAGCTGAGCATCAATGAAGTCGATCTGAGTCTGAACTGCTTGCTTTGCAGTGATCTTTCCTGCAATAACTTCAGTCATCAAATCGCGCAACTTGTTATAGATATTTCCAGTAAGAGTTGGTACTGACTGGATTCCATAAGCAGCAGCTGGTGTCTTTGCAGCATCTGCTTGGAAGACACCCATATCTGCTGTACGTGTTGCGTACTTAACGCCTTGTGCAACAAGGTCAGCACGTGTTGGCAGCCAGAATGCGTTCTTATCCATCTGCTCCATTTGTGCTGTATCAGCCAAGAAGTACAAGAAGTATGCTGCCAAGTCAGGCGTCTTACTTGCATTAAACGCAACTAAGAATTTACCGCCAGGCCATCCTCCACCATTGAGCTCCTTAGGATTTGGAACTGCCGCAAAGTCAAATTTTGCATCCTTAGCAAGTGCTGCGACCTGCCAGTTACCTGAGAAGAAAATTGGAGTCTGTTGCGCTAAGAAGATAGCTGTTGGTGATGAGTACTTTGTTCCTGTACCTATCCATAGGTCGCGAGGTGCTTGATCTGCCTTGTAAAGATCAGTAATGATCTTGATAGCTTTTTCTGCACGGAACTTTGAAGTTGGAAGAACGTTTCTTTGGTTCTTATCAACCATATATGCACCGAAGTGGCTCATGGCTGTAGAAACGCGGTGCCCAGACTTATCAATTGCAAAGGCGTATTCAGATCCAGTTGCCTTTTGAACTTTCTTACCTGCTGCAACTAGTTCTGTCCAGTTCCATGAAGTAGGAACAGCAACTCCGGCCTTCTTGAACATGTCAACGTTAATAAATGGACCGTTCACTGTAAGGTCGTATGGAACACCGATTAACTTCTTAGTTGTTGGGTGTGTAACCTGAAGAGTTGAACCCTTTAGGAATTCAGCAGCATATTTACGTCCCAAGTACTTCTCTAGATCTAGAGAGTCCTTGATGTAAAGACCTGGGTTATTCAGACGTGCAACATCTGGAGCATTGCCTGCAGCCAAACGAGCCTGTAGCTGTGTGTCCAAGCTTGTGTAAGGAATTACATCAAGCTTAACTTTTGCGCCAGTTAACTTCTCAAAGTCAGCAATTTGTGACTTAGTTGTGTCAAGTTCTGCCTGGCTGTCGTTATAGAAGTAGTAAGTAATTTCCTTACCCTTCCATGCAGCTAGTTGTGCTGCAGTTGGTTGCAATCCAGCTGCTTGCGCTGAAGGAAGACCTGTTGCAACAAGGCCTGCCGATAACGCGAGAGATGCTGCAATTGCGATCTTTGAACGAAGCTTCTTAATCTTCATTGATTTCTATTACCTCTCATAGTAGGTCGTGTCGATTTTTCATCGACACAAGTGACTTAATTCAAGGGGAATAAGGCGATTATGGCAATAGCCATAGTAGTCAAAAGGCTTTGAATGCGTGTCTCTATATAACATTTATTTATAATCGAGATTGCCATACACTTTTGGCATGGAAATTCGCACACCAATCACACCCGAAGATGTTCAGAGTAAAAGTTCAGACAGCTTGCGAGAGAAATTAGTTATCTCAAATCTTTTTCAGAAAAATGTAGTTACTTATGTGCTTTCTCATCATGACCGTATTTTGATCGGTGGGTCATCGTTGCAAGGTGGCACAGTTACATTAGAAGCTCCAAGTGGATTAAGTGCAGAGTATTTGCTTGAAAGACGTGAATTAGGTCTGGTGTGTTTATCAGGAAGCGCTGAAGTTGTCGCAGATGGTGCCAAGTATTCGTTAAGTGCTGAAGACATTCTCTATCTTGGTCGTGGAACTAGAAAGATTGAAATTTCCGGAACCGCTGAAATTTACTTTACCTCCAGCATGTGTCATGCCGACTATCCAACCACCTTGATTACAAAAGAAAAATCCGATGCCGTTGTTATTGGTGACAAGAAGTTTGCTAGTGAACGTACTTTAAGAAAGTACATCCATGATCAGGGCGTTGCATCATCTTCGATGGCCATGGGTATTACGACAATCCACGAGGGCAGCGTTTGGAACACGATGCCTTGTCACGTGCATGAGCGCAGAACTGAGGCTTATTTGTACTTTGATTTAGATGCAAATGAGAAAGTAATTCACCTATTTGGAAAACCAGACCAATCACGCAATTTTGTCTTAAGCAATAAAGAAGCGGTTATCAGTCCTGCTTGGTCTATTCATACCGGAGCTGGAACAACAAACTATAAGTTTGTTTGGTCGACAGCTGGTGAGAACATCACTTATTCAGACTTCAACTTAGTTGAAACCAAGAATCTTAAATAATGACAAACTGGCTTGAATCGCAATTCTCACTAAATGGTAAGAAGGCCTTAGTTACTGGCGCGAGCAAAGGAATAGGTGCGAGCATTGCTATCGCTATGGCGCAGGCGGGTGCCAATGTTGTTTTAGTCGGGCGCTCTCACGATTCACTATCAGCCACACGCGTCGCAATCGAAAACTTAGGACGAAGTACTGAAACTTTAGTTGTAGATGTTGAATCTAGGGCTCGAATTTCTGATGCATTCAAGAGCATTGATCAACTCAATGTAGAAATTGTAGTTAACAATGCTGGCTCTATTTCAAGAGCTCCAGCAATCGAAACTTCATTAGAGGATTGGGATCGAATTATTGATACCAATCTCAATTCCGTCTTTCAAATTTCACAATTATGTGCCAAGTCAATGCTGGCTAAAGGGCATGGAAGAATCATCAATATTGCTTCACTCCTTTCATTCCAAGGTGGAATTAATGTCCCTGCCTATACAGCAAGTAAGCACGCTGTTGCCGGAGTTACAAAGGCGTTAGCAAATGAATGGGGTGCTAAGGGTGTAACAGTTAACGCCATTGCACCTGGATATATTTCAACTGACAATACTCAAGCACTTCGTAATGATGTTGATAGAAATACTTCGATCTTGGCACGCATTCCAATAGGACGTTGGGGGACACCAGAAGATTTGGCAGCGGTGGCAGTATTTTTGGCTTCACCTGCAGCCTCTTATATAAATGGAGAAATAATCACAGTAGATGGCGGTTGGATGGGTCGATGAATGAATCGGCCAATTACGACGAAAGCAAAGTAGGCAATCACCCTCTTCCAGAACTTTTGCAGTGCGAAGATGGAACAGAAGTACTTGATAGCTCCATTTGGACAACCAAACGCAGGCCAGAGATTCTAGATTTATTCGCAACGTACGTTTACGGAAAATTTCCATTAGTACAATTGCCCATTACATTTGAAGAAATTTCAGTAAATCAAGCGGCTCTCGGTGGCAGTGCAATACGACACGAAATTGCAATCAACTGCGTCGCTAATGATAAAAAAATACGAATTAACTTAGCGCTCTATATTCCAAAGTCAGCTTTAACGCCTGTTCCAATATTTCTAGGGAGCAATTTCAACGGAAATCATGCAGTAGATCAGGATGGAAGCATTTCAATAACTACTCAGTGGATGAGAAACACTGTGGACGAGAAAAGCGTAGTTAACAACCGTGCGACAGAGTTTTCAAGAGGGTTTGAAGCAACACGATGGCCACTGGAATTGATAATTGAAAAAGGCTTTGGAGTTGCAACTTTTTACTATGGGGATGTAGAAGCAGATCATCCTGATGGTTGGAAAAATGGCGTCCGAGCAGCGCTATCACCAGGGGGTGAATCCTCAGAATTTGAAGATGATGATTGGGGTGCAATCTCTGCTTGGTCTTGGGGACTTAGTCGAGCTCTTGATTATCTAGTTACAAATCCTGCAGTTGATTCAGAAAGAGTTGCCCTCATTGGACATTCCCGATTGGGTAAAGCAGCGCTATGGGCTGGGGCGCTGGATGAGAGATTTGCCTTAGTTGTTTCAAACAATTCAGGGGCAGGTGGAATCTCACTGGCACGACGTGATTTTGGTGAATCAATACGTTCAATCAATGAAAACTTCCCACATTGGTTTTGCGGTAATTACAAGAGGTTTAATGCTTCGCCCGAAACGCTACCTGTAGACATGCATCAATTAGCCGCACTTATTGCACCGAGACCTCTTTATATAGCAACCGCGCAAGAGGATGTTTGGGCAGACCCCAAAGGAGAATTCTTGGCGGGAAAGAATGCCGAACCCGTTTATGCGCTTTTTGGAAAACCAGGTTTAGGTGTTGCGCAATGGCCACCTGTAAACCAGCCTGTAGGTGAATTTATTGGGTATCACTTACGTACCGGTAAACATGATGTGACCACCTATGATTGGCAACAGTTTCTTCGATTCGCCTCACGGCACTTTAGGATCACACAATGATTGAACTGATTAAGAGCTTAAGGATTGTTCCTGTTGTCGCAATCAGTGACGCCACTAAAGCAGCAGACTTGGCATCAGCATTAGTTGCCGGTGGTTTACCTATTGCAGAAATAACTTTGCGAACACCTGCCAGTTTAGAAGCATTGAAAATTGCTGCAAGTAATAAGGACTTACTTGTAGGTGTTGGGTCATTGCGTACCGGCGAAGATTTGAAGAAAGCAATAGATGTTGGTGCACGGTTTGCTGTCTCTGCAGGATTTTCACCAACTGTTGCAGTTGAGGCAGAAAAGCAGGGGATTCCATATTTCCCAGGTGTATCAACTCCAACCGAGATGTTGCAGGCAATTAATGCAGGGATAGCTACTCTTAAATTCTTTCCAGCAGAAACCCTAGGTGGGGTAGCTGCGCTTAAAGCTATGTCAGCTCCATTTCCTGGCATCAGTTTCATGCCAACTGGTGGAATATCTGCGGCAAATGCAAAGGAATACCTGTTGTTACCTTCAGTAGTTGCAGTTGGGGGTTCCTGGATGGTTGCGCAGAAACTCATTGATGCTGGAGACTTTGAGACGATTATTTCATTAACCAAAGAAGCTGTTGAGGTGTGTGCGCCATGAAGATAAAGACAACCAATGAATGCGCATTTGATCAGATCTCATTAGGCGAAGTCATGTTACGACTTGATCCAGGTCAAGGACGTATTAAGACGACAAGAAGCTTTGATGCATGGGAAGGCGGCGGCGAATACAACGTCGCCCGAGGTCTTCGTCGTTGTTTTGGTCTGCGCACCGCGGTTGTAACTGCCTTTGCAGAAAATGAAGTTGGTAGATTGGTTGAAGATCTTATTTTGCAAGGTGGCGTAGATACTCAGTTTATTCAGTGGAAAAAGTTTGATGGAATTGGACGAACCACGCGTAATGGACTGAACTTTACTGAACGCGGATTTGGTTTGCGTGGTGCTGTAGGAATTTCAGATCGTGGAAACACTGCAGCTTCACAACTCCATGCAGATTCAATTGATTGGGATGCCATATTTTCACAAGGCGTCCGCTGGTTCCATACTGGTGGAATTTTTGCAGGATTATCTGAAACGACGCCCGGAGTAATTGAAGCTGCGATGAAAAGTGCCAAGAAAAATGGAACCAAGATTTCTTATGACTTGAATTATCGACCAAGTTTATGGAGTGCAATTGGTGGGCAAGCAAAAGCACAGGAAGTAAATAGAAAGTTAGCTCCCTACGTTGATGTGATGATTGGCAATGAAGAGGACTTCACCGAGTCTCTGGGGTTTAAAGTAGAAGGATTATCATCAAACTTTACCGAGATAGACCACAGCGCCTTTGGTGCGATGGTGCAAGAGGTAGTGAAGACATATCCAAATCTTGAAGTAGTCGCGACGACATTAAGAAAAGTTCACACCGCTTCAAATAATGATTGGAGCGCAATCGCGTGGTCAAAGGAAACTGGCCTCTTGCAATCAAAATTGTATAAAGAGGTAGAAGTTCTAGATCGTGTTGGAAGTGGTGATAGTTTCGCTTCTGGTTTGGTATTTGGATTACTAGATGGACGTTCTTTGCAAGATTCTCTCGAATTAGGTGTGGCCCATGGCGCTTTAGCTATGACAACCCCTGGTGATACGACTATGGCTTCCTTGGCAGAGGTTGAAAAGTTAGCCCGTGGTGGAAGTGCTCGCGTAGAGCGTTAACCCCAGAGCTCTTTGATCTCAACTACTCGGCCTTCATTGATGCTCTTATGAGCAGCAAGTCCAGTAACCACGCTAGTTACACCATCTTTCAGGGTAACTTCAGCTGGAGTTGAGTTAAGAATCGCATCACGGAACTTGGTGTGTTCGATGTAAGAGGCACCGTAGTGGTGACCCATGTACTTCACATCGTAATTATGAATAATCTTTTGTTCGCTACCCGGAGTTCGTGCTGCACCTGTCTTCCAGCCTGAAAGCTTTCCAATTGAGTCACGACGTGAAGCACGTAGTACCTGTGATGGCAGGAATGATTCGATCTTTCCTTCATCGCCAACAATCGTCAAGATCTCTTTATCAAATGATCCCTCGCCAAACATGCACAGATCCAACATTCCGCGTGCACCGTTTGCATACTCAAGAACAACATATGCGTTGTCCAACATATCTGCTTGCGTGCCATCGTACTTTTCATCTAAGTGATTAACAGCTTGACCACCTGATGCAAAAACTCGGACAGGTTGTTCACCAACAACGATGTCCATCAAGTTGAAGTAGTGGCAACACTTTTCAACAAGGGTTCCACCTGTGCGCTCTGCAAAACGATTCCAGTTATCAACCTTTGGGTAAAAGGGTTCGCGGTGTTCGCGGATTGAAACTTGATGAATCTTTCCCGCTTCGCCTTCCTTGGCGCGAGCAATTGCTTCAGCAACCGGTGGCATGAAGCGGTACTCAAGACCCATCCATGTCATCGCGCTTCGCTTTTCATCCCACGCAAGGATTGATTTCAAATCTTCAACTGTTGTAGCAAGTGGCTTTTCAACAAAGACCGCTAAATCACTTTCCAGAACATCCTTTAATACCGCGGCATGTGTGTCATTAGGGGTTGCGATAACAACGGCATCGACCAAACCTGACTCCAGCAGAGCGCGATGATCGGTGAAAACTGTGGCACCTGGGGCCATCGCAAGGGCGGCCTCCTGAGATGGCGTATGAGGGTCGCTGATCGCTGTGACCGTCGCTCCACCCATGACCTTGATGTTCTCAATGTGCTCGCGGCCCATGCTGCCCGCGCCGATAATCCCGTACCGAAGCTCTGATTTCATGGCAACAGGTTAGACCACTTCAAGAAATTTGGGCAGGGGGGTAGACGAAACACGCTCAACTGTCCTAGACTCCCGCAAGAGGTCAGACCACTACCCATTTATATGCGAAGAGAGGCTTGTGTAGATATGGCAATAACTCCACCGCAGTATCTGCTCCACCACGATGGCGACAATGTCGCTGTTGCGATGGAAGATCTGCAACCAGGAACTCTTCACGGTCGTTCCGTGAAGGAAGGAACCGAGGGCACCGCGGTGCTTAACCACGCGATTCCACTAGGACACAAATTTGCACTCACAGATCTTGCTGAGGGCGACGCAATCATTAAGTACGGCATCAAAGTCGGACTTGCATCAGCTGCCATCAAAAAGGGCGATTACATTCACACACACAACATGAGGAGTTATCGATGGGAAGCAAGCCGCGCTTAATGGGGTACCGCCGCGAAAACGGCGCTATGGGTATCCGCAATCACGTAATTATTTTGCCTCTTGATGATCTTTCCAATGCAGCTGCAGAAGCTGTTGCAAAGGTTATTCCGGGAACAATGGCACTACCTCACGCATTTGGTCGCCTGCAATTTGGTGAAGATCTACAACTAACTTTTGACACACTTATTGGAACTGGCGTTAACGCTAACGTTGCAGCGGTTGTTGTTATTGGTATCGAACCAAAGTGGACACAACGTGTTGCTGATGGAATTGCAAAGACTGGAAAGCCAGTCGCAGCATTTTCAATTGAAGGCAAGGGTGACCTACAAGTTATTCAAGAAGCTAGCCGCGTAGCAGCGATGTTCCTACAAGATGCATCAGGTCTTGTTCGCACAGAGGCTGAAATGGGCGACATGATCATGTCTGTTAAGTGTGGTGAGTCAGATACAACATCTGGTCTAGGTTCTTGCCCAACTACATCACAAGCTGTTGATCGTTGGGTCGAAGCTGGCGGATCTGTTTTCTTTGGAGAAACTTCAGAGCTAACAGGTGGCGAGCACCTCATCGCTGAGCGTTGCATTGATGCAGCAACTCGTGAGTTGTTCCAAACAACATACGACAACTACATCAAGGTAATTGAAGCAACTGGTGCGAACCTTCTTGGTTCACAGCCAACACAAGGAAACATCGCTGGTGGCTTAACAACTATTGAAGAGAAGGCGCTTGGAAACATCGCAAAGACTGGCTCAGTGCCAGTTGTAGGCGTTCTAAAGCCTGCAGAGATGCCTAACCCAGCTAACCCTGGCTTGTACTTCATGGATTCATCATCTGCAGCAGCAGAGTGCGTAACTCTGATGGCAGCAGGTGGAGCGGTTATTCACTTGTTCCCAACAGGACAAGGAAATGTTATTGGTAACCCAATCGTTCCTGTCTTGAAGTTAACTGCAAATATCAAGACTGCTAAGTCAATGACTGAGCACATCGATCTTGATGTTTCAGGTTTGCTTCGTTACGAGTATGACCTTAAGAAGGCTGGCGACATGATGATGGATGTCATTTATGACACTGTTAACGGTCGTCTATGTAAGGCTGAGGTTATGGGTCACCGCGAATTCACATTCACGAAGTTGTACATCTCTGCATAATGATTCTGATTTCTGAAGATGTATGGGGAACTCCCTTCCAAGCACTGGAAGGGAGTTTTCCCATTACTCGTAATGATGATTTGTGGAGTAACCCTGAAGAGCTCAAAGCAGCACTTAAGGATGCAACCGCACTTGTTGTACGCAATCGAACCAAGGTCACTGCAGATGTAATTGCAGCTGCACCTAAGTTAAAGGTAATTGCTCGCGCTGGTGTTGGTTTAGACAATATAGATTTAAAGGCAGCAGATGCTGCAGGTGTAGTAGTTGTTGCAGGTCTTGGTGCAAACGCGGTTAGCGTTGGTGAATTAACACTTGGCCTTGCGCTTTCACTACTGCGCAATATTCCAGGACATGATGTTGCAACCCGAGACGGTGGCTGGGTTCGTACACCAGGCCGCGAACTTTCTGGTTTAACCTGGGGATTATTGGGATGTGGTGCAACAGGTGTTGCAACCGCCAAGCTCATTCAAGGTTTTAACTGTCAGGTTATTGGCTTTGATCCTTATGCAAAGAACCTTTCAGGAATTGAATTAACTACCTTTCAAGATGTTTTAAAGCGCAGCGATGTTGTCAGTATTCATATGCCTTCAACACCAGAAACCAACGGAACGATCAATGCGCAGACACTTAGCCTTATGAAGTCCGATGCGATCATCGTCAATGTTGGTCGTGGCGAGGTCATTAACGAGGCGGACTTAATGGCCGCTTTAAAGGCTAAAACCATTGCTGGGGCTGCACTAGATGTACGTGCCCAAGAGCCTCCAACCAAGGGCGAGATGGAAACAATTCCAAACCTAATTCTGACTCCACACGTCGCAGGAATAACTAAGGAAAGCCAGCTTCGTATTAATCAGATCTTGACCGCAAATATTGAATTAGTGTTGAACTCAAAGCCTGCCACCCATGCAGTGGGGGCGTTAAAGGAAAGTAGTAATTAAATGCCTCAGCTAACTGTTGGTTCAGCGATCACAAAAGCACAAACTTTGCTTGAAGCCGCTGGTGTTCCAACAGAACATGCCGCAACAACTGCACGCTGCATTGTTGCTAGTGATCGTTGGGGGATTGGTAGCCACGGATTAATGCGTCTGCCCTTTTATCTCTCTCGTTTACAAGCAGGTGGAATCAAGCCAAATGCCCAACTAAAAACCGTTACAGATTTGCCTAGCCTTGTTGTCTTTGATGGTGATGATGGTTTGGGACATTGGCAGCTACAACATGCTGCAGAGGTTGCAGCAGAACGCGCAATGGTCAATGGAATTGCAGCTGTTGGTGTTGGTCGCTCAAATCACTGTGGTGCTCTTGGAATTTATGTCTGGCCAATGATTAATCGTGGCTTAGTCGGAATTGCATTTAGTACAGGACCTGCTGTTATGCCACCATGGGGTGGAAACAAAGCGCTGCTTTCTACATCACCACTTGCAGCAGGTATTCCAACAAATCCTCCAACAGTTGTAGATCTTGCAACTAGCGCAGTTGCGCGAGGAAAGATTCAGGCGAAAGCACAAGCTGGTGCAGAGTTAGAACCAGGATGGGCATTTACCAAAGATGGTGCACCAACAACCGATGCAAAGGAAGCACTTGCCGGAATGCTTGCACCACTTGGTGGTGTTAAGGGTTATGCAGTTGCAGTCCTTGTTGAATCATTAACCGGAATGTTGATCGGTCCAACCCTTGCAAAGAATATTCCAGATATGTTTGCCGCTAGCCAAGATGCGATGCCTCAACACATTTCACACTTTGTCATCGCAATCGATGCGGCTAAATTGTCGGTAGATGGTGCAAATAACCGCACCAATGAGTTTGTTTCAGAGGTCAATGCCGCAGGCGGACGGCTACCTGGGGCCAACCGTGTGAACCCAGAAAAGCTCAATCTTGATGATGAAATAACCATTACCGATCAAGTCTTTGCGCAGCTGGGCTTCTAAATGGTTAAAACCTACGCACCAGGCTTTGGCTTAATTGGTGTATTGGTTGCTATTGCATTTCAAATTAATCAGATGCAGTCGGCAATTAGCCCGCTTGCATTATGTGTGGCTTTTGGATTCTTAGTTGCAAACTTTGCACAGTGGCCAGCATTTGCTGCTCCTGCGACCAAAGTTTCTAGCAAAACAATTATGCGGATTGGTGTTGCTCTTCTGGGTGCACAAGTAAGTGTTGTGTCGCTAAAGGAGATCGGCCTCAAAGGCGTAATAACAGTTGTAATTGTTGTGACCTTTACAATCTTTGGAATTCTTGGATTATCAAAGCTGTTCAAGATGTCTGGTGAACTTGGACTGTTGATCGGTGTTGGATTTGGAGTTTGTGGAGCAACCGCTGTTGCTGCGATCAAGCCGCAGACGCGTGCAACTGAAGAAGAAACATCGTATGCAATTGGTTTGATTTCATTGTGCGGAACTCTTTCAATCTTTGTACTGCCTTTGATTGGGCATGCCTTGAATTTGGATACCCGAGAGTTTGGTGCGTGGGCAGGTGCGGCGGTCCACGATGTTGGTCAAGTGGTAGCAACAGCATCTGTATGGGGAGATGATGCAGATAAGTATGCAATCGTTGTAAAGCTTTCCCGCGTTTGTTTACTTGCTCCTATTGTTTTGATCTTGTCTTTACGCCACCGTCGCTGGTTAACATCACAAGGTAAGCAAGAGGTGGCAACCGCAAAAGTTCCTTTGATTCCTTACTTTGTACTTGGGTTTATAGCTGTTGCGACTCTAAACAACATCATTGATATCAATGATCGTCTGCACGGCGACATTGTTCTAGTAAGTAAGTTAATGCTTGGCGCAGGATTAGTTGCATTGGGTTCAGGGGTTCGCTGGAAGGCGATTCGCGCCATCGGCCCACGCCCAATGGCTATGGGAATGATTGCCTGGGTGATTGTGGCTGGGGTAGCTCTCGCAGCGGTAAAAATAACCGGTCTTTGACATATACCCCCGGGGGTATGGTAGGTTTTCCTTAGGTACAAAACTAAGGGGAAAAACCATGTGTTCACCAGTAACCTGCAATGTATGTAAGAAAGTCACTTGGTCAGGATGCGGCCAGCACATTGAAGAAGCGCTAGCCGGCGTAGCTGAAGCAGATCGTTGTAAGTGCTAATCATGGCTACCAAGAAAATCGCACATGTTCTATCGGATGAAGAACAGATCGTGGCAATTGCAAAGAGAATCAAGCGCGCACAGGGACAGTTAGGCGCTGTCGCAAGAATGCTAGAAGAAGGCCGAAACTGCGATGAGATCGTGACGCAGATGTCAGCCGTTTCTAAGGCGGTAAATACAGCAGCCTTTACATTGATCTCTGCCAGTCTTAAAGAATGCATCGTTGAAGGAAAGAACAACTCTGATGCGGTCACCGCACAGCTCCAAAAACTATTCCTAAGCCTGGCATAAGCATGCGCGCAATCATTATTGGTGGTGTTGCGGGAGGAATGTCAGCCGCAACTCGCCTGCGTCGCTTAGATGAATCAGCGGAAATTATTGTTCTCGAAAAAAGCGGGCACGTTTCCTATGCCAATTGTGGCTTGCCATATTACGTAGGTGGAGTGATTGAAGAGGAAAAGGATCTCTTGTTACAGACACCTGCAAGCCTGCATGCACGTTTTCGCTTGGATGTTCGGGTAAGTACAGAAGTTCTTGCAATTAATCCCAGCAAGAAAGTTGTAGCAATCAAGAATCTCATTACGGGTCAAACTGATGAACTTGATTATGACAAATTAATTTTGAGCCCAGGTGCATCTCCTGTCGTCCCACCTATTCCTGGAATTGAACGTGGTATGACACTGAGAACAGTTGAAGATGTTGAAAAGATTGCTGCAAGTGTTGGTAAAAAACCAGCAAGTGCTGTTGTCATTGGCGGTGGATTTATCGGTGTTGAAATCGCTGAAAACCTTGTTCACCGCAAGATTCCAACCGCATTAGTTGAAGCAACTGATCAAGTCTTGATGCCTTTAGATCCAGAACTTGCAACCTTAGTTGCACAAGAAATGCGTTCACACAATGTGGATCTTCGTCTCGGTGCCAGCGTTGTGAATATAACTCCGAATTCAGTAGAACTTTCCAATGGAGATGTTTTGCCAGCGGAGATAGTTATCTTGGCAATCGGAGTTCGCCCTGAGATTGGCCTAGCTAAGGCTGCTGGGCTTGATATTGGTACCCGCAACGGAATCAAAGTTGATGAGTTCAATCGCACAAGTAACGCTGATATTTACGCGGTTGGCGATGCCGCCGAAAAGACTGATGCACTTGATGGAAATGCAACGCTGGTTCCACTGGCAAACCTAGCAAATCGTCATGGTCGCGTAGTTGCAGATCACATCTGTGGTTTAACTGTTCGACCAGTAAAAACTATCGGAACCGCAATTGTTAAAGTCTTTGATCTCATGATTGCAACTACAGGTTGGAATGAAAAGCGACTTAAAGCGGCAAACATTCCGCATCAAGCTATTCACATTCATCCAAACTCACATGCTGGTTACTACCCAGATGCAAAGCAAATGACTTTGAAACTTATCTTTGATCCCAAGTCAGGTGAAATTCTTGGAGCTCAAGGCGTTGGTATTGAGGGAGTAGATAAGCGAATCGATGTCATTGCAACTGCGATGCGTGGAGGAATAACTGCACCTGAGCTTGCTGATCTAGAACTTGCTTATGCACCTCCATTTGGTTCGGCAAAAGATCCCGTAAACATGTTGGGGTATGTGGCCGAAAACGTTTTGTCAGGAGTCTCAAAGGTTGCTCAGTGGCATCAGATTGATGAGTATCGCGAAAATGGTTACGAACTACTAGATGTTCGTTCTGAAGC
Source organism: Actinomycetes bacterium (assembly GCA_947383695.1). Taxonomy (GTDB): domain Bacteria; phylum Actinomycetota; class Actinomycetes; order Nanopelagicales; family Nanopelagicaceae; genus Planktophila. The sequence goes on along the minus strand of OX376642.1, from coordinate 1,234,608 downwards.
TGAGTGTGGTAGAGGAATCATTCCTGGTGCTATCAACATTCCAGTTGATGAAATTCGTGATCGGTATAAGGAATTAACTAACAGAAATCTTTTGGTAAATTGCCAAGTTGGCTTGCGCGGACATACAGGATCGATGCTCCTTAAAGAGCTTGGGTTCAATGCAGTAAATCTTGATGGCGGATATCTCACCTGGAGCAACTCTCCAGCTGCGAGCAAATAAGAGAAAAGAGAAAAAGATGTGCAGTAGAACTACCTGTCGTAAATGTGGAAAGCCGAGCTGGTCAGGGTGTGGCCAACACATCGAAATAGCCCTGAAAGGTGTGGCAAAGAAGGATCGCTGTCAGGGCCATGCCAATGACCCCAAGGAGCCCGGTTTCTTCAGCAAACTCTTCGGAAAAGGCGCATAAAGAGATCAAAAAGCGGCAAAAAGCTGCTCAAACGTAACCCTTTTGTTACCTGTACTTCCTATCTATTGAGCCTGCCCAGGCGTAGATTTCCGAGTGTCCAAGGGATTTGACCCCTCAAAACCCAATGACCTTCGAAGGCTCAATTACTAGAAAAGGACGATGATGTCAGATCTAAATAATGGCATTTCCCGCCGCTCAGTACTTAAGGGTGCTGCAGTTGGTGGTTTAGGAATCGCAGCAGGTGGATCTCTACTTGCAGGCTGCGGTGACAAAGCAACAGGTCCACTTGCATACGGAGCTCGCTCTGTAGATGCAGGTCCTACTGCACAAAACGAAGCTTTAATTGCTGCGTACACAGCAAAGACAGGCAACGAAGTTAAGTACAACGCAACTGAGTCAAATGCATTCCAGAACAACCTCTCACAGTATCTACAGGGAACACCTGACGATACTTTTGAGTGGATGGCTGGATATCGCATGCAGTTCTTCGCAGAGCAGGGTCTGCTTGCAGATCTAACTGGCGTATGGGACGCAATTGGCGATCAGTACTCAGAGAGCTACAAGATCGCTTCAACTGGTCTTGATGGCAAGCAGTACTTCGTTCCAAAGTCTTGGTACCCATGGGGTCTTCACTTCCGTAAGTCAATGTTCGCAGACTTGGGATTGAATGCAGACAACGTAACAAACTGGGATGAATACCTAAAGATGCTTGATGGTATGAAGAAGAAGGGTCTTGTTGGTTTCGCTGCCGGAGATAAGGGCGGTTGGGAAGCAATGGGAACATTCGACATCATCAACGCTCGCGTTAATGGTTACCAGTTCCACGTAGACCTACTTGCTGGTCGCGAAAAGTGGACAGATGCAAAGGTTACAGATGTGTTCTCACACTGGGCTGAGTTGCTTCCATACATGAATCCAAACGTTCTAGATCTCGAGTGGGATGGAGCTATGCAGCTTCTTCTACAGAAGAAGGCTGGATCAATGCTTATGGGTTCATGGTTCGGTGGAAACTTCAAGGAGCAGTCAGAAGCTGATTACGCTGACCTTTCAATCATTCCATTCCCAGAAATTAACCCAGAGCACGGCCGCGACACTATCGATGCACCTATCGATGGTTGGTGTGTAGCTGCAAACGGTACAAATAATGATGGCGGAGCAGACTTCTTGAAGTTTGCTGGCGACATGGAAGGTGTGAACGCAACACTTGCTGCTAAGGATGCAAACGGAGCTCTTATTCCAATGACATCAGCAAACAGTGGCCAGGACACATCAACATACGACCCATTCCAGAAGGAACAACTTGCTGTTATGGCAGAAGCCAAGTACATCACTCAGTTCCTTGATCGCGATACTCGTCCAGACTTTGCAGGCCCAGTTGTTGGTCCAGCAATCCAGTCATGGTTCAAGAATCCAAAGGATGTTGCAAAGATCCAAGATACTTTGCAATCACAATGGGAAGCACTTCCTCCTCTAGCTTAATTCGTTAACTAAATTAGTTATATTGGATTAATTAGAGATAGGGTTACAAGTATGAGCTCGACGGCGAAAGACATCACTAAAGTCTCTCGCCGTCGAGCCTTTTCCAAGGCAGATCGCACAACACTAGGTGCATTCGTAGGTATTCCGCTCTTCTTCCACTTGTTACTTGTTTGGATTCCAGCGGTATTAACAATTCTTCTTTCATTTACATACTGGTCCGGTATTTCAATCAGCCGAATCAAATGGGCTGGACTAGCTAACTACCAAAATATTTTCTTTGACACCCCTGCGTTCTGGGAAGGTCTCAAGAACAATGTTATTTGGTTGGGCTGGTTTGCATTAATTGCAACCCCGCTAGGAATTTTGCTTGCATACCAAATTGATCGTCAGATCCGCGGACATAAGTTTTATGAAACCGCGTACTACCTACCGGTTGTGCTTTCACTTGCAGTTACTGGAATTATCTGGAACTTCTTACTTCGCCCAGATGGCTTTGTTAACGGCCTCTTTGGTCGCGATATCGATAATGCAATTTCATTTTTTGGTAATTACGACATCAATATTTATGTCATTTTGACCATCGCCTCGTGGCGACATATTGGTTACATCATGCTTTTGTACTTAGCTGGCCTCAAGTCAGTTGATTCAGCGCTACGTGAAGCCGCATCCCTTGATGGAGCCACTGAATGGCAGACCTTCAAGAAGGTTGTTTTCCCTTCAATGAAGCCGGTAAACATCATCGTTATCGTTATTACAATCATCGAATCCCTACGTGCATTCGACATTGTTTACATTATTTATGGCTCTTCAGCTGGCTTCCCGATTTTGGGTACCTTGGTTTTCCAAAACATCGCTGGAGAAGGCGCATCCATGAAGGGTGCGGCCTACGCCGTTATTCTCTTTGTTCTTTCGATCGGACCGATTATTGCCTACCTACGAGCAACCTTTAAGAGTGATGTCCAATGAGCGTAGATCTAGAACTCGCACAAGCGGCTGCTAAGTACAAGAACAAGCAGAAGGTCAAGGACCGTTTTATCTCTGGCTTCATCGGTATCTTCGCAATTGTTTGGATCTTCCCAATTGCGTGGACGATCTGGACTTCATTGCGTCCCTACAAGGATGTACGTGCAAATGGCCTCTTCTCAATTCCAAAAACTTTAAATCTAGATAACTACACAGAAGCAATCTCTCGTATGGATCTGCCTTTGTACTTCTGGAACACAGCAGCGATCACAATTCCTGCTGTTGCGCTAACACTCTTCTTTGGCTCACTTATTGCATTCGTGGTTAGCCGTTACTCATTCAAGTGGAATGTTTCGCTGTTGCTACTTTTCACAGCAGGAAACCTGCTTCCAGCACAATTAGTTTTCATTCCAGTTTTCAAGATGTACATCACCTTAGGAAAGGCTGTTGGAATTCCGCGCCTTTTGTATGACTCACCATGGGGTGTTGTTTTGATTCACGTTGCATTCCAGATGGGCTTTGCAACATTTGTTCTTTCAAGTTATATGAAGACAGTTCCAAAGGAAATCAGCGAGTCAGCAATGGTTGATGGCGCTAGCGTCTTCACCCACTACACAAAGGTGATGTTGCCTTTGCTTCGTCCAGCGCTAGCTTCATTGGGCGTACTTATGACTACGTGGATTTACAACGACTTCTTCTGGGCACTTGTTCTGATGTCCTCGGATTCAAAACGTCCGATTACCTCGGCGCTTGGCCGACTGCAGGGTGAATTTGTAACGGATTACAACCTCTTGGCAGCTGGTGCGACTATCGCAGCGCTGCCTACCCTTATCGTCTTCTTTGTACTGCGCAAGCAGTTTGTTTCAGGCTTAACACTCGGCTCAACCAAGGGGTAAATAATGAAAGCAATTCAGATCACCGAATTTGGTGGTCCAGATGTCATGCACTTAGTTGATCTAGAAGATCCAAAGGCGGCAGATGGATTTGAACTCATAGAAGTTTCTGCAATCGGAATCAACTATGCAGACACACACCAAACTGAAAACTCTTACCTTTCAGCACAGAAGCTTCCATTGGTTCCAGGCATTGAAGTTGTCGGAACAACCTCAAAGGGTGTTCGAGTTTTAGCACCAGTTGAAGGTGGGGGATATGCACAGAAAGCGGTTACTCACTCTTCAGTAATGATTCCAATTCCTGATGGCGTTTCAGATGGACAAGCACTGTGCATGTTGGTTCAAGGATCAACGGCTTGGCACATTTTGAAAACCGTTGGACATGTGCAACCTGGCGAAACAGTTGTCGTACATGCAGCTGCCGGTGGTGTTGGAACTATTGCAATTCAATTAGCAAAGTTGTGGGGTGCAAAGGTTATTGCGGTTGCATCCTCTGAAGGAAAGCGCGCACTTGCAACCTCACTTGGTGCAGATGTTGTTGTTGAAGCAACCCATGAAAACTTAGGTGATGCGATTAAAGCTGCCAATGGTGGCAAGCGCGTTAACTTGATTCTTGAAATGGTTGGCGGAAAGACCTTTGATGACAGCCTAGAAATTCTTGCGCCATTTGGTCGTCTTGTTACCTACGGCATGGCATCACGTGTTGCACCATCAATGATTCAACCAGCAACGCTTATGGGTGGAAGTAAAACCATCACTGGATTTTGGTTGTCACATTGCTTCGGTAAGAAAGAGTTAATGAATGATGTTATTGAGCAACTCTTTGCTCTTGTTGTTGAAGGAAAGTTGAAGCCGGTAATCGGTGCAACCTATCCATTGAGTCAGGCCAGCCAAGCCCACAAGGCGATGTTGAGCCGCGAAACAACAGGCAAAATCACGCTAGATCCTGCTCAATAAAGAGGTAATTTTTCCAAAGTGGAAGTAAGAAGGTAGGCTTCGCATTCGTCCAACGCCCCCCTAGCTCAGTCGGTAGAGTGTTTCCATGGTAAGGAAAAGGTCACCGGTTCGATTCCGGTGGGGGGCTCGAAAGAGGTTCTTCACCAAGAATTACCTATCTTTCAAACGCACAACCCTTGGCGGGGTAGCTCAGCTTGGTAGAGCAAGCGGCTCATAATCGCTGTGTCGTGGGTTCAAATCCCGCCTCCGCTACTAGATCCACAAGCGTGAATTTCGCGCTACGAGATGGCTCGGGTAACCTAAGCCTCTCGTAATCGACTGAAGGAGTAAGACCATGGCAAGCAAGAGCGCGGACGTACGTCCAAAGATCACCATGGCATGCGTGGATTGCAAAGAGCGTAACTACATCACAAAGAAGAACCGCCGCAACGATCCAGACCGTATGGAACTCAAGAAGTTCTGTCCACGTTGCAAGTCTTCAACTCTTCACCGCGAAACTCGCTAATGCTCAATCCCGATTCTGTCGGGCGCACCTTTGAAGGTGCAGAGTCTGTAACTGTTTCTCAATCTGAAATTGATGCCTTTTGTGCCGTCCTTTCTGAAAACAATACAACGGTAGCTCCTCCAACTTTTTCAATTCGAATTACCTTAGAACAATCACAAGAGATCCTGTCCAACCCTGAAATTGGTTTGGATTGGTCTCGAGTAGTTCATGGTGATCAGCGCTTTGATATCAAGCGGCCAATCGTTGCGGGCGATACCTTTAAATGTTCTTCAACAATTGAAAGTTACAAAGTTGCAGCCGGCAATGAAATCGTAACTGTGCGTTCCGATTTACATTCAGGAGACAAGTTGGTTGTTTCAACCTGGTCCACATTGGTAGTGCGCGCATGATTGAAGTTGGAACAATTCTCGAGGAAAAGATCTTTTATGTAGATCGCGCAATGCTTAAGGCGTACGCCGATGCCAGCGGGGATCAAAACCCAATCCACCAAAATGAAGAGTTTGCACTCTCTGTCGGCCTTCCTAATGTGATTGCACATGGAATGTTAACCATGGCATTGGTCGGAAAGTTTGTTACAGATTGGGCTGGCGGATCAGCTGCGGTGAAGGAGTTCTCAGGTCGCTTTGTAAAGCCGGTCATTGTTCCCGCTGATCAAAAGGTAGATCTAACAGTTTCTGGCGTTGTATCAGAAGTTGATGGTGAGCGAATCAAGATTGATCTGAGCGCAACCTCTGCCGGAGTTAAAGTTCTAGGAATGTCTAAAGCGGTTGTCGTTAAGTGAGTATTCCTGATTCAGTAACCGCACTTGCTCAAGCACGCATGGATGCTCGAGCCGCTAAAGATTTCGCACTTGCAGATAAGTATCGTGATGAACTGTTGCAAGCAGGGTTTGAGATCGTTGATGTTGCTGGGGGATACGAACTCCGCCCAAAGAAGCCATATATAACCCTGGCCTATCCACGTGATATTCGCCCAATTGATTTGGAAAAAGATGTAACTGTTGGCTTAATTGTTGATGGCTTTACCGAGGATGCATTAGAAACTGTAAAGACGATTAAGGCCAATAGTGATTGTGCCGTTGCGATTATTTCAATTGGTGATGCTGGATCTCTCTTTGAACAGATGGATAAACGAACTTACTTAATCTCGGTTAATCCAGGTGCTGCATGGGGAGATTGCGCCAACGTTTTTCTTGAAAAGGTTAAGAGCAAGTATGTAGTCGTGATGGATCCATCAACACGATTTACGGCAGATGCAATTACTCCCGTTGTTCAGGAATTAGAAAAGGGCGAGTATGTAGCGGTTGGTTGGCGCGGTGGATTAATTAATACTGAAGATGAATGGCGCAGTGTTGATGACAAGGGTCCCGGCGAAGTTGATGTCTTGTTCTCATACTTCATGGCCTTTAATCGTGAAGCGATGATTGAAGTTGGTGGATTTAATCCTCGTGCTTTGTATTATCGAAATGCAGATATCGAATACTCATTAAAGATTCGACAAGCCGGTGGACGTTTGCTGCAGATGGAGCTCCCGCTGATTCAGGATCGCCACCACGGGTATCACGATGCTGATCCCGAGTACCGCGAAGTTCAATCTAAGAAGAATTACGACCGCATCCTTGATAAGTACAGAGGTAAAAGCGCAATTTTGTCCCCACGCAGGTAACCTTCTTACATGACCGAGTTATCCAAGTACACCAGCTTCCGCGTGGGTGGCCCGGCGCAAAAAATAGTTCAGGTATCTACCGAGGCTGAAATCATCGCTGCGATTGAAGAGGCGGGGGATTCACCAGTCTTAATCATGGGCGGCGGGACCAATGTTCTTATCGCCGATAAAGGCTTTGATGGCATAGTTATTCGTATCTCAAACAACTCTGTTCAATCAGAGGTCGATGCTTGCAGCGGTGCAACGCTAACAATTGGTGCGGGTGAAGATTGGGACACCTTTGTTCAAACAACTATTGATCGTGGATATGCAGGATTAGAAACCCTTAGCGGTATTCCTGGAACAGTTGGAGCTGCACCGATTCAAAATATTGGTGCTTATGGTCATGAAGTCGCAGAGTTCATTACAAGAGTTCGTACCTATGACCGCCAAGAAAAAGCGGTTAAAACATTTACAAATGCTCAATGTGAATTCACATATCGAAACTCTCATTTCAAATCTCACCCTGGACGCTATGTTGTATTAGATGTTCAGTTCCAAATTCGCATTGGTGAAATGAGTGATCCAATTACCTACGTTGAACTTGCTAAGAAACTTGGTATTGATCCAGGTGATAAAGCAACAGTTAAAGAAACACGCGCTGCAGTTCTAGAGCTTCGTGCAAGTAAGGGAATGTTGTTGTCACCTGATGATCATGATTCGTGGTCTGCAGGATCTTTCTTTACCAATCCAATTGTTACTCAGCAGCAAGCAGATACTTTGCCAAACGCTGCACCAAAGTGGCCATTAAATGATGGACGAGTAAAGGTTTCAGCTGCATGGTTGATTGAAAACTCTGGCACACATAAGGGTGATGAAGTCGGTGGTGCACGTATTTCGACAAAGCATGTTCTTGCTTTATCTAACTCAGGAAATGCAACCGCCGCAGATATTGCAGAGCTTGCTAAGCGCGCACGAAATCAAGTTAAAGAGGTATTTGGAATTACCCTTGAAGCTGAAGTAAATCTAGTTGGAGTTGAGATTTAACCTTCAGTAAGTAGCTTTTTGATACGGCCAATACCTTCGACAATATCCTCATCGCTTGTTGCGTATGAAAAGCGTAGGTATCCAGATGGACCAAATGCCTCACCAGGAACAGCGGCAACTTCAACCTCTTCAAGAATCAATGTAGCTAATTCTGCAGATGTTGTAGGTGTTTTACCGCGGATTGTCTTTCCAAGTACACCCTTAACAGATGGATATACATAGAAAGCACCTGTTGGAGTTGGGCACTCAAAGCCAGGAATCTCATTGAGTAAACCAACAATTAATTTGCGACGACGGTTAAACGCCTCGCCCATTGTGTGAACCGCATCAAGGTTTCCAGTCAACGCAGCAATTGCAGCACGTTGTGAAACATTGGAAACATTTGATGAAAGGTGTGACTGCAAGTTAGTTGCTGCCTTAATGACATCCTTAGGTCCGATCATCCAACCTACTCGCCAACCTGTCATTGCATATGTCTTAGCAACACCATTCAAGATGATGCAGGTATCAGCAAGTGCTGGAACCAAAACTGGAAGTGATGGCGCAGTTGCACCGTCGTACAGCAAGTGCTCGTAAATCTCATCTGTGATAACCCAGATGTTGTTCTTTACAGCCCATTCACCGATCGCCTTAACTTGTTCAACAGAGTAAACAGAACCTGTTGGGTTCGAAGGTGAGCAGAAGAGCAAAACCTTTGTCTTTGGTGTCCGTGCAGCTTCAAGTTGTTCAACAGATACTAAATAGTTTTGTGTCTCATCAGCGAAAACATCAACGGTAACTCCGCCAGCTAACTTCACGCACTCTGGATATGTTGTCCAATATGGAGATGGAAGTAGAACCTCATCACCTGGATCAACAATCGCTGCAAATGCTTGGTACACCGCTTGCTTTCCACCATTTGTAACTAAAACCTGGTCAGCGGTAATTTCATAGTTGCTGTCACGCTTTGTCTTTGCAACGATCGCATCACGTAGATCTGGCAAACCAGGTGTTGGTGTGTAGCGATGGTTTGCAACAACCTTTGTCGCAGCAGCGGCTGCTTCAACGATGTAATCAGGTGTTGGAAAATCAGGCTCTCCTGCACCAAAGCCAATTACTGGACGGCCAGCAGCTTTAAGCGCTTTGGCCTTTGCATCAACAGCCAAAGTGGCTGATTCTGCGATAGCTGCGATACGGGCGGAGATACGTGGAGTCATAGGCGTAAGTCTGCCGTATTTCAGGCGCGAGTTAGACCTGAACCCCACCTTGCCTCTACACTTCGACGCTCACGAGGGTTTGCTTTTCCCTATGGTTTCGCCATGCTCTCGCGAAGGGCAGTAGCTCAATTGGCTAGAGTTGCCGTCTCCAAAGCGGCCGGTTGGGGGTTCGAGTCCCTCCTGCCCTGCACAAAGTTTTACAGCACGTAAAGATAAAGATGTACTAACGAAGTTCGAAAGGAAATGACGATGACAGAGTCAGTTGAACAAGTAGCCGAGAAGCTCGGTCTATTTGCGCGCGTTGGACTTTTCTATCGCCAAGTTGTTTCAGAGCTCCGTAAGGTTGTTTGGCCTACACGTAACCAGCTAACTACATACACAGCTGTTGTACTCGTGTTCGTTACCTTCATTATTGCTGTTGTTTCAGTCATCGACTTTGTTCTTACAAAAGTTGTCTTCTGGGTATTTGGATAAGGACAGACGATGACCGAAGAGATCAAACCAGATGCATTTGAGGCAGCCCTTGCTGCCAATGCAACAGAGATTTCAACTCCCGTAGTTGAAGAGATCGTTGAAGCTCCAGTTGCTTCAACTGAGCCAGAGCTTGCGCTCGCATCAGATGAAGATGGCGACATCGAATCAGATGAGAATGATCCAAATGCAGAGTTCCGTCGCACCCTGCGCACAGCGCTTGGCGATTGGTATGTAGTCCACTCTTATGCAGGTTACGAGAAGAAGGTTAAAGGCAACCTTCACAACCGTATCGCTTCATTAAATATGGAGGAATACATCTTCCAGATTGAAGTTCCTGAAGAAGAGGTAAAGGAGCTTAAGAACGGCCAGTTCAAGATGGTTAAGCGCAACATCTACCCAGGTTACGTTCTTGTTCGTATGGATTTAACAGATGAGTCATGGTCTGCAGTTCGTAACACTCCTGGTGTTACTGGCTTCGTTGGAAATGCTCACCACCCTTCACCACTTAGCATGGATGAAGTAGAAAAGATTCTGGCTCCACGTCCTGTGAAGAAGTCAGATAAGGATCAGATCCGTGTTGTTGACTTCGAAGTTGGCGAGTCAGTAACAGTTATGGATGGCCCTTTTGCAACTCTTCCAGCATCGATCTCAGAGATCATGCCAGAGCAGGCAAAGCTCAAGGTTCTTGTTTCAATCTTCGGACGTGAAACACCAGTTGAGCTTTCATTCGGGCAAGTACAGAAGATCTAATTTTTTAGAACAAAACCAAGAAAAAGAGGAAAAGAAATGGCACCAAAGAAGAAGGTAAGCGGCTTTATCAAGTTGCAGATTCAGGCTGGAGCAGCAACACCTGCACCACCAGTTGGTCCTGCGCTAGGTCAGCATGGTGTCAACATCATGGAGTTCGTGAAGGCATATAACGATGCAACAGCATCACAAAAGGGCCAGATCATTCCAGTTGAGATCACTGTCTACGAAGATCGCTCATTCACATTCATCACCAAGACACCTCCTGCATCACGTTTGATCTTGAAGGCTGCTGGCGTTGAAAAGGGATCAGCTGTTCCTCACAAGACAAAGGTTGCAAACATCACCATGGCTCAGGTCAAGGAGATCGCAACACAGAAGATGGCTGACCTCAATGCAAATGACATTGATCAAGCTGCGAAGATCATTGCGGGTACAGCTCGCTCAATGGGAATCACAGTAAACGGCTAATTCTAGTTAAATTAAAAAAGAAATTTCTCATCGCCAAATTGGTGAAGAGATGTGGGAGGACCTCGCTGGTCCGCTAACCACAACCACTATCTTCTTTGAAAAAAGAGGGACGAGGATGAAATGAAGCGCTCAAAGAACTACTTAGCGGCAGCTGAAAAGGTAAAGAAGGATCACCTTTACACACCACTAGAGGCGGTAACACTCGCCAAGGAGACATCAACAGTTAAGTACAACGCATCTGTAGAAGTTGCATTGGTACTTGGAGTTGACCCAAAGAAGGCAGATCAAGCGATCCGCTCAACAGTTAACCTTCCACACGGAACAGGTAAGACCGCTCGCGTTTTGGTTTTCGCGAATGGTGCAAATGCAGATGCAGCTCGTGCTGCAGGTGCAGATATCGTCGGTGGAGATGAACTGATTGAAGAAGTTTCAAAGGGACGTCTTGATTACGATGCAGTTGTTTCAACACCAGATCTCATGGGTAAGGTCGGTCGCCTCGGTAAGGTTCTAGGACCTCGTGGTTTGATGCCAAACCCAAAGACAGGAACAGTAACTACAGATGTTGCTAAGGCTGTTGAAGATATTAAGGGCGGAAAGATTGAGTTCCGTGTTGATAAGAACTCAAACCTTCACTTCCTAATCGGCAAGGTTTCATTTACAGCCGAACAGCTTGCTGAGAACTACGCAGCAGCAATGGATGAAGTTCTTCGTGCAAAGCCAAACTCATCAAAGGGTCGCTACGTACAGAAGGCTGTTGTTTCAACAACTATGGGACCTGGAATCGCAGTAGATCCAAACCTAGTTCGCGAACCATCAGCTAACTAAGCAGAATTAAAGGGAAGGGCCTCGGCATTGTGCCGGGGCCCTTTTCATTCCCGTTCCACGCTCAATTTGACCCCGCAGCCCGCTCGGCCGTAGCCTTACGCCATAACCAAAGACCGCAGGTCTAGATCAACCGCAAGGAAGATCTAAATAAATGAGGAAATCTCAGCCCGCGTAGGTGATCATGGTAATCCGTGGCGCTTACGCGTTACGGATTTTTTTATTTCCTACGGTCACCAATGAAACAGGAAAGGTGAACCGAATGGCTCGCCCAGATAAGACATCAGCGGTTGCTGAACTTGCGGAGGATTTCCGTACAGCTAATGCAACAGTGCTAACTGAATATCGTGGTCTTTCTGTTACATCAATGAAGGAACTTCGCCGTGCACTTGGTTCAACAACTAAGTACTCAGTAGTGAAGAACACTCTTACAAAGATTGCAGCAAAGGATGCTGGAGTAGAGATTGCAGATGATCTTCTAACCGGTCCATCAGCTGTTGCATTCATCAAGGGTGATCCAATTGATGCAGCAAAGAGCCTCCGTGATTTTGCAAAGGAGAATCCATTCCTAGTTATTAAGGGTGGAATCTACGAAGGCAAGTCTGTAACTCCAGCAGAAATCATGCAGCTCGCTAACCTCGAGTCTCGTGAAGTTCTATTGGCAAAGCTTGCTGGTGCAATGAAGGGATCGCTTGCTAAGGCAGCGCGCGTATTTGACGCACTTCGCATCAAGCTTGAAGCAGCACAAGGTGTGTCCGAGCCAGCAGCAAACAATGCTGTGGCAGAGGTTCCAGCGCCAGCTGCGACTGCAGACGCGGTCGTAGTAACAGAAGAAACAACACCAGAAGTTGTGGCTGAAGTTGCTGAAGTTCCAGCAGCAGAAGCAACTGAAGCATCCACAGAAACAGAAGAGAAGGAATAACGAATATGGCAAAGCTCAGCACAGAAGACCTATTGGGTCAGTTCAAGGAAATGACATTGGTCGAGCTCTCAGAGTTCGTTAAGTCATTTGAAACTGAATTCGATGTAACAGCAGCAGCTCCAGTAGCGGTTGCAGCAGCAGGTGGCGCAGCAGCAGGTGGCGCAGATGCAGCACAAGATGAGTTCACAGTTATCTTGGAAAACGCAGGATCACAGAAGATTGCAGTGATCAAGGAAGTTCGTGGACTGAATTCAAGCCTTGGCTTGAAGGAAGCAAAGGACCTAGTAGATGCAACTCCAGCAACCCTTCTAGAGAAGGCAAGCAAGGAGACTGCAGACAAGGCAAAGGCAGCACTAGAGGCAGCTGGCGCAACAGTCACAATCAAGTAATTCATTACTTAAGGAAAACCCCGCTTGGCATTACGCCAAGCGGGGTTTTTTCATGAGACTTAGCATTCACTTTTTCTATTAACAAAGTTCTTGACCAAGCGTAGAGTTCAGTCACTAAAGAGAAGAGATGACGATGACACGCACATATGTAATTACGGGTTCTGCATCAGGTATTGGTCTAGCGACCGCTGAAAAGTTAAAGAGCCTTGGCAATACCGTTATAGGTGTAGACATTCACAATGCAGATGTTGTTGCAGATCTCAGCACTCCACAAGGAAGAGTTGATGCGGCAAAGAGTGCGATCCAACTTTCCAACAATTCAATTGATGCGATCATCGCTTGTGCTGGATTAGCTCATCCAACCGCGACGACTGTTTCAGTCAATTACTTCGGTGTAACTGAGTTTCTCAATGAGTTATTGCCAACGCTCACTAAATCAAAAACTCCACGTGTAGTTATTACAAGTTCTGTTGCATCGATTATGCCTAACAGCCCAGAATTAGTTGAAGCGATGTGTGCCAATGATGAAGCCAAAGCTGTAAAGATCGCTCAAGGATTGGTAGATGCAGCAGCTGGCGGCGAACAGTTAATTTATGGATCTACAAAGCGTGCAATTAGTCGCTGGATCCGCCAGCAATGTCTAAAGCCACAATGGGCTGGGGCTGGAATTCCAATCAACGCCGTAGGTCCTGCGATCGTGAAGACCCCGATGGTGGATCAGTTGATTAAGACCCCTGAAGAGCGTGAAGGTCTCTCCAAATTAGTACCGATGCCGCTCAATGGATTTATGGAGCCTGAAGTTGTGGCCTCATTACTGATCTGGCTGACAGCGGTCGAGAACACCCATGTCACTGGGCAGACCATCTATATAGATGGTGGATTTGAGCGCATCGTGCGTGGCGAAGATGTCTGGAGCTGGAAGGGCTAGATCCACATTTTTGGGCAATTCGCTGACAAAGCGCCTGCGTAGGGGTATAAGCACCCGGTTGGACAGGGCGGGGGTGGTTTGGATACCCTTCACCTTCGCACAAATTTCTATGGTCAGGGCATATAGCGGCTGAGACCTAATAGTTGTGTGTTCCCGAATATTGTCTGAAAGGACATCTCTTGGCCGCGTCTAAAAAAATCTCAGTAGCACCACGTCGAGTCTCATTCGCCAAGATCCGCGAACCCCTAGAAGTTCCTAACCTATTAGCGCTGCAAACTGAAAGCGTTGATTGGCTATTAGGTAACGATGCATGGCGTTCACGTATCGCAGCAACCGATTCAATGAATCGTGGAGAAATCCCAACAACTTCAGGTCTTGAAGAAATCTTTGAAGAGATTTCTCCGATCGAAGATTTCCAGGGAACTATGTCTCTATCGTTCCGCGATCACCGTTTCGAGCCGCCTAAGTACTCAATTGATGAGTGCAAAGAACGCGATATGACTTACGCACAACCACTATTCGTAACAGCAGAGTTCACAAACAACATCACTGGTGAAATTAAGTCACAGACAGTATTTATGGGTGACTTCCCAGTTATGACAGCTCGCGGAACATTCGTTATTAATGGAACCGAGCGCGTTGTTGTTTCTCAGTTGGTTCGTTCACCTGGTGTGTACTTCGAGCGCACAATTGAAAAGGCTTCTGACAAAGATGTATTCACATCAAAGGTAATTCCTTCACGTGGTGCATGGCTTGAGTTTGAAGTTGATAAGAAGGATCTTGTTGGTGTTCGCATCGACCGTAAGCGTAAGCAGTCTGTAACAGTGTTCCTAAAGGCACTTGGTTGGACTGAAGAACAAATTCTTGAAGAGTTCGGCGAGTTTGAATCAATGCGCGCAACTCTTGAAAAAGACACTGTTAAGACACAAGATGAAGCGCTGCTAGATATCTACCGCAAGCTTCGTCCTGGTGAGCCTCCAACTAAGGAAGCTGCACAGAACTTGATCGAAAACCTTTACTTCAACCCTAAGCGTTACGACTTGGCCAAGGTCGGTCGCTTCAAGGTAAATAAGAAGCTAGGTCTTGATCTAGAGCTTTCATCTTCACTACTTACTATCTCTGACATTGTTGCGACTTTGCGCTACCTAGTAGCGCTTCACCGTGGCGATCTATTGATGGAGTACGGCCGCGAAGTTCGCGTAGAGAAGGACGATATCGATCACTTCGGTAACCGTCGTCTTCGTACAGTTGGTGAATTGATTCAGAATCAGGTTCGCATCGGTCTGTCACGTATGGAGCGCGTAGTTCGCGAGCGTATGACGACACAAGATGTTGAGGCAATTACTCCTCAGACTCTGATCAACATCCGTCCAGTAGTTGCGTCAATCAAGGAGTTCTTCGGAACATCTCAGTTGTCACAGTTCATGGATCAGACAAATCCTTTGTCAGGACTTACACACAAGCGTCGTCTTTCAGCGCTTGGACCTGGTGGTCTCTCACGTGACCGCGCAGGTTTCGAAGTTCGTGACGTTCACCCATCTCACTACGGACGTATGTGTCCAATTGAAACTCCTGAAGGACCAAACATTGGTCTTATCGGATCACTTGCAACATATGGTCGCGTAACTGCATTTGGATTTATCGAGACTCCTTACCGCAAGGTTGTTAAGGGTCGCGTAACAGATCAGGTTGATTACCTAACCGCTGATGAAGAAGATGAACACATCATCGCGCAGGCAAACGCTCCACTAACTGATGACAATCACTTCGCTGAACCACGCGTACTTGTACGTCGTCGCGGTGGAGAAGTTGAATACATTCCAGGTGAAGAAGTTGATTACATGGATGTTTCACCACGTCAGATGGTGTCTGTTGCAACAGCGATGATCCCATTCCTTGAGCACGATGATGCTAACCGTGCGTTGATGGGTTCTAACATGATGCGTCAGTCTGTTCCTTTGATGCGTGCAGAAGCACCAGTAATTGGTACAGGTATGGAGTTCCGCGCAGCTGTAGATGCAGGCGATGTTGTTACTGCAACTAAGGCTGGCGTTGTAACTGAGGTTTCTGCTGATGAAGTTAAGGTCATGGCAGATGACTCGACCTACCAAACTTATTCTCTACATAAGTTCACACGTTCAAACCAGGGAACTTCATACAACCAGAAGGTTGTTGTTTCTGAAGGTCAGCGCGTTGAATTTGGTTCAGTTATCGCTGACGGTCCATGTACCGATCAGGGTGAAATGGCGCTCGGTAAGAACCTACTCGTGGCATTTATGTCATGGGAAGGTCACAACTACGAAGATGCGATCATCCTTTCTCAGCGCCTAGTTCAGGATGATGTTCTTACATCAATCCACATCGAAGAGTATGAAGTTGATGCTCGCGATACAAAGCTTGGTGCAGAAGAAATCACTCGCGATATCCCTAACGTTTCTGAAGAAGTTCTTGCAGATCTAGATGAGCGAGGAATCATCCGCGTAGGTGCAGATGTAGTTCCTGGCGATATCTTGGTTGGAAAGGTAACTCCTAAGGGAGAAACTGAACTAACACCTGAAGAGCGTTTGCTTCGTGCAATCTTTGGTGAGAAGGCTCGCGAAGTTCGCGATACATCTCTCAAGGTTCCACACGGTGAATCTGGAAAGGTTATCGGCGTAAAGATCTTTGAATCTGAAGAAGGTTTCGAGCTTGCAGCTGGCGTTAACCAATTGGTTCGCGTTTACGTTGCACAGAAGCGCAAGATTCAAGATGGTGACAAGCTTGCTGGTCGCCACGGTAACAAGGGTGTTATTTCAAAGATTCTTCCAGTTGAAGATATGCCATTCCTTGAAGATGGAACTCCAGTAGATGTTGTTCTAAACCCACTCGGTGTACCTGGTCGTATGAACGTTGGCCAGGTTCTTGAACTCCACTTAGGTTGGGTTGCAAAGACTGGTTGGGATCTTTCAGGTATTGATGAGGCATGGCAGAAGCACATGCGTGCAATCGGTGCAGAGAAGGGCGAGCCCGGAACAAAGTTCGCAACTCCTGTGTTCGATGGTGCGCTTGAAGATGAAATCTCTGGTCTTCTCTCTGCAACTCTTCCAAACCGCGATGGAAATCAACTTATTGGTAAGAGCGGAAAGGCTCGTCTATTTGACGGTCGTTCCGGCGAGCCATACCCAACACCAATTTCAGTTGGATACATGTACATCTTGAAGCTCCACCACTTGGTTGATGACAAGATTCACGCACGTTCAACTGGTCCATACTCAATGATCACGCAGCAACCACTTGGTGGTAAGGCGCAGTTCGGTGGTCAGCGATTTGGTGAAATGGAAGTGTGGGCACTTGAAGCTTACGGTGCTGCTTACACACTCCAAGAGTTGCTAACAATTAAGTCTGACGATGTTCTCGGCCGCGTAAAGGTGTACGAAGCGATCGTTAAGGGTGAAAACATTCCTGAACCAGGTATCCCTGAGTCATTCAAGGTACTTATCAAGGAAATGCAATCACTCTGTCTCAATGTAGAAGTACTTTCTTCAGAAGGTGTCGCAATTGAAATGCGCGATACAGATGAAGAAGTGTTCCGTGCCGCCGAAGAGCTAGGTATCAACTTGTCACGAGTTGAGCCAAGCAGCGTAGAAGAAGTGTGAGAGGGAAAATAACATGTTAGATGTCAACTTCTTTGATGAACTACGTATCGGTCTCGCATCTGCAGAGAACATTCGCGAGTGGTCTTTTGGTGAGGTTAAGAAGCCAGAGACAATCAACTACCGCACACTAAAGCCTGAAAAGGATGGACTCTTTGACGAGAAGATCTTCGGACCTACTCGTGACTGGGAATGTTATTGCGGTAAGTACAAGCGCGTACGCTTTAAGGGAATCATTTGCGAGCGTTGTGGTGTTGAAGTCACACGTGCAAAGGTCCGTCGTGAGCGCATGGGTCACATCGAGCTTGCAGCTCCTGTAACTCACATCTGGTACTTCAAGGGTGTTCCATCACGTCTTGGATACCTACTTGATCTTGCTCCAAAGGATCTAGAAAAGGTTATTTACTTCGCTGCTTACATGATCACAGAGGTTGATGCTGAAGCTCGTGAAGAAGATATGCCACAGCTTGAGAAGAAGCTTGCTAACGATCGTAAGAAGATCGAAACTCGTCGTGATAACGATGTAGATGTTCGCACCAAGAAGCTTGAAGCAGATCTTGCAGAACTCGAAGCTGAGGATGCAAAGTCTGATGTAAAGCGCAAGGTTCGTGAATCAGCAGAGCGTGAACTCAAGGCGATCCGTGATCGTGCAGAGCGTGAAATCACTCGTCTAGAAGATGTGTGGGCACGTTTCAAGAACCTTAAGGTTCAGGATCTCGAAGGTGATGAGAACCTTTACCGTGAAATGCGTGACCGTTATGGCATGTACTTCAAGGGTGACATGGGTGCAGCTGCAATCAAGCGTCGTCTAGAAACTTTTGACCTTGAGACAGAGCACAAGCTACTTACAGATCTTTCTGAAAATGGCAAAGGCGCAAAGAAGACTCGTGCAATCAAGCGCTTGAAGGTTGTTAACGCATTCCTTACAACAAGCAACAAGCCAGCATCAATGGTTCTTGATTGCGTTCCAGTTATTCCACCTGATCTACGTCCAATGGTTCAGCTCGATGGTGGTCGCTTTGCGACTTCAGATCTCAACGATCTATACCGTCGTGTTATCAACCGTAACAACCGTTTGAAGCGTCTTGCTGATCTCGGTGCACCAGAGATCATCGTTAACAATGAAAAGCGTATGTTGCAGGAAGCTGTAGATGCGTTGTTCGATAACGGTCGTCGTGGTCGTCCAGTTACAGGTCCAGGTAACCGTGCGCTGAAGTCATTGTCAGACATGCTTAAGGGTAAGCAAGGACGTTTCCGTCAGAACTTGCTCGGTAAGCGCGTTGACTACTCAGGTCGTTCAGTAATCGTTGTAGGTCCACAGTTGAAGCTGCACCAGTGCGGTCTTCCAAAGCAGATGGCACTTGAACTTTTCAAGCCATTCGTAATGAAGCGACTTGTTGATCTAAACCACGCGCAGAACATTAAATCTGCAAAGCGTATGGTTGAGCGTGCACGTCCAGTTGTTTGGGATGTTCTAGAAGAGGTTATTGCAGAGCATCCTGTTCTCCTTAACCGCGCACCAACCCTTCACCGTTTAGGTATCCAAGCTTTCGAACCACAATTGGTTGAAGGTAAGGCGATTCAGATTCACCCACTCGTATGTACAGCTTTCAACGCTGACTTCGACGGTGACCAGATGGCGGTTCACTTACCTCTATCTGCTGAGGCGCAGGCTGAAGCACGTATCTTGATGTTGTCTTCAAACAACATCTTGTCACCAGCATCTGGTCGTCCAATTACATCTCCTACACAGGACATGGTTCTTGGTCTCTACTACTTAACAATGGTTCGCGACAATGAACTCGGAGAAGGTCGTGCATTTGGTTCAATCGCAGAAGCGATCATGGCCCATGATCAACACTCAGTTTCATTGCAAGCAAAGATCAAGATTCGTCTGACAAAGACAGGCGAAACTATTGAGACAACAATTGGTCGCGCACTGTTTAACGAAGCGCTACCAGCTGATTATCCATATGTAGATCTTGATGTCACCAAGAAGCAACTTGGTGGAATCGTTGATCGCCTAGCTGAGTTCTATCCAAAGGTTGTTGTAGCTGAGACGCTTGATGCGTTGAAGTCACTCGGCTTCCACTGGGCAACTCGCGCTGGTGCAACTATCGGTATTGAAGATGTTGTGACACCTCCACGTAAGAAGGAAATTCTTGCGGGCTACGAAACACAGGCTGAAAAGGTTCAATCACAATATGAAAAGGGACTCATCACTGATGACGAGCGTCGTCAGGAATTGATCGAGATCTGGACCAAGGCAACAGCTGAAGTGGGTAAGGAGATGGAAGAAAACTTCCCTCGCGTTAACCCAGTGTGGATGATGGTCTTCTCTGGTGCTCGTGGAAATATGATGCAGATCCGTCAGATCGCCGGTATGCGTGGACTTGTAGCTAACCCAAAGGGTGAAATTATTCCAAGTCCAATTAAGTCAAACTTCCGCGAAGGTCTTTCAGTACTTGAGTACTTCATTTCTACTCACGGTGCTCGTAAGGGTCTTGCAGATACAGCGCTTCGTACCGCTGACTCTGGTTACCTAACACGTCGTCTCTGCGACGTTGCTCAGGATGTCATCATCCGTGAAGAGGATTGCGGTACTGATCGCGGTCTTGTTCTACAGATCGGTGTACATCAGGAGTCAGGCAGCCTTGTTAAGCATGACCATGTCGAAACTTCAGTATTCGGACGTACATTGTCTGAAGATGTGACAGTTGACGGCAAGGTTGTTCTTCCAGCAGGTACAGATCTTGGTGATCGCAACATTGATGAACTCGTTGCAGCCGGTGTTGACGAAGTAAAGATTCGCTCAGTTCTCACTTGCGATAGCAAGGTCGGACAGTGTGCAGCTTGCTACGGTCGTTCACTTGCAGCTGGTCAGCGCGTTGCAGTCGGTGAAGCAGTTGGAATCATTGCAGCACAATCAATCGGTGAGCCTGGTACACAGCTAACAATGCGTACCTTCCACACTGGTGGTGTTGCTGGTGATGACATCACTCACGGTCTTCCACGTATCGTCGAGCTCTTCGAAGCACGTACACCTAAGGGTGTTGCACCAATCGCAGAAACAGCTGGTGTTGTTTCATTCCGCGAAGATGCAAAGGGCAAGAAGATCGTCGTTACTCCAGATGATGGAGGCGAAGAGGTTGCTTACCCAATCACTCGTCGTCAGAAGCTACTTGTAGAAGAAGGTTCACGCGTTGAAGTAGGCCAGAAGATGGTTGTTGGCGCGATCGATCCAAAGCAGGTTCTTCGTATTCTTGGACCACGTGCAACTCAGGTTCACTTGGTTAATGAAATCCAATCCGTGTATCGCTCACAGGGTGTAGGAATTCACGATAAGCACGTTGAAGTAATTGTTCGTCAAATGCTAAAGCGCATCACAGTGCTTGAAGCAGGAGATGCAGATCTACTTCCAGGCGAGCTTGTTGAGCGTGGTCGTTTCGAGACTGAAAACCGTCGCGTTGTGACATCAGGAGGAAAGGCTGCTTCAGGTCGCCCAGAACTTATGGGTATCACTAAGGCATCTCTTGCAACTGAGTCATGGTTGTCAGCGGCTTCATTCCAGGAAACAACTCGCGTACTTACAGATGCAGCACTTTCAGAGAAGAGCGATCCATTGCTCGGACTGAAGGAGAATGTCATCATCGGTAAGTTGATTCCTGCTGGTACTGGTCTTGCTCGTTACCGCAACATTCGTGTTGAGCCAACTGAGGAAGCAAAGGCAGCGGTTTACGCAGCTTACGATGAGTACGACTTCACACCATTTGACCAACAAGGTTCTGGTGAGGCTGTTCGTCTCGATGAGGTTGAAGTACCTCGTTAAGCAATATCAATTAACAAGAAAGGCTCCCGAAAGGGAGCCTTTCTTGTTTTATAAAGAAACTACTTCTGTAAGTTAGCTAAACGATCCAGAATCGGTGGGTGCGAGTAATGCACCGCAACGTAAACAGGGTGTGGGTTTAAGTTGCTCAAGGACTCGACAGAGAGCTTCTTAAGCGCTGAATACATGTGTTCGCGAGCCCCAGGGTAAGTATCAATTGAGTACTGATCTGCTTGATACTCGTTGTAACGCGAGAAGGAGTTATTGATCAAGCCAAGCACTGTAGATACTGGTGTGAAGAGCATAAAGAAGGCGATCATTGAAAGATGAAAGCTGGGAGTATCTGAACCAAGTGCCTTGGAAAGATTTGGATTACCAAGCAACCAGCCCATTAAAGAGAAGATAACTAGGGTTTGAACATTGCTGAATGCAAACATTGTGTAGACATGCTTGCGCTTGTAGTGCCCAACCTCGTGAGCAAGAACTGCAACAGTTTCCTTAGTTGTTAACTTCTCAATCAAGGTGTCATACAAGCCAATGATCTTTACCTTGCCCATGCCAGAGAAAAATGCATTCAATTTTGTAGAACGCTTTGATGCATCCATTTCCCATAACTTCGAAAGCGGAAAGCCTTGTGACTGGCAGTACGCCTCTACCTCTGAACGCAGTTCACCTTCAGGAAGTGGCTTCAATTTGTTGAACATTGGCAAGAAGATACGTGTGCCAAAGATGAACATGAAGAGCGAGATTGCAGAAACCGCGAGCCATCCAACTAACCAGAAAGTGGATTCAAGGTTTTGGTAAATCCAAGCGATCAAGAAAATGATGGGTAGGCCCAGGGCAACGCTTAGAAGCAATTGCTTAATTGAATCAATCACGAACAATTTCTTAGTTGTCTTGTTAAAACCAAACTTTTCTTCGATGACAAATGTTGAGTAGTAAGAAACCGGAAGGTTAACCAGCATTCCTCCAACGATAAGTACCCCAAAGAAGATGACTGTGATGAGTAAGTTGTTGCTAAAACGGTCCCGAATGATCTGATCAAGCCAGGCAAACCAACCTAAGATAATCGCCGAAAGCATTACAACGGTGCTGATTACAGAGGTAAATAGCTCAACTTTGTACTTAGCGGTGCCGTATTCAAGGGACTTTGCGTACTCATCTGGGTTGTAGATTTCAGCGGCAACGGGGGATAAGGGCTTGTTTTTACCGCTTTCATTCAAGTAATCGATCACTCGACCAGCAGCAAAATCAATCAAAATAAAGGTAACGATGCCAAGCAACAACACTTCAGATGTACTCATCTTTATCCGTTCAGGGCTGCGGTAAGTGCAATTTCAACCATCGCATTGAGTGACTTCTCACGTTGCTCTGATGGCATTGATTCGTGGGTAATGATGTGATCAGAAACAGTTAAGACAGCAAGTGCGCGACGTTGCTTACGTGCTGCGATTGAGTACAAAGCGTTTGCTTCCATCTCAACACCTAGTACGCCATGTTGAATTAACTTCTGCGCTGAATCTGTTTCATCGTAGAAATAATCCATCGATGCAATTCCACCGATGTGAACATTTGGATTGCCCTTAGATGCTTCATAAGCTGCTAGCAAAAGTTGGAAATCCGCATGAGGTGCAAAATCTAAGTTGTTAGTAAAGCGACGATTGATATTTGAATCAGTCGAAGCCGTCATAGCAAGAATGACATCACCAATCTTTGTCTTTTCTAGCAATCCACCACATGTTCCGATACGAATTGCGACCTGAACATCGTATTCATTGAAAAGTTCAGTGGCGTAAATTGATATCGATGGCAGTCCCATTCCTGTACCCATGACAGAAACACGTTGACCTTTATATGTTCCTGTAAAACCAAACATGTTGCGCACCGCATTAAATTGCGTGACATCTTCTAAGTAGTTTTCTGCAATCCACTTAGCGCGCAGTGGGTCGCCAGGTAGAAGGATGCGATCGGCAATGTCGCCCTTTTTAGCCGAGATATGTGGTGTGCTCATGAAGGGAGCCAACCACACTCAGCCTCCCTGAGCGTGGTTTAAGGGGGCCTTTTTGGGCCTAAACCCCTGGGGCGCCCGATAAATGGGCCTCTTTCCCTGTGTGCTGCGACACGCCCGGGCATCAAAAAGAGGTGTTTTTGGGGTTTTCCAGGGCTGGGGAGGGGTAAAAGGGCGGATTTGCCTCGCATGAGTCCGCTGGGTTACCCTTCGCGTCTGCTCTTTTTTAGAGCTTCTTTGCCTGTGCTGTTCACAAGTTGAAAAACTTCAAACAGCGATCATGCGAGTTGGGTGCAACACACCCGACCGCGTGGGTCGGTAATTAAGCGTGAATAAAGATCAGTAACGAAGTTACGAATGGAGATGAAGTGCCAACAATTCAACAGCTAGTTCGTCGTGGTCGTGCAGAAAAGACTACGAAGACAAGCACACCTGCACTTAAGGGTTCACCACAACGACGCGGAGTTTGTACACGCGTTTATACAACAACCCCTAAGAAACCAAACTCTGCTCTTCGCAAGGTTGCACGTGTACGTCTTACTAGTGGCATGGAAGTCACTGCATACATTCCAGGTGAAGGTCACAACTTGCAAGAGCACTCCATTGTTCTTGTACGTGGTGGTCGTGTAAAAGATTTGCCTGGTGTTCGTTACAAGATCATTCGCGGATCACTAGATACACAAGGTGTTAAGAACCGTAAGCAGTCACGTTCTCGTTACGGTACTAAGAGAGAGAAGAAGGCTAGCTAATGCCACGTAAAGGTCCTGTTGTTAAGTCACCAGTTGTTGCAGATCCTGTTTACAACTCACCAGTTGTTACTGCGCTAATTAACCGCGTACTTCTACACGGTAAGCGTTCAACTGCAGAAGCGATTGTTTACAACGCACTAGAAGGTACACGCGAGAAGACTCAGGTTGATCCGCTCATTACTTTGAAGCGCGCACTAGACAACATCAAGCCAGCTGTTGAGGTTCGCTCACGCCGTGTTGGTGGAGCTACTTACCAGGTGCCTGTTGAAGTTAAGGCAAGCCGTTCAACAACTTTGGCTCTACGTTGGTTAATTGATTACTCACGTTCACGCCGCGAAAAGTCAATGGCAGAGCGTCTAACAAATGAACTTATTGATGCAAGCAATGGTCTTGGTGCAGCTGTAAAGCGTCGCGAAGATACTCACAAAATGGCGGAAGCAAACAAGGCGTTTGCTCACTACCGCTGGTAATCACTAAGTAACTAAAGAATTTACGAAGCGACGAGAAGAGGAATATAAGTGTCAACAGTAGAAAAGATCGATCTAGCTACGGTTCGCAACATCGGAATCATGGCTCACATCGACGCGGGAAAAACCACGACTACTGAGCGCATCCTTTTCTATACAGGTATTAACTACAAGATCGGTGAAGTTCACGAAGGCGCTGCAACCATGGACTGGATGGAGCAGGAGCAAGAGCGTGGTATCACGATCACTTCAGCTGCAACTACATGTATGTGGGACAAGCACCTCATTAACATCATCGATACACCAGGTCACGTTGACTTCACAGTTGAAGTAGAGCGTTCACTCCGTGTTCTTGATGGTGCAGTTGCTGTGTTCGACGGTGTTGCTGGTGTTGAGCCACAGTCTGAGACTGTATGGCGTCAAGCAGATCGTTACTCAGTTCCACGTATTTGTTTTGTTAACAAGCTAGATCGTACAGGTGCATCATTTGATAAGTGCGTTGGCATGATCAAGGATCGTCTAAACGCAGTTGCACTAGTTCTACAACTTCCAATCGGTGCAGAGTCTGACTTCCTTGGCGTTGTCGACCTGATCGCAATGAAGGCGCTTACCTGGCGTGGAGAAACACAAAAGGGTGAAGATTACGCAATCGAAGAGATTCCAGCTGACATGCTTGAAGCATCTAAGACAGCTCGTGCAGCAATGCTCGAGACTCTTGCTGAAAATGATGATCAGTTGATGGAGAAGTTCCTTGAAGGAATTGAATTAACAGAAGCAGAGATCATCGCCGGAATTCGTCGCGCAACTCTTGCTGCAAAGCTTTCACCAGTTCTAACTGGTTCAGCATTCAAGAACAAGGGCGTACAGCCAATGCTTGATGCTGTTGTTCGTTACCTTCCAAGCCCACTCGATGTTGATGCAATCGTTGGTCACGATATGAATGACCCAGAGAAGGAAATCAAGCGTTTACCTAAGAACGAAGAGCCTTTCTCAGCACTTGCTTTCAAGATCATGACAGATCCACACCTTGGAAAGCTCACATTTATCCGCGTGTACTCAGGTGTTCTAGAGACTGGTTCAACAATCTTGAACTCAGCGAAGGATCGCAAGGAGCGCATCGGAAAGATTTATCAGATGCACGCTAACAAGCGCGAAGAGCGTGACAATGTTGGTGCGGGAATGATCGTTGCTGTTATGGGTCTTAAGGACACAACAACAGGTGAGACTCTCTGTGATCCAGCTAAGCCGGTAATCCTTGAATCAATGGACTTCCCAGCACCAGTTATCTCTGTTGCGATTGAGCCAAAGACAAAGGGTGACCAAGAGAAGCTTGGCGTTGCGATTCAGCGTCTATCTGAAGAAGATCCAACTTTCCACGTAAAGACTGATGAAGAGACTGGCCAGACAATCATCGCTGGTATGGGTGAGCTTCACCTTGAAATTCTCGTTGACCGTATGCGTCGCGAGTTTAAGGTTGAAGCAAATGTTGGTAAGCCTCAGGTTGCTTACCGCGAAACACTTCGCAAGCCAGTTGCTCGTCACGATTACACACACAAGAAGCAGACTGGTGGTTCTGGACAGTTTGCAAAGATTCAGATTGCGATCGAGCCACTTCCAACTGGTGAAGTTGAAGGCGGTTACGAGTTCGTAAACAAGATCACTGGTGGTCGCGTTCCACGCGAGTACATCCCTTCAGTAGATCAGGGTTGCCAAGAAGCAATGACCTCAGGTCCTCTTGCTGGTTACCCATTAACAGATGTACGAGTAACTCTTCTTGACGGCGCGTATCACGATGTTGACTCATCGGAGCTCGCTTTCAAGGTGGCTGGTATCGCAGCGTTTAAGGAAGCAGCAAAGCTTGCTGATCCTGCAATTCTCGAACCAGTAATGAAGGTCGAAGTTGTTACCCCTGAAGACTTCATGGGTGATGTCATCGGCGATCTCAACAGTCGTCGTGGTCAAATCCAGGCCATGGACGAGCGGTCAGGTGCCCGCGTTGTTAGGGCGCTAGTTCCGTTGTCAGAGATGTTCGGCTATGTCGGCGATCTCCGCTCCAGAACTCAAGGTCGCGCAAGCTACTCAATGGAATTCGATTCGTATGCAGAAGTACCAGGCAACGTAGCGAAGGAAATCATTGCGAAGGTTCGCGGCGAATAATCCCTAATAAAGAAAAGCACAACCCCTAATAACTAAGCACTAGTAAACGAAAGAGGAACCAAAATGGCAAAGGCCAAGTTCGAGCGCACAAAGCCGCACGTAAACATTGGAACCATCGGTCACATCGACCATGGAAAGACAACACTTACTGCAGCAATCTCAAAGGTTTTGCACGACAAGTACCCTGATGTAAACCCATTCACACCTTTCGATCAGATCGATAAGGCACCTGAAGAGCGTCAACGCGGTATCACAATCTCTATCGCTCACATCGAGTACCAGACAGAGAAGCGTCACTACGCACACGTTGACTGCCCAGGTCACGCTGACTACATCAAGAACATGATCACTGGCGCTGCACAGATGGATGGAGCAATCCTCGTTGTAGCAGCTACAGACGGTCCAATGCCACAGACAAAGGAGCACGTACTACTTGCTCGTCAGGTTGGCGTTCCATCAATCGTTGTGGCTCTTAACAAGTCAGACATGGTTGATGATGAAGAAATTCTTGAACTCGTTGAAATGGAAGTTCGTGAACTTCTATCTAAGTACGAGTTCCCAGGAGATGACACACCAATCGTTCGCATCTCAGCACTTAAGGCACTTGAGGGTGACCAGAAGTGGGCTGACAAGTTGATCGAGCTAATGGATGCAGTAGATGCATTTATTCCTCAGCCAGCACGCGAAATCGACAAGCCATTCCTTATGCCAGTAGAAGATGTTTTCACAATCACAGGTCGTGGAACAGTTATCACTGGTCGTATCGAGCGCGGTGTAGTTAAGGTTAACGAAGAAGTTGAAATCGTTGGTATCCGTACAGATGCTCAGAAGACAACTGTTACAGGCGTTGAAATGTTCCGTAAGCTTCTTGACGAAGGTCAGGCTGGCGAGAACGTTGGACTTCTACTTCGTGGTCTAAAGCGTGAAGATGTTGAGCGTGGTCAGGTTGTTTGCAAGCCTGGTTCAATCACACCTCACACAGAGTTTGATGCATCTGCATACATCCTTTCAAAGGATGAAGGCGGACGTCACACACCATTCTTCAACAACTACCGTCCACAGTTCTACTTCCGTACAACTGACGTAACAGGTGTTGTAACACTTCCAGCAGGAACAGAAATGGTTATGCCTGGCGATAACACTGAAATGTCAGTAACACTGATTCAGCCAATCGCAATGGAAGAAGGACTTCGCTTCGCAATCCGTGAAGGTGGCCGCACAGTAGGTGCAGGTCGCGTTACAAAGATTAAGAAGTAATAGTTCTAAAGATTTAAATGTTGGAGCCCGGCGGCGTAAAAAACCGCCGGGCAAAAACAAAGTTTGAAAAATTAATAATTGACGAAGTTTTAACAAAGGTTCGAAAGAACAGATAGAAGGAGAACGACATGGCGGGACAAAAGATCCGCATTCGACTCAAGGCCTATGACCATGAGGTGATTGATAGTTCAGCGAAGAAAATCGTTGAAACTGTTGAGCGCACTGGTGCAACGGTCGCGGGTCCAGTGCCGCTACCAACAGAGAAGAACACTTACTGTGTTATTCGCTCTCCTCACAAATATAAGGACAGCCGCGAACACTTCGAGATGCGCACACATAAGCGCCTAATCGACATCATCGACCCAACACCTAAGACTGTTGATTCATTGATGCGTCTCGACTTGCCAGCAGGCGTCGACATCGAGATCAAGCTCTAAGGAAAGGACGACAACAATGACTTTTACAACTCAAGCAGCGGGCTCGTCCATCAAGGGCGTTCTCGGTAAGAAGCTGGGCATGACCCAGGTTTTTGATGCCAACAACAAGATGGTTCCAGTAACCGTTGTTGAAGCAGGTCCATGTGTAGTTACGCAAATCCGTACACCTGAGAAGGATGGTTACTCAGCTGTTCAGATCGCTTTCGGCGCAATCGACCCAAAGAAGATTACAAAGCCACTTGCTGGTCACTTCGCAAAGGCTGGTGTTACACCACGCCGTTCAGTAGCAGAACTTCGCACACTCGACACAACTAGCTACACAGTTGGACAAGAGCTTGGTGCAACAGTTTTCGCAGCTGGCGAATTGGTTGATGCAACTGGAACAAGCACAGGTAAGGGAACTGCTGGTGTTATGAAGCGCCACGGTTTCGGTGGTCTTGGTTCATCTCACGGTGTAGATCGTAAGCACCGTATGCCAGGTTCAATCGGTGCATGTTCAACACCAGGTCGTGTTTTCAAGGGTATGCGCATGTCAGGTGTTATGGGTGGCGTTCGCGTTACAACTCAAAACCTTGTTGTGCACTCTGTTGATGCAGACCGCAACCTACTTCTTATCAAGGGATCAGTTCCTGGCCCAGACGGACAGTTAGTTTTCATCCGCTCTGCAGCTAAGCACGCGATCTATGAAACAGCAGGAAAGGCTGGCAACTAATCATGGCGCTTACTGTTGAAGTAAAGAACGCAGAAGGTAAGAAGGTTGGATCAGTAGATCTTCCTTCAGATATCTTTGATGCGCAGACAAACATTCCTTTGATTCACCAGGTAGTAACTGCACAACTTGCAGCTGCTCGCCAGGGAACACAGAAGGCAAAGAACCGTGGTGAAACATCTGGTTCAGGAAAGAAGCCTTTCAAGCAGAAGGGAACAGGCCGTGCACGTCAGGGTTCTGTTCGCGCTCCGCTACAACGTGGTGGTGGTGCAGCACACGCTGTTCGCCCACGTACATACTTCCAACGCACACCAAAGAAGATGATCGCAGCTGCTCTGCGCGGAGTTCTTTCAGACCGCCAGCGTCACGATCGTATTCACGTGCTTGATTCAATCGCAACAGCGGCTTCAACAAAGTCAGCTATTGCCGCAGTTCGTCAGTTCAGCGATCGCAAGAATCTTCTTGTAGTTGTTTCACGTACTGAGGATCTAGCGTGGCGTTCACTTCGTAACGCTGATGACCTACACCTTCTTGTTCCAGATCAGTTGAATGCATACGACATCCTCAAGAGCGATGACGTTGTGTTCTCAGAAGCTGCGATCAAAGATTTCCTAAAGGCTCCTTCAAAGGGCAAGGGTGCGACATCAGTTGCACGCGAAAGTGAGGTCAGCGCATGAAAGATTACCGCGACGTTCTAGTTGCACCAGTAGTTTCTGAAAAGAGCTACGGGTTGCTCGATGAGAACAAGTACACATTCATCGTTGCACCAGATGCTAATAAGACAGAGATCAAGATCGCTGTTGAAAAGGTATTCGGCGTGAAGGTAGTAAGCGTTAACACAATGAACCGTCAGGGCAAGAACAAGAAGACTCGTTTTGGTGATGGAAAGCGTAAAGACACCAAGCGCGCAATTGTTCAAGTTGCTGCTGGCGACCGCATCGACATTTTCGGAGGACCGGTTTCCTAACGGGAACTGGACCTTGAAAAGAAAAGGATCATCATGGCACTTCGTAAATTAAAGCCAACGACCCCTGGTCAACGCGGCGCAAGCGTTCCTGATTTCGCTGAAATCACTCGCTCGACTCCTGAAAAGTCTCTTGTTCGTCCAATTCACTCAAAGGGTGGACGTAACAACCAAGGTCGCGTAACTGTTCGTCACCAAGGTGGCGGTCACAAGCGTGCATACCGTCTCATCGATTTTGTTCGTAACGATAAGGATGGCGTTCCAGCGAAGGTCGCTCACATTGAGTACGACCCAAACCGCACAGCGCGCATCGCTCTTCTGCACTACGCAGATGGAGAAAAGCGTTACATCATCGCACCGGACAAGCTAGTTCAAGGTGCAACAGTTGAGAATGGTCCAAAGGCAGATATCAAGCCAGGAAACAATCTTCCACTTCGCAACATTCCAGTAGGTACAACAGTTCACGCAATTGAACTACGCCCAGGTGGAGGAGCGAAGATCGCTCGTTCAGCTGGTGCATCTGTGCAGCTGGTTGCAAAGGATGGCCCATACGCACAACTACGTATGCCATCTGGCGAAATTCGTAACGTCGATGTTCGTTGCCGCGCAACTGTTGGTGAAGTTGGAAACGCAGAGCAAGGAAACATTAACTACGGAAAAGCTGGACGTAAGCGCTGGTTAGGTGTTCGTCCAACTACTCGTGGTGTTGTTATGAACCCAGTAGATCACCCACACGGTGGTGGTGAAGGTAAGACTTCTGGTGGACGTCACCCAGTGACTCCATGGGGTAAGCCTGAAGGCCGCACTCGTAAGAAGAAAGCATCAGATTCAATGATCGTCCGTCGTCGCAAGTCGAATAAGAAGCGGTAGGTAGGAGCCCTTATGCCAAGAAGTCTCAAGAAGGGTCCATTCGTTGATGGACATCTACTCAAGAAGGTAGATGCACAAAACGATGCCAACACAAAAAATGTGATCAAGACCTGGTCACGTCGCTCGATGATCATTCCTTCAATGATCGGACACACCATTGCAGTTCACGATGGCCGTAAGCACATTCCGGTTTTCGTAACTGACGCAATGATCGGACACAAGTTAGGCGAATTCGCTCCAACACGTACCTTCCGTGGTCACGTTAAGGGCGACGATCGAAAGGCAGCTCGTGGCTAACACACAAGAGAACGCATTAGTTGCACGCGCAGTACTGCGCGACATTCGCCATACACCACAGAAGGCACGTCGTATCGTCGACCTAATTCGTGGACAACGTGCTGATGAAGCACTCAACATTTTGAAGTTCGCACCACAAGCTGCAGGACAAGATGTGTACACACTTCTTAACTCTGCAGTTGCAAATGCGAAGGCTAAGAACCCTGCAATCCGTGATGCTTCAGAGCTCTGGGTTGTAGAAGCACTAGTTGATGAGGGCCGCACAATGAAGCGTTTCCGTCCACGTGCACAGGGTCGCGGTTTCCGTATCTTGAAGCGTTCATCACACATCTCAGTTGCAGTTAGCGATGTAAAAACTTCATCAAAGACAATGAATTTGAAGAAGACTACTCAGAAGGGAGCGACCAAGTAATGGGTCAAAAAGTAAACCCACACGGCTTCCGTCTCGGCATTACAACTGAATTCAAGTCACGTTGGTACGCAGACAAGCTATACAAGGATTACGTCAAGGAAGATGTCGAAATCCGTCGCTTGATGCAGAAGGGTATGGAGCGCGCTGGTGTATCTCGAATTGAAATCGAGCGCACACGTGATCGCGTCCGTATCGATCTACACACTGCACGTCCAGGAATTGTTATTGGCCGTCGTGGTCAAGAAGCAGACATCCTTCGTCAGCGTCTAGAGAAGCTAACTGGCAAGCAAGTACAGCTCAACATTCTTGAGGTTAAGAACCCAGAGATCGATGCACAACTTGTTGCACAGGGAATCGCGGAGCAGCTTGCTGCACGTGTTTCATTCCGTCGCGCAATGAAGAAGTCAATGCAAACAGCAATGAAGTCTGGCGCACAGGGCATTCGTGTTCAGTGTGGTGGTCGTCTTGGTGGTGCAGAAATGTCACGTTCTGAGTTCTACCGTGAAGGTCGTGTACCTCTACACACACTTCGCGCCGATATTGATTATGGCTTCTACGAGGCACATACAACATTTGGTCGCTTAGGTGTGAAGGTATGGATCTACAAGGGCGAAGTTATTGGTTCACGTACAGAGCGTGCTGAAAAGGCACTTGCTGAAGCACGTGCTCCAAAGCCAGAGCGCCGCGGACCTCGTACACCTCGTGCACCAAAGGCAGAGGTAACTGTTTCTCAGGGAACACCTACTGCAACTGCGGAAGGAGCATCTAACTAATGTTAATTCCACGTCGTGTTAAGCACCGTAAGCAACACCACCCATCCCGTAAGGGCGCAGCAAAGGGCGGATCAACAGTTGCATTTGGTGACTTCGGTATTCAAGCTCTAGCTCCTGCTTATGTAACTAACCGTCAGATTGAAGCGGCTCGTATCGCTATGACTCGTTACATCAAGCGTGGTGGAAAGGTTTGGATCAATATTTATCCAGACCGTCCACTAACAAAGAAGCCTGCTGAAACTCGTATGGGTTCCGGTAAGGGTTCACCAGAGTGGTGGATTGCAAACGTTAAGCCAGGTCGCGTTATGTTCGAGATCTCTGGTGTATCAGAAGCAATCGCAGTAGAAGCAATGCGTCTAGCGATGCACAAGCTTCCAATGAAGTGTCGTGTAGTAAAGCGTGAGGAGGCATAAGTGGCTATTACAACTAATGAAGAGCTACGCCAGTTGTCAGCTGAAGATTTGACGAGCAAGGTTCGTGAGTTGAAGGAAGAACTTTTCAACCTACGTTTCCAGGCAGCAACAGGACAGCTTGAGAGCCACGGTCGTCTAAGCGCAGTGCGCAAAGAGATCGCACGTGTCTACACAATTATTCGCGAACGCGAACTAGGAATCGGAGGAGCTGCGTAATGACTACTAATAATGCAGATCGCAGCGACCGTAAGGTCCGTGAAGGAATTGTTATAAGCGACAAGATGGATAAGACCATCACCGTTGAGGTTTCAAATCGTGTTAAGCACGGTATGTACTCAAAGGTTATGTCTCGCTCAAGCAAGCTAAAAGCACATGACGAGCAGAACTCTGCTGGCATGGGCGATCGTGTACTCATCATGGAAACTCGTCCATTGTCAGCAACAAAGCGCTGGCGTTTGGTTGAGATTCTCGAGAAGGCAAAGTAAGGGTTCGGTGGATAACTAATGATTCAACAAGAATCGCGCCTACGCGTCGCGGATAACACAGGAGCTAAAGAGCTTCTCTGTATTCGTGTGCTCGGTGGATCCAAGCGCCGCTATGCCGGTATCGGAGACATCATCGTTTGCTCTGTTAAGGATGCAATTCCTGGCGGACAGGTTAAGAAGGGTGAGGTCGTAAAGGCTGTCATCGTTCGTACAGTTAAGGAACGTCGTCGTCCAGATGGCTCCTACATTAAGTTTGATGAAAATGCTGCAGTGATCTTGAAGGCTGATGGCGAGCCACGTGGAACCCGTATCTTCGGACCAGTTGCACGTGAACTTCGCGACAAGCGCTTTATGAAGATCATCTCGTTAGCTCCGGAGGTGCTCTAATAATGGCAAAGATTAAGAAGGATGACACCGTTCTTGTTATCGCGGGTAAAGATCGCGGAACAACAGGAAAGGTTCTATCAGTTGATGGCAACCGTGTAACAGTTGAAGGCGTTAACCGCCAGAAGCGTCACACAAAGGAGACAACTGGTGATCGCGGCGTAAAGGTCGGCGGAATCATCACTGTTGAAGCATCACTACACATTTCAAATGTCATGGTTGTTGATGGGGATGGCAAGGCGACTCGTCTTGGTGTTCGCAAAGATGATGAAGGCAAGAATGTTCGTATCTCACGTCGCACCGGAAAGGACATCTAATGTCAACCAAGGTAGATGTACGTCTAAAAGCTAAGTACAAGAGCGATATCGCTCCTGCACTAAAGAGCGAGTTTGGATTTAAGAATCCAATGATGGTTCCAACACTTGTAAAGGTCATCGTGAACATGGGTGTCGGCGACGCTGCTCGTGATTCAAAGTTGATCGAAGGAGCTATCCGCGACCTAACAACAATCACTGGCCAAAAACCACAGGTTACAAAGGCGCGTAAATCAATCGCTCAGTTCAAGCTTCGTGAGGGTCAGCCAATTGGCGCACACGTAACTTTGCGCGGAGATCGTATGTGGGAGTTTGCAGATCGTTTGCTTTCAATCTCACTTCCACGTATCCGTGACTTCCGTGGTCTTTCACCAAAGCAGTTTGATGGAAAAGGTAACTACACCTTCGGTCTAACCGAGCAGGTTGTATTCCCAGAAATCGAACAGGACAAGGTAGATCGTCCACGCGGTATGGATATTACTTTCGTAACGACAGCAAAGAATGATGCTGAAGGTCGCGCACTTCTTAAGGCGCTCGGCTTTCCATTCAAGGAGGCATAAGCCATGGCAAAGACATCGCTCAAGGTAAAGGCAGCTCGCAAGCCTAAGTTCAAGGTTCGCGGCTATACACGTTGCCAGCGTTGCGGACGTCCACACTCTGTTTATCAGAAGTTTGGTATCTGCCGTGTGTGCTTCCGCGAAATGGCTCACCGTGGTGAGCTTCCTGGTATCACCAAGGCATCTTGGTAGTACAAAAAAGTTTTAAACCTATCCAAATAACTACAACGAACAAGGTCTGTAGAAAGAAACCAGTTCGAGAAAGGCCACGAGGCCACGTATGACAATGACAGATCCGATCGCAGACATGTTGACACGTCTGCGCAACGCGAACTCTGCCTACCATGATTCGGTTTCAATGCCGTCATCATCGGTCAAGGTACGTATCGCTGCGATCCTTCAACAAGAGGGATACATCGCGGGATACCGTGTTGAAGATGCAGATAATGGAGTAGGTAAGAACCTTGTTCTTGACCTTAAGTTTGGTGCAAACCGTGAGCGTTCAATCGCTGGTTTGCGTCGTGTAAGCAAGCCAGGACTTCGCGTGTACGCAAAGTCAACATCACTACCTAAGGTACTTGGTGGACTAGGCGTTGCAATTATTTCAACTTCATCTGGATTGCTTACTGATAAGCAAGCCAATAAGCAGGGCGTAGGCGGAGAAGTTCTCGCCTACGTATGGTGATCATCTAATGTCACGTATTGGTCGCATGCCTATCGCCGTACCAAGCGGCGTAGAAGTAACAATCGCTGGACAGAATGTTGCAGTGAAGGGTCCTAAGGGAACTCTTTCACTAAACGTTGCTGAGCCAATTCAAGTTTCCCAAGAAGCTGGTGTTATCACCGTTGCTCGTCCAAACGAGGAGCGCGTAACACGTTCACTTCACGGTCTATCTCGCACACTTGTTGCGAACATGGTCGAGGGCGTAACTAACGGTTACACATTAACTATTGAAATCGTCGGTGTTGGTTACCGTGTAGCTGAAAAGGGTAAGGACCTCGAGTTCCAACTTGGTTACAGCCACAACATCCAATTCCCAGCACCTGAAGGAATCACCTTCAAGGTTGAGTCACCAACAAAGTTCCATATCTCTGGAATTGATAAGCAGTTGGTTGGCGAAGTTGCTGCAAAGGTAAAGAAGCTTCGCAAGGCTGATCCTTACAAGGGCAAGGGCTTGCGTCTCTCAGGTGAAGTTGTTCGCCGTAAGCAAGGAAAGACAGGTAAGAAGTAATGGCTATTGGTGTAAAGGTCCGCAAAGGTTCGGCAACAAACGCCCGTGCCCGTCGTGCTTTCCGCGTTCGCAAGAAGGTTTCTGGAACAGCATCTCGTCCACGTTTAGTCGTTTCTCGCTCATCACGTCACTTGTTTGTACAGGTTATTGATGACACACAGGGCAAGACACTTGCCTATGCATCCACAATGGAAACTGATCTTCGTGCCGATAAGGGCGACAAGACTGCAAAGTCAAAGGCTGTTGGTGCATTGATTGCATCACGCGCTAAGGCTGCTGGAGTTTCATCTGTCGTCTTCGATCGTGCAGGAAATAAGTACCACGGTCGTATTGCAGCTGTAGCTGACAGTGCACGAGAGAACGGATTGGAGTTCTAATGTCTACTAATCCAACTACTGCGCCAGCAACAGCAGGTAACGAGCGAGGTAAGGGACGCCCAGAGCGTCGCGAACGTCGTGATGATCGTGAAAAAGAGAAGAATCCATTCATGGAGCGCGTTGTATTTATCAACCGCGTATCTAAGGTTGTAAAGGGTGGACGTCGTTTCTCATTCACCGCACTTGTAGTTGTCGGAGACGGTAACGGTCAGGTCGGTATTGGTTACGGAAAGTCCAAGGAAGTTCCAGCAGCGATTGCTAAGGCAGTGGAAGAAGCGAAGAAGTCATTCTTCACAGTTCCACGTGTTCAAGGAACAGTTCCTCACCCAGTACAAGGTGAAACTGCAGCGGGTGTAGTTCTTCTACGTCCAGCTAGCCCAGGTACCGGAGTTATCGCCGGTGGTCCAGTGCGTGCAGTTCTTGAGTGTGCAGGCATCACAGATGTATTGACTAAGTCACTCGGATCTAACAATGCAATCAACATGGTTCACGCAACCGTTGCTGCATTGAAGATGCTTGAGAGCCCAGCACAAATTGCTGCGCGACGTGGTCGTCCATTGGAAGATGTTGCACCTGCAGCAATTATCCGCGCTTCACAGATCACGGTAGGTGCCTAATGCCACGTTTGAAAGTAACTCAGATTCGCTCGAAGGTTGGAAACAAGCCTGAGCAGCGCGACACTCTTCGTTCATTGGGCCTAAAGCGCATTAACGATGTTGTTGTTAAAGAAGATCGTCCAGAAATTCGTGGCATGGTTTACGCCGTTCGCCACCTGATTAAGGTTGAGGAGGTCGAATAAAGATGACACTAAAACTTCATCATCTTCGTCCAGCTCCAGGTGCTAAGAAAGCTAAGACTCGTAAGGGTCGCGGTGAAGCATCAAAGGGTAAGACCGCAGGTCGCGGTGGTAAGGGAACACGCGCTCGTAACACAGTTCGTGCAGGTTTCGAAGGTGGTCAGCTACCTCTCGTAATGCGCTTGCCAAAGCTTCGCGGATTTAAGAACCCAGCACGTATTGAGTACCAGGCTGTGAATGTTTCAACAATTAACGCGCTATTCCCTAAGGGTGGCGATGTAACTGTTGCAGATCTCATTGCAAAGGGTGCAGTACGCGATAGCTTGCCTGTAAAGGTGCTTGGAAACGGCGAAATCGATGTCAAGGTGAGTGTTACTGCACACGCTTTCTCCTCATCTGCTGTAGACAAGATCACTGCAGCCGGCGGCAAGACAAACGTTCTCTAATTAGCGAACATCTTTAGATAGAAGAGACAGAGGAGAAGATCAATGCTTTCAGCATTCGGTATGGCTTTTAAGACACCAGATCTACGAAAGAAGATCTTCTTCACTCTCTCAATCATGGCTCTGTTCCGCTTTGGTTCAGTTGTTCCAACACCTGGCGTTTCATACACAAATGTAAAAGAGTGTTTGAAGACGGCAGAAACTGGTGGATTGTTTGGCTTGATTAACCTATTCAGTGGTGGAGCGCTTATTCAGCTCTCTGTCTTTGCTTTGGGAATCATGCCTTACATCACCGCATCGATCATCGTGCAGTTGTTAACAGTTGTAATTCCTCGCTTCGAAGCTCTTAAGGCTGAAGGACAATCAGGAAATGCAAAGTTAACTCAATACACACGTTACCTAACAATTGGTTTGGCAATCTTGCAGTCAACAGGTTTGGTTGCAGTTGCTCGTACACCAGGACGTTTGATTTCAGGATGTTCTCTTGCAATCATCCCTGACACATCATGGCAGCGCATCGTCACAATGATCGTTGTAATGACAGCTGGTACATCTGTTGTTATGTGGCTTGGTGAGCTCATCACTGATCGTGGTGTTGGTAACGGTATGTCAATCTTGATCTTTACATCTATCGCTGCAGGTTTCCCAAGCCAGCTATGGTCAATCAAGCTACAAAAGGGTCTCTTTGCTTTCATCTTCGTGATGTTGGTAGGTGTGCTGGTTGTAGCCGCGGTTGTCTTTGTTGAGCAGGCTCAACGTCGTATTCCAGTTCAATATGCCAAGCGCATGGTTGGACGTCAGGCATACGGTGGAACCAGCACATACATTCCAATCAAGGTTAACCAGGCTGGTGTTATCCCAGTAATTTTCGCTTCATCATTGCTCTACATCCCTTCACTTATTGTGAACTTCACCGGAAGTACAGCTGGATGGGCGGTTTGGATTAGCCGTAACTTTGTTAAGGGCGATCACATTATTTATGTTGCAACATATGCAGCACTTATTGTTTTCTTCACATACTTCTACGTTGCAATTACCTTCAACCCAGATGAGGTTGCAGATAACATGAAGAAGTACGGTGGATTCGTTCCAGGTATCCGTGCTGGAAAGCCAACATCTGAGTACTTACAGTATGTACTTTCACGCATCACAGCTCCAGGTTCTCTCTACCTTGCGTTAGTTGCTGTAATTCCAATCGGAGCACTTGTGCTCTTTGGAGCTACACAGAACTTCCCATTTGGTGGAACTGCGATCTTGATCGTTGTTGGTGTTGGTTTGGATACTGCAAAGCAGATTGAATCTCAGCTACAACAGCGTTCATACGAGGGATTCCTTAAGTAATGCGTTTAGTCCTGGTAGGTCCACCAGGTGCAGGCAAGGGAACACAAGCACAATTCCTAGCAGCGCACTTTTCAATTCCACATATTTCAACTGGCGATATTTTCCGCGCCAATTTGAAGGCTGGAACTGATCTTGGAACCCAGGCAAAGAGCTTTATGGATCGTGGAGAGTTAGTTCCAGATTCAGTAACCAATGAGATGGTGAGAGATCGCTTAACTCATGATGATGTTGTCAATGGATTCTTGCTTGATGGTTTTCCTCGCAATGTTGCACAGGCTGAAGTTCTACGCGCAATCCTTGCCGATAAGAAGACCCCACTTCACGCAGTTCTAGAGTTTTCACTTGCTGATGAGGAAATCATCGCTCGACTTTCATCACGTCGCACTTGTCGCGATTGTGGTGCTCCATCAGTTGGCGTAGATAAGTGCCCAACATGTGGTGGCGAGGTTTACCAGCGCGAGGATGACAAAGCTGAAGTTATTACACGACGCCTTGAGGTCTATGCAGAGCAGACCGCTCCAATTATCTCTTTCTATCGCAATGAGGGATTACTTATCTCTGTTAGTGCAGCAGGAAATGTTGAAGACATTACAGCTAGCGCAATCTCAGCTCTAAGCCGCGTAGCACAGTAAGTTTTCACTCATGGCTATTCAGGTAAAAACCCTTGATCAACTAAAGACAATGCGCCGTGCAGGTTTAGTTGTTGCAGAGATTCACAAAGCAATACGTGAAGCAATTAAGCCAGGTATGACAACAAATGCATTAGACACAATTGCTGAGGCGGTTATCAAGCGCAATGGCGCGACCTCAAACTTCAAGGGTTATCACGGTTTCCCAGCAACAATCTGCGTTTCAATTAATGATGAAATAGTTCACGGTATTCCTGGTGATCGCATAATCAATGATGGTGATGTTGTTTCAGTTGATTGCGGTGCGATTGTTGATGGCTGGCATGGAGATGCAGCTTTTTCAATCGGTATCGGCACCATCGATCCAGCGGATCAAAAGATGATGGATGTCTGTGAAGAGTCGATGTGGCGCGGAATTGCAGCTGGAAAGAATGGTGCAAGACTTTCCGATATTGGATATGCAATTGAGCAGTACACAATCTCGCAGGGTAAGTATGGAATTTTGCAGGAGTACGGTGGACATGGAATTGGCACAGAGATGCATCAAGAACCACACGTACTTAACTTTGGAAAAGCGGGAAATGGTCCCGAGATAATTCCTGGATTTGTTTTAGCGATCGAACCAATGATTACACGCGGCTCAGCGCGCACTAAGGTTCTAAGCGATGATTGGACCGTTGTCTCCGCAGATAAGTCACGTGGGTCACACTTTGAACATACCTATGCGATCCTGCCCGACGGCAAACCATTTGTGTTAACCGCCTTTGATGGTGGCAAAGAAGCGCTCGGCCGTTTAGGTATTGAGATCTCTAACCTCGTGTAAAAACCGGTATTTCGTTACCTTTTTGATACTTAAATCCCTTACATCTCACCTCTGAACGCTGTATTTTCTCTCCATCCCTCACCCTCGAGGGGCATTAACTACGGAGAACTCATCGATGAGAAAAAACTCTTTTATTCGCTTGGCTGTTGCGGCAACTGCAGTTGCTGTATTAGCAAGCACAACACTTCCAGCTAACGCTGCAATCAAGCCAGCAGCAAAGGCGACAGTTGGAGATGACTGCACAGCAGCATCTGTCGGCAAAGTTGCTAAGGGCCGTGGAGTTGATGGATCAGATCTAACATGTCTCGTAGTAACTACAGGTTCATACAAGGGTATGAACAAGTGGTGGTACAAGGATGTTAAGCCACTAAAGAATATTGACTGGACGATTCCAGCAAACCCAGGTGGATACTCACTGACAAGTAATGCAATCAGCGACACTCTTAAGGCTGAAGGATTGCTTGGCGAGTACACATCAACATTCAAGCCAGGTGCTGGTGGAGCTGTCGGACTTGGTGCATTCCAGGAAATTAAGAACAAGCCAGAGGCTGCTCTGATTACTGGTATCGCAATGACTGGTGGACTTTACTCAAACAAGTCACCTCTAAACCTTCTAGCTTCAACTCCAGTTGCAAAGGTTCTTCGTGAATACGATGCAATTGTTGTTCCAGCTAACTCTAAGTACCGCACTTTGAAGCAATTGATGGATGATCTTGTTGCTAAGCCAAACAGCGTTGCAATTGCTGGTGGTAGCAAGGGTGGAATTGACCACCAGGTCATCGGTCTTCTTGCACAAAAGGCTTCAATTGATCCAACTAAGTTGAACTATGTTGTGTTCTCTGGTGGACCAGAAGTTATTACCTCTGTTCTCAGCGGTTCAACACAGGTTGGTATCTCAGGATCATCTGAGTTCAACGCATTTGTTGCATCAGGCAAGCTTCGCGTTCTAGGTGTTTCATCTGCAAAGCCACTCGCTGGTTTCAAGGGCAAGACCTTTGTTTCACAGGGATATGACCTTGTATACGGAAACTGGCGCGGAATTATGGCTCCAGCTGATCTTCCAAAGGCTGATTACACCAACTTCATCAAGGTTATCGACATCATGCATGTCTCACCTTCATGGCAGGCTCAGCTGAAGAAGAACAACTGGGATAACGAATTCGCAGCAGGAACTGCTTTCAAGACATTCCTTGAGAAGCACATTCCAGAAATCAACGCTGTTATGAAGGGTCTTGGAATCTAATTTGATTCTCAACAAGCTCTCTAAGCAAGGAAAGGGGGAGCTGGCATTTGCCAGCTCCTTCTTCTTGCTTGGAATATTTGTTGCCTGGGATACATCAAAGATGGATATCCCACAAGATAACTCAATTGTTAGTCCCCAAACCTTTCCTTACATGGTTGCAGCCTTTGCGACCTTGGTGGGATTTGGTTTGATGCTTGATGTGCTTCGCGGAAATCATGGAACTCCCGATGGTGATGAACCAGGTGATCCTTACACACCATTAAATTTTAAAACTATGGGAATCGTTGCAGTTGCGATTGGCATGCACGTAATTTTGCTTGAGATCGCAGGCTATGTAATCGCCGCAACAGTATGTTTCTGGGGAGTTGCTTATGCCTTCGGATCTCGCAGAATTCTCAAAGATTTATTGATTAGTTTAGTTTTTGCATTTGTCGTTTATTTCTCATTTAGCAAAGGTTTAAATATCAATTTACCTTCAGGCTTTTTTGAAGGGATCCTAAAATAATGGGTAATAATTTCGCGATGCTATTGGATGGTTTCCAAACCGTCTTCACACCTACAAACTTAATGTTTGGCCTATTGGGAACATTCTTAGGAACACTTGTAGGAGTGCTCCCTGGAATTGGTCCAGCTTTGGCAATTGGTCTTTTACTTCCAATTACATTGACCGTAAATCCAACCTCTGCTCTCATTATGTTTGCAGCGATTTTCTACGGTGCAATGTATGGAGGATCAACAACTTCTATTCTCTTAAATACCCCAGGTGAAAGCGGTTCGGTAATCACCGCCCTTGAGGGCAATAAAATGGCTAAAGCCGGTCGCGCAGGCGCAGCGCTTGCAACCGCAGCTATTGGCTCATTTGTGGCAGGAACAATTGCAACGATTTTGCTTGCCTTTGGAGCACCGGTATTAGCCGAGTTTGCTCTCACAATTCAGCCTGCAGGTTACTTATCGTTGATTATTTTGGCTTTTGCCACAGTAGGAACTTTGCTGGGCACTTCACGCATTCGTGGTCTGATCGCACTATCTATGGGTCTTGTCATCGGGTTGGTAGGTGCAGATCTTCAATCTGGAGCACTGCGCCTTACCTTTGGAAATCTCAACGCGATTGATGGAATCGAAACGGTGACAGTAATTGTTGCGATCTTCGCACTTGGCGAAACTCTTTATTTAGCAAGTCGTCACACAATTGTTCAGGCATCTGTAATGCAGATGAATGGAAAAGCATGGATGACGCGGGAAGATTTCAAGCGATCATGGAAGCCATGGCTTCGTGGAACTGCGATTGGCTTCCCATTAGGTGTTATTCCAGCTGGTGGTTCCGAGGTTCCTACCTTCTTGTCGTACGGTGTTGAAAAAGCACTTTCGAAAAATAAAGATGAGTTCGGCAAAGGTGCGATTGAAGGAGTTGCAGGACCAGAGGCAGCTAACAATG
This sequence comes from Actinomycetes bacterium, assembly GCA_947383695.1. Taxonomy (GTDB): domain Bacteria; phylum Actinomycetota; class Actinomycetes; order Nanopelagicales; family Nanopelagicaceae; genus Planktophila. The sequence goes on along the minus strand of OX376642.1, from coordinate 1,191,734 downwards.
CAAACGCTGCAGGCGTTTTAGTTCCTATGTTGGCGTTAGGACTACCAACCTCTGCAACAGCAGCTGTTGTTTTGGTTGCCTTTCAATCATTTAATATTCAGCCAGGCCCAATGCTTTTCCAGACAAATCCAGAGATTGTGTGGGGCTTGATCGCATCACTATTTGTTGGAAACTTCTTACTGTTAGTTCTCAATCTGCCTTTAATCCGTTTCTGGGTTTTGCTACTTAAGATTCCAAGTCATTACCTATATGCAGGCATTACCACCTTTGCATTATTAGGTGCATATGCTTTGAATAACTCAACCTTCGATTTACAAGTTGCATTGGTAGTGGGCGTCATTGGATTCTTGTTCCGCCGATTTGGAGTACCAATCACTCCTTTAATTATCGGGGCAATTCTCGGACCTCTGTCAGAGCTTTACTTCAAGCGGGCCTTGCAAATTAGCCAAGGCGACTGGGGGATTCTGGTCGCAGGTACTTTCCCTAAGGTCATCTACGGAATCTTGATTCTTGTGATTATTGGGCCACTTGTTTGGAACTTTAAGAAGACCTTCGCAGTAAAGAAGTAAATGGCTGCAGAAAAGTTACTTCCGTGGGCCAAGCCGCTCTTGGTTTCATCGACGCTAACCCAAGCAACAATTTACGTTCTTCGTCCGATGATTACTTATCGGGCTATTGAGTTAGATGGCAACAGCGCACAAATCGGATTAATCGCAGCTCTATATGCATTGTTTCCGGTTTTGCTTGCTCTGCAATTTGGTTCATGGGTGGGCAAGTTAGGTGAAGCTAAGTTCATCATCTACGGAACTCTGGCGATGATGGTGACATCTGGTGCCTTAATTTTTGCAAACAATCTTGTAACCCTTGGAATCGCAACCGCTGCTGCAGGTCTTGCACATTTAGCTTGCATGGTTGGTGGACAGTCAATGGTTGCGCTGCGTGCACCGCGAACAAGTTATGACAGATACTTTGGCTTCTATACTTTTAGCGCATCTGTAGGCCATATGTTGGGACCGATCATTGCAACAATTGTTGCAGGATCAAATGGAACACTTCCAAAGTCAACATCCAACGCTTTCTTACTTGGAGTCGCCTTAACTATAATTGCATTAGTTCCGGTCATTAAGTGGCGTAATGAAAGACCAACCGTTGAAGGTAAAGAGAACAGCGAAGGCACATTCAAGGCAGCTGTTAATTTAGTTAAACGTCCCGGAATTATGGCCGCAATTTATATCTCGCTAGCGATTTCCTCTGCGGCAGATGTTTTAGTTGTTTTCTTGCCACTATTTGGTACTGAAAACAATTTCTCTCCATATGCAATCGGTGCGATTCTGGCAATACGAGCAGGCACCACAATGCTTTCCCGTTTCTTCTTGGGTCGTTTAAGTCAACGTTTTTCCACATTCCAATTACTGTGGTGGAGCACGATAATTTCGACTGTTTGTTGTGCAGCGATGGCCTTCACCCACACTGCGATTTCACTAGGTGTAGTTGTCTTTATCGCAGGTTTTTCATTGGGTGTAGGACAACCATTAACGATGTCTCTTGTCTCTCAGAAAACCGAAAGCAGTGAGCGCGCACTTGCTGTTTCTGCTCGATTGATGGGCAATCGATTTGGCCAATTCCTAGTGCCAGCAACGGCAGGAGCCCTGGCTGCAGCATCTGGGGCAGGGGCGGTCTTTATCGGCTTGGCGGTCTTGCTGGGCAGCTCGATTTTCAGCGTAAAACGCAACTGATCTGTGGCCTGAATTACAACAATGTAGTTCATTGGGCGGATTTCCCTTATTTGAGCCTGAGCCCTAAACTACGAGTTCGCTTGTTTCACGCTTAAACAGAAATGTAGGTACAGCTTGGCTAAAAAAGATGGCGCCATCGAGATGGAAGGCACCGTTGCTGAAGCTTTACCCAACGCGATGTTTCGTGTGGAGCTAACTAACGGACATAAAGTCCTCGCTCACATTAGCGGCAAGATGCGAAAGAACTACATTCGTATTCTTCCTGCCGATCGTGTGATCGTTGAAATGAGTCCGTACGACCTAACAAAGGGTCGAATTATTTATCGTTATAAGTAACAAGGGGAGCAATAGACATGAAGGTTAATCCAAGCGTTAAGAAGATTTGCGATAAGTGCAAAGTCATTCGCCGCAAGGGTCGCGTCATGGTCATTTGCGAAAACCTGCGTCACAAGCAACGTCAAGGGTAATCAGCTTTAAAAGCAGTACAACTTAATAAATAACTCGTATTACGACTTCAGTAAGAAATTACCGAAGACCTTTGGACTGGTAGGCCAGAGAACAGTAATGCGGAGGACCTCCAGATATAGATAGGTAGATACATGGCACGTCTCGTCGGTGTCGATCTTCCACGCGAAAAGCGTTTGGAAATCGCACTCACTTACATTTTTGGAATGGGTCTTACCCGTTCACAAAAAACATTAGCTGCAACTGGCATTAGTCCAGACATTCGCGTTAAGGATCTGCAAGAAGCAGATCTAGCAAAGCTTCGCGAATACATCGAAGCAAACTTCAAAATCGAAGGTGACCTTCGTCGTGAAATTTCCGGCGACATTCGTCGCAAGGTTGAAATCCAGAGCTACCAAGGTATTCGTCACCGCAAGGGACTACCTGTTCGTGGTCAGCGCACACATACAAATGCGCGTACACGTAAGGGACCTCGTAAGGCAATTGCAGGTAAGAAGAAGGTGACTAAGTAATGGCCGCTCCTAAATCAAAGACTGCTGCTCCAGCTAAGGGCAAAGTTAAGCTTCGTAAGAAAGAGAAGAAGAACATTGCAGTTGGTAAGGCGTTCATCAAGAGCACTTTCAACAACACAATTATTTCTATTACAGACCCAACGGGCGCTGTTATCTCTTGGTCTTCATCAGGCCAGGTTGGTTACAAGGGCTCACGTAAGTCGACTCCATTCGCAGCACAGCTTGCAGCAGAAGCAGCAGCTCGTCGCGCACAGGAGCATGGCTTAAAGAAGGTTGATGTATTTGTTAAGGGACCAGGATCTGGTCGCGAAACAGCAATCCGTTCATTGCAAGCAGCAGGCCTAGAAGTTGGAGCCATCTCTGATGTAACTCCAGCTCCACACAATGGCTGCCGCCCACCGAAACCACGTCGAGTTTAAGGAAGGAAGAGAATAAATGGCTCGTTATACCGGAGCAGACTGCAAGCGTTGCCGTCGCGAAAAAGTAAAGCTCTTCCTTAAGGGCTCAAAGTGCGATGGACCAAAGTGTCCGATCGAATCACGTCCTTATCCACCAGGACAGCACGGCCGCGGCCGTTCAAAGGAATCTGAGTACCTATTACAGATGCGCGAAAAGCAAAAGTGCGCACGTATTTATGGTGTTCTAGAAAAGCAGTTCCGTGGTTACTACGAAGAGGCTAACCGCAAGCAGGGCAAGACTGGTGAAAACCTTCTTGTCATTCTTGAGACACGTCTCGACAACGTTGTGTTCCGTGCAGGCTTTGCAAAGAGCCGCGACATGGCACGTCAATTAGTTCGTCACGGTCACTTCTTGGTAAATGGTAAGAAGGTAAACATTCCTTCATTCCGTGTCTCTGCAATGGACATCATCGATGTTCTTCCAAAGTCATTGGATCTAACACCATTCATCGTTGCTAGCGCAGAGCTTGGCGAGAAGGCAGTTCCAGCATGGATGGAGGTTGTTGGTTCACAGATGCGAATCATCATTCACTCAGTTCCTGCTCGTGCAGTCATCGACACACAGGTTCAAGAGCAGCTAATCGTTGAACTTTATTCCAAGTAATTTTTGAAAGTCTTGTGCGAAAGCACAAGACATGCGGGCAGTACTTAGTAGGGCCCCTGATTGAAGGATCAGGGGAAAGAGCGGAAATCAAATAGTGGATTTCCCCGAATGAAGAGGAGCAGCAGTGCTAATTGCACAACGTCCAACTCTCAGCGAAGAAGTAGTTTCTGAGCATCGCTCACGGTTCATCATTGAACCGCTAGAGCCAGGCTTTGGTTACACACTTGGCAACAGCATGCGTCGTACATTGCTTTCATCTATTCCAGGTGCAGCAGTTACAAGCATTCGCGTTGCAGGTGCACTTCACGAGTTCACCACTCTTGAAGGAGTCAAGGAAGATCTCACCGATATCGTTTTGAACATCAAGAACTTGGTGCTTTCATCAGATAACGATGAGCCAGCAGTTGTTTACATCCGCAAGTCAGGTGCCGGTGCAGTTACTGGTGCAGATATCGCGGTTCCAGCTGGCGTAGAAGTTCACAACCCTGAGCTTCACATTGCAACACTTAACGGCAAGGGCAATCTTGAGATTGAACTTACAGTTGAGCGTGGCCGTGGATACGTAACAGCGGTACAAAACAAGCAGGCTGGCGCAGAAATCGGTCGCATTCCTGTTGACTCAATCTATTCACCAGTTTTGAAGGTTACATACAAGGTAGAAGCAACTCGCGTTGAACAGCGCACAGACTTCGATCGCCTTGTTGTAGATGTAGAAACAAAGCCATCAATGAAGCCACGCGATGCAGTTGCATCAGCTGGTCGTACATTGGTTGAGCTATTCGGTCTTGCACGTGAACTCAATCTTGATGCTGAAGGCATCGAGATGGGGCCATCTGTAATGGATGCAGCACTTGCTGCAGATCTTGCTCTTCCAATCGAAGATCTAGATCTAACAGTTCGTTCATACAACTGCTTGAAGCGCGAAGGCATTCACACAGTTGGCGAGCTAGTTAACCGTTCAGAGGCTGACTTGCTAGATATCCGTAACTTTGGTTCAAAATCAATTGATGAGGTCAAGGCAAAGCTTGTCTCAATGGGAATGTCTCTTAAGGACAGCCCAGTTGGTTTCGATCCAACCCAACATCAGAACTACAACGCATCAGTCGACGATGATTTCGTCGATGCAGAGCAGGCCTAGGAGATAAGAAATGCCAACACCAAGTAAAGGTCCTCGTCTGGGTTCAGGCCCATCACATGAGCGACTACTTCTACGCACACTCGCAGAGCAGTTGTTCGAGCACGGCAAGATCACAACAACAGAGGCAAAGGCTAAGCGCCTACGTCCGTTAGCGGAAAAGTTAATTACTTTCGCTAAGAAGGGTGATCTAGCTGCACGTCGTCAGGTCATGGCACAGATTCAGAACAAGAATGTTGTACACACTCTGTTCACTGAGATCGGTCCAAACTTCGCAACACGCGAAGGTGGCTACACACGTATCACTAAGGTCGGTCCTCGCAAGGGTGACAACGCACCTATGGCAGTAATTGAATTAGTAACAGAGAAAGCCAACTAAGTCTTTAATCCTTAGAAAATATTCTCATGACGGAACCCACTCTCTACCCTGAGAGTGGGTTTCTTCGTTTACGTATTGATCTTGCATACGATGGAACGAATTTTTCTGGATGGGGAAAACAACCAGATCGCAGAACGGTGCAGGAAGAGGTTGAGAATGCGTTAACAACTGCCACTCAATCAAAGATTGAAACAATTGTTGCGGGGCGCACCGATGCGGGCGTACATGCCACAGGTCAGGTCATTCATGTTGATGTACCTGACACGTTGAATTTAGATGATTTGAGCTACAAGTTAAATCGCATGTTAGATACCGATGTTCGGATTATGAAAGTTGCGGTCGTTGATGGCCCATTCAATGCACGTTTTTCAGCGCTACGACGTCACTACACATACAAAATTTTGGATGGCAATCAAACGATCTCGCCACTGGATCGCTTAGATGTGGCTTCGTGGTACCGCGTTCTAGATGTTGATCTCATGAATCAGGCAAGTGCATTAATGCTGGGCAGCCATGACTTTGCGGCCTACTGCAAATTCCGCGAAGGCTCCACAACTGTTCGTAACCTTCAACGTTTTGAATGGAGCAGAGACTCTGTCGGTTTTCTAATTGGTGATGTTGTTGCTGATTCATTCTGTTATTCAATGGTTCGCAACTTGGTCGGTGCAGTTGTCTGCGTGGCAGATGGACGATTTGGCCCAGAATGGATCGAGCAGACCCTAGCCAACAAGGTTCGGATCTCAGATAGTTTGGTCTTTCCAGCCTGCGGACTCACCCTTCGCCAGGTGGACTATCCGAGCGTGGATTAAAGGGCGATTTTGACCCCTGAGCCTGACGCGGGTACCCTTACTCCTCTGCGCCTGACAAAGGCGCCGTCATTAATTACTAAAAGAAGGTAGGCAAGAGCGTGCGTACATACAGTCCAAAAGCCGGTGATGCGGTCCGTAACTGGCACATCATCGATGCACAAGATGTGGTCTTGGGCCGTCTTGCAACACATGCTGCTGTTCTACTTCGTGGAAAGCACAAGACAACATTTGCTCCACACATGGACATGGGCGACTTCGTCGTAGTTATCAACGCAGAAAAGATCGCGTTGTCAGGTAACAAGGCATCACAGAAGTGGTCACACCATCACTCAGGTTTCCCAGGCGGTTTAACTTCTACTGTGTACGGCGAGCTTCTAGAGACACACCCAACACGTGCAGTTGAAAAGGCAATCAAGGGAATGCTTCCAAAGAATTCACTCGGTCGTCAGATCGCATCAAAGCTAAAGGTTTACGCAGGTCCAGAGCATCCACATGCTGCTCAAGCACCAAAGCCATATGTATTCAATCAAGTTTCACAAATCGTGAAGTAAGGGAAAAGTAAATGTCAGAGAATTTCGATCTAATCGACAACGAAGAAGCTCCTACTTCATACTCAACTTCATCACCAGCTCCAGCAACAAACCGTCCAGCAATCAAGGCACCAGGTGCAGGTACTGGTCGTCGTAAGGAAGCTGTTGCACGTGTTCGCCTTGTTCCAGGAACAGGTCGTTGGGTTGTAAACGGTAAGACTCTTGAAAACTATTTCCCAAACAAGGTTCACCAACAACTAGTGTCAGAGCCATTCCGCACAGTTGGTGCTGAGAACCAGTACGATGTTTTTGCACGCATCAACGGTGGTGGAGTTTCAGGTCAAGCTGGCGCACTACGTCTAGGTGTTGCTCGTTCACTCAACCAAATTGATGAAGAAGCAAACCGTCCAGCACTTAAGAAGGCTGGATTCCTTTCACGTGATGCACGTGTTATTGAGCGCAAGAAGTACGGCCTTAAGAAGGCTCGTAAGCGTTCTCAATACTCAAAGCGTTAATTCACTTTTACAAAAGGAGTTCCAATGGCGCTTTTTGGCACCGATGGAATCCGTGGCTTAGCCAATCGTGATCTCACCGCAGAACTCGCATTAGATGTTTCTGTTGCTGCTGCGCATATATTGGTAGAAAGCTCATCAAATAAGGATCATCAGCCAACTGCAATTGTTGGCCAGGACTCACGTGCATCTGGCGAGTTTCTAGAGGCGGCTGTTGTTGCTGGTTTAACCAGCGCCGGAATCAATGTGTATCGCGTCGGAGTACTTCCAACACCTGCGATTGCTCACCTGGTTGCTGAAATGAAGTGCGACTTGGGTGTCATGATCTCTGCTTCTCATAATCCAATGCCAGACAACGGAATCAAGTTGTTCGCACGTGGCGGCGGAAAGTTAGATGATGCGATTGAAGCTCGAATCGAAGCTCGTATGGGCGAAGATTGGGAGCGCCCAACTGGTCGCAATGTTGGCCGAGTAATTAATGATGATGCTGTCACTGAAAAGTATTTGAAGCATCTGCTCTCATCAGTTGAAACACCACTTAAAGGTCTAAAGATCGTTGTCGATTGCGCCAATGGTGCATCTTCTTATGTTGCACCCGAGGTATATCGCCGCGCAGGTGCAGAGGTTGTTGCAATCTTTAATCAACCTGATGGTTGGAATATCAATGATGATTGTGGATCAACCCACCTTCACCAACTTCGTACCGCAGTTCTTAAAGAGGGTGCAGATCTTGGTATCGCACATGATGGCGATGCAGATCGCTGCTTAGCTATTGATGCTGCCGGAAATGAAGTTGATGGCGACCACATTCTTACAATCTTGGCACGCGGATTTAAAGCACGCGGAGTTTTAAAATCAGAGACTGTTGTTGGAACTGTTATGAGCAATCTAGGATTTATGCATGCGATGAAGGATTCTGGAATCAATGTTGTAACAACTCCTGTAGGAGATCGCTACGTTCTTGAAAACATGATCGCAAATGATTACTCATTAGGTGGCGAGCAATCAGGCCATGTCATTATGCGCGAATTAGCCAACACAGGTGATGGCTTGTTAACTGCGCTGCAACTTATGCAAGAGGTAGTTCGCACAGGAAAAACCCTTCAGGAGCTCGCTTCAACAATGGTTCGATTCCCACAGGTATTGATTAATGTGAAGGATGTTGCCAAAGACAAGTTGCCTGGAAATACAGTTATTGCTGCAGCGGTGAAATCAGCTGAGGATCGCTTAGGTGATTCAGGGCGTGTTTTGCTGCGAGCATCTGGCACTGAGGCCCTTGTAAGAGTCATGGTTGAAGCGGCCAGTGATAGCCTTGCGCAAGAAGTTGCACAGCAGCTTGCAGATGTAGTTAAAACCGAACTGGAGTAAGAGATTATGTGCGGAATTGTGGGTTACACAGGGCCGCAATCCGCCTCACATCCATTAATTGAGGGTCTACGTCGCCTCGAATACCGTGGCTATGACTCTGCCGGAATCGCTCTTGGCACACCAGGCAAGTTATTCATTGAAAAGAAGGCCGGAAAGCTATCAAATCTAGAAAACTCTTTAGATGCTTCATTGCCAAATGTTCATTCTGGAATTGGCCACACACGGTGGGCCACACATGGCGGACCAACTGATGGAAATGCACATCCTCATGTAGATAATGAAAGAAAGCTTGCAGTTATCCATAATGGAATTATTGAAAACTACACAGAACTCCGTGCGCAGTTAGAGGCAAAGGGTCACAAGTTTTCATCAGAAACAGATACTGAATCTGTTGCACATTTACTGAGCGATCTTCGCAAAGCACACAATGGTGATTTAACCGCTGCGATGCGAGATGCTGTTAAAGCCTTACGTGGATCATTTACCTTGCTCGCCATTCATGCCGATGCACCAGATGTAATTGTTGGTGTACGACGTAACTCACCGCTTGTTGTGGGCTTGGGTGATGGTGAAAACTTTATGGCATCAGATGTTGCAGCCTTTATTGAGTTTACAAAAAAGGCGATAGAGCTTGGCCAAGATGAGGTCGTCACAATGACACCTACATCAGTTGAAATTACCGATCTTGATGGCAAGCCAGTAACACCCAAGCAATACGAAATATCATGGGATGCCAGCGCTGCACAAAAGGGCGGCTTCGCACACTTCATGTTGAAAGAGATCTTTGAACAACCAAAAGCAGTAGCTGACACTTTGATTGGCCGCTTAAGCGATAACAATCAAATCCTGTTGGATGAGCTTCACATGAGCGCAGATGAGATTCGTTCACTGAAGAAGATCACTGTAATTGCATGTGGAACCGCTTATCACGCAGGAATGGTTGCAAAGTATGCGATTGAAAAGTGGGCAAAGATTCCTGTTGATGTAGAGATTGCTAGCGAGTTTAGATATCGCGATCCAATCATTGATCCAAGCACCTTGATTATTGCGATCTCGCAATCTGGTGAAACCATGGACACCTTGATGGCTGTGCGTCATGCAAAGGCAGCTGGCGGAAGAGTAATAGCGATCTGCAATACCAATAGCTCAACGATTCCTCGCGAATCAGATGCGGTGCTGTACACCCACGCCGGTCCTGAAATTGCTGTTGCATCAACCAAGGCTTTGTTGACGCAGATCATCGCGGTGTACCTCATTGGATTACACCTTGGCCAAGTAAATGGCTCACTAAAGGATTCGCAAGTCCGTGATCTTTACAAAGAACTATTAGAGCTTCCTGGAAAGATTGAACAGATTCTTGAAACCGTTGAACCACTTCGCGAATTAACTCGCACCTTTGCACAGAACAACACAGTCTTGTTCTTGGGTAGAAACATCGGTTATCCAGTTGCTTTAGAAGGTGCACTCAAACTTAAAGAGCTTGCATACATTCATGCCGAAGGTTTTGCTGGGGGAGAGCTCAAGCACGGTCCAATCGCATTAATCGATCAGGGAACTCCAGTTATAGCGATCTTGCCTGCAGGCCATGAGCACGCATTAGATGAAAAGATGTTGAGCAATATCCAAGAGGTAAAAGCTCGTGGTGCTCGAGTAATTGTCATTGCTGAAGAAGGAGCACATGTTGAAGGTGCTGAGCATGTTATTCGTATTCCTATTGCTCCCGCTTTATTCCAGCCGGTCTTAGCAACTGTTCCATTACAAGTATTTGCTTATGAAATGGCTGTTGTCCGGGGTAATGATGTTGATCAGCCTAGAAACTTGGCTAAATCTGTAACGGTTGAATAATGCGTACCCCTGCACAAACCCGTCGCCGTCAGATGGACAGAGCACTTCGCTGGTCCTTACTTCTATTTTTTGGCTTCTTAGTAGTTACTCAACAGGTACTTACTAATGGGCCTTTAGTTTCATATGACAAAGAGATTAACAGTCAACCAAAGCCACAATTTGAAGGCCTTGCGGGGTTTATTTTAAGGCGTCTAGATGATTTAGGTCTGCGCGGATTAACAGCAGCTGTGTTGATAATTGCTGCATCATTTATTGCTTACAAGTTTAAGACCTGGCGACCTCTTAATTTAGCGATGGTTTCATTACTTTCGCTCAATCTTGTCGTTGGCACATTCAAATTGTTCTTAGGTCGCACCAAACCTCGTGATGGATTTGATCTCTTGCATGCAGGTGGAATGTCCTACCCGAGTGGGCATGCATCTAATGCGGTTTTGTCATGGGGAGTGCTTGCGTATTTGATTTACAGATATGCAAAGGTTGATCGATATCAGGGTCGCCTTGCTAGTGCTGGAGTCATATTGATTAGCCTGACCGTTTGTACAGTTTCATTAATTAGACATACCCATTGGTTCAGCGATCTATTGGGCGGGCTCTTTATTGGAAGCGCATTACTTGTGGCTGTGATTGCTATCGATAGGTATGTTCCCTCTAAAAGCCAGTTGCACTAGACTTTTACAATGATCGATGGAATTGGAATTGATGTTGTAGACATCGATCGATTTAAGGCTTCTTTGGAAAGAACTCCAGGCCTAGCTCAGAAGCTGTTTACCGAAGCAGAGCAAACCAAACCAGTGGCATCGCTAGCTGCACGTTTTGCTGCAAAAGAGGCGCTGACAAAGGCGCTGAACGCTGGCAAGGGTCTGTCGTGGCACGAGGCCGAGGTTGTAAACCTGGAAAGTGGAAAGCCAGTGTTTCTGTTCCGCGGTGAAATTGCAGATTTAGTTGATGGCGCAGATGTGCACCTATCTCTCTCACATGATGCAGGTATCGCATCAGCTATGGTGATTGTGGAGCGCAACTAATGAGAGCTGAAGCACGCATAGATTTAGATCGCATTGCTGCAAATATCAATCTGCTCAAAGGCCCAACCCGTACCCCTTTGATGGCTGTAGTTAAAGCAGATGCCTATGGACATGGATTAGTTGAAGTTGGATTAGCTGCTGAAAAATCTGGAGCTGATTGGCTGGGTGTTGCCCTATTAGAAGAGGCGATAAAACTTCGCACACATGGAGTCCGCGCTCCGATTCTTGCATGGTTAGTTCCGCCAGGATCAGATTTCAAGCAAGCGGTTGCACACGATATTGATATTGCAGTTGCTTCGATTGCAGCCTTTAAGGAAATTTCTACTCTGCCAAACAAACCTCGAATTCATATTGAGTTTGATACAGGCATGAGTCGCGGTGGTTTTCTTGATGAGTGGAATGAGTTCTTAAAATCAGATTTTTCAAAGGTTCATGTTATTGGAGTTTTTTCTCATTTTGCCAGAGCTGATGAACCAGAAGAACAACAAAACGTGGATCAACTGAAACGCTTCAATGAAATGGTTACAGATTTAGCAGATATTGGAATCAATCCTGAAATTAAACACCTTTCAAATTCGGCGGCTACTTTGAAAAATTCCGCCGCTCACTTTGACTTAGTTCGTACTGGAATTTCTCTGTATGGCTTAACACCAGACCTAAAGCATTTAGGGGATAGCAAAGCTCTGGGATTGGCTCCAGCGATGCAATTGCGTGCAAAGCTTCATTTAGTGAAATCTGTTGCAGCACATACTCCAGTTGGATATGGCGCGACCGCACATACAGATAAGCAGACTAAGTTAGGTGTTGTCGCCATGGGGTATGCCGATGGAATTCCTCGTGTGGCACAAGGCGCTGGTGTATTTGTCGATGGAGTGAGAGCGCCCATTATTGGTCGAGTCTCAATGGATCAATTTGTTGTCGATCTTGGACCAGGATCGCAGGCCAAATCTGGGGATTGGGTGATTGTTTTCGGTGATGGCACGCGGGGTGAGTACACCGCAGATGATTGGGGCGCGGCTAGCGGAAGTATTAATTATGAAATAGTGACACGAATCGGCCCTCGTGTGCCTAGAATCTACGCACCTCATGTCTACTAACACTGCAGCGCTGCACGTCGAGAGAGTAAATGTCTCCTTCGGCGGACTTCGCGCTCTTCATGATGTGTACCTAGAAGTTGGCAAGAATGAAGTTGTTGGATTAATTGGTCCAAACGGTGCAGGAAAAACAACCCTCTTTAATGCTTTGTGTGGATTAGTTACACCTGACTCTGGCGATTTTCATCTCAATGGAAAGAAGAGTAATTTTCCAAAGCCATACGAACTCGTTGATTTAGGAATTGCACGTACCTTGCAAGGCGTTGGACTTTTTGGAGACTTAACTGTTTTAGAAAATGTCATGATTGGTGCACAACATCTTGCAACAACTGGTTTTTTCTCTGCAGCAATCGGTCGCAACAGAAAAGATGAGAATCACATTCGGGATAAGGCGCGAGTTGCATTAGAACGAGTTTATGCAGGTGGTATCGCTCATCGTCGTGCAGACACTTTGTCATATCCAGACACAAAGCGTGTTGCTATTGCACGTGCATTAGTAAGTGAACCAAAGATTTTGATGTTAGATGAACCTGCAGGAGGCTTGGGAAGCCATGATATCGAGTGGATGAATTCACTCATCAAGAATCTCAGCGCTGATATGTCTGTGCTCTTGATTGAACACCATATGGATGTTGTTATGTCAGTGTGTAGCAGGCTATATGTTCTTAACTTTGGTGAAGTAATTGCAAGCGGAGATGCTGAGAAGGTTCGCCGCGATCCAGCGGTGATGGCTGCTTACCTTGGAACAGGTAGCAACAATGTCTCTTAACGTTTCTAATTTGACAGTGCATCATGGTGCTATTTGTGCGGTCAACCAAGTTTCATTAGCCGTACCAACTGGCAAGCTCGCGGCGGTTATCGGGGCGAATGGAGCGGGCAAAACCACTTTACTTCGGGCACTTTCTGGACTCAATCAACCAACACATGGCTCAATTATGTGGAAGGGTGAAAAGATTGTTGGAAAGAAACCCGAAGCATTGGTCCGCCGCGGAATTTCACATGTATCTGAAGGCAAGTCAGTTATCCCAGAGCTAACTGTGCGCGAGAACTTAGAGCTTGGTGCTATTTGGCGTCGTAACGCCAAGGAATCAAAGGAATCTATCGATCAAGTCGCTTCAATATTTCCTCGTCTAGGTGAGCGCATTCAACAGCGCGCCGATACCTTGTCTGGCGGCGAGCGTCAGATGTTGGCAATAGGACGAGCAATTATGTCTAAGCCACAACTGCTCCTCTTAGATGAACCATCACTTGGTCTTGCACCATTAGTTATTGAGCAGATTTTCCAAACAATTCGTGACTTAACAACCTCAATGAACTTAACGGTTTTGTTAGTTGAACAAAATGCAATGGGTGCCTTAAAGATTGCCGATCTTGGAATTGTTCTCAATCTTGGAAAAGTTGTTGCAATTAATCATGCCCAAGCGCTTATCGATGATCCTGCCGTGCGCGCGGCATATTTGGGGTACTAATGCACAAATTACTTGAGACTCTTCTTATAGGACTATCAACCGGATCTATTTATGCCTTGATGTCCATTGCTCTCGTCCTAGTGTGGCGATCAACCCGTGTGGTCAATTTTGCACAAGCGGGTCAGGCGATGCTTTCAACATATATTGGGTTTGAGATTGCTAGCCGAACTGAAATCTTCTGGCTTGGCTTGGCATTTGCAATCGCCGCCGGAGCTCTGCTTGGTGCAGGGGTAGATTTTTTCTTCATGCGAGTTTTATTTAAACATGCAGTTTCTGGTGCTGCAGCTGTCGTAGCTCCTGTAATTGCAACATTGGGCTTACTTGGATTAATTAGAAGCATCGTGGGATTGATCTGGGGCGGGGAGTTCAAATCGATTAAGGCTCCAGCATCCACAGATGGTTTCACGATTGGCGAAACGACCATTCCATTTTCTGCTTTAAATCTGCTGGTTATTGGAACAGTTTTCTCAATTCTTATAGTTCTGGCAATAGTGTTTCAACGCACCAATCTGGGCTTATCTCTAAGAGCTTCGGCTTATGCACCGGAGATTGCACAGTTAGCAGGTATTAAAACTGCGCGAATTAGAACTATTGGATGGGCAATTGCCGGTGGAGTTGGTGGAGTTGCTGGCATGTTGGTGACCTCCAACAACTTCCTCTCACCGTATTCCCTAGATCTGTTACTAGTCTTCGGATTTATTGCCGCGGTCATTGGTGGACTTGAAAGTATGGTGGGCTCCGTTGTTGGTGCCTTAATACTTGGAATTGCTCTCACCTTTATTTTGAACTATGTCGGAACATCACTGGTATTTATTGGTGGATTTGTTGTTCTGATTCTGGTGCTGCTTGTTAAACCAGATGGAATTATGGCGAAAGGCAAGGCCCGTCGTGCGTAAAAAAATAGCCTTCTTTATTTTTCTGGGTTGGATCTTGCTCTTAATTGGCGATCGCGTAGATGAGCTTCGTGTCTATCAAGGTGCACAGATTGCGATGTACACAATTGCACTTGCATCAATAGTTCTGCTCACTGGTTACTCTGGCCAAGTATCACTTGGCAATGGTGCGATGATGGCGGTTGGTGGTTACTCCGCGGCTCTGACTCTGAACAATTTAGGAAGCCCAGTTTGGGTTGCATTTTTAATGGCGATAGTTGCTTCAGCGCTCTTTGGCGCTTTCTTAGGAACAGCAGCTGCTCGATTATCTGGACCATATTTAGCGGGAACAACCTTGGCCTTAGCGGTGGGTCTTCCAGAAATTGCTAACCAATTTAATTTTCTTGGCGGCGTTCCAGGGCTCCTCTTTGATGTTGGTTTTCCTCCAGAAAGACTTGGTGAAGAGTTCACCCAATACAAATGGTTCTTTTGGATCGCCAGCTTTATCGCTCTACTGGCTTTGTTTATTACCTCCAATATTTTGCAATCGCGCTATGGACGAACCTGGCGTGCGATCCGGAGTAGCCCATTAGCCGCCGAGCTTTCAGGTATCAATTCATCACGGATGAAGATCCTTGCCTTCACCATTAGCTCAGCCCTTGCCGGGTTAGCCGGAGCGGTGATGGCGATGACTATAAGTTTGGTTGCTCCAGGGGCTTACACCCTGACCCTCTCATTTGCACTGGTTACAGGTGCTGTCCTTGCTGGCGTCTCAAGCTTGCCGGGAGTGGTCTTTGGAGCGCTGATTCTGGTTGCAATCCCTGAGGTCGCAGATGTTGTGGCCACCAGGTTTGGTGGTGGTGAGAACCTGAACAACTATCTCCCTACCCTCATTGTGAGCGTATTACTGATCCTCTCAGTAATTTTTACGCCTAATGGCCCAGGAGAAAAACTACGCAGACACCACCATAAGAAAAAAATTTAACTACCTTAACTTGCCTGAAGGTAAGGGGTAGATTACTGGAAGCTATACCACCCTCGATGGAAGGAAAACAATGATCAGAAAGACTGGTGTAAAGAGGACCTGGCTCGCCGCCACGGTGCTCGCAGTTGGAAGCTTAATTGCAACATCGCTCCCAGCGCACGCAGAGACAGGAGTTACCGGTAGTGAGATAAAGCTCGGTATCACTCTTCCACTTACTGGAGCAGCATCGCCAGGCTATAACAAGATCGGCAATGCCATGAATGCATACTTTAAGTATGTCAATGACAATGGCGGCGTTTATGGCCGAAAAGTCACTCTCATTCAAAAAAATGATGAGTACTCACCACAGTTGTCGATTGCTAAGACAAATGAATTAATTTTAAAGGATAAAGTTTTCGCACTAGTTGGCCCACTTGGAACTGCCAACTTCACTTCAGTACATAAGTCTGTGGGCATCGCAAAGCGCGGAGTCCCAAGTCTT
This sequence comes from Actinomycetes bacterium, assembly GCA_947383695.1. Taxonomy (GTDB): domain Bacteria; phylum Actinomycetota; class Actinomycetes; order Nanopelagicales; family Nanopelagicaceae; genus Planktophila. The sequence goes on along the minus strand of OX376642.1, from coordinate 1,175,458 downwards.
TTCCTCAACACTGGATTTAGTGGATTTGCAAATAAGAAGACCTATCCAACCAGTTTCATGATTCTTCCTTCATATGCGATGGAAGCAAAGATCATCTCCCAATTCATCAAAGAAAACCATGCCGGAAAGAAACTCGGCATTGTTTACCAGAATGATGAGTTTGGAATTGATGGAATGGGTGCATTTAAGGCAGCCGGAATTAAATTTGATGTAAGCGTTCCATATACATCAGGTACTCAGAGCGCTGCGACTGCGCAAACTTGGGTCTCTCAACTTGCAGCAGGTGGCGCTCAAGTCGTTGTCTTCTTTGGCGTAACTTCTGCAACAGCTCCACTACTTGCAGTAGCTGCAGGAGCAAAGTACTCACCACAATGGATCCTTGGATCAGTTGGTGCTGACCCACTCACTCTTCGTGCACTTGGTGTTCCATTAGCTGTTCTCAATGGCGCACAGACTCCAGCTGGTAATCCATCACCAAATGACACTAGCGATGAGTATGTAAAGCAGTTCCAAGAGATCAATACCAAGTACAACGCTGGTACAGCTTTTGATGACTATGTACTACAAGGTATGAACATCGGCTTAATGACTGTTCAAGGTCTAAGAGCTGCAGGACCAAATCCAACTCGCAAGGGATTGATTAAAGCTATGGAAACCAAGGGTTCAACCTTTGCATCTGTTGCTTACTCTCCTCTTGGATATTCACAGACCAGCAACGTCGGTCACACCGGTTACTACATGGCGGTCATGGACGCTAACGGAGATAGAAAGCCATTTGGTGGAAAGGTAAAGCTTTACACCACTGATAGCGGCTCCGGTCCAGTTGTGGTTTCAACCTTCAAACGTCCGGCAATGCCAGCGAAAGGATTACCAAGCAACTCATGAGAATCTTTAAATTCAAGCGTTCCTTAGCGCTCGCAGCGGTCACAGCACTTGCTGCAACACTGCTAGTTACAGCACCAACAGTTGCTAACGCAGCGCCAGTGTGTGATGGCAAAGTTCCAGTTCAAACATGTGGCGGTGCGACATCTGATGGTGCACCGTACGCAATGATGGTTCCTGCGAATTTCAATGGAACTGTTTATCTCTATTCACACGGATACCGTCCAAACATTGCAATTCCTGCTGGAATTCCTGTTTACGGTGGGTACACAATCACTAACACGCCTCAGCCTGGTCCAAACGCAACAGTAATTGGTGCGCTTTTGGCTAAGGGATACGCAGTTGTCGGTTCTGGCTTTGCACGTCAAGGCTGGAATGCAGATTCAGCTATCAAAACAAATGTTGAACTTGTAGATCTTTTCAAGAAGCAATTCACAAAGACCACAAAGGTTGTTGCATGGGGAGAATCACTAGGTGGATTCATTACCCAATCACTTGCTGAGAAGCATCCAGATCTCTTCAGTGCTGCAGCACCACTGTGTATGGCTAGCGATGTCACTCCGCTTTCAACAATGGCGGGGGATGCGCTCTGGGGAATCAAGACCTTCTTTGATCCATCGATCAAGGGTGGTAATTACTCAGCTGGAGCTGCAGGTTATGCCGAGGCGATGGGTGACCTAGTAAAGGTCTTCACAGTCATCGGAACACTACAAGCAGCTTTTGCAGCGAACCCAAGCACTCCAGCTTGGCCAGCAACATCAAAGGTTCCAGATGCAATTAAGGGAATTCCTTCACGAAGCGCACTTGTAATGGTTGCGTTGATGGCTGGTATTCCAATGCAATCTGCACACTTTGATTCAACTTCAGCACCTGCTGGATTGCCAGCTTCAAACACACTGTCCTTCCAGGTTGCGATTAACCCAGCATTTGCAGCTCTAGAGAATGTGGCAAACGCTGCAGCACTTGCAGTTCTTGCAACTCACGATCTTGAGCTACAAGCTGGTGGTGCGATCTTTGATAACACCAAGACTGACTATGCAGCACGTATCGCAGAAGAACAATTCATCTGGGCCTCAGCGCTTTCTGGTAACTCAGGAACCGCTGGACTTCTCAGTGTTCTTGCTGCATCTCCACGTGCAAAGGCAGATCCTGCTGCAGCAGCGAAGTTGAAGACACTTACTTCACACTCTGGAAAGGTAGAGATCCCAACAATTCTCTTTACTGGAGTTGCTGATCCTGTAACCGCTGCTGGAAACCAACAGTCAGTTGCAGACAAGTACGCAACTTATTGGGCAGAGAAGTGGGAAGCAGTAAAGAAGGCGAAGGGTTACAAGCGTCCTGCTTACAACCAACTCGTACTGTGGAACTTCACACCTGAGAAGTACACCAAGTACACAGCTGCTGGAGCACCAGATACATCTGTTCCTGCTGCAACTGGTACCAACCACTGTAACTTCACCACATCTCAGTACATGGCGATAGCAGATCTACTTGCTTACGCCTCAGCTAATGGGAAAAACCTTTCAGGAGGTCCAATGCTTACCAAGATTCGTAAGGCAGGAAATATGACTTACGATCGTGGTTACAGCGCTCCAAGGTTGAAGTATTACGGCGATAACTAATACATCACCTTCTATAAATCGAGGGTAATAAAAAGCGGGGCCAGAGAAATCTGGCCCCGCTTTTCTTTTCAATTTTTGCAAGAATTTATTGAGCGGTCCATCCACCATCTACTGGAATCGCAGCACCTGTGATGTTATGTGCGGCTCGTGAACATAAAAAGACAGCAATTGCACCGATCTCTTCAGGAGTAGACATACGACGGGATGGTTGCTTTTCAGATAACAAATCTGCAACTCCTTTGGCGCGATCTCCATTGTGAAGATCAACCTTTGCCTGAATTTGTGGCTCAATCAAAGCGGTCTCAACCCATCCAGGACAGATTGCATTGATTGTTACTCCACCAGTTTCGCGGTTTCCAACCGCTGCATACTCAAGAGCTGCAACCTTTGTTAAACCGATTACTCCATGTTTAGCGGAAACATATGGAGCCTTTGCAGCTGATGCAACTAATCCATGAACAGATGCGGTATTAATTACTCGCCCATAACCACGTTCTTTCATGTGGGGCAAAAGTAAACGCATAGTGTCAAAAAAAGAGGTTAAGTTGATTGCGATGATGTCATTCCACTTTTCACGTGGCATTTCTTCAAGCGTTGCTGTGTGCTGAATACCCGCGTTATTACACAAAATATCTACTGGTCCATTAGCTAGTACCTTTGCAATCAGCGCTTCAGTTGCAGCAACATCACGAAGATCCGATACATGACTTTCAACCTTGGCTGCTCCTGCATCCATTACAGCTTTTTCAGCCTTTGCAATAGTTGCTTCATCTGCCAAGCCATGAAGGATGATTGAGGCACCTTCGGAAGCTAACGAGGTTGCGATTCCTAGCCCAATTCCTTGGAATGAGCCTGTAATAAGTGCGCGCTTTCCAGAAAGGGACATTACTTATCTCCGTAAATTATGTGAGCAACCTTTTCGGCACCAGTTGCTTCAAGGAACATGTCGTAGTGATTGCAATCGGCTAGGAACTCCAATGTAAGCATCGGGTATGCAGGAAGGACCGCATCCAATACAGGCATGGGGTACAAACCTGCTTCTTCATTTTGCAATCCTCGTTCTGCCTTAATAAAGATTGATTTCTTTTTCAATCCCAGCAGAGATTTAACAATCAGATCATCGCCAAACAAATCACGTGAATCCTCTTCAACGGCTTGAGGATTGGTTGCCGCTTTCATATGTGGTTCTTCGCCCCGTAGGTCGTAGTCGACATACTCATCAAGGACAGGTGACCATCCTTTAACAAATGCCGCTTGAGGCTTCCAGTAATTTCGGTACGCCTCATGATTTTCAAACTCCATCGCAAGACGAGTCATCGCAGGTCCAAGAACAAATGGCATGATCTGCTCAACGGTCATTCCTGGTGGCATCGGAAGTGGAACACCTCCATCGGCAAAGACAACCTCACCGATTTTCTCTGCATATAAACCTGCAACCGCAGCAGCTACAAATGCGCCCATGGAATGCCCAATGACATCAGGTTTGTTCCAACCAAAGTGATCAATCACCGCTGCCATATCTTCTGCATGTTGTTTCATTCCAAATGGAGCTGGCAGTGCATTTGAATCTCCACGACCTCGAAGGTCAACAGCAAATGGTGCTTTACCTCGAGCAATGAGCGCATCTGCAAATAATTGAAAAGCGCGATTAGAAGAGGTGACTCCATGAATTAGTAGGACCGGGTCTCCAGAACCGTTTCCATATTGGAAGACCGCTAAATCGCCACCGCGAACAGGAACCAAAATGCGTTGTGTTGGTAATGACATGGGGCAAGTGTGCCTGTGACTCCGCTGAAAACCAACCTATGAACGGGGGTTGCCACTAGAAAGTGGCCATTACCGGAAAACGTAATCAAATCGAAACCTTCAGAACTTCCTAGTAACCCACCCCACCCTCTAGATTTGCGCACAAGATGGTCCGTCGATCGCGGACCCAACAACTCGATGAGGAGAACAATTGATGAGCAAGCGCTCACTAACCCGTTTGGGTGTCGCACTACTGTCACTTGCAGTACTAGCGCCAAGCATGGCTCCAGCACAGGCTGCTGAAGAAATTAAGATTGGTGTAATTACATCAACATCTGGCCCACTTGCATCGTATGGAATTGCATACAACGAAGGCCTTACATGGGGATTGAATTACTACACAGGCGGAAAGATGGCCATCAACGGCAAGAAGCTTGTAGTTACATCAAAGGATGATGGTGCAGATCCTGCATCAGCAACAGCATCATTCAAAGAGATGGTTGGAAACGGTACAAAGGTAATCGTAGGAACAGCATCATCAGGTGTTGCTCTCACTCTTGCTCCTCTTGCACAGCAGAACAAGGTTCTGTACATCTCAGGTCCAGCAAAGAATGACTTGGTTACTTCATCTGCGAACAAGTATGTGTTCCGTTCAGGTAACTCATCAACTCAGGACTTAGCTCCACTTGCAGGCATCAAGCCAATTTCAGGCAAGAAGATTGTTTTGTTTGTTGAAGACAACGCATTCGGCGCAGGAAACATTGCAGCTGCAAAGGCTTTGATGGGTCCAAAGGGTGCAACATTTGAAGAGATCAAGGTTCCAACATCAACTTCAGATTTCACACCATTTGCTAAGAAGGCTGCAGATGCTAAGGGAACTTACATCTTCATCGCGTGGTCAAACGCTCTAACAGCAGGTGCAATGCTTACATCTCTCAAGGTGCAGGGTGCATTTGCTAAGCAGCGTCCAATCACAGGTCTTGCAGGTGCTGCAACCTATGACATCTACGGAACACTATTTGAGGGTACAAATGCGATCCTCACAAATAGCTACTTCGCAGGAGCATCAAAGTCATCAGCAGCTAATGACCTAGCAACCTGGTATGCAGCCAACAAGAAGACACAGGATCTGTTCACTTCAACAGGTGCAGATGCTGCGAAGATGATTGTTATGGCTCTAACAGCTAACCCAACACAAGATGTTGACACAATGATCCGAAACCTCGAAGGAAAGTCATGGGTTGGAGTAAAGGGATTGATGACAATCGATTCCAACTCACACCTTTTGATTCAGCCAATGTTCTTGGTTTCATTGAACAAGTCTGGTTCAAAGTACGTACCAACACTTCTGAAGACAATTTCAGGCGTAGGTAAGTAATACAAAACATATAAATTGAAGAGCCCCAGTGTAGAAATGCACTGGGGTTCTTTATATTCTTTGCCATCAGCAACACTGGGGTTGCACACTTAAGGAGCCGAGCTAGTGGATTCAGCATTAAGCGTTAGGGATCTTTCCCTTAACATCGGTGGAGCGAAGATTTTGGATGGGATCACCCTTGATGTCGCCCACAATGAGACTCTTGGAATTATTGGTCCCAATGGTGCAGGTAAAACCTCTTTCTTTAATTTGCTCAGTGGGATTCGTAAACCCTCTCGTGGAGAAATTTTTGTTGGCAAAACAGAGGTAACTCACCTCTCACCACATGAGCGAGCCCGATCAGGAATTGCCCGCACATTTCAAACATCGAGTGTGTTTATCAATCTAACGTGTCTCGAGAATGTTCGAATCGCAGCACAAGCTGCAAATGGCAAATCAATGAATTTAACTAAGAATGCATATAACTTCCCAGAAGTTGTAGCACTTGCCCACGAATGTTTAGCCAAGGTTGGTTTGTCGGCCCGTGCGCTGCAACGGGCAGGTTCATTGTCACATGGAGACAAGCGACGATTAGAGATCGCAATTGTTTTAGCTTCAAAATCCGACATAGTTTTATTGGATGAACCGATGGCCGGAATGAGTGTTGAAAATGTTCCAGAGCTTGTAGAAATCATTCGTGCACTAGCTACCGAACACAAGAAGACAGTATTAATTGTTGAGCATCACATGGAAGTCATCTTGGGATTAGCCGATCGCATCGCAGTTCTCAACTATGGAGAACTTCTAGTTTGCGATACACCTCAAAATGTTATTAATAATCCCATTGTTCAATCTGCATACATCGGAGAAGCGCTATGAACGCCCTGTCCGTCAAGGATCTTCATGTAAAGATCAACGAATCACATATTCTGCATGGAGTCAGCTTTGAGGTTCCAACAAATAAAGTAACCGCTCTGCTTGGACGCAATGGAGTTGGAAAATCAACAACTCTGCGCACCATTATGGGTTTTTATGAGGGTACTGGATCAATCGAACTCAACGGTAAGCAAATAATTGGAATGCCTACTCACAAGATTGTGCAATCGGGTGTCGCCTTTGTTCCTGAGGACCGTGAAGTTTTTGCATCATTGACTGTGAAAGAAAACCTTTCCCTTGCAGCTAGAAGCAAGGACAGTGCGGCTGCATATAAGTTTGTTTATGACTTGTTTCCGGAATTAGATACTCGTGCCGCTCAACAAGCTGGATCTCTCTCAGGTGGTCAACAGCAGATGGTTGCGATTGCTCGCGCTTTACTGAACAAAAATGAAATTCTGTTAGTTGATGAGCCAACTAAAGGTTTAGCTCCAAAGCTAGTAACTGAAGTAGCTGAGGCTTTAACTAAGGTTGCAGAGCAGTCGACTATGTTGCTAGTTGAACAAAACCTTGCACTTGTTAAGCGAGTTGCCCAGCATGTAATCGTCATGGATCAAGGACGTGTTGTTTATCAGGGTGGCCCAGAAAATCTCAATGATGATTCTTGGGTACATCAGATGCTAGGTGTGAGTGGAGGTCATAAGTAAATGGATACTTTTATTCTTATCGGTATCACCGGTATCGGTTTAGGTGCTTTGTACTTCCTTGTTGCATCAGGACTGTCACTTATTTACGGACTCATGGGGGTTCTTAACTTTGCACACGGAAGTTTTCTCACCGTAGGTGCATTTGTTGGCTACTGGGTAGCGACCCGGCTTGGTCCCGAAACGACGATGACTGATTTCATATTGGCCATGATTGTCGGTGGACTCGCAGCCGGTCTCTTTGCTTTGATGATCGAACAACTTCTGATTACTCGACTTTATGATCGCCATATTGATCAAGCATTGGTCACCGTTGGAGTTTCCTTAGTTGTCGGCGCTGTATTGGGTGGCTGGTTTGGTAATGACCTCATTATGTTCCCAACACCATTGTGGTTCTTAACCGCGGTAAATGTAGGCGGAGCAATGATTCCAGCCGATCGCATCGTCTATATCGCGACCGCAGTACTGCTATTAATCGCTAACTGGGCTCTCTTAAAGTTCACTCGAATTGGTTTGATTATTCGTGCAGGTGTTGAAAACCGCAATATGGTCAACGCCCTTGGAATCAACGTTCGACGTGCTTTCAGCACTGTGTTCTTCCTTGGTGGCTTTGCCGCAGGCGTTGGTGGCGTTTTGGTGTCTGTGTACTCCAATGGTGTTTCACCACTGATCGCCGGTTCTTATCTCATTTACGGATTTATCGTGGTTGTTATTGGTGGAATGGGATCTGTCCCAGGAAGCTTCTTGGCTGCGATGTTGATCGGAGTTATTCGCCAGTTCGCTAATTACTACGTAACAGGTCTTGGTGACTTTGTTGTTGTGATCTTGTTAGCAGGAGTCCTACTGATCCGACCACAAGGTTTACTTGGAAAGGTGCGTGCATAATGTTGCGTTGGAAATACTCACGCCCACTTTTAGCGGCTTTGCTTGTAGCTCTCGCACTTGCACCTATGTTTACATCTCTGCCTTTAGGAAAGCCGGGATTACAGCAAACATTAGCGGTTGCATTCATTTGGGGAGCTTTAGCTCTTACCTATGACCTGCTCTTTGGATTTACAGGGTTACTCTCATTTGGTCATGCCTTGTACTTTGCAACAGGTGTGTACGTTTCATGTATTTTGATCAACCATGAAATTGTTTCGTGGTGGCTTGCTGCCATTATTGCAACGGTTGCTAGTGGAGTTTTAGCTGCCCTAGTAGGTGCAGCTTCATTGCGCACAACTGGAATTACCTTTGCGATGGTGACCTTGGCCTTTGGCGAAGCAGGGCATGTGATCGTTGGACGAAACTTCTTTAACCTTACGGGTGGAGAAAACGGAATCGCTCTTAACGCAGATTTTGTTCCACAATTTTGGATTGGTGTAGTCAATACAAAGTACATCTACTGGACTGCGCTTTTGGCATTGATCATCACTTACCTAGTTATTTGGTGGGTTACAGAGAGCTCAGCAGGTCGAGTATTTGCCGCTCTTCGCGACAATGAGCAACGTGTTCAGGTTCTCGGTCTAGATACCCAAAAGTTCAAGCTTCTCTCCTTTGTAATCAGCGGAACCCTGGCTGGAATGCTCGGCTTTGTCATGCTTATTGCAGCCGGTAGCGCAGCGCCACGCTTTGCAGAATCATCGGTAACTATTGCGCTTCTGCTCATGGTTGTTATCGGAGGAGCAGTTACTCGTTGGGGCGCAGTACTTGGTGGAATTTTCTACTCATTTGCATCAACTCGTATGCAGGACCTCACCCAGCAAGAATCATTTAAATCAATTCCTGAATGGATTGGTGGTCCAATTGCAGAACCAGCACTTTTGTTGGGTCTGATCTTTATCTTTATCGTGATGTTTGCTCCTGGCGGTTTGTCTGGAGCGTATTACCGACTTCGCATGAAAGCCCTTGCTCGCAAACACTCATGAGTCAAAAACTCTGGGAACCAACTTTAAGTGGTTCTACCGCGATCGAGAAGTTGCAGCTCGATAAGGGATTTGATTCCTACTCATCACTTCACCACTGGAGCGTGAACAATCCTGGAGAGTTTTGGTCACGTGCGTGGGATGACAACCATGTAATTGGCGAAAAAGGTTCTACTTATTTTGTGCAAGGCAGCGACTTCATTTCATCTCAGTTTTTTCCACAAGCTCGTTTAAATGTTGCCGAAAACCTATTGGCACATGGTGATGCTGATCAAGTTGCAATAGTTTCGATTCTTGAAACGGGAGTACGTACAGAGATTACGTGGGCGCAACTAAGAATTAAAGTCGCAGCAACGGCAGCTGCAATGCGGGCCGAGGGTGTTGTTGCAGGAGATCGGGTTGTTGCATGGGTTCCAAATGTCACTGAGACAATTATTTATGGCCTTGGTGCTTTAAGTATTGGTGCAATAGTTTCAACGGCATCTCCAGATTTTGCACCACACGCTGTTGAGGATCGTTTTGGCCAAGTTGAGCCAAAGCTTCTTTTAGCTGCAGATGGATATAACTACAACGGTAAGTACTTTGATTGCACCGAGAAATCTTTGGAAATTGAAAAACTTCTACCAACTCTGAAGAAAACTGTTCGTGTAAGCCAATTCGAAGCCTGGATCGCTCCATTTATTGGAGCTGAAGCGGTATTTGAGCAGCTGCCATTTGATCATCCTGGCTTTGTACTTTTTTCATCGGGAACAACTGGCAAGCCAAAGTGCATCACCCATAGCGGTGCAGGGGTAATGCTTAAAGCTCAATCTGAAATGTTGTATCAATTCAATATCAACAAAGGCCAAAAGGTATTTTTCTTCACTACCTGTGGCTGGATGATGTGGAACTGGTTAACAATGGCGCTGGGTCGCGGAGCCACCATAGTTTTATTTGATGGCGCACCAATGGCTCCAACCCCCACACGTTTATTTGATATCGCCCAAGATGAAAAGTTAGATTTCTTTGGAGTATCAGCCAAGTTTATTGATTCAGCCCACAAAGAAGGTTTGGTTCCAGCAAAGAGCCATGACCTTTCATCGGTAAAGACCATTGGATCTACGGGATCTGTTCTTTCACCTGAAAGTTTTGATTATGTGTACTCATCTGTTAAATCTGATGTGCACCTTGCATCAATGTCAGGTGGAACAGATATTTGCGGTTGTTTCTTAGCCGGAGTTCCTACCCAACCTGTTTATCGCGGAGAGCTACAAGGGCCATGTTTGGGAATGGCAACAGATGTATTTGATAGCAAAGGTGAAAGCGCAGCTATTGATGAGAAAGGCGAACTTGTTTGCACAGTTCCATTTCCATCCAAACCAATTGGTTTTTGGGCAGATACCAATAACGCCAAGTACAAGGCAGCATACTTTGAAGGTTTTCCAGGGGTTTGGACCCATGGTGATTTTGCATCTAAATCTGCTACAGGTGGATTTACATTGTTTGGTCGAAGTGATGCAACGCTTAATTCAAAAGGTGTTCGCATTGGAACCGCCGAGATTTACCGAGTTGTTGAAACCTTTCCGCAGGTGCAGGAAACAATGGCTGTATCCCAAGATTGGGAGAATGACACACGAGTTATCTTGTTTGTGGTTGTTAGATCAGGTCAAGAGTTCAATGAGACCGTTGAGAAGGAAATCAAGACAGCGTTACGTACCCAAGCATCTCCACGCCATGTTCCAGATTTGATTGTTGTTGCTCCAGAGCTTCCGCGGACAAAATCCAATAAATTAGTTGAGTTAGCGGTAACCGATGTAATCAATGGTCGCGAGGTTAGAAATCGTGATGCGTTGGCCAATCCAGATTCATTGGATTGGTTCAAAGGGTTGGTGCCTTAGGCTTAGTCAGTGATCACAATCGCTACAGCAGAGGCTATGCATCAACTTGGCATACAACTTTCAGCTCATCTGCGTGCTGGTGATCTTCTTCTAGTAAATGGCCCACTTGGTGCAGGTAAGACAGTTCTAGCCCAAGGGGTTGGCGCAGGTCTTGGAGTTACTGGAATAACATCTCCAACCTTTGTTATCTCGCGTGTTCATAAAGCAGCGATTCCATTTATCCATGTCGATGCCTATCGCTTAGTGGACTCTGATAATCCCAATCTGTACTTGGATGATCTAGATCTTGATATCGCGAACTCGATCACCTTAATTGAATGGGGTGGAGCAGAGTCAGCTCGTTTAAGTGAGGATCGACTAGAGATCACGATTGATCGCAGTAGTGATGAACGTACAGTTGAAATCAAAGCGGTTGGTCCACGCTGGACGGGGTTTTCGCTATGAGTAAGGTGTTAGCGATTGATACATCAACGTCGCGTAGCTGTGTTGCAATAATTGACGGAGCTAAAGTTTTGTATAGCGGTTTCAGAGATGGTGCGACTGCGCACGGTCCATCCTTACCTCCATTAGTTCAAGAAGCACTTGCCGTCAGCGATGTCGATGAAGTTGTTGTCGGAATGGGCCCGGGACCATTCACGGGCTTACGAGTTGGAATTGCTTTTGCACAGAGCTTTGCTTTAGCTCGCGAAATACCAGTTCGTGGCGTGTGTTCATTAGATGCGATCGCAGCTCAAGTTACAGAGAAAGATTTCATCATCACAGTTGATGCCCGTCGTAAAGAGGTTTATTGGGCTCGGTACACAGATGGGGTTCGAGTTGGTGAACCTGCCGTTAACTTTCCTGCAGATGTAACTGGTGCAACGATTCATGCAGATCTTTTCCCAGACATGGTTGCGTTAGTAAATCTGCCTGGCACCATAACCGAACCAATTTATCTGCGTAGACCAGATGCTATAGCAACGGTGGACAGATGATTATTTATCGCGTAGCAACCGCCTTTGATCTTCCAGTTTTTGTTTCTCTAGACAAAGAGTTGTTTCCGTACTCGCCATGGTCGGCATCCCAGTACAAAGAAGAGTTCTCTAGTCCAACCCGGCACTTTGTTGTCGCTGTTGATGAGGCGCAAAGCATTATTGGGTATGCGGGAGTTTTCGCACCGGGCGGTGCAGAAGCTGATGTGCTTACAGTAGGTGTTGTGCCAAGCCACCGCGGCAAGGGCATTGCACGCCAGTTAATGGTGCTGATCACCGATTGGGCACACAAGCAGGGATCTACCGCCATGATGCTTGAAGTAAAGGTAGATAATCAAGATGCCATTGGATTATATGAAGCGCTGGGGTATTCAAAGTTAAACACTCGTAAGGATTATTTTGGGCCAGGACTTCATGCACTAGTAATGCGATTGGAGCTCTCATGAGTGAACCAATTGTTTTAGGTATTGAAACATCATGCGACGAAACCGCGATCGGAATCGTTCGAGGTCGCACCTTGCTTGCCAATGTCATCGCATCAAGTGTTGAAGAGCATGCACGTTTTGGGGGAGTAGTTCCTGAAATTGCTAGTCGTGCACATTTGGAGGCAATGATTCCAACCTTGCATCAGGCACTTAAGGACTCAAAGATTTCATTGAAAGATATTGATGCGGTTGCTGTTACTGGAGGACCTGGTTTAGTTGGAGCGCTGCTGGTTGGTGTTGGTTCTGCAGCAGGACTGGCCTTGGGGTTAAACAAACCAATTTATGCGGTCAACCATTTAGCTGCACATGTCAGTGTTGATTATTTAACTCATGACAATCCTTTGGATCCAACAATCGCACTTTTGGTAAGTGGCGGTCACTCATCACTATTGCAGGTTGATGACATCACCGGATCAATTACAAAACTTGGCGAAACTATGGATGATGCCGCTGGTGAAGCTTTTGACAAGATTGCTCGTGTGATGAAGTTAGGTTTTCCTGGTGGCCCAGCCATCGATAAGTTAGCTAAAGATGGAAGTGCGAGCGCAATTGATTTTCCACGGGGATTAACAACCTCAAATGATTGGCAAACTCGACCATTTGATTTTTCATTCTCCGGATTAAAAACCGCGGTAGCCAGATACCTTGAGGCAACACCTGATTATGCGAAGGCCGATGTTGCAGCATCTTTCCAAGAAGCGATCGTTGATGTGCTGTTGTTAAAGGCGTTGGCGGCGTGCAAACAATCTGGAATTGATTCATTGGTGATCGCCGGCGGGGTAGCGGCTAATTCAAGGCTTCGGGCTGTAGCCCAAGAGCGCTGCGAAAAAGCCGGTATCCAGCTTCGGGTTCCAAGCCCTGGGCTGTGCACCGATAACGGAGCGATGGTTGCAGCGCTGGGTTCTTTGATGGTTTCAGCGGGCCGCAGCCCCAGCCCAGTGGCCTTTGACGCCGATTCCAGCCTGCCTGTAACCACTGTAAGCCTGCGCTAACTCGATTTGCTGCACGGGAATAGCCCGCCTAGAGTTTGCGTTAGCACTCACGGCCCGAGTCTGCTAATTCGAGCCGCACGAGGAATCAATAGCTTCAAAAACTAGAAGGAGTTAGACCATGGCAGTAAAGCCACTAGAAGATCGCATTGTTATCAAGACTAATGAGGCTGAGACAACAACAGCATCAGGTCTTGTTATCCCAGATACAGCAAAAGAGAAGCCACAGGAAGGCACTGTTATCGCAGTAGGCCCAGGTCGCTTTGATGATGGCGTACGCGTTCCTATGGATGTCAAGGTTGGCGATGTAGTTCTTTACAGCAAGTACGGCGGAACTGAAATCAAGCACGGTGGAGAAGATCTACTAGTTCTTTCAGCTCGCGACATTCTCGCTGTAATCGAGAAGTAAATGGGAAAGAGTCTTCAATTTGATGAGCAAGCACGCCGTGCCATGGAGCGCGGTGTCAACATTCTTGCTGACACAGTAAAGGTAACTCTTGGACCTAAGGGTCGTAACGTGGTTATCGCTAAATCTTTTGGTGCACCGATCATTACAAATGATGGTGTAACAATTGCAAAAGAGATCGAACTTTCAGATCCTGCAGAAAACATGGGCGCTCAGCTAGTTAAGGAAGTTGCGACAAAGACTAATGATGTCGCAGGTGATGGAACTACTACAGCAACTGTTCTGGCTCAAGCTATGGTTAAAGAAGGACTTCGTAACCTTGCAGCTGGTGCACAGCCAATGGATATCAAGCAGGGAATTGAAGCGGCCGTAGCAGCGGTTTCAGAGAAGCTTCGCGAGCAGGCAACTCCAGTTAATGGAAAGCCACAGATCGCAGATGTTGCAACAATTTCTGCACAGGATCGCGCAATTGGCGAATTAATCGCTGAAGCAATGGATCGTGTTGGTAAAGATGGAGTTATTACAGTTGAAGAAGCATCTACAACTGGACTCGATCTTGAATTCACAGAAGGAATGCAGTTCGACAAGGGTTACATTTCACCGTACTTTGTAACTGATCAAGATCGCATGGAAGCAATCCTTGAGGATGCATATGTGTTGATCTCAGCAAACAAGGTTTCAGCGCTGTCAGATCTTCTGCCGCTGCTTGAAAAGGTTGCTCAGGCTTCAAAGCCACTCTTGATCATCGCTGAAGACATCGAAGGCGAAGCGCTTTCTACGCTGGTTGTTAACCGTATGCGTGGAGTATTCGCATCAGTTGCCGTTAAGGCACCAGGTTTCGGAGATCGCCGTAAGGCAACTCTTCAGGACATCGCAGTACTTACAGGTGGACAGGTAATTTCTTCAGAGCTTGGAATGAAGCTTGAGGGAGTAACTCTTGAAGATCTCGGTAAGGCTCGTCGCATCGTTGTTACCAAGGATGCAACAACCATCGTTGATGGCGCAGGCGATAAGGCTGCGGTTGCTGCACGTGTTTCAGAGCTTCGCAAGGAGATCGAAAACAGTGATTCATCATGGGACAAAGAGAAGCTACAAGAGCGTCTTGCAAAGCTTGCTGGTGGAGTGTGCGTAATCAAGGTTGGCGCACACACTGAAGTTGAACTCAATGAAAAGAAGCACCGTCTAGAGGATGCAATCTCTGCAACCCGTGCCGCTGTTGAAGAAGGAATCGTTGTTGGTGGAGGCGCTGCACTTGTGCACGCAGCTGATGCCCTTGAAGGCGATCTTGGATTCACAGGCGACAAGGCTGTTGGTGTTCGTTTAGTTCGTAAGGCTTGTGATGAGCCACTTCGTTGGATCGCAGAAAATGCAGGACTTGAAGGCTACGTAGTAGTTGCAAAGGTTCGCGCAATGAAGCACAACGAAGGTTTCAACGCAGCAACAGATGTGTACGGTGATCTAGCAGCTGATGGTGTTATCGATCCAGTTAAGGTAACTCGTTCAGCACTTGCGAACGCTGCATCAATCGCTGCAATGTTCATTACAACAGAGGCTGTTGTGTACGAGAAGCCAGCAGAGCAGGCAGCTGCTGATGCTGCTGGTGGACACGGACATTCACATGGTCCAGGTGGACATTCACACTAATTCACAAAGAAAGAAGCCCCGCGGAAATATCCGTGGGGCTTTTTCTTTTCTTACTTAGGAGGTAAGACTTTTCTCCTTAGGAGGAAGGAAAATTATGATGCGTGTGAAATATCTGGATTGATGTCCTTGCCAAGAATTGCTAGGCGGTCATCTTCTGAAAGACCTCCCCAAATTCCGTAAGGCTCCTGCACTGCAAGTGCGTGTGCACGGCATGCAGCAATTACTGGGCATGATGCGCAGACAGCTTTCGCTGTGTTCTCGCGGTTGCGTCGGCGAGGTCCGCGCTCTCCATCTGGATGAAAGAACATCTCAGCAGGAAGCTCGCGGCATGAACCTTGGTACTGCCACTCCCATTCATCTGCAACGGGGCGGGGTAAGCGTGAAATTTCGGCCATGGGGATACTGTACAACCGCGCCATAGGTTGTTCAAGTATTTCCGCTCCACAAGTTGTTCAATTCGCGTTTTGGGGTGGTGAGTTGGGCCACTTCACGCCACGATACGCCTATGGAAGAGGAGCTACTGACCGTTGCCGCGGTCGCCCGCCGCATAGGAGTAGCCCCAGCCACCCTTCGCACCTGGGATCGCCGCTATGGCCTTGGACCGTCGAGCCACGAGGCGGGCGAGCACCGTCGTTACTGTCCCAATGATTTAGCCAAGTTAGCGTTGATGCGTCGATTGATTACAACTGGTGTTTCACCAGCAGATGCCGCGGAAAAAGCGAAGGCACACAAGGGTTCATTAAAGATTGAAAAGTTGGTTGATAACTTTGAGGTCCGTGAAGAGTTAGTCGATTCAATTCATAGAGCAGCCAAGATTCTCGATAAAACCTTTATTGAAGCAGTCTTGCGAAAAGACATTGCAGACAATGGTGTTATCGCTACATGGACTGAAGTCATTGTTCCGCTTTTGTTTTTGGTCGGAAATGAATGGGAGGAAGATGGCTCTGGAATTGAAGTAGAGCACATGCTTTCTGAGCTCTTAAAACGCATCATGCGTGAGGGCGTTCCAGAGATTAAGAATCCAAAAAATGCACAACCAGTTTTACTTGCAGCAGTTGGTGAAGAGATGCATTGTCTTGCCCTGCATGCACTTGCTGCAGCTCTTGCCGAGAAAAAGATTGAAAGCTTTTTTCTCGGTGCCCGAACTCCGCTCGAAGCAATTGATGCGATGGTTCGTAGATCAGCACCACCTGCAATATTTTTATGGGCCCAGTTGAGCCAAAACAGTGATGCAAAGTTCTTCCGAGAAATCCCTGCAATCCGTCCTGCACCTCGTGTGATTGTGGGCGGCCCTGGTTGGGATCTGGATGCCTGCACCGATGTCATCGTTGCCCAGGATTTAACCCATGCCTGCGCTGAAATCGAGGGTGCTTTAGGGCTCTAAAGCCCCGATAGACTTGGGACTTCATTGAACGGGGGGCCAGATGAGCGATACAGACAAGGTCGCGATGCTTGGCCTGACCTACGACGATGTTCTTCTTTTACCTGATGCATCTGAAGTTGTTCCATCAGAAGTTAGCACTTCAACACAGCTGACACGAAATATTTCGATCGCCGTCCCATTGGTGTCTTCAGCGATGGACACAGTTACCGAGTCAGAGATGGCTATTGCGATGGCAAAGGCTGGCGGTATTGGAATCATCCACCGCAACCTTCCAATCGATGCACAAGTAACCCATGTCAAACTAGTTAAGAATGTTGGTTTGGCAGGAGCAGCTGTTGGTGTTGGCGATGATGGTTTTGCTCGCGCACAAGCGTTGATCGAAGCAGGCGTTGATGTCGTTGTTGTCGATACCGCACATGGTCACCACCGTGCAGTTCTGGATGCAATTGCTCGCATTAAAAAGTTTTCTCCAACCACCGAAATCATTGGTGGCAATGTTGCAACCCGTGCAGGTGCACAAGCGCTAATCAACGCCGGTGCAGATGCGGTAAAGGTTGGCGTTGGTCCAGGATCAATTTGTACAACCCGCGTAGTTGCAGGTGTTGGAGTTCCACAAGTAACAGCAATTCTTGAAGCATCAAAGGCGTGCAACAAAGCCGGAATCCCGTTGATCGCTGATGGTGGTCTGCAGTATTCAGGTGACATCGTTAAAGCATTAGTAGCTGGTGCAAACTCAGTGATGCTTGGCTCATTACTTGCAGGATGTGAAGAGTCTCCTGGCGAGTTAATAGAAATCAATGGTGTTAAATACAAGGCATATCGCGGCATGGGTTCACTCGGTGCGATGCAATCTCGCGGAGAGCAAAAGTCATACTCCAAGGATCGTTACATGCAGGATGATGTTTTGTCAGAGGACAAGTTGGTTCCAGAAGGCATTGAAGGCAAGGTCGCATTCCGCGGATCTGTAGCTGAGGTAGTTCATCAATTAGTTGGTGGGCTTCGTTCAGGTATGGGATATGCCGGTGCGCCAGATATCGAAACCCTTCGACGTGAAGGCCGTTTAATTCAAATTACAGCAGCAGGGTTGCAGGAAAGCCACCCACATGATGTGGCACATGTTGCTGATGCACCGAACTATCAGAAGAAGGGCCGCTAATGAATAACATCGAGATCGCCCCAGGAAAGCGCGCTCGCACCGCATACTCCTTTGATGACATCGCAATTGTTCCTAGTCGCCGAACACGTGACCCTGAAAATGTTTCAACTAGCTGGCAGATCGATGCCTACAAGTTTGATCTTCCGATGTTGGCAGCCCCAATGGATTCAGTGGTTTCACCTGAAACTGCGATCGCGATTGGAAAGCTAGGCGGCTTAGGAGTTCTCAACCTTGAAGGCTTGTGGACCCGTTATGAAGATCCCCGAATTCCACTAGGTGAAATCGCATCGATGCCAGATAAGCATGCAACAAAGCGCATGCAGGAAATTTACAGCGCACCGATTCGCCCAGAGTTGATCAAAGATCGCATTCAGCAGATTCGCGATTCCGGTGTGACCGTTGCAGCATCTTTGTCACCTGCACGTACAGCAGAGTTTCACAAGGCGGTTATTGCAGCTGGCGTCGATATCTTCGTCATTCGCGGAACCACAGTTTCTGCAGAGCATGTTGCAGCAGAGGATGAAGCGCTTAACCTTAAGAAGTTTATTTACGAGTTAGATGTTCCAGTAATTGTTGGTGGAGTTGCAACATCAAATGCAGCTTTGCACTTAATGCGTGCAGGTGCAGCTGGTGTTCTAGTTGGCTTTGGTGGAGGAGCAGCGCACACAACCCGCAAGGTTTTGGGTGTTGAAGTGCCTATGGCATCTGCTGTTGCCGAAGTTGCTGCCGCACGTCGCGAGTACCTTGATGAATCAGGTGGACGTTATGTTCATGTGATCGCCGATGGTTCAGTGGGACGCAGCGGAGATATCGCTAAGGCGATTGCATGTGGTGCAGATGCTGTAATGATGGGATCACCACTTGCTAAAGCTGTTGAAGCACCAGGACTTGGTTGGCACTGGGGATCAGAAGCACATCACTCTGTTCTTCCACGCGGTGAGCGCGTCAATGTTGGAACAGTTGGAAGCCTCGAAGAGATTTTGCTCGGACCTTCACATACATCAGATGGTTCAATGAACCTGTTTGGTGCACTACGTCGCGCAATGGCGACCTGTGGCTACTCTGATGTTAAGGAGTTCCAGCGCGTAGAGGTTCTTATTCATCGTGGCTGAGGTTCGCGGAGTACTGGTTGTTGATTTTGGTGCACAGTACGCACAGTTAATTGCACGACGTGTTCGCGAAGCCAATGTTTTTTCCGAGATTGTTCCATCATCAATAACAGCAGCAGAAGTACAAGCTAAAAATCCAGCTGCAATTATTTTGTCTGGCGGACCTTCTAGCGTCTATGCCGATAAGGCACCAACAATTGATAAAGGGATTTTTGCATTAGGGGTACCAGTTTTTGGTATTTGTTATGGCTTTCAAGCAATGGCCGCCGCTCTTGGTGGAGTTGTTAGCCAAACAGGAAAATCTGAGTTTGGTCGCACAGATACAACAGTTGTCACAACATCAAAGTTATTTGCAGGATTGCCAGCGAAGCAAAAGGTGTGGATGTCACATGGTGATGCTGTTTCACAGGCACCAGCTGGATTTACCGTATGTGGTTCAACTGCCGATACTGCAATCGCTGCCTTTGAAAATGAAACCGGCCTCTTTGCAGGAGTTCAGTTCCACCCCGAGGTACTGCACAGCGAACATGGACAAGCGATATTAAGTAATTGGCTAGTCAATATCGCCAAGTGCGATGCAACATGGACAACTGCAAATATCGCAGAGACTGAGATCGCAAAAGCAAAGGCTGTGATCGGAAACAAAAAGGTAATTTGTGGTTTATCTGGCGGGGTTGATTCAGCGGTAGCTGCAGCAATTATTCAAAAAGCAGTTGGTAATCAGTTGACATGTGTTTTTGTAGATCATGGTTTATTGCGTAAGGGAGAAGCTGAGCAAGTAGAACGTGACTTTGTGGCTTCAACGGGGGTTCAGTTAGTTGTCATTGATGCAAAGGATCAATTCCTTAATGCGCTGAAGGATGTTACAGATCCAGAAGAAAAGCGAAAGATTATCGGCCGCGAATTCATTCGTTCATTTGAATCTGCTGCCCGCGAAATTGCTGCAGGCGGAGATGTTGAGTTCTTAGTTCAGGGCACCTTGTATCCAGATGTTGTTGAATCTGGTGGTGGAACTGGCACAGCAAACATTAAGTCCCACCACAATGTTGGTGGCTTGCCAGATGATCTGCAATTTACTTTGGTCGAACCATTGCGCACCTTGTTTAAAGATGAGGTCCGCCAAGTTGGATTAGAGCTTGGATTGCCTGAAGAGATTGTGTGGCGTCAACCATTTCCGGGTCCTGGACTTGGAATTCGAATCATCGGTGCCGTTACTCAGGAACGTTTAGATTTACTGCGCGAAGCTGATGCAATTGCGAGAGCAGAGTTAAAGTTGGCTGGGTTAGATCGACATATCTGGCAATGTCCTGTAGTTCTGTTAGCTGATGTCCGAAGTGTCGGCGTCCAAGGGGATGGCCGAACATACGGCCACCCGATCGTTTTGCGCCCAGTCTCATCTGAGGATGCGATGACCGCAGATTGGTCTCGCGTGCCATACGAGGTTCTTGAAAAGATTTCTACCCGCATAACCAATGAGGTCCGCGAGGTAAATCGAGTGGTCTTGGATGTAACAAGCAAGCCACCTGGCACCATTGAATGGGAATAAATTAAGGGTTTTCACAGGATTTCGATTTACCATTAGCGCTATGTCAAAGGGAGTACACGTGAAGCGTTTAGTAGTTGCAGTTATTGCAATGTCATTAACTCTTTCACCATCTGCTTTTGCTGAGCAAAAAGGTAAGTCTGTTAAATCTGCAAAGGTTCCAGCAATAAAGTGCACATCAACTAAAGCAGCTGGTCATACTCCACCATCTGTTGCTCCTGCAGAGAAGTTACTTAAGCGATTCCCACGCACATTTACCTTTGCAACAAACTGCGGCAACATCGTCGTGACAACAGTTGGAGCAAAGGCTCCGATCACCATCACACAGTTGGCAACACTTGCTCGTGGTGGCTTTTTCAATAACACCCTGTGTCACCGTTTAACTACACAAGGCTTATATGTTTTGCAGTGTGGAGATCCAACCGCTACAGGTGGCGGTGGACCTAACTTCACATACCGCGATGAAAATCTTCCAGTAGAAGGTTTGAACAACTATCCAGCTGGAACAGTTGCTATGGCTAACTCTGGTCCTGGAACAAATGGCAGCCAATTCTTTTTAGTTTTTGCAGATACAACTTTGGGCGCTAACTACACAATTTGGGGAACTATCACTCAAGGTCTAGATATTGTTAAAGCGATTGCAAAGGCTGGCGTTAAGGGCGGAGGCGCAGATGGTGCGCCAAATCAGCCAATCTCAATTACTCGTGTAACAGTCTCAAATAATTAACTAGCCAAATATCTTTAAGCAGTATTTACAATTTTAAAGGCTTCAGCGATTCGACCTTCAGGCAGACCACCAATTCCTGCGTTGCGCTGACCCCATTCGCGAACCATCTTCTCTAACTCTTTATTGTGCGCTGTTTGTGAAACATGTGCGTGCAGAGCAGCCATCTTTAAATCAAAGGTATCGGTGATATCTACCCAGTGATCTGGATGGGCAAAACCAGATACCCAAACCTCTTTAACCCGCCATGGTTGTAGGCCTTCATTGTCGAGTAAATCTGTGAAGGCAAAAGGGTTACGTGCATCGGGATATACAGCTTGAATAGTTGCTTCGCCCGCTGCCAAGTGATCTGGATGGCTAGCACCAATTCGATCCCAGTTACGTTCAGGACTTTGGCACACAATTCGATCTGGCTTTGAAATACGAATCTGTCGAACAATATCTTTGCGGAGTTCAATTGTTGGCTCAAGATGTCCATCAACATAATTCAAAAAAGTTATGTCGGTGACACCGATAGCTGCACCTGCGGCACGTTGTTCACGTTGACGGATCGCTGGCATCTCTTCTTTAGTAAAGCCAGACTCTTCTCCACCTTGATCGCCATTTGTACAAAATACATACGCGACTTCAATTCCCTTTTTCACCCATTGAGCGATAGTTCCTGAAGCGCCAAAATCT
Organism: Actinomycetes bacterium; assembly: GCA_947383695.1. Lineage (GTDB taxonomy): Bacteria > Actinomycetota > Actinomycetes > Nanopelagicales > Nanopelagicaceae > Planktophila. Next base: position 1,153,404 of record OX376642.1, on the reverse strand, counting down.
GAATCATCAGGGTGGGCGTTGACGACCAAAACTCGCTTGATCTCGGTATCTGCGATCGGTTCCATGCATGAAGCCTAATAGACTCAGCGGTATGTCTGAAATCGATCCACTCATTGAGGGACTCAACCCTCAACAGGCGGAGGCGGTTACTCATGCCGGCGGCCCATTGTTGGTGGTTGCAGGTGCTGGTTCTGGAAAGACTCGAGTATTAACTCGTCGAATCGCATATTTAATGTCGCGCAGAAATGTCGCCCCCTATCAAATTCTCGCAATTACCTTCACCAATAAAGCTGCCGGAGAGATGAAGGAGCGGGTTGCTGATTTAGTGGGGCCAATTGCAAAGTCGATGTGGGTATCAACTTTTCACTCTGCGTGTGTTCGTATCTTGCGCCAAGAGGCAACTCGTTTGGGGTACAGCAACTCATTTAGCATTTACGACTCTGCAGATTCCAATCGACTAATAACCATTGTGGCAAAGGAGTTAAATCTCGATCCCAAGCGTTATCCCGCTCGTCAGTTCCAATCAATGATTTCTAATGCGAAAAATGAATTACTAGGTCCACAGGATTATTTGAATGCGACGACTAATCAATTTGAACAAGTGGTCGCCGATGTTTACGCGGTCTACCAACAGCGTTTAATGCGCGCTAACGCGATGGATTTTGATGATTTGATTTTGAAAACGGTAGAAGTCTTGCAACGCTTCCCTGAAGCAAAGGCTCGTTTTAGATCAAGGTTTCGCCATGTTTTGGTTGATGAGTACCAAGATACAAACCATGCTCAATACATCCTGGTCAAGGAGTTAGTCGGAAGTGATCTTGAAGGTCAGCCACCCGCTGAACTATGCGTCGTGGGAGATGCGGATCAATCAATTTATGGCTTCCGCGGCGCAACCATTAGAAACATTTTGCAGTTCGAATTGGATTATCCCAACGCCCGAACTGTGCTACTGGAACAAAATTATCGCTCAACGCAAAATATTCTTAATGCAGCCAATGCTGTCATTACTCAAAATGAGAGCCGCAAAGAAAAGAACTTGTGGTCTGATGCGGGTGCTGGAACTCCGCTGGTTGGGTATGTCGCTGAAAGCGAACATGATGAAGCTAACTTCATCGCTGATGAAATCAGATCCCTGCAAAGAGAAGGTGTTTCTACTCCTGGTGATACCGCCATCTTTTATCGAACAAATGCTCAATCTCGTGTTTTTGAAGAAGTCTTTATGCGCAGCGCTTTGCCTTACAAAGTTGTGGGTGGGCTTCGATTCTACGAACGTCGCGAGGTAAAGGATCTTCTTGCTTATTTGCGGGTTCTAGCAAATGCAGAGGATGAGATTTCTCTTCGCCGAATTATCAATGTCCCAAAGCGCGGTATTGGTGATACATCCTTAGATTACGTAGATCTTTATGCACGCGATAACAACATTTCCTTTTGGCAGGGTTTACTTCGCTGCAGCGAGATTGGATCAGTTCCGGCTCGTGCAGCCCAAGCTATCAATGAATTTACATCGATGATTAGCGCATTAAGTGTCTTGGTTGAGGCAAAGACCAAGCCATCTGTAATTGTCGAAGCTGCGCTTGAGCAATCTGGATTGTTAAAAGAGCTTGCAGATAGCACCGACCCACAAGATGAGGTCCGTGTAGAAAACTTAAAGGAACTTGTTGCCGTATCAATGGAGTACGAGGAAAGACCCTTTGAAGAACTTGGTGAGGATGAAGAGATTTCACTTGCAGGCTTCTTAGAAAAGGTTTCTTTAGTAGCAGATGCTGATGAGATTCCAGAAGGTGAAGATCATGGGGGAGTCGTAACAATGATGACCCTGCACACCGCAAAGGGTCTGGAGTTTCCAACTGTTTTCTTAACAGGTATGGAGGATGGAATTTTTCCTCACTCACGTACCTTGGGAGAAAAGGATGAGATTGAAGAAGAACGTCGTCTTGCATATGTTGGTCTAACACGTGCACGTCAACGTTTGTATATCTCTCGCGCTGAATACAGATCTACATGGGGTGCACCTAATTACAATCCACCTTCTCGTTTTCTCGATGAGATTCCAGAAGAGGTTATTGAGTGGCGCAATCAATCACGAACATCTCTTTCTCCATCACTGATTAAAAAGAGCAGAACAGTCACAACGCCTCCACCACGGGCCACCGGCAAGAAGAGCGTTGCGATGGAGCTTGCAGTTGGTGAGCGTGTGTCACATGACACATTTGGTTTAGGCACCGTTGTCTCCGTTGCAGGCGCAGGAGATAAGGCGGAGGCGACGATTAACTTCGGCCAATACGGCGAGAAGCGTTTACTGCTGCGTTATGCACCCGTTGAGAAGCTCTAGGATTACCCCCATTAGCGCCTGAAGAATTGAACTGATTGGAAGCCCAGTGGATCTCTTTGAATACCAAGCTCGCGACATCTTTGAAAAGCACGGTGTACCTGTTTTGGCCGCAAGCGTTGCAACTACCGCCGATGAGGCAGGGAAAGCTGCAACAACTATTGGCGGCAAGGTTGTCGTAAAGGCACAGGTCAAAGTTGGTAGCCGCGGAAAGGCTGGCGGAGTAAAGCTAGCTGAGAACCCACAGGATGCTCGGGAAAAAGCTGGCGCAATTCTTGGAATGGATATTAAAGGTCACACAGTTCGCACAGTAATGATCGCAGCGGCTGCACCAATCGAGTCTGAGTACTACTTAGCGATTTTGCTGGATCGTTCAAACCGCACATTTTTAGTGATGGCCTCTGTTTCAGGTGGAATGGATATTGAAGAAGTTGCACACACCGCTCCTGAAAAGCTAGCAAAGATTCCTGTATCTGCAGTTGATGGAATCTCACTTGCTAAGGCAAAAGAGATTGTTGCTGCGGCACAATTTCCGGCAGATGTTGCAGATCAAGTTGCCGATGTTCTTCTGAAGCTTTGGGATGTTTTCCAGGGCGAGGATGCAACCCTTGTTGAAGTTAACCCATTGGTTAAGACAAAGGATGGAAAGGTCATCGCACTCGATGGCAAGGTAACTCTTGATGACAACGCAGATTTCCGTCAACCAGATCATGAAGCACTTGTTGATCAGGCGGCAGAGAATCCGCTTGAAGCTGCTGCAAAGGAAAAGGGTCTTAACTACGTAAAGCTTGAAGGACAAGTTGGAATTATCGGAAACGGTGCCGGACTTGTAATGAGCACACTTGATGTTGTTGCTTACGCAGGAGAAAAGCATGGCGGAGTTCGTCCAGCTAACTTCCTCGATATTGGTGGTGGAGCATCAGCTCAAATCATGGCTGATGGTCTTTCAATCATTCTTGGTGACAAGGATGTAAAGAGCGTATTTGTTAATGTATTTGGTGGAATCACCGCATGCGATGCCGTTGCCAATGGAATCGTTCAAGCCCTTGAATTACTTGGGCCTAAGGCAACTAAGCCAATCGTGGTTCGCCTCGATGGAAACAATGTGGTTGAAGGACGAGCAATCTTGGCAAAGGCTGCACACCCTCTGGTTGAGCAAGCAGACACTATGGATGGAGCAGCAAATCGCGCTGCAGAATTGGCGGCGAAGTAATGTCTATCTTTATCAATGATGCAAGCAAGGTAATTGTTCAGGGAATGACTGGTTCTGAAGGAACCAAGCACACCCGTCGTATGTTGGCTTCAGGCACAAAGGTTGTCGGCGGAGTAACACCAGGCAAGGGTGGACAGGTTGTCGATATCGATGGCCACCAACTTCCAGTGTTCAACACAGTCGCCGAAGCAATGTCTGCAACAGGTGCAAATGTTTCAGTTGTTTTCGTTCCACCTAAGTTTGCAAAGGCCGCGGTCATAGATGCAATTGATGCAACGATGCCTTTAGTCGTTGTTATTACCGAAGGTATTCCAGTTCATGACTCTGCAAGTTTCTACACATACGCACAAACAAAGGGAACAACACAGATCATCGGACCAAACTGCCCAGGATTAATTAGCCCAGGTAAATCAAATGTTGGAATTATTCCTGCAGATATCACAGGTTCTGGTCCAATTGGCTTGGTGTCAAAGTCCGGAACACTTACATATCAAATGATGTACGAACTCCGTGATATTGGATTTAGCACAGCGGTTGGTATTGGTGGAGATCCAGTTATTGGAACAACACATATCGATTGCCTTCGCGCTTTCCAGGATGATCCTGAAACAACAGCGATCGTAATGATCGGTGAAATTGGTGGAGATGCTGAAGAGCGTGCAGCTGCATTTATTGCAGAGTATGTAACTAAGCCAGTGGTTGGTTATGTTGCAGGCTTTACAGCTCCTGAAGGAAAGACGATGGGTCACGCAGGTGCAATCGTTTCTGGATCTTCAGGAACTGCGCAAGGTAAGAAGGATGCATTAGAAGCAGCTGGCGTTAAGGTCGGCCAAACACCAAGCGAAACCGCGCGTTTGTTACGCGCAATAATGGGCCGATAACAATGATGTCGCGAGTACTTGGAGCTGCATTGCCCCAAGTCTTGCGCAGCGTTGCTTGGCTTTTACTTCCTACATCCTTTATCGCCCTTCTTGCATGGGCAACCGCAGGTAGCGCAACAGGAAATACCGGCGATCCCTTACGTGCAGCGTTATGGATCTGGATTGGTGCACATTCAATTCCCTTTGATCTTTCTCTTCCGCCTTCAGGGTTAGCGGGGCACCTTTCATATCTACCGTTAGGTGCATTGATATTTCCAGTCCTTGCAATTCGAAATGGCGTGGCACGCACAATCGAACGTTTAGACAATGACTCATCTTTAGTGGCACCGGCTCGCGGAGTTTTTGCAATTGGTTACACAGCCTTTGCTGTAGCCGCTTCAATCTTTTCTAAGACTGACTCAGTACGTCCGGTGTGGTACTTCGCTCTTATTTACGTTTTGCCCTTTACATTGCTATGCGCCGCAACCGTTGGCAGAAGAGTCGCCCTAGGCCAAGGTTTCTTATATGGCTCGCGGATTATCGCGTTGCTGCTTGGTCTCTCATCAATAATCTTTGGTCTACTACTTCTCGTCAATATTTCGATGGTTAAGAACTTAACAACAGTCTTACAGCCCGGAATTTTTGGTGGCTTCCTGCTTCTTCTTCTTAATATTTTGTATATCCCTAACGCCATAGTTTCTACCTTGGCTTACTTTTCAGGGGTTGGCTTTGCGGTCGGTTCAGGAACCTTGGTTTCTCCAACCTCATTTAGATTAAACAAGATTCCTGCCATGCCGTTGTTGGGTGCCTTGCCCGAAGGTAAATCACTAATTTCATTACTTGGAGTTTTGATCGTCGTTGCAGCTGGTGCACTTTTAGTTACATGGACAATCTCACTGAATCAAAAGGTGCTGGTGCAAAGTTTGATTGTGGCTGTTCTGCTTGCAGCATTTGTTGGATATTCAGGAAGTGGTGCGCTCATAACCGATGCGATGTCTGCCGTCGGAGTTTCGCCATGGAAGTTCACCCTGGCGATCGCTGCAGAGCTTGGCCTAGGTGCCTTATTGGCGCTGTACCTACCAAGAGTTATTTCCCGTAAATGAGAAAGCGGGTAGTCATTCTGGCTTCGGGACAGGGCTCCTTGGCGCAGGCGATTATTGATGCCTCAGATTTAGAGATTCAAATTGTTGCCGTGGTTTCAGATCGTGCAGATGCCCAAGTTTTAGAACGTGCTAAGAAGGCATCCATAAACACCACCGTTGTTGAGTTAACCGCCGATCGTCAGCAGTGGAACAAGCAACTCTTTGAAGCGGTTGATCAATACTCACCAGATTTAGTTGTAAGCGCTGGCTTTATGCGAATTTTGTCCCCTGAGTTTGTTAATTACTTTCCAACAATCAATAGTCATCCTGCTTTGCTGCCTGATTTTCCAGGTGCCCATGCGGTTCGGGATGCACTAGCTGCAGGTGTCTCGGTAACTGGAACAACGGTTCATTGGGTAGATGCAGGCGTTGATACCGGGCCAATCATTACTCAAATGGAGGTTCCGGTGTTGCCAGGCGATGATGAGGCAACTCTTCATGAGAGAATTAAGAAAGTAGAACGCGGTCTCATAGTTGCGACCATCGCCTTGATCATTCCAACTTTGGAGACCATTACACGATGAGAAAACCTATACGTCGCGCACTTGTAAGTGTTTATGACAAGACTCGTCTGATTGAAGTTGGAAGCGCACTTAACGCTGCCGGAGTCGAAATTCTCTCAACAGGATCAACAGCGAAGAATTTGGCAGATGCCGGAATTCCCGTCATAGAGGTAAGTCAGTACACAGATTTTCCTGAAATTATGGGTGGACGAGTTAAGACATTACATCCTCGAATTCACAGCGGAATTTTGGCAGACCAAAACAATCCTGAACATTTAGCTGCAATTGCAGCTCTGGATATCGCTCCCTTTGATTTAGTCATTATCAACCTGTATCCATTTGCCGAAACGATTGCATCAGGTGCGGGTTTTGCAGAGTGCATCGAGCAGATAGATATCGGTGGCCCATCAATGCTTCGGGGAGCGGCAAAAAACCATGGCTCTGTCGCGGTTATTTCTGATCCATCTCAGTACGACCAGCTGATCACAGCGATTTCTGCAGGTGGCTTTACAGAAGCAGAACGACGCAAATTGGCACTCGAAGTATTTCGCACAACCGCTCAATACGACTTAGCTATTGCAAACTGGCTCGGCGAATCTGACAGCAATGAGCTTCCTGATTGGTTCGGACAGATTTGGAGCCGTAAGAGCTCGCTTCGTTACGGAGAAAATCCTCATCAAGATGCTGCGATTTACTCGGGTGCAACCTCAGGAATCGTGAACGCTCAACAGCTCCATGGCAAGGAAATGTCATTTAACAATTACACCGATGCCGATGCTGCCTGGAGAGCGGTTTTGGATCATCGCGATCCTGCAGTTGCAATCATGAAGCACGCAAACCCTTGCGGTGTTGCGGTATGCGAACTAGGTGTTGCTGTTGCTTATCAACATGCCCATGAGTGTGATCCTGTATCTGCTTTTGGGGGAGTTGTGGCTGCCAATAGAAAGGTTGATCTTGCGATGGCTGAGCCATTGTCAAAGATCTTTACCGAAGTTTTGATTGCTCCTGATTTTGATGACAATGCATTAGAGCTATTGATGAAAAAGCCTTCAATTCGAATTTTAAAGTGCAATGTAACAACAATTAATCCTTTAGAACTTCGCCCGGTATCTGGCGGAATGTTATTGCAAGCAACAGATGTGATTGATGCACACGGTGATTCACCAGCACATTGGAATCAAGTCAGCGGAGATCCAGTGGATCTGCAGACTATGAAGGATCTTGAGTTTGCTTGGCGAAGTGTTCGTTCAGTTAAGAGCAATGCGATCTTGCTTGCAAAGATGACAGCATCTGTTGGAATCGGAATGGGCCAGGTCAACAGAGTTGATTCAGCTCGTTTAGCTGTTTCCCGTGCCGGAGATCGAGTCAAAGGAAGTGTCGCGGCAAGTGATGCCTTCTTCCCATTTGCCGATGGTCTTCAAATCCTTATCGATGCAGGTGTTAGGGCTGTTGTACAGCCTGGTGGCAGCGTGCGGGATGAAGAGGTAATTGCAGCGGCAAAGGCAGCTGGAATCGCGATGTTTTTCACCAATACTCGACATTTCTCTCACGCATAACTGAGTCGATAGGCTTACATCATGAGCGCGCAGATATTAGATGGCAAGGCGGTTGCCGCAGCGATTAAAGCTGAATTAACCACACGAGTCACTGCGCTTAAAGCACAAGGAATTACTCCAGGTCTTGGAACAGTTTTAGTAGGAGATGACCCAGGTTCACATTCATATGTGGGCGGGAAACATCGTGATTGCCAAGAGGTCGGCATCAATTCAATTCGAATCGATCTTCCCAATAATGCAACTGAAAAAGATGTGTTAGCAGCAATTGCAGATTTGAATAGTTCTAAAGAGTGCACCGGTTACATTGTTCAACTTCCATTACCCAAGGGAATCAACACACAAAAAGTTCTTGAAGCAATTGATCCCAGCAAAGATGCCGATGGATTACACCCACTTAATTTGGGTCGATTAGTTGCTGGTTACGATGCACCGCTTCCATGCACACCACGTGGAATTGTTGCGCTTCTCGATCATTACAAGATTTCAACTCAAGGGGCAGAGGTAACAGTTATTGGTCGCGGTTTAACTGTGGGCCGCCCATTGGGATTACTGCTCACTCGCAAACAAGAAAATGCAACAGTAACTTTGACTCACACAGGTACCAAGGATTTAACTGTTCACACAAGAAATGCAGATATTGTTGTCGCAGCAATTGGGCAGGCACACTTCTTAAAAGCAGAGATGATTAAAGAAGGTGCTGTTGTAATTGATGTTGGAATTTCCCGCACACCTGATGGACTTCAAGGTGATGTGTGTCCTGGAGTATTTGAAAAGGCTTCATATGTTGCTCCGATGCCTGGGGGAGTCGGTCCAATGACCCGTGCAATGTTGATGACCAATGTGGTTGATGCATGCAGCTAAGTAATCGCCTGCTAAGCCTTGTAAGTTATGGATTAGTCCTGACCGGAGTGGTTTTAGGAGTTCTCGGCATAGTGCGAGGCGGATCACTTTTTATAGCGGCAGGAACCATGGGCGTGGCTCTCAAATCTCGAGATTTCCGTCGCATTGAGTTTTATCTTCCGCTTGCAATAGCGATTGCACTTTTTGTGCTGGCAATTGCACTTCCTCGCGGGCGGTAGAGTTGCCCCATTCGCAATCAGCCATGAATGGAGTCACGATGGGTGGCAAAGTCACAGTAGTCGGTGCAGGTTTCTACGGTTCAACAACAGCTCTTCGTTTAGCTGAATATGATGTTTTCGATACCGTAGTTTTGACTGACATCCTCGAAGGTAAGTCAGAAGGTTTAGCTCTAGACATGAATCAATCCCGTTCTATCGAGGGATTTGAAACAAAGATCATCGGGGCAACAACAACTCCTGAAGGTGCTGGATATGAAGCAACCGCTAACTCAGATGTAGTTGTCATTACTGCAGGACTTCCACGCAAGCCTGGCATGAGCCGCATGGATTTAATTGGTGTTAACGCTGGCATCGTTCGCGGTGTTGCTGAAAACATTGCAAAGCATTCTCCCAACGCTGTCATCATCGTGGTTTCAAACCCACTTGATGAGATGACAGCTTTGGCACAGATCGCAACAAAGTTTCCAAAGAATCGCGTAATGGGTCAGGCAGGAATGCTGGACACGGCTCGCTTCACAAACTTCGTCGCTGAAAAGCTCGGTGTAAAGGTTGCAGCTGTAAAGACATTAACTCTTGGTTCACATGGCGACACAATGGTTCCAGTTCCAAGTCGTTGCACAGTTGATGGCAAGCCACTGAGTGATCTGCTGTCTCAAGAAGAGATCGCTGATCTTGTTGATCGCACACGCAATGGTGGAGCAGAAGTTGTTGCTCTTCTTAAGACAGGTTCTGCTTACTACGCACCATCTGCAGCAGCAGCACGTATGGCAAAGGCTGTTATTGAAGATTCAGGCGCGGTTATGCCTGTATGTGCATGGGTTGATGGCGAGTACGGAATTTCTGGTGTGTACCTTGGCGTAGAAGCCGAGATCGGTCGCACTGGTGTGAAGAAGGTTGTAGAAGGCACATTGACCGATACAGAAGTTGCAGCCCTTAAGGAAGCAGCTGAAGCGGTTCGTGCAAAACAAGCAGATGTTCAAACTCTCTAATCGGAGCACTCTAGGAAAGAGGAAACAATGAGCAAGATCAAAGTAACGGGCACAGTCGTCGAACTCGATGGCGATGAGATGACACGCATCATGTGGCAGTTCATCAAGGATTCATTGATTCTGCCTTACCTAGATGTAAACCTCGAGTACTACGACTTGGGCATGGAACACCGCGATGCAACAGATGATCAGGTAACTATTGATTCAGCTCGCGCCATCCAAAAGCATGGTGTCGGAATTAAGTGTGCAACTATCACCCCCGATGAGGCTCGCGTAACTGAGTTTGGTCTTAAGAAGATGTGGAAGTCTCCTAACGGAACTATCCGCAACATCCTTGGTGGAGTTATCTTCCGTGAGCCAATCATCATCAGCAACGTTCCTCGTTTGGTTCCTCACTGGACAAAGCCAATCGTTATCGGTCGTCACGCATTTGGTGATCAGTACCGTGCAACAGATTTCAAGGTTCCAGGTCCAGGAAAGCTAACAATCTCATTTGTTCCTGAAGATGGATCAGCACCAATCAACACTGAGGTTTTCAACTTTGAATCTTCAGGTGTTGCAATGGCTATGTACAACGTCGATGATTCAATTCGCGACTTTGCTCGTGCATCTTTGAACTACGGATTACTCCGTAAGTTCCCTGTGTACCTATCCACTAAGAACACAATTCTTAAGGCTTACGATGGTCGCTTCAAGGACATCTTTGAAGAGATCTACCAGGCAGAGTTCAAGGCCCAGTTTGATGCAGCAGGTATTTGGTACGAGCACCGCTTGATCGATGACATGGTTGCTATGTCATTGCGTATGGAAGGTGGCTACGTCTGGGCATGTAAGAACTACGACGGCGATGTTCAATCAGACACCGTTGCACAGGGTTACGGCTCACTTGGATTGATGACATCTGTATTGATGACACCAGATGGAAAGATCTGCGAATCAGAGGCTGCTCACGGAACTGTGACACGTCACTACCGCGATCACCAAGCAGGTAAGGCGACTTCAACAAACCCAATCGCCTCAATCTTTGCGTGGACACAGGGTCTTGCACACCGTGCAAAGCTTGATAACAACGCTGAGCTTGCAAAGTTCTGCGCAACTCTTGAGCGTGTATGTATTGAAACCGTTGAGCAAGGAAAGATGACAAAGGATTTGTCACTTCTGATCTCAAAGGATGCGCCATACCAAACAACACAAGAGTTCTTGAACTCAATCGATGAGAACCTCAAGAAGGCAATGGCATAAAGCTTTAAAAGTAATAAAAAACCCGCGGCAGCCAATGGCTCCCGCGGGTTTTTTACTTAATCCGTATTAGATGCGCTCACCCGTTGTTGAGTTAAATAGGTGAACCGCGCCCTTAACAGCCTCAACGGTGATTGTGTCACCAGGCTTTGGAGGGTTCTTTGGATCCCAGCGAACAATTACCTGTGCGCCTTCATCTGAAGCGTTAGCAAACTTAACGCTGGCATCAGCTGGCTTTCCGTAAACGAAAGCATCTGAACCAAGCTCTTCAACAACTTCAACAAGAACATGGAAGCCCTTAGATGAAGGTGTGAAGCCTTCTGGACGAACACCAACAGTTACAGATGAACCAGCAGCTGCAGGAACATCGATAGCTAGATCGCCAAGCTTTGCCTTGCCACCTTCAACAGGTGCAATAAGTAGGTTCATCGCAGGGGATCCGATGAAGCCTGCAACGAAAGCATTTGCTGGGTTGTCATAAAGGTTACGAGGAGTATCAACTTGCTGTAGCAAGCCATCCTTAAGAACTGCAACGCGATCGCCCATCGTCATAGCTTCAACCTGGTCGTGAGTTACATAAACAGTTGTGATTCCTAGACGACGCTGCAATGCAGCGATCTGTGTACGAGTTGCTACACGCAACTTCGCATCAAGGTTAGATAGTGGCTCATCCATAAGGAATACCTGAGGTTCGCGAACAATTGCGCGACCCATTGCAACGCGCTGACGTTGTCCACCTGAAAGAGCCTTTGGCTTGCGCTCTAGGTATGGCTCAAGGTCAAGCAACTTTGCAGCTTCTAGAACACGACGATCGCGCTCTTCCTTTGGAGTTCCTGCGATCTTTAGTGCGAAGCCCATGTTCTCTGCAACTGTCATGTGTGGATACAGTGCGTATGACTGGAACACCATCGCAATATCGCGATCCTTTGGTGCAACATTTGTAACGTCGCGATCGCCAATTAAAATTCTGCCGCCATCGATCTCTTCGAGTCCTGCCAACATACGAAGTGATGTTGACTTACCGCAACCTGATGGACCAACAAGAACTAAAAACTCTCCATCATTAACGGTGAGATTTAACTTGTCGACTGCAGGTGCTGTTGTTCCTGGATAGATACGTGATGCGCCATCAAAAACTACTGATGCCATGAGATTGCTCTCCTTCTCCGGGCAGGTACGTGCCCGACGGTCCGTGGATGAAGGTGATGGCCGGTTGGCCAACGCTCGAAGATTACGCGTAAACCCCCTATAAGGGAAGATCTCGCTTCGCGGCGCGGTTGTGAGATCGTATACTTCTCACATAATGGAACCTCCCTCGTTGGCAGCCCTGATCGCTGACTTAGCGACGATCGCCGGCTTGATTATTCTGGCCGCCTTCTTTGTTGCTGCAGAAATTGCATTGATCTCACTTCGAGATAGCCAGGTTCGCCAAATCGCATCCCGTGGAAAACGTGGCGCTCGCGTCGCCGCCCTTGCAGAACACCCCAACCGACTACTAGCTGCGGTTCAAATTGGTGTAACTGTCAGCGGTTTTCTCTCAGCGGCCTTAGGTGCTGATCAACTTGGTGATTATGTAATTCCATGGCTTGAGTCATTGGGTCTTGCAACAGGGTGGGCAACCACTGTTTCCCTTATCGGCGTTACATTAGTTATTGCTTACTTCTCATTGGTCTTTGGTGAGTTAGTTCCAAAGCGTGTGGCTCTCTTTAGAGCTGAAGAGATTGCTATGACGACAGCCGGAATCATCAATATTGTGGCAAATATCTTCCGCCCAATTATTTGGTTGCTTTCTAAGTCGACCGATTTTGTTGTTCGCGCCTTTGGTGTCGATCCCAAGGAGCAGCGCTCGCAGATGTCTGAAGAAGAGTTGCTGGATCTTGTTACGGGCCATGCCGCTTTATCTGATGAAGAACGTGACATCGTTGAAGAAGTATTTAACGCCTCTGAACGACAGGTCCACGAGGTTATGGTTCCGCGCACCGAAGTTGATTTCATGGATGCTTCATTGACCGTTGGCAAGGCGATTGAACTTGCCGTCGATAAGGCACATTCACGGTACCCAGTTGTTCGTGGCTCCTCTGATGAGGTTGTTGGCTTTATTCACGTTCGCGATCTTTTGGATACATCTCTTGCAAATAAGAGCACCAAGATTGTTGAACTCGTCAGAAACATTATGTACTTACCTGGAACGAAGGGTGTTTTGCCTGCCCTTTCAGAGATGCGTACACAAGGTCAGCACCTTGCAATCGTTTTAGATGAGTACGGTGGCACCGATGGAATCGTGACCCTTGAAGACCTTGTAGAAGTGCTTATTGGCGATATTCGCGATGAATACGATGAGCATGACAGCGAGGTTTCGCTAGAAGAGCGCACCGGAGATTTTGAAGTTGATGGCTTGATTTCAATTGAGGATTTAATTGAAGAGACAAAGCTGGATATCCCTGAAGGTCCATACGAGACCGCCAGCGGTTTTGTCATGCACTTCTTGGGTCGAATTCCGCAGGTTCATGATGTGGTGAACGTAAATGGCATTCGAATCACTGTATTAACCATGGAAGGCAAGCGCGCGGGGCAGTTATTGATCTCGCGAACAGCATCTGTGTGAAAGAATTACGCCCATGACACAGAAGCGAGTTCTTTCAGGCATTCAGCCAACTAGCGACTCCTTCCACCTGGGTAATTACTTAGGTGCCCTTAAGCAATGGGTAGAGCTTCAAGATGGCAATGATGCCTTTTACTGCATCGTTGATCTGCATGCATTAACTGGCGAGATCGAACCTGCGCTCTTTAGAAAGCGCACCTTGGCATCTGCTGCCCAATTAATCGCACTAGGAATTTCACCTGAAAAATCAACACTTTTTGTGCAATCACATGTTGCAGAACACAATCAATTGGGTTGGATCATGGAGTGCCTTGCAGGTTTTGGCGAGGCAAGTCGCATGACGCAGTTCAAAGATAAGTCTGCAAAGGGTGGAGCAGATAGTGCACGTGTTGGACTTTTCACGTATCCGATGTTGCAAGCTGCAGACATTCTTTTGTACCAAGCACATTATGTTCCGGTTGGTGAAGATCAACGCCAGCACATCGAATTAACACGTGATTTAGCTACTCGCTTTAACTCTCGCTTCGGTGAAACCTTTAGATTGCCAGAAGGTTATATTTTGAAGGCGGGAGCAAAGATTTACGATCTACAAGAGCCAACCGCAAAGATGAGTAAATCATCGGGCTCGGTTGCGGGTGTTCTAGAAATCATGGATACACCAGAGGCAAATACAAAGAAGATTAAGAGCGCTGCAACAGATGCGGGCCGCGAAGTTAAGTTTGATGAAAAAGAAAAGCCTGGCATTAGTAATTTATTGACGATTCATTCATCACTATCTGGCCGATCAATCGCAGATCTAGAAAATGAGTTTGAGGGCAAGGGATATGGTGATTTCAAGGGTGCCGTAGCCGAGGTTGTCGTTGAATACCTACGCCCTATTCGCTCAAAGGCGCTAGAGCTGCTCGAGGATGAGAAGCACCTGATAGACCTCCTGCACGAGGGTGCGGAAAAAGCTCGGGTAGTTGCCAGCTCAACCCTGTCAGATACCTATAAAAACCTGGGTTTAGTGAAGTAATTAACCCTGCCACCTCAACTAAGGGTTGAGAGTTTTCCAAAACGTTACACCCCTGACATCAAAATCAGCCTCAGCGTGTTGAGTTTATTCATAGGCAAGTAATAGGCTCGCGATTACACAAAGCTTCCTTAATTGCCTTTAAAAAGCTGTTATTGAAGATCCCCTTGAATCCTTGGAGGAAAATTGAAGAAAGTATTTCGTCTTGTAGCAGTTGTTGCTGCATCTGTTCTAGTAGCGACAGCTTTTGTCGCTCCAGCAACAGCGGCAACAAAGGTAAAAGTAGGCCTTGCTTATGACATCGGTGGTCGTGGCGATAAGTCATTCAACGACTCAGCAGCAGCAGGTCTTGATGCAGCAAAGAAGAAGTTTGGTGTTGCAGCTAAGGAAGTAACAGTTACAACTGGTTCAGATTCAGAGCGCGAAGACAAGCTCCGCTTGCTAGCAAAGGCTGGATACAACCCAATCATCGCTGTTGGTTTCCTCTACGCAGGACCAATCAAGAAGGTTGCATCAGATTATCCAAACACACAGTTCGGAATCATCGATGATGCATCAGTAGATCTACTGAACGTTGCAGGTCTTGTATTCGCTGAAGAGCAGGGTTCATACCTAGCTGGCGTTGCAGCAGCACTTGCATCAAAGTCAGGAAAGATCGGATACATCGGTGGAGTTCGTATTCCACTACTACAGAAGTTTGAAGCTGGATTCGTTGCTGGTGTTAAGGCAACAAAGAAGTCAGCAACTGTTGACGTCAAGTACGTTACAGAGCCACCTGATTTCGGTGGTTTCAATGACCCAGCTAAGGCAAAGGTTATTGCTAAGGGAATGATCGATAAGGGTATCGATGTTATCTACTCAGCAGCAGGTGGTTCAGGTGCGGGTAACTTCGCAGCTGCAGCAGATGCTGCAAAGGCTGGCAAGAAGGTTTGGACTATCGGAGTTGACTCTGATCAGTACCTAACAGCTTCAGCAGCTGAGAAGAAGAACATGCTCACATCAATGATCAAGCGTGTTGACCGCGCTGTTTACGATGTAATCGCAACAGCTGTTGCTGGTTCATCAGTTAACGACGTTCTTGATGAGTCAGGTATCTACGGTCGCGTATACAACCTCTCACTTGATGGTGTTGGCGTTTCTTACTCAGGTGGATACATCAACAAGTACAAGGCTCAGATCGATAAGGCTGCAGCTGCAATCAAGTCAGGAAAGATCAAGGTTCCAACAAAGCCATAAAGCTTTGAGGAATTGAATTAGAAAGTGGCATTTGGCCCAACAATGGAGTTAGATCTCCTTGTTGGGCCAAATGTTTTTCATGCGGTGCTAGTCAAAGGAGACTCAAAGTGTCTGTAGCAGTAGAACTGCGACACATAACGAAACGCTTCCCAGGCGTTATTGCGAACAAGGATGTTTCAATCAAGGTTGAAACTGGAACTGTGCACGCACTCGTTGGTGAAAATGGCGCTGGTAAGTCAACGGTAATGAAGATTTTGTACGGCATGCAACGCCCAGATAGTGGCGAGATTTTAGTAAATGGCAAAGAGGTTCACTTTAAGAACCCCAACGATGCAATTGAAGCCGGCATTGGAATGGTCCACCAACACTTTATGTTGGCAGACAACTTCACAGTTCTTGAAAATATTATTTTGGGCTCTGAACCAAAGCATGGAGCGACAATTGATTTTGCAGGTGCTCGCGCAAAGGTTGTCGAAATGGCGGCGCAGTACGGTCTAGATATAGATCCAGATGTTTTGGTTGAAGAGCTAGGTGTTGGACAGCGCCAACGTGTGGAAATTCTCAAGGTCTTATTCCGTGGTGCAAATATTTTGATCTTTGATGAACCAACAGCTGTATTGGTTCCACAAGAGGTTGATGATCTTTTCCAAGCTCTCGAAGGTTTACGCGCTCAAGGTATGGCGGTCATCTTTATCTCTCACAAGCTTGATGAGGTTTTGCGCGTTGCCGACGAGGTAACCGTTGTTCGACAAGGTGCAACAGTTGCCGAAGTTAAATCAAAGGATGTAACCGCTCGCCAATTAGCTGAGCTCATGGTTGGTAGCGAGCTACCAAAACCTTCAACATTAGGACACACCCGCCGTGATGAGATCACCTTGGCGCTTAAAGATGTTTCCATACCAACTGCAACAGGTAGCCGTGATCTGCTCTCAAATATCACCTTCAACCTGCATGCAGGAGAAGTTGTCGGTATCGCAGGTGTTGAAGGTAATGGTCAGGCAGAACTTGTTGAAGCGATTATGGGTCTTCGTGATTACACCGGTTCTATTGAATTTCATGGCACATCAATTGATGAGTTAAGTGTTGCAGATCGTCATGATCTGGGTATCGGATTGATTCCTGAAGATCGCCAGCGCCAAGCGTTAATGATGACCTCGCCGTTGTGGGAGAACAGAATCCTTGGCCACCAACGCAGTAAGCCTGTTATGCGCGGCTTTGTTATTGATAAAAAGGCAACAATCGAAAGCACCCGAACAATCATGCAGGAGTTTGATGTTCGCGCACCTGGACCAGATACCTTGGCAGCAGCTCTTTCTGGTGGAAATCAGCAAAAGTTTATTGTTGGACGCGAAATGAGTAAGGCACCTGCATTGTTGGTGGCATCTCACCCAACACGTGGCGTAGATGTTGGAGCACAGGGTGCTATCTGGGATGTACTTCGCAAAGCTCGTGAAAAGGGAATGGCGATCGTGCTTATCTCAGCTGATCTAGAAGAGTTAATTGGAATGTCTGATCGTTTGCTGGTTATGTTGCGTGGAGCAATTACCGCTGAATTAGATCCTGCAAAAACTACCCCAGAGCAACTGGGCTCAGCGATGACAGGTGCAGCATGAGTAACGCACTTTCAAGAAAGCTCAGCCCTAGCAAGGTTGGCTTAGCGATTGCGGCACCACTTGCTGCAGCGGTCTTCTCAATTTTAATTTCTAGCCTTGCCGTTATCGCAAGTAAGAAATCTCCAATGGATGCCTTCAAAACCATGTGGGAGTTCGGCACTACGGCTGGCTCTCTTATGGAGGTCGTTAACACTGCTACGCCTTATTACATTGCAGCTATTGCGATCGCCGTTACTTTTAGAGCCGGTCTCTTTAACATCGGTGTCGAAGGTCAATTACGTTTAGGTGCGCTATTTAGCTGTTATATCGGAGCGATGTTTGTGCTGCCGCCGGTGTTACATGTTGCAGCGGTCTTTATCGTTGCGATGACATTTGGTGGATTATGGGCTGCGATCGCCGCTTACTTGAAGGTTAAGCGTGGTGTGAACGAGGTTATCTCGACCATCATGCTTAACGCATTAGCTGGTGGCTTATCTGCATATTTGTTGTCTAAGCACTTTGCCTTAATTGAAGAGGGCTCAAACAACCTTCAGACAAAGGAGCTCCCTGCATCGGCACAGATTCCAGATTTAATGCCACTTCTTCGCAAGATTGGTGTTGAAGATCAGCCAGGTGGCGGCGTGTATGGAATGTTCTTTGTTGCTGTTGCTCTAGGACTTATTTTCTGGTTTGTAGTCAATCGCACACGTTTTGGCTTTGAGTTACGTGCATCTGGTTTAAATCCAATTGCAGCACGTGTCAGCGGAGTTAACTCTAAGAAGATGACCTTTATTGCACTTGTTATCTCAGGTGCAATTGCAGGTCTTTCAGGTTTGCCTGAAGTTCTTGGTCAAACACATTCATACAACCTTGGTTTCCGCGCAGGTATTGGTTTCTCTGCAATTGCAGTTGCCTTGCTTGGACGAAACTCTGCAGGAGGAATGGCAATTAGCGCCCTGCTTTTTGGATTCCTCGAAGTGAGCTCAAGAGCGCTAGAACTCATTGATATCGCACCTGAAACTTATGTAATTATGCAGGGCTCAATTCTGCTGAGCTCCGTTGTTGCTTATGAAGTTGTCAGACGGTTTAGGTTAACGCTGCAAAGTAAAGAGCTAGCAAAGGTGGTGCAGGCATGAAGGCCATGAAGATTCTTCGCTATGCAACGATGCTGGTTTTTGTCTTGGCATCGATTCGAATCATTACAGGTGCATCTGATCTAACAAGTTCAGGTACAGCATCTGCAGCTCTATTGCTTTCAGTACCAATTGTTCTTGCAGCCCTTGGTGGTTTGTTCTCCGAGCGCGCAGGCGTTGTGAACATCGGCCTAGAAGGCATGATGATCATGGGTGCGTGGGCTGGCGGATACATCGGTTCACAACATGGACCATGGGCTGGCTTATTTGCTGCAATGGTCTTTGGATCAATTGGTGCCTTAGTACATGCGATCGCAACCGTTACCTTTGGTGTCGATCATGTTGTATCGGGTGTTGCTATCAACATCATCGCAGCCGGTTTAGTTCGTTACTTATCTACCCTTTTGTACCAGGGTGGATCATGGCCGGGGCCATCACAATCTCCAGGTATCGAATCAATTTCGCTCAATGGTTTGCCGGTTCTTTCAGGCGGACATTACTTTGGATGGAAGAGCCCAGATCTATTGGGTTCAATCGCAAGTCACAACTGGTTCTTTATCTCTGACATGGCATCAATCCTTCGCGGTCTTACCGGAGATGTTTCATATGTGACCGTTGTAGCTATCTCCTTTGTTCCGATGGCTTACTTTATTTTGTGGCGCACCGCCTTTGGTTTGCGTCTACGAAGCGCGGGCGAAGCACCAGTTGCAGCTGAATCATTAGGTGTAAATGTTTATGCCATGAAGTATGCAGGTGTGCTTATTTCAGGTGGTTTTGCTGGTTTAGGTGGAGGCTTCCTGGCGATTGTTGCTGCAAGCAACTACCAAGAAAACCAAGTTGCTGGCCGTGGATACATCGGACTAGCAGCACTTCTATTTGGTAATTACCGTCCAGGTGGATTACTTGCAGGTGCCGGACTCTTTGGTTTTGCCGATGCGTTGCAACTTCGTGATTCTGCGGCGATCCATGCTCTACTTCTCTTTATCGTTGCGATCCTTGCATTTGTTTCATTTAGAAAGTTCAAGGCTGGAAAGCAGATGAGTGCGATTTTAAGTCTTGCCGCTGCAGGATTTACTCTGTGGTTCTACTTCGCAGTTGATGAGCTACCAGGACAATTGGTAACCATGACTCCATACATCGCAACAATTCTTGTAATGGCATTGGCATCGCAAAGATTACGAATGCCAGCAGCAGATGGAATTCCATACCGTCGTGGTGGACTTCGATGACAACCATTAATTGGGAATCAATTCATCAATCAGCAATTGGTGCGATGAAGATGGCGTATGCGCCGTACTCAAAGTTTCCGGTCGGTGTTGCTGCCTTAGTTAATGATGGTCGCATCGTTACCGGTTGCAACGTTGAAAACGCCAGCTACGGTGTTGGCTTGTGTGCTGAATGTGGTTTAGTTTCAAATCTTTGTTCAACTGGTGGCGGTCGCTTAATTGCGATTGTCTGCGTTGATGGCCAGGGAGATTTCCTTGCACCATGTGGACGTTGTCGCCAGCTGTTGTTTGAACATGGTGGTCCAGAGGCGTTACTAATGACTGATGAAGGTCCACAAAAGATGTCAGCGATGCTGCCGTGGGCTTTTGGTCCCGAGGATCTAGATCGCAACGAGCGATAGATGATTGAAGCCTTCTCCGCCGCAGAAATCATTGCGGCAAAGCGTGACCACCATTCGCTGACAGATCCCCAAATTGATTGGGTGATTGATGCCTACACACGTGGTGCTGTTGCAGATGAACAAATGTCAGCGCTTTTAATGGCAATTTTGCTGAACGGCATGGAAAACCGCGAGATCTCTCGATGGACCGATGCCATGATCAATAGTGGCGAGCGAATGAATTGGTCAGCGCTGTCACGACCAACAGTAGATAAGCATTCAACAGGCGGTGTTGGCGACAAGATCACCTTGCCATTAGCTCCACTTGTTGCAGCATGTGGTGCAGCGGTTCCGCAATTATCTGGCCGCGGTTTAGGCCATACCGGCGGAACCTTAGACAAACTTGAATCAATTCCGGGCTGGCGCGCATCTTTATCAAATGAAGAGATGCTTAAAGTCTTACAAGATTGCGGCGCTGTTATTTGTGCAGCAGGTGCGGGTTTGGCTCCAGCAGATAAGAAGTTGTACGCACTTCGTGATGTAACGGCAACTGTTGAAGCGATTCCTTTGATTGCCTCATCAATCATGAGCAAGAAGATTGCTGAAGGAACTAGTGCTCTTGTATTGGATGTTAAAACTGGTGCTGGTGCTTTCATGAGTGATCCTGCAAAGGCTAAAGAGCTTGCACATGTAATGGTAGGACTTGGAAAGCGTGCAGGAGTAAAAACTTTAGCCCTAGTTACCGCAATGGATGTTCCACTTGGATTAACTGCAGGCAATGCTCTAGAGGTTCGTGAATCTGTTGAGGTTCTAGCCGGTGGGGGACCTGCAGATATTGTTGAATTAACTGTTTTGCTTGCACAAGAGATGCTGGAACTTGCTGGCATAAAAGGTGCAGATCCAGCAGCTGCTTTGAAAAATGGAAAAGCGATGGATGTGTGGCGTCAGATGATTTCAGCACAAGGTGGAGATCCCGATGCAAAGCTTCCAGTTGCTCGTGAGAACACAGTTGTGACTGCGCACAGCAGTGGAACGATTCTTTCTATGGATGCGATGAAGGTTGGAATGGCGGCCTGGCGTTTAGGTGCAGGCCGTTCCCGTCAGGGCGAGGCGGTTCAGGCAGGTGCTGGAATTGAGATTCACGCGAAACCAGGGGAGCAGATCGCTGCAGGGGCACCGCTGTATACGCTTCATACAGACACTCCTGCCGCCTTTACACGGGCGTTGGAGTCCCTGGAGAACTCTGTGACCATTGGCGATCTGCCAGTTAGTGGAATCGATCGCCTTCCACTTATTGTTGAACGTATCGTTGATTAAGGGGCCCAGACAATGGCAATGAATTCACTTCCAACCAAGGAGCAGATCAAGTTAGTTCCTAAGGTGATGTTGCATGATCACCTCGATGGTGGCCTTCGCCCGCAAACAATTATCGATATCGCTCAAGAGATTGGTTACACCGCACTACCTACGCATGATGCGGCAGAGCTTGCAACCTGGTTTCGCGAATCATGTGATTCTGGATCATTAGTTCGTTACCTAGAAACTTTTTCCCACACAATCGCTGTCATGCAGCGCCGCGAGGACATCATTCGAGTTGCGAAAGAGTGCGCATTAGATCTTGCTCGTGATGGAGTTGTGTATGCCGAAGTCCGTGGCGCACCTGAACTTTTCACTGAAAAAGGTTTATCGATGTCTGATGTTGTTGAAGCAACGTTAGAAGGTTACGCAATTGGTATGCAGGAAGCTAAAGCAGAAGGATTCACAATTGAGGTCCGTTCTCTCTTGTGTGGAATGCGTCAAAACAAAAAGTCACAAGAAGTTGCCGAATTAGTTGTTAAGTACCGAGACAAAGGAGTCGTAGGCTTTGATATCGCTGGTCCTGAAGATGGTTTCCCGCCATCTGATCAAAAAGATACTTTTGATTATCTTCGTAAGGAAGATGCCCATTTTACTATCCATGCTGGTGAAGCGTATGGAATCCCCTCAATCTGGGAAGCGATCCAACTCTGCGGAGCCGAACGGTTAGGTCACGGCGTTCGCATTATTGATGACATTGATTTTTCAGGCCCTGAACCAAAGTTAGGTCGCCTTGCATCATATGTTCGTGATCGTCGAATTCCACTAGAGCTGTGTCCGACGTCTAATCTTCAAACTGGAGCCGCTGCTAGTTATGCTGAACATCCAATCGGTGTACTCGCAAAGCTTCGCTTCCGCGTCACACTGAACACTGATAACCGACTTATGAGTCAGACATCAATGTCCTTTGAGATGGAGGAGGCGGTAAAGGCCTTCGGATGGGACTTTGCCGAGCTCCAAAGGGTCACTATTAACGCTATGAAGAGCGCATTTATCCCTTATCCAGAGCGGTTGAAGATCATCGATTCCATCATCAAACCGGGATATGCCAAGGTCTCATCTGCTTCATGATTGATTTTAACGACCCACACTTTGTTGCAGATCCGTATCCAGCTCTTAAAGAGTTACGCGAAACTCCAGGACCTGTATGGCATGAAGAAATGCAGATGTTCTTGGCTGCTCGTCACACCGACGCCAATGATGTTTTTCGCAATAAATCATTAGGAAGAATCTTTAAGGAAAAGACCCCAGAGTTTGAATGGGAGATTTTCAACTGGCTACATGCAGATTCTATTTTAGATAGTGAGCCACCTAAGCACACTCGCTTACGCTCCTTAGTTGCAAAGGCTTTTAATCGTCAGAAGATTGAAGGAATGCGTCCGGCGGTTGAACGAATCACAGTGCAGTTACTTGATGCAAT
The DNA here is from genome assembly GCA_947383695.1 of Actinomycetes bacterium. Classification (GTDB taxonomy): domain Bacteria; phylum Actinomycetota; class Actinomycetes; order Nanopelagicales; family Nanopelagicaceae; genus Planktophila. Next base: position 1,130,537 of record OX376642.1, on the reverse strand, counting down.
TGAAGAAAAGATTCAAGCCGGTCACACCTTTGATCTGATTGCAGATTATGCCGAGCCTTTGCCGGTAAAGATCATTGCAGACTTACTGGGCTTTCCTGAATCTGAAGAACATCTGCTTCGACCTTGGTCACAAGCGATCGTAAAGATGTACGAGGTTAATCCTTCAGTGCAGTATCAAACTGAAGCAAAATTAGCAGCCAAAGAGTTTGCTGATTATGTTCGAGATCTTGCTGAAAGCCGTAAGAAAACTCCTGGGCAAGATTTGATCTCGGATCTAGCAAGTGTTGAAGAAAATGGCGAAAAGCTTAATATGCACGAGCTAGTTGCTACATGTGTATTACTTCTTAATGCTGGCCATGAGGCTAGCGTTAATGCATTTGGAAATGGAATGGTTGCCGCGCTTCAAAGACCAGACCAAGTAAAGCTGCTTCGCCAAACCCCTCGTGAAATTACAAACACCGCACTTGAAGAGTTCATGCGTTTTGATGCACCTCTTCACCTCTTTGAACGTACCGCTACTGCAGATACTGATATCGGGGGAGTCCACATCAAAGAGGGTCAAAAGATCGCGGCGCTGATTGGCTCTGCAAACCGTGATGAAACAGTGTTTTCAGCCCCTGAAACCATGGATTTAACACGTGATCCCAACCCACATATTGGCTTTGGTGCAGGTATTCACTTCTGTTTAGGCGCACCACTTGCACGGCTAGAGATGAGCGTTTCATTACCCGCCTTGTGGGAAAAGTATCCAACGATGCAGTTGGCGGCAGATCCAATTAGACGACCTACCTTTGTGTTGCGTGGTTACGAAAGCGTTGCTATCTCTGTTTGATCTGGATAAGAGGATTGCGCACCTTTTCTAGTCACACTCAGCGATGCGATTGAAACTCCAAATTTCATAGCATCAATCGGAGCTTTTCCACTTGCTAAGGCGTACGCAAAACTTCCAACAAAGGCATCTCCAGCACCCGTGGTGTCCACCGCTGTAACCTTTGGAGCATTGACACGATGTAGTTCGGCGGTCGGGCTTATATACACAGCGCCATCACTACCTAATGTAACGATGGTGCTTTTGCCCGGTCTAAAGCTTTTTAAAATCTCATCATTACTTGGCAGAGTTCCATGAAGTTCTCGAAACTCAGATTCATTAGGGATTAACCAATCTGTCAGCTCAAGAAGTTCAGCTGATAATGCTTGGTAAGGGGCGGGATTAAGAATTGTTGTGCACCCGCGAGCTTTGGCCGCCTTGAAAGCTGCAAGGGTGACCTCTTGTTTGATTTCGCATTGAGCGACCACTATCGCCAAATCCTGAATCGAATTAATGGCTTCTATCGCCTTGTTTACTTCAATCTCGTGGTTTGCTCCAGGAATGATGATGATTCTATTTTCTCCAGCGCCATCAACCCAGATATGGGCCACACCATTTGGGGTAGAACTATTTTCTACAAATCGTGAATTAATACCAACCTTCACAAAGTTGTCAGCAATTGCCTTTCCAAAGACATCATCACCTAATTTTCCAATGAAATGAACTTCAGCTCCACAGTGGGCCGCCATTACAGCTTGGTTAGCACCTTTGCCACCAAAACCAGTTGTAAAAAGCTGCCCCGCTAGGGTTTGACCTGGCTCTGGAAGTACATCGGCGTAGGCGGTTAAATCCATCATTGCGCTGCCAACGACAACTATTACTGCAGGTCTCATAACGCTAGGCTAGCGGTTATGACCAAAACTTCAATCATTATGGATGTAGATACCGGTGTTGATGATGCCTTTGCAGTTCTCTTTGCAGCGATGCATCCAGAAATCAACCTTCTAGGTATCACCTGCGTAGATGGCAATACAAATGTTGACCAAGTTGTTGCCAACACATTCAAAGTTTTGGATGCAGCAGGAGCTGGAGATATTCCTGTAGCTCGAGGCGCGGTACGACCATTATTAGGAAAGAGCCAGTACGCCGAATATGTTCATGGAAAAGATGGAATGTGCGATCTTGGAATTGCTCCATCACACCGAAAGGTTGATCCACGTTCAGCCGTCGAGCTACTTCGCGACTTAATTGAACAATCATCTGAACCTGTGACAATTGTTCCCGTTGCTCCGCTTACTAATATCGCTCTCTTTCTACGCGCATTTCCAGAGACAGCAAAGAAGATTCATCGCATCGTATTGATGGGTGGATCTGCATCAGCCGGAAATGCAACCGCTGCCGCCGAATTTAATGTCTGGCATGATCCAGAAGCTGCAGCAATCGTTTTCCAAAGTGGGGTACCAATTTCTATGTACGGCCTTGATGTCTTTATGCGTCCGACAATTGGGCGAGATGAAGCAACAAAGATGAGCAAGTCAGATAAACCATCCTCGCAGTTTGCAGGATCTTTGGCACTTGGTTTTATGGAACAAGTTCGAACAGATCCGATATCGCTAGGGGATTATGGCGCTGTTGCCCTTGTTATTCAGCCTGAACTCTTTACAACTGAAATGTTTGATGTTGTTGTAGATACATCGGCAGGTCCTGCACGCGGTCAAACTATTGTGGATCGTCGTGATGCATGGTTAAAGCAGTTAGAGCCACTAGACCTTGAGGATTCAGCAAAGGTCCGGGTAGCCCTTGATCTCGATGTCGACGCGGTCGTGAAATTGTGGTTAAAAACCGTTAATTCATAACCCGATTGGATGCCACACTGTCTTAGCCTCCATAAAGGCGATGATGCGACCAGGATCAGCTGATTTGAATGAGTGAATTCGCTTCAGATTTTCAGCTCCGGCAACCTTTGTCTCGGCATGAAGTTTTGCTGGCAGACCAGAAATATCTAGTGCATCAATATCCATGTGAGATGCCATCCATGGCGCAATCTCTTCCTTCTTTCCGGTCAAGATATTGATTACTCCATGTGGCAAATCGCTTGTTGCTAAGACTTCAGCAAAGGTCATTGCAGACAGTGGAGCCTTAGTACTTGCCAGAATTACAACGGTATTTCCTGATGTGATGATTGGTGCAACCACATCGATGAAACCAAGAAGAGATGGAGTTTCAGGAGCAATCGCTGCAACAACTCCCATGCTTTCAGGGATCGTAAAGTTATAGAAAGGACCAGCAACAGGATTAGTTGATCCTGCAAGGGATGCGACCTTATCTGTCCAGCCTGCATACCAAACTAGTCGATCAACTGAGTCAGTAACTTCTTTTTCAGCTTTGACCTTCGTTACACCTGTAACCTGCATGATCTCGTCAACAAATTGTGCGCGACGACCTTCAAGCATTTCAGCGATGCGATACAAGATTTGTCCGCGGTTATAAGCGGTTGCTTTGTTCCAACCAGCATGAGCAGCACGTGCTGCAACAACGGCATCACGTAGATCTTTTCGAGATGCAAGACAAGGGTTAGCTATAAAAGCACCCTTGGCACTCTTTACCTCGTAGGTACGTCCAGATTCAGTGCGTGGAAATGCGCCATTGATGTACAACTTATAAGTCTTCTTCACATCAATTCGATTACTCATGGCTTACTCCCTTCAAATATGCAGACAGGCCGTGGCGTCCGCCTTCGCGTCCCCACCCCGATTCCTTATATCCACCAAATGGTGAGGTTGGATCAAACTTGTTAAAGGTATTAGCCCAGATAACTCCTGCACGTAGTTGTTGAGATGCCCACAAGGTACGTGAACCCTTCTCGCTCCAGATGCCAGCAGACAAGCCAAATGGGGTGTTATTAGCCTTTTCTATAGCTTCTTGTGGTGTTCTAAAGGTTAGAACTGAAAGAACAGGACCAAAGATCTCTTCGCGTGCGATGCGATGTGCCTGAGTTACACCGGTAAAGATTGTTGGAGCAAACCAGAAACCCTTAGCTGGCAAAGTACATGCAGGACTCCATCGCTCTGCACCTTCAGCATCACCAGCAGCAGCAAGTTCAGTGATCTTTGCAAGCTGCTCCTTGCTATTAATCGCGCCAACATCGGTGTTCTTATCCATAGGATCGCCAACACGGATCTTTTCCATTCGGTTCTTCAACTTATGAAGCACCTCTTCAGCAACATTTTCCTGCAATAACAGACGTGAACCAGCACAGCACACATGACCTTGATTAAAGAAGATTCCGTTAACAATTCCTTCAACGGTTTCATCAATTGGTGCATCATCAAAGACGATATTTGCAGCTTTACCACCAAGTTCAAGGGTCACGCTCTTTTTGGTAGGAGCAACTGCGCGAGCAATAATCTTTCCAACCTCAGTTGAGCCGGTAAATGCAATCTTGTCGATTCCTGGGTGGTTAACGATCAAGGCACCCGTTGAACCATCTCCGGTGACAATATTGACGACACCTGCAGGAAGTTCAGCCTGTTGGCACACCTCTGCAAATAACAATGCGGTAAGCGGCGTTGATTCTGCAGGCTTTAACACAACTGTATTTCCAGCGGCTAATGCTGGTGCAACCTTCCAGGCCAACATCAAAAGTGGAAAGTTCCACGGAATAATCTGACCTGCAACACCTAGTGGTTTTGGAGATGTACCAAGACCGGCATACTCAAGTTTGTCCGCCCAGCCTGCATGATAGAAAAAGTGTGCTGCAGCTAATGGAATATCGGTGTCACGTGATTCGCGGATTGGCTTGCCGTTATCGAGAGTCTCTAGCACTGCAAATTCACGTGCTCGCTCCTGCATGATTCGAGCGATGCGATACAAATACTTTCCACGTTCTTTGCCTGACATCTTTGACCAGGTAGTTGTGTACGCCTTACGAGCAGCCTTTACCGCTGCATCAACCTCAGCCTTTCCAGCAAGAGCGATCTGAGACAGAACCTCTTCAGTTGCAGGGTTAACTGTCGGAAAGTGCTTGCTACCTGCAACAAACTTTCCACCAATGAAGTGGCCGTACTTAGGTTTGATAGAGACCACTGCTCGTGATTCAGGTGCTGGGGCGTATTCGAAGCTCATTGTTCTCTCCACTAATCCATCGTCACATACTGAGGGCTTGAGTAATAACCTTCATCCATCTTCATGCGTTGCATCAATAGATCATTGAGCAAAGCACTGGCACCAATACGAAACAGCTTCGGATTGAGCCACTCTGGTCCAACGGTTTCATTGACCAAAACTAATTGTTTAATAGCATCCTTGGTATTTCTGATTCCGCCGGCAGGTTTTACTCCGATACGGGTGTTAGTCAGCTCGTAAAAATCACGCACCGCTTCGAGCATAACTAAAACAACTGGGGGAGTAGCAGCAGGTGCCACCTTGCCCGTTGAAGTTTTAATGAAATCTGCTCCAGCTGCCATCGCTAAAAAAGATGCCTTGCGAACATTGTCATAAGTAACGAGTTCGCCGGTTTCGAAGATAACCTTTAGATGGGCTTTATCGCCACATACTTGCTTGATCTGCACAATCTCGTTGAAAACATCGATGTAACGGCCAGCTAGAAAAGCGCCACGATCAATCACCATGTCGATCTCAGCGGCACCTGCATCAATTGCATCTTGAGTATCTTGAATCTTTACCGCCATCGATGCTCGACCTGATGGAAATGCGGTTGAAACAGCTGCTACCGGAACATGCTGCCCACCAATCAAATCTAGGTGTGTTCGTGCGACAGAAACCATGTCGTTGTAGACGCAGACCGCGCCAACACTTGGCACCGTTGAATCAGTTGGATCTGGGCGAACCGCTTTGGTGCACAACGCTTTAACTTTGCCTGGGGTATCAGCACCTTCGAGCGTTGTTAGATCCACCATCGTGATCGCTGTATCGATCGCCCAGCGCTTAGCGCTTGTCTTAATACTTCGAGTTGCCAGCATCGCTGCACGAGCCTCAGCACCAACCTGGTCTACACCTGAAAGATTGTTGAGGTAGCTCTTTAGTGAGGCATCACTGCCATCGACTAAACCGTAAAAACTCACGATAACAATTCCTTAAGCGGTGGTCGTAGTTGATCCAAAACTACTTGTGCGGTCTTTGAATCCTTTTCAATTGCCTCAATGTAACACTTCATCTTTGCTTCAGTCCCGCTTGGACGGATGATGATTCGCACTCCGCCATCTAGCCAGATTCTTAAACCATCAGTGGGTGGCAAGCCATCGGTGGGAGATGCCAGATCATCGATAGAGGTAACTAAACGGCCAGCAATATCTTTGGGTGGGTTGCTGCGCAAAGCTCCAAGGATTACGCCAACCTTTGAAAGATCGCTCAAACGAATTGAGATTTGTTCCGTTGCATGAAAACCATGACGTGCCCACACCTCATCGAGCAAATCTAAAAGGGTCTTTCCTTCGGAGGCTAGATCAGTTGCAATTTGCGCCAAGGTTATTGCAGCAGAGATTCCATCCTTGTCATTGACTGTGATCGCATCGACTGCATACCCAAGTGCTTCTTCATATCCAAAGGTTAAGTTCTCAATCTTTGCTAACCATTTAAAGCCAGTTAGAGTCTCTTTGAACTCTAAGTTGTAGTGAGCTGCAATTTTCTTCACAATTGATGAAGAAACAATGGAATTCGCAAAGATCCCTGAATCAATCTTTCGAGCTATAGATTCAGCGAAAATTGCGCCTAATTCATCACCGCGAAGCATGCGCCAGCCCGTAACAGGATCATTGACCGCAGCTGCACATCTATCTGCATCTGGATCGTTGGCGATAACTAGATGAGCATCAAAACTCTTTGCCGTTTCAAGGGCTAGATCAATTGCACCTGGCTCTTCTGGGTTTGGAAAGGCAACCGTTGGGAAATCAGGATCTGGTGCTGCTTGTGCATCGACAAGGATGGGTGATTGGAATCCAGCTTTATGAAAGACACGTTGAATTGTTTCGGTTCCAACACCATGCATTGCTGTGTAGACAATTCGAAGTGAACCGGGGTTAGTTGCTAATGAGGCGGTTCGGTCAATGTACTTTTCGATGATCTCTTCACCCAATACCTCCCACACTTTTCCGCGTGGTTGTGATTTCAAAGAGGTTACGGCATCAATCTTTGCCGCGATCGCCTCATCAGTTGGTGAAACAATTTGTGAGCCGCGGTAGTGAATTCCATCAACCGTTCCACCCAGGTACACCTTGTATCCGTTGTCCTGTGGTGGATTGTGGCTAGCAGTCACCATGATGCCAACATCGCACTTCAATTCATTTGTTGCAAAAGCTAAAACTGGTGTTGGTAATGGTCGAGGTAAGACATAAACCTTCATTCCCGCACCGCTCATTATTTCAGCGGTTTCAAAGGTGAAATCCTCAGAGCCATAACGTGCATCACGACCGATAACGACAGAGGTTAGGTTGCGCTCTTTCATATATGCAACGATTCCTGAAGCTGCACGACCTACAACTGCGCGATTCATTCCTGAAGGACCAGGTCTAATCGGACCTCTTAAACCCGCAGTTCCAAACTGCAGAAAACCATTGAAGGATGCACGTAGCTCGGATTCATTGCCAGAATCGAGCCATTGTTGCAACTGCGCAGCTGTTGTTGGATCCGGATCATCTGCGATCCAGGCATGTACTTCCTGGGCTAATGAGTGATCCATAGGCTAAGAGTAACTTCGGAATTACCCCTTGAAAAGCCTGATTATTGATCGACAATCTCACACAGATTGGTACCACTTGAAACCGTGGATCCAATGACTGCAGTGAGATTAGAGATAATTCCAGATTTATGAGCGGTTAATGGTTGTTCCATCTTCATCGCTTCAAGAACAATTATGAGATCGCCGACCTCAACCTTTGCGCCTTCTTCGACCGCAATCTTTACAACCGTTCCTTGCATGGGACTTACTAATCCCGCTCCACTTGAACCACCTGTCATTGTCTGCTTTGCACGGTGGCGTTTTACGACAGGTTTAGGTGCGTGAACAAGGATTTCAAATCGCTTTCCATTGACTTCAGTAATTAAGTATTCAGGTGCCATATGAGATTCAAGTGGTGGTTCAGTAACAACGAAAGCAGGAATCTCATTGTTGAACTCATTTTCAATGTAGCTCGTGTACACCTTGAAATTTTCGGTAAAGGCTGGATCTTCAAGAATTGCACGGTGGAATGGGATCGCTGTAGCTAATCCACCAACGATAAATTCAGATAGTGCACGTCGAGCTCTTTCAATCGCTTGCTGACGGGTTGCACCAGTAACGATCAACTTTGCTAGAAGCGAATCAAAGTTTCCACCGATTGTGTCTCCACCTTTAAAGCCGGCATCGACTCGAACACCAGGTCCTGTTGGTATTACCCAATCAGTTATGCGGCCAGGAGCTGGAAGGAAGGAGCGACCTGGGTCTTCGCCATTAATTCTGAACTCAATTGAGTGTCCGCGAATTTCGGGATCATCAAAGCCAAGTGCTTCTCCATCTGCAATTCTGAATTGTTCCCGCACTAAATCAAGTCCAGTGACCTCTTCACTAACTGGGTGCTCAACCTGTAAGCGGGTGTTTACCTCTAGAAATGAGATTGTTCCATCAAGACCAATCAGGAACTCACATGTTCCTGCACCGATATATCCAGCCTCTTTCATGATCGCTTTACTTGAACGATACAACTCTTCATTTTGTGTAGCGGTCAAAAATGGCGCAGGGGCTTCTTCTACTAATTTTTGGTGACGACGTTGTAAAGAACAGTCACGGGTGCTAACAACTACCGCATGTCCATGCTTATCAACCAAAACTTGTGTCTCAACATGTCGAGGCTTATCTAAGTAACGCTCAACAAAGCATTCGCCTCGACCAAAGCCAGATATTGCTTCACGTACCGCAGATGCAAATAACTCTGGAATTTCCTCCATAGTGCGTGCAACTTTTAATCCACGTCCACCGCCACCGTGGGCAGCTTTGATTGCAACCGGTAGTCCATGCTCTTTTGCGAAAGCTGTTACCTCTTCATGACCTGCAACTGGATCCTTTGTTCCCGCGACCAATGGTGCACCAGCTTTTGCAGCAATCTTGCGTGCAGAAACCTTGTCACCTAAAGCGCGAATCGCCTCTGGTGGTGGTCCAATCCATGTTAAACCCGCATCGATAACCGCTTGAGCGAAGTTCGCGTTTTCAGAGAGAAAACCATAACCAGGATGAACCGCATCTGCTTCTGATTCACGTGCAACTGCGATTAACTTTTCAATATCTAGATAGGTTTGAGTCGCAGTTGTTCCATGTAGTGAATACGCAGCATCTGCCATTTGTGCATGAAGTGAGTTGCGATCCTCATCGGAGTACACAGCAACACTTTCAATTCCGTGATCTTTACAGGCACGAATTACACGTAAAGCGATTTCACCACGGTTTGCAACTAAAACGCGCTTCATTTCATCACCTTTACCTGTGGCCATGTGTAACCCAACTGAGCAAAAGCCTTACGAACAAATGGCATAGAAATACCGACGACATTTGTGTAATCACCTTCAATTGAAGGGATAAAGGGAGAACTAAATCCATCAAGCGTAAATCCACCCGCCACATGCAATGGCTCTTCAGTTGAAACGTAATCTGCAATCTCTTCATCACTCATGTGGTCAAAGCTCACACGAGTTGTGACTCGATCGGATATCTCGACATCTTTAACGGTATCGATGATGCAATGACCTGTGTGCAGCAAACCAGAGTTACCTCGAACTCGTTTTGCACGCTCAGTAGCGACATCAGGCGTTCCTGGCTTTCCGAGTGAAACCCCATCAAATTCAAAGGTGGAGTCACAGCCAATAATGATTGCTGGAAAATCGATTTGTTCACGAACTGTGTGTGCTTTTGTAATTGCTAGAGCGATAACCATGTCCGCTGGCGCTAATGAGTTGAAAAACTCAGTTTCCTCATCGACATGACTCACAATGATCTTTGGTGAAAGCCCTGCAGATTCCAGTAAGCGTCGACGGCTAGTTGATTGAGAGGCTAGAACAATAGTTGGCATTATGAATCAAACCTTCTAGCGCCAAAGGTAATCTGCTGTGGAAGGGGTTGGCGCAGCTGCGGCAAACCGTAAACACTGCGACGAATTACAGGCTTTAACTCTTCACGTTTATGAACAGCCATTGCTGCCTCTATGGCCGCAAGCTCATCTGGAGTCGGAACTCCTTTTGTAATTTCAAATCTCATTACAGCGGCATATTTCCATGTTTGCGCGCAGGAAGCACATCACGCTTTGTCTTGAGAGTTCTAAACGCCTTTGTAATGTATGCACGAGACTGACTTGGTTCAATCACCGTATCAATTGTTCCGCGTTCTGCGGCAAGATAAGGATTAGCCAATGATTCGTTGTATTCATTTGCTAACTCAGCACGCTTAGCAACAGGATCTGAAGCTCCAGCAAGTTCATTGCGATACAGGATATTTACTGCACCCTGCGCACCCATTACTGCGATCTCGGCTGTAGGCCATGCAAAGTTAATATCGCTACCCAAATACTTTGATCCCATAACAATAAAGGCACCGCCGTACGCCTTGCGGGTAATCAGGGTTACCAACGGAACTGAAGCTTCGGCATATGCATACAACAACTTCGCTCCTCGTCGGATGATTCCATCCCACTCCTGCTCAGTTCCGGGCAAGAATCCTGGAACATCTACCAAGGTCAAAATCGGAATATTGAAAGCATCGCAGAAACGTAAGAAACGCGCTGCTTTTTCGCTGGAGTTAATATCTAATGTTCCTGCTAATTGATTTGGTTGGTTCGCAATAATTCCGATTGATTCACCTTCGATACGAGCAAAACCAACAACGATATTTGGTGCATATAAAGCGTGAACTTCCAGAAACTCACCCTCATCAACAAGGGCTTGGATGAGCACCTTCATGTCATACGGTTGATTTGGACTATCTGGAATCAAAGTATCTAATGCAATATCAGATGCCTTTTTGGCTAAAGTTTCTGTTGGTGGAAGATGAGGTGTCGCATCCATGTTGTTTGATGGAAGATAAGACAGAAGCGCTTTTACATAATCAATCGCATCATCTTCATTTTCAGCTAAGTAATGAGAATTACCGGTTTTCGTGTTGTGTGTACGAGCTCCACCAAGCTCTTCCATTCCAACTTCTTCACCAGTAACGGTCTTAATCACGTCGGGACCTGTAATAAACATGTGCGAGGTTTCATTAACCATAACTGTGAAATCGGTAAGCGCCGGAGAGTATGCAGAGCCTCCAGCACACGGTCCAAGAATCAATGAGATTTGGGGAATCACACCAGAAGAACGGGTATTGAGACGGAAGATCTTTCCGTAACCATTGAGGGATGCAACACCTTCTTGAATACGTGCTCCACCTGAATCATTGATACCGATTAAAGGAATTCCAGATTTAAGGGCAAACTCTGCGATCTTTACAATCTTGTCAGCGTGAACCTCGCCCAGAGATCCACCCATGACTGTGAAATCCTGTGAGTACAAAGCTATTGGGCGACCATCAACAGTTGCTGTTCCAATAACTACACCATCTCCGTAAGGACGGTTCTTTTCCATCCCAAATTGTGTTGAACGGTGGCGAGCAAACTCATCGATTTCAGTAAATGAATCAGCGTCAACCAACATTTCAATACGTTCGCGAGCGGTCTTCTTGCCCTTTGCATGCTGTTTTTCAACTGCTCGCTCAGATCCGGCGTGAATAGCCTCCTCGACACGATCTCGAAGGTCCTCAATTTTTCCAGCGGTTGTATGCAGATCACGACTCATAGGCGTACGGTACTAGTCGTGAGCAAAGAATTGTTAAGGGCGCCGCTAGATCAAGCAGAGATCAGCAGATTAATTACGCCGTACTGGCGAGTAAAGGTGGTTGAACTCACGAGTACAACGCAAGGCGATCTTGCGCAATTAGTTCGTGATGGGAAAGCAAAGGTCGGCGATGTAATCGTTGCTGAATATCAAAGTGCAGGACGTGGAAGATTAGATAGAAGTTTTGAAGCTGCGCAAGGAACCGCATTGCTATTTTCTTTTTATATCAAACCCCAGAGAAACCGAGATGATTGGGGTTGGATTCCGTTAATTGCCGGCTACAGCGTTGCACAGTCCTTACGTGCTTTCCATGCGGTTGTTAAATGGCCCAATGATATTTTGATTAAGGGTAAAAAAGTTTCAGGTTTAATCGCAGAGGTTGTTGGAGATGGAGTTGTTATCGGAATTGGTGTCAATGTAGGAATGGAAGAGAATCAACTGCCGGTAGATACAGCAACTTCATTGCTTGTTGAAGGCGGAGAAGACATCACCCGTGATGAACTCATTTGTGAAATTCTCGAAGAGTTTGAGGAACATTTCCTTCAGTGGGATCAAGGAATCGATGAAGTCCAACCTCTGTATAAACAATTAAGCGCCACTATCGGAACAGAGGTACGAGTCGAATATCCAGGTGGAGCCTCGCAGCATGGGGTGGCAGAAGGTATTTCAGATACAGGCGCGCTTGTCTTGGATGACGGAACCCATGTTCAATCCGCCGATGTAATACATCTACGATAGGCCGGTGAGCAAAGCCTTTCCAATCGTCGGCGTCATTGGCGCAGGACAGCTTGCACGTATGAGCATCGCACCGGCTACAGCTTTAGGTGTTGATCTCTTACTCCTGGCCGGTGATTCACAGGACTCTGGCGCTCAAATAACTAACCACATTGTTGGTGATTACAAGGATTTAGAAACTGTTAGAGCATTTGCCAAAAAGTGCGATGTTGTGACCTTTGAGCATGAATTAATCCCATTAAGTATTGTGAAAGCCTTAGAAGCAGATGGCGTTGTAGTTCGTCCATCATCTTCTGCCTTTGTTTATTCGCAGGATAAAGCTGCTATGAGAGAAAAGTTAAGTAGCTTTCCTTCGCCACATTGGCAGATCGTTACCTCTGCAGATCAAGTTAAAGATTTTCCAGTAATTGCTAAAGCCATTTCCGGTGGATATGACGGGCGTGGTGTCTGGAGAGTTTCCGACGCGCATGAGCTTGCTGAGCTCCTAAAACAAACCCCAAAGTTATTAATTGAAGAGCTCATTGATTTTGATTTTGAAATCGCAGTTATGGTCGCTCGCTCTCCTCATGGTCAAGCGACAACATGGGCCCCAACACAAACAATTCAAGAAGATGGCATTTGCACAATGACTATCTCACCCGCCCCACACCTTTCTGTTGCGCTTAGCGAAAAAGCACAAAAACTCGCGCTAGATGTTGCCGCAGCTGTTGGTGTTGTTGGAGTCATGGCGGTTGAATTATTTGTTAAGGGTGAAGAGTTATTCATTAACGAACTTGCCATGCGTCCACATAATTCTGGACATTGGACTATTGATGGTTCCCACACGAGCCAATTTGAACAACATCTTCGTGCGATCTTGGATCTTCCATTAGGTGATCCTTCAATGAGTGCACCATTAGCTGTGATGGGAAATGTGCTCGGGGGAGACAAGCCAGATATGTACCGTCCATATCTGCACCTGATGGCGCGAACACCTGCGCTTAAATTCCATCACTATAAGAAAGAGGTTCGCCCTGGCCGCAAAATTGGCCATGTAACTATGGTGGGCGAGAACCTCGTAGAATTAACCCAAGAAGTTCAGCATGCCTTGGATTACATGAGCGGAGAAGTTGATGAGTGATGTAGCGATCATCATGGGATCAGACTCTGATTGGCCAACGATGGAGGATGCCGCAAAGATCCTTGATGAACTTGGAATTTCCTATACCGCTGATGTTATTTCAGCACACCGGATGCCACTTGAAATGGTTGAGTTTTCACAAACCGCACAATCAAAGGGTTACAAAGTAATTATTGCTGGAGCCGGTGGTGCTGCTCATCTTCCCGGAATGGTTGCATCTTTAACTCCACTTCCAGTCATTGGTGTTCCAGTTGCATTAAAAAATCTTGATGGAATGGATTCACTGTTATCTATTGTTCAAATGCCAGCAGGGGTTCCAGTTGCAACAGTTGGTGTTGGAAATGCAAAGAATGCTGCGCTGCTTGCTGCACGAATCTTGGGTGTTTCAGATGCAGCGATTTCAGCAAAGGTAAGTGAAGGTTTGCAGGAGATCAATCGAATCGCGAAGGAAAAGGGCGAGAATTTAAACTCTCGCCGCAATCACAAAACAGGTTTTTAAGCTCGAGCTCGGTACTCAATCGCCGGGCATCGATCCATAACTGTAATTAAACCTGCTGCCTGTGCTCTAGCAATAGCTGCTTCATCAATAACATCTAATTGCAACCAGACAGCTTTTGCACCAATTGCAATCGCTTCATCAACTACCTTGCCCACTAATTGTGAGTTCACAAAACAATCCACGACATCAATAGCTTCAGGAATTTCAGAGAGCGTTTTGTAACCTATTTCGCCATGAACTGTTTCAGCTCGAGGGTATACAGGAATTATTCGGTGGCCCTTATCTTGAAGTAACTTCGCAACACCAAAGGCTGCTCGTTCAGGATTATTGCCCAGTCCAACAACAGCCCAGGTTTTTAAGGCCAAGGCCGCATCAATACTTTCTTGGGTATTAATCGGTACGACCTAATGCGTGGAACTTCCAACCAGCGTTGCGCCACATTGTTCGATCCAACATATTGCGTCCATCAATAATGATCTTTGACTTAACTAGAGAAGCAATAGCGGCAGGATCAATCTGTCGATACTCCTTCCATTCAGTTAAATGCAGAATCAAATCAGCATCTTTAAGCGCATCTGTAACAACCTCTTGATACTGAAGGTTAGGGAAACGCTTACGTGCAGGCTCAATACCTTGAGGATCATGCACAACAACAATTGCACCGGCAGCTTGTAGCTGTGCCGCGATATCGAGTGCAGGGGAGTCACGCACATCATCACTGTCAGGTTTGAAGGTCGCACCCAAGACAGCGATCTTGTACTTCGTTAAGTCCTCAGAAAGCTCGCCGCGCACAACATCAATCACACGTTGGCGGGCACGTAGGTTAATTGCATCAATTTCGCGAAGGAATTCAAGTGCTTGCTTTGCACCCAGCTCTTCAGCACGTGCCATAAATGCGCGAATATCCTTTGGAAGGCAGCCGCCACCAAAACCGATACCTGCTTGCAAGAAGCGGTTTCCGATTCGTGGGTCATAACCAATTGCTTTGGCCAACACTGTGACATCGCCACCAGCAGCTTCGCACACTTCAGCCATCGCGTTAATAAATGAAATCTTTGTGGCAAGGAAAGAGTTTGCTGCAACCTTAACTAACTCTGAAGTTGGAAGATCTGCACGAATCCATGGTGTTCCCAAAGCAATAACAGGTTCGTAGACCTCTTTCAGGATTTCTTCTGCACGATCATTTGCAACACCAACAACTAAACGGTTTGGCGTCAAGGTGTCTTCAACTGCAAAACCTTCACGAAGAAACTCTGGGTTCCAAGCAAGATCTGCTTGTGGCGCACTCTTTGCTAACTCATCACGCAAACCTTGAGCGGTTCCAACTGGAACAGTTGACTTACCAACTACCAAAGAGCCTTCCTTCAGATGTGGAGAGATCGCTGCGACCGCAGATTTCACATAAGTGAGATCTGCAGCGAGACCATCTTTACTCTGCGGTGTTCCCACGCAAACAAAGTGGACATCTGCATCTTTAACTGCAGAAAAATCAGTTGTAAATGAAAGTCGTCCTGTCTTCATCTCTTGCTCAAGCAAGGTATCTAATCCAGGTTCATAAAATGGCAGCTTGCCACTTTGAAGGAGCGCAACCTTCTCGGGATCTGTATCCACGCCAACAACGGTGAAACCTAACGAGGACATACATGCAGCGTGGGTGGCTCCAAGATAACCGCAGCCAACTACCGAGAGAGTTAAAGTCATGCGGGAGAGTTTACTTCAGAGCTCCGCAAGGATTTTCATCAGCGGTACGAGTCTTAAATTTATCGATCACAGTTGGCTTGGCTGTTGTCGATGATGATGCTGAAGGTGTTGGGGTGACCTCATCGGTAAGCGGTAAATCCTCACGAATTCGATTGAAAAGTTCAGGAGCAAGCTCTGAATCCCAGGTTACAACAGATCCAAGTCCAGGAACTCGGGCATTGGCATTTCCTAATGGAATAGTCAAAGTACGAACATTGCTGGAAGAGAGATTTTTCATCTGCTTAGCAAGGGTTAACAAATCACTCTTGTTGAGCTCTGAATCTGTTTTAACCGTTGCAATAGCCGCATTAAAGAAGTTAACGAGTTTGATTGGATTGAGTAGGACTCCGGTGCTCGTTACTTTACGAAGCACAGCGCTCATGAACTGCTGCTGACGTTGCATACGTCCTAGATCACCCATTCCATCAAAGTCACGGGTTCGTACATATTTCAAAGCTTCAACTCCATTGAGAGTATGAACACCTGCAGCAAGAACTAAGTGGCTACCTGGATCATCAATATCTCGCTTCGTACAGACTTCGATGCCACCGAGAGCATCAACCATTCCGGCAAATCCAGCAAAACCAATTTCGATGTAATGGTCAATTCGAATTCCAGTTTCGCTTTCCACTGTTTCAATTAACAAAGGTGCACCACCAAATGCAAAGGCTGCATTTATCTTTCCCTTTGCTGCAGGAACAATTTTGTTCTTATCTAAAGATGATGGATGCTCAGGAATCGTTACCAACGAATCTCGTGGAATCGAAATAATCGTTGCCTTGTCACGTGCTTTGGAGATGTGAACGATCAGCATTGTGTCTGAACGCGAACCAGCTGCGGTCTTTGTGCTTCCTACGCGAAGGAGTTTCATCTGCTCTTTAGTCAGACCTTCACGGGTATCAGAGCCAACAAGTAAATAGTTAAGTGCTTTATTTGGCTTATCGGGTCTAGATGACAGCGAACCAAATGCATCAATACGATCGATCGCACCACTGACTCGGCCTAGACCTAGCCAGGAAAAGGCGGAAATAAGTACTACTCCCACAGATAGTGAGGTAATAATCCGAATTGCCCGCGTTGATTTCACTGTCAGAGAGTACTTGAGCGATAGCGTGTACGCGTTATGTCGACATCAGCGAACACGTTATATGGCTCACCGAAGCGAGAAATCTCGGTCATCCTTCCAGTCCTCAACGAGGCGAAGTATTTAGAAGATTCTGTGAATTCGATCCTGTCTCAAAACTTTGATGGCGCGCTCGAAGTCATTCTTGCAGTAGGACCTTCTGAGGATGCCACTATGGAGATTGCACAAGCTCTTCACGCAAAGGATTCACGTGTTGTGGTGGTTGAAAACCCAACAGGTAGAACAGCACCAGGTTTAAATCGTGCGATCGCTGAATCTCGATATTCGATCATTGTGCGGGTAGATGGTCACTCTCAAATTCCAAATAATTACTGTGAAATCGCCTTCCAGACTCTTCTGGAAACTGGAGCTGTCAATGTGGGCGGAGTAATGGCTGCCGAAGGTATTTCATTATTTGAACGCGCAGTTGCCCGTGCAATGCGAAGTCCATTAGGAGTCGGTGCGGCACGTTTTCACACAGGTGGAGGTGCAGGTGAATCTGACACTGTCTATTTAGGATGTTTTAGAAAAGAAGCCTTGCTAGCCGTTGGTGGCTTTGACGAGAGATTTACTCGTGCACAGGATTGGGAGTTAAATTTTCGATTGCGCGAAAAGGGCGGAGTTGTTTACTTCGATCCACGATTAACAGTTACATATCGTCCTCGATCCACCATTAAAGCGCTCGCAAAGCAGTACTTTGAATATGGACGTTGGAGACGAGTTGTATCTCGTAGACATCAAGGGACAATTAATTACAGATATTTAGCGCCCCCCTTTACTGTTGTAGGTACATCTCTATCCATCCTTTTGGGTGCATTGGTGTGGCCTGTTTTCTACATTCCAGCATTTGTTTATGCGGTGTTTATCCTGGGAGCTTCAGTAATTATTGGTAAGAGCGCGGGCGAGATTGTTTGTTTGCCAACAATTTTGCTCACAATGCATATTTCGTGGGGGTTTGGTTTTCTTACATCGCCGAAGTCGCTAGCCCCTGCGGTAACCTTGCATCCGTGAGTACCCCACTGCAGGTTTATGAGCCATTTAGAGCTGGCCTGCCTAAGCTGGGCAAGTACTGGAAATCCTTGTGGTTTCGTAGAACCTTTATCTCCGAGTACTCAAAATCAGAGCTTCGCGAGCAGCACTTTGACTCAGTCTTTGGACAGCTGTGGTTGGTTTTAAATCCACTCTTGTTGTCTGGTGTTTATTTTATTTTGATCGTAATTATTGGCGGAACAACAGATAGCGCACGTTACGTACATTTAACCGCAACTCTCTTTTTGTTCTACTTAGTTGCTAACTCTTTAACCGGTGGCGTTAAATCAATTACCGCAGGACAGAGACTCATTTTAAACACCGCTTTTCCTCGAATTATGTTGCCGATTTCAGCGGTCGTAATCGCACTCTTTAAATTTCTTCCTACTTTGATTGTATTTTTGATTATTAAGTCGATCGTTGGATCTAGCTTCTCATTTGAAATGTTGTGGGCGATTCCTGTTTTGATGATCACTATCTTTTTGGCCTTGGGATTAGCAATCACAATTTCATGCATCAATGTGTACTTCAGGGACATCGCTAGCTTCTTGCCGTATCTGACCAGAACGCTTCTGTACTTGTCTCCAATCTTGTATGAAGCATCTGCGCTCAATCCAAACCTTAAGGCGCTCCAAGTTGTTAACCCATTATTCCCAATTTTGGATTCATGGTCACGTGCTTTAGTTCATGGAGAAGTTCCTCAAACATCAAGCATGCTTCAAGGTTTAGCGTGGGCGACGGGTATTTTCTTTATCGGCACTTACTTCTTCTTATCGAGGGAGCGTGAGTTCGCTGTCCGCCTCTAACATTCATAAAACTAATGAGCTCGCCGTTTCAATTAGAAATGTCGGCCTTACCTACACAACTGCTATCGATCGCAGACCAACTTTAAAGGCGCGGGTTAAAGCACTTGGTCGCGGCGGAAAACAAACTAGAGTTGTACGAGCACTTGATGATGTAAACCTAGATGTTGAATATGGCCAAGTTCTAGGTGTTATCGGAACAAATGGTGCTGGTAAATCATCATTGATGCGTTGCGTGGCAGGAATCCTGCCCCCAACCCAAGGTCGAATTGAAGTGTATGGATCTGTCAGCACCTTATTAGCTTTGGGTGTTGGCTTTAATCCTTCGATGTCAGGCCGAGACAATGTTTATTTAGGTGGCTTAGCCGCGGGTATGTCTCGTGAGGAGATCGAAGGACACTTTGAAGAGATCGCTGATTTTTCCGAACTTGGCGATGCAATCGATGCTCCGATGCGCACATACTCATCTGGAATGTATGCCCGCCTAGCATTTTCAGTAGCAGCAACTGTTCGACCAGATATTTTGATTATTGATGAGGCACTCAGCACGGGCGATGCAAAGTTTAAAGAAAAAAGCCTCAACCGCGTAAAAGAGTTGCGAAGCGATGATCGTGCATTAATTCTTGTCAGTCACGCCATGCAAACATTGCGCGACACTTGCAACGATGTGGCTTGGCTGCACAAAGGTAAGTTGATTCAACGCGGCGAACCCAATCAAGTAATCGATGCTTATCAAGAGTTTTTACACCTTGGAAAGAGTGCAGCAATTGATGAGGATGTTTAAACCTCTAGCTCTCTTGTTGGCTATTGCTTTTGTTGCACCACCACAAGCCACTGCAGTTGATATCCCTACTGAATTTGCAATTACAGGTGCTGGTTATGGGCATGGAGTTGGTTTAAGCCAAATCGGAGCACGATCCAAAGCACTAGCCGGTGAAACAGCAACGGCGATCCTTAATTACTACTACAAAGATGTAGTAATTCAGCCACTAGATGATTCTAAGATCTTAAGAGTAAATATCGGTCACTTGTTAAGCACCGCCAGAATTGCAACTTCCACCCCCGATGCAACACTTCAAATATTTAGTGAAGACATTGGGGATGCCCTAGATGTTGTACCGCTTGCCGTTGTTCAAGTTAAGAGTTCCCTTAACTTTTCAATCTTAGGTTCCACAGTTGTTCCAAGTGTTGTCGTTGGTAAGAAAACTACTAGCTTGCCAAGAAACAGAGTCTTTACTGTTCGATGGAGTGGAACTCGTTATGCACCAGGGGTCGAAGGAGTTGTTTCACTTACTCATTCAACAGTTGCCTCTAGATATCGCTATGGTCAGATGCAGTTCAGAGCGGTAAAGGCATCAACCTTGGGATACCGATTGGAAATTACTAATTCAGTTCGGTTAGCTGATGAGTATTTATGGGGGATTAGTGAGGTTCCATCCTCTTGGCCTGCAGCAGCTCTCGAAGCTCAAGCGATCGCTTCACGCACCTACGCACTCAACAAAGCGGGCATTTATCGTGCCGCTTGTGATTGCGATTTATATGGCGAAATCTCTGATCAAAAGTTTCTTGGATACGCCAAAGAGATGGAAAAGGGCTGGGGAAAGTTTTGGAAAGCAGCGGTTACAAATACTGCAGGTTTAACGCTGACCCAAAACAATCTGCCGATCTCTGCATACTTTGGAAGCTCTACCGGTGGATTAACTGAAACTGCGATGAATGCATGGGGTAGTGAGCGAAGCTACACACAAATAATTGCTGATCCCGGAAGCCAAGATCCAAAGCTGAACCCTAACTTTTATACCTGGAAACGTTCCATAACTCAGGCTTCAGTAGCGCTGGCTTTTGCACTGCCAGATGTTGTTTCTTTAGAGGTGCTGTCAAAGAATGAGAGCGGAACAGTTGCAATGATTCAGGCGACTTCGAGCACCGGTGTACAGAAGAGCTTGCGTGGTGAAACCTTTAGAAGTCGAACAAGAATTCCATCTGCCTACTTTGATTTAGTTGGCGTGCAGAACGCTGTTGAGCCCACCCCAAGTCCCAGTCCGTAAAACAACTTCAAGGGAACCATCGAGAGAGTTTCGGCGAAATAGCAAGTTGCTTGCACCTGAAAGGGTTCCAGCTTTTACTACCTCACCATCTGGCAACTTAACCTTCGCAGCTGCAGTGATGTACGTACCTGCTTCAATAACGCAGTTATCGCCTAGAGAAATACCAAGACCTGAGTTTGCGCCTAACAAGCATTTTTCACCGATTGAGATTACTTCTTTTCCGCCACCGCTGAGTGTTCCCATAATTGATGCACCGCCACCAACATCGGTTCCATCACCAACGATTACACCAGCAGAGATTCTTCCTTCGACCATTGAAGTTCCAAGAGTTCCGGCATTGAAGTTAACAAATCCTTCATGCATGACAGTTGTTCCAGAAGCAAGGTGTGCACCGAGACGAACACGATCTGCATCAGCGATACGAACACCTGATGGGATTACATAATCAACCATTCGTGGAAACTTATCGACGCTATAAACACTGACATGACCATGAGCTGCCTTTAAGCGCGCACGTGTCAATTCAAAACCTTCGACTGCGCATGGTCCAACTGATGTCCAAACTACATTGCTTAAAATTCCAAAGATTCCATCAAGTGCCAGCCCGTGTGGCTTAACGAGGCGATGTGACAACAGATGTAATCGCAAATACGCATCTGCCGCATTTGCTGGTGCTTTTGTAATATCAATTTCAATACTTACTACTTCGCGTGTAACTCCACGGGCGTCATCACTGCCAACAAGTGCGGTTAGCTCCGCCGGTGCTGATCCTGAAAGTGGTGACAAGGCGGGAGCAGGGAACCACACATCAAGGGTTGTTCCCTTTGAGATCGTTGCGATTCCGTGGCCAGATGCGATGGTCGTCATGTCCTAAGCCTAGCCTCTATTGTTAGCCGCATGCGTATTGCCGTCTTTTGTTCATCATCACCCACGATCGATAACAAGTATGTAGAGCTTGCTTACGATTTAGGCAAGGGGATCGCTGAATCCTCCAATGAGTTAGTGACCGGTGGTGGCCATATTTCGATGATGGGTGCGGTCTCCAGAGGTGCCAGAGATGCCAAAGGAAGAACTGTTGGCGTTATTCCTCAAGCCCTTGTAGATATTGAATTTGCAGATCATGACAATGATGAACTGCACATCGTTGAAACAATGGGTCAACGAAAGCACATGATCACCGATATTTCAGATGCATTTATTACCTTGCCAGGCGGCGCAGGAACACTCGAAGAGTTCTTCGAAATATGGGTCGGACACTATTTGAAATTCCACACAAAGCCCGTTGTTATCTTGGATCCATTTGGAATCTATGCACCATTGCATGAATTAATCATTCACTTAGAGGATGAGAAGTTCATCAAACCAGGTATGCGTGAAATTGTTCAGTGGACAACAACAGTTGATGAAGCGCTAAAGGCTTGTGGCGCATGAGAAATAATCACATAGCGATGAGCCTTGTGATTGATGCTCCGATTAACAAAGTGTGGGCAGCACTTGCTGATTGGGAGTCACAAGGTGAATGGATGTTGCAAACAACTGTAGAAGTTACATCTGATATTCGCGAAGGTGTTGGAACATCTATCGCAGCATTTACCGGAATCGGAAAATTGGGAATCATGGATCACATGACGGTAACCTCTTGGAATCCTCCAACAGTGTGCGATGTAGTTCATACAGGTGCAATCATTAAAGGCACCGGACGTTTTGAGTTAACAGCGATTTCTGAAAACTCAACACGATTTGATTGGTCAGAAGAGATTCTTGCCCCACGAGCGTTATTCCTACTTATTGCTCCAGGTTTATACGCTGGTGTGCGCATCTCGCTCTCGGCGTTACGCCGCCAGCTGCAACAAAGGAAGTAAAGTTGCCTCATGGGCAAGCAACCGCAAACTTTGGCGCAAGCCATCGCCTCATTGCCTGAAGAGGAGCGGATTATCTTGACCATGCATTACTTAAAATCCATGAGCGCCACTGACATCGCATCACTTCTCGGCGTTCCAGAGCGCTCTGTTGAGGCGATTATTCGCCAGGGCAAGACCCGATTGAGCGCAATTCTGGGCATTTAAGCCCAATCTCGATTTCGCACATCACCGCTTTGTGCGAGATACTTACCCCCTTGCTTTACACATAGCGGTACCAACGATTTAGAGGAGTCTCCACATGGCAGCCATGAAACCCCGCACTGGTGATGGTCCAATGGAGGTCACAAAGGAAGCGCGCTCATTAGTGATGCGCATCCCACTCGAAGGTGGCGGACGCTTAGTCGTCGAAATGAACGCCGAAGAAGCAAACAATCTCAGCGCAGCTTTACACGCCGCTGTAGCTCTCGTTAAGAAGTAATTTCCTTTTAAAGGCACTAGCCTTACCAATCATGTCAGCTCTGCCACAGTACGCGCCCTTTGAGATTTCGAAGGCTGTCAGCGCACACTCAATCGCCCTTGGGTTCATTAAAAACACAGATGGCGAATTTGAATTTGTAGGTCCATTTGCTGCAGAGATTGAAAAGTATTTTGATCTTAATCTTGTTGATGAGTTAACTTTCTTTTCACCAACAGGAAAATCGGGCGAACTCTTCGAAATCCCAGTAAGTGCACCAGATTCGCAAACAGATCGAATCTTTTTAGTTGGAGTTGGTGACCAAAGTGGAGCTGCAGCGCGATCTGCCGGAGCTGCTGTTGGACGCAAAGTGCGTGGGAAAAACTCTACTGTATTTTCTGCGTGCGTTGTTTCCGAAGTTAAGTCGCACGCGATTTCAATTGCATTAGGTGCATGGGTTTGGAATCTCAAGACTGATAAGAAAAAAGAAGAGCCAACATTTTTTGTAGCAAGCAAGGATTCACAAGTAATAAAGGATGCTGCTTCGATTGCACACGCAATCTGTCGTACACGAGATCTAATCCACACACCTGCAAATATCAAGACTCCTGCATGGATGGGTAAGCAAGCTGAAGAGTTTACTAAGGGCACAGGCCTGAAGGTTGAAATTTTTGCTGGTGCTGCGCTCAAAGAGTTTGGCGGCCTAAGAGCCGTTGGTGGTTCATCTCCAAAGCCTGGTCCACGCATGATTCAAGTTTCATACCAACCTAAATCCAAAAAGAAATCTGCAAAAGCGTTGCCACATATTGTTTTGGTGGGCAAGGGAATTACCTTTGATACCGGTGGAGTTTCACTCAAGCGTCCATACGACACCATGATGGCGATGAAGAGCGATATGGCTGGATCAGCAGCAATTCTTGGAACTTTGACCGCGTTAGAGCAGTTACAACCAAATGTCCGCGTAACAGCGCTCATGATGATGGCTGAAAACGCTATTTCAGCTACCGCACAACGTCCCAGCGATGTGATCAAGCATTACGGCGGAACAACGGTTGAGGTCATTAACACCGACGCCGAAGGTCGTTTAGTTTTGGCCGATGGTTTGGCATATGCAGATGCAAATCTTGATCCAGATTACTTAATTGACATTGCAACTCTGACTGGAGCAGCAACCCTTGGTTTAGGTCGTCAATACGCAGCGATGTACACGCGTGACAACAAACTTGCTGCTCAACTGTCAAAGGCTGGAGAAGCATCAGGTGATCGTGTGTGGCACATGCCTTTGGTTGATGATTATAAAGAGGCGTTGCGAAGTGATATTGCCGATTTCAATCACACTGCAGACAAAGGAAAGTTTTCAGCAGGCTCAGTAACAGCCGCGTTGTTCTTAGAAAACTTCACATCAACGCGTCGTTGGGTGCACTTAGATATTGCAGGCACAGCCAGAAGCGAAGTTGACGCAGGTGAAAATTCAAAGGGTGGTACAGGGTTTGGAGTTCGCCTACTTACCGAGTGGATTACCTCTTTAACATGAGAGTAGATCCGCACACCTTTGCTGAAAATTTCATCGCTGAGGATTACTTTAAATCTCAAGCACGCGCACGTGGAGTAGAGCTTGGCACAGTTGATACCACACCTGGTGCAGGCGCCTTTCTTAGGTATTTAGCATCCACATTGAAGGCGCAATCAGTTGTAGAAGTCGGTACAGGTTCAGGCGTTGGCAGTCTTTGGTTATTTGATGGAATGTTGCCCAGCGGAACTTTGACTTCAATAGATGATGAGATGGAGCATTCTCAAATCGCAAAGCTTGCATTTTCAGAGGCAGATATTGCTCAAAGTCGATATCGGCTCATCACAAACTCAGTTCTCGATGTGATTTCAAAGCTCACTGACCGCGCTTACGATTTAGTTGTTTTGAGACACAATCCTGAAGACCTGAGCTATGTAATCAATGAGTCACACCGTATTTTGCGAAGTGGTGGGGCGCTAGTAATTGATAACTATTACGGCGGAGGCAAGGTGTGCGATGCAGCTCAAAGAGACCCACGCACCGTTGCCCTTCGCGATGCTGGGAAAATCATTAAGAATGACACAGACCACTGGGTGAGTTCTTTGCTCCCAGTCGGTGATGGATTATTGATCGCAACGAAGTTGTAGCAAAATACAGCCATGATCTTTCCACGTAAGAAAATTGCTCCAGCACCTGCTCCATGGTGGCAATCATCCACGCAATCAAAAAGCTCTAAAGGAACTCTTGCG
Organism: Actinomycetes bacterium; assembly: GCA_947383695.1. Lineage (GTDB taxonomy): Bacteria > Actinomycetota > Actinomycetes > Nanopelagicales > Nanopelagicaceae > Planktophila. The sequence goes on along the minus strand of OX376642.1, from coordinate 1,105,206 downwards.
TTAATCGCACTTCTAGCAGGAGCGGTCGGTGGAATCTTGGGAGTAAATGCTTCAGGAGCTTCCATCTTTAATCGAGTAAGCCTTGTGTCATCAACTAGCACAATCGAAAGAGCACCTGATTCAGTTGCAGGAACTGCGCAAAGAGTTTTGCCTTCTGTGGTTTCAATTCAAACCAGCTCCATTACTGGAGGAGGAACAGGTTCTGGATTTTTTATCGATAGCGATGGATACATTTTAACTAATAACCATGTGATTAGTTCAGCAGCCCAAAGTGGCGGAAGAATTCAAGTAAAGCTTAATGATGGTCGGATCTTTAGTGCAAAGGTTGTTGGTCGAGATGCGTCATATGATTTAGCGGTTTTAAAGATCGCAGCCTCAGGTTTAAAGGCGCTGCAATTTGGAGATAGCGATCAAGTTGCAGTTGGCGATTCAGTAATTGCCATCGGTTCACCACTTGGATTATCCGGAACAGTTACAACTGGAATTATTAGTGCAAAGAATCGTCCAGTAACTGCTGGAGATTCAAGTAATGAAAGCTCCTTCATCAATGCATTACAAACCGATGCTGCGATTAATCCAGGTAACTCTGGTGGCCCACTTGTTGATTCAACTGGTGCGGTAATCGGCGTGAACTCTGCGATTGCTTCGCTTGGCTCAGATTTACAAACAGGATCTATCGGACTTGGCTTTGCTATTCCGATTAATCAAGCACGAAAAACAGCGGATCAATTAATCAAAAATGGTGTTGCAACGTATCCTGTTATTGGAATATCTCTTGATATGAACTACGCCGGAGAAGGTGCGCAAGTTGCAACATCTGGTCGTGGAATTCTGCCTGGCAGTCCTGCGCAAAAGGCTGGGTTACGTGGGGGAGATATCGTCATCGCACTTGATGGAAAGCCGATTAATAGCCCTGAAGAGTTAATCGTTGCGGTTCGATCAAAGAATGTTGGCGATGTAGTCAGAGTCACCTACAAACGTGATGGCAGTGAAAATACCGTCTCTTTGACCCTGATCGCGGCTAAGAAGTAATTGGCGTAGGCTAACGCCATGTTCTTCGACATCGGCGCGGGCGAAATTCTTGGCCTAGCGATCCTTGGAATGATTCTGGTTGGTCCAGAGCGTTTGCCAAAGATTGCTGTCGAAGCTGCGCAGTGGGTTAAGAAGGCTCGCGGTTTAGCAACAAAGGCAACCGCTGAACTTCGTGAAAACCTCGGACCTGGATTTGAAGATTTACAACCAAAAGATCTCAATCCAAAAACATTTGTAAAGAAGCAGCTCTCCGATCTTTTGGATGAAGAAACGCCAAAAGCTAAGGTCAATAAGCCAGCTGCAAAGATTGACCCAGATCTTCTATGAATCTTCTAGATCAAGTTACAGATGCGCTTTCGAAGGTAAATGACCCAGAGCTTCGTCATCCCATAACAGAGCTTGGAATGATTGAGGATTTATTTGAAAACCAGGGCTCAATTACTTTAAAGGTCTTATTAACTATTGCAGCATGTCCAATGCAGGATCGTTTGCGCACAGATATTACAAATGCAGTGACCAATGTTGAAGGTGTCAAAGATGTAGATCTTGTATTTGGCGTTATGAATGAGGATCAACGCAACTTTGTAAAAAAGGTTGTTCGAGGTGGCCGCGAAAAGTTCATTCCATTTGCGCAGCCTGACTCATTAACCCGTGTCATTGGTATCGCATCCGGAAAAGGTGGAGTTGGAAAATCTTCAGTTACCGCCAACCTTGCCGTTGCAATTGCTAAAAATGGTTTGAGCGTCGGAATTCTTGATGCAGATGTGTATGGCCACTCAATTCCACGTTTAATGGGGCTGATGGGTCAGCGCCCAACGGCAATCGATCAGATGTTCATTCCGCTCGAGTCATATGGTGTTAAAACAGTTTCCATGGAGATGTTTAAGCCTGAACGATCTGACCCTGTCGCATACAGAGGGCCACTTCTTCATAGAGTTTTAGAGCAGTTGTTATCAGATGCTTACTGGGGCGATTTAGATGTTCTGCTGATCGATCTTCCACCTGGAACAGGAGATCTTGCTATCTCTCTAGGTCAGTTAATTCCTACCTCTGAAATTGTTGTTGTTACAACTCCACAAGTTGCAGCAGCTGAAGTTGCAGAGCGTGCAGGACGAATTGCCCATCAGATTCATCAACATGTCATTGGTGTTATTGAAAATATGTCGGCATTTCCTTGCCCAACCTGTAGCGAAACAATTTCATTGTTTGGCGAAGGCGGGGGAGATGAAACCTCACGTCGATTGTCACAACTTGTTGGCAGCGATGTTCCACTTCTTGGAAAGATTCCATTTAGCCCTGCGCTACGTACTGGTGGAGATGATGGTGCTCCGATTGTGGATGCTGATCCAACATCTGCAGCGGCGATGGCGATTACAGAAGTTGCAGATAAGCTGATGAAGCGAAGTAAATCTTTACTCGGAGTCCGATTGGGTGTCTCGACGTAGCTCTTTAGCTAACTCATCAACAAGATCAGCAAGTTCACTTCGTACAAAATCACGTGTTGCGACTTCACCGAGCGAGTTACGTAACGCTGCAAGTTCACGTGTTAAGTACTCGGTATCAGCAATCGAACGCTCATTTTGGGCACGATCCTCATTGAGCTGAATACGATCACGATCTGCTTGACGATTTTGTGCAAGCAAAATCAATGGCGCTGCATAGGAAGCCTGCATAGAAAGAATCAATGTCAAGAAGATAAATGGGTAATCATCAAAACGTAAATCAGCGGGTGCCGCAAAGTTCCAGATAACCCAAAATGCGATAAAGATCGTCATGTACACAAGGAAGCGCGCAGTTCCTAAGAAACGTGCAAAGCGTTCAGACATACGACCAAATGCTTCAGGATCATAATTTGGTCGAAGTGATCGACGGGTCTCGCGAGGAGTGTCTAAGCCATAGTTACGTGCCATCTCTCGACCCCCTTAAATACTTTCCGACTCAAATGAAACTGGTGAATTCTCACGGTGATCATGACGCCAGTTTTCAGGCAACAAGTGATCGAGCACATCGTCCACCGTTACAGCGCCTAGTAGACGCTCATTGGCATCAACAACAGGCAGCGAAAGCATGTTGTAGCTAGCTAAGTGCGAGGAAACCTCATGCAAAGTTGCATCAGGGTTTGTTGCCTTGGAATCAGTGTCCACAATCGAACCAAGCAGAGTTGAAGGTGGTTCGCGCAATAAACGCTGATAGTGCACAACACCAATGAATCGCCCTGTTGGAGTTTCTACTGGTTGGCGACAGATGTAAATCTGTGAAGCAAGTGCAGGAGAAATCTCTTTTTGGCGAACAGCGGCAAGTGCATCTGCAACGGTGGAATCTGCGGTGAGCACAATTGGCTCAGTAGTCATCATTCCACCCGCTGAGTAATCCTCGTACGTCATCAAACGTAAAACATCTTCTGCATCTTCTGGCTCCATCAGATCCAAAAGTGCATTTGCACGTTCTTCGCCGACCTCGCGCAGTAAGTCCGCAGCATCATCAGGATCCATCTCACCTAGAACATCTGCAGCGCGCTCTCCTTCAAGCTCTGCAAGAAGTGCAACGCGATTGTCCTCATCCATCTCTTCAAGCACATCAGCAAGTCGTTCATCTTCAAGTGCACTTGCTACTTCGATACGACGCTTTGGCGCAAGATCCTGAAGTACTGCGGCAAGATCTGCAGCACGCAAATTAGCAAGGGTCGACAGTAGATTTGCGACACCTTGATTTTGTTCTGTGTTTGCAAAACCAACAACCTCTTCCCAGGCAACGGTAGAAGTTGCGCCCTTGCGGCGTAAACCACGACCCTTTCGCATGATGTGAACCTTTGCGATCAGCCAATCACCATTGCGATTTTGCTCCATGCCCATATCTTCAACAACAACCTCTTCAGATGTTTCCAATAAGGTTATTGAGCGATCTAGCATTTCGCCTAAAACTAAAACCTCACCAGGTCGAGTATCAAAACGTCGCATGTTCAGAAGTCCAGTAATTACGACCGCACCACTTTCAATCGATGTAACTCGAGTGATGGGTACAAATACTCGACGACGCAAAGGCACTTCAACAACTAACCCAAGGATTCGAGGTTGCTGATTATTAGAACGCAGGGTCGCGACAGCATCACGCACCTTTCCTACTGGATCACCATTGGGGTCAAAGACTGCGGTGCCTGCAAGACGGGCGAGAAATACTCGGTTTAAGAGATTGCCGCTCATGGGATAAGGGTACCTTTCTCTTATGACTTCAGGCGAACGCATTAATGACCACACGGCGATCCCTGCGAAACCAGATCTAATTCGATTAGGTCTCGGAATCATTGGAATCGGAACATCTGGGCCATTAATTGCAATGAGTGCAATGCCGGTGTTGACCCTTATTTTCTGGAGAAATCTCGGCGGATCCTTAATCACACTGCCATTTGCACTGCGTCATTCACGAGATCGTGCAGGAATTAAATGGGCTGTGTATGCAGGCGTATTGCTAGCACTTCACTTCATTGGCTTCTTTTTAGCGATGAGAATGACAACGGTTGCAGCCGGAACTGCACTTGTCGCACTGCAGCCAATATTCGCAGCGTTATTTGTAAAATTTAGTGGCGGAGACATTCCATCAAAGGCTTGGCTTGGAATGATTGTTAGCTTTGTTGGAGTTGTTTTGGTCTCTGGTGTGGATCTGACTATTTCCTTTAGATCTTTCATGGGAGATATTGCAGCATTGATTTCAGCAGCACTAGCCGCCGCTTACATGATGGCCGGTTCAAAAGCACAACGCACCTTAGAGACAAGTACCTATACAACGGTTTGCTACTTTGTTTGTTCAATCACAGCGCTTCCTATGGCGTTGCTTGCAGGAAATGAAATATTTGCATTTGATAGAAATGAATGGCTGATTCTTCTGGGACTAATCCTGGGTGCTCAATTGTTAGGTCACACAATGTTTAACTCAGCGCTCAAGCGAGTGTCACCTGCGATTGTTTCGCTGATTGTATTTTTTGAGGTACCTGTCAGCGCAGTACTAGCAGCATGGTGGCTAGATCAAACTCCACCGCTGGGAATCATTCCTGGAATAGCCTTGATTCTCTTTGGATGTGTCTTAGTTGTCACCAGAACTCGTGGCGGCAACAATGATTGATCTTCACACCCATACGAACTGCAGTGATGGAACTGATTCTCCCCGCGAACTCGTTAATAAGGCGATTGTTCAGGGTTTAGAGGTTCTTGGAATTTCCGATCACGACACAACATCGGGTTGGAAAGAAGCTACTGAAACTTTGCGCGGTTCTCTAAAGTTAGCGCTGGGATCAGAAATATCCTGCTTAACGACAGATGGCATCAGCGTTCACATGCTGGGGCTGCTTTTTGATCCAGAGCATGCAGAGATGCAACAGGTATTAGAGGAAACTCGTGATGGACGCCTTCCACGTATGCGCAAAATGATTGAAAAAATGCGCGAAGAGGGCATGGATATTTCAATGGAAGATGTTGAGCAAACGATGCCAGCGGGTGCAACTATGGGAAGGCCGCACCTTGCAGATGCACTTGTTGCGAAGAAGATTGTGAAATCACGAGATGAGGCCTTTGTAGATTTACTCCATAACGAGTCACGTTTTTATGTTTCTCACGCCGCTCCAACACCGGCTGAAGCGATTGCTTTAATACGCAGAGCTGGGGGAGTTGCTGTCATTGCCCATCCATTTGCTTCTCATCGTGGTCAAATCCTGAAAGCTGAGGATTTTTCTGAACTAGTCGCTGCAGGTTTAAATGGCATAGAAGTTGATCATCGTGATCAAAATCCGGATGAGAGAGCGATGTTGCGAAGTATTGCTAAGGAATTAGATCTTGTTGTAACTGGAAGTAGCGATTATCACGGTACTGGAAAACTTAATTCATTAGCAGAAAACCATACCCATAGGGAACAATGGGAGAAGTTAGAGTCTCAAGCCGATGCTCGAAGGGTGGTTTCAGCGTGAAAGATATCAGCGCTATTACTTTTGCAGTTCAATCTTTTGTCACGCTCTTTGTGATTATGGATCCACCTGGAGCAACTCCGATTTTCTTGGGATTGGTCGCAGACAAATCCCCAAAGGTTCGCAGAATGTTGGCGGTACAAGCCGCGGGAGTCTCGCTTCTTGTCATCACTATATTCGCCCTATTTGGTCGAGCGATTTTGAACTACCTCAATATCTCAATGGAAGCGCTGCAAGCCGCCGGTGCTTTGCTCTTGTTGCTAGTCGCACTTGAACTATTAACTGGAAATGCAAAGAACCATGGAGATAATGAAGACTCCAACATCGCATTAGTTCCGCTAGGAACTCCGATTTTGGCAGGTCCTGGTGCGATTGTTGCAACGATGATTTTCGTTCAGCAAGTAGATTCAACTGCAATGGCCCTAGGCTTAACAGCAGCTGTAGTTGCGGTTCATATTGCGATTGCAGTTGCGTTAATGGCATCAACAACGATTTTGAATGTCATTAAGGAATCAGGAGTTACCCTGGTCGCCAGAATTGCAGGTCTTTTACTTGCAGCTATCGCAGTACAAATGCTTGTAGATGCGATCCGCGTCTTTGTTGCCGCTTAGCTTTCTTTAAACTTCTTAGTACGTGTACGAGTGCGCTCGGTGCGTGGCTTTGGAGCCTCTTGCTTTGCGCGTGCAGGACGAGCATCTTTGCTTTCAGCCTTAACAACGGGCTTTGCTTTAACCATACGGCCAGTTGATCCAGCTGGGATGTTGAGCATCTCATAAAGATGTTCAGATGAAGAGTATGTCTCTTCTGGCTCTGCTAATCCAAGTTCGAGGGTTTGATCGATCATCTTCCAGCGAGCTAGTTCATCCCAATCGACAAAGGTGACGGCAATTCCATGGGCACCTGCACGAGCGGTTCGACCAATACGGTGAACATAAGTTTTTTCATCTTCTGGACACTGGTAATTAATAACGTGGGTAATTCCATCGATATCAATTCCGCGAGCAGCAACATCGGTTGCAACAAGGACATCTGATTTTCCAGCTTTGAAATCGTTCAAAGCTTTTTCACGAGCACTTTGTCCAAGGTCACCATGAATTGGTGCAGCTTTAAAGCCACGCTCGATCAGATCTTCAGCGGTTTTTTGTGCTGTGCGCTTAGTACGGCAGAAAACCATTGTTGGTCCGCGTCCATCAGCTTGCAAAATTCGAGCAAGCATTTCAATCTTGTCTAAAGCGTGCGCACGCAAAACATGTTGCTTGATACGAGTAACAACCGCACCTTCATCTTCACTATCTTGTGTGCGAATATGAATTGGCTGATTCATGAAGCGACGAGCAAGAGCGATGATGTCTCCAGGCATTGTTGCTGAAAACAACATAGTTTGCGCACGGTTAGGAGTGCTGGACAAGATCTTTTCTACATCAGGCAAGAAGCCAAGATCCAACATCTCATCAGCCTCATCTAAAACCAAGCGGGACACCTCTTTGAGCTTGAGCTGACCCTGTCGTGAAAGATCGAGCAAACGACCAGGAGTTCCAACAACTATCTCGACACCTGCATGTAAGGCTTCAATTTGTGGTTCAAATGCGCGTCCACCGTAAACGGCAAGGGTACGAATTCCACGGTTGGATGCGAGCTCTTCAATGTCACGAGTTACCTGAGTACATAGTTCGCGGGTAGGAACAACGATTAATACTTGCGGCATTCCCTTAGTTGCAAAATCTGCCCACTCGACATCGTTGGGAGCAATTACTCGCTCAATTACAGGGATTCCAAAAGCTAGAGTTTTTCCTGTTCCAGTTTTTGCTTGACCAATAACATCGCCATCGGCAAGTGCGATTGGTAAAACCATCTCTTGAATAGCAAATGGTGCTAAAAAGCCGTGAGCATGTAGCGCTTCAATTGTTTGGCTGCGCAGGGGCAACTCTGCAAAGGTTGGTGACATGTTTATTTAATCCTAACGATATTAATTGCGCGGAAAACCTGAAATGCCTCGCCACATGAGGTTGTGAACTAACGCCACAGCATCCTGTCGACTCAACTTGCTATCTCGTTCGAGCCAGTGACGAGCAGTTACTTGCGCATAACCAATCATTCCAACACCCAAAAGCATTGATGCCTCTTTTGGTAGGCCAGTATCTATTGCAATAACCGCACTTGCGGCAGCTGCACAGTCGTACGTCATTCGATTTAAACGTTCACGAACCTGGGGTTCAACGCTCATGTCACTCTCAAAGAGTAGACGAAAGGCTTCGCCTTCCTTTTCAATAAATGCAAAGTAGGCATCAACCGTTGCATGTACTCGATCTTTATTATCTGGCGTTGATGCGATCGCCTTTTGAATTTCAAAAACCAATGAGTCAATATGTAAATCCAAAACTGCCAAGTAGAGCTCGAGCTTTGAAGGAAAGTGCTGATACAAAACTGGCTTTGAGACATTTGCACGATCTGCAATCTCATCCATCGCTGCAGAGTGGTATCCAGCTGCGGTGAATACTTCTAGTGCAGCCGATAACAGCAATGCTCGGCGCTCATCGCGCGGCAAGCGAGCCTTGTTGGATGTGTCTACGTTACTCATTGGTCTAATCGTACGGCAGAATTACCGAACATGAACCGCTCCTATGAAGGCTTCCGCATCCTGCTTGTACATGCACATCCCGATGATGAAACCATCAATAACGGGGCAACTATGGCTTTGTATGCAGATCGTGGGGCAGATGTCACGCTTGTGACCTGTACTCGGGGAGAAGAAGGCGAAGTTTTGGTTCCATCCCTTTCGCATTTGGCAAGCAGTCAAAAGGATCAATTAGGAACACATCGAGAAACAGAATTAGCTGATGCGATGAAGGCATTGGGCATTTCTGATTATCGCTTCTTGGGTGCTCCATCAGTTAAGTTTCGCGATAGCGGAATGATGGGAACAGAGCCAAACAATCGTCCTGATGTTTTCTGGCAAGCAGATGTGGATGTAGCTGCAAAGATTTTGGTTGAAATCATTGATGAAGTTAAGCCACATATTTTAATTACCTATGATGAAATCGGTGGATACGGCCATCCCGATCATATTCAGGCACATCGTGTTGCCATGAGAGCCTCAGAGTTATCTACATGGCAGATCCAAAAGATTTACTGGAACACTATGCCTAAATCAGTTTTAGCTGAAGGTATTGCAAAGATGAAAGAGATTGGTTCAGATTTCTTTGGCGCCGAAAGCGTTGATGATCTTCCATTTGCAAAGGATGATGAGTTTGTCACAACTTTGATTAACGGTGTTGATTATGTTGATGCAAAAATGGCGGCGATGAAAGCACATGAAACGCAGATTTCATTAGATGGTCCGTTCTTTGCCCTTTCTAATAATTTAGGGTTACAGATTTGGGGGGATGAGTACTACACGCTAGTAAAAGGGGTTAAGAGTGAACCCTTTGATTCGCATGGCCGAGAAACAGATTTAACCTCTGGAATAACCCTGTAATGAAGGCTATCTACTCACTTTTATTTGGTGCAGCCCTTGGTGCAAGCTCAATCTTTATTCATAGTTACTACCCACCGATTGGTTTAATACTTTCACTTATCGCTACTGGCCTAGGTATTTGGGCAACTGGGCGAATTTGGGGAAAGCGTTCATACAAATTCATTGCATCTATTGCTTGGTCATTAGTTGTTCTTCGTGCTGGGTTTCCAGGTTTAAATGATGAGTATTTGATACAAGGTGACACAATTGGTGTTTCTCTAATCAATTTTGGTTTTATTGCAATTGTTATTGCAATCATTACACCGCTTTAACTCCAGCTTTGCCCTTCAGGTGTATCTTTAATTTCCAAGCCGTGATTTTCTAACTCAACTCGAAGTCGATCGCTATCTGCCCAACGTTTTTCGGCGCGGGCGAGGGCTCGATCATCCAAAAGTATTTTCATCGGAGGCGTCAGAACCTTTGCTTCGATTGGACGATCTAAATCAAGTCCTAGAACTTGATCGGCGTAACGAAAGAATGAAGCCTTGTTTTCAGACTCTGACTTTTCTATCTCACGCAGTCGTATGATCACACGTGGGGTATCTAGATCGGTGTTTAAAGCCGATTCAATCTCTGGATCAATCTGCATTGTGGTGTCCGCACCCCATTGAGACATCTTCATTCGCCAACGTTTTAAGGTCTCATGTGCAGCCTCTATTGAGTTCCAGGTTAAATCCATTTGAGAGCGATATTTGTTTTCAAGGAAACATAGGCGAATAGCTAGTGGATCTATTCCGCGTTCGATGACATCTCTTAACAACACAACATTTCCGGAACTTTTTGACATCTTTTTACCCTCAAAAAGTAGATGCTCACCATGCACCCAGAGATCAACAGCTTCAGTGTTAATCAGCGCATTGGATTGAGCTCGTTCATTTTCATGGTGAGGAAAACGAAGATCGATGCCACCTACATGGATATCTACATGTCCTTCTAACAATTCAAGTGACATAGCCGAACACTCAATATGCCAACCTGGAAATCCCTTACCCCACGGAGATTCCCACACCATTTCAGTGCGATCACCGGCAGCTTTCCATAACGCCCAATCGGCGTGAAATCTCTTCGCACCATCTTCGGAGTATTCATAACGATGACCTGGCTTTAGTGAGTCAAGTTTATTTCCGCTAATCGCTCCGTAACTTGCGAACTTCTGAGCGCTGAAATACACAGAAGAATCGGAACCAACATATGCAAAATCCGCCTCGATCAACTTTCCAATCAGAGTCAACATCAAATCAATGCTTTCACTTGCTCGTGGGTATGCGGCTGCTGGCACGATGTTGAGGTCTGCTAAATCTTGATGAAACTTCACTTCATACTTTCGAGCGATCTCAAAGGGGTCAATCTTTTCTAACTTAGCCTGAGCCAACATCTTGTCATCGTTGACGAAATCTTCAGACATGTGCCCAACATCGGTAATGTTTTGAATCAGGTATGGATGTGAACCATTGAGTCGAACAACACGTGCGATTAAGTCAGAGAGCAGAAATGTTCGAAGATTTCCAACATGGGCATCACGATAAACAGTTGGGCCGCAGCAATACATCTGAATCTGATCGCGAGCTACATCAATCTCTTTGAGTTGTCGTGATTGCGTGTCGTATAACTTCATACCTTTTCAATCACCCGCTTCCAGACAAAAATCTCACTATGAGAGAATTCGATTATCTCCCCACGCTTATTGCGCAATGTGTACGGGGTCAGTAGATGCCCCAGAATGTCACGAAATCCGCCTTCAGGATCATGCAGTCTGATGCTGACCCGCGAGCCGATGAGTTCGGTGAATTGAGTCTCGAGCTCTGTTGGCATGAGACAACGATAAGCCCACCGTTAAATATCAACCAGCGGTAAATATCGCGCACTGGCTAGAGTTGCCATTAGAATTCAGGCAGATACTTTGCCCAACACTTTGGAGGCCGCCCGTGACCTATGTGATTGCAGACCCATGCATCGATGTGAAAGATAAGTCCTGCATCGAAGAGTGTCCGGTTGATTGCATTTACGAAGGCGATCGCATGCTGTACATCCAGCCAGATGAGTGTGTGGATTGCGGCGCATGTGAGCCGGTCTGCCCAGTAGAAGCTATTTACTACGAGGATGATGTCCCTGGTCAGTGGAAAGAGTTTGGCAAGGTCAATACAGAGTTCTTCATTGAAATCGGTTCTCCAGGTGGAGCTAGCAAGGTTGGCCCAACTGGCACAGATCACGCTTCAATCACAGCGCGTCCACCAAAGAGCGAGTAACCATTGCGTGCCCAGCTCCCAGATTTTCCGTGGGATGCGTTAGCGCCATACGGTGAGAAGGCTCGTTCCCACCCGCAAGGGATTATTGATCTCTCTCAAGGCACTCCTGTAGATCCAACCCCTGAATTTATTCAACAAGCATTTCGCGATGCATCAAACTCTCCAAGTTATCCAGTAACCGCAGGAACTGCAGAGCTTCGCGCAGCGATTAAAAAATGGTCGGTAGATCGCTTAGGTGCAACGGGCGAGTTTGATGTCCTGCCCTTAATTGGCTCTAAAGAGTTAGTTGCTTGGCTTCCCACCTATCTTGAATCAAGCACCGTGTTAATTCCAGAGATTGCATATCCCACATATCACGTAGGAGCTGTATTAGCTGGGGCAGAGTCTGTTCCAGTTGCAATTGATGCAAGCGGTTGGCCCGCTGCTGATTTAGCATGGTTGAACTCACCATCAAATCCAACTGGGCGAGTGCATAGCATCGATGAGATTAAGGCGTGTATTGATTGGTCTCGTAAAAATAAGTCAGTTCTAATCTCTGATGAGTGTTATCTCGAATTTGATCACACAGCACATTCAGTGTCAGTTTTGTCGCAAACAGGTGGAGACAACACCAATATTTTGGCGGTTCATTCCTTATCAAAGCGTTCATCTATGGCTGGTTATCGCGCAGCTTTCATGGTGGGAGACAGCGCCTTGATCGCACAGATTCGTGAGATTCGAAAGCATGGCGGAATGATGGTCCCGCTTCCGGTGCAAAAGGCGATGACAGTTGCACTGTCAGATGATCTTCATGTTGCAGAACAACGCGCTCGCTATAACGCACGTAAAGATGCGATGCGTCCGGCACTCGAGGCGGCGGGATTTACAGTTGAGTTCAGTGATTCAGGTTTGTATCTGTGGTGCACCCGTAATGAAGATGCATGGGCAAGCGTTGCATGGCTTGCCGAGCGCGGAATCCTTGCAACCCCGGGCAGCTTTTACGGAGACATGGGAAAGAACCATATTCGCATCGCAATGACAGCCTCTGATGCCCACATTGCAGATGCAGTTGCACGTTTGAAGGCATAAAGGTGGCTGTAGCAATCTTGTTAGTAGGTGGCTTTGGCACACGTTTAATGCCATTGACTCGCAATACTCCCAAGCCAATGCTTACAGTTGCAGGAATTCCTGTTACTGAACATCAATTAATGATGGCTAAAAAGGCTGGAATTACCCAGATTGTTTTAGCGACTTCATATTTATCAGATGTTTTCACACCGTACTTTGGAGATGGATCTCAGTGGGGGATGAGCATTAAGTATGCGGTTGAAAAAGAGCCACTTGGAACGGGTGGTGCGATTCGAAATGCAGCACAACTGTTAGATACACAAGAGTCGGTTGTTATTCTCAATGGCGATGTACTTAGTTCACATGATTTATCAGAGCAGATCAAACAACATGAAGCACATGATGCTGATGTAACTTTGCACTTAACTCAGGTAGAAGATGCACGAGCATTTGGTTGTGTTCCAACTGATGCCGAAGGAAGAGTTACCGCTTTTCTGGAAAAAATGGATAACCCTGTAACAAATCAGATTAATGCCGGGTGCTATGTATTTAACCCTCGGGTCATAAACACCATTCCTTTAGACACCGTTGTTTCAGTAGAACGCGAAACATTTCCGCAGCTAGTAAGCAATGGCGCAAAGATTTATGGATATATTGAAAATGCGTACTGGTTAGATATTGGAACACCAAAAGCTTTGTTAAAGGCATCAACAGATATCGTTCTTCGAACCGGTCCTGGCCTTGCGATGCCGGGTTCGTCCGTTGATCCTTCCGCGCAGATCACAGGTGGTAGTTGTGTCGGGCGCGGTGCTTTAGTGGGCGCCGGTGCACATATCGATGGCTCGATTATCGAGGCTGGGGCGGAAATTGGCAGCTACGCGATCATTTCCAACTCTTTTGTTGCAACAGGTGCAGTTGTCGATAAAGAGGCGAAAATAGCCTCATCTTTTGTCACAAAGGGCGAAATTCTTCCAATTCCGAAGTAGTTCAGCCCTAATTCCCTTCTCTCGGGCTTGACATGAGCGAGTTACAAGCGTGTAATTCACTCCTAAGAAAGTCTTTTCCAAGAGGGATGAGACAAGATCTAGCTTATGGAGCATCGACGTTATGCCGATTCAACCCGCAGCCCAGAACTCCCCAATCCCCACTTCAGGTCCAACAATCACACTCGCATCTGGCGAAAACATGGAGCTTTCATGGCAGGAGCGCGCACTCTGTGCGCAAACTGATCCAGAAGCTTTCTTCCCAGAAAAGGGTGGCTCAACTCGTGAAGCAAAGCGCGTTTGTCTTTCATGCGATGTTCGCTCCGAATGTCTTGAGTACGCACTAGCTCATGATGAGCGCTTCGGAATTTGGGGCGGTCTCTCAGAGCGAGAGCGTCGTCGCTTAAAGCGTCGTACTGCGTAAGGTTCACATTTCTCTAACGAGAAAGTGAGTTATACCTATGGCTTCCCAAGCCGCAGTCGATAAGCATCGTGTAACCGCTGTTCTTGTTTCCCACAATGGGGCGGTGTGGTTGCCCGAAGTTGTTGCAGCGCTCACCTCGCAAACTCGACCTATTGATGTAATCACCGCGGTTGATACAGGATCGCAGGATTCATCAACAAAACTTTTAAAATCTGCACGCATCCCATTTATTTCGGCAGATGTTGAAACAGGTTTTGGAGCCGCTCTTTCCTTAGCGGTTAATAAATTACCTAAATCAATTGACCATGAATGGATCTGGTTAATTCATGATGATTGTGCACCTGCACCAACAGCGCTCGCAGAATTACTAGCTGCCATTGATGACCGACCACAAGTTGTTATGGTCGGTCCAAAGTTATTGGGTTGGCATGATCGAACACATTTACTTGAAGCTGGTGTCAGCATCGCAGGAAATGGTGCACGTTGGACAGGGCTTGAGCCTTTGGAGTATGACCAAGGCCAACATGATGGAAACCATGATGTATTAGCTGTGAGCACAGCGGGGGCATTGATCCGTCGTGATGTTTTTGAAGAGCTAGGTGGTTTAGACCCCAATCTAACTTTGTTTAGAGATGATGTGGATTTTGGATGGCGAGCACGTGCTGCTGGTCATTCGGTAATGGTTGCAACAGGTGCGGTTGCATTCCATGCACAAGCATCAGCCAATGAGCGCAGAACTGTTGAAGTCGACGGCGCATTTCTTCACAGACCTTTGCTGCTAGATCGACGTAACGCTGCCTATGTTTTGCTTTCCAACTCTTCATGGTGGATGTTGCCATGGCTTGTTGTGCAGATTCTCGGAACCGCAATTGCACGAGCGGTCGGTTACCTACTCGCAAAACTTCCTGGGTATGCCGGCGATGAAATTTTGGCGGTTGGATCATTACTTGTCAGACCTGGATTAATCATTGCGGCACGTAAAGTGCGTAAAAAACAGCGCTTTGTGTCAGCAAGAGTTATTGCTGAATTCATTCCACCTCGTTGGTCGCAGGTGCGTCTTGCATCTGAAGGTTTTGTTGATGCCGTTCGTGCCAAGTTGTTTCCAGAAAATAGCCAGGTACCCACCAGTTCAGTACTGGACGCCAATGAGGATGAAGATTTATTAACCCCTGTAAATAACAATAATTGGTTTGGTGTATTCAAGCGCCCAGAAGTAATTGGCTTTGTTTTAATCTCGCTCGTCAGTCTCCTTAACTCTCGCAATCGTTTTGGAGCACTTGTCGGAGGAGCCCTGCCGATCTCGCCAGCGGGAGCTACTGATTTGTGGAGCACTTATTTTGAGTCATGGCATCAAGTCGGAATGGGCTCAACTATTGCGACCCCTACGTGGGTTGCAATCACAGCAACAGCATCACTTCTTTTCTTGGGCAAAGTTCAATTTTTGATTACGACCTTCTTCTTGGTAGCACCGATTGTCATGATGTTTACCGCATCAAAGCTTTTGAAGCGTTTGACCTCAAATTCTTGGATTTCTATTCCTGCAGCTTTCCTCTACGCGGTATCACCGGTAGCAATTGCGGCGGTATCTACAGGTCATATTGCAACGGTTCTGTTCATGATCCTTGCACCATTGGTTGCACTACTTCTGAGCGATGTAGAAAAGATTGAGAGTTTTTCCTGGAGAAAAATTGCAGGAGTCTCGCTGCTCTTAGCACTGCTCTATGGATTCTCGCTCATGATCTTTGTGATTGGGTTGGCTGCAGGACTTATTTCAACCCTTAGTGATTATGAAAAGCACGCACAGGAAGCCAACGCTCCTTTGTACTCGCTGCGTCTCCAAAAGCGTGCAGCTTTAATCTTTGTTCCCTTTGTAATGAATGTTCCTTATTCTCTAGAAACAATCATGCATCCAAGTAGATTATTGGTTGAACCGGGATTGCTGATTTCAGGTGGCGGACCTATTCATGCACTGCTTGGAAATCCAGGCGGTGCAAACTCATTGCCTATATGGCTAGTTAGCCCAATCTTGTTGGTTTTGATCGTCTCACTCTTTTCATCAACTCATGCGCGACGTATCGCTGAATATGGTGTCGGAGCACTTGTATTAGCTGTTGTTATCTCATCTCTTTCAATCTCAACTCATGGCAATGAAGCATCATCAAAGGTTTGGCCTGGGCCAGTGCTAGTTCTTGTGACCCTAGCTTCGGTAGCTGCCGGCACGGTACTGCTCGATCGTTTGCGCGAAACTTTGGTTTTGAGCCACATTCATTACCGCCACATTCTTTCTGCCTTGCTTTTGTTCACCACATTTACTTATTCGGTTCTGGCAATTGGTTGGTCGGTAACTAAAGGTGCAGATTCATTAGTTCAAGCAAATCGTGAAACGGTAATGCCAGCCTTTTTGAGTGTTGAAAAAGATGTAAAGATTCTTGTTTTGCGTGAGGTCGGTAGTGAAAATGACAAGAAGATTCAGTACTACTTATCGCGTGGCAAAGATATTTCACTTGGCGAACCAGATGTAGCTCCTCCACAGACTGTCGCTATCGCAGATGCTGCACGTGGCCTCATTGATGGATCAGGCGTTACCAGTAGCTCAACTCTTAGCGACTTCGGCGTCAAGTACCTTTATGTAAAGGCTCCATTTAAAAGAGAGATTATTCGCTCAATAGACGGGCTCGGTGGATTTTCTAGAACTTCTGCAACTTCATTAGGTGTTGTGTGGAAAGTTACAGCACCAGCTTCGCGTTTAATGTTTGTTGGTGTAGATGGAGTTCGTAAAGAACTAGAAGCTGGCGAAGTTGGTGCGAGAACATTTGTGCCATCTGCAGGCACTTTGATTTTGACAGAAACTTACAATCGATCATGGCAGGTTTTAGAAAATGGATATCGTCTTGATCGAAAAATGAATGAGCAAGGTCTGCCGACCTTCACCGTCACTGAGGCGGGAGAAATTTCTTTGATTCATGATGGAACGGTTCGTCGTGGATGGCTTTCATTACAGTTGATTTTCTTCGTCATAGTGCTTGTAATGGCCCTTCCTGCAGGTCGTCGCAAGAGTGAAATCTCAGAGAAGGAGCTGGCATGAACTTTTCTCGCCCCCTTCGATTTATAGCCTTCATTGCTGGCGCAATCACAATCGCTTCAGCGCTCAATGTGGCTGTAACTAAAAAGAGTTACTCAGAAAACTACCCAGCCGTTGTTTGTCCACCAACTCTTTCAGGGTTGTCATCACAAATTTCACTTTCATCCAAGAAAACTCCTTTCCAAAGGTTGCAAAATAGAAGTACCAAAACAGAGCCAGTAAAGGTTTTACGCCTTCCTGTAATGAAGGATGCGTTGCTCTTTGACGCACAGGGATCAACCCCCGTTGTATGGCAAAGCCGTACAGGTAGTTGGGCCGGTGGTGCGTTGTGTTCAGGACCTGCTTCTTCACAATGGTTTGTTGGAGCAAGTGCAGACATCACAACTAAGGGCCGCCTGATGGTTGTGAACAGTGGACTTAGTGATGCTGTCGTAGATCTCAATGTATTTACTGAAAATGGAAAGCAACCACCGCGAACGTTAAATGTCCCATCAAAGAATTACTTAGTTATTCCAGTTGATTCACTTGCACCAGGTGACAAGACTTTGACAGTCAATGTAGTTCCGCGTTCAGGCAGAATTAACTCATTCATGATTGATGAGCAAGGTAAGGGATTACGAGCCTTAGGTGGAGATCTGGTAAACCCAACGAGCTCACCAAGTAGAACTGTTGTCATTCCTGCAATTCCTAATCAAGGAAAGAAGCCAGGACAAGGCGCTGCACCGGCACATGTGCTTCGTGTTTTAACACCTGGTGAAGTCGATGCCAGCGTTACCGTTGAGCTTCTCTCATCAGATGGCGTGTTCATCCCTGTTGGTCTCAACTCACGCAGTATTTCTGCAGGGCAAGTAAGTGAATTTACCTTCGCACCCAAAATTTCTTCATCAGCTTTTGCTGTAAAGATCACTTCAACTGAACCGGTTGTTGCTGCAGTTGAATCATCGGTAGCTATTGGGGGAGGTAAAGACTTTACGTGGAGCACAGCCGCCCCAGAGCTGAGTGAATTCACAATGGCGGTCACTGGCCTAACCCCACTTATTGTTTTTGCAGGCTCAGAAATCAATGTTGCTGTTGAAGTCACCTTGGTAAATGGCAAATTAATTCGTAAGGCAATCAAGGGCACAGATGTTGCGACCTGGCGTGTACCAGCTGCGGCGCGATCATTTACCATCACCAAGGTTGGAAAACAGACCTATGCAGGTGCATTGGTTTCATCTGTAAACGGTTATGGCTACTTCCCGATAGCACCAGGAAGCGTTCTTACCCGTGTCGAGATTCCTGACTCAAATATTCGCATTTTAAATCCTTGATAATCCCAACTTTTCATACCTGCTCCCACTAATGTTTCACTCATGAGAATTCAAGGTGGCCGCGGTTGTTCTCGCGCTGGATGCAAATCTCATGCAACCATGACCTTGACATATGTATACGCCGAATCAACTGCGGTAGTTGGACCACTTGCAACATATTCCGAACCCCACGCTTATGATTTGTGCGTTGTTCATGGAACACGATTAAAGGTTCCTCATGGTTGGAGTGTTATTAAGCAAGAACTTGATGGCACATCACAAGGGCCTAGCGATGATGATTTGATGGCGATAGCTGATGCGGTCCGTGAAGTTGCGGCAAAAGACATTGAGGCAATTGCGCCAACTCAAACACCATCTGCACAGCAACAACTAGGTCGCCGCGGTCACCTACGCGCAGTTCCATCATAAATAATTATGGATGTCATTCCTAATATTTTTAAAGCCTATGACATTAGAGGTTTAGTAGATACAGAAATCGATGCAGATTTTGCATTTGCAACTGGCATGGCCTTTGCTCGATTCTTACAAATAGAACGTGAACCCGGAACAATTGTTATTGGCGAGGATATGCGCCCATCATCTCCAGAGTTAGCAGATGCATTTTCAGCAGGTGCAACATCTCAAGGTATGGATGTAATTCGAATCGGTTTGGCATCAACAGATATGTTGTATTTCGCCTCCGGCAAGTTAGGGCTACCAGGGGCGATGTTTACAGCTAGCCATAACCCAGCTCAATACAACGGAATTAAGTTGTGTTTGAGCAAAGCTCGCCCCATCGGAAAAGAGTCTGGCTTAGTAACTATTGAGAACTTTGTTCGCGAAGGATCACCAATCGCATTGCGCAATGTAGGAGTCGAGAAGCAGCGCAACATGTTGGAAGAGTACGTTGACCATCTCTTGACCCTTGTCGATGTGACAAAGATTCGCCCACTAAAGATCATTGTGGATGCCGGAAATGGAATGGCTGGTCACACAGCTCCTGCTATTTTTGCACGGCTTAATTGTGAAGTTATTCCTATGTACTTCGAGCTAGATGGTTCATTTCCAAACCACGAGGCAAACCCGTTGGATGAATCAACACTAAAGGATTTAAAGCAAGCGATGATTGATCAGAGAGCTGACTTAGGTTTGGCTTTTGATGGAGATGCAGATCGCTGCTTCTTAGTTGATGAGCGAGGTGTTGCAGTTAATCCTTCAGCACTTACAGCTTTGATTGCACAACGAGAGTTAAAGAAACGTCCTGGTTCTAAAATTATTTACAACTTAATTTCATCACGCGCGGTGCAAGAGGTAATTGTTGAAAATGGCGGTACTGGATTACGAAGTCGAGTAGGTCACTCGTACATTAAGAAAATGATGGCTGAAAGTGGTGCAATCTTTGGTGGCGAGCATTCGGGACACTTCTACTTTAAAGAGTTTTGGATGGCAGATAGTGGCGCACTTGCAGCCCTTCATGCGATCGCAGCTCTTGGTGAAAGTTCTGCAACCATGTCTGAATTACTTGCACCCTTTAATCGTTACTCCTCAAGTGGAGAGATCAACTCAAAGGTTGCCGATACGAAACAAGCAACCGATCTAGTGCGCAAGAGTTATGATGCGGACAATGTTGTGATTGATGAATTAGATGGCCTGACAGTCAACGGGGATACCTGGTGGTTTAACCTGCGTCCTTCAAATACCGAGCCTCTACTACGGCTTAACGTTGAGGCTTCAACTCAGGCTCAAATGGAGTCGGTACGTGATGCGGTTCTCTCTTTAATCCGCGGCTAATCCACGTTTCCAAATAGCTACTTTTCACAAGAGGGCAGTAACCTATGCCTATAGCCGCCTAGCACAGTAGAGCCCTACGCCTTAGGTATCCAATTAATACTTTGATTACCATTTAAGGAGATTTACGTGAACGTTCCAGTTACTTCAACACTTCCAAAGCATGACATTGCTGATGCATCACTTGCAGCAGAAGGTCGTAAGCGCATCGAATGGGCTGAGCGCAATATGCCTGTACTTGCTCAAATCCGTGAGCGTTTTGAAAAGTCACAACCATTCGCAGGTGTGCGAATCTCTGCATGCATGCACGTAACAACAGAGACAGCTAACTTGATGCGCGTTCTAAAGGCTGGTGGAGCGGAGATCGCACTGTGCGCATCTAACCCACTATCTACACAAGATGACACTGCAGCAGCCCTAGTTCACGAGTACGGAATCTCAGTATTTGCTCGCAATGCGGTTGATCGTGATGGTTACTACAAGCACATCAACGCAGCACTTGATATCGAACCACACCAAGTATTTGATGATGGTTGCGACCTTGTTAACACATTGCACACAACTCGTAAAGAGCTAATCCCAAACATCACTGGTGGTTGTGAAGAGACAACAACAGGCGTTATCCGCCTTAATCAGATGTCAAAGGATGGGGCGCTTCAGTTCCCAATGATCGCTGTGAATGACACAGATACAAAGCACATGTTTGATAACCGTTACGGAACAGGTCAATCAACTCTTGATGCTGTTTTCCGCGCAACTAATTTCTTGCTTGCAGGTCGCGTTGTTGTTGTAGCTGGTTTTGGTTACTGCGGTAAGGGTGTTGCAGAGCGCGCTAAGGGTATGGGCGCAGATGTAATCGTTACTGAAATTGATCCAACTAAGGCACTTGATGCAATGATGCAGGGCTTCCGAGTTATGCCAATGCTAGATGCCGCAAAGCTTGGCGATGTATTCATCACCGTTACAGGTAACCGCGATGTTCTTCGCGATGAGCACTTTGCTGTAATGAAGGATGGCGCAATCATGGCTAACTCAGGTCACTTCGATATTGAAATCGATGTTGCTTGGCTAGAGCAGAACTCAAAGAAGAAGAACGCAAAGATGCGCCACCAGACAGATGAGTACGTACTGTCAGATGGGCGTCGTTTGCTACTTCTAGCTGAAGGTCGTCTAGTTAACCTTGGAGCTGCAGAAGGTCACCCAGCATCTGTAATGGATATGTCATTCTCAGATCAGGCGTTAACAGCTGAGTACTTAGTGAAGGAAGCTAAGAACTTGAAGCCAGGCGTTCACGATGTCCCTTCATACATTGACAAGGAAGTTGCTGCACTCAAGCTAATCAGCATGGGTGGGCGTATCGATGTTCTAACACCTGCACAAGATATGTACCTGAACTCTTGGGAGCACGGTAGCTAATGACTTTAGTTATGGTCGTCGATGACGACCAGGATCTCGCAGAGATGCTCGGCATCGTTTTAACCGGTGCCGGCATCGATGTGGATTTAGTAAGTCGTGGTGATGAGGTTATGGATGTATTCCGTAACAATCCACCAGATCTAGTGTTGTTGGATGTTATGTTGCCCGGCCTTGATGGAATCGAAGTCTGTAAATTAATTCGCGCAGAATCTATGGTTCCGATCGTCATGTTGTCAGCAAAAGGCGACACCCAAGATGTTGTAAAAGGTTTAGAAGCCGGTGCCGATGACTACATGGTTAAACCATTTCGTCATCCATCCGAGCTCATTGCACGAATTAGAACCCGTTTACGTCGAACAAATGCTGATGTATCAGGGCTCTTAACAATTGGTGATTTAGCTATTGATGTACAGGCGCACCAAGTAACTCGTGGTGGCAAGCAGATTGCGCTAACCCGCTTAGAGTTTGATCTACTAGTCGCATTAGCTAAAGAACCAGGCCGAGTATTTACCCGTGATGCCTTGCTCAGCGAGGTCTGGGGTTATCGTCACTCAACCGATACTCGTTTAGTAAATGTGCACGTTCAGCGTCTACGTTCAAAAATCGAACATGATGCAGAACATCCCGAGATCGTTGTCACTGTGCGAGGTGTTGGATACAAAGCTGGAGTAATGGGCGGTTCCTAGTAATGAACCGAATTTATTGGCGAATCCGTAACTCCCTTGCGATCAAGGTAATTTTCTCCACAGTTATTCTCTCCTTGGGCGTCACCGGGGTAACAGGATCGGCCCTTAATTCTCAGTTATCTGCAGGTATTAAAGAGGTAAATCTCAATTCAGCTCTTGTTGAAGCCCGATCAACGATTTTTACGGCAGAGTATCGATTCTTATTGGCGCAGGGCGAAAAAGACTCAGTCGTTCAAAAAGTAGTCGATGATGTTATTAGTTCTGCCACCACATTAACCGCAAATGAAAATGCCCGCGAAGTAGTTTTCATCCGTAGCCCTGGTAACACCATGGACAATAACTACGAGATCGCATCAAATTTATTGGATCCAAACTCAATTCCAATAACCTTAAGTGAGCGCGTTCGTAAGAAAACAGATCTTGTCTACCAGTACACCAACATGAATTACCTAACAGGTACAAAGGTTAAAGGGTTGGCGATTGGCCAAAAAGTTCAGATCCCTAATGCTGGTCAGTATGAGATGTACATCATCTTCTCTTTAGCAAACCAGGAAAAGACACTTGACCTCATTAGTCGCTCACTATTTCTGACCGGTTTTGTACTTCTGCTATTGGTTGGGTTGATTACTTGGCTTGTTGTGCGACAGGTAGTACGACCAGTTCGCGAGGCGGCCGTGATCGCTACCGAGTTCACCGCCGGAGACTTTAGAAAGCGCCTCAAGGTTGAATCACAGGATGAAATTTCAACTTTAGGTCTTGCCTTCAATGAGATGGCAGAGTCAATTGAGAAACAGATTGCACGTTTAGAAAACCTTTCCCGCGTTCAGCAACGTTTCGTATCTGATGTATCCCATGAACTACGAACACCATTAACAACTTTACGTATGGCATCTGAAGTAATTCACTCCTCAAAGGACAGCTTCGATCCAATTGTTGCCAGAAGTGCCGAGTTACTAGTTGCTCAATTAGACCGCTTTGAGCGATTACTAGAAGACCTTCTTGAAGTTTCACGATTTGATGCAGAGGTTGCTGTTCTGGAAGCGGTTGATTTCGACATTGTGCAACTCGTACAGCGATGTGCAGATGATTTAGCGCTGGTGGCAAAAGAGCGCAAGACCGAGATTTATGTGACTACAGCCCAGCCTGTCATCATGATTAAAGCTGATATTCGCCGCGTGGAACGCATCCTTCGCAACCTCTTTGCCAACGCTATTGATCATGCTGAAGAGATGCAGATTGATGTTCGCATCGAGGCGAGCGAACATGATGTAGCCGTTGGTGTACGTGATCACGGAGTTGGCTTGGATGAAAACGCTTTAATTCGAGTCTTTGATCGCTTCTGGCGAGCAGATCCTTCACGCGCTCGTACACGTGGGGGTACAGGTCTTGGTCTATCAATTGCTCTTGAAGATGCACGTTTACACAATGGCGAACTAGAAGCGTGGGGAAGACCTGGCCGTGGTGCCCACTTTGTTGTGACCTTACCTCGCAACACGTGGGAGAGTATTGATCAACGTTTAATTCCATTGCAGCCCGAGGATTACAAAGCTTAATTTCCACACATTTGTATTCAGAATTCTGATTACTTGAGCCACATTCAATAATGCGGCATGAACTCTTTGGCAGAACTTTCTCAACTGTTATTTCCCAGCCGATGTTTTGGTTGCCAAAAACTTGGCCCAAGTATTTGTTCTTCATGCAGAAGCAGTTGGCACCCACATTATTACCGAACAAAGTTTGATAACTTAACTGTGCATTCATCGCTGTTGTACACACCGATAGCTTCCACAATCATTCTGGCTGCAAAAGAGCAAGGGATCAAAGGTGCAGATCAATTGATCATCGAAGCGATCATTCATGCACTAGAAAAATCCAAGATCGATACAACCTTGGCTCGATTAGTTCCGGTTCCATCCAGCACATCATCACAACGTCGGCGTGGTCGCAGTTTTATTGTGGATCTGGTTACCCAGATTTCACATCGAACAGGCATTCAAATGCTGGACTGCCTGCAACTTTCACGTCGAGTTCTTGATCAAAGTGGTTTGCATCGAGATGAACGAGCTACAAATCTTGCAGGGGCCTTTCGCATCACCTCACATGCCAGGGGAGAGCTGATTTTGATTGATGATGTGGTGACTACTGGGGCAACCCTGCGAGAGGCCTTGAGAGCGGTTAATTCGCAGGGTTTTCACGCTGCTGGCTCAGTCTCTGCGGTTACCGCCTGCGTTGCCCAACCTCTACGATAAGGGCTTGGAATAGGGTCACACCCTTACTGAGAGGCCAGGTCAATGCCAGCGTTTGTAGACAAGATTTTGCGTGCAGGCGAAGGACGCATCCTTCGTGAACTTAGCAAGATCGTTGCCTTGGTCAATGCTCAAGAGGCTCGCTTTTCAGCGATGTCAGACTCTGAGCTACGCGAGCAGACCGCTGTATTTCAAGCACGTTATGCCAAGGGTGAAACCCTTGATGATCTACTTCCAGAAGCCTTTGCAGTTGTCCGCGAAGCGGGCCGTCGCACATTAGGTCAGCGCCACTATGACGTTCAACTTATGGGTGGTGCAGCGATGCACAAAGGAAATATCGCTGAAATGCGTACTGGTGAAGGAAAGACTTTAGTTGCAACACTTCCATCATATTTAAACGCGCTTGCTGGTCGCGGAGTTCACGTTGTAACAACAAATGATTACTTGGCAGAGCGCGATAGCGAGTGGATGGGCCGCGTTCATAGATTCTTAGGTTTAAAGGTCGGCGTGATTCTTGCCAACATGACTCCTGCTGAACGCCGCGAAGCGTATTCAGCTGACATTACATACGGTACAAACAATGAGTTTGGTTTTGATTACCTACGCGACAACATGGCATGGTCACTTGATGAGTGCGTGCAGCGCGATCACTTCTTTGCAGTAGTGGATGAGGTTGATTCGATTCTTATCGATGAAGCACGTACACCATTGATTATCAGTGGACCTGCAGATAAGGCCACCAAGTGGTACGTAGAGTTTGCAAACTTGGTTCAAAAACTTCAGCGCGATGTGCACTACGAAGTGGATGAAAAGAAAAAGACTTCAGGAATTCTTGAAGAGGGTGTAACTAAGGTTGAAGAGCTATTGCAGATTGGAAACCTTTACGAGGCTGCCAATACTCCAATGATCGGCTACCTCAACAACGCAATTCGCGCGAAAGAGCTATTCAAGCGCGATAAGGATTACGTTGTAATGAATGGCGAGCTTCTAATCGTTGATGAGCACACCGGCCGCATGCTTGCCGGTCGTCGCTATAGCGAGGGATTACACCAAGCGCTAGAAGCTAAAGAACGCATTGAAATTAAGGATGAAAACCAGACTCTTGCGACAATTACCTTGCAGAACTACTTCCGTTTATACGACAAATTGTCAGGTATGACTGGAACTGCAACAACTGAAGCCTCTGAATTCCAGCAAATTTATAAGTTGGGTGTTGTGCCGATTCCAACAAATCGTCCATCACAACGTATTGATTCGCCAGATTTGGTCTATAAGACCGAGGTTGGAAAGTTTGCAGCGGTAACTGCTGATATCGCTGAGCGATATCGCAAGGGTCAACCTGTATTGGTTGGAACTGTCAGCGTTGAAAAATCAGAAGAGCTCTCTGCATTTCTACGCAAAGCAGGAGTTCCTCACGAAGTTTTGAACGCTAAGCACCACGAACGTGAAGCTGCAATTATTGCTCGCGCCGGTGTTAAAGGTGCGGTAACTGTTGCAACAAATATGGCAGGTCGCGGTACAGACATCATGTTGGGTGGAAACCCAGAGTTCATGGCTGATTTCGAATTACAACGTCGCGGAATTTCTCCAGTAGATAACGCAGAAGAGTATGAAAAGGAATGGCCAGCAGAGATTGCACGTCAAAAGGCTGCAGTTGAAAAGGGACATGAAGAGGTTGTTGCACTTGGCGGTCTCTATGTACTTGGTACCGAGCGTCACGAATCTCGTCGTATTGATAATCAGCTGCGTGGTCGTTCAGGTCGTCAAGGCGATCCAGGTGAGTCTCGCTTCTACTTATCTCTACAAGATGATTTGATGCGCCGATTTAATTCAGGAATGGTCGAGCGTTTCTTAACCGCTGCTGGATTACCTGATGATGCGCCAATTGAGTCCAAGATGGTTTCAAATGCAATTCGTTCTGCGCAGACACAGGTTGAAGCACAGAACTTTGAAATGCGTAAGAATGTTTTGAAGTATGACGATGTTATGAACCGCCAGCGCACCGTTATTTATGGTGAACGACGCATGGTTCTAGAGGGTGCGGATATTAAGGAACAAGTCTCGGTCTTTATGTCAGATACCTTGTCAGCGT
The DNA here is from genome assembly GCA_947383695.1 of Actinomycetes bacterium. Classification (GTDB taxonomy): domain Bacteria; phylum Actinomycetota; class Actinomycetes; order Nanopelagicales; family Nanopelagicaceae; genus Planktophila. The sequence goes on along the minus strand of OX376642.1, from coordinate 1,078,410 downwards.
ATATCGCAGCTGCAACCGCTGAAGGATATGCAGAAGAGTGGGATCTAGAGACCCTATTTACTGCGTTAAAGACTATCTACCCAATTACATTCACTATCGAACAACTTGAGGCAGAAGCAGGGTCGCGAGTAGGACTGGATGCAGATTTCATTACTAGTCGAGTACTTGAAGATTGTGAAGCAGCGTATGCAAAGCGCGAAGAAACTTTAGGCGCAGAGGTCATGCGCGAACTAGAGCGCAAGGTTTTGCTATCTGTACTTGATCGCAAGTGGCGCGAACACCTTTACGAGATGGATTACCTACAAGAGGGAATCGGTCTACGTGCAATGGCTCAACGTGATCCACTTGTCGAGTACCAAAAAGAGGGCTTTGATCTATTCGCAGCGATGATGGATGGAATTAAAGAAGAGATCGCAGGTTTTGTATTTAACATCGAAGTCACCGTTGAGAGCGCGAGCAATCAAGTTGTAGCTCCAGGACTTGAGGCTAAGCAGTTGCCTCAATCAGGTTTGCAGTACACAGCAGCTGATGAATCAGGTGTTCGTACTACTGGCGATGTATCTCGAAATGCACCATGTCCATGTGGTTCAGGAAAGAAGTTCAAGCGTTGCCACGGAGGCGCTGCTTAACTTTAGATAAGTGTTAGACAGGTGCACAGCCACCGTCCATCTAGCCCTTCAAATCTAATCGCTACTACTCGTAGTCGATCTCCAAAACGTAATGTGACAGTTGCTTCGCATACTCCATCTAGAGGTTGAGTGATTCTTGTCTTACGAACTCTTCCAATCTCCTTTAGTGATGATGCGCTTTTCTGTAACTCTGAATACACCTTGTAGTGGCACATTGCCTGAAGTTGCTGTGGTGAACGTCTTCCAGCCCAGATTTCAACTGCGTTATGAATGAATTGAAATATCAGAGGTTGTATTTCTGGAAGCTCGCTTGCCGATGTTGGCTGCGGAGCGAATTCAGAGTCAAACTCCTCGCCAAAGGTGCTCGGAATTAGATACAGGCGAGGCTTTTTTACCTCGTGAATCTTCGGTTCAGGTCTGAACATTTCAAGAACGGGATGCAAGAAATCCTCATCAGGATCGCTAGAAATCGGTACAAGTTCGATTGTTGTAAAGGTTGGTAGTTGCTCAAATTCACGGTGTGTAGTCATGTGCACACAGTTTCGAGTTCACAGCAAAGCCTTATCCCTCTTAAGTCTTTGAACGCCTCATACCTTTGACCGATTGTGGATAAATAGTCGGAAGCGGTCACCTCAACGCCTTGGGTACGGCTATGAAAAATAAAAAGAGCTCCTTTAGCACCCGTTTGCCCCTAGCCATAACCTTGATCGTTGCCGCCTTTATGTCAGCATTCTTTATCTCGACATATTCCAATAAGGGCTCGAATTATTGGGTGGTCGCCAATTCATTTGCACCTGGTCACCAGATAACTCAATCCGATTTAGCTGCATCACATTTGAACCTCGGTGATAGCTCAGAAAATTACTTAAACATTGCAGATCAAGTTATTGGTTTAGTCGCAACCCGAAACATGTCGGTGGGCGAGATTGTTTCAACAACTGATGTCACAAGTACATCTAATGCAATGAGTACAAGCGCTGTTCCGTTAAGTCTGCGCTCTGCAGATTTGGCATCAGGTGTACATGTCGGTGACTCAGTTGATATCTATTGGGTACTTGATTCTCGTAATGGAGAAGGTGTTATGGATCCAATCATGATTCTTGGTGGTGTGAGTTTGATTGGTCTGGATGATTCAAAAAATGCGCTCGGGGGAGATGTTGGAATTACAGTGGCAATTGAGGAAACACAGGTATTGCGTCTCTTAAGTGCAACCACACAAGGTCGACTAGTAGTGGTGCGTGCTTATGTCTGAGCTTGAGATGCCGACCGTTATAACAGCTATTGCTAATCCAGAAGCTGAAGGATTTGTTGCTGGAACTTTGTATGCACAAGGCTGGAATGTTGTGTTTCGAGCCATTGATTGGGCCTCTTTACATACTTACGTGCAGGCTAATCATTTGGAATCCTCGCAGGCGCTCTTGATCTACGGCACCGATCTGCCAGGGGCGAGTAAGCAATCAATCGATACTCTGCAAGGAAGGGTTCGACAACTCATTGGGTTTTCCATTTCTGGGCTTGGGGTTGATGATTTTGGAACTGTTCATCCATTACCAACGGTGGGAACAGATTTAATCTCATTGGTTCGGGGCTTTGTTCGTGCTCCGATGGTCCGCACTGGTGCAATGACACAGCGCAAACCACGAACCTCCAAGGTGATAGCAATAGGGTCTGCAGGCAGTCACACAGGTTGCACATTGATTGCTCTAAATCTTGCAATGGAGATTAGTTTGCTTGAGAAATCAACCTTGTTAATTGAAGCAAATTTTCGAGCCCCATCAATTGCTCCCGTTTTGTCAATGAGAAATATCGCTGATGGCTCAACCTGGAAATCTATTGCACCTAACCTGGCTCTTTCTGAGGTAACTCAAGATTCGGCTGATAAGCTAGAAGAGTTCATGAATAAAGCCACGCAAGAGTTTGAGTACATCATCATCGATATCGGTTCTATTTCAGGGTTATCAAACCGTTTAACTGATCGACGCTGGACATCAATTGTTACGACATGGTGCTGCGATCAAGCAGATGAGTTAATGATTGTTTCACGAGCAGATCATCTTGGACATTATCGTTTGACTCAAGTAATCGCATTAATTCAGCAAACTTCAATAAGGGCGAATCTAAGCTTTACGCAAAATATGAAATCTGCAGGCAAACGTGGTGATGCTGAAATGGCTCGTTTCTTAACTGCGACAACTGCGCTCAAGCCGATTCGTGTTCGAAGCTTGAAGGAAGAGAGCAGATCAGTCATGGCGGCAGAGGATGAACATGCGACCTTGGTAGAGACCAATGAACGCTCAAATCTGCGTAAAGCGATCGCAGAATGTGCCCGCGAAATCACTTCTTAAGATCTATTACTATGGGTGAATGCGCGCATACCTTCCCATCAGTCACAAGGAGCTTGAAGCCTTTGTTCTGAGCAAGAGCATCGATGCTGATGAGGTATTTGCACCAACCCAAGCCTTTGTCGCCGACAACTTAGATTGCGACGAAGAAGAGCTTGAGTATTTGCTCTCTGTCGCAGCCGGTGAAGAGGCTTTGGAGCTTCGTTTATCTGAAAAAGCTCCAGGTATTGTTTTGGCATTTGAGATTACCGAGGAACAGATCGCTGAAAGTTACGAGGATTCAGTTACCCTGAAAACCGCATTGCCGTGGGAGCAGATTCAATGCGCCCTTCTGGCTTTTCAGGGCGATGATGAACTTGTGTGGTTTGCTACGCAAGAGATCGAGATCCACTTGGCGGAGTGGAAGTAACGATGTTTCAACTAGAAAAACTGCTTGGTGCACGAACAACCATCACTATTGATCAAGCCAATCGCATACGAGCATTAATTGCGGATTGGCAGTTGTTAGCCGATCTTTCCTTTGCAGATCTAATTTTGTGGGTGCCGATTCGTAAAGATGTTTCGATGTGGCCTACTGGTCACATCGCAGTTGCCCATATTCGTCCCACCACGACATCCACAGTATTTATCAATGATGTTATTGGAGATGAAGTTCTTTGGGGAGCAAAACCTGCTATTGATGAGGCACTTTCAGGTGATGAGATCGTTAAATCCAGCGATCCAGAAAAAATAGGGGAGATGTTGGTTAAGACCGAAACAATTCCCGTTACCTTTGAGGGTCAAGTAATCGCTGTTATTTCAAGTCACAGAAATGTTGAACACTCTCGCGGCTCGGGAAAACTGGAAACAAATTATCGCGAAGTTGCACAGCACCTGTATCACATGGTTGCGCAGGGTTCATTTCCTTATAAAGATGCCGGAACACTTTTCGAACCAGTTCCTCGAGTTGGAGATGGATTAATTCGTCTAGATGCAAACTCTGCAATCTCATTTGCCAGTCCTAACGCAAAGTCAGCTTTTTCTCGCATGGGATGGCGTGGAGATTTAGAGGGTCGAAACCTTGGAGAAGTAGCAGAGCAAGTAGTTACTGCTTCACCTAATGCATCTGAAGAAGGTGTGCGTTCACGCTTAAATGGCAAGCAATTGCAGCGAGTTGAAATTGATAATCAAGGCGCAACAATTGATTTACTGGTGCTTCCACTGATTAATGGAGAAGATAAGATCGGCGCTATCGTGCTGCTGCAAAATGTTACTGAATTACGACGTCGTGACCGCGAGCTGGTGACAAAGGATGCAACTATCCGCGAGATTCACCATCGTGTGAAAAACAACCTTCAGACAGTTTCAGCGCTGCTTCGCTTGCAATCACGCCGTATTGAAGATCCAGCAGCGGCAGCGGCGCTGGATGAAGCGGTCCGCCGCATCGCGTCAATCGCAGTTGTGCATGAAACCCTGTCTAACAGCACGCAGACAACCGTCGCCTTCGATGAAGTTCTCTCGTCATTAGTGACCCATGCGCTAGAACTAAGCCCACGTATGGGCGAACTTCAGATTGAAAGATCAGGGGAAATTGGTTCCCTGGAATCACGTATTGCAACACCGCTGTCCTTAGTTGTTACCGAACTTATTCATAATGCACTAGAGCATGGCCTGGCAGAATCTGGAACCCACCTAAAGATCGAACTTCAGCGATATAGCAATGAAGGTTTGGTAACTATCTCTGATGATGGAGTTGGATTACCTCAAGGTTTTGATTTAGTGAGCTCTTCCAATTTAGGTCTTCAAATTGTTCGCACACTTACAGAGAATGAATTAAAGGGTGAGTTGAAATTGGAATCAACTGAAAAGGGAACGCACGCAAAGTTGCGCTTCCCACTTTAAATCTGGTTTTGCTGCTCCATTAAGCGAGCGCGATTACGTGCCGCACGACGCTTCAGTGCACGACGTTCATCTTCTGATAAACCGCCCCACACACCAGCATCCTGACCGCTTTCTAGTGCCCAGGCTAAGCAGGGCTCTTTAACGATGCATCGGTTACAGACTTTTTTTGCCTCTTCAATTTGGGTAAGGGCTGGGCCTGTATTTCCTACAGGGAAGAAAAGCTCTGGATCCTCATCACGGCAGGCTGATTGATGTCGCCAATCCATTGCTTGTCTCCTTAGGGAAGTAAGACTCATGTACAGAGTAAAAGTTGTAATACACACAGTTGTGCGTGCAAGGTCTTAATTGTCCCCTGTGCAGCGGCGTTATACAAGGATGAAAGGGAAAGAGTTTTGGAATTCAGGGTGATCTATCTCAAGTGCCCCCGACAGGAATCGAACCTGTGCACCTGCCTCCGGAGGGCAGTGCTCTATCCCCTGAGCTACGGGGGCTCAATGGGCAGTATGAAGGTTATCAGCGGGTGCGAATATGTGTGCATACTGCAACAATTCACGCATGAACTCAATCGCATACTTTGCAACAGGATGTTTCTGGGGCGCAGAACGTCGCTTCTGGCAGATGGATGGCGTCATCGAAACAAGTGTTGGTTACATGGGTGGAATTCGCCCAAATCCTTCATATGAACAGGTGTGCACAGGGGTCACAGGGCATGCAGAGATGGTGAAGGTTGTCTTTGATCCTGAAAAGATTTCATATCTACGCTTGCTGCAAGAGTTCTGGACGATGCATGATCCAACTTCGCTGAATCAACAAGGCGGAGATATTGGTACTCAATACCGCAGCGCTATCTACACCACCACACATGAGCAGATGCAGGTTGCGCTCGCTTCATGTCAGATGTACCAGGAGGCGTTAACAGCAGCTGGAATGGATCGAATCTGCACCGAAATTCTTAGCGCAGAAGGTGTCGAGTACTACCCAGCCGAGGAGTACCACCAAAAGTATTTGCAGAAGAACCCCAATGGATACGATTGCCACTCAAGCACAGGTGTGCCATATCCAGAAACGGTTTCTAACTGATGAGTGAAAAAGAGTATCCAGTTCAGATTGATGAAACTGAGTTAGCTAATCGTCTAGATCCATTGTCATACGAGGTATTACGAAACGCTGCGACAGAACGCCCATTCACAGGCGAGTACACAGATACCGACAAGGTTGGCGTATATAAGTGCAAGGCGTGTAGCGCTGAATTGTTTAGAAGCGAAACTAAGTTTCATTCAGGATGCGGATGGCCATCTTTTTATGCACCAAGTGCAGATGATGCAGTGGAGCTCATTGAGGATCGATCCTTATTTCCACGAGTACGCACAGAGGTTCGTTGCGCTGCTTGTGGCTCACACCTAGGACATGTCTTTGAAGGTGAAGGGTATGAGGTGCCTACAGATCAACGCTGGTGCATCAACTCTGTCTCGTTAATTCTTGAGGAGCGCTAAGCCTTACAAAGAAAAGGTTGGGTACTCATCTGTAACTAGTAGCAGGGCGTATCCAGCAACTCGGTTCCAGTACGCCAAAGTTCCCACAACACCTTCTGCACAGAACTCTGGATAGTTACCGGTAAACAAGACGCTAAACCATGCAATCACAGTTAAGACAGCTGCGTATATAAAGTAGACCAATCCAACGAGGTATAAAGGCAGTGCAAGGAACCACTTAACAAGGGGCAACCAGCGATTGAGCTGCTTTGCATCTACCTCAGGAAATGTCACGCTCACAACATCATTTTCTTCGATTGACGGATACTCATCTGTAAGCAGCAAAAGGTATGCATCTAAACGAGTCTGCAAAGAAAGTAGCGCTTCATTAAATGCCAATACGTAACTTGGGTAAACCTGACGAAAAACGATAGCTAAACCAGCGGGAAGGATTAACAATCCTGCGCCGTAAGCGCCCCAATTGTCATTTGAAAAATCAGATGAGGATGTTGGCGCAAATGAGGCCACAAATATAAAGACCGGGGCTACGAGAATGATGCGAAAAAAGGCGGTCAGGCGATTTCGCTCGGTCAGTGATACATCGATCTGTGTCTCAATTTGATTACTCATACTGCTCAATCTACCTCTGATTCAGCTGAGGTATTGCTAATTACAGCATCTTTGCCGTACTTTTACAGTTGTTGCAGAAATTCTTGCAGTAATTGTTGCAGTCCTACAGCTGAGGAGGTGGTGAATTGGCAGGCATCAAAGAGGTTGCGGAAGAGGCTGGTGTCTCCACCGCAACTGTGTCACGTGCTTTGCGCGGTCTTCACCATGTCAACCAACAAACCCGCGACAAAATTATCGCCGCTGCGGAAAAACTCAACTATCCATTGACCTCAGAGCGACAGAGTCCAGGCAATGGTCGTACAAACTCTGTTGGCGTTGTCGCACCATACATCTCTCGCTGGTACTTCTCTCAAGTAATTAGCGGCGCCGAACAAGCTTTACGTGAAGCCGGTCTAGATCTACTTCTGTACAACTTCAGCCAAATGAAGGGCCGCGAACGCCTCTTTCAACATCAACTGCTGAAAGGTCGCGTTGATGCATTAATTGTTATTTCACTTCCACCAACTGAAGAAGAGTTTGATTCAATGCTTTCATTGGGAATCCCGATCGCTCTTGTCGGAATGGATCATGAAAAGTGTGCATCAATCAAGATTGATGATGTTGCAGGTGCCAGAACAGCGACACAGCACTTAGTAAATCAAGGTCATAAGAAAATCGGCTTGATGTCTGGCCGACCAGATGACCCATTTAACTTTTCAGTCCCGCAAGATCGCCGTAAGGGTTTCATGCAGGTTTTAGCGGAAAATGGTTTGGAATGGTTGCCATCCCGTGAAATACATGGTGACTTCACAATGCACACCGCATCTCGCGCAATGGATGATTTGTTGGCACGTCCTAATCGCCCAACAGCAATATTTTGCGAATCCGATGAAATGGCGATGGGAGCAATGCAAGCGCTGCGTCGCCATGGATTAAAAGCACCAGATGACATTTCAATTATTGGTTTTGATGGTCATGAGATGGCGGAGTTTTCGGAACTAACAACAATTGAACAACCAGTGACATTAATGGGAGAGATGGCTGCCTGGTCAATTATGGAGCGATTGCGCAAGCCAGTGCTTGATCCACCATCACTTGTTCTGCCAACTACGCTTGTTGTGCGTAACTCCACCCGTCGTTTGTCTCCCGAAGAACAACTTCTTTGATGTAGCCTTATCGGCATGAGTGACCATCAAGTTTCAGCGCCGAATCTTGCAGAACTGCAAACCCATACGAGTGCAAAGTGGAGAGGGTTTCCACAGGATGTACTTCCGTTACCTGTAGCTGAAATGGATTTCCCAGTCGCCGAACCGATTCGTGCACTGTTAACAGAGATGGTTGCTAAATCAGATCTTGGTTATCTCGATGCAATTCCAGAACTTGGACTTGGTTTTCAAAAGTTTGCTGCAGAACGTTGGGGATGGAATGTAGATCCCTTACAAGTTCGTGCGGCAACAGATGTTGGTGTTGCTGTAGTCGAAATTTTACGTGTCTTTACTCAGCCTGGAAATTCAATTCTTATTAGCTCTCCTGTTTATCACAACTTTTATACCTGGATTAATGAAACAAAGTTAAATTTAGTGGATGTTCCCTTTGAACGAACTGGGGATGAATCAAAAAATCCTTGGGTTATTAATTGGGATGGCATTGAAAGAGCGTATGCCTCCGGAATAAAGGTGCACCTATTGTGCAGCCCTCATAATCCACTGGGCCGTATCTACAGCAAAGAGGAGCTACTTCGTTTAGTTGCCCTAGCAAAGCGTTACCAGGTCCTGATTATCAGCGATGAGATTCACGCACCACTTACATTCAAAGGCAACACCTTTACTCCGATGTTAACACTTGGTGCAGATGCAGAAGCGGTTTCAGTAGCAGTGACCGCTGCATCAAAGGGATGGAATATCGCTGGCCTTAAGTGCGCAATTATTGTTTCTCAAAATGAGGTTATGAATAAAAGATTAAATGATCTTGCCCCAGCGATGCACTATCGCGCCTCACTATTAGGAGGATTTGCAACTGCAGTTGCTTTTGCCGAAGGTGGGGTGTGGCTGGACTCTGTTATTGAAAATCTTGACCATAACCGACACATGATTAAGGAGTTGTTAAGTTCTCAACTTCCATCAGTTAAGTATCACATTCCTGATAATAGTTACCTGGCTTGGTTGGATCTTGAATCGCTAAACCTTGGAGAAGATCCTTCAGTCGCCTTGCTTGAAAAAGGACGTGTCGCATTCAATGCAGGCCATACCTTTGGAAAGCAATGTTCTCAATATGTTCGCCTCAACTTTGCAACAAGCCCAACAATTATCACAGAAGCCATACATCGCATCGCTCGAGCGATTTAAATGCAGGGTAAGAAATATGATGTCGTCATTATTGGCGGCGGGCACAATGGTTTAGTTGCAGCAACTTATCTAGCTCGTGCCGGCAAATCAGTCAGAATTCTTGAAGCAAACCCCGAAATTGGTGGGGCCACGCAAAGCGTGCGCACCTTTCCTCAATTTGATGCAAACCTATCTAGATACTCGTATCTGATTGCATTGTTACCAGACAAGATTGTTCAGGACTTAGGTTTGTCCTTTGAATGCATCTCTCGCGAAGTTTCAAGTTACACCCCATACGCAGACAACAAGGGTTTGTATGTTTCTCGGGTATGGGATGAACAAACCGCAGATTCATTTAATGAGTTAGATCCATCTGGGCATGAAGGGCAGGCCTGGCAGGATTTTTACGCAGAAGTTGCCCAGTTTGCTGAACGTATTGCTCCCACCTTGCTTGAGCCGCTGAAAACCAGAAGTGAGTTAAAGAAGCAGATCGATCTAGATCCAATTTGGCAGTACTTGGTTGAGGATCCAATAGGCAAAGTTATAACTGAACGATTTAGTCATGATGTAGTGCGTGGAGTCGTTCTGACCGATGCGCTTATTGGAACCTTTGCTTCAGCCTTTGATCTGCAGGCCAATATTTGTTTCTTGTACCACTTGATGGGTAATGGAACTGGCGAATGGAAAGTACCTAAGGGCGGAATGGGCGCACTAGTTAAAGAGTTATTGAGAGTTGCTACAGAAAGTGGAGTTGAGATCTCACTTAACTCAAAAGCAACACAAGTTGTTTCCACTGAGGCAGGAGTTGAAGTTTCGATTGAATCAGGCGAAGTTGTAAAGGGTGACTACCTTCTTTCCAACGCTGCGCCGCAGGTTTTAGCAAAACTTCGAGACACGCCACCACCAAAGAGTCTTGATGGTTCACAAATGAAGATAAATATTTTGCTCAAGAGATTGCCACAGCTTAAATCTGGAATTGATCCACGACTGGCTTTTGCCGGAACCTTTCACGCCAATGAAACCTTCTCGCAATTTGAATCTGTCTTTAAAGATGCTCAAGCTGGCGTAATGTCAGAAAAGATGCCGATCGAGATGTACTGCCACACACTGTCCGATCCTTCAATTTTAAGTAATGAGCTACAAGATGCCGGCTATCAAACCTTGACGCTCTTTGGTTTACATACACCGGCCTCTTTGTTTGATGCAGATAATGATGCAGCACGTGATGCAGCACTAAAATCAGCTTTGGCATCATTGAATGAATACTTAGCTGAACCAATTGAAGATGTAATTGCAGCGATTGAGGTCAAAACTCCACTAGATATTGAAGAGGCGATCTCTCTTCCACGAGGCAATATTTTCCATAAAGATCTATCGATGCCATTTCGTGAGGATGGAACACCAGAGTCATGGGGAGTCGAAACCGATGACCCTCGTATCTTCATTTGTGGCGCAGGCGCGGTTCGAGGCGGGGGAGTAAGTGGAATTCCTGGCCATAATGCGGCTATGGCAATCCTTTCTAACAATTAGACTTCAGTCATGAGTCTTCACCCTGAAACATCAGCGATTACAGCAGGACGTCCCGAAGCTGCACCTGATGCATCATTGAATCCTCCATTGATTTTCTCTTCTACTTATCATGCAGGTGGGCCAGTTGGTTATGGCCGCTATGGAAATGAAAGTTGGAGCGCTTTAGAAACCGCAATCTCACAATTAGAGGGCGGAGAAACTCTATCTTTCTCATCTGGAATGGCTGCAATTAGCGCAGTCTTTTCTATCCTGCCAATCGGTGCACCAGTTGTCGCATCTAATCAGGGTTACAGCGGAACAATGGGATTGCTCAATCAACATCATGCATCAGGTCGTCTTGAAGTACGTTTTGTAGATATTACAAATACTGAAGAAGTTATTGGTGCGATGAAAGGCGCTGCATTGTTGTGGCTGGAATCTCCAACCAATCCATGTCTTGATCTTGCAGATCTGCCTGCACTTATTTCAGCAGCAAAGAAATTAACTGTTGGCGTCGGTGTCGATAACACTTTTGCTACTCCACTGGTTCAACAACCATTATCTATGGGTGCTGACATCGTGATGCATTCAGTAACAAAGTTTTTAGCAGGCCATAGTGATGTTGTTCTTGGCTCACTTTCAATCTCTGACCCAACTTTATTCAAGCGGTTAGAAGAAGCTCGCAGATTCAACGGTTCTATCCCTGGGCCCTTTGAAGCATGGCTTGCTCTGCGCGGCATTCGTTCCTTCCCGGTGCGATTTAGAGCAGCTGAGAAGAATGCACAGCAACTTGTGACCCGTCTTCAGGCTCATGGAAAGATCACCAAGGTTCGCTATCCAGGTTTTGGTGCGGTTATCTCCTTTGAAGTTGATGGAACCGCTGAACAAGCAGAGAAGGTTTGCGAATCTTCTCGTTTAATCACTCATGCAACCAGCCTCGGTGGCATTGAATCCTTATGGGAGCGCCGACGCCGTTGGGCACTCGAAAGTCCATCTGTGCCAGAACAGTTAATTCGACTCTCAGTGGGATGTGAGCATGTCGAGGATATTTGGCAGGACATAGAACTAGCTCTCGGCTCTCTATAGAGATTTTTTCAGCAATAGCGAGTATTTTTATCCTATGTTGAAAGCCATTCGTCGAACCTTCGCAGCGTTGACTGTGACGGTGCTGGCATTTCGTGCAGTCACCACATTCTTGTCATGGGTAGAACACCAGGATGAGTCTGTTGCTGATACATGGGTCGACGAAGATGAATTTGAAGATGCCTGAGGTTCAATACATTCCCGGAAGCTGCAATATCGGCAAGGGTGAAGTTCGCAGAAGGCAATTAGTCGCACTTGTTGGATTGTTTTTTACAGTCGTTACTTTATTAACTTTTTCGACGGTAGACACCCCAACTGAAATTCGCTTAGGTATTTTCTTTCCATTGATGGTTGCATCTGTTGGTTTTGTGCAATCGCGTTCCAAGTTTTGTCTAGCCTATGGCTTTGCTGGAACCTTCAACGTCGGCAAGTTGGGTGACATTAAGCGCGTTGCAAGCAAGGAAGACCGAGCTGCAGATCGTAAGACCGCGCTAGTAATCCTTGGAAAATCTTTTCTTCTTGCAGCCCTAGCGACAGCGGTGGTCTTAGTACTACCCTTTTAGTATGAAGATACAAATTCATACACGCAACGCAGATTTAGCAGAAGATTTCAAAGATATCGCAACTGAAAAACTCAACAGCATGGAGCGATTTAGTGTTGTCATCGATCGCGTCGAAGTTGAAGTTCTTCATGAAGCAAATCCCCATCAGGGAAAGCACAACCATAAAGTTGTATTAACTACTCATGGAGCTGGGCCGTTGATTCGAGCAGAGGCTGCAGAGTTCAATGATCTAGCTGCTTTTGATGCTGCAATTAAAGCTTTTGCATTGCAGATCAGAAAAATCCATGAGAAATCTAAGGATTACAACCGCGACACTTTACGAAAGATGAAAACAGAGATTTAAACGATCTCGCTTCCATCCTTTCGTGTAGCCGTAAGACTTGCCACCGCTGTGACTGTTAACGCCGCAACGATTACAAAGAGGCTAACTTCGATTGCCACATGTGGAAGCTTCACGCCTGCAATCTCATGAATTCCAATGCCATGGAAAGCTTCAATAAACATCTTGAAGCCGATGAAGGCCAGGATGAAGGAAAGCCCCTTGGACAGATAAACCAAGCGTTGCAATAAACCTTGTAATAAGAAGTACAGCTGGCGAAGTCCCATCAGGGCAAAGATGTTCGCGCAGACAACGATGTATGGATCTCGTGTAATTCCAAAGATCGCAGGAATTGAATCCAAAGCAAAGACCAGGTCGGTGAAGCCTAAGGAAACTAGAGCGATGACAAATGTTGTTGCACCCTTGGAACGCAAGAAGGTGACCAATCGATCTTCCTTCCATTCCTCTTCGCCTTCATCCTCAACTAGGAGGCGGTAAGCGGTGAAGATAAGGAATGCGCCGAAGATAAAGAATGCACCTGAGAACTTTTCAATGATTGCGCTACCCGCAGCAATAAATCCACCACGTAGTACCAAAGCAATGATGATTCCAAGTAGTAGAACTAGTTGTTGCTTTGTCTTTTCTACCTGCAATCTGCTGAGGATGATGACAAATACAAAGATGTTGTCTACTGATAGTGCGTACTCAGTTAACCATCCAGCAAAAAACTCTTTTTGAGCATTTGCATCTGTCGTCCAGTTTGGCATCAAGATTCCAAATGCAATTGCTGCGGCTACATATATAACTGTCCATATTCCAGCTTCTGTCATTGTTGTCTCTTTATTGCGTCGAATAATCGCAAGAGTCAAGTCAAAGACAATAACGAGCGAAAGTATGCCCAGAGTCAATAACCATGTAGTCGTAGATTCCATGGCGGTATTGTGTCAGTTAGTGATGTACCCAGATAGTTGAAACCGCTGGAATCGTCATCTTTCCATCCCGACCGTCAACTGTTCCCGCGCTCATAATTAGCAACTTGCCAGTGATCTCTACCTCAATCGGAGATTCTGACAGATTCATATAAATCGAAACATTTCCTCGACGAACAGCCAGCAATGATGAACTCTTTGCGCCATGTTCTGGCGACTCCAGCCAAGTGATTGATCCTTGTGTGGTTAGGTGATCGGCACGAAGTTTTAACGCACTGCGATAAAGATTCAAGGTGCTCTTTGGGTCAACGCTTTGCTTATCTACTGTGAGCTCTTTCCATTTGTCGGTAAGCGGTAACCATGGCTTTCCTGTAGTAAATCCAAATGGAGCTGTTTCACCGCTCCAAGGAAGTGGAACACGCGCACCATCACGACCCTTTTGCGCTCCCTTTGTTCTGAAATAAATCGGATCCTGTCGAGAACTATCTGGAATTTCACCATCTGGTAATCCAAGTTCTTGCCCTGCAAATACATAACAAGAGCCAGGCAATGCCATCACAAAGAGTGCAAGCGCACGTGCTTGAATTTCTCCGATTCGAGAAGCAACTCGTGGCGAATCATGATTACTTAATGCCCAGGTAGGAAGTGCGCCAACCGAATCCATAAGTTCAATAGAACGAGTTACCACGCCAAAAAGGAAATCAGCTTTGAAAGGCGCATCCAGTAAATCAAAGTTAAAGACCTGATGGAGCTCATCGCTTCGTACGTATCTAGTTGCATTTACCGGAGGATGAACCCACGCCTCAGCAACGGCCATGATTTCGCGATCCTTGTATGAATCAAAAAGTTTTCTCCAATTACGATAAATTTCATGCACGCCTTGACGATCAAAATAAGGAACGGTTGGAAGAAGTGCATACCGAATCTCTGGATCCATCGAAACATCAAGTCGCAAAGCATCACTGATTCCTTGCGGATCAGGATGGTTAGTTAACAAATTCTCTTTCACTAAGCCGTGTGCAACATCGATGCGGAAACCATCAACACCAAGGTCTAACCAAAAGCGCAATGTAACTTCGTAATCGCTAGCTACTTCTGGATTTTCCCAGTTGAGATCAGGTTGTGAAGAATCAAAGAGGTGTAGGTAGTACTGACCATCCTCTACCTGTGTCCAAGACGGACCACCAAAAAGTGAGATCCAGTTATTTGGGGGAGTTCCATCTTCGTTTGCATCATAGAAATGAAAACGAGCACGCTCGGCAGAGCCACGTCCAGCTTTCAACGCCTGCTGAAACCAGACATGTTGATCTGAGAAATGGTTGGGCACAACATCAACCAAGACCTTTAAACCTAATGAATGAGCAACTTCAATGAGTTTTTTCGCATCATCAAGATTTCCAAAACGCGGATCGACATCACGAGGATCGGCAACGTCGTAGCCACCATCCTTATTAGGTGATGTATAGAAAGGACTTAACCAGATCGCATCTACGCCTAATTCTTGGACATACTGAAGCTTTGAGGTAATTCCTTGTAAGTCACCTTCGCCATCGCCATTGCTATCAAAAAAAGACCGTGGGTAGATCTGATAGATAGCGGCTTCTTTCCACCACGGCGAGGATTTCATGGTGTCAGGCTACGGATTGCCCCATCGGCAGACAATGTAAAAAGGATGTAACTCACCCTCTGATGTTTCTCTTTTATAACGTTTATTCATGCCGTTACACTTAAAGCATGAAAATCCTCAATTTGCTCTTACTTTTCCTGATTTTCATCGGAACCCTTTATTGCATTCGCTCACTAAGAGCGCTGCATGGCAAAGTGTCAAAAAAGAGCGAGCAGATATCACGAGAGATTAATAAAGCAGCACTTGAGGGTAAGAAACTTTCAATGACCGCTTATCGCCAGACAGAAGCATTTATTCAATTAACTAACCTGCTGCAATTTAAATCAGCAATCCCTCCAACTCGTAGCTGGGCTGCTTCACCTGATTTACTTCTATTTATTTCTGAAATGGTCAAGAAGAATCGACCATCACTTGTTGTGGAACTTGGATCAGGCGTATCAACATTAGTGACCGCTAAATCAGGGGCACGCAAAGTTGTTAGCATCGATAACTCAGAAGAGTTTGGTGGCAAGACCCGCGAACTTCTGAAGGAGCACAAAGTTCGTGGAGCTGAAATTCGTATTGCTCCATTGCGTCCATATGCAAATGGTTCTGAATGGTATGACCTTTCAATGATTAAGGATTTGAAGAAGATTGATCTACTTATTGTGGATGGCCCACCAGGGTCCAAAAATCCAGAGGCTAGATACCCAGCTCTAAAAGAGTTCAAGGATAAGTTGTCAGCAAAGGCTGTAATAATTATTGATGATGTAAAGCGAGATGGTGAAAGAAAGTTGGCGGAAGATTTCGCTAAATCCTTGCCAAATCACACCTTAACTATCCTTGATCATGAAAAGGGCACAGCGGTTATTTCACCTCGCTGATTCAATGCCAATTACTCGCGAAGAGGCTTTTACAGAGGCTGCCTCAAAGATCCTCGATACAAACTCATTTGTTCGTGCAGTCTTGTCCGGGCGACGTCGAAACATGACCGTGGATTTCGAACGCATCGATATTCGACTAGTTGAAATCAAAGGGGTTTTGCATCTTCAATTAATGCAAAACGATGGACGTGCAACAACTACAAAGAATCTCTTGCCATCTATGGTTGAAGTTGATCAGCTTCTTAACAGTGGTTATGCAAACATCATGGTGGAGAGCACCGATGAGGCATATTCAATAAGAGTCACAAAGAGCGGGGATGCTCAGGTACACACTGAAAAGCGTCAATCAGAGCAGAATCTTTCGCATGATAAGAAAAAGGAAAGATTGCTCGATTCCAATGATCCATTCTTGCGCGAAGTCGGAATCGCAGATGCAAAGGGAGTTATTAAGCCTTCTCGTCAAGATAAGTACAAACAAGTAGAAGAGTTTTTACGTCTTTTGTCTCCAGCACTTAATGCGGCGATTGAGGCGGGGCAGATTCATAAGCCAACAAAAGAGAACCCATTACGCATCACAGATCTTGGTTGCGGACATGCCTACTTAACCTTTGCTGCGCATCAATTCTTGATTAACTCTGGAATTCCAGTTGTTGTCACCGGTATTGATGTCCGACCAGATTCTAGAGATCGCAACAATAAGATCGCTGAGAAACTGGGAATCACAAAGACTATTAATTTCAAAGCTGAAGAGATTTCGAAAACAACTGCAGAGACCGCAGATATTGCTATTGCACTACACGCCTGTGATACCGCTACAGATGATGCGATCGCCTGGGCGGTTAATGGGGGATCAAAGCTTCTCCTTATTGCACCATGTTGCCATCACGATATTCAAAAGCAGATTGATGCAGCACCAGAACCGTGGGGAGCAATTACAAAGTTTGGGTTAATGAAGGAACGTTTAGGTGATCTTCTAACTGATTCTTTAAGAGCACAGCTGTTACGCCTCGTTGGTTATCGCGTAGAAGTAATTGAGTTTGTTGGGGGAGAACACACTCCTCGCAATTTGATGATTCGCGCAGTGAAGACTGATGCAAAGCCAGAGCAGATAGATATTGATAGATACTGTGAAATCACCGCTCAATGGGGTGTTAAGCCCGCCTTAGAGAAGAAACTTTCGACTCTCAACATCCGTTAGACTTAGGACATGTCAAAGGTCCTCGCATCCCTTCCAGTTGGTGAAAAGGTTGGAATCGCTTTTTCTGGCGGTCTCGATACATCGGTAGCCGTTGCCTGGATGCGCGATAAGGGCGCAGTTCCTTGCACCTACACCGCAGATCTTGGCCAATATGACGAGCCAGATATTGATTCAGTTCCAGGCCGCGCAAAGGAATACGGCGCAGAGATTTCACGCTTGGTTGATTGCAAAAATGCATTAGTTGAAGAAGGTCTTGCAGCAATTGCTTGTGGAGCTTTCCATATTCGTTCCGGCGGTAAGCAGTACTTCAACACAACACCACTTGGCCGCGCAGTAACAGGAACAATGTTGGTTCGCGCAATGCACCAGGATTCAGTGGAAATCTGGGGCGATGGATCTACCTACAAGGGCAATGACATTGAGCGTTTCTACCGTTACGGGCTACTTGCAAATCCAAACTTAAGAATTTACAAGCCATGGCTTGATCAAGATTTCGTCACCGAACTTGGTGGACGTAAAGAGATGTCTGAATGGTTAGTTGCACACGGTCTTCCATATCGTGACAGCACTGAAAAGGCGTACTCAACAGATGCAAACATCTTGGGTGCTACACATGAAGCAAAGAGCCTTGAGAATCTAGATACATCTGTTGAATTAGTGCAACCAATCATGGGTGTTCGATTCTGGGATCCAGCGGTAAAGATTGATACAGAGGATGTAAAAATCACCTTCAATCAAGGTCGCCCTGTATCTATCAACGGCAAGTCATTTGATGATGTTGTTGATTTAATGAAGGAAGCCAATGCAATTGGCGGTCGCCATGGACTTGGAATGGCTGATCAGATTGAAAACAGAATTATTGAAGCAAAGAGCCGCGGAATCTATGAAGCTCCAGGAATGGCTCTGCTATTTATCGCCTACGAGCGTTTAATTAGCGCGATTCATAATGAGGACACAATCGCTAATTACCATGCAGAAGGTCGCCGCCTTGGCCGTCTTTTGTATGAGGGTCGCTGGTTTGATCCACAAGCATTGATGCTTCGCGAATCTTTGATGCGTTGGGTGGCTTCCGCTGTTACTGGTGAAGTAACAATCCGCATGCGTCGTGGTGATGATTACTCAATCATCAATACAACTGGTCCAGGACTTAGCTATCACCCTGAAAAGCTTTCAATGGAGCGCACAGAAAACGCTGCATTTGGCCCAGTAGATCGCATCGGCCAGCTAACGATGCGCAACCTTGATATTGCCGATACTCGTGCCAAGTTAGAGCTTTACCGCTCACAAGGCCAGATCGGTGATGGAGAATTTAAATTAATCGGCGAGATCGAATAACAAGGAGAACCATGTCGAAGAAAACCCTTTTGAAAGTATTTGCGGTTCTTGCCGTACTAGCTATTGCATTTGCATCATTCACAACACTCGGAGGAGATGACACAGTGTCAGAATCAGCAGCAGGACTTCCAGCAGTTACAGGTAACGCAGGGGAAGCTCCAACAATTACACCTCCAACAGGTGCAGCACCAGCAACATTGCAAACACAGGACATCATTGTTGGAACTGGAACCGAAGTTCTACCAACTTCAACTCTCACTGTTCATTACACATTGATGACATGGTCAAACGGTGCATTGATTGAATCTTCATGGTCTGGCGGACAGCCAGCAACATTCCCACTGTCTGGTGTTATCGCTGGATGGCAGGAAGGTTTGCCAGGTGCAAAGGTTGGCGGACGTCGTCTATTGGTTATTCCAGCAGACAAGGGATACGGTCCAAATGGCTCAGGCCCAATCGGACCAAATGAGACCTTGATCTTCGTTGTAGACATCATCGCAGTCTCATAATTTAAATAAGAAGAGCCCCATCAACCAATCGGTTGGTGGGGTTTTTCTCTTGTTCACACTGTGTTTACCAAGTTATGAGTAACCTCATCTCATGAAGAAGCTGCTCTCTGAGTACCTTGGAACGACTTTATTAGTGGCCATAGTTGTTGGCTCCGGAATTATGGCCACAGATCTGACAACGGATGTTGGCCTGCAACTGCTAATCAACACAATCGCAACTGTCTTTGGATTAGCGGTATTAATTTTAATTCTCGCTCCAATAAGCGGTGCGCACTTCAATCCAGTTGTAACTCTTGTTGATCTCATTCAAGGCAAGAGCTCAATAGTTCAATTCATTCAATACGCAATCGCACAAGTTCTAGGCGCAATCTCTGGAGCTTTGCTAGCAAATGCAATGTTTGATCATGCGATTATCGAGTCGGCAACAAAGGTTCGCTCTGGAAGTAACCTTTACCTGGCAGAAATCGTGGCCACCGCTGGGTTAATCCTTGTTATCAACCTGCTTGTTGCTCAAAAGAATTTAACCCTTATCCCTGCAGCCGTTGCCGCATGGATCGGAAGTGCTTACTTCTTTACAAGTTCAACCTCTTTTGCAAACCCTGCGGTCACCATCGGAAGAACGTTCAGTGATTCATTTGCAGGAATCGCGCCAGAGTGCGCTCCTAAATTTATTGCTGCCCAAATTCTTGGAGCCATCATTGGCCTAGGACTAGTGAAAGTTCTGACACATGACAAATAAGCCAACCGTTTTATTCGTTTGCGTACATAACGCAGGCCGTTCACAAATGGCCGCAGGATTTATGCGCGAACTAGGGCAGGGTCGGGTCGAAGTTCTTTCTGCGGGAAGCGCACCAAAAGACTCAATCAACCCAATTGCAGTAGAAGCAATGGCTGAAGTTGGAATCGATATTGCAAACAACACTCCAAAGGTTTTAACAACAGAGGCGGTTGAAGAATCTGATGCGGTAATCACCATGGGTTGTGGAGATGTGTGCCCGTTTTATCCTGGAAAGCGTTACGAAGATTGGGTCCTTGATGATCCAGCAGGACAAGGTATTGAATCTGTTCGCGTTATTCGCGATGAGATCAAGGGCCGCGTAGAAGCTTTACTTGCCGAATTACTTGGCTAGAACAGCTGCAGCTATCTTTAAATCCTTCTCAAATACCATCAACTGAGGACCATCTAAGGTCTGCGTCAAAGTGGCTTTGATATTGGCATCTACTAACTTCTGTAGACACATCTGCGCTTCGATGTAGTTGCTTGGTGTTTGCAAAGGCTTGAGCAAACCATATTGGTCTTTCTTCCCAGCTTTAATGGGGGTGATAATCATTCGTTTATTTGAGGAAAATCCCCACTTAAGAACAAGAATTAACAGCGCTAAGCCTGCAAATCCTCCAAAGGATTGCAAAAAGAGTCCGTTATTGATTCCACCCAGCATTCGAGAATTCTACTTAAACAAGACGTAAGTCACACCTTTTCAAGATGCGGAGCAATTTGCCTCCCTTTACGGTTTCATACAATACATCGAAAACAAACGGAGAATCCATGAAAAAGCTTGCAGCTATAACTTCTGTCCTGCTCTTAATCCTCAGTGCTCAACCAGCAAATGCAGCCGTAAAAGTGAAGGTTGCTAACTCAAGCAAGATCTCAACAAAGACTGGATTGGTGTCTATTACTGTCACTGGCCTGCCAAAAGAGCACGGAATCTACATTTCGCAGTGCATGGGAATCGAAAAGGGAACAACCGAGCCATCTGCGTGCAACCCTTCAAAAGCTTCAAAATTGTGGGTTTCAAATGTAGCTGCAGATCAAAAAATGGGAGCTAAGCCAGGAACAGGAAAGCTTTCAATCAAGGTAGATAAGTATTTCAAAGATGGGGATTGCATCCATACAAAGTGCATCATTTATGTAACCAATGATCACAATGCGAAGGACAAGACCACAACACAAGCAATTCCATTCAAATTCGGTGGAATAAATATCTTTTAAACTTCTTTAAAACCAAATCGCACCTGCATGTCGTTTGCAGGTGCGATTTTGTATTGAGTTCTATTTTCAATTTATAGATGCTAATTTCTGCGAGGTAACAAGAGATCTGCTCTTGTTAGATCTGAAAACGGAGAGCTATCAATGTCAGTCTTGAATGAAGTATTGGATGCTAATAAGAAGTATGTTGAAAGTTTCGGAGAAAAGGGAAAGCTTGCATTGCCACCTGCGCGTCAGTTTGCAATATTGACATGCATGGATGCTCGTCTTGATCCAGCGAAGTATGCAGGTTTAAGTGAGGGAGATGCCCACGTTATTCGTAACGCAGGTGCACGAGCATCTGATGATGCAATTCGCTCATTGGTAATCTCATACAAGCTTCTTGGCACCAAGGAATGGTTTGTAATTCACCACAGTAATTGCGGTATGGAGTTCTTTACCGATGAGGTTATGCGTGGCCTTCTTTCAAAGAGCCTCGAGACAGCAGCACTTGGCGAAGATGGTTTCTACGATGTTGGCAAAGGTCCAGGATCGAACGAGGCTGCCTACATCGACTGGCTAACAATCGCCGATCGCAACAAGGCTGTTGTTGAAGATGTAGAGCGCATTCGCCGCCATCCATTGGTACCAAAGAACATCCCTATTCATGGTTATGTCTATGAAGTTGAAACTGGAAAGCTTCTAGAAGTTCCGGGTGCCAAGGAAGCTGGCGCAGCAAAGTAATTCAAAGATAAAGCCCAACTCTCGTAGCTATTTACATAGAGAGTTGGGTTTTTTCATTTAGTAAAACTTAATGAGCTCCTGCATGAATGCGATCTCTTTTTCTTGCGCTTCGATAATTGCAGCAGCTAAAGCTGCTACCTCTTTATGGGCAGAGCGAGTTACCTTTTGTGCCATCTTGATGGCACCCTGATGATGAGCGATCATGCCTTCAAGAAATAGTCGGTCAAATGTTGCACCTTCTGAATCGCGAAGTTGCTGAATCTGCTCATCGCTTAACATTCCATCCATCATGTGACCCATATGTGTAGAGGCACGAACTCCTGCCCAGCTGCCCATCTGCTCGATTTCAGGAGCTTGTGCAGCTTTAATATCGCGTGCCAAGGCAAGAACTTCATCGCTTGTGGAATTAGTGAGTGCAATATCTGACATCAGCACAGCTTGTTCATGATGAGGGATCATCTCTTCTGCAAACTGAATATCTTCGGCACTAAACAGCGAGTTCGCCTTCGGAGTCGAAGCACACCCAGCCAAGAGAAATGCGGCAATTACAAGGAGTATCAGCTTCTTCATTTCATGACCCTACCTTCGAATTATCCAATTGTTGCCACGCCACGGCTCACTTTGATAGCGACCTTAGCCAAACCGGTTGTGGCCGGACCTAGGACCAAGTCACCATCATTTTCAAACTCTGAGTTATGTGCGTTGCACATCCATCCACTTTCAGTCTTGGTCACTGTAACTCCCTGATGCGGACAACGCAGATTAAAGGCTGTGTACTTATTTGTTCCTACTCGAGCAATACCAACAGGTACGCCTTTAATGGAACCAATCCGCATCGCCCCGCCTACTGCAGATAGCGCAGGCAGATCCGCTAACTTCACAGAAAGCTTGCCGCCAGGAAGTTTCTTAACCGCTGCATTTGCTGCCGCGGGTACCTCACTTCCACCTAGTGCAACAACTGCGCACACACCTGCAAAGAGCGAACGACGCGTGATTGGATCCATTTTAGACCTTACTTCAACTTGGAATACAGAGTTACATCAGCTGTTCCAAAAGCTAAACCATCAGGCAATGAACCTGCTGGCAAACCTAAGACTGATGCAATGGTTGCAGCTACTCCTGGAGCAAGCACCAATGTGGTACCTGTGTAAGCAGTTGTACGCTGCTTAATCTTCTTATCGTTTGTGATCTTTGGCTTTGCCGTTGACGCGTTAGTGATTGTCAAAATATCCACCTTCGCATCTCCTGCTTGAGGAACTATTGCCGAAACAGCACCCTTTGCTAAATCGATTACTGGGTTCTTAAGTGTGAGGTACTTGTTATTTGCTGTGTTAAAGAAAATGATGTTGCTTCCAGTATGTTGAACTCCAGCCTTGTTTGCAGTTACTGGAATATGGAATACAACCTGGCTAGTTGCCGCACTCACATCCTCGCCAATAACAGCAGATGTTGCGCCGCCTTGTACGTAGAGAATAACTCCCGCTGCTTCAAGGGTTGATGCAACCCCGGCAGCTGTCTTCATATGGGTCATGCTTTGTCCTGGTTTTGCCGAATCGGCTGATGCAGGGTTTACCGCTGAGATTAGAAATAGAGTTACTAAAACTGATGTGACAAATGACCGTGAACGCATAATTGCTCTCCTCAATTTGGTTGATGAAACGGTAGGGGTGTGCCAATAGGGCTGCAACTTGAATTTCTCAGTTAATCTTGAGTTATGGAGCTAACTACATGCCTTTGGTTCAACGGTCGCGCACGCGAAGCAGCGGTTTTCTACACAAGTATTTTTCCCAATAGTTCAATGGCAGATAACTGGATTGCGCCAACCGATACTCCTGGTAATAAGCAGGGTGAAGAGATCATCGTTAATTTCACAATCTTTGGCCGCCCATTTATTGGCCTCAACGGTGGGCCACAGTTTCCTCATAGTGAAGCGATCTCTTTCCAAATTCCATGTGCCGATCAAGCCGAGATTGATAAGTACTGGAATATCTTGATCGCAGATGGCGGACAAGAGAGTCAATGCGGTTGGCTTAAAGATAAGTTTGGAGTCTCTTGGCAGGTGATTGCACCTGAGATGGGAATGTATTTAGGCGGACCAGATGCAGAAGGTTCTCAACGAGCAACTCAAGCGATGCTTGGCATGAAGAAGATTAATTTGGCTGCAATGAAGAAAGCCTACGAAGGTGTCTGATGATTACCGGAAACGCCGTGTACTTGCGCTCAAAACCGATTCAACTCTGTTCTGGAATGCGTATTTGAAAGGGTCTGTTTAGACTTGAGCCATGGGAATGAAGAGTGTTGTAGCTACGAGCGCCGTTCTTGCCCTGGGTGTCCTAATTCCAGGCACAGCAGTAGCTGCCCAAAAAGTAACTCCCGGAAGTGCTTGCAAAGTTTTAAATCAAAAAGTTGTTTACCAGAATGTTAGCTATACCTGTGTTACTGCAAAAAAGTATTTAGTGTGGAACACAGGCGTAGCAGTGGCAAAGCCAGCTCCTGCACCAACCCCAACACCTACTTCAGCTCCCGTATCAGCGCCATCCTCAAACTCTTCTACGAATGCAATACCGGAGAGCCCAACTCCTGGGGAAACTTGTTCAAGAAATAAAAACGCACTTAAAAACTGCTAGAAATCAAAGGGTTTTCTTTTTACCTAATTCATGCCGAAGGCAAGATTAAATATGACCGTTTAATTTCCCGCAAACCTCAAACTTCCGATTACCCTTTTGGAATGAGAGTTGAGGGAAGTGTTGCCAAAGGATTGTTAGTCGGGCTCTCTCTCGCTCTGCTACCAATTTCCGCATCATCTGCCCAAAAGATAACTTCTGGATCAACCTGCAAGGTTTTTAAGCAGAAAACGATTTATCAAAACAAGGTATATACCTGTATTAAATCTGGCAAAAAGTTGATTTGGAATAAGGGTGAGCAGCCAACGCCAACGCCAACGCCAACACCAACGCCAACGCCAACTCCAACTCCAACCCCAACTCCAACCCCAACTCCAACCCCAAGCGTTAAGCCAGTCGTTATAAATGCGACCGCTAAAAAAGCGTTTGACATTATTCAAAGCGTAAGAGTAAACAGCAACCAATT
The DNA here is from genome assembly GCA_947383695.1 of Actinomycetes bacterium. Lineage (GTDB taxonomy): Bacteria > Actinomycetota > Actinomycetes > Nanopelagicales > Nanopelagicaceae > Planktophila. The sequence goes on along the minus strand of OX376642.1, from coordinate 1,053,418 downwards.
AACTTTCACATACAGGATTGGAAATTATGCAGCACCAGATGTTGCAAAAGTGGTTAAGAATTATGTTGAGAATGCAGCGCAGGTATATTCACTCTTCTTAGATTCACCCCGAGTAGTCACAATTCATGTGTACACCGAAAAAGACATGCCTGCATTATTGGATAGCACGCTTTTTGCTACTCAATCGGGATTGATTTTCTTTACTGACTGGTGGAAGAAGGATGAGTCCACGGTGAATGCTTCATATGGAGCGCCAGGAACTTTCTATAACTCAGAATGTTCGGTCATTACTAATCAATGCACAGGTCCGGCAGCGCACGCAGGCGCTGCATATCCAAGTCGAGCAACCGCAGCGACCCTAGACGAAAGTAATTTAGTTGTTCCGTCACATGAGCTATTCCACGTAGTCCAAGATTTCTATCGTTTTTACGGAAAGCCACAGTACGCAGTAACAGAGGAAGTCAAAGACTTATCGATGCCTCCAATTTTTAGAGAAGGAGGTGCAACCTTTATGTCGCTATCCAGCTCATTTACAGATTTTGCACAATATGAAAATGGATTTCGCTTCTACAGAGAGTGGTTCGCAAAAGAGTATGCAAGCGATTACAGATCACTTAATACCCCAGAGGATGTTGTAGCCCTTTTGGTTAAGTTAGAACGCCTAGATAGATCGGGACGACTTTACGGATTAGGCTCGGCTTTCCATGAATGGTTAATAGTTAATTATGGGCTTGATAAATTCATATCTTTGAGTAAGAAGCACAACGTAGGTAAACCCTTTAGTGAGCTCTTTTCCGAGACCTACGGAATTACTCTTCTAGAGGCATACACAAAGGCTGCCCCGCACATTTTGGAGCGAATCAAAGAATAGGCAGCTCAACAAAAACACTTCGCGGCTTCTTGGCCCAAGCATCATATGAAGAACCTCTGATCTGCTGTGGGAAGTAGGGCTGGGGCTAACAACCTCAGCCCTTTTTAATTATTTAACTGGAATTAAAATTCCCATTTCGTAATCATCAGCCATTGGATTAAGCATCGCGTCATACTTTTCAAGGTGCTGCCCAGCCCGCATTTCTAGCCCCGCTGAAGGAAATACAACTCCATAAGCCTCGCCATAGCTTTGAGCAAGGGTCATGATTGGACCAACGTGGGTGACATCCAAATAATTTCCTGCAGGGATTACAACAACTTCAAAACCTGCTGGTGCTACATAACCAGCTTTTACTTCAACTCCAGCAACATAATGCAGCTGTCCTTGAGATCCTTCGATAGGAGTTGAAACACCCCATGCTTGGTTGTTGCCTGGTAAATCTGCCTTTGGAAATTGCGTCCAAAACTTTTGCCATGCAGTAGGAATCGCTGTTGGATCGTAGAGATCTGTAATCATGATTGAATGAATATCAACGCCAACTCCACAGATAATGCGTTCGGGATGATGATTTACTTGATTGCTTCCAAGCGGCACCTTTGGCGCTCCTTCAGATTCTCGGGCTTACTGTCGTAAGTGGGTGGTGAGGGACTCGAACCCCCGACCCGGTGATTAAGAGTCACCTGCTCTACCAACTGAGCTAACCACCCGAGGCATCCAGGCGCCGGAAACGCTTGAATGCAGGGGGAAACCTATCAGCAACCCCCGCCTTGCCGCACATCCCCGACACACTCATACTGGGCGTGTGAGTCACATCGAAATAAGGATTGCCCTAGTCCTGAGCCTTCTTGTGGCTGGAATCTCACCATCACAGGCCGACTCAGTTACCTCTGGATTATCAATTATTGAAGCGCAGGTAACGAAGGGACGAGCTGCCAAAACTGGATACACCCGTGCCCAATTTGGACAGACATGGGCAGATGTTGATCGCAATGGGTGCGATACCCGAAACGATATTTTGAAACGGGATTTAACCGCGGAGGTTTTCAAAGAAAAGACCCGCGAGTGTGTTGTCTTATCTGGAGTATTGATCGATCCATTTTCAGGGGAGAAGATCAACTTTGTCCGCGGAAATACCAGCAGCATGGAGGTTCAAATTGACCATGTTGTTGCGCTTTCAAATGCCTGGCAAACCGGAGCTTTTAAATTATCAATTAAAGAGCGAACAGCTTTTGCAAATGATCCAATGAATCTCTTGGCCGTTAAGGGGCGATTGAATTCGCAGAAAAATGATGGAGATGCCGCAACCTGGTTACCACCATTAAAGAGTTACCGCTGTGATTATGTGGCGCGACAGATTGCAGTAAAGATCAAATACAAGTTGTGGTTTACAGCCCCTGAAAAAGAGGCGATGGTTCGAATCTTGAAGAGCTGTCCAGAAAAGGCGTTGCCTACTTCTTAGAGTGCATCACTTCCGCGCTCGCCGGTACGAATACGTACAACGGTGTCGATTGGAGAAACCCACAGTTTTCCATCGCCGATTGAACCAGTGTTTGCGGTGTTAACAATTAAGTCAACGATGTGATCACACTCGGCATCATCTGCAAGCACTTCAATACGCGCCTTTGGAATGAAATCAACTGTGTATTCAGCACCACGGTAAATTTCAGTGTGTCCCTTTTGACGGCCAAAACCGCGGGTTTCAGAGACGGTCATTCCATGAACGCCATCTGCCTGTAAAGCACGCTTAATATCATCAACCTTTGAAGGCTTAACGATCGCTGTTATGAGCTTCATTGTTATCTCTTTTCTCGTGCCTAGTACCGGTTTGAATTTCCAGTGATGTCATACGCAGACTCTGCGTGATAGGTCGTATCAAGACCTGTGAGCTCTTCTTCGCGAGGAACTCTAAATCCGATGGTGCGTGTGATGACCGTTGCAATCAGCCATGTTGCACAGAATGAAAATGCTGCAACTGCCACAATCGCAATCAACTGTTTAATCAATAGATCGGGGGAGCCGTTAATAAACAACCCTTCCTTGCCGGTCGCATTAACTGTTGCTGTTGCAAATAAGCCAATACCAATCATTCCAACGATTCCACTAACGCCGTGGACTCCGACAACATCGAGCGAATCGTCATACCCAAACTTGTATTTACGAGAAACGGCGTATGAGGATGCAACACCTGCAATTAATCCAAGAATTAATGCACCAATTGGATTGACGTAACCACATGCAGGGGTAATCACGACCGCACCAGCAATTGCACCTGATGCAACTCCTAGCGTTGTCGCCTTTCCATCACGGAACTTTTCAAAGGTAATCCATGACATTGCAGCAGCTGCAGATGCGATTTGAGTATTGATCATTGCGGTTGCTGCAAGAGAGCCTGCAGATAGCGCGCTTCCTGCGTTAAAGCCGAACCAGCCAAACCAGAGCATTCCTGCGCCAAGAAGTACTAGTGGCATGTTATGTGGGCGCATTGGATCGCGTCTGAAACCATCACGCTTTCCTAAAACAATTGCGAGAGCAAGAGCTGCTGCACCAGAGTTAATTTCAACAACTGTTCCACCAGCAAAATCCAGCGCTCCGAGTTTGTCGATGATCCAACCACCGGTGCCGCTTTGGCTAGCAAAGGCCCAGTGTGCAACAGGGATGTAAACAAGAGTTACCCAGGCTGCAACAAACAACACCCAGGATCCATACTTAGCGCGGTCTGCGATCGCACCAGACAAAAGTGCGACGGTAATAATTGCAAAGGTTAATTGGAACATCGCAAATGCAAGGGTTGGAATTTGATGACCTTCTGCACCAACTACTTGATCCAATGTTCCAGACAAACCAATATGTCCAATATCTCCGATGAATCCACCTTGTGAAGTTCCGAAGGTGAGTGAGTATCCATAAAGAACCCAAATGATTGTTGTGATTCCGATTGCGGCAAATGACATCATCATCATGTTAAGCGCGCTCTTTGCACGCACCATTCCGCCATAAAAGATTGCCAAGCCTGGAGTCATAAACAAGACCAGTGCTGCACTTGCGAGCACCCACGCTGTATCGCCGCTGTTAATCACATTCTCTCCTTAAGGAACGTATGTGTTGTTCCTAGAGAGAAAAAGTATCAGTGAGAGTCTTTGAAGCGGGCGTATGAAGCGTTGATTTCTAACTCTGCTTGATCGTGGCCTACCCATTCGCCGCCTTGGACCGACTTTCCGGGTTCAAGGGTCTTGTAGACCTCAAAGAAATGCTTGATTTCAGATAATTCGTAAGCAGGGACATCGTTGAGGTCCTGAAGATAAGACTTGCGAACATCTCCAGCTGCAACGCACAGAAGCTTGTCATCTCCGCCAGCCTCATCGGTCATATTGAGCATTCCGATAACGCGGCATGAAACAACGCAACCAGGAAAAGTTGGCTCATCCAACATGATGAGAGCATCTAGTGGATCGCCATCTTGCGACAAAGTGTTCTTAACAAAGCCATAGTCATATGGATAACGAGTTGAAGTAAAGAGCATGCGATCTAGGCGCACCTCACCGGTGATGTGGTCGATCTCGTATTTGTTACGTGATCCTGCAGGAATTTCAACAACGACGTCGAAAATCATTTCAGTCCGGCTCTCTACTTATTGGTGCAAGGGTTGTGCCAACTTTAAAACTTGGGGTGAACGACGGGGCTCGAACCCGCGACATCCCGGACCACAACCGGGTGCTCTACCAGCTGAGCTACGTCCACCATGTGGTGCAAAGTCTACCTGTTGTTACGAGGTGGTTGGTGCCTCGTTTTGTGCGGAGATGAAGACGCTTTGGCGGTAGTACGCCAGTTCAGCGATTGAATCTTGAATATCGCCCAAGGCGCGATGGTTGCCGGTCTTGGCAGGGGCACCGAAGTACGCCTTTGGGAACCAACGTCGCGCTAACTCTTTAATCGATGAAACATCGATGGTTCGGTAGTGCAAGTAATCATTGAGAAGAGGCATATCGCGTGCGATGAATGAGCGATCAACGGAGACAGAGTTTCCGGCCAATGGCGATTTTCCAGGTTGAGTAGAAGCACTTTCCAAATATGCGATTACTCGTGCTTCCGCTTCTTGAACAGAGATGCCATTTGGGATTTCAGTAATCAACCCTGATGTTGTGTGCATCTGCGTTACAAACTCATTCATGCCAGCAAGCTGTTCTGGGGTCGCCTTAATGACAACATCGACACCATCACCGATCACATTTAAATCAGAGTCGGTTACGAGGACAGCGATTTCGACGAGGACATCTTTCTCGAGAGAAAGCCCCGTCATTTCGCAGTCAATCCAGATCAGATTGGGTTGTTCATTAGCCATGCGCGCCTGGCAGGAATCGAACCTGCGACAACCCGCTTAGAAGGCGGGTGCTCTATCCGACTGAGCTACAGGCGCCTGTAGGGGTCGAATGCCAAGTCTACCGACATGAACCACTAAGGTTTCATCCCATGGCTGAGTTCATTTATACGATGAAGAAGGCGCGTAAAGCGCACGGTGACAAGGTCATCCTTGATGATGTCACGATCATGTTTTATCCAGGCGCCAAGATCGGTGTCGTTGGTCCTAACGGTGCCGGTAAATCCACCGTCCTTCAGATCATGGCCGGATTACAACAACCATCAAATGGTGAGGCGTATTTAACCCCTGGTTACACAGTCGGAATTTTGCTGCAGGAGCCACATCTTGATGAGACTAAGAATGTAATCGACAATGTTAAAGAGGGTGTTGCAGAAACCGTTGCGATGCTTGCACGCTTTGACGAGATCAGCGCCGAGATGGCAAACCCTGATGCAGATTACGACAAGTTGTTAGCTGAAATGGGAGAGCTGCAAGAACAGCTTGATCACCGAAATGCATGGGAACTTGATTCGCAGTTGGAACAAGCGATGGATGCACTTCGTTGCCCACCACCCGATGCAGATGTTTCTGTGTTATCTGGTGGAGAAAAGCGCCGCGTTGCTTTGTGTAAGTTGCTGTTGCAGGCACCTGATCTTTTGCTTCTTGATGAGCCTACAAACCACTTGGATGCTGAATCTGTTTTGTGGCTTGAGCAGCACCTCAATAAGTATGCAGGCGCAGTTGTTGCGATTACTCACGATAGATACTTCTTGGACAATGTTGCACAGTGGATTCTTGAACTCGACCGCGGTCGTGCATATCCATATGAAGGAAATTACTCGACCTACCTTGAAACAAAGGCAGCACGTTTAAAGGTTGAAGGTCAGAAGGATGCAAAGCGCGCAAAGCGTTTGGCTGAAGAGCTCGATTGGGTTCGCCAAAATGCAAAGGGTCGCCAAGCAAAGTCAAAGGCACGTCTTGCTCGTTATGAAGAAATGGCCGCCGAAGCAGACAAGATGCGTAAGTTGGACTTTGAAGAGATTCAAATTCCACCTGGCCCACGTCTTGGAAATGTAGTTATTGAAGTTAATAACTTAACTAAGGGCTTTGGAGATCGCGTACTGATTGAGGATCTTTCATTTACTCTGCCTCGCAACGGAATCGTTGGAATCATTGGTCCTAACGGTGCAGGTAAAACAACGCTCTTTAAGACTTTGATGGGTATGGAAGAGCCAGATTCTGGGTCTGTAAAAATTGGTGAAACTGTAAAGATTTCCTATGTTGATCAGAGCCGCGGTGGAATTGATCCCAAGAAATCATTATGGGAAGTTGTTTCAGATGGCAATGACTTTATTAAGGTCGGCCAAGTTGAAATGCCTTCACGTGCATATGTTTCATGCTTTGGTTTCAAGGGTCCTGATCAGCAGAAAGCAGCTGGAATCCTTTCAGGTGGAGAACGTAACCGTTTGAACTTAGCGTTAACGTTGAAGCAAGGTGGAAACCTTTTGCTTCTGGATGAGCCAACAAACGATCTTGATGTTGAAACATTGGGTTCACTAGAAAACGCCTTACTTGAATTTCCAGGGTGTGCAGTTGTGATCTCTCACGATCGTTGGTTCCTTGACCGTGTAGCAACACACATTTTGGCGTACGAAGGTGATGCAAAGTGGTTCTGGTTTGAAGGAAACTTCGAGAGCTATGAAGCAAACAAGATTGAGCGTTTGGGCTCTGAAGCATCCCGCCCTCATCGCATGACATACCGAAAGTTGACCCGTTAATGAGATTCCAGAATAAACAGTATGTTCGTTGGGGCGATCTCGATGCTTTTGGTCATGTAAATAACGCGACCTACTTAATCTATGCACAAGAGGCACGATTTGCGTGGTCCAAGATGATCGAGATGGTTGTTGCTCGTGCAGAGGTAGATTTCATCGCACCGATCTACACCGGTGATATTTACATCGATGTAGAAATCTGGGTCAACAAAGTTGGAAACTCATCTTTTGGAGTTACCTACGAGATGAAGAATGGCGATGAATTACTTGCTCGCGTAAAAACAGTTCAAGTAACAGTTTCAATGGATACAAAGAAATCCCGTCCCATCAATGACGCTGAACGTGATTTCCTCAATAAATACCTTGAAGAGGAGAAGTAACGATGGCACAGCTAGCTTCGCGCGAAGAGCGTCCTTGGTGGAGAGATGCAGTTACTTATCAGATCTATCCACGCTCATTTGCTGATTCAAATGGCGATGGCATCGGCGATGTAGAAGGTATTCGTTCACGTCTTCCATACTTGAAGTCACTTGGAATTGATGCAATCTGGATTTCTCCTTGGTATCCATCGCCACAGCATGATCATGGTTATGACGTCGCTGATTACATGGATATTGAACCTGCATATGGAACTTTGGCGCAGGCAGAACAATTAATTAAAGAAGCACATGATTTTGGAATTAAGTTCATCGTTGACATTGTTCCTAACCACACATCAAATGAACACAAGTGGTTCAAAGAAGCGATGGCTGCAAAGCCTGGTTCTAAGGAACGCGATCGTTACATGTTCCGCGATGGCAAGGGCCCTAATGGAGAACTTCCTCCTAATAACTGGGAAGCTGTTTTCGGCGGACCTGCTTGGGAACGTGTGATCGAAGCTGATGGAAAACCAGGGCAGTGGTACTTACATTTATTCGCGGTTGAACAACCAGATTTGAATTGGGAAAACCAAGAGGTTAAAGATCATCTGGAAGAAGTTTTGAAGTTTTGGCTAGATCGCGGTGTTGATGGATTCCGTATCGATGTTGCACACGGAATGATCAAAGAAGCAGGTTTGCCAGATATCAAGAAGGATCCTGCAGCAGAAATGCTGGGAACAGATCACAAACCATTCTGGGATCAAGAAGGTGTTCACGATATCTATCGTTCTTGGCGCAAAATCTTTGATTCGTATCCAGGAGATCGCATGGCGGTTGCAGAAGCTTGGGTAAGTCCAGCCTCACGCATTGCACGTTATGTACGCGCAGATGAACTTCAGAACTCGTTTAACTTTGAAATGCTCACCACGCTGTGGGATGCAGCAGAGATCAAGAAGAAGATTGATAACTCAATCGATGCTTTGGCAGAGGTTGGCGCACCTACTTCATGGGTATTTAACAACCACGATGTTGTGCGCTCTGTAGATCGCCTAGATCTTGGACTTACAAATCATGGGGATACAACCCTTTCACGACAGGGAGATCCCAAGAAGCTCAACATTGCACGTGGAACTTTGCGCGCACGAAGTGCAACTTTGATGACACTTGCTCTACCTGGTGGAACATATCTGTACCAAGGTGAAGAGTTAGCTGTTCCTGAAGTTCGCGATATTCCTGAAGATCGTTTAACAGATCCTCGTTGGAAGATGAGTGGATATCAAGATCGCGGTCGCGATGGATGTCGTGTTCCAATTCCTTGGTCATCAGATCCAAAGGGCGCATTTGGTTTTTCAACTAATGATTCTTTGAAGCCTGAAGAGGCGTGGTTGCCACAATCATCATGGTGGGGCAAGTACTCAGTTGATAGCCAAGATGGCGTTGAAGGTTCAACTCTTTCAATGTATCGCGAAGCGTTGGCGTTGCGAAAGCAAGAGTCAGGACTTGGTGATGGACCAATGGAGTGGATTGAAGCAGGTAAGGATGTTGTTGCATTTGAACGTCCCGGAGATTTTGCTTGTTACATCAACTTCGGTGCACCAATTCAATTACCAAGCAACAGTCAGATCTTGGTTGCAAGTGGTCCAGTAACAGGACACACATTGCCAACCGATACCGCTGTTTGGGTGCGACTGGTTCCGTAAATGACTCAGACAAGAAGGATTCATCCTGCGTGGATTGCTGCGCTGGTTACCTTCTTTACCCTTGTAGCTACTGCGGGCTTTAGATCTGCGCCATCGGTTCTGATCGTTCCACTTGAAGAAGCCTTTGGTTGGGGCCGCGATCAGATTTCATTAGCGATCTCGGTCAACGTACTTCTATACGGATTAACTGCACCCTTTGCTGCCGCTTTGATGGAGCGATTTACAGTTCGCAAAGTTGTTATGGGTGCGCTTACTACCGTTAGTACAGGAGCTTTTCTTACAACCTTTGTTCACGCACCTTGGCAATTAGTTTTAACCTGGGGCGTAATTGTTGGAGTTGGTACAGGCTCTATGGCGCTGGTATTTGCTGCAACCGTCGCAAATCGTTGGTTTGTGAAGCGTCGTGGATTAGTTGTTGGCGGATTAACCGCAGCGGCTGCAACAGGGCAGTTGGTCTTCTTGCCTGGCCTTACATCCTTATCAGGAAAATACGGTTGGCAATCAATTGGTTTAACAATTGGTGCCGCATCTTTGTTAATGGTTCCCTTCATTTATCTCTTCCTGAAAGAAAAGCCAGCAGATCTTGGAATGCTTCCTTTTGGTGCACCAGATGATTGGCAACCACCAGTTAAATCGACGATGCCTGCTGCAAAGCTTGCAATTGTTACCTTAAAGGAAGCCAGTGCACATAAAGATTTCTGGTACCTGACTGGATCCTTTTTTGTCTGTGGGCTTTCAACAAGTGGATTAATTGGAACACACTTTATTCCTGCAGCTCATGACCACGGAATGATGCAAGTTACTGCAGCAAGCTTGCTCGCTCTAATTGGTGTCTTTGATGTTATTGGAACATTGTTTTCTGGTTGGCTAACTGACAAGTTTGATCCACGTAAGCTTTTGTTCTTCTACTACTCTTTACGCGGGCTTTCTTTGTTCTTATTGCCTTCAATTCTCTTTTCAACTGTTCATCCCTCAACCTTGGTATTTGTGATCTTCTATGGTCTTGATTGGGTTGCAACAGTTCCTCCGACGATCATGTTGTGCCGCACAATTTTGGGTCCTGATCGCGGAACTGTTATTTACGGATGGGTTTTTGCAGCTCACCAAATTGGAGGCTCAATTGCAGCCTTTGGTGCGGCGGTATTGCGAGTAAAACTTGGTGATTATGCATTGTCATTTTATTTGAGTGGTGCCCTGTGTCTTATTACAAGTTACTTTGTTTTACAGATTGCAAAGGGCAAAGACACCGCTAGCCTTAATGTATGAGCACTTTTTATGAACAAGTAGGCGGGGAAAAGTTCTTCGCAGATCTTGTTTCGCAGTTTTACGCAGTAGTTGCTACAGATCCAATTCTGCGCCCTATGTACCCTGAAACAGATATGAAGGGTGCAGCACAACGTTTGCAATGGTTCTTAGAGCAGTACTGGGGAGGGCCAAGCACCTATCAGGAAAACCGCGGGCATCCACGTTTGCGTATGCGTCATGCTGAGTTTGCTGTAACCGTAGCCGCTCGAGATGCGTGGTTGAATGCAATGCATACAGCGGTTGATGGTGTTGAGATTGATCCAGCTCTCGAGGCTGAGCTATGGGGTTATTTAGAGATGGCTGCAAACTCCTTAGTAAATCAACCAGATTGAGATTGATTTCCAACTTTAAGAATTTCACCGTTTCGCAGGTACCACAATGTTCCTTGGCCATCACGAACAGTTGTAACGCGCAATCCAACCTTTTCAACAACACCTTCGATTTCTAGAACTTCGACGGTATCGCCAACTCCGTACTGATCTTCGATCAGCATAAAGATTCCAGACAAAATATCGCGAACTAAAGTTTGGGCACCAAGACCAAGTGCAACACCCACGATTCCAGCAGATGCAATCAATGGACCTAAATCAAAACCGAATTCTCCAAGCGCCATTGCAGCTGCAACGATCCAAGTGGTTGCTTTAAGCGTTGCAGATAGAACTCCACCGATTGTGCTTGCGCGTTCCTTTTGTCGTGCGACGATGTTGCGAGGTCCCGGTACTAGATCTACCGAAGCCAACTTCTTCATCGCCCGTGCAATCGCCCGAGAACCAAAGGATTGAATAAGGGCAGCTGCCACAACGATTGTCAGAACTCGAAGGGGAGTACCCGCCATCCAGTCTAGGAATTCCCGCATAGAGTCACTCATGATGGCAAAACTTTATCCAAAATGTCACCTAAATACCGCCGTTCAATACCCACGAGGTCGGGTGTTTTGAGGCAAGATAAACCAATCGGCGCGAGCCACGCGCCAGATCGGGAGCGATTTATGTCGCGCACACTTGTTCTCAATGCCACTTATGAACCATTGGGTGTCATCACAGATCGTCGCGCGCTCATTTTGGTTCTCAATCACAGAGCAACAATGGTTGAAGACAGTGGCGACATTTTAAGATTTGCTGGCGGACAAGTTTCGCTGCCATCAGTTGTTCGACTCAATAAGTTTGTTCGTATTCCATATCGCCATTCAGTTCCACTGTCTCGTCGAGCAATCTTTGCTCGCGATGGCGGACGGTGTGTTTACTGTTCAGCACCAGCAACTTCAATTGACCACGTCATTCCACGAAGTCGTGGTGGTGGACATAATTGGGAAAATGTTGTTTCCGCCTGCCACAAGTGCAATCACCTAAAAGCGGATAAACATTTGAAGGAGCTCGGCTGGAGATTGCGCACCTTGCCTCGCGAACCAGTAGGCGCTGCATGGAGAATTCTAGGAACAGGTCGCACAGATCACAGGTGGTTGCAGTACCTAGAGCCATTTGGTGTGGCTGCGGCAACTGCTTAAGTAAATTACACTTCCACCATGAGCAGAAATGAAGGCCCAATCGTAGAGATTCCTGGAATCTCAGTTCTCGAAACTGTTGTTACTTTTTTTGTGATCCCAACAGTTATGTTTGTTGCAATCTCAGTTCTTGCTTATGCGATGTCAAAGCCTAAGAAGGTAAAGACATCTGCAATCACAGTAATCGAGTAATCACTTATCTAGCGCTTGAACCTTAAGGGCACGGATTAATCCATCCTGTGACTCTCTTACAAGTTTGCGAAGCACAGCTGGTGAATCCTTTCCTGCGCCATTAAGCCACGCATTGGTTGCATCAACAGTTGATTGCTTCACAATCCATGTTGGATAGAAACCAGATACAAACTTTGCCGCTGGTTCATATGAGCGTGACTCCCAGACTGTAATTAAACTGTCGAAGTACAGATTTACAAATGGCTCTAGAAGTGTGCGCTGAATTGGGCGTTGGAAGCCGGCAACAAGTGCGGTGCGTACCGATGTTGCAACCTCTGCATCAAGACCCTTATTAAATGCATATGCCTTTGCATCGCTGTTTGGCATCGCAGATAAACATGTTTCGTAGGCAAGGTTTCCAGTTGTCGTGTTGTCCTTTGCAACCTCTGCATCAAGTTCTGCCTTTGTTGTTGCACCACGCTCTGTCAGAGCGATTAGGAAGTACCAACGAAGATCTGCATCAACCTTTAATCCTGGTGCGCTGCCATTGAGCAGCTCTCGAATCTTTGCTGTCTGATCTGCAGTTTGCGCATTAATCGCAAATGCACGAGAGATAAGCAGTTGAAGATCGCTACCAGGAGCAGAGTTTTGAGTCAGTGACCACAGTCCATCAGCCAACTTTTCGCGGTAGGCATCACGGTTTGAATCCTTTGCATACGCCTCGACCGAAGTGCCAAGTTGCCCAAGCACAATATTGACGATCGCATCATCGCTTTCACCTGCAAGACCATTGAGCGCGATTTCAAGGAAATCTGCTGATGAGATCTCAGCATCACGATGCATATCCCAGATTGAAGCCCAGCACAGCGCGCGAGCAAGTGCATCATCGAGCTTTCCTAGATGGGTCTTTAGTGTTGCAACCGAACGATCATCAAAACGCAGCTTTGCATAAGACAGATCGCGATCATTGATCAGCAATAGATCTGCAACCTTTTCACCTGCAAGCTCTGCAACAACTGTTGCTTCACCAACCACATCAAGTTCTACAGTCTTACGAAGTTTTAATGAATCTCCACTGATGTCATACAAGCCAACTGCAAGACGGTGAGGACGTAGCTCCTTTGAGCCGGCAGGAACTAGCGGAACCTCTTGCTTAATTGTGATGCTCTTGTAGACACCACCATCGATATCTAATGAAGGACGAAGTGTGTTTACACCAGCAGTTTGTAACCAAGTGTTTACCCATGCCTCTAACTTGCGACCACTTGCTGCTTCTAGTTCGACAAGTAGATCTTCAAGGGTTGTATTTCCCCACGCATGCTTGGCAAAGTACTTTTGAAGACCAGCAATAAATTGTGGGCGACCTACGTGTGCAACAAGTTGGTGCAGAACAGATGCACCCTTTGCATAAGTAATTCCATCAAAGTTAGCGTTGACCGCTTCCATATCCACCATGTCAGCGATGATTGGGTGAGTAGATGACAACTGATCTTGGCGGTATGCCCAGTTCTTACGAGCAGAGTTAAATTCGGACCATGCACCGTTGAAACGAGTTGCTTCAGCCAGCGCTAAATATGAAGACCATTCAGCAAATGATTCGTTAAGCCACAGATCGTCCCACCATGACATGGTGACCATGTCACCAAACCACATGTGTGCCATCTCGTGCAGGATTGTGTTTGCACGTGACAGGTACGCCTTATCTGGCATATGGCTACGGAATACCAAAACATCTTCGCGGAAAGTAACCGCTCCTGCGTTTTCCATAGCGCCAAAGTTGAAGTCAACAACTGCGATCTGGTCATACTTCTCAAATGGATACGCCAAACCGAAGGTCTTTTCAAAGTACTCAAAACCTTGCTTAGTAATAAGGAAGATATCGTCGGGATCTAAGTACTGCATCATGGACTTGCGGCAGTAGATTCCTAGAGGGATTTCTTTTTGACCCTTGTAGACATCATGAACAGATGAGTATGGGCCTGCGATTAATGCATCCAAGTATGTTGCGATGCGAGGAGTTGTTGAGAACTTCCACTCAACAAGTTCGCCCTTTGCAACCTTTGACTCAACTGGGTTGTTAGACACGGCTTGCCAATGTCCTGGTGTAGTTACTGTTAACGAAAAAGTTGCCTTCAATGCTGGCTGATCAAAGCAAGGGAACATATTGCGAATATGAGCAGTCTCGCCTTGTGAGTACAGATAAATCTCTCGATCTGAAGGATCTACTGAACGCTGAAGACCTTCACCAGATTTTGAGTACTCAGCTTCGATCTCGATCACCAAGAGATTGTCGGCAGCTAAGTTAGTAAGGAAAATGCTTTCACCATCAAAGTTGCTTGTATCAACTGCCACACCATTAAGAGTTGCGCTAATTACTGAGCGACCAACAGCATCGATAAAGGTTGCATAACCAGGCTTGTTACATGTGAATGAAACCTCAGACTTTGAGTAAAAGGTTTCCTCGCCCTTTGTGACATCAAGGGTCACTACATAACTATTTACATACAGATGGTCCGCACGCTCTTTTGCTTCGGCACGGCTCAAATTCAGACCTGGCACTTGTTGCTCCTTCTAGATCAATCCCGCTTTTATGGGATTTTGTAGGTTCTTATCCAACCATGACACAGTTGCCCCATGGAACGCCCTTCGGTACGTAGCTACAGTATCCGCGGCTCCCGTATTACCGAAGCCCAGCGAGCGGCCAAAGATGCCCTGCAAATGGTTCACGGAATTGTGTTCACGCAACAAGAGTTAAATCTTTCGCAAATCTTTCCAAAGAGCGAAAAAGTGATCATGGAGATCGGCTTCGGTATGGGCGAGGCCACCGCGATCATTGCGAAGAATCACCCCAACAATGGATACATCGCAGTTGATGTTCACCCACCGGGAATTGGAAAGTTGTTAGCCCGTATTGTTGAAAACGACCTAACAAATCTTAAAGTTATCGAAGAGGATGTTCATGTGGTTTTGCAACACATGATCCCCGATGAATCACTTGATGGAATTCACCTTTTCTTTCCAGATCCTTGGCCAAAGAAAAAGCACAATAAGCGCCGCATCGTTAATGAAGGATTCTTAGCGTTGATCCACCCAAAGATTAAAAAGGGCGGATTCATTCATGTTGCAACTGACTGGGTTCCTTATGCAGAAAGCATCCAAGAGGTATTTGCCGGTTCAACTCTCTTTACCGGGGGAGTAATTGAAAAACCAGAATGGCGTCCAGTTACACGTTTTGAAGGTCAAGGTATTGATAAAGATCATGCCGTTAACGACATGATGTACATAAAAGCTTAGAGCGAACCTTCATTTTCATACTTTGCGATCTTGTTGATTCTGCGAATATGGCGCTCATCATTTGAGAACGGTGTTTCGATAAACGCATCGATAATCGCTTTGCAATCATCAATTGAGTGCATGCGCCCGCCGATTCCAACAACATTTGCATTGTTGTGATCGCGACCAAGCTTTGCAGTCTCAACGCTCCACGCTAGAACTGCGCGAACACCTTTGACCTTATTTGCAGCGATCTGCTCGCCATTTCCAGAACCACCTAAAACAATGCCTAGGGATGATGGATCTGCAACAGTTGCAATCGCTGCAGGAATACAAAAATCAGGGTAATCATCAACCGCGTCATACTCGTGGGGACCGTGGTCTTTTACATCATGACCTTTGCTCTGTAAGTACTCAACAAGAGCTGCCTTCAATTCCAAACCAGCGTGATCGCTACCAATGTGAATGCGCATATGCGCATCTTGCCACGGGTAGAGAAAAACCCGCCAAGTGATTGCTCACGTGGCGGGTTTTTACTTCTTAGGAGGAAGTGTTTTACAACTTAGTGGCGCTTGCCCTTACCGTGACCACCCATTCCCATTGGGCCTTTTCCATCCTTAGGGCCCTTAACAGAATCAACCATCTTGGTTACATGATCTGTCAGGTTTGCCTTAAGAGTTGTTGCCTGAGCTGCGGTCAATGTGCCAGCTGTCACGCGAGCATCAATCTCCTTTGTCTCAAAAGCAACAAGTGCTGTAATGAGTGCAGCCTTCTTTGTTCCTGCAATCGCTCCAAGAGTTTCACCTGCTGCAAGGCGCGACTTAATTGTTGCTGCATCAATTCCGATGGTTGAAGCAACAAGTGCCTCTACCGCTGCATGATGTGCATCGCGAGCAGCCTGGTTAGCTGCCTTGTTTGCATCCATGGTTGCTTTGAAATCATCAAACTTCTTTGTAATCGCATCAGCTTGTGCTTGTGTGATTGTTCCAGCCTTTACAAGTTCAGCAAGAATTGTTGTCTTTGCTGCACCCTTACCTGCTGCATCATGTGCTGACGCAACTCCAATTGATCCAGCAGTCAATGCAGCAATAGTGATTGCAACCGCTGCCACTCTCTTCTTTGATGACATATGTATGTCCTCTCGTTAGTAGTTCTAGCCCTGACCCCTCGTCATCGACTACCCGTAATGAACAGGTTCATGCTGGGGATTTTAGCCACTGAACCTGAAAACACCCTCAGAGAAATAGATATTTTTATGCGGGGATTTCCTTACACCTACGCATAAACCCCCTGCCGAAACCCTTATTCGCTCGGAATTTTCACAGGTTCACACTTAAATCCCCACACAGAAATTTTGGTGACCCATGAAAGGCAGCAGATCTTTAGTAGCAATCACTCTGGCATTTTCACTTGCAGTACTTCCGTCAGCAATTGCGGGTGAAAAAACAAGTACAAAAGCAGCTGGTCCTACTCCAACAACGGTAGTTAACACAATCCTTAGTGGTGCAGGTGTTCCGGCGAAAACATTAGGAATCAATGGTGATTTCTATATTGATACTAAGAACTTAAATCTTTATGGCCCAAAGACAAAGGGTGTTTGGAAAGTTACAACGTCGCTTCGTGCAAATGAAATTCCTGTCGTTGCAAATGTGATCGGTGAATCAGGTGCGATGGGACCTACTGGTCCCAAGGGAGATAAGGGCGCTACAGGTGAGAAAGGTGCAACTGGTGATCGTGGCCCAATAGGTGCAACCGGTCCACAAGGAGCGCAAGGCACTCAAGGATTAACTGGTGCAACAGGAGCGACTGGTGCTGCGGGTCCTAAAGGTGACACAGGTGAAACCGGTGTAACAGGTGCAGCGGGAGTTCAAGGTCCAACAGGGGCAACTGGTCCACAAGGAGCACAAGGAATTCAAGGAATCAAAGGAGATACAGGTGCGACAGGAGCTCAAGGTATTCAAGGTGTAAAGGGTGATACAGGAGCGACTGGTGCTACGGGTGCAGCAGGAACATCCGCTTCCTCAATCTCATATTTTGTGGATATTCCAAGTTGGATGCTTTCTACCAATCAGAATCTTGGAACAAGTGAATCCTCAAACTTTATCTCTCTGGAGACTGGTTCATATACGTTTACGATCATGGTCGACGGAACATTCGCGCCAGAGTCATTAGATCAAACTTATGTAGGTATGCAATTGGTAGCCAGTGGTGGAAGTTTGAGTTACCAAGTATTTGCATCAGATTCACACGCATTTATTAATGGTCTTGGACGCCGTCACTATGAATTTATGATGATTGGAAAAATCGTGTGCAGTTCAACAACAACCTTAAAGTTGAGAGCCGTGGATCAATACGGCGCAACCAGTCTCAATCTGCTGACTTTTAGTGGGAAGGCCCTCGTGAATAAGGTTGGATCTATCGGATAAACAATCTGGAGCGGGTGACCGGGATCGAACCGGCATGGCCAGCTTGGAAGGCTGGGGCTCTACCATTGAGCTACACCCGCGGGTGCATGGGCTAAAGGTACTGGGTCGGTAATCAGAGTGCGAAATCTGGTTTAGACTCCATCCTTGCGCCTCGGGGCGTAGCGTAGTGGCTAGCGCGCCTGCTTTGGGAGCAGGAGATCGGGAGTTCGAATCTCCCCGCCCCGACCAGTTTGTCTCGGTACTCACCACATCCACCTAGGAGCACTTAGTGAAAAGTTCAGTAGAAGTTCTATCTCCAACTCGCGTTCGTCTTGATGTTGAAGTTGCTTACTCTGAGCTTGAGTCACATGTAGCTGTTGCATATAAGAAGGTAGCTGCACAGGTAAACATCCCTGGTTTCCGTAAAGGAAAAATTCCTGCAGCAATGATTGATCAGCGCGTAGGTCGTGGAGCTGTTATCGATGAGGCAATCAACTCAGCTCTTCCAGAGTTTTACGGTCAAGCAGCTCGCGAACACAAGGTTGCTGTTATTGGTCGCCCAGAAGTAGATGTTAAAGAGTTTGTTGATAAGGACAAGCTTGTTTTCACCGTTGAGGTTGATATTCGCCCAGAGGTAAAGCTTCCTGATTTCTCAAAGATCACAATCGAAGTTGATGATGTGAAGGTTGAGGATTCAGATGTTGATGAGCAGATCGAATCTTTGCGTACACGTTTTGGAACACTTACAACTGTTGAGCGCGAGATCAAGATGGGTGACTTTGCAACACTTGATATGACAGCCTTTATTGATGGTGCTGAAGTTGATGGCGGACAAGCAAATGATATTTCTTACGAAGTTGGTTCAGACAAGATGATCGATGGTCTCGATGAGATCTTGATCGGAATGAAGGCCGGCGATGTAAAGCAGTTTGAAACCCAACTGGTTGGACAGCAAGAAGGCGAAAAGGGCGAGGTAAAGGCAACAGTTAAGGCTGTTAAGGAGCGCGAGCTTCCACCAGTTGATGATGCTTTCGCAAAGCTTGCATCTGAGTTCGACACACTTGCTGAGCTAAAGGCAGATTTTGTTGTTCGTCTAGAGCGCGTCAAGAAGATGGAACAAGGTGCACAAGCACGTGACCGTCTAGTTGAGAAGTTGCTTGCAGATAATGAGATTCCAGTTCCAGATAACTTGGTCGAACTTGAGGTTAATGATCACCTCGAGGGCGAAGGTCGCATGGAAGATGCCGAGCACCGTGCTGAAGTTGATGGCCAGGTTCGTGCATCTTTGAAATCAGATTTCCTTCTTGATGCGATTGTTCAGGCTGAAGATGTTCAGATCACTGAGATTGAATTAACCGAGTACTTGGTTCGTACATCACAGCGTTATGGAATGGCACCACAGCAGTTTGCCGAGGAGCTTCAGAAGGCTGGACAGATTCAGCAACTAGTTGCCGAGGTAACTCGTGCAAAGGCGCTCGCATCTGTGCTTGGACGCATCACCGTTAAAGATGCATCAGGCAATGTGATTGATCTTGAGGCGCTCGCACCAAAGGCTGCGAACCCTGCTGATCTAGTCGAAGAGGCGTAAAAACTCTCGACCTTCTCCGCCTACAGCGAACACGGCACGGTTCACGCATCTATTTCACCTAATCGGGAAGCATTTGGCCTGCTTAATTGTTAGGGTCACTACAGGTAAAAAATATGGGAGGCCCATCAGTGGAGACAGATAGCAAAATGAAGGACCAGATTTACAACCGCCTACTTGAAGAGCGGATTGTTTTCTTGTCAGGTGAAGTCCGCGACGACATGGCAAACATGGTGTGCGCTCAACTTCTCCTTCTTTCTTCACTAGATCCAAAGAAAGATATTTTCTTGTACATCAACTCTCCTGGTGGATCTGTGACAGCTGGAATGGCTGTCTACGACACAATGGAGTTAATTCCAAATGATGTTGCAACTGTAACTTTCGGAATGGCCGCTTCAATGGGTCAGTTCCTTCTTACATCAGGAACAAAGGGCAAGCGTTACGCAACCAACAGCTCACGTATCTTGATGCACCAACCACTTGGTGGAATCGGTGGAACAGCGATTGATATTCGTATTCAGGCAGAGCAGATGGCTATTACAAAGCAGACACTGTCTGAGTTAAATGCTTTGCACACAGGACAAACTCTGGAAAAGATTCTTGCTGATTCAGATCGCGATAACTGGTTCAATGCAAAGGATGCAAAGGATTATGGTTTTGTCGATCACGTTGTCACATCATTGGGACAGATCACTGGAGGAAAAGCGTAATGAAAAACATTCAAGAGATTACATCGCGCTACGTTCTTCCAACTGTTGAAGAAAAGACAGCGTATGGATACAAGCGTCAAGATCCATATACAAAGCTTTTCGAAGAGCGCATTATTTTCTTAGGTCAGCCAATTGATGACACCGTTGCAAACGATGTTATGGCTCAGCTTTTGACTCTGGAATCTATGGATCCAGATCGCGACATCATGATCTACATCAACTCACCTGGTGGATCATTTACAGCGCTAACAGCTATTTACGACACTATGCAGTTTGTTCGCCCAGACATCAGCACAATTTGTTTAGGTCAAGCAGCATCTGCAGCAGCGGTCATCCTTGCTGGTGGCGCAAAGGGCAAGCGTTACGCCCTTGAGCACTCACGTATTTTGATTCACCAACCATCTTCTGAAGGTGGCGGACAGGCATCAGATATCGAAATCCAAGCTCGTGAAATCGATCGCATCACTCGCTTGCAGGAAGATCTCTTGTCTCGTCACGTTGTTAAGTCAGCTGAAGAGATTCGCAAGGACATTGAGCGCGACAAGATTCTTACCGCAACAGAGGCTGTTGAGTACGGAATCATCGATCAAGTTCTAGCATCACGAAAGGCAAAGAAGTAAACACTTCTATTTTTGCGTGAAACTATTTGAGCCGGGCTCCCTTTGGTCATACAAGGGGTACCGGCTCTTTTGGTTATCTAACACAATCTTTGTTTTCGGAGCTTCTGCTTTTCCAATTGCGCTTGCAGTAACAGTTCTAGATGCAGGTGGTACAGCAACAACTTTAGGTTTAATTCTTGGCGCACGTGTTTTATCTGGCGTTGTTTTTGCTCCTTTTGCTGGCGTGTGGGCTGATCGTTTACCTCGACGAAATGTGATGATCGGGGCCGATTTATTTAGATCAGCTGTCGTTATTTCAATGGTGTTTGTCTCTGCACCATCGATGCCTCATTACCTATTAGGTCTTGCAGTTTTTCTCATGGGTCTTGGTGATGCATTTGGTGCCGCAGCAGCTGGTGCAATTGTTCCAAGCCTTGTTCCTGATGAAAAACTTCCGGCGGCAAATGTTGCTCGAAACATCAGTACTAAAGGTGCAACGATCATTGGCCCAGGTATCGGGGGAGCAGCGGTTTTCCTAGTTGGTGGACGATTTACCTTTATCTTCACCGCATGTGCCTTTGCGATTGGTACCTACTTTTTATTTAAGATCCAAGAGGACATCAGCAGCGATAAGCGCAAACAAGAGCCTTTCTTTACTGAGCTTAAAGAAGGTCTGCGCACAGTTCGAGACATTCCTTGGATCGGCGCCATGATTGTTATGGCATCACTTCAGCTAATGGTTGTGATCGCTGCTGAAACAGTTTTGTTGCCGGTCATTACGCGCCGTGAGTTTGATTCCAATACTCCATTTGCTTTATCTGCTGCAGCATTTTCTGTCGGTTCGATCATCTCTGCAATCTTGTGCGTCAAGATAAAGGTCAAGCATGAAGGCTATGTTTCAATCTTTGTCTGGATGTTTATTGTCATTGCACCTTTAGCTTTGGTTTTCCCAATTTCCGGAACCTTTATTGTGATTGCATACTTGTTCGCAGGTTTTTCAGTGGGGCCTTGGGAAGCATGGTGGTCCTCTGCGGTACAACGAGAAGTTCCTGCGCATCTACAGGGTCGAGTCTTTTCAATTGATCACATGGGAACTGCTGGATTAATGCCGATTGGTATGGCATTAATTGGTCCAGCTGTTGCCCTCTTTGGCGAAAAAGAGTTACTAATTGGAGCTTCGATTTTCCATGTGCTTATCGGCTTAGCGATCCTTCGAGTACCTGGCGTTAAGGATATGAAGATGCCAAAGAAAGAAAATGATGCTGATTATTCTCTCGGCGAACAGAAGTAAGCGTAAAAACCCAAGCGTAAAGCCCTCGCAGAATCTAAACTTCAGGCATGACAAGAATCGGTGAAACAAGCGATCTTCTAAAGTGCTCCTTCTGCGGCAAGACTCAGAAGCAGGTTAAGAAGCTCATCGCCGGTCCTGGCGTTTATATCTGTGATGAATGTATTGAACTCTGTAACGAAATCATCGTTGAAGAGCTCAGCGAAGCAAACTCACTTGGTCTTTCAGAGCTTCCAAAGCCTCAAGCAATCTTTGAATTCTTAGACCAGTATGTGATCGGACAAGATCGCGCAAAGAAGTCACTCTCTGTTGCCGTCTACAACCATTACAAGCGTGTACAAAGCGGCGACAGTGGTCGCGAAGATTCAATTGAATTAGCTAAGTCAAACATTTTGATGCTCGGACCAACTGGTTGCGGCAAGACACTTATGGCGCAAACTTTGGCACGTATGCTCAATGTTCCATTTGCGATTGCAGATGCAACAGCGCTAACTGAGGCTGGTTATGTCGGCGAAGATGTTGAGAACATTTTGCTCAAGCTTTTGCAAGCTGCTGATTACGATGTCAAAAAAGCTGAAACAGGAATTATCTACATCGATGAAATCGATAAGGTTGCTCGCAAATCTGAGAACCCATCAATTACCCGCGATGTTTCAGGTGAAGGTGTTCAGCAAGCGTTGCTAAAGATTCTTGAAGGAACAGTTGCATCTGTTCCACCACAGGGCGGTCGTAAGCACCCACACCAAGAGTTCATTCAAATTGATACAACAAATGTTTTGTTTATCGTTGGTGGAGCTTTTGCCGGTCTTGAAAAGATCATCGAATCTCGCGTCGGTAAGTCTGGTGTTGGTTTCAACGCAACTTTGCAAGATGCTGCAGATAAGAACCGCAAGGACATCTTTGCCGATGTAATGCCGGAAGATCTTTTGAAGTTTGGAATGATTCCAGAGTTCATTGGCCGCCTTCCAGTTCTTACAAGTGTTGAAAACCTTGATAAGCCAGCTCTAATGCAGATTTTGACAGAGCCAAAGAACGCACTGGTTAAGCAGTATCAGCGCCTCTTTGATTTGGATCATGTTCAGCTTGAATTTGATGCAGAAGCACTTGATGCGATCGCAGATCTTGCACAGGAACGTGGTACTGGTGCACGTGGACTTCGCGCAATCATGGAATCTGTCCTATTAACCGTTATGTATGACGTTCCAAGCCGTACAGATGTAGAAAAGGTGATTATCACCAAAGAGTGCATCACCTCTGGGGGAGCGCCAACATTGATTAATCACACAGGTCCAAAACGCTCACGCGGACAAAAAGGTCAAGAGGAGAAGAGCGCATAATCTAGACTGCGCACTATGTCTTCAAGCCGTGAATTAGCCTCAACCTTCTCGCCAGCCGAGATTGAATCTCCATTGTATGAAAAGTGGATGAGCGCTGGATATTTCACCGCAAATGCAAACTCAGCGAAAGAAGCCTTTTCAATTGTTCTACCTCCTCCCAATGTGACAGGTGTTCTGCATATTGGTCACGCGCTGGATCAAACATTGCAGGATTGTTTGTCACGTATGAAGCGCATGCAGGGATTTGAAGTGTTGTGGCTTCCAGGAATGGATCACGCCGGTATCGCAACACAAAACGTTGTTGAAAAGCAGTTAGCTGCATCAGGTAAGTCGCGTCATGATCTAGGACGCGAAGAGTTTGTTAAAAAAGTGTGGGAGTGGAAAGAGGAATCTGGCGGTGCGATTCTTGAACAGATGAAGCGACTTGGTTCATCTGTCGACTGGTCTCGTGAACGCTTCACAATGGATGAAGGTATGTCCAAGGCAGTAGTAACTATTTTCAAGCGTATGTATGACGCAGGTTTAATTTATCGCGCAGAGCGAATCATTAACTGGTGTCCACGTTGTTTAACAGCGTTGTCAGATATTGAAGTAGAGCATCAAGATGATGCAGGAGAATTTGTATCTGTTCGATATGGCGATGGCGAGCAAAGCATTGTTGTTGCGACAACTCGCGCCGAAACAATGATGGGCGATGGCGCTGTCGCAGTTCACCCTGATGATCCGCGTTACAAGCACATGATTGGAACGGAAGTTTTGCTTCCACTTGTTAATCGAATGATTCCGATTATTGCCGATGAATTAGTGGACCCTGATTTTGGAACCGGAGCAGTCAAAGTAACAGCGGCTCATGATCCAAATGACTTTGAAATGGCCATGCGCCACAACGTGCCATTCGTGGTGATCATGAATGAGCATGGAATCATGGATGGAACTGGCACAGAGTTTGATGGCATGGATCGTTTTGAAGCTCGAGTTGCGGTAGTTGCAAAGTTGAAAGAGCTTGGACGAATTGTTGCTGAAAAGCGTCCATACATGCACGCTGTTGGACATTGCTCTCGTTGCGATACAACTATTGAGCCACGCTTATCAAAGCAGTGGTTTGTAAAGGTTGAACCAATGGCAAAGGCATCGGCAGATGCTGTTCGCAGCGGTGCTGTAAAGATTGAACCTGAAGCACTTGCTCCACGTTACTTCGAGTGGGTAGACAACATGCATGACTGGTGTATTTCACGTCAGTTGTGGTGGGGACACAGAATTCCTGTTTGGTATGGACCAGATGGTGAGGTTGTAGTTGTAGGCCCCGATGAAACCGCTCCTGCTGGTTGGACACAAGATTCAGATGTACTCGATACCTGGTTCTCATCTGGCCAGTGGGCGTTTTCTACCTTTGGTTGGCCTGAAAAATCAGCAGATCTTGCAAAGTTCTACCCAACATCAGTTCTTGTAACTGGTTATGACATTTTGTTCTTCTGGGTTGTTCGCATGATGATGATGTCAACATTTGCTATGGATGGTGTTCCACCATTTAAAACAATCATGTTGCACGGTCTTGTACGTGACCAATTTGGTAAGAAGATGTCTAAGAGTCGTGGAAATGTAATTGATCCAATTGAGTTTATGGATAAGTACGGTGCAGATGCACTTCGCTTCACATTAGCTCGTGGTGCAAATCCAGGAACAGATCAAGCATTAGCTGAAGACTGGATCGGCGGATCCCGTAACTTTGCAACCAAGTTATGGAATGCAACCCGTTTTGCGATGATGAACGGTGCAACTGTTTCAGGTGATCTACCAGCGATTGATTCTTTGAATGCAATTGATAAGTGGATTCTTAGCCGTTTATCTGAAACTGTTTCTGAGGTTACAGATCTTCTCGAAAAATACGAGTACGCACGTGCATGCGAGTTGATGTATCACTTTGCGTGGGATGATTTGTGTGACTGGTACCTAGAGCTTTCAAAGGAAGCTTTCGCATCCGGAAACGCTGAAGGTACTAAGCGAGTACTCGGTTATGTTCTAGACCAACTATTCCGTTTGATGCACCCAGTAATGCCATTTATTACAGAGCAAATGTGGACCACGCTTACCGGGGGAGAGTCCCTAGTCGTTGCACAGTGGCCTGTAGCAAATGCTGCTCATATCGATAAAAAGGCTGAAAGTCTGATCGCTCAGCTACAGGAGATCATTACCGAAGTTCGTCGTTTCCGTAATGATCAAGGTATTAAGACCTCACTGAAGATTCCTGGTCGAATAGTGGCTACAGGCGATATCGCGAAGTACGCATCAGCGGTTGCTTTTGTAGTCCGAATGGAGCTTGGGGAGATTACGCCAAGTGCAAAGTGTGAAGCCGCTGGAGTAACAATCGAATTCGACTTAACAGGATCGATCGATGTTGTTGCAGAGCGTGCACGCCTTGAAAAGGATTTAGCAACAGCTACAAAGGATAAGCAAACCGCTGAAGTTAAGTTGAACAATCAAGGCTTTATGGCAAAGGCACCTGACAATGTTGTTGTAGAAATTCGCGAGCGTCTTGAAAAGACAACTGCAGATATTGAACGAATCACCGCAGCTCTTGCAGCATTGCCACAAGCATGATGATTTCTCCAGATGACCAGGAGCGCGTAGACGCAATTGAACAAGCGTTGCTTGCTCGTTGGCCAGAAACTCGTATCGCACCAAGCACTGAAAGAATTGCAGCACTTGTAGATATTTTGGGTTCCCCACAACTGACATACCCAACGATTCACATCGGTGGAACAAATGGAAAGACAACAACAAGCCGAATGGTTGATTCGCTGTTGTTTGCACATGGTCTTCGCACCGGTCGATTTACTAGTCCGCACCTTGAAACCTACCGCGAACGTATTTCAATCAACGGTGAACCAATTGATCCTAAAGAATTAATCTTTTCCTACAACGATATTGCTGCATATCTTGATCTGATGGATTCTAAGTTTGAACATCCAATTTCATTTTTTGAAGCTATTACCGCGTTAGCCTTTGCAGCTTTTGCTGAACACCCAGTTGATGTTGGTGTGATTGAAGTTGGTATGGGTGGCGAGTGGGATGCAACCAATGTTGTTGATGCCGATGTATCGGTCATCATGCCTATCGGCTTTGATCACATGGAGTATTTGGGCAATACCCTTCATGAAATTGCTTCAACTAAGGCTGGAATCATTAAAGAAGGCGGCTTTGTAGTCCTAGCCCAGCAGGAGCCAGAGGCTGCAAAGGAGTTGATCCGTAAGGCGGCTGAGGTTGGCGCAGATGTTGTTCGCGAAGGTGTTGAGTTCTCAGTTCTTTCACGCGCAGTTGCAGTTGGTGGACAGTTGCTAACGATTCAGGGAATTCATGACACCTACGATGAAATCTTCTTACCGTTGCATGGTCGTCACCAAGCGGCAAACGCTGCAGCAGCGTTAGTAGCTGTTGAAGCCTTTTTCGGAGATCAGCCATTAGATATTGATGCGGTGCGCGCTGGTTTTGCCGCCGTTACCTCACCTGGACGTTGCGAAGTTGTTCATCGCGACCCAACAGTTATTTTGGATGCTGCTCATAACCCACATGGAGCAAAAGCTCTAGCTGACACTTTGCTCAATGAGTTTAACTTCGATGAAATCATCGCTGTTGTTGGAGTCTTTGGTGACAAGGATGCAACAGGTATTTTTCAAGAGCTTGAGCCAATTGTTGATCATGTCATCGTGACACAGAGCTCTTCCTCGCGCGCGATGCCTTCATCAGAGTTAATGAAGATTGCATCCTCAGTCTTTGGTTCAGATCGCGTCTTTGAGGTTTCAGATTTAAACTCAGCTCTAGATAAAGCGGTTGCTGATTCGTTACGTCCTCTTAGTGAAGACACTGTTGGAATCCTGGTAACGGGTTCAGTTGTAACAGTTGGCGAAGCTCGAACATATTTGAGAAAGAAGTTTGCACGATGAAGATTCTGGGAGCCTCTGTATTAATTGCTGAGAGCATGACAATGGGTTTTGCAATTTTGTTAGCGATGAAGGATCACTCTCAAGCTGCAATTATTTATGGTTGCGTTGTTTCCTTCTTACTTTTTGTTGCAGCAGGCTTAGTACGTCGCCCAGGTGGATTTGTCATTGGCTCGTTGATGCAGATCGCCATGATCGCTTTTGGATTTGTTGAGCCATCCTTCTTCATTATTGGGGCGGTTTTGATTGGTCTTTGGGTGGCTGCCATCGTTGTGGGCCGTAAGGGTGAGGCCGCTCGCGCTGCCTTGCTGGCTGCAGGGCCTAAAAAACCCTAATAGACTAGGCGAGTGAGCACAGAGAAAACACTTATCCTCGTAAAGCCCGATGGCGTACGCCGCGGTTTAGTTGGCGAGGTTATTTCCAGAATCGAAACTAAGGGTTATGCGATTGATGCATTGCGCATGTTGCAAGCAGATTCCGCGTTACTTGAGAAGCATTACGCAGAACATGTTGGCAAACCATTTTATGAACCACTAGTTGAGTTCATGATGTCAGGTCCAATTGTTGCCATCGTTGCATCTGGAAATCGTGTTATCGAAGGATTCCGTTCATTAGCCGGTGCAACAGATCCAACAGTTGCAGCACCCGGAACAATTCGCGGAGATCTAGCTCGTGATCAAGGAACCAAAGTGATGCAGAACCTTGTTCATGGCTCAGATTCACCCGAATCAGCAGCACGTGAAATCCAGATTTTCTTTCCGCAGTAATTAATTCCCCAAGTACAAAAAAGCACAAGGAGTAAAGATGTCACAAGGAAGCAGAATGTCATTCATCGGTCGCGATATGGCCGTTGACCTAGGCACAGCGAACACGCTTGTTTATGTTCGTGGACGTGGCATTGTTCTTAACGAGCCATCAGTAGTAGCTGTTAACCAAGACACCGGTGGAATTTTGGCCGTTGGTATTGAAGCGAAGAAGATGATCGGCCGTACTCCTGGCAACATCGTTGCTATCCGTCCCCTAAAGGATGGCGTTATCGCAGACTTTGATACAACCGAGCGCATGTTGCGTTACTTCATCCAGAAGGTTCACCGTCGTCGTTACCTGGCTAAGCCACGAATCGTTGTGTGCGTTCCATCAGGCATCACTGGTGTTGAACAGCGTGCGGTTAAGGATGCTGGTTATGCAGCTGGTGCTCGCAAGGTGTACATCATCGAAGAGCCAATGGCTGCTGCGATCGGTGCAGGTCTTCCAATCCACGAGCCAACTGGAAACATGGTTGTTGATATCGGTGGAGGAACAACAGAGGTTGCTGTTATCTCACTCGGTGGAATCGTGACCTCGCTATCAATTCGCGTGGGCGGAGATGAGCTAGATCAATCAATTATTAACTGGGTTAAGCGTGAATTCTCACTTCTATTGGGAGAGCGCACAGCTGAAGAGATCAAGATGGCTATTGGATCTGCTTACCCACTTGCTGGAGAAAATGATGCAGAGATCCGCGGTCGCGATCTAGCGACAGGTCTTCCAAAGACAATCGTTGTATCTGCAGCAGAAATTCGTAAGGCGCTTGAAGAGCCAGTGAACTCAATCGTTAACGCGGTAAAGAGCACATTGGATAAGACTCCTCCAGAACTTGCATCTGATTTGATGGACCGTGGAATTGTTCTCACCGGCGGTGGAGCACTTCTTAAGGGTCTTGATGAGCGCCTTCGCAAAGAAACTGGAATGCCAATCCACATCGCAGAGCGTCCACTAGATGCTGTTGCTGAGGGCTCCGGAAAGTGCATCGAAGAGTTTGAAGCTCTTGAGAAGGTTCTAATCTCCGAGCCACGTCGATAAGGCCAACTTTTTAATGCGTAACGGCGGTGAGGGTCGCGCACGTTTGTTGTTGGTGATCTTGATTGTCACCTCCTTATTTCTCATTACCTTAGATCTTCGTGGCGTAAAGGTCATCGAAGGTTTTAAGCAGGGAACACAAACTGTGCTGTCACCATTTCAACGTGCTGGCGCTGCGGTCTTAAACCCCGTTAAAGATTTCTTTTCCGATGTAACCCACCTTGGTCGCACTCGAAGTCAGATCGAAAAGCTAGAAGCTGAAAATGCTGCACTTAAGATCAAGCTTTTGAATCGCAAAAATGCGGATGGTCAGCTCAAGCAATTAGAGGCAATCTTGGATTTAGCTGGAACAGCTGGTTATAAAGTTGTTAATGCAAAGGTGATTAGCCATGGATCAAGTCAATCCTTTTCTCAAACACTGACAATTGATTCTGGAAGCAATGCAGGAATTAAGAAAAACATGACCGTACTTTCGCAATTTGGTTTAGCCGGAGTCGTAAAGGATGTTTATCCAAACTCGGCCCTTATTCAACTTGCAAGCGATCCTGCCTTCAAAGTTGGTGCACGTATCGCTGGATCACAGCAGATTGGCATCCTTTCAGGACGAGGAAATCGTTCTGCGAGCCTGCAATTGCTTGATAATTCAACGACTATCAAGGTGGGCGATGTATTGCTTGCACGAGGAAGTGTTGCAAATCGTCCTTTCGTTCCTGGTGTTCCATTGGGATATGTAAGCCAAGTTGATAACTCTGCCGGAGCTGTGGCACAAACTGCGACGGTGCGTTACTACACAAACTTTTCAACCCTAGGTGTAGTTGCAATTGTTGTTAGCGGTCCAACCTCAGATCCTGGCGATGCATTGATTCCAGAAAAGCCACGTGTTGCACCTGTTCCTACAGTTACAGTGACAGTTACTCCTTCACCTACAGCAAGTAAGTAGCACCATGCTTACCCGCCAAATTTCTATCGCGACTCCGATATTTCTCATGATCTTCGTGATCCAGGAAGCGGTAGTTTCGCAATTTCGTTTACCTGGTGGGGGATTCTCAATACTTTTAATTTTTGCTTTGACCTGGGCGGTTTTAAGTCAACCTGAGGTCGCAGCGGTTATCGGTTTTGCATCTGGAATTTTTATGGATCTTTCACAAAGTGCAAGCGGGCCATTTGGTCAATGGACTTTGATTATGTTGCTTGCAGGATATGCAATCTCATACATTGGCTATGGCGATGACAATATTCACGCCAACGCCATAGGTATTGTCTTCTTTGTTGTTGTCGCTAATTTCTTTGTAGAAATCGCTTATTTGCTCTCAGGTGCTTTATTAGGAGTTTCGACAGGATCTATCGGTCAAATTATTACGACCCTTTTCGGTATGAGCATTTGGGCACTTCTTGTGTCACCAATCATGCTTCCAATCTTTACCCGTCTTCACGCAATGATCTTTGATTCACGGTCATCGATATGAACAATAGATCGCGGCTTGCTCTTTTAGTTGTTCAAATTCTTATTGTTTCCTTGATGGCCGCATTGTTTGGTCGACTTTTCTACCTTCAGGTTGCAGCGGGGCCTAAGTACAAAGATGCTGCTCTGAGCATTCAAAGCCGTGATGTTGTCGCACCCGCTACCCGTGGATTGATCGTTGATGGCTATGGCGTGCCATTAGCTATGAATAAGGCGGGTTTGGCGATCACAATCGACCGTATCGCCATTGATAAATTAGATGACAAAGGCGTCGATGTAATGAAGCGGTTGGCAAAGCTGCTCAACCTCAAGTACAAAGATATTTATCAGAACACCCGTTTATGTGGAGAGCTTCCTAAAGGACAAAAAGCTGGATGTTGGCAGGGTTCTAGATATCAACCAATTCCAATTACAAAATCTGCAGATCCTGATATTGCATTGCAAATTGTTGAACGCTCAGATTCATTTCCAGGTGTAGATGCTCAACCTGTAGCGATCAGAAGTTATCCAAGTTATCTCGATGTCAACGCAGCACATGTTCTTGGTTATGTAGGTCCATTGACTGAAACTGATTTGCTCAAGGGAAATGGCAAGCAGTATTTCCGAAGTGAAACAATTGGTAAAACTGGTCTAGAGATTCAATACGACTCTTTCTTACGTGGAGAGCCAGGAATTAGAACAGTTATTGTTGATCGCAAAGAGTCCATCACTCGCGAAAGCCAAAATACACTTCCTGTCGCTGGCGATCACTTGGTAACTAGTCTTGATGTGAGATTGCAGGCAGCAACTGAAAAGGCGCTTAAAGATGCTGTGCTTCGTGGCCGTGCTAATGGCTACACATCAGACTCTGGCGCAGCTGTTGTCATAGATATTAAAACCGGACGTATTTTGGCCCTTGCCTCATATCCAACCTATGATCCAAATGCTTGGGAAAAGGGATTAACTGTTCAACAAGCTGAAGATTTGTTCAGTGAAAAGAAATCAGTTCCAGCGCTTAACCGCGCCTTGCAGGGATTATTTGCACCTGCGTCAACATTTAAAGCGGTATCAGTTGTTGCCGCAGCATCTGCTGGATATGACCTGAATGCAAACTACAAGTGTCCTTCGCAGGTGCAGGTGGGAACTCGTGCGTTCCAGAACTTTGATAGCAAGAATCAAGGCACTATGAATATGAAGAAAGCTATCGCTGTTTCCTGCGACACCATTTGGTATCAAATCGCCTTTGATGAATGGCTACGTGATGGCGGTTTACGTCCAAAATCTAGCGCTAACGATTACTTCTTCAAGGCAGCTAAGGCCTTTAACATCACCCAAAAGGTAGGAATTGATCTTCCCTCTGAATCCTCTTCCCGTCTTGCAGATCGTGATTACAAAAAGAGTTGGTACCAACAAAACAAGGATTTCTATTGCAACTATAAGGAGCGAGCAACTAAAGCTCAGCAGACACCATTCTTACTTCAACTTGCCGCAGAAAACTGTGTCGATGGTGACAAGATCCGCGCAGGAGATGCGGTGAACTTTTCAATCGGCCAAGGTGACACAGTGGTGACACCGTTGAAGCTAACTCAGATGTACGCAGCTATTGCCAATGGAGGAACTATTTGGCAGATGATGGTTGCAAAGGCAATTGTTAAGACTGATGGAACAGTTGTTAAGAGCTTCACACCAAAGAAACTCGGAACAGTAAATGCAGCACCTTCAACATTGTCTTTCTTGCGCAGTTCATTGCGAGAGGTAGTTGTAAGCGGAACCGGTGCAGGAGTATTTGCAGGATTCCCAATTGAGGTCAGCGGTAAGACAGGTACAGGACAGGTCTTTGGTCGCAATCCAAATGGTTCATTAAAGGATGACACATCGTGGTTTGCTTCTTATGCACCAAGTAAGAATCCTCGATATGCAGTTGTCATGATGGTGGGTCAGGGTGGCTTTGGTGCATCAACATCTGGTGTTGGTGTTCGACAGATTTACTCATCACTCTTTGGCGTGACTGGAAACAAAGTTGTCCCTGGCGCGGCGTTGTTCCCTGAAGGCAAACCACCAACTCAACTGCCTAAGATTTCACCAGCTACAAAACCTAAGGAGGCGAGCAAGTGAGTCAGATCCATGCCCGCCAGAGGTTATATCGTCGTAGTCGGCAATCACTTTTACATGGCTGGGATCCAGTACTAACAGCTGTTGTTTCTTTACTTTTAATCATTGGAACCCTGCTTGTGTGGGCTGCAACTCGTGATTGGTACATCCGTAATGGTTTGGATGGCCAGTACTACTTAAAGCGCCACATCATCAATATTTTGATCGGTGGGTTATTGGCATATGGTGCAACCGTTGTTGATTACCGGCTGCTGCGTGCATACACACCATTTTTATGGGGTGCTGGTGTACTCGGGTTAATCATTGTTTTAATTCCAGGTTTAGGTGCAGAGATCAATGGTGCACGCGCATGGATCGCATTGCCAGGTGGATTCCAGATCCAACCTGCTGAGTTAGCAAAGATTGCAATCATCATTGGTATGTCAATGATCTTGTCGGAACGGACCCATGACAGTAATGAACCAACCAGTAAGGATGTGCTTCAAGCTTTAGCGATCGCTGCTATTCCTGTAATCCTGATCATTGTGCAGCCGGATATGGGTACGGTACTTATCATCGCTGCATCAGTTGTAACAATTATTGCTGTGTCTGGCGCACCTGCGCGATGGGTTGCAGCTCTTTTGTTAATAGCGGTTCTGGGCGGATTTGTTGCGGTAAAAGCTGGAGTCATCAGCGAGTACCAAGTAAATCGTTTACAAACCTTTGTTGATCCAAATGCAGATAGCCAGGGTGCTGGGTATCAATTGCGACAAGCCAGAATTACTGTGGGTTCTGGTGGGTTACTTGGAACAGGATTGTTTAATGGCCCACAAACAAATGGACGATTTGTTCCTGAACAACAGACTGACTTTATATTTACTGTAGCCGGTGAAGAGCTTGGATTTATTGGCAGTGGATTTATCTTGTTGCTGTATCTCATACTGTTAATGAGGGCCTTTTCTATTGCGCGAAGAACATCAGATCCCTTTGGACGTCTGGTGTGTACCGGAGTAATTGCTTGGTTCTCATTCCAATTATTTGAAAATATCGGAATGACTTTAGGGTTAATGCCAATGACTGGTGTGCCTTTGCCATTCATTTCATATGGTGGATCATCAATGTTTGCCACCCTGATTGGATTTGGTCTTTTACAGAACGTTCACGCTCGTTTACGAGGGTAAATAGGCAAATCGGGCCTGCTCTGCCATAATTAGGGCACCAGTTCAGCGCGGCTCGCGATCAATCGCGATACAAGCCCAGCGCGGACGGTACGGAAAACCCAACAGGATTTTTTAAGAAGATAGCTCCGCAAGGGGCATAAAGGATTTGGTGCCATGGCGATTGAGCCTAAAACACCGCGCAAGCGTGCGGTTAAAAAAGCATCCGCGAAAGCAGATGCTCCAGTTACTGAGGTAGCTGAAGAAAAGAAGACAACCCGTAAGAAGGCCGCTGCAGTTCCAGTGCCTATCTTCCAAGCTGCACCTGAAAAGCCTGCTGCTAAAAAAGAGAGTTCAGATAGCAAGCCTCGTAAAAAGGTTGCTGCAAAGAAAGAGGCTGTAGAGGTTGAAGAAAAGCCTGCAGCGGCAGATAGTGCAGCAGGAGATTCTGAAGAGCGTGCCAATCGCAACCGTCGTCGCCGTCGCGGTGGCCGTGGTCGCCGCAAGCCAGGTTCTGCTGACGCAACCAACACTGAAAACAACGATGAGAATTCAACAGAGGAATCTGGTGAAGAGGATTCTGCTGAAGGTGCAACCTCAACACGTCGCCGTCGTCGCCGTCGCGCAACCGGTGAAGGTGTAACTCCAGGGGAGACCATCGAAGAAGATGGCGTAATTACAGTTGTAAAGGTTCGCGAAAAACGTGAACGCCCAGAGCGTCCAGCTCGTAATGACCGCAATGATCGCAACAACCGTAACCGTCGTGACCGCAATGATCGATACGATCGCAATGATCGTGGTGGCCGAAGCGAGTACCGCGAGCCATATCGCAAGCGCGGAACAATCATTACCGATGGAGAGTTCTTAGCTCGTCGCGAAAATGTTGATCGCGAGATGCTTGTTCGTCAGATCGCAGACCGCACACAGATCGCTGTTATTGAAGATGGTGTAATGGTTGAGCATTACGTTAACCGTAATAGCAATGTTTCCTACGTTGGAAACGTGTACCTAGGTCGCGTACAAAATGTTCTTCCATCAATGGAAGCTGCATTCGTAGATATTGGTAAGGGTCGTAACGCGGTTCTGTATGCAGGTGAAGTTAACTGGGATGCTGCTGGTATCTCAGAATCACAACCTCGCAAGATCGAGACAGTTTTAAAGACTGGCCAGCCTGTATTAGTACAGGTAACCAAGGATCCAATCGGCCAAAAGGGTGCACGTCTAACAAGCCAGATTTCACTGCCTGGTCGTTACGTTGTATATGTTCCTGGCGGCGGAATGTCTGGAATTTCAAAGCGTCTTCCTGAAGAAGAGCGCGCTCGTTTGAAATCAATCTTAAAGAACTTAATCCCTGAAGAAGCTGGCGTCATTGTTCGTACAGCTGCAGAAGGTGTAAGCGAAGAAGATCTCACCAATGATGTCGCTCGTTTGAAGGCGCAATGGGAAGATATCTACGCAAAGAGTCAGAATCCAAACTTCCATGCACCAGCTGCGCTGTACCAAGAGCCAGATCTTGCTGTTCGTGTTATCCGCGATATCTTTAATGAAGATTTCCGCAAGCTAACTGTTCAGGGATCAACCGCTTGGGATGAAGTTACAAACTACCTAGGCTTTATCGCTCCAGAGCTAACTCAAAAGATTGAGAAGTACACCGGAAGCGGCGATTTATTTGCTGACTTCCGCGTTGAAGAACAACTTGCAAAGGCCTTTGATCGCAAGGTGTATCTACCATCAGGTGGATCACTTGTTATCGATCGCACCGAAGCAATGGTTGTTATCGACGTTAACACCGGTAAGTTCATCGGTAAGGGTGGAAACCTCGAAGAGACAGTCACCAAGAACAACCTTGAAGCTGCAGAAGAGATTGCACGCCAACTTCGTCTTCGCGACTTAGGTGGAATTGTTGTAATTGACTTCATCGATATGATTCTTGAATCTAACCGTGAAGCTGTATTGCGCCGTTTGGTTGAATGTCTAGGTCGCGATCGCACCAAACACCAGGTTGCAGAAGTAACCTCACTTGGTTTGGTTCAGATGACACGTAAGCGTGTTGGCCAAGGACTGATCGAAGCATTCTCAACTACATGTGATTCATGTAGCGGACGCGGAATTCACATCCACATGGAGCCGGTAAAGATGAAGGCTCCAATGCCTCAACTTGATACTCCATCATCACAGCATGAAGATGCGGATGAAAAGGATGCGACTGAGCATGAGTTCCATGAATCATTGAACTCAGAGAGTGATAAGCCAGAAGCTGCGGCGCAAGCGCCACAGGCTGAGGTAAAGACTGGTGGCCGAAAGCGCCGCCGTGCAGCCTCCTCAGGGATTATCACCGCCTAACAGAAGCCCAATTTGAGCATAAGCGCTCAAATGGGTACCCTTACCCCTCAACCTAAAGTTCGGAGAACTACGCACGTGGCAAATATCAAGTCTCAGATCAAGCGCATCAAGACCAACGAGAAGGCACGCCTTCGCAACAAGTCTGTGAGCTCATCTATCAAGACCGCCGTCCGTAAGTTCCGCGACGCTGTAGCTGCAGGCGATGCTGCTGCGATCAACACTGAACTCCGCGCTGCTTCACAGTCACTGGATGTTGCAGTGCAAAAGGGTGTTCTTCACAAGAACTCAGCAGCAAACAAGAAGTCTTCAATGGCTAAGGCAGCTGCCAAAGCCGGCGCACGTTAATCCCTTTACTACTGTAAAGCGAGGCTAGGTTCATGCCTGCAATTTCACTTGCTAAGGCGCCACAACCAGCAGCAACCAATCCGGCGCAGATTCGTAACTTTTGCATCATTGCCCACATTGATCACGGTAAATCAACTCTTGCCGATCGCATGTTGGGAATTACCGAAGTAGTTGAAGCACGCAATATGCGCGCGCAATATCTAGATCGTATGGATATTGAACGCGAACGCGGAATCACTATTAAATCTCAAGCGGTTCGATTGCCATGGCGTTCTTCGCTTGATGGTCAGGAGTACATCCTGAACATGATCGATACACCTGGTCACGTTGACTTTACTTATGAAGTATCGCGCTCGCTAGCAGCCTGCGAAGGTGCTGTTCTACTTGTTGATTGCGCGCAAGGAATTGAAGCACAGACATTGGCAAACCTTTACCTTGCCATGGAAAACAATCTCACAATCATTCCAGTGCTCAATAAGATCGATTTGCCTAACGCACAACCTGAAAAGTTTGCTGCAGAGCTTGCAAAGTTAATCGGTTGCCAACCTGAGGATTGCTTACGCGTATCAGGAAAAACCGGCGATGGTGTAGCAGAACTACTTGATCAGATCGTTGCTCAAATTCCAGCACCAGTGGGGGATGCAAACGCACCTGCACGTGCACTTATCTTTGACTCTGTCTATGACTCATACCGCGGTGTAGTTACTTATGTGCGTGTAGTTGATGGACATTTATCTCCACGTGAACAGATTCAGATGTTTTCAACCGGTGTTCGCCATGAAGCTCTAGAAGTCGGAGTTATTTCTCCAGAACCAATCGCATCAAAGGGGCTTGGAGTAGGCGAAGTAGGCTACTTAATTACAGGTGTGAAGGATGTTCGCCAATCACGTGTGGGCGACACAATTACCACTTATAACAACCCAACTAAGTCGGCACTTTCTGGTTACAAAGATCCAAAGCCAATGGTTTTTTCTGGTTTGTTCCCATTAGATGGTGCGGATTTTCCAATTCTTCGTGAAGCGCTCGACAAGTTACAGCTCAATGATGCTGCACTTGTTTACGAGCCAGAAAGCTCTGCAGCACTTGGCTTTGGATTCCGCTGTGGATTCTTAGGTCTTTTGCACATGGAGATCGTTCGCGAACGTCTAGAGCGTGAACACAAACTCAACCTAATTTCGACCGCACCCAACGTTGTGTATAACGTAACGATGGATGATGGCAAGCAAGTACGTGTTACCAATCCTTCAGAGTTTCCAGATGGAAAGGTTGCAGCGGTTTACGAGCCAATTGTTAAATCAACAATCCTTGCACCAGCTGAGTTCATCGGAACAATCATGGAGCTATGTCAGGATCGTCGCGGAATCTTGCTTGGAATGGATTACATCTCTGAAGATCGCGTAGAGATTCGATACGACCTTCCATTAGCTGAAATCGTTTTCGACTTCTTTGATCAGCTCAAGAGCCGCACAAAGGGTTATGCATCTTTGGATTACGAAGAAAAGGGCGATGCCGAGGGTAACTTGGTAAAGGTTGATATCTTGTTGCAGGGTGAAGCGGTTGATGCATTTAGCGCAATTGTTCACCGCGATAAGGCGTATGCATATGGCGTGATGATGACTGGAAAACTTCGCGAATTAATCCCTCGCCAACAATTTGAGGTTCCTATTCAGGCAGCGATCGGTGCTCGCATTATTGCTCGCGAAAGTATTCGCGCGATTCGTAAGGATGTTTTAGCTAAGTGTTACGGTGGAGACATTTCACGTAAGCGAAAGCTTTTGGAGAAGCAAAAAGAGGGTAAGAAGCGCATGAAGATGGTGGGACGTGTTGAAGTTCCACAAGAAGCCTTCGTTGCAGCCCTTGCAACCGATGCCGATATCGAAAAGGTAAAGGCTGCTCGCAAAGCGGGGCAATAATGCTCTCCTTTTATGTCCATATCCCGTACTGCATTAAGCGGTGCGGTTACTGCGACTTCAATACCTACACACCATCAGAGTTACAAGATGGCGCAACCCTTGAGATCGTTAGCAATGATTACATCGATGCGGTGCTGCGCGAGCTAGAGGCTGCACCAACTGATCCAGTACCAACAATCTTCTTCGGTGGCGGAACACCTTCGCTTTTGCCAGCTCATGATTTAGGTCGGGTAATCGCAGCGATCAAGGCACGCAATGGCTTAACCGCTGATTGTGAAGTTACCTTAGAAGCCAACCCAGATTCAGTAACTGCAGAAAAATTAGCGGAGTACCTACAGGTTGGATTTAATCGAATCTCATTTGGTATGCAATCTGCTAAGCCTCATGTCTTGGCAGCACTGGATCGCACACATAATCCAGCTAATGTTGAAAAAGCGATCACTATGGCGCGTGCTGCGGGCTTTAAATCCATCAGTGTTGATTTGATCTACGGAACACCGGGGGAGAGTCTGGAGGATTGGCGCGAGACAGTTGAGAACGCACTTTCTTTGGATATCGATCACATCAGCGCCTATGCATTAATCGTTGAAACTGGAACTAAGTTGGCCGCACAGATAAAGCGCGGAGATTTAACAATGCCCAATGATGATCTAATGGCCGATATGTATTTGTTAGTAGATCAGATGTGTGAAGAAAAAGGGCTTACTTGGTATGAGTTATCAAACTGGTCAAAGCCAGGACATCAATGTCGTCACAACATCGCTTACTGGGAGAACAAGAATTGGTGGGGCTTAGGGCCTGGTGCACATTCTCATATTGATGCGAAGCGTTTCTGGAATGTGAAACACCCAACAACCTACAAACAAAAGGTTTTCGCTGGTGAAACACCGGTATTGGATAGCGAACAACTGACTGCAGAGCAGATTAAAGATGAGTCAATTCTGCTGGGAATTCGGATGCGCGATGGTTTGCAGATTGAGCTTCTAGAACCCCATCAATTGGAGGTTCTAGCTGTCTACCGTGAGAATGGTTTTGTGCAGTTACAGGAAGATCGTGTGATCTTGAGCCCTGCGGGCCGTCTGATCGCAGATCGAATCGTGCGAGAAATAACAATCTAGTACTCTAGGAACAAATGTCATCACGTCGTCTAGAAATCCTCCGCGCAATTGTCGATGAGTACGTTGCGACCCAAGAACCTGTCGGTTCAAAGGCGATCGCAGAACGCCATGGGCTTGGGATTTCTCCTGCAACGATTCGCAATGAGATGGCAGTTCTTGAAGATGAAGGTTTGATTACTCAACCACACACAAGTGCAGGGCGTATTCCGACAGATCTTGGTTACCGAGTTTTCGTAGATAAGTTAGCAACGGTCAAGCCATTGTCCCCAGCAGAACGTCGCGCGATTGAAACCTTCTTAGATGAGGCAAATAATCTTGAGCAGTTAATGAAGCGATCTGCAAAGTTGTTGGCAGATATTACAAAGCAAGTTGCTGTTATTACCTATCCAATCATTGGAGAAAACACCGGCAGTGAAAAGATGGCGATTTCGGGAACTGCCAACTTGGCACGTTCTGGCGAAGATCTTGGCCTCACACTTTCACCAATTCTTGAAGCTCTTGAAGAGCAAGTAGTTTTAATGCGCTTGCTAGATGAGGCAAACTCAACTGTGCATGTTCGCATTGGCCGCGAGCAGATCGAAACTAATCTGCAAACAACATCTTTAGTATCTGTTGGGTATGGAGCAAACTCAGCCCAACTTGGAGCAGTGGGAGTTCTTGGTCCTACACGTATGGATTACGCAGGATCCATTGCAGCAGTGGATGCAGTTGCTCGCTATGTTGGACGATTCTTAATCGAAGGTGCATAAGTGGCAGATCATTACGAGACTTTAGGTGTAACTAAAGGTGCAACCGCTGATGAAATCAAGAAGGCGTATCGCAAATTAGCGCGAGAACTACACCCGGATGTGAACCCTGATCCCCATACGCAGGAAAAGTTTAAGGAAGTAACCGAGGCTTACGATGTTTTGAGCGATCCACAAAAGCGACAGAGCTATGACATGGGTGGCAGTGGCTTTGGTGGTGGATTTGGGGGAGCAAACTTTGGTGGCGGATTCAGCGACATCATGGATGCATTCTTTGGTGGAGGCGGATCTCGTGGACCTCGACCTCGCACACGTGCAGGACAAGATTCACTTATTCGAATTCAAGTAGATCTCAATGAGGCCTGTTTTGGAACAGAGCGTGAGATAACAGTTGATTCAGCGGTTGTTTGTCCCAAGTGCACCGGAACAGGTTGCCAAGATGGAGACCATCCTGAAATGTGTTTGGTGTGTAAGGGACGTGGCGAAACACAACAAGTTGTTCGCTCAGTAATCGGTCAGGTAATGACTTCACGCCCATGTAATACATGTAATGGATATGGCAGCGTTATTAAGAGCCCATGTCGCGAATGTGCTGGCGAAGGTCGTGTTCGTAGCCGTCAAACAATTGATGTGAAGATTCCTGCTGGTGTTGAAACCGGAAACAGAATTCAGATGTCAGGTCGTGGCGAGGTTGGTGCCGGTGGGGGACCAGCTGGAGATCTTTATGTTGAAATCGTTGAAGAACGTCACGAGTATTTAGTTCGTGAAGGCGACACCTTGCATATGCAGATTGATATCAGCATGGTTGCAGCATCACTTGGAACAACCGTGACCGTTGAATCATTAGATGGCCCTGTCGATGTTCAGATAAAGCCTGGAACTCAAAGTGGAACCCCAGTAGTAATCAAGGGCAAGGGAATGACCCGTTTGCGCCGCGGAGATCGTGGTGACTTAATTGTTCATATCGAGGTTCACACACCTACAAAGCTGAACAAAGAGGAAGAAGCTCTGCTTCGTAAATTTGCTGATCTGCGTGGAGAAAAATCAAGTGATGCCCATGTAAAGGGACAAGATGGTTCGATCTTCAGCAAGATCAAGGGAGTGTTTAACAAGTAATGTTCACACTCTTTTTCGTAGATGACCTTCCAACAAGCGTTGGAGCTCATTACGAATTCGCCAATGATGACGCCAACCATGCGATCCGTGTGTTGCGGATGCAGGCCGGTGCCGAATTCATGCTTAGCGATGGTCAAGGTGCATGGTCACAAGTAAAGGCGATCGAAGTTTCTAAGAAATCGATGCAGGTACAGGTCATTGATTCAGGTTTCCAAGAAGCGCTTCCAACAACAATTACAGTTGTGCAAGCACTTCCAAAAGGTGATCGTTCTAAAGAGGCGATTGAGTTATTAACTGAAGCTGGTGTTGATCGCATTGTTCCGTGGGCAGCTACCCGCAGTATTGGTAAGGGCACAGATAAGTTTGCAGTAACAGCCCGCGAAGCAAGTAAGCAATCTCGACGTTTTAGAATTCCAGAAGTAACGCCATTGGCAACCACCTCTCAGATTTGTGAAGCGATTAAGTTAAGTGATCTAGCGATCGCTTTTCATGAGAGCGCAACACACAAACTTTCTGATCAAATCTCATCTCACAATGTGCAGCATCTATTAATCATTATCGGCCCTGAAGGCGGAATAACCGATGAAGAGCTTGCAGCCTTTGAAGCTGCAGGTGCGAAGGTTGCCCTTATGGGTCGCCCAATCTTGCGTTCGGCACATGCTGGAATCGCAGCGGTATCAGCGGTTTCTGCGCTTTTGAAGGTATGGTAATTACGTGGCTTTAGATCCCAACTGCATCTTCTGCAAAATTATTGAAGGTGAGATCCCAGCAGATATCGTTTTGCGCAATGAAAATGTTGTTGCATTTAATGATTTAAATCCGCAAGCGCCAACACATGTTCTTTTGATTCCAACGTTGCATACTGAAAATGCGGCAGGGGTTGCTCGCAATAGCGCGACCATCACCGCAGACCTATTTTTGGCCGCCGAGCAGATCGCTACGGAACGCGGTCTGAACGGCTACCGAACCGTCTTTAACACCGGCGCTGACGCTGGTCAGAGCGTTTTCCACGCTCACCTACATCTATTGGGCGGTCGTCCAATGGCATGGCCACCCGGTTAAAGATAGATTTATCCGCATATGGAGCGAACGCTGATCACCGTACCTAACGCCATTCCAATGGTTGCTGTTGTAGGTCCGCATGATGACAATCTGCGAACAATCGAAGCGGCATTCCCTTCGGTCAACATCACCGTTCGCGGAAATGAAATTACTCTTCGCGGCCCACATGCAGATTGCGCCAAATTAGAAAATCTCTTTAACGAGCTCATGGTTGTTATTCGTAGTGGCAATATCCTGAACGTAGATGCAGTTAATCGCGCTATTGAAATGCTGGAGCACAAGCCGGTTGATCACCCTGCAGAGGTAATGTCGCTGAACATTGTTAGCAACCGCGGTCGAACAATTCGCCCAAAGACTGCAAATCAAAAGCGTTATGTTGACGCAATTGAGGATCACACAATCACCTTTGGTATCGGCCCTGCCGGTACTGGTAAGACATATCTTGCGATGGCGATGGCGGTTGCTGCGCTGAATGCAAAGAAGATCAACAGAATTATCTTGACCCGCCCTGCAGTTGAAGCGGGGGAGCACCTTGGTTTCTTGCCTGGAACATTGAGCGAGAAGATCGATCCATACCTGCGTCCATTATTTGATGCGCTACATGACATGATCGATATCGATTCGATTCCACGTTTAATGCAATCAGGTGTAATCGAAGTTGCACCGCTTGCCTACATGCGCGGACGTACTTTAAATGATGCTTTTGTTATTTTGGATGAGGCTCAAAACACCACACCAGAGCAGATGAAGATGTTCCTGACCCGTCTTGGATTTGGCTCAAAGATGGTTGTTACAGGCGATGTGACTCAGATTGATTTACCTAATGGACAGAACTCTGGCCTTCGCGTCATCAGAGATATCTTGAAAGATATTGATGACATTGCCTTTCTGGAACTTACAGCTGAAGATGTTGTCCGCCACCGCTTGATTGGTGACATCGTTAAGGCCTATGACCGATTTGATGAACAACGACAAGCATTGCGTCCGATTCGGCAATAAATGACAATTGAAGTTACTAATACTTCAGGGCAGCTAGTTCCAACTACTGAAATTACCTCTCTGATGACACACGCTATGAATGCGCTGGAGCTAAACCCTGATTGCGATTTAAATAT
Source organism: Actinomycetes bacterium (assembly GCA_947383695.1). Lineage (GTDB taxonomy): Bacteria > Actinomycetota > Actinomycetes > Nanopelagicales > Nanopelagicaceae > Planktophila. The sequence continues at coordinate 1,009,958 of OX376642.1, read as the reverse complement.
CGCCTTTGTTGAAGATGATTACATGACGGAACTTCATATCAAGTGGATGGATGAGCCAGGAACAACCGATGTTTTGTCATTCCCGATGGATATGCCTGAAGAGCCAGGGGAGGCTGTAACTCTTGGAGACATCGTGATTAGCCCTGTAGTTGCTGCAGCACAAGCGCTTCAACAAGGTCATTCAACTGAGCATGAGATCTATATCTTGGCTACACACGGTTTGCTTCACATCATTGGTTACGACCATGCAGATAAATCTGAAGAAAAGATCATGTTTGATTTACAGGAAAAGATAGTTACCGAATGGGAAAAGAGATCATGAGTCCGATAGCAATAGCTAGCATCATTCTTCTGCTTGTTTTTGCAGGGTTTCTTGCCGCCAGCGAATCAGCGCTGACCTCTATTTCGCGAATTGTGATTGATGAGCTTGAAGGCAAGCGCGGGGGAGCGTTGCTACGCAAGTACAGCGCACAGCCTGCTCGCTACCTGAATGTGATTCTGCTGGTTCGTAAACTGTGCGAATTTACCGCAACGGTTTTGTTAGCTGTTATTTTGCTGCGCAACTATCCATCTGCTCAGGCAATGGCGTTAACTGTTGCGATCATGGTTGTGCTTTCTTATGTAGTCGTTGGTGTTGGACCACGTACCTTAGGAAAGCAGCAACCACATAAGTACGCCCGCTACGGAATCATCGTTGCCTACGGAATGGCTTTCCTATTAGGCCCCGTTACAAAAATTCTTATCTCAGTCGGAAATGCTTTAACACCAGGTAAGGGTTTTCGTTCAGGCCCATTTACCTCAGAAGCTGAACTTCGCGATCTGGTAGATCAAGCACATGAACGTGGACTGGTGGAGTCTGATGAGCACGAGATGATTCACTCAGTATTTGAACTAGGTGACACCCTGGTTCGCGAACTCATGGTTCCTCGCACCGACATGGTGTGGGTAGAAAAGGACAAGACCTTGCGTCAAGGCCTATCACTTGCACTTCGCAGCGGATATTCACGTATTCCTGTTATTGGAGACAGCGTCGATAACATCGTGGGAATTGTTTATGTGAAGGATCTTGCAAAGCGCGTTTTGGATCATCATGAGGCTGAACAAAGCGAGAGCATTGAAATGCACATGCGTCCTGCCAACTTTGTTCCTGAAATCAAGATGGCTGATGATCTGCTCAAAGAGATGCAGAAGAATCAGATTCACCTTGCCATCGTTGTTGATGAATATGGTGGAACCGCTGGAATCATCACTATTGAAGACATTATTGAAGAGATCGTTGGTGAGATCGAAGATGAGTTTGATGATGGCGATGAAGAGTTCACATGGCTATCGCAGGATAAAGCCCGTGCCAAAGCCAGCTTGCATATTGAAGATTTAGCTGATGAGTTAAAGATTGAAATTGAAAAAAGCGATTATGAAGATATCGACAGCGTTGGCGGATTAATGGCGCAAAAGCTAGGTCGTGTACCAATCGCGGGATCTACGATCTCGTGGGAAGGCTGGGCAATTACATCAGAGCGCCCATTAGGCCGTCGCCGCAGAATTTCATCGGTTTTGGTTGAACGGCTTGAAGAAGAGATTGAAGACGCCGAGTAACGATAGAATTATCGAATGCGCATTGTTCGATTCACCCCAGGTCCTGACGCTGGCTTAGGCCAAGATCCACTCTTTGGCGTCCTTGAAGATGATGCAACGATCAGCATCATCAGTGGTGATCCGATCTACTCAGGTATTCAAAAGACAGCGGCGAAGATCGAACTCAACAAGGTTCGCCTTCTAGCCCCAATCATCCCTCGGTCAAAGGTTGTCTGCATCGGTAAAAACTACGCAGATCACGCCGCTGAAATGGGTGGGGTTGTTCCAGAAGAACCCATCATTTTTCTAAAGCCAAACACATCAGTTATCGGCCCAAATGACACCATCGTGTGGCCAGAGATGTCGGAGCGAATTGATCATGAAGCAGAGCTTGCAATTGTTATCGGAAGAATTTGCAAAGATGTTCCGGTCGAGCGAGTCAACGATGTGATCTTTGGGTACACAATCGCCAATGATGTCACCGCTCGTGATTTACAAAAGAAGGATGGCCAATGGACCCGCGCAAAGGGCTTCGATACCTTCTGCCCAATTGGTCCATGGGTTGATACCGATTTTGTTCCAGGTACACAAAAGATCACAGCAACTATCGCAGGTGAGGTAAAGCAATCTGCGCAGATCAGCGACATGATCTTTGATGTTCCAACAATTGTTAACTTTGTTTCTCGTGTCATGACCTTGTTGCCAGGCGACATAATTTTGACCGGAACACCTGCTGGAATCGGCCCGATGGTGGCTGGCGAAAAGGCAACGATGGCTATTGAAGGACTCGGCGAACTAACTAACAAGGTGAGTGCACGTTAATGACTAAGAAAGTTAAAGTTCGCTTCGCACCATCTCCTACCGGAGATCTGCATGTAGGAAACATCCGTACCGCGTTATTTGATTGGGCGTACGCACGTCACACAGGTGGAACATTCTTATTCCGTATTGAAGATACAGATACAACCCGCGTTACAGATGAGTACATCAACGCAGCGATCGACACCTTGAAGTGGCTGGGCCTTGATTGGGATGAGGGCCCAGAGGTTGGTGGAGATAACGGTCCATACCTTCAATCACAACGTTTAGATATTTATGCGCAATGGGCACAAAAGTTCCTGGATCAAAAGGATGCTTACCACTGCTACTGCTCACCTGATGAGCTAGAAGCTGTTCGTGAAGCGCAACGCAAAGCCAATGTTGCACCTGGTTACAACGGTCATTGTCGCGATCTAACAGATGCGCAGATCGCTGCATATAAGGCTGAAGGCCGCGGAGCGGTAGTCCGCATGCGTATGCCTGATGGCAACACAACCTTTACCGATTTAATCCGTGGAGATGTGACCTTTGATCACAACTTTGTTCCTGACTTTGTATTAGTTCGCGCAGATGGGTCACCTCTGTACACACTTGCTGTTGCAGTCGATGACATCTTGATGAAGGTGACACATGTTTTGCGCGGAGAAGATTTACTATCGTCAACACCTCGCCAGATTCGTGTCTATCAAGCAATGGGCGTCAAGCTTGAGGATTACCCAGTATTTGCACACCTTCCATTTGTTATGGGCCAGGACAATGCAAAGCTTTCAAAGCGCAACGGCGAAGTTTCTATTGCGTGGTATCGCGAGATGGGCTTTTTGCCAGAGGCGATCTGTAACTACTTAGCTCTGCTCGGCTGGTCTCCTGGAGATGATCTAGAAAACATCACCATGAAGCAGCTCACTGAGATGTTTACAGTTGAAAAGGTTCACTCATCACCTGCCCGCTTTGATATGAAAAAGCTTGAAGCCATTAACGGTGACAAGATTCGTGCATTAACTTTGGATGAGTTCCTCAAGTGGTCTCTGCCATTCTTGACTAAGGCCGATGTCATTACCGGAACAGATGCTGAGATCGAACTTGTTAAGAAAGCGCTGCCTTTGATCCAAGAGCGCATCATCATGCTCAATGAAGTTCCAAAAATGCTGAAGTTCTTGTTCACAAAGAACTTTGCCGTTGATGCAGAATCTGTCTCAAAGATTACAGATGATGGATCTAAGGCGATCTTGCAGCGTTCAATCAAGGAGCTAGAAACTGTTTCTGATTGGAACCACACAAACATCGAAGCCGTTCTGCGTGCTTCCTTAATTGAAGAGATGGCGCTGAAGCCACGTATCGCGTTCACCGCACTTCGTATCGCGACGACTGGCAGCACTATTTCGCCACCGCTATTTGAATCAATGGAATTACTGGGTAAAGAGGCCTGTTTGCTGCGTATTAACGCGGGATTGGCGCTCTAAAACCGCTGGTATTCTTTGCCATTGCAGTACAAGGCTCAAAAAGCTTTGGGGTATGGGGTAATTGGCAGCCCTGCTGATTCTGGTTCAGTAAGTCTAGGTTCGAGTCCTGGTACCCCAGCGCAGTAAAGAAGTACAACTTAATATCTGTCCTAGTTTTACAAGCGCGGCCCCGTCGTCTAGCGGCCTAGGACTCTGGCTTCTCAAGCCAGCTACGAGGGTTCGAATCCCTTCGGGGCTACCACTGATATCTCTCTTCTCACACAGCCAATGTGCGAGAAGAGAGATTTTTGTTTTAGGCAGCACGATAGATTTAAGGCATGCGAGTAATCACAACAGAACAACTTAAAAGTATTCTCGCCAATCTTCCTAGCAACCCTCGAATTATCGCCTCTGGCAACTTCTCAACACCTCGTACTTTGTTAGCGATTGCCGATGAGGTAATCCCAGAGTTCAAACTTCACATGCTCAACGCTCATGGCAATGGCATTCCAGATCGCGAAGGCATCACATACGAGACCGCATTTGTTGGTCCTGCGATGCGCAATCATCCACGCCTCGAGTACATCCCATCTCGGCTTTCACTATTGCCAGTTCTAATTCGTAACTTTTATCGACCAGATGTAGTTTTCATTCATACTTCCCAGCAACGTTTTGACACAGTAAGTCTTGGTACTGAAGTTAACATTCTGCCCCGTGCAATTGAAACCGCTCGTGCACATGGGGGATTGGTTATTGCACAAGCAAATAAGCAGATGCCTTACACCTATGGTGATTCACAGATTTATGACAGCGAGATTGATTACTTAGTAGAAGTAGATGAACCGCTACAAGAAAAGCCTGCTACTGAAATTACCGATATCCAAGCTGAAATCGGCAGTCGAATTGCAGCGTTGGTTGAGGATCATTCAACTCTGCAACTCGGAATCGGAGGAGTTCCCGATGCGGTTTTAATGGCGCTCAAAGCACGCAAAGGCTTACGTATTTGGACCGAGATGTTCTCCGATGGTGTCCTAGAGCTTTCAAAAGCTGGCACCTTAGATGATGAGGTTTTGATTACCGCATCCTTTATCTTCGGCAGCCAAGAGCTGTATCAATGGCTTGATCTGAACAAAAAGGTGCGCATGCTGCGCACTGAACGCACCAATGATCCAAGCCAAATTGCACGCCAAGCCAAGATGACATCGATCAATAGCGCCCTTGAAGTTGATCTATTTGATCAAGCAAACGCTAGCCATGTGCGTGGAAAAATCTACAGCGGCTTTGGCGGTTCAACTGATTTCATCGTTGGTGCGCTACATAGTCGAGGCGGGCAATCATTTGTGGCGCTACCTTCATGGCATCCCAAAGCAAATGTTTCGACGATCGTTCCTAGGTTGCAGGCAAATGTCACCCACTTCCAGCATTCATATGTTGTTACAGAACAAGGCGTTGCTGCTTGCTTCGGACATAGCCAGAATAATCAAGCCCTTAACATCATCAAAAACGCCGCACACCCTTCAGTTCGAGAAGAGTTAACTGCCAAAGCTGCAGAGTTTGGTCTTATGTAGCCCAAAGAAGTAGCGGAGGAGCATCCTGATGCAGATTATTTGCGATCCAGGTTGCTCCATCTAAGTTATCTCCAGAAGATTGAACAATCACCGCGTTTGGAAGCTTTGCATTAATTTCAAGTGCAATCTTTGTTGAATATGAAGCATTGCGTGCTGGTCCACCTTGAATAACGATCTCAGGTGAATCGGCCTTTTTTCCTCCACATCCGTACCAAGCAGCAACCGCTGTTTGGGCAAGCAAAAACGCACCCTCATCCACAATTGCTGTTGCTGTTGAAACACCTGCATCTGCCGCATCTAAAACTTTCTTAGCTGTCCTTGTCGCAAGATTGACCGCATCAACACTATTTCTAATCTCTAATGCAAAGTAGGCATCAATTTCGTCGGCAAAGTAATCAACCATCTCGGGATCATCTCCTCGACCTTGTCTGACCGCCAACGCCTTAGTAATCGCTAACTTTCCTAACCAAAATCCGCTTCCCTCATCACCAAAGGTGTTTCCCAATCCATCACGATGGGCATACTGACCTTCACGTCCACCAATTGCAACAACGCCTCCACCGACTGACAACACAACCCCATTGCGCCCATTAAGTGCACCAACAAAGCCAGCTAGACCATCATCAATAACGGCAACTTGGCTAGCGCCAAAGTATTGGTGACACAGTTCTAAGTATTTATGTGGCTCTGAAACGACGCCATAAAATCCAGTACAAGAAAGAGCAACAACATCTGCAGTGAACTTCTGTGTGCTTTGAAATACAGCGTTTAGCGCTGGCAATGGATTTTCTCCAGCAACCTTGCCTCGATCGCTGGTAACTAACAGATCTCCTTGCTTGAAACGAGTGCCAGATTGCCCTAAATCAACCGCCAGCACTTGATTCATGGTCATGAGAGATATGAAACTAACCGATCAGTTCGCGGTTGCGCTTAACTTCGCGCTCATGATTGCAAGGACGCTCAGTGTGAGTGTCGTAGCAAGGATCGCATAGTAAAACCAACTGGTGACATTCCGCCTTTTGGCAGTTTCTAAACTGCTTTGTAGCGCCATTGCACTCAGCACATTCACCAATCAACTTAGTGTGGTCACTGAAATCAATTGTTAGGCGATCATCAAATGTATACAGGGAACCTTCCCACAGACCGTCATCGCCAAACTTGTTTCCGTAGCGAACGATTCCGCCCTTAATCTGATAAACCTCTTTAAATCCACGGTTCTTCATAACCACAGACAAGATTTCACAGCGAATACCACCCGTGCAGTAGGTAACGACCGGCTTGTCCTTCATATGGTCGTACTTGCCGCTTTCAATTTCTGCAACAAAGTCATGTGATGTCTCAACATCAGGAACAACTGCATCCTTGAACTTTCCAACCTTTGCTTCAAACGCGTTACGGCCATCAAAGAAGAAGACATCATCGCCACGCTCTTCAACAAGCTTGTTTACTTCCTCAGGGCGAAGATGAACTCCACCGCCGATTACGCCGTTCTCATCAACCTTAATCTCATCTGGGTTTCCAAAAGCAACCAGCTCTGGACGAATCTTGATCTTGAGTTTTGGAAAGTCATTGCCAGTTCCATCAGACCATTTGAAGTCGATCTTCTTAAACCCTGGATATGCCTTTGTTGCCTTCACATACTTCTTCAGATCTTCCATCTTTCCGCCCAAAGTTCCATTGATACCGTGAGGTGAAACAATGATGCGACCCTTAATTCCGAGCGACTCACATAAAGTCTTTTGCCATAACTTCACAGCATCAGTATCTGCAATCGGCGCGAAGCCGTAATACAGAATTACTTTGTCGAGATCCATGCCAGCATTCTAACGCCTTAGATGGATAGACTAAAAACCATGAAGAAGCTACGCGGGTTACAGCAGGCTTGTCACTTTGGGCCTACGGTAATCGTCACGACGATCGCTTTTGCTTTCGGAACTTATTACTGGTGGGAAGGCCCCGCGTACGTCATCGCTTTGACTGTCGCATTAGGACAATTAGTAGTCGGTTGGAGTAACGATCTATATGACTACAAAGATGATCTTGCGCATGGACGCACAAACAAACCACTTGTCTCTGGACTAATTACACCGCAGTACTTAACTAAGTGGTTGCGTTTTATGGTTCCTTTTTCATTCATCGCAAACCTACTTGGTCCGCTTGGAATTAAAGGTGGCCTTGTTTACATGTTCGGCATCGCATGGGGTGTTGCCTATAACTTCTACTTTAAGTTCTCTGCCTTTTCACCCTTGCCATTTGCAATTGCCTTTGCCGCACTTCCTTCATCCATCGCAATCTCAAAAGGGATCACCCCACCGCTCTGGATGTTGCTCGGTGGATCAATCTTTGGAATGGCCGCACATTTCATCAATGTCATCAAAGATATGGAAGAGGATCAAGTAAGCGGAATTCAAGGCCTTCCGCAAAGACTTGGAACCAAGAGATCGGTCTTTGTTGCGATAACACTGATTGCATTAGGGGTTTTGGCACTTTACTTAACCATGTAGTCAGATACCCTTTTCACATGAGTAAAGAGATCAACAATTCAAAGCTACGCCGCTACAACATCATTGCCGGCGTATTCCACTTACTTCAAATGGTTGCAGTCTTGGCGCTATCCAATGACTTCACCTTGCCGATTGTTGCTCGTTACATGTCCGGCCCTCCAGGAAGCACCTTTGCAGAACCAATCACACTGCTGAATACACCAGTTGGTATCGGCGTTGCACTATTCCTAGGTCTCTCTGCTTTCTTCCATTTCTTAGTCGCATCACCTAAGTTCTTCCCTCGCTATAGCGCTGGCCTTGCACAAAATCGCAATTACTTCCGCTGGGTTGAGTACTCAGTGAGCTCTTCTGTGATGATTGTTCTTATCGCTCAGATCTGCGGAGTTTCAGATGTAGTTGCGATCATCTCTATCTTTGGCGTTAACGCTTCCATGATTTTGTTTGGTTGGTTGCAGGAAAAGTATGAGACACCAGGAAATGGTGGCTGGGTTCCATTTATCTTTGGTTGCATCGCAGGAATCGTTCCTTGGTTAGGACTTGTTTTCTATGTTCTTGCAATCGGGGGACCAGCAAATGCAAAGGCCCCAGCCTTTGTGTATGGAATCGTTATTTCCCTCTTCGTACTCTTCAATACCTTTGCAGTTGTTCAATACCTGCAATACAAGAAGGTTGGAAAGTGGTCTGATTACCTACGTGGTGAAAAGACTTATATAACGCTTTCATTGATCGCAAAGTCAGCGCTTGCATGGCAGGTATTTGTCGGAACTCTGTTTGAGTAACAGATAGCCAGCTATTTGCGTTCTTGCGTTAATCGTTGCGATAGATAAATAGGGATGATTGAAACAACAATCAATGCCGCTGCAACCACATTGACGATTGGCGCTTGATTTGGGCGGAAGAGATTCTGGAAGATCCAAATAGGCAAGGTGGTTTGACCTGCACCCGCGGTAAAGGTTGTCACGATAATTTCATCAAAGGACAAGCCAAATGACAGCAGCGCTCCCGCCACCAGGGCGTTACGGATCATTGGAAAGGTAACTAAGCGGAAAGTGGTCAGGCGGTTAGCACCTAAATCCATACTTGCCTCTTCAAAGGTTGCACCCATTCTGCGGTATCTAGCTGCAACGTTATTAAAAACAACAACCACACAGAATGTCGCGTGGCCGATAATGATTGTAAAGAAGGTTAAACCACCAAAGAAGTTGGTAAATACATTGTTCAGAGCAATACCTGTAACGATTCCAGGAAGTGCGATCGGTAGGACAAACATGAGTGAGATCACATCGCGACCAAAGAAGTTATAGCGGGCTATAGCTGCCGCGGCTAAAGAACCCAAGATCAGGGCGATGATTGTTGCTAAAGACGCAGTTAATACAGATAGCAGGATTGCATCCTTCACACCCGAGTTAGATGCAGCTTTTGTCCACCACATCGTCGTAAATCCAGTTGGAGGCCAATTGAAGGACTTGTTCTTGTTAAATGAGTTGATCACAACCAACATCAATGGAACATAGATAAATGAGAGACCAAAGCCCATGAAGCCCCAAAGGACTATGCGAGCGGTACGAGAAAGATTCATAGGTTATCGAGCGCTCCCGTCTTTCTTACGGAGCCAAGATAGATAAACATGACGATAACGGGAATCAAAGCAACAGCTGCAGCAAAGGGAAGATTGAGCGCAAAGTTTTGATACACCACATTTCCAAGCATCTGGAAGGTTCCACCCAAGATTTGAACGGTGATGTAATCACCAAGGCTCAAAGAGAAGGTGAACAAGGATCCAGCGATGATCGCCGGCCAAGTAATTGGCAAAATCACTTTAAGAAAGGTGCGTCCTGGCTTTGCACCCAAATCAGCTGAAGCATCGATGATGGAATCTGGAAGTTTTTCCATACCTGCATAAATTGGAAGCACCATGTATGGAAGCCAGAGATAAGAAAGGCCAATGATTACCGCAACCATTCCAAAGCCGGGGCTGGATAAACCAAGGGGAGAGATCAACCAGTTTAAGAAGCCACTATCTGGAGCCATCATCGTGCGCCATGCGTAGATCTTTACTAAATAAGAGGCCCACAGGGGAGTGATCACTAGCGCGATCAATACCGGGCGAGACTTTGGTTTTGCTACTCGGGCGATAAAGAAAGCCATAGGTATTGCAAGGACTGCACAAATAATTGTTACAGCGATTGCAACGCCGACGGTTCTCATTGTTACATTGAAATAAGCCTTGTCAGTTAGAACATCGATAAAGTTTGAAAGAGTGAACTCTCGGACGACCTTGCTCGTAAAGGTATCAATCTTCCAGATACTTGTGATGAACAGTGCCGCGAGAGAACCGATATACAAAACACCAAGCCATGCAATTGGCAAGGACAAAAGCGCAGCGATTCGAGCCTTCACATGGGAGTGAAAGTATCGACGCGTGTTTGTCATTAGGCTCATTTTTTTTGATTCATTTCATGTTGTTAAGAAATCGACGTGATGTGGGCACCTGAAACCAAGTGCCCACATCACCTACCGATTAAGAGTTTCTAAAGCTTGACCAAGCCTTAACCCATTCGGCATACGGAATACATTTAACATCCGTACGTCCATCTAGGCACTCTTCTGTTGGAGTCTTCCAGTAGTAGACATTTGACCAGTAGTCAGTCTCTTCTGCATGGTATGACTCGCAGTGTGTCTTGCTTGCAGTTAGTGCACATGCCTTTGAGTTAGCTGGTGCTTCACCAAAGTACTCAGCAGCTTGTGCATTAGTTGCTGGAGAAATAATCCAGTTCAACCACTTGTAAGCACAGTCAATTGACTCAGTGTTCTTAGAGATCATCCAAGTATCTGACCAACCTGTTGCGCCTTCCTTAGGCTTAACAGCGCCAACAGTTGCCTTCTCGCCATTAAGAACATTGGCAATAACCTGCCATGAAGTTCCAGCGACAATGCTTCCTGCCTGAACAGCAGCCACATACTTGGTGTAATCAGCCCAGTACTCAGCAACTAATGGCTTCTGCTGCTTGAGCAATGCCATCGCTGCATCAAACTGTGTTTGATCAAGTGCATATGGATCTGTAATTCCAAGCTCTGGCTTTGTAGACATTAGGTACACAGCTGCATCTGCAATGTAAATTGCTGAGTCATATGCTGTGATCTTGCCCTTAAGTGGAGAGTTTGGCTCCCAGACAACAGACCATGAGTCTGGTGCTGGCTTAACCTTGTCGATGGTGTACTGCAAAACATTTGCTCCGCGACCATGAGGTACGCCGTAGTTTGCACCATCGATTGTGTTCCAAGGACGGTCCTTCAAGTTATCGAATACATCTGCGTAATTTGGAATCAAATCCAAATTAACTGGCTGTAGATCTCCACCGAAGATTAAGCGAAGAGATGCATCTCCAGAGGCGCTCACCACATCGTAGCCACCACTTTGCATCAATTGAACAGCTTCATCAGATGTTCCGTATGTCTTTACATTAACCGTACAACCTGTTTCTTTTTCAAAAGGTGTTACCCAGTCAACATTTGGATCTGTTGAACCATCTTCTGCGTATCCTGGCCAAGCGAGAACATTGATTGTTCCGGGGGTATCTTTAACAGGACCTGCGTACGCACCGCCTGCGGATTCGCTATCTGAACTTGAACATCCGCTCAGTAGTAGCGCTCCTGCCGCAATTGCAATTACGGACTTTCGAACTCGTGTGATCTTCACTCGCGTTCCTTTCTGTCGCTCCTTTGCGACATCGCGCCAGAATTTCCAGCGCGTTCCTCAACTGCTAGCTAGTTGAGAATCCTAATTTTCTACATGGAACTCGCTATCGATGCTCCAGCTGACCTTTACCGTGCTGTTTCGCATTGAAGCCACGGTGTTTGCACTCTCTGAAGTGTTCTGACGAAGCGCCATCAATGAGATACCACCCTCTAAATCAACTAAGAAACGGGTTGCAGGCCCAAGGTATTCAACCTCGCGGATTACACCAGTAGTGCTTCGTCCGCCTGGCACCTGCGCATCAATCTCGATCTTTTCTGGACGAACAAGCCACGTTCCAGGCTTACCCAATAATTTCTGACCAGCCTCACCTGAAATCAAATTAGAGATACCGACAAAGCCGGCAACAAATGAGTTTGCTGGACGTTCATAAATCGCTGAAGGCTTATCTAGTTGTTGGATCTTTCCGCGATCAAAAACAGCGACTCGGTCTGACATGGTGAGCGCTTCCTCTTGATCATGTGTGACAAAAATAAAGGTGATTCCAACTTGGCGCTGCAACTCTTTTAACTCAATCTGCATCTGCTCGCGCAGCTTTAGATCCAGCGCACCAAGTGGTTCATCAAGCAATAACACCGCAGGACGATTGACCAATGCACGCGCTAAAGCAACACGTTGACGTTGTCCACCAGATAACTGATTTGGTTTTCTACTCTCATACCCTTCAAGGCGAACTTGTTGCAAGGCAACCATCGCCTGTTCACGGCGTTCATTCTTGCCAATTCCTTTAACGCGCAGGCCATACTCAATATTTGAAATGACATCCATATGAGGAAAGAGCGCATAATCTTGAAAAACAGTATTGACATCTCGCTCATACGCAGGCAGATGAGTTATGTCAGCGCCATTAAGTTGAATAGTTCCTGCATCAGGTGCTTCAAATCCTGCAATCATTCGAAGAACAGTTGTCTTGCCTGATCCAGATGGTCCTAAAAGAGTAAGAAACTCACCTTGGTATATATCGAGATCAACACCATCTACTGCGCGGACTGCGCCAAAACTTTTTGCCAAGCCACGCAGGGAGATAATGACTGAACCCTGTGAGCTCACTTGGCTAACCCCGTTTCTCTCCAAAACTTGCCGTCACACTACTTGAAAAGCGCTCAACCAGTAAGAGATTCCCAAAAAACTCCCAAAATTTGCGCAGTTTTGTGGACCTACACTGGCTCCATGAACGGGTCATTGGCGTTAGTTGGATCGGGCGAATACCTGCCTGCCATGACCGCCTTTGAAAAAACCTTGCTCGACGATGGAATCAAAAACGGTAAAGCCGCGAGCTACATTCAAATCCCAACCGCTGCCGGCCGCGAAAGCCAGGACAGTCTGAATTACTGGAAAAGACTCGGCCAAACTCAAGCAGATGCTTTAGGAGTTACAGCTGTTCACCTTCCGATCTACACCCGCGATGATGCATTTAAGCAAGAACATGTTGATGCGATTAAGAACAGCGCACTGATGTACATGTCCGGAGGAGATCCACACCATCTTGCAGAGGTTTTAATCGATACACCTGTCTGGACCGCCATTGTTGAAAATTGGCAAAGCGGGGCATCACTTGCCGGATGCAGCGCAGGTGCGATGGTTCTATCGGCCCAGATTCCAAACTTTCGCTTGCTCAAGAAATCACCAACCGCTGGTTTAAACCTGCTTCCAGAAATCCGTGTCATCCCGCACTTCAATAAGTTCTTTAAGTGGATTCCAGAAAGTGCAGCCACGGTTTTGTTGCATGTTCCCAACGATTCAATTCTTATTGGAGTCGATGAGCTAACGGCGATTGTTAAGCGCTCAGGTTCCGAACACTGGATCGTCGTCGGCGAAGCAAAGGTTCATGTCTTAAAAGGACTTCCAGATCAGCAGCTCCATGATGGCCAAGTTATTACCCTTGATTAACCTCGATTAACTTCCATTTAATAGCCAACTGGCGCAAGCGGGAATGCAACGGAATACCGGCTGCAATCCAGAACATAATCAAGGATGGAATCACAAAGGTCGCAAAGGCAGGCAGCGGATGAAGCAAACCTGTGAAGAATTCAACTGAGGTATTTGAATCACGCTCGGCCTGCACATCTTCAGCTGAAGTGATTAACAACCCAGCATTAGAAAAGGCATGTAAAACAATCGGCATCCAGATACTTCGGGTCAGCACCATCAAAGCACAGGCAAAGATTCCAAAGGAGGCAGCTGACATAACATGCCAATACGCAGGCCAGGCATCAAAGTTTCCGATGTAAGTGTTGATGTGCATCAACCCAAACATCAACGATGAGCCAATCACAGCCACCGTTAATCCATGCCGCAGCAATACACCAAAGACAATTCCGCGGCTAAAGATCTCTTCTGCAACAGCAACCAGTATCAAAAAGATAACTCCACGTATCCATTTTTCCGTGGTCACCCCAGAGAATTCCTCGCCTTGAATCTGAACAACAATCAGATTCACCATAAAAACAAAGGCAATAACAAATCTCCATCCAAATGCAGGAAGTGCAATGTAGGCAAATGTTGCTGGTCGTAGCCACCAGATCACAGCGAAGGAGAACAAGGCCAAAACAAAGTAACTAACAGTTCCATCAAAACGATCACCGGGAACGGCATCACCTGAAAAGTTCAAAATCACAATGGACAGCAGTGAGAGCCCAATCAGCCCGACCCACATCCGCAATGTCCTCATGCCAAAAATCTAGCCCCACCCACCGACAAATGCGCGCCAAAGGGGGGATTGCCCCTAAACTTCAGCAACCTCAACGGAAAGTAGTCGCAATGTCCTTCGTTATGTACTCAACTACATGGTGCGGCTACTGCCAACGTCTTAAGTCTCAATTAGCAGAGCTGGACGTTACCTTCGAAGAGATCAACATCGAAGAGGTTCCAGGCACCGCCGAGATCGTTGAAAAGGTAAACGGCGGCAACCGCACAGTCCCAACGCTTGTTTTCTCTGATGGAACCGCGATGACGAACCCATCTGCCAAGCAGGTCGTTGAAAAAATCAAAGAACTTAAGAGTTAAACTCCAAAAGATCGTTAACTCTTTACTGCTCCTGCTTTCCTGCAGCCAAACGCTCCAGAGTTCGTATTTTCTCTCTGAGGTGCTTAATTTCCTCTTCTGTGACCTTGCCGTCTGCGGTCATGTCATCAACCTCATGAACAATCTCATCTAGCTGTTTAATCTTCTCAATTCTTTGACGATTCTCATTCCTTGCTTCATCCATTGCATTCAAAACAATTCCAATTAATACATTCAAAACGGTGAAGACAATGATGAAAATATAGGAAAGATAGAAAGGCAAAGCCCAAGGACTCACAAGCACAGCTTCCTCAAGGTAAATTGGGAAGTTTTCTAATGTTAAAAGAATGAAAAGAGTTGTAAGTGCAATAGAAATATCTCCCCAGTGAAGAGGCAATTTCTCGCCAAACATGTAAACGCCCGCCATTCCATAAATGAATAGCGCTAAGAAAATCAAAACACCCATACTGAGCAATGGTGGAATTGAACGAATAATCGAAACCGTTAAAACTCGTACCTCTGGCAAGAATCTAAAGATACGAATTAGGCGCAATAATCTCAGTAATCGGAGAATAACGATTTGTCCTGAAAAGATTGGAGACAGGGCAACAATGAGGAAATCGAAAATGTTCCAACTTCTACGGAAAAACTCCCATGGCTTGGTTCCATATGAGATCAAGCGCAAGATTAGTTCGCCGGTATAAACATAAAGCGCATACCTATCAAGAGTCTCAAAGGTAACCCTTGCATTGTCTGAAATCCCGGGCATGGTTAATAAACCAAGTGAGATTGCGTTGAGCAGAATTACAAAAGCAATAGTTAACTCAAAGGGGGAGCTGTACACAATTCGGGAAAGCCAAAAGATTCTATGATCAGGAATTTCCAGTATCTCGCCGTACGCCTTTACTTTTCTCATAGCTCTCCCCATGATCAGTCAATCCATCCCTAGTCATTATTGTCTACGATTTTCATTGACTAGGCATATAGCTTTTGGTCATAATTCCTGGTCATAGCTTTAATTACTTAAAGAGTGGAGATTTTCAAGTGGGAGCATGCACAACATGTGGAGGTAAGGCAGGCTTTTTGGCGACCGAGTGCGGCTCATGCCAGATGAAGAGATTCGAAGACCAATCGAAAGAAGCGGCAGCGCAAAAAGAAGTTAGAGAAAATGCCCGCCAGAATCGAATCACCGAGGAGCACCAGCGAATTCTTGCCGATGTAAAAGCAGGCTTTAAGTGCTATTTGCACAAGACCGAATACATAAATGTTGATTCAGAACTTACAGGGGGCTCATTTAATTTTGGTGCGTACGATGATGCAAATGTGCGCCTATCTGGACTCGAGGGATGGCGGGTTGTCGGACTCGTACCAAGAACCTTCGGAACCTTACTTCAGAACACTTCCGGAATGAACTCTGTTTGGGCCGGTGGTACAGGCGGAAATATTTCAGGTGCGTACGTCTTGATGGAGTTGGAGTTAACTCCAGGCAACGTAGAAAAGTTAACTTCTGAAATCGAAGAATACCTACAAGAAACCGTTCGTTAGGTAGTTACTTACTTTTATTCCCAGCTGCAAAAATGATACTTCCAAGTCCCATAGCTAGCCAGTGAGAGTAATTGTAAATTGCATCTGGAAGATAAATACCAAACCAGTCGTAGTAAACATCGACCTCTTGAGTTCCCATAAAGTAATCAAGCACGCCCCACATAAACAGTAAAACTCCGAACCCTTGCATTTCTTCCTCCTAAAAAGAAACTATTCTTCAACGTGCAACAATCGCCCTGTCATAACCCATCGAGTACTTGAAAAAGACCACACAGAGCCCTTTTGAACATACTTCCAATTGTCAACGGCATTCGCACCCTTAGCTAAGGCTTGATCTGCCATCTTTTCCTTGAGAATTTCAATTGAAATATTTTGACGATCTGAAGAAACCATACCGTCACCAACTACTTTCCCAGTAGCAATTGGTCCTTCAGTGAAAAAGACACCTTTCATTTCAGTGCCTTTTCTTCCAAACTTCTCGATCAATTTATACGTCCTTAGCTAAGAAAATCACTAATTCTTGGCGGCCACCGCCGAAAGAAGGGAACTCTGCTGAAACCACTCCCGTGACTTCCCAGCCCTCTTTCGCTAGTCCGTTCAAAGCTTCTTCCACTTTTTCAGGGTTGAACTTTCCTCCGAAGGCACGATCCTTCTGTGTCATAACCTTATAAATCTTCATACCGCTCCTTTGCTTAGGTTGAAATGAGGGTAGTCGACCTCTGCGCAAAAAGGAATGGAATATCTTGCGAAGGGCCCGCCAAATGCGTAACTGACCATTCATAAAAATTGAACAGCAACACGATGGGAAAGGGCGCATTAGGTGCGAGACATCTGGCGATTGTTGTTCTACCCTATTAATAACCTACGCAAAGGAGAGCCTTATGGGCAATGCAATTTCCGTATGTCTAAAGAAGTATGCAACATTTACTGGAAGAGCTAGTCGGAGCGAGTTCTGGTTCTTCTATCTCTTTTACATAATCATGTACTTGGTCGGTGCTGTTGTTGCCGCCGCAGTGGGCACCTCGGCCCTGATGTACTTGTTCATCATTCCACTATGGCTACCTCAGCTAGCTGTAGGAATTCGCCGCATGCATGACACAGGTCGATCCGGTTGGTTCATTCTTGTACCTATTTACAACCTTGTTCTTGCTTGCACTGCAAGTAATCCAGGCACAAACAAGTACGGCGATCTATAAGCAGATATTAAAAGTCAAAACCCCCCACATCTCGTGAGAGATGTGGGGGGTTTTGGTTTAGTGATCTTCACATCAAATTAGTGCTAAGCCGACCGCCATAAATAGACCGATAATCAATAAAAGGCACAGTGAAGTTGCCACATATCCAATAATTATCCCTGCAATTGCAAAACCAGTGTGTGATGTGTTCCCGACGCTCTTCAGCTTTCCTAAGGCGATATGTCCAATAATGGCCCCAATGAATGAAAGTAATCCGGCGGTCATGAAAATACAGGATATTGAAACGGCAAGAGATGAAATGGCTAGGTCTTTCGCTCTTTCTTCAAGGTTCTCATTTACTTCAAGTGTCATGAATGGAATATAGACCGTTTGCCGGGCTAAAAGGTAGTCTTTAGAAGTCAAAAAATTTCTGACTATTTGTGGAGGTTCTCGAAATGGGTTTGTTTGGTCCAAAGAAGTTAAAGGAAGAGGATTACTACTTCACACTCGACTTCCCATTTACAAGCAAACCACAAGAAGATTACAGCCCGGATTCATTCACTTTTGGTCACGCCTATGTGCAGTTTGTACAACTTATGGCCCGAGATTGGTTTGGAGATAGCCCGGTCCCAATCCGCGAAGCATTGAAGAATTCTAAACTAGTAAACCCTGAAGACATGTATTCCCCGCCAGCCGATACCGAGTTCAACTTACTTGGTGAGCCAAGTGTTGACCGTAGCTTATTGAAATCGTATTCAGCACTAGATGGTTGTGAACGTGTCAGTTGGACTAGTTCAAAGATCGCGGTGAGATGGCAGAAAGCACTTGAAGCCAAAGGCGTGATGTTCCATGAACTTAAGTCTCCGCAAAATCTTGAAATAGAAATCATCATGGGAACTTGGGTTCTTTTTGATGCTCATAGCGTTTTACCAATTATTGGTGAAGCCTGGAAGAACACAAAAACTGGTGAAGAGTTTGTGTATTGGTTTGTCGACGCTCTGGCAAAGACACGCCGAACTGATGTACCACCAATGGATTATCCATCTCATCAATTCTTTTATGCAGAAATGTTTCAGAGATTGGGCTATCTCAGCGAAACTGTTTTCCCCTCATCTATGGTGAGAATGAGGAATCGTGACATGGAATTCGGTGTTGAATCATCTGATCAAGCACCAAAAGTTGCCCTCAATGTCCAAAGAGATTACTACGTATTAGGAATTAGCCAGGGGGAGAAGGAGCTCGATGTTCGCTACGACTGGGCACCCGAAGTCACCCGTTACGGATACGTTATTAGTGAATCAGTACCATTTGAAACAGTCGAGGAAGTTATTATTCAATCCGTAAATGCTTTTCCGAA
Source organism: Actinomycetes bacterium (assembly GCA_947383695.1). GTDB lineage: Bacteria > Actinomycetota > Actinomycetes > Nanopelagicales > Nanopelagicaceae > Planktophila. The sequence goes on along the minus strand of OX376642.1, from coordinate 991,216 downwards.
GTTCATGTCGATTCTTATGGATGGGTTTGCCAACTGGTGCTTCAATGAGAACATCAATTTTCAAAGTGAGCTCTTCACAGATTTAGATTTGAAGGATCCCGATGACCAAGATGTTTATTCGGTCGGTTTAAATGTCCCTGGCCCTGCTTATTGCGGACTTGCATGGAAGAGCGTTCTTTCCTACGCCTTGCTTGATGAATTGGTGCGAAATGAAAAAATGATGGAAAACGCTGACAACGTCATGTTCCATCGAGGCGGGCTATTCCGTCTTGCAACTCAAGGCGTCGGACCCGCAGCTGTACACGCATTGAACACTCTCTATTTCAAAATTATCTCGCAAGATGATGTGACAACAATTCCAGAAAACGCACGGCAAAAAATCGAAGAGATAATTTCCTATTTCACGAGTTATCCATTTGATCGACAGGATGCAAATGCCTTTTCAAATCTAGCTCTATTACAGACCGCATGGGGCAAGCAGAAGGAGGCACTTGTATCTGCGAATAAAGGAATCGCACTCTTCAACTCTGATCTACAACAAAAACATGTTACGGAAATGTCAGGCGGAGGTCAGTTCTACCCAATCATTATTAAGTGGGAGCTCTACCTTACAAAGGCGCGTGTTTTAGTTTTGCTCAATCAACCAGAGCAAGCAAAGGAGCCACTCGTCTCGCTGATCAGAGAGGCTAGAGCTATGAAATTCAGCGGTCCAGAATTAGCCGACGCCGAAGGCTTGCTAGCCTCGTTGTAGGTGAACTTTACGCTTCGTTAACTACTGCGGTCTTAACCCAGTAATCGCGAAATGTGCGCTGGCTTTTGGTGAAATAGAAGACGATTTCAACAATGATCCAAGCAATGTAAGCAAGTCCACCTGTAATTGTGGATGCGATGCTCACCGAAATAGGAATCAAGCCTTCGCGGATTCCCATGTGACCCCACGTTGCTGGGCGGCCGTTAGTGAAATTGATCGTGCGTAATTTCAGAATCTTCTTTGCGGGTGTTTGACCCTCGCCCCAGACAATAAATGACCAAATTAGCCAACCAATACCTAGGGTCAAGATCATTAATGTCGCATCAAGCACAATCGCACCAAGGCGATGTTGAAATGAGGCGTAGCGGAGATTCATGTCATTACTGCTGTAAGTGTTCTCTTGAGTCATGGAGAAATCTTACCTCCAGGTATACGAAATAGTCGTGATGCATCGCTACACTTTATTGAGAGCAGCTTGTGGGAAACGAATGAGCGGCAATCGCCGCCGTTCACCTGCGAACAAACATAGGAGGGCATTTAATGGAAACCGATTCAAGTACAAAGAAGTGCCCATTTTGCGCAGAGGACATTAAGGCTGAAGCGATTGCCTGTAGATACTGCGGACGTGATTTAAACAGTTCCAGCACTCCTGCAGCTCCTATGGCTGGAAATCTTCAAACATCTAATCAAGAGTCTCGTTCTATAGCTCTTTCAATAGCTAGCTTGATCCTTGGAATCATTGCCTCAGCAGTCGGCTTGGTTGATCTGGGATTAATTCAAGATGGCACTTATGACTACATTCTCGACTCTGAAATTGGGCTATTGGCGATCATGAGCCTAACAAGTCTTGGCCTAGGAATTGCTGCCAAGGTGAAGCAACAACGAATTTCATTAGGTGCACTCATCGTCTCAATTGTTTCGGTGGTTATTTTCCTAGCCTGTACTTCATATTCGCAATACGCTTTTTAGAGAGCTAGGCATTCGAAGTTTTACTGAAGTTTAACTAAACAAATCGCCTAGCCAGCTACTGGAATCTCCACCAGAATCTGAAGACATAGCATCCTGAATACTGCCTAATTGAGATCGCAATATTGATGTGCCTATTGCAACACCAGCGGCTGTTGCAGAGATGTGTTTAATCCTTTGCTGAACTTCATCACTCTTCCAACCAGGTTGGTGCGACCTCCACTCTAGATACTCAAGCTCTTCAAGTTCCTTTGCGAATCGAGCCTTGAACAATTCCAGCTTTTCTGGATCTATCTCTTTCAGTGGGGGTGGAGTGACTCTGGATTGCGAGACAGAACGCAGATTGCCGTTTGACTGAGACGTTTCTTCCGAATCCGAGCTTGGGAGAGGTTTATTTGGGTCGTGGTGCAAGAAACTTTCGGCCGAGCATTGTGGGCAGACGAAAACATCCATCGGCACGGCTTGAGTGCACTTAAAACAAAACTTATTCGCCACGCATCTCACCCCTCTTCCTTGACTTCCCAATTCTTATCGAGAGCGACCTTAAAGTAAAGCAACTCTGCTTCATGCCCGCAAAGAATAATTGACCACCTGTGTCTGGATGTTGTCCTGGATTTTAGGTTCGCAGAAAGTAGCCTCTAATCACAGCCAACTTGGAGAGGTGCATCATGATTAGCCAGAAGAGTAAGAAGTTCTTTTTCATTACCGTTGCTCTCATTCCTCTGCTTTTAGCAGGATGCTCCGGATCAAGTTCAAGTGATAGTTCAGATGTTTTCAGTGATCCACTTGAGTTCTTTACCGACTCTGCGAATGTTTCGGCTGTTAAAGATGCAAGTCTTAGCTCCTGCCCAAGTGCAACTCTGGGCCAGATGGCAGATGCCTTTATGACAAACCCAAGCTGGAGAGATTTTCCATCAACTACAGGAAGTACCGTTGTTGAATTAACGGGTGAGATCTCCTACGACGGATATCCCGCTGACGCACTTATTCAATTTGATCTGAGCGGTGGCAGCTTTGAGGCTGTTTACCTGGGCATTAATGATGTGGATCAGAGTCGACTGTTATTGAGCGCTCTATTGACCAAAATGTGTGACGCGACCTATTGATTGATTCTAAAATTCTCCCCAAACATATGTAGTTGTATAGGTAGTTTTGTAGTGTTTAGAGATGTCATAAACTTTTTCAGAGGTATAAACGGGATAGTAATCGGCAAGAAGTGGCAGAGTTTGGTTCAAATAGACGTCGAGATTTCTTTCTGCGCTCTTGCGTTTATCGCTTAGATACCTAAATAAGGTGAATTCATCGCCCTTAACTGTCTTAACAGTCATATAGAGGTAAAAGTGCTCGAATTCTGTAACGCCATTATTTGATAGACCGTTGTAACCCTCTCCAAAGGTCAATTCCTTAATATTTTGCTTTGATATCCATCGTGGTTGTGCGCCTTGAGACAGATCTACTTGAAGTATGCCATCCTCGCAAAAGTGCCAGTGCACATCACCTGTTGTTTTTTGCTCATTGCTAAGGTTATAAATACTTACAACGACTTGTTTCCTGAGCATTCTTGGGGGCAAATAGTATTCAACCATTCGGGTAACACTCGCACCACCAAGGTAGCCCTTCGACCAAGAATTATCCTGGTGGTTATAGAGGTCAATTGTTCGGGCTTCCCCAATTGTGTCGGTTCGCAAAACAGTTGCAATCGAATTATCGTCATCATTTTCTTGGGCTTGATCTGTTTTGAGATAGTTTTGATACTTAGCTTGAGCGGTTTCTTCAAGCTCTGGAAAAAACAGCTTTGGAAAATACATATTCTTGAATTCGCGATGACTATCATAAATGTTAAGGCCTTCGCTAGATGTGAAGTATAAATACACATCAAACCCTGATGACTCTCGGAGCATCACAGTTAGAATCTCTTGGTAAGTTTCTTGATCTATTTCCATTTCTGTGTCTTCAAGAAAAACTAACAACATATTGAAGAATGCAACGCAAATCGAGCCTCGAAGTCCAGATAAATGATTTCTAAAATCCTTGCTCAAAACTATTGTCAAGAGTTCTCTTTCTTTTTCAGATACGACATCTAATTCCGCCATTTCGCGCATGACCTCATCAGTACTCGAAGTTTGTAGATCAATGAGAGCGATGTGTGATCTACCTAAGTACTTTGTCATTGCACTTTCAACAATCATGTAAGCATCATTTTCAGAGCACAATGGGAAACTTGCTAGGTCACTTACGAGGTTTGAAACCTTTCGACGATCATTCATATCGGAGATGCCTTGCTTTGCATCTTCGATTTTTGACTTAACGCCCTTTAGGAAACCCATCTCTTCCTCCAAATGGTTCATCGATATCTGATGAATAATCCCTAAAAAGTAATTCTCCGGTAATCGCTTCGTCAAGGACAAACTTTGATTTTTTGATCCCCGAGGAGAATTGGAAATTTTGGAAGCATTCAGTTTCTTGGCCTGGGAACCTCTAGTGTTTTGGTTCAGATTAGAGTGCAGTACAAAAGACCAGTCACTTCGGCAAAGATCAGCTTTATCCGAGGGAATTTCATTGGGCAATCGTGCATTCGGTTCTAGAATTAGAGCTATCCCGGCATGGCGTGAACAACCCTAGGAGTACTCATGCGTTCAAAGGCACTGGCTAAGTTACGCGTTTCGATTGTTGTCGTACTGACCATCTTCTCGCTCAGCTCAACGATGGTCCCAACCACAGCGTTGGATCTCGGCGCCAAAGCTAAGTACATCATCTCGGTAACTCCTTCAGCCAAAGCCGCAGTTGAGGCTGCCATTACAAAGAATGGTTGGAAGATTGATTCGAAGTACAACTATGTATTTGATGGTTACACCGTTGAACTTCCAAAGCTTGTCGCATCATTACTTTCTAAGATTCCAAATGTCCTTACAGTCGAAGAAGATAAAGCTGTAACTGGACTTGCAATTCAAAATACTCAGTCACCAACTCCTGCATGGGGATTAGATCGCGTTGATCAACGTGAAAAGGTTGGTCTACCTGGCTCGACAAGCGCATACGGATATCGCAGCGCAGGAGCAGGTGCAACGATTTATATTGGCGATACAGGAATTTTCCCTCACACAGATTTTGCCGGACGCTTATCTACTTCAGGATTCTCATCGATTAATGATGGAAATGGAACTGTTGACTGTAATGGTCACGGTACTCACGTTGCAGGAACAGCTGCAGGAACACAATACGGTTTAGCTAAGAATGCTCGTTTGGTTCCAGTTCGACTTCTAGATTGCACAGGTAGTGGAAAGTACTCATCTGTTATTACAGCACTTGACTGGATCTTGAGCCCAGAAAATCCAAATCCAAAAACCCAAGCTGTTTTGAATCTGAGTATCGGTGGACCAGCATCTGCTGCACTGAATGAAGCGATCCTTCGTTTAACAAATGCCGGAATTACAGTTGTTGCAGCCGCTGGTAATGAATCAACAGATGCATGTACTCGTTCACCAGCAAGCACTCCATCGGCCATTACTGTTGGCGCAACAACTTTGCTTGATGCGCCTGCCTATTACTCAAACCAAGGCAAATGCGTTGATATTTTCGCACCAGGATCAAGCATTCTTTCATCCTGGATCGGTACACCAGATGCCACATACTCAGCCAGCGGTACCTCTATGGCGACTCCACACGTAACAGGTGCAGTCGCAATTTACTTAGGGCTTAATCCAACCGCCTCAGTTGCACAGGTTGCACAGTATTTAGATGCAGAATCAACCAAGGATGCGATCACAGGCTTAAAGGTAGATACAGTCAACAAGCTTTTGTATGTGTCACCAACCGATGGTGGAGCTCCAATCGTTGCGCCAGTTGTTGCCCAAAAGAGCATTACAAACATTACGCACCAAAGTGCTGATGTTTTAATTGATGTTAATCCAGGATATGCACCAACAACATTAAGTTTCGAATATTCAGTAGATTCAACTTTTACTACAAGTTCTACAGCAACCGTTATACCTGGAATGGTTGATGGGGGAGCGCCTACAACAGCCTCCGTGAAACTTACGGGACTATCTGCGGCAACAAAGTACTCATTCCGAATTATCGGCGTTAATGAATCAGGTCGAACAGTAAGTAACATCGGATCATTTACAACATTGCCACCTCCGGTTACTGCTCCGATTGCGCGTATCGCTCCTGCAACAAACATCACTGCTTACAGCGCAACTCTGAATGGTGTTGCACAGGCTGGTAACGCTGCGACAACAGTGACATTTATGTATGGAACAGATCCAGATTTCAAAGTTAATACAAACTCGGTAGCCGCATCTCCATTTGATATCAGTGGAGGAACCAATTTCTACAATGTAACCTTGAATATTTCATTCTTGGATGGTGGTAAGACTTACTACTACAAGGTTGTAGCTCGTAACTCAACTGGTGCAACTCACTCAACCGTTGCAACCTTTGATACACCGGTCGCACCAGGAGTCGCACCAACGGTTACAAACTCAGCTACTCCAATAAGCCGCACAGTAGCCACTGCTGCCTTTGAAACAACTGTAAATCCAAAGGGTCAGACAACCACAGTTGATTTTGTGTGGGGATACGAAAAGTCCGTTACCTCTGGCATCACCACAGTCGCAATTGCTGAAAGTCCAGTTACCGGTGAAGCCGATGTGAAACTAGTGGCATATCCAAAGAATTTGCTGCCTGGTCGCGGTATTTACTACCAGTTCATCGCTAGAAACGCTTCGGGTATGACCAAGAGCGTTATCTATTACGCGATTATGAGTCCAGAGACACCTGTAATTGTGAGCACCTATGCAAATGGAAATCTTGCAAATGGAATCACTCTCAATGCCATGATCAATCCAATGGGAAGTAATACAAACCCATTCTTTATTTATGGAACTGATCCAACTTTGACCACAGGAACGACTACGACTGCCTCTGTTCCAGTTGCAATTACTGGAGCGTTGAATACGACTGTAAAGCTTGCGGTTACTGGTTTAACTCCAGGAACACGCTATTACTTCCGTACTCGCATCGTTCCTTACACAGGTCCAGCCATCAAGCAAGTAATTTTGGGACCAATTCAAAGCTTTGAAACTTTGAACGTCGCACCAACACCAACACCAACACCAACACCAACACCAACACCAACACCAACACCAACACCAACACCAACACCAACACCAACACCAACACCAACTCCAACTCCAACACCAACTCCAACTCCAACACCAACACCAACACCAACACCAACACCAACACCAACACCAACACCAACACCAACACCAACACCAACACCAACACCAACACCAACACCAACACCAACACCAACACCAACACCAACACCAACACCAGGTGTTGATACACAGAAGCCTGTGATTGTTAGTGGTGTTACATCACCTCAGAATCTTGAGGTTTGCCAGACCGTTAGCGAAATCTCGGTAAAGGGCACGGACAATGTTGGAATTACTACAGCGGTAATTCGAATTTTTAATGAAAATGAGATTCAGGTCTCTGCAACAGCTTTGTTTAGAAAAGCAGGAACAGCGCAAGACGGAACTTGGGGTAATGATTGGGCTGTCCCATGTACCTCTTTGATCGGTAAGTACAGAATTGCGGTGCAATTAGGTGATGCTGCAGGTAACTTATCTGAATGGGGCGCTTTACCGAATTTCTGGGTACAGCCAACAACAACTCAAGATAAGAGTGCGCCAGTCTTTGTATCAGGAGCAGTCTCTGCAGGGCCAATAACAATTGGTGCGACGATCCCTGAAGTAAGCGCCCGTTTCACAGATGATGTGGGCGTATCGAAGGTCACATTCTCAATTGCAGATCCTCAAGGTCAGTTCATTGCGACTTTTAGTGGTTTGAGAAATTCTGGCACCAAGACCGACGGTGCGTATAGAAATGATTATGTAACTAAATCAACCTTTGTTGCTGGTCGTTATTCAGTTCATGCCGAAGCTATAGATGAATGGCAAAAGAGTTCAGGAAGAAAACTTGTTGGTTACATTGATCTAGTTTCAGCGTCTACCCCAACACCAACACCTACTCCAACACCAACACCTACTCCTACGCCAACGCCTACTCCTACGCCAACGCCAGCTCCTACGCCAACGCCAGCTCCAAAGGCATCTCAAACTATTGCCTTCCCAACGTTGGCTAACAGATACTTCAGCGAAGGTGGAACAGCACTTAATGCGGTTGCAACTTCAGGGTTAGCAATTTCATATACAACCAAGACACCTGGAATTTGTCAGATTCTTAACTTAGGTAACGGAAAATATTCTGTACAACCTACTTATCCATTAACTGGTGCAGATTCTGTTACATGTGTAATTACCGCGGCGCAACCGGGTGATACTCGTTTTGAAGCAGCAGCAAATGTTGATCGTTCAATGCAGATTTCTAAGCAACCTACTCGCGTGAATGTTCGTGTTTCTGCATCTATGCCAACTGCAGCAGGTATTTACTTGTACGCATCTAGTGTCACAACCGCAGGACGTATTGCAGGAAGCACAACGATGGTTGCAATGAAAACCCTTACTCCAGCTGTCTGCACAATCTCTGACATTGGAGTCTTTGATACAACCAATGGTCCTCGCGGAACAGTTAGAGCAAAGAGCAATGGCTCTTGCCAGATCCAGATTGATTACCCAGGAAGCGCAGATCAATTCCCATCAACAACTACCTGGAGCTCAACGGTTTCTGGAATCACAGGACCTGCAGTGGGATCAAATACACCTCAGAGCATTAACTTCCCGGCCATTGCAAACCGCGAATTTGGTGCCGGCGTTTATCCAAAGGCAGCAGCAACTTCATCTTTGCCAGTGACATACAGATCACTAACGCCAACAGTGTGTTACATCATTACTGGATTGGCAGATGGCCCAGCTATTCAAACAGTTACTCCAAAGCCAGTAGGAGATAACCTGACTTGTACCGTTGAGGCTTCTCAAGTTGGCGATGATCGATATGCAGCAGCCGCACCAGTGACGCAATCATTTGTGTGGAGCAAAGCCGGTATGTACATCACCAATTACTGGGCACCTACAAGTGTCAGAAATGTTGCATTGCGACCTCTGACCTCGACTACCTATGCAAGTAACTCGAATTACTTCTTCACCTCATCATTGTTGTTTACAAGTGGTCAAAACTCAGGTTTGCTCAGTATCGGCCACATCATGAGTGCGGTTTCAACAACACCAGATATCTGTTCTGTACAAACAGTTGAGGCAGATGATCGAACCGGTGGAATTTTCACGCGTGCCACAGTTCGTATGATTAAAGTTGGAACGTGCTCGATTACCTGGGGATTTGCTGGTACTGATACACGTGCAGCAGCTACTCGAGTAATGAACGTCGTCGTTTCAAAGTAGTATTACAACATGCGCAAGTTAGTGGTTCTGTTTCTGGCAATTTCTTTGCTTGGAATCACTCCTGCTCAAGCAGTTGTTAAAGCTGGAGCAAAGTGCACCAAAGCTGGTATGACTTCGACCTTGGCAGGCAAGAAGTACACCTGCATTAAAAGCGGTTCCAAACTCATGTGGAATAAAGGTGTGACTATTAAGAAAGCCACTGCGATCAAAGCTGGTGTATGTCCTCCTAAGGCTGCTGCAGATAAAGATCCAGGGATTACACAGGCCCGCGCTAATGCACTGATCACAATGTCTGAAGCAGATGCCGAGATGTGTGCAATGGATCTTGAATGGCAGTTCCGAGTAGGGCAGCGGGATGAAGAAATCTTTGCAGGCACCTTTGATTACCGCCTAGATCGCGTAACGGTGACTGTTATGAAGGGCTTTGTAACTCAAGTTAACGTTGGATAGAGCCGTGTCACTTAAGAAGCCACTGACTTTATTCCTTGTACTTTTTCTTTTCACTTCATATTTAACGCCAACGCATGCTGCTCCTGCTCAAAAGAGTTTAGTAATTATCGATACAGGTTTTGATACCTCACTTCAACCAATAAAAGATGCGGTAATTTTTGAGAGCTGCATTATGAGCTGGGCGATGTGTCCCAATGGTCAATACTTTCAAGAGGGAACAGGATCGGCAGCTATACCTGCAAACCTGCTTAACTCAGGAAATGTAAGTCATGGCACCCAGATGGCAAGCATTGCTTTGAACACATACCCGGGGCAGAAGGTTGTCTTAATTCGGTTAATCGCCTACAACTCACGTGGCGATCGTTTGCCTGTCTATGAAAGCACTGTTGTGCAAGCTTTCAAATGGATCATGTCCAAACGTGAAGAGTTCAATATCGGAGCTATTGCAATGGCGCAGGGTTACCACCCGGCACTTACGGGAAAAAACTATTGCCCAAAAAGCGCCGAGCTTGAAAAAATAATTCTGGACCTAAAGATCAAAAATGTGGGGGTCTTTTTTCCAGCAGGAAATGCTTCAGATAAATCTAGAATTGATTGGCCCGCTTGTATTCCAGCAGCACTTGCAATTGGTGCAATGGATTCAAAGGGACAGATCGCCAATTACTCAAACTATGATCGCAACCTAATTGATTTTTACACACCAGGTAATGCTCAAGCACTTCTTCCTGGGGGATCTCAAACATCTGCTGTAGGAACATCAGTATCGGTGCTCATTGCAGCCAGCTATTGGCTCACAGTTGCCAATCTCAAGCCAGACTTATCCGCACCCTCAATTTCTCAACTCTTTAGAGATTCAGGCCAGATAATCTTTGACTCCAAGTTTAGATTTGGACGACAGATGCAGCTTGAACAGGTTTTAATGGCTTTGCCTTAGTTTCTAGGCACACTTGCTCTCTGCACGATTAATTAAGGTATTACAGGCATCTCCGAAGCCAGCAAAGGCGGGATTTGTAGTTTGTCCTGCAACATAACGTGCCCAAATCTGCTGAATGATGACAGCTAAGCGGAATAAGCCAAATACTTCATAGAAGGTGAAATCATCGCAACGCGAACCGCTTGCCGCTAAGTACTTCGCAACAAACTCATCACGCGTTGGCATCCCCGGCAAATGACTTGGTTGGCGTCGCAATGACGCAAAGGCTGGCTCATCATCACGATCCACCCAATAGGCAAGTGCCGATCCTAAATCCATTAAGGGATCACCAACTGTTGCAAGTTCCCAATCTAGTACGCCAACAATGCGCGCCTGCTTTAAATCAAATACAACATTGTCGATGCGCCAATCACCATGAATCACACAGGATGCAACATCATCAGGACGGTTAGCTTCTAACCAGGCCATTACCTTTTCACCATTCGGAACATCATCAGTTAATGCGTTGCGGTAACGCTTCGACCAACCTTCAACCTGTCGCTGGACATACCCAGGGCCTTTGTTCAGCTCTGCCAAAATCGAAGCATCTACGGCATGTAATTGCACCAAACCATTAATCAAAGAATCTGCCATGACTGAAACATCTGAAGGCGTAACACCCTCTGGAACATCACGTCGGAAAATATCTCCAACAACTCTTTCCATCACATAGAAATCCGAACCCATCACCGATTGGTCGTCACACAAGGCAACCATCGATGGAACCAGGGGATAGACCGGCTGCAACCTCGACTGAATTAAAAACTCACGCTTCATATCGTGCGCCGATGCCGCCTTCATTCCCGCCGGCGGCTTGCGCAACACTAACTCGCGATCTGGATACTGCAATAGATAGGTCAGATTTGATGCACCACTTCGAAACTGTTGAACTTCAGGTAACGTATTAACGCCAATAAATGGCTTCAACCACGCATGCATCGCCTCAACATCGAAGCGATCCTCATCGCGGACCGGAGTTAAATCCTTCATGCTAAATAAGGTTTGATTTCTAACCGTGCAATATCGCGAATATGCACCTCATCTGGTCCATCCACGATGCGCAATGTGCGAATTCCCGCATACATCGCAGCCAAAACAGTGTCCTGGCAAACACCAGCTCCACCATGACTTTGAATCGCATTATCAATAACGCGCTGCGCCATCTGTGGCACCGCAACCTTGATCGCTGCAATCTCTTTCCGCGCACCCTTGGCACCGACGGTGTCGATCATCCACGCAGCCTTTAACACCAACAAGCGCGCTTGTTCGATTTCAATACGCGCCGTTGCTATCCATTCCTGAATTACTCCCTGCTTTACCAATGCAGAACCAAAGGCCTCACGCGAAGCAGCTCGCTTAATCATCAACGACAGAGCCCGCTCTGCCATACCAATTGCACGCATGCAGTGATGAATTCGCCCTGGCCCTAAACGCGCCTGCGCTAATGCAAACCCTTCACCCTCTGGTCCCAATAAATTCGCAACCGGAACCCGCACATTCTTAAATGAAACCTCTGCATGTCCATGTTGATCGACATACCCAAACACCTGCAAGTTCCGCTCTACTGTCACACCCGGTGTATCCATCGGAACCAACACCATCGACTGCTGATGATGCGCATCTGCATCAGGGTTTGTCTTTCCCATAACAATCAGGATCTTGCAACGCCCATCCATCGCACCAGTGGTCCACCACTTCACACCGTTAATAACGTAATGATCACCATCACGAACAATCGATGTCTGAATATTTCGCGCATCACTGGATGCAACTTCAGGCTCGGTCATCGCAAAAGCAGATCTGATCCGCCCATCCAACAATGGCTCTAGCCACATCTTCTTCTGCTCATCTGTTGCAAACATATCCAGCAGCTCCATGTTGCCAGTATCAGGTGCTGCACAATTTGTTGCCTCAGGTGCTAAATCAGGAGACCACCCTGTTATCTCTGCCAGCGTCGCATACTCAACAACTGACAATCCATGATGAGGATCATGACTATGAGGCAAGAACAGATTCCACAACCCCAACGCCCGCGCCTTTACCTTTAACTCTTCAACCACAGCAGGCAATCCGTGTGGCTTACCCGCAGCCGCTAACTGCGCCCGCTGATGTTCATAGACGCTCTCTGCCGGAAAAACCTCAGCCTCCATAAACGCCTGCAATTTGGTGGCGTATTCAGTTGTCTTAGCGCTTAGGTTAAAGTCCATACCTGTAAGCCTACGCACAATTACCCGTTTTGAGGAGAGACCAGATGAGTGTGATGAATCGCTTTCGTTTAGATGGCAAGGTCGCAGTTGTAACCGGCGCATCATCAGGTCTTGGAGTTGCCTTCGCTAAAGCACTCGCAGAAGCTGGCGCAGATGTTGTCCTCGGCGCTCGCCGCGTTGATCGCCTCGCAGACACCGGCAAACTAGTAGAAGCCGCAGGCCGCAAATACACATCACTTCAAACCGATGTGACTCAACCAGAACAATGCGAAGCATTGATCGCACACGCAGTTAAAACCTTTGGCCATGTCGATATCTTGGTTAACAACGCCGGAGTTGGAACCGCAGTTCCTGCAACTAAAGAAACTCCAGAACAATACAAAGCCGTTATCGACGTTAACCTCTTTGGCGCATATTGGATGGCCCAAGCATTTGCCCGCGCAAACACCAACGGCGGCGCAATCGTTAACATCGCAAGTGTTCTCGGAATCAAACCTCAAGTTCTGCCACAAGCTGCATATGCATCAAGCAAAGCAGGACTGATCGGATTAACTCGTGACCTTGCAACTCAATGGACCGGACGCAAAAACATTCGTGTCAACGCGCTCGCACCAGGATTCTTTCCATCTGAAATGAGCGATGAACTTCCGAAGGACATGGTCGAGATGATTAAGAACTTCACACCAGCCGGTCGTCTAGGAGATCCCGAAGAACTCGCAGCAACCCTTATCTGGCTAGTCAGCGATGCATCTAGTTACGTCACCGGAATTACAGTTCCCGTTGATGGCGGATTGGTCATGCCTTAACGGGCAAATCGAGCCGTTAATTTCGGCAAAACACCCGCAATAAATAGAAGTGCAATCGGAAGCATCATTCCATAGGTAAGCGTCGTCGCATCGGAGATGAAACCGATTGTTGCTGGAATAAAAGCGAACCCTAATGTTGAAATCAAGAACGCCCTCGACAAAGCAACACTCATCTCAATGCCAGATCGATTTCCGAGAATAGTAATGAATCCCGGAAACAATGGCCCAACTCCACATCCTGCAATGAAGTACCCCAATAAAATAATGCAATAGGCAGCAGGTCGATTGAAGTGATCGATGCTCACGCCAATCAACATAGTTACAAGCCAACTTAAAGAACCAACAAATCCGCACATGCGAATGACGGCAGCTGGCCCGTAAGCATGAATGTATTTGTCTCCCAAGGTGCGGCTCAGAATCATTCCTATTTCAAAGGCTAAATACGCGCCTACATATAGCTGACCAGTAATTGAGAGAACATCGCGTAAGAAAAGTGCAGACCAATCTGTTGCCCCAAACTCTGCGCTATTAGAAACCATCATTCCTATTCCTATGAGCAAAACGAAATACCCAATATTGCCTTTCCATGGCAACTCTTTCTTTTCCGTTGGTTCATCCTCATTCTTTTTGTTCTCAAGTAAACGGGCATTCCAAAGTAGGACTGCGAAAACTATGACTGCTATACCGGTCAAGTGAATCGAGTATCGGACGCGTCCAATTAGAAATGATCCAAAAAAGGCTGCCGCTAAAGTACCAATGGACCAGAACCCATGAAAGCCTGACAGATATTTACGATCAGCTTTTCTCTCTATCTCCTGAGTGATGATCGTTAGTGGATTATCCAGTAACAAGTAACCAATCACAAAGAAGAAGATGCCTAAAAAGACAAAGTAAGCATTAGGAGCAAAAGCAATAGTTAGATAGCCCAGGGGAAAAACCAAACTTCCTAAGTAAAAAGTCTTCTTTGTTCCCAACTCGCGAATGAGTGTTCCGATTACACGAGAAATTAAAAATGCCCCGCAGGCTGATCCAATAAGTGTTCTACCCAAGGTCGCATCACTCATTTTTAAAGCTGTCTTTAACTCTGGAATACGAGTTGACCATCCACCCATAAGCACGCCCATGAAGAAGAAGTTAATTCTTAGAGCCCGAACCGATTTCTTAATTTGGACATCCATGATGCGACCTCTCTTCAGGGAGCGACCCGTGTGGAAAGAGGGTAGAGGGCAAGGGTGTGGTTGTATAGATAAAAATGACCATTCTCTGAAAGATTAATCTGTGAGTTAGCACCGCTAACCCATGCGGCAAAGGGTTAAGTTAACTACGCTTACCCCAACAACTAACAGGGAGAACACCTATGGGCGCTTGTACATGTGGATACTCAACAGATCCAGAGAAGAACTGCAACGGCACTCACAATGTTGTTAAGGCTGTAAAGGCTGATCTGATTGCAAAGCTAGAGGCTGCAGGCCACACAGATGCAGCGGAGTTGCTGAAGCAGAAGTAAATGGCAATGAACGTCAGCAAATCTCGAATCGCAGTGGCTGTCCTTCTATTGCTTGCTTTAACAACTCCACTTCAAGCTGCACCACCCGCATACTTCAATGACTGTGGCTACCCTGAATACAAGCCCGAGTCATTAACCCAATACTGCGCAGATGCCGGAACGGGTGTTGTAAAGATTAAGTGGAGTAGCTGGACAAGTGCTCGCGCCACTGGGACCGGTTCCTATTACGTCAATCTTTGTGACCCAAATTGTGCTGACGGCAAATTAGTTTGGGCCAAAGTCAAAGTTGTTTTGAGTGGCGCAAAGTTCACTCACGGAAAGCGCTATCTAATGAATGTGACTGTTTCTTCGGTAAATGGAAAACCGTTACCTGAATCAGCTCAGTCAAACACAATCGGATGGGTTACCGATTACTGGATGGGCTAATACCTGTCCGTTTAGCAGCTTTCAGATAACAAAAGCCTAATTGCGGCAGAGTATGCATCATCTTTAGTGATGTCTGTTTCAATACTCAAGTTCACCTTCAACATTAACTTCATGACATTAATAGCCTTATCAAGACCCTCTTTGTCATCAGGGCCAGTGATCTGATCGCATACATCTGATTCCCAATCAAGTGGGAAGGTATCCCAGTAATCAGAGACAGTTACATACTCTTCACTTGCTCTAATTGCTTCAGTGTTAGAGCCAGAGGAGCAGGCTGATACAAGAAATAAAAGGGGCATGAGGGCTAATAGATATCTACGCATTCCCCAACTTTCCACCCATTCAGAGTGATGTTCAAGGTTTCTGCTAATCACGAATGGTCATACTTTGAGTCAATTATCCGAAGAACTCACCTCCTGTACAGGCGAGATCTAGACTTGGCCAATAACAAGCATGTAAGGAGCCCGATATGAGTAATAGTCAGATGATTGGTATCCGGATGTTTTGCCTAGCACTTGGTTGGGTTTTTGGTGCTTTGCTCTTCGGCACCGACACCACATGGCTGTTCGGCATTCAAAGTTTTATATGGTGTGGATTTGCTGGCGGAACTATTGGAATGTTGCTTACGACCAAGTAGAAATGTCTAAGGGGATTCACATGTTGAAGAAAGTTTTTAGAGTTAGGCTCGTAGCGTTCGCGACCGCGATAACTTTATTGTTGACTCTTACTGGTTGTGGTGCATCTTTTTCTGAAAAGGACTTAGCTGCTTGTCAGTCTGCTTGGGATAACACCTCTGATGCCGTTTCTTCGGCCCCAAGGGCTACATACAATGACTCTGCACCTGATCCCTCATTTGCAGAGATCACACGTCACTATGAAGATTTATTGAGTTCACGCAGCGAATTGATCTCTCTGGCGGCCAAGGTAGATAGCAGCGCATTGAAGGTGGCTCTCATGGACTTTGCAATTGGCACAGGCAATATGGCTCTTGATTTCCTCAACAATCCACGAGCTAAAGGCACTTCTGGAATTACTGAATTCAACGACACATTCAAGGTAGTTATCGATCTGTGTAAAGACGCAGGATGGGAGTACTAAGGGGAAATGATGAAAATAAAAAGTAAAAAGAAACTCTCAATTGTTCTAGCAAGTATTTTTGCTAGCTCGTTGCTAACACCACCTGTGGCAAATGCTGCCTATACGGTTGCACCAAAAGTGGGGCAGTGCTTTCAGTACACGAAAGCGCAAGTTTCAGCCTCATATGCACCTAAGAATCCGATCAATTGCTCCTTGACCCACAATATGGAGACATTTGCTGTGGTTACATGGCCAGAGTCAATTAATCCGGTGGACATGGACCATGAAACTGCTTTGGATATTGTTAATGAGTTGTGTGACTTTTGGGGAACTTTTCCTAATGCTGAGAAAAACAGACTCAGCACCTCATCCTTTAATTATTGGGCCTGGTACACACCAAGTCGTGCAGCTTGGGCGAAGGGCGAAAGATGGGTGCGATGCGATGCCATGATTGGCAAGTTTGCATCTGCAAATCAATGGCCTCCTGCAACTCATATTTCATGGAAGGGCTTGAGGATTAATAAGTATTACTAAGAGCCAATTGCCAAAAATAAATACATGATCGTTACCAATTATCGTGGCCTGGATCAGCATTAAATGTGGGCATATCTGTGTTCACCGCGTAATCGACCACGTTACGGCCCCAGATCACTGTCGGAACAAGAGCTATAGCCACCAAGGTAAGCACGATGATTTGCGCCGTTCCGAATTTCACGTCAAATATTCCGAAGCCAAAACTGATGGCGTTAATAAATGAGACTGTGATGGTTGCTATCAAAAGTGGCAGCCAAGATGGCTTTCCTAGGAATGCAAGGATGGCGCAGACGCTACTAATAACCGCTTGAATCAGCAGTGGGACAAGAGTTTTAAAGATAAAGGAGACAGGTGTGCCATCTGCAAAAGTCCATGGGGCAGCCCAAGCCGCCGCTAATCCTGTAACGATTACGAATGGCAAAATCCACGGTCTAGCTAATGTGGCTTTGGTGCTCTTGTTCAAACCGTTGTTACTCATTCGTTACCCCTTTATTTGGTCATCCGAAATGTATGACCATTCATTTGAAGATATCCACTAAATCGGCCTTGAAGCGTTAAGCGTAAGTACGCGACACTAACCGCCTGCAGACTCACTTAATTGTAAGCAGAAACTTGCAATAGACACAAGAGTCTCTAAGGGCTTACACAGAAGGGTTGGGTAGGGATGCAAACCGCAACTCGGCCATCATGGATTCCAATCATTGTTGGCGCAATGGCCTGCCTATTGAGTTTAACTATTTATTTTGTCCCAGCTTTACAGGCGTCAGCACTCATTTATTTTGCATACCTGCTTACGCCATTCACGCCAATTTTAATGATGGCGATAGCGCAAACAAAAAACACGACCGCAAGTTCAAATATTTACTATGACATGGCGACGGGTGCAAAGATTCTCAAGTTAAGCCGCATGCTTTCGGTGCTTGGATTTCTTATTGCAATCCCTGTAATTGTTGTCATCGCTAGAAACTTTTCGGAGATCTAAGCGATGAGAAAATTCTTTGCACTTACAACTACATTACTGATTTCGTTCGGGATGCTGTCGGCTGGGATACCTGGCGCAACGGCTGGGCCTGAAATATCTGATTGGGGAAAGCAGGCTGTCCAACAGATTGCTACATGCGTTAACAGCAGCGGCCAGAAAGATGTTGTAAACGTATTGTTCATGATTGATGAATCAGGTAGTTTGGGCTGGAATGATAAACAAAATCTGCGTGTCGAGGGTTTGAAATCAGCTCTAGAACAGTTTGCCAGCATCGCAGAATATCGACCATATTTCACAGTCAATCGAGCTTTTTCAACTTTTGCTGAAGATTTCAAAGTTATCGAGGGCAAAGGTTGGGCTGAACTATCAGAAAAGTCTTTAGACGGTGACAAGGACTGGATTGATTCAAAAGTTCCAGGCTTAACCCGTGGCAAGACGACAGATTATGCACGTGCCCTGAATGGTGCATATGACTACATGAAGCCACAAATAACTTCTAACTCTTGCAACATTTTGCTGTGGTTTACTGATGGAGCTTTGAACGTAGGCCCAACAGTTACATCGCGTCCTACCGTGGCTGCTACCGATAAGGCCTACCAAGAAATTTGTGCCGTTAATCCGAGAACTGGCGCCCCAACGGGGGGAATTGCCTTGATTGATAAGTTCCGTAAATCTGGAATTAACATCCAGGGAATCTTGCTTCGTAACGCGGATGTAATTGCAAATCCATCAAAGTACGGTCGCGAACAAGCGGATGTAGATGATGAATCACGCGGAATGACATATTTCAAACCTATTGTCGAATATTCAGGAAATGTTGATACCGCATACTTCAGTGGAGCTTCAAAGCTTGATATCAAGTGTGGTTCGCCAATCGGAGCAAAAGGTGTTGTTACCGAAGTTGGCGACCCAATTGACATCATTTGGCCACCGACGCAGTTTGAATGTATAACATCAAGTGGACGTGTAATCGAATCTCAGGGCGGCAGCATAAATATCGATCCAGGCTTCACACGTTTCAAAGCTAGTGCGCTGAAGGATGGATTTGTACTTAAGAATGCCAAAGGCCAAGTACTCGCCAATTCCAAAGGTGCATCCGTTGGTGATGTACAAGTTTCATACTTTGGAGCTGATGAAGCAGCAATCAGTGCGTCAGGAAACGTTATTGATGGTTCGGTACTAGCTCCAGGTAAGTGGACCTTCACCACAAAAGATTATGCTCGAAGCGTATTTTGTGGGTACTTGGATATAGCAATCGATATTAAAAATGACCCTTGCTACGAAGGTGAAAGTTGCTCATTCAATGGTGCGATTACCCAGCTTGGTCGTTCTGTAAATTTTGCTGATTACAAATCAAAGAATCTTCGTTATGGGTTTGTTGATCCAACCAACCAATCAATTTCATACAGCGCTCTAACTTTTGATGACGCCGGAAAGTTCAAAGCCTCTTTCAATCCCACGGGACGCACTGACAGTCTGGGTTTTGCCAATTTAATTGTTACCTTGGATGTCACCACCAAATCTGGCTACGAGTTCACCTTCTCTGCCATTCAGCAGGTACAGCCATTAGCACCTGGGATTTATCCAGAAGTGAACCCAAACCCAATCAATGCCTCAGATTTCACCGCTCCACTTGATGGCAAAAGTGGCGCTGCGACAGCACCTGTGACGATCAAAGGTCCTTCACGCACAAATGGTGAAGTGTGCTTTAAGGATCTAGAGGTTCGTACTGATCCAAATCCAAATCGAGTCAATGGTTATCAGGCGACTTTGGATGGCAAAAACCTAAAGGACATTAATTGCATCCCAGTAGCTGCAGGTGAAAGCCTTAATTACTTTCTTGAAATAAAAAATTCAGAGTCAGCCGACGGCGTTGTCTCAGGATTTATTCCAGTTGTATTTAAGAGCGATGGACAACAAGACATTGCAGGTCAAGTTCCTGTTTCCTTCGAGACCAAGGTAAAGATTAATGATGCGCGTTTTTGGACTATCTTCGCGCTTTGCATGTTCTTAGGCTTAATGTTGCCGCTGACTGTATTGAAGATTTTGCAGCTCCGAGCAGCTCGTATTGCGGTCTCGCCTTTGAGCAAGGCAACCACACCGGTTCTTTTAACTGCATCTGGTGGATTTGTTTCGGTTAAGCGTGCTGAAAAGGGTTCAGGCACAGATATCTTCACTGAATCTGACTTCGAAGGTTTCTTGCACACAGAATCCAAAGAAAAGCAGATTCAGATCGGATCAGAATCTCTTCGCGGAAACGCGCCTCTTAATCCATTTGCTGCACCGCGTGCAATTCTTGCTACATCACCAGGAATGATCGTTGCTTCATCTGATATCTGGTCTACAAATAAGCATGGGCTAGAGCGTCATGAAGCTGTTGCATCTCTGAATCCAGCATTTGCTATGCACCTGACACTTTCTGAAACCGCACTTGCATCCCTTAAGGCAATGAATCAAACCGGTGATGCTCCAGACTTCCCAATTGAAGGAAACTTAACTGGACTTCTCAATTTCAATAGCGCAGATCCTGTGACGCAAGTAAATGCACTTAATTTGAAACTTTCAACCGATGCTGGCTGGCTAAATAATCTTCTAAAGATTGAGGACATGCCTGCAACGGAAACTCCTCCGCCAGCTTCAACCGGAAGTGATTGGGATCAACCGTCGAAACCAAGTGATGATGGCTGGGGCTCTAGCTCTACACCTGCATCAACTTCAACGCCAAGCGCACCAAGTGCACCAAGCACTACTCCGGTTTCAAATGATGGATGGGGAAGCTCAACGACATCCAGCAATGATGATTGGGGGACGACCGGAAATTCCGGAAGTTCTAGCTCGAAGAATGACGACTGGTAAGAAATACAACCGCAAATGAAAGGTAACTAAAGAATGCTCTCACCATTTCTCATAATCGGTGTCGGAGGCTCGGGAGGAAAGACAATCCGAGCAATGCGACAGACTTTGCTTCGTCGTCTTCGTTCAAAGGGTTGGAAAGGTGAGTTCCCTGAAGCTTGGCAATTCCTAGAAATTGACACGATTTCAACCCAGGGCGGCGGAAACTTTTCGGCACCACTGTTACCAGCGAATCAGTTTTTAGGTCTTGTTCCACAAGCGGTTGATTATGCAGGACTTCGCAATCAGTTGATTCAACGCATGCCAAATACAGAGCAAAATTTGGCACTAGGCGGATGGTTACCTGAAAACACAGCCGTCCCAATTCAAAAGGGCGCTGGTCAGTATCGAACACTTGGCCGTGCAGTAGTTGCATCGCAACTGTCTCAGCTTTCACAAGCTATCAATCGTTCATATAGTCGTCTTTCCGCACCAGGAGTTTTAGAAGAACTTCGTGAAGTTTCAATGAAGATGTACGGAAAAGCAGAAGGACAAGCACCGCTTCCTATGGCACTGGTCATTAGCTCTGTCGCAGGTGGTTCTGGTGCGGGTATTTATCTTGATGTTGTTGAAGCGCTTAAGTCATTGAGCGCTGACTTTGAAAAGCGCACACAAGTCCTTCTTTTCGGTCCAGATGTATTCAACAACATCCCACAAGGTTTGCGTGATTCAATTCCAGCAAACGCATTAGGTGCGATGAACGAAACTCTTGCCGGAATGTGGGCAGAAGGTCCAGGTGCAGGAAGTACAGCACTGTTTAATAACGCTGGACTAAATGGTCGTGGAACATCAGGTTTTGGACCACGTAATACATATTTGATTGGTGCATCAAACGGCCAGGTTTCATTTGGAGATCAGGATTCTGTTTATCGTGCAGCAGGCGAATCTTTAGCTACCTTGGTGGCAGATGAAGCGGTTCAGACTTGGATGGTTGAGTACGCAATTGTTAACGTATTCGTTAACTCAGCAAACCCAATTATTTGTAACGATGAATCAATGTTGAAGAGCTCGCAAAATGTGTTCCACTCACAGCCTCTTGGATCTATTGGTGTGGGACGCGTAAGTCTTGGTCTTGATCGATTCTCTGAATACATCGCAGAAGGTGCGGCTCGGTGGAGCGTAGAACGCCTGCTCTGGCCACAGTTTGTTCCACCTAATCCAATGAACCCACAAACACCACAGCAGATTATTGAAGAAGCTGTCGGATTGGCATGGAGCCATTTCCTTACAGAATCTGGCCTCAATGAGCGCGGTGACTCGAACGAAGTTATCGACGCATTGTCACCGATTGGAATCGATGATCGCGCAAAGGCCTTCGCTTCAGGAATTATTGGAAAGGTTTCAACAGGCGTACCACCTGCGGGATTACCGGCTAATCAATGGATTTCAAGTGTTGTTAATTACTTTAACTTGCAACGCAAGGCGTATGAAACAGATGAGCAGGCAGAAATCTACAAAGCAGCACAAAACTGGACTGTTGAAATTCAAGATCGTGTCCTTTCAACGGTTTCTTTGATTGCAGCCCGCCAGGGACTAAACGTTGCTTCTCGATTGGTTGAAAAACTTCGAGAAGAAGTTAAGTTTGTCGCAACTCAAGAACTTCCTCTTGAAGCCTCAAGTGAATTGCGCAAACTAGACCAGATCGCTTCAAAGATTGCCGATGGAATGCCGCAAGGAATGTCTGCAGTTCAAACACAGGCTATGAGCAGTGTTGTTGGGCCAGTGTTAGTTAAGGCAGCTAGCTTTATCACTAATGCAATCCGACGCAATCTTGCTGCTGAATTGATGGCAGACCTAGATAACGCCTTCTTGCAACCACTTGAAACATCTCTTCGCAATTCAGTTTCAGAACTATTGATCTCTGCAACTGCTGCGCAGAATCGTCGTGGTGAGCAAAACCCATTCCCTAGCTATGCAAACATTTCAACCGGTGTTATTCCAGATCGCTTTAACCCAAGTGTTGTTGAGCGCTTGCTCATCGATGTCGCTGACTTCCCAAAGACCGTGAAGGGCTTGATTCAGCAAAGCTTGGATGAAGATGTTCAAGCTAACTGGGAAAATCGCTTCATCGAGCGCATTACCTTGGGAACAAAGCTGGACTCTCGAGGCGATAATGAAGAGGCAACTCTTATCGAGCGCCGTGCAACTTGGGTTCCTCAGAATGCAAATGCCCGACGCAATGCTGAAGGTGCGCAGAAAGCACAGTTCTCAATTGTCACTGATACCGATGAATACATCGAACGTAACCGTGATTGGCTCAGCGATCCAGTAACGGCGCTGGGTAAGTTCTTGGTTCAAGATCTACAGGAATACTTGTCTCATCCAGATCCAACGATTGCAAACGCACGTATCAATGCATACAAGTCAGCGTTTTCATCAGCGCTAAAGCTAAGTGCGCCGTTGTGTTCTCTGAATAAGGCCCTAATCGGTCAAGTTCACAGCAACGTTCTGAGCAAGGGCGATCGCTATGTTCACATGAGCACAATTCCATTCAAGGATCAAGGAAACCTCAAGGATCTCTATGACATCACTGTCCACGAGATTCAAGCTGCAAATCTTTGGGATCCAAGTGAATCACCTAAGTCATTTAAGGCAGTTGGCGGAATCCAGCAGATCGATATCTTCTCAACCTTGACATCTGCTATGAACCCAATGGTGTTCTCATCACTTATGAATCCAGTAATCGAATCTTGGAGCAGAAACAACAACTCCATTCAATTACGTCAAGGTTTCTGGACTAATCGACGTTCTCGTCCGTTGGTAGAAGCCATCCCAATGGCTCCAGAACAAATTAGTAAGTTGGTTCGCGGTTGGTTTGTTTCACAGCTCTTGAACCTAAGAACCGCTACTGCAGATGCGTCACGTGGCCCAAAGATTTCGATCTACGACCGTGACCAGCGAAAGAATGTGGACTTCCCACATCCATTGTTGGGTCTAAAGAGCGAGAGCATCGTTTCCAACCCAGATCTGCTTCCAGCAGTCCTTGAATCTCTTGGCTTAGCTCTTGCTCAATGTGATCAGGTCAGCACTCTGACACCACTTGAGCCATATTGGGCAATGATGAAGCTCGGCGAAGATTTCCAGGATGTTCTAGAAAACTGGATTCGACGTGGAGAAACAGCTGTTGGTGCACCTATTCCTGTTGAAGGTATTGCAGGAAGTGCGGCTGGCACATTTGATGACAGAAAGAGCGCAGTTCTTACAACACTCAAGAAGTCAGAAGAGTTCCTTGCAAGCATTTGTTTGGCAGATGAGCGCAAAGCGCCTTGGGATATCACGCGAACAACAGAAATTCGCCCACTGACAGATGATGCCTTCACAACGCTTATCAATCATGTCGACGCAATGATTAATGATGCGGGGATTGTTGTCTGATGAGTTCGTCATCACTGTGGCATGAGGGAGCAGCCTCTGTAGTTCTTCTTCCTAGTGGAGAAGATGGGTTGAAGATCCTCGATATTGTTGAAGAGTGGACCCAATGCTGGATGCTTAAACCAGCATTTTGGGTTCATAGCAGTGAGAGCAAAGTTTCTGAAGACGCAGTTCCTCGAATTACTTGTTGTGTCATTGGTCGTAATGGAAGAAGAGACATCGATCTGCTGGATTATCTAAGCCGCGAAGATTTCGAACAGATACGACTAATTGCAATCCGTACAGTTGATGAACTCAGCGAGCACGACGCATTGCAAGACAAGATTGTCGATCAAGTTAAGAATGCACTGGAAAGTGCTCGTCCACTTGTAATCAAAGACGATCGCGCTGACCGCCCTCAGACTAAATTCGTTCGCGTAAATTTAGTCTTTGCTCCAACAAGTCGAAAAGGTGCATCTGCTCTTCACTTACTTGAACCAAGTTGGGACATCAATTTGGTTGTTGCCCCTGAAGATCGAAGCACTCCTTCTCGCTTTGATAAGGCGACGCGTGATGTCACAGCTGAGGATAAGAGTGTTTGGCATCGATTCATACTTTCTAATGCAGCTGCAGTGGGTGGCATCTGGGCAGGTCAAGAGAAAGGGATTCTAGATTCTGCTGAATTCCAGGATCTCTCACCAGTACAGGGTCAAGTTCGGCTCATGCGTTCATTTGTTCGCGGCGTACTTAGCGAAGGCCTTTCAACTCGAGTTGCAGCAGATGCGCTAGATCGCGCAGCGAAGGCAGAACTTTCAAAGATTGATCCGTTGCGACCATTTCCTAACGAAACTCTTGAAGCTTACGAGAGCGCAAACCTTGCTGATGAGATCGAAAAAATGGTCAATCACACAATGGGATTCTCGAATGGCCGCTTGAGCTACACAAGAGTTGAACTGTTGCCACCGGCAGAACCTGAAGAAACAGGTGTCTTCACCGCTATCAAGGAGTTTTTTAGAACAACGTGGTCACTTCTAAAGGTGCTTCCACTATGGATCTTTGCCGGAATATGGAATGCCATTGCCGGTTTTGTTTCTCGCACAATTTTTGGTTTCAGAGGTCGCAAAGTAGTTAAGGGAAGCATAGATTTCCCACGTACAAATCTTGATAAAGGCGCAGAAATCATGATTACCGAGATTGCTAGACGTCGTAAGCAAATCGCCGAAACTCTTGCAGTATGGCCACACAATGTTTTGCGTAAGTCAGAACCAATTCTTTGGAAAGAAATTCGCAGATTAGTAGTTGGACGCTTAGATGCTTCGGTACTGCCTGATGGAGTCCCAGCTGAATCTGGGACCCGTGGAAAATTAGTCGTTGGCAACCTCAATGAAGTTGTACCTAACGTCAAAGAGGAATGGGTTCTGCCTGCTAATTTCGAGCGCACAGTCCCATCTCAACCTCGCAGCGCAACGTGGTTACAGGATGAAGTGATTGATGATCTTGGTCAGTTCTTGACAAGTGAAGTCGCTAAAAAGAATGCCCAGATTGAAGAGTTGAGACAAAAGACAACGGAAGCCGATCAAGAAAAAGCGAAGAAAGAGGAAGAGCTCACGGCATTAATTGAACGCCTTGAGGCTCTGTCTTCATCCGAGATTGGATCGACTCATGCTTGATAACAGTCGCCCTATAGGCCAAGAATCAGATGCGAATTCAGAACCTGAAGTTCCTGCAGAGACAGTTGAAATTGTGGATGCAGCTGCCGAGGTAACTGAAAACATTCAAGAAGTTGACGCAATAGAAGATATTGCCGAGGTAGCAGTTGCAGAGGATGCAGTCGACCTTGCTGAAACCGAAGAGGCAGCCGAATCTGAAAAGGCCGTAGATACAGAAGAACTTTCTGAAGCTGAAGACCTTCATGAAGTAGACCTAGTGAAGGCAGAAGAGACAGAGGAAGCTCTACAGACACCTGATGAGGTTGAAGCGGTTATTACCCCTGCTCAAGTTGAAGCTGAGCCGGTCGTAGAAGCACCTGCAGTAGCAGTGGCTCCTGTCGAACCCCCACAGGAGTCAATGAGCGAAGAAGAAATTCGCAAACGCATCGCTACCCTTGAAACCGAGATTACAAAGCTTGCTGAAAGTGCATCTTTGTCGGATCAACAAATGGAAGCCAAGGGCGATGAACTTGAAAACCTTGTTGGGGTTCAAGAAGAGTTCACAGATTGGGTCACAAAGCGTCGTGCTAGTTATGCATGGCAACTAATGAACCGAATCAAGGGTCAC
This sequence comes from Actinomycetes bacterium, assembly GCA_947383695.1. GTDB lineage: Bacteria > Actinomycetota > Actinomycetes > Nanopelagicales > Nanopelagicaceae > Planktophila. The sequence goes on along the minus strand of OX376642.1, from coordinate 964,650 downwards.
GAACGTGATTTGGCCCTGGATGAAAAACTAATTAGAGACTTTTCAGAGTCTGTTCCAGTAATCCCAGAGGGTTTTGGTGAATCGACTCGTAAGTGGTTTATGAAGAGATTCTGGCTGAACTTCTCTATCTCTTGGATAGCGGTAATCATCCTTCTATTGATCAATAGATTCTCAGATCAGCTAAGTACATTGATTGCTAATGCTTTTGGCGGACGCTCATTCCTAAAAATGGGTCTTGATTACTTCCTAAGACAAGCGATCGGACTTTCTCTACCGCAGCTTATTTCGGTCATCTTTGGAATCTCATTACTTACATTTATTGGACAACTCTTCGCCTATAGCCGCAGAAATTCTGAATACCAGCAGCTGGTTGCAGAAGAGAGCAACAGAACTTTGGCTATGGAAAAAGGAATTGATTCCGTAAAGCAAGCACGTGAAAGAATTGATTCGCTACATCCTCAAGTTCCGCAGCTATTCGAAGTTCTTTCAGTTGGCTTGCATCAACCATGGATCGTGAATAACGAGAGCCTGATGTTTAACGGCTCAATTCCTGACACAGCAAAACTTCCATCCTGTGTCGAAGTTGCTGTTCCAACAATCACAGCCAAGAGTCCTAAATATGAAGAGCTTGTTAATAAGGCAATGAATCAAATTCAGATTCCTGGCTGGCGTGCAGAAGCCTTCAAAAACATAATGCAATCCTTGGCTGAATCAATCGGATTTGGCAGCAACAATATGGCTGTACGTGAACTAGACGAGGATCATCGCAAAACTGGAAAGCGCCAGCTAGTTGCTACTGCAAGTAAGAATCCTGATCCAGCAACTCTTATTGGTGAAGCCCTTGTAGAGCACTTCACAAGAGTTGTGCAGGAGAAGGTTCTCCCGTTCTCGCAGCCACAGGTTGTCTCATTACGCCCAGATCCACTCGCAGGATTGCAGCTAGACGGCTCACTGAGCATGTCAGGTAGTGCGTACGAAGTTAATTGGCAAGAAAAACTCGCAGAGATTGCCGACCTTGCATCACCTTGGTCAGCGCTTTCTTTCTCTGAAAAGGGCACAAATAACAACCGCCATCAACATGTAGAGAGCATTTTCATCGCATCTGAAAGAGTTCCATGCCGCGAAGGTGTTGTTAAGGAATCTGCAGTAAATCCCGGCGCCCGTCCATTTGAAGTTGCCATCCGAGTTGACCTGAGTGACTGGTGTAAGCCTGATGAGGTAGCTGTTTTCTCTGATTTCAAGCCAACAAAGGAACAGCTAGAGCGATGGGAGCGTGGAGGAAGCACCCACGGAACAAAGTTGCATGCAGCAGATCAACATGAAGAGCCAATTCCAGGTGCAGAAAACCTGGTTATTTAAGAAAGAAACATCAAATGTCTAGAATTCCGCAAAATTCTCGTTATCTCTTTAAGCTTCGTTCAATTGTTTGCGTCGCAGTACTTTCATTGGTCATTTCTGGGTGTTCTGCCGGCTCAAGTGGGGAATCGGGAGTCAGAGCCCTAAAAGACGAAGCAGGAACCTGCGCCATAGTAAAGGGCCAAGTGGCAACTTTTGCATCGACAATTGATTCAATTGAAGATTACTATAAATGGGATTCCTTCAAGCTTCTAACTGGAAAAGACCAGCGCACAAAGATGAAAGAAAAGATTTTATCTGTGGCACCTTTCCTTAGTGATCAAAAATTTGACAAACTTCCATACCTGAAAATTGGAGATGGAACGCAAACTGAAATTTATAGTGATTCCGAGCAAGAGCTCGACCTCCTAGAGTTTTTCTTTAAAAAGACCGAAGGCGAATTGCTCTCGCCTGAAGATCGCGACGCTTACCTAAACGGGGATTGGCTGGAAGAGGACAACTACGTTGGTCCTGTTGTAGCGAGTATCTTCGGAAGTTTTTTTGGTTCTCCAATGATTGGTGATCCAACCTCAGATCCAGGTGTTTGCGGCGCTAATTACGATTGGGATTTTTGGAACGAGAAAGTACTGTGGGCATACGGTGATGCACTAGAAGTGCTTGAGTGGGTCAAAGATTGTGAAGAGAAAACATATGGAGATTGCTCATCCAAGGAATATGTAAGTTCTGGTGACACAACTATAGACACTTCTTGCAGTAGCCAGAAACTCAACATCACGGTTAATGACAATGAACCTGGATTTAGTTGCGGAAAGTTGAGCTTCTCAATTTTCCAAGCTGACAACAATACGGGTGATTGTTTGGCACTTGGATATTGGAATGACAGAAATGGAGTTGAGCAAGTAGGCGCATTCTTTGAGTGTGGCCTAGAAGAAGGCATGCGCTATACGGCAACCGTCAGAGTAGGAAACAACTACACATACACAAACAATTTTGGGTCCAAAAAAACGGTACTCAGTTTTAGTATCGATTAGTTGGCAGTCAGGGGCGATTCAAATACATGTTGAGAGATAAAGCTATTTTCAAGCAAGTGTCCATGGCCTTTTCGATGATTCTAATTGGCGGGTTACTAGCTTCATGTGGGGCTAGTAAAGAAGAATTAGCCCTCAAGGCAAACTGTGACAAGATTTTTTCAAACCTCCAAAAAATTGGTGAACGCCTAGAAGTCTTTCCAGACTCGCAATATGCAGATGATGACAGTGTGGCATTACTGCTAGGAGTGGAATCACGAAAGGCTGCTGAAGAGAAAATTCTCTCTAAGTATCCATTTCTGGATGAAATCATTGTTGCTAGGGAAAAAGGCAATCAATTCCCCGATGCTTATTACTACGCTGGCTCGATTTTCATAATTGCCGATGCCATCAAAGGGACAGATATTGAGTTTCCCTATAGTCGTGAAGAAATGTTATCGATATCAACACAAGAAAATGGTTGGAAAGATATAGTGAATCCACTTGCATCCAAAATCTTTGGAGATTACATGGATTCAGAGAACCCGCAAGGGTGCACTTTGATCGATGACATTAGAGCCGAGGAAAATCCAGACGGGTACTCGTCAGACTTCAACACAAGTGTCGCATTTTCCCGCGCCTCTGATGATTATGTTGACCTTGCAGACTTCCTACAAGCTATAAGAAATTGCGAAATGACTGGCTGGCACTGGACAAATAAATGTGCAAAAGAGGATTATGTGAGTAAGCCATCTACTTACACGCCCTCTAACGAGCCGACTCAGGAAGAACTCGAAATCTTGGCAGAGCGTGAAGCCGATGCGGAAAGAGATAGCCAGGGGTCTTCGGGGTCTTCGGGAACATCCAATGTCACACCGCTCCAATTATGTTCAAGCTTAGGAGCCGTAGTTCAAACAGAAAACTACGGACAATTGACTTGCAAATTGGTGTGGTTAAACAGGATTAGAACCCTTGTATGGATGAGGTAAGAATAATGGTCATTTCCAATCCATAATCCATGACCATTAATTGCAAGCAATTACCTGCCTTTGGGCATAACCTTTAATAAATCTCAAGGAGGACTAATGAACGACAAGAAATTAACTGGCATGGAAACCTTTTGGTACGTCCTACAGTGCATTGCTTTTGGTGCAGGTTACTTTGCAAAGATCCCGATGAAGAAGGCTATGTACGAGCGCGGACTAGTAGCCTCAATGAAACCTGCTGAGTCTTTTTGGTATGTCGTATTGTGCCTATGTTTCGGCGCTGGGTACTTCCAAAAAGTAGTTGTGAAGAAGGCTCTCAGCGAAGCATCTTTGTAGGGTCGCCAAGTGAGGAAAGCTCAAATGCAGCAATGCATTTGAGCTTCTCGGATCTCGCATGACAAGTGAATCGGTGAAATCATGACAAACAGATTGAAAGTATTCTCATTAGTTAAGTTCACAAGCGCCATCCTGGTGCTTGTTGTCTCTGTTTCAGGTTGCTCAATTGTTAAGAAGGCTTCTTCTGAGGCATACGCCCTCGGGTACCAAACTGGACAAGAGTTTACGCAACTAGATGACTTAGGTACTTTGATTGATAGTTATTTGCCTAGTGATGAAGATAGTTCGCTAGGTTCAATCACAGATGAAGGTGTGAGAGCATATTGTGATGGCATTTGGATTATCACAGGCCTTTCAGCCGGAATTATCAACAGTGCTGAAAACAAAGAACAATTCGTGAATGGTTGTTCTGATGGTTTCAAAGCTAGTTCTTGATTGCATAATTTTTCTGTACCTAAGAATCAATAATCTAAATAAGATCGCAATTACACGTTATTTTCCGGAAGTTACGGATTAATCACAAAGAAGATTCACATCAAGACTTCGCGTTAATTCATCCACACAAACTTATCCACGACCTTAATCGTTGAATTCAGAGCGTCACAAAACTCCTCTGCGAACTCAGTCCCCGAAATCTCATTGAGTGCATCCTCAATATCAACATCTGCTTCAATCCCAAACATCGCTTTCATCGTTGGATACTCACTCTCAGGCATAACGAACTGCACCTCCATGTCCATGGAGAAAGCAGACCCTGGCACACCGCTCGACTCAAACTCGAAGTGAATACCCTTCTCGGTGACATCCCAGTAGTAAAGAACCTCACCATCTTCACTGAGTAACTCATTTTGTTTCACAGGCATAAGCATCTCCTCAAACAAGCTGTCTAGTTGATTTCTAAACCCTTCCCATAGGCACTCTTTACATTGCACATCCGGGTCGTCACCGTTCATTACGCACCCACCAGATGCAAAACGTCTGAAATCGAAATTTTCGTCAGGCATTCCCCAAAGGATTCGCCTGATCACACCGTCCTTGCGGCACTCAGGGCAGATTAACTCTCTAAAAGCTTGTCGTTCTCGTGTACCCATACATTGAACATAGACCTATGGACTGACATCTATTTCAATGCGTCTTGGTGATCACACATAAATGACGAATCAAAAAGTCATTTATGGACGAGGAGGGAAATTGTCACTTCAACACGGGAATTTCCCGGATTTTTGGATTGTCGCGTCATAAAACGAAAATATAGTTGGCAACCCAGAACCTATGAAAGTGATAATCGTGCTTTACCGAATATTGGCCAGTATCGCATTCCGCTACTTCGTTTGCTTAAGTTGCTCCAAGTAGGTTGACAGCAATCTCTCAAGAATCGCGGTGTCTATTTCCGATGGCTTGAGGTTGTATGCCGAAAGGACCTCAGAATTAAGTTTCATATGAGCCTTGGTGAGCTCTGCAGGCATGCTCGTCGACTCGTATAGATCAGCAAGCGAACTGATTGGGTTTTTGGCACGAGCATCTAAGACGCCTTGCGCTGCCGATTCTATTCGCGCAGTCATTTCCGGATTTAAGACAGGAAAAGGAAAATTGTTATACGTGATTGTGTTGCTGATTCTTACTCGACTTTCAAGTCGCCCAGATATGGACTTGTTCCATACATTGAACGGACGCGATTGGAGAATTCCGAAGAGCCACAACGGAGCGTCAGGAATAATAGATAGAGCATTATTGGCAATAACGTCGGGCGCGAGGTATGCCATAGGAACATAGTCACGTTCTTCCGAACTATGCAACGGAACCGCAATGTATGGCTTAATTGGTTGACTAATAAAGCCGAAAAGATGTGATGTGTTGGCGAGTTCTTGAGTTGCGGGGCGTGTGCTTGCAGAACGCTGAGTCTTTACCTTCGCAACTCGCTCCGAAATCACCTTCGAATTTCTCATGTCATTGGGTGTTGCGTCTACAAGCCATAGACACCATCTCTGTACATCGTGAATTAACTCTCGCGCACCCACAATTTTTCGAAGGTAATTAGCGGCAATCGGATCGCTCTTCCGAATCTCGTCCGCTTCCTCAGTGCTTATGTCCGAAAGAAACCCTCCATCATTTGGTTGGCTGCCATATAGCAACTTCGCTGTCGAAGTTGAGAGAGGTTTTGTTCGAGTACTAATCAAGACGTCAGGTGCATCTACGAGGTACGCATTTATATTATCAACTTCACGAAGTGTCGGGGCTGATTTGATATCCGCGTACTCCCATAATTTACGTTTTCCAGTTTGCGTGTTATGTGAAAAGCCAATGATGACTACGTGAACTGCCGCTACACCCCCAGCATCGTTACTCCATTTGAAGGTTTGATGTGCAAAATCAATTCGCATTCCTAAGGCGTAAAGTTCGGTCCATATGATGGCCGGTTGAACGCCTTGAGTAATGCTATTTGTGCTAACAAGCGCGGAACGTCCTCCGTGCTTTGACATTTGCGTGGCCGCAATTTTGTACCAGTTGGAAACGAAGTCCAATTCGCCAACACCTTTGATGTTATTCCACACGTCCTGGGTATTTGACTTTTGTTCACTCGTTTGAAGACGGGCTCCGAAAAACGGAGGATTTCCCATTATGAAAGTCTTGGCGCCCATTGGGCAGACTGTCGACCAATCCGTAGTGAGCGCGTTGGCGTTCAAAATCACCGCAGATTCAGTAAGTGGAAAGCGATTCGGTGCGGAACCAGTGATCTGTTCCAGGGCAAGGTTCGCCTGATGGTCAGCTAAGAACATAGCGACTCGTGCGATGGAAGCACTCCATTCATCAATTTCTATACCGTGGAATTGGCCCAGATGAACTTGTAATCCGAGAGAACCATCCAATTGAAGTTGCGCTCGATTGTTATCCAATTCTTGTAATCGCGCAATGATTCTTAGTTCTATATCCCGCATTCTCTTGTATGCAACTACAAGGAAGTTTCCTGAACCACATGCAGGGTCGAGGTAGTTGTACTGACCCAACTCCATACGAAGTGCTTTGAGGGCTTGCGGTGAATCCCAGGACTCGTGCATCCGCTTGTAGAAATCGTTTAGGAATAGGTCGTTGATACAGCGAAGAATGTTCGTTTCAGATGTGTAGTGCTCACCCATTTCTCGACGAGTTTCAGCGTCGCGTACGCTCTGAAACAGAGAACCGAAAATCGCAGGGCTGATAGTCGACCAGTCGTATTGAGTCGCAGCAACGAGAGCAGTTCGCATCGACTTATTAAAGTTAAAGTTTGGTAATTGCTCTGCAAATATCCCTCCGTTGATGTATGGAAATCCAGACATGGATTCGGCTAGAGTGGTGGGGCGTTTATCGCGCGAAGTGTTTAGGGTTACAAATAACTCTTGAAGAATTGCGCCAAGACCTGTTCCGTCCTCAGACGAGTTATTCACTAGGTCACTGAAAAGCCCCTTGTCTGTTCGACGCCACATCGCGGTGTCATCGCCGAATAGCAAGAAGAGAATGCGAACCAAGAAAACTGAAACCTCATGGCCTGTGTAGCCAGCTTTCTCAAACTGAACGAAGAGTTCAGACATTAGGTTTGCTGCCTTGGTATCAGCTTCTACTTCAATACGTGAAGCACCAATCCCAGCGTCGCCGATAATAGCTTCGAAACGTCCAATATTTTGTGGCAGATCGCCGAGTGCGAACTCCACACTCTTGCCAGCGAGAACTTCGACAATTCGGAACTTTGCGAAGTCAGAAAGGATGATGACCGGAGGGCGCTTTATAGCATCGAGAGAAATTAAGTAATCGCGCGCCTGTTGCTCTGCCTTGTCGAGACTTTGTCCAGCCGATTTGTGTTCAACTAAAACAACACCCGGCCAAAGAACGTCGATGAACTTGATACTTCCCGAATCGTGGGAACGCACTGGATATTCGAATTCGATGCCCGTCGCCAGCAGGTCATCTACTCCACAAAGTTGCTGGAAGACATCTCTCCAAAAGGTCTGTGCGAAAGATTTCTCGCTGGTGATCTTGGCATATTTTTTTGCCAAGAGTTCCGCTTCGTGAATCGAGTATCGCTCAGTTGCCATTCGTCGAGATTACCAGTGGGCCCTGACAATCAGGCTGAAAATCAAACAATCTCGACTGGTCTTACCCAATAAACACTCTCACTATCCCTCTCCAAAATCCCATACTCGATCATGTGACGCCTGATAGCAGCGGTGTCATCGTGGTATTTGGCGATAATCGCGTTGAGTTCCTTCTCGGGATACTTGGTGGTGGGGGATAGATCTCGGGCAATATGGAGCAGGACTGCGATCTTCTTGGCCGATTTAACGGGGATGGAGATTAATGTGCCATCGGGGTTGAAGAACTGGTCGATCTGCTCGGTCATAGGTTTATGTTAATTCAGCTTGCTGTAGGTGTAACTCAAGTTCGCAGCGATTGCAACCCATACTTGGTAGGGAAGTAGCGCGATTCCGATTGGGATTGAGGTTCTAAATGCAATCACAACCATGGGGATTGTGAGGATGGCTGTTAGGGCTAGTGCGATTGATGCGGCTTGAAGATTGTGTGGGCGGTAGAACTGGAAGGCCCAGGTCAGTGCGAAGGTAACTGTGAGTGCGAAGAATCCAAGGTAGATAAGTGTGGCTGTGGTGGATGCGCGTTGAGCAATGGTGACCGCTGCGACTCCGAGAATGAAGAAGTTGTAGGGCCAGATGATTCCAAAGATAAATGGTGGTGGTTGCCATGGAGGTTGGTTGAGAGAGCGGTACCAGTTATCTCCGGTGTTAACCCAAAGGCCAGAGCCGATTACATAGATGGCGACCAGGGCGATGCCTGTGGCGGCAAGAAGAGATTTCATTTATTGCGGCTTTGGCTCATAGGAAGAGTGTAAAAGGTATGTTTGTGTAATGAAGCTGATTGCACGGTTACCGCAGATGGTGTTGGGCTTTGCCTTGGCGTATGCAGGTGTTGGGCATCTGACAACTAGTCGTGTGGAGTTTCAGGCGCAGGTTCCTAGTGTGTTTGCAGAGTATGCAGATTTTGTTGTGCTGGCATCTGGTGTGGTTGAGATTGCGTTGGGTGTTGGGTTGATTGCGCTGTGGAAGTACAGAGTGCAGATCGGGTGGTTAGTTGGGTTTTTCTTTGTGGCGGTGTTCTGGGGAAATATTTCGCAGTATGTAAATGGCGTTGATGCATTTGGTTTAGATACAGATACCAAGCGTTTGGTGCGGTTGTTCTTCCAGCCGTTGTTGGTGATGTGGGCGTTGGGAAGTACTGGGGCGTGGAGTGCGTGGCGCAGGAAATAGCTCTGGACAAAACAAAAGCCCCGCATTAGTTTGCGGGGCTTTTGCTTTGTAACTCTATAGATTTCTTATAGCGCTAACTCCGCAAGTTGGAAAAATATAACAGAAGAATTTCTCATGTTGAAGTTATCCACCTGCTTTGATTCCAAGAAATTTCCGCTTTCTCCTTTGCTTATCTTTCGGCTGTGCCCTCGTAGCTCAACGGATAGAGCGCTAACTCCGCAAGTTAGAGGTTGCAGGTTCAAATCCTGTCGGGGGCACAACCTTGGTGGCTCTGCGTGAACTTGCGCAGGGCCACTCTTATGTGTGGATTTTCGGCGCGCAGATGTCAGTTAGCACCGATACCGTTTTCCTATGAAGAGGTTACTGGCCATGCTCATTGCCCTTGCTGTTGTTGGCTCCGGTGTGGCTGTTGCGCATCAGCCAGTGGTGCTTCTCAATTCAGATACGACTGCGGCAAAGGGACCATTGTTAGTTGATGGAACAGTTTCATTTGCGGTGCGTGCATCTTTTGCAAAGGCTGGCGAGAAGAAAGCTTTTCGCGCGCAGTTTAAAGAGGGCGATGCGCTAGAGATTCAATACTTGATCATTGATAAGAAGCCAGAGAATGCTTTGAAGATGACCCAACTTCCAAGCCTTGTTGTGACTGGTCCCGGGGGATTCAAGTTAACAATGAAGTTAAATGAGCGGACAAAGTTCTTTGAGCAATTTACCCAAACTAATTATTGGTATTTAGGGCGATACAGCGGAATGGCTAAGGCGGGTATCTATAGCTTTGTATTAACAGCTCGAGGAAAGTCTTCGATAACTTTGGGAGTCGGTTCTCAAGAGATTCCGGGAGAAGTTGTTCGTGGGGCGTACGTTGCACCGACTGTTTCTGCGAGCCCAACACCTGTTGTGACTGCGACCCCAACTGCTTCTGCAACACCAACTCCTACGGCTAGTTCAAGCCCTGCACCGACCCCCGTTGTAACACCGACACCTACCGGGTACACCATGGCACAGGTCAAGGCGAACAACACCGCAAAGAGTTGTTGGAGCGTTATCGATGGTTATGTTTATAACTTAACTAATTGGATTAACTCTCACCCAGGTGGGTCGGGTGCAATCTTGTTCTTGTGCGGAACAGATGGAACCAACGCCTTCAAGGCTCAGCACGAGTACAACTCACGCGCTGTCGCCCGTTTAGATGGCTTCCGCTTAGGCCCATTGAATCGCTAGTATCAGATATGGCCGATAAAGAGCACAACGATAAGCGGGTTGAAACTTCGATCCTGCCACTTAAATATGTTGATTTAGTTGAAGATATTTTCCATGCTGTGCTTGCGGTAGCGCTGCTTGTTATTGGTATTGGCGCCTTCTTTTATAGCATTGAGCGCTTAATTACGACCGCACCCTTCTTTCCCAATGGAATGATCCAGGGCGTCAATGACATTTTGTTTATCGTGATTATTCTTGAAATTCTTCGAACTGTTATTTCTCGCTTTACCGATGGTGTGTATCAGCTCGATAAGTTCTTAATTATTGGTGTCATCGCAGCGGTTCGACATATTTTGACGGTTGGCGCATCGGTCACTTTGGAGTCAGGCAAGAGCGATACCGCCTTTGAACGTGCGATTGTTGAAATGGGCCTGAACGCATTGATCGTTGTGGCCTTGGTATTTGCGATCTTTATGTCAAAGAGCGCACACCGCAAACGCTAAATCTTTAGGACTCGAAGTCACCGCCACGGCCTGTTAGCCGTGAGCGGTTCTTCTTTGGACGGTCATACCGTGTCGTCAAAATAATTATTGCTACCGCATAGATAGCGATAATGACAAAGCCGATCTCCATTATTAGCCCAGTACTGCCCATGTTGTAAGGGCAAATACTGCAATACCAAAGTTCACAATTCCAATAACAGATAGTGAAACTAATCCGCGGGATAGTGCGATCTTCTGGCCTAGTGCAGATGGCTTTTCAATCTTTGCAAGATCGCTCAGTAGCGCTTCGCCTTCGCGAACAGCTGCGTACTGGCTAATAGTTGCAAGAATTCCAGTAACCGCTGCGACTCCAAGGGTGAGGTACTTGGCAGCATCTGATGCGGTCTCAAACTTTCCAAAAGCAGCTGTTACAAAAACACCAATAAGTACAAGCGCTGGTGCCATCTGTGAAGAGATGATTTGTGTGCGTAACTTGGTCCAGTGATCAATTAAATATTTCTCATCCATGAGTTAAGCCCTCCGTTGGCTTTGCGTCCTATCGGACTGCTTTAAGGGTAAGGGCTGGCTCACAAATGTGCAGTATGAATGAGATGAATTTCTTACCGTCGGCCGCGTTCGATTGGAAGTGGCCAAGGCACCTTCACGCCTAGCTTTTCAGCAGCAAACAGTGGGAAGCGTGGATTACGCAGGAACTCGCGAGCCATAAAGACCGCATCGGCTTCGCCGGTTTGAATGATGTGATCTGCTTGCTCTGGTTCGGTAATCAAGCCAACGGCGGTTGTCATGATGCCGGTCTCTGCGCGAATCGCTGTTGCAAAGGGAACTTGGAAACCAGGTGATGGTTTGATCGGGGCGTTGTGAACATTACCGCCGGTTGAAACATCGACGAGATCAACACCGATTGCTTTTAACCAGGTGCATAGTTCGATTGAGTCGATCAGATTCCAACCATCATCAACCCAATCAGTTGCAGAGATGCGAACAAAAAGCGGGGTTCCATCTGGAATTGCCTGTCGCACCGCATCGACGGTTTCTACAAGGAAACGTGTTCGGTTTTCAAATGATCCGCCGTATTCATCGGTGCGGGTATTTGATAGGGGAGAGTAGAACTGGTGAAATAGATACCCATGCGCTGCATGTAATTCGATCACATCAAAGCCAACATCAATTGCACGAGTTGCAGCTGAAACAAAATTTTGTGTTAATTGGTGGATCTCATCAACTGTTAATGCGCGAGGTTCTGGGTAGCCATCAAATGCGATTGCAGAGGATGAAACTGCTTGCCAACCACCTTCTTCAGGTGTTGCCATCTTGTGATCTGCCCACGGAAGTGCGCATCCTGCTTTGCGACCAGCGTGAGCTAATTGGATTCCCATCTTCACGCCATGTTCATGGGCAAAGTGAATGATTGGTGCAAAGGCTGCGGCGTGCTCATCATCTTCAATAGATGGGCAGCCAATTGAAATACGTCCTTCGGGAACAACACCTGTTGCTTCCACCATTATCAATCCGGTGCCACCTGTTGCAAAGGAACCTAGGTGAACATCGTGCCACTGGCCTACAAAGCCATCTTCAGCCATGTATTGGCACATAGGTGAGACCCAGATGCGGTTGGGGAATTCAACATTGCCGATCGTTAATGGATCAAAGAGTGCGCTCATGGGAGCAGTCTAGGCGGAACCACCCACGCTCACATCTGGGGGATGTTCGACAAATCATCACGATGTGTTCGCATGGTGTTCAAAAAGGGGTAGCACCCTTACTTCCATGACACATTCAGCCTTTACCGAAGTTAATGACCGAGTTGCACAAGCTGGCGAAATTCTGGGATTAAAGCCAGGAGTTATCGCCTCAATGCAAAGTTGCGAACGCGAAGTTGTTATTTCAATTCCTTTGCATCGCCAAGATGACATTCAGGTGTTAACTGGATATCGCGTTCAGCATTCCAGCGCTCGCGGACCTCGCAAGGGCGGAATTCGTTTCCACCAATCCGTCGATCTAGACGAGGTCCGCGCGCTGGCATCACTGATGACATGGAAGACAGCATTGATTGATGTTCCATTTGGTGGGGCCAAAGGTGGAGTTGCGGTGGACCCTTCCACATTGTCACTACTGGAAAAAGAAGAGGTTATGCGCCGATGGACCCGCTCCTTGGTGCATGTACTGGGACACCAACGCGATATTCCGGCACCAGATATGGGAACTGATTCACGCACCATGGCGTGGTTAATGGATGAGTTTCATCGCCTAGAAGGTTTTCAACCCGCCTGCGTTACAGGAAAACCTGTTGAACTGTTTGGCGCTCCGGGTCGTGAAGAGGCAACAGGCCGAGGAGTTGCACAGATTGCAGCTGCCACATTAGAAAAGAGCGGTGCGAAGGTAAAAGGTGCAACAGTTGCAATTCAAGGTTTTGGAAATGTCGGTCGTTATGCGGCTTTGGTGTGCCAAGAGTTAGGCATGAAGGTGATCGCTATTTCTGATGTGACTGGCGGTGTTTTCAATCCCAAGGGGATCGACATTGAAGCTATTTTCATGCACAAAACCCTTGAAGGAGTTGAGGTCGGAGAGAGAATTGGCGCATCAGATGTACTAGAAATTAAGTGCGATGTGTTAATACCGGCAGCGTTGGGCGGAGTTATCAATGAGGGCAACGCTTCAAGAATTAATGCCGACTTCATTATTGAAGGGGCTAATCAGCCTCTAACAGCTATGGCAGATAAGGAGTTACGCATGAATGGCGTGACTATCGTCCCGGACATCTTGGCAAACTCAGGTGGTGTCATGGGTTCTTACTTTGAATGGACCCAAAACATTCAACAATTTAGTTGGCCAATTGATAAATTCCGTCGTGAATTAGATACACGCATGGAAAAGGCCTTTGGCAATGTGCACAAGGTCTCCAAAAAGTACTCGGTAGATCTTCGCACAGCTGCTTTTATTGTGGCTGTTGATCGAGTATCAAATGCCTTTGAAATGAGAGGTTCATTAGTGTGATTGAAAAGATCAAACAACTAATCCAACACATTCGCTGGGTAAGAGAGTCTCAGCGTTTTAAGAAAAATCGCTTTAAAAAGGGTCGAGGCGAGGATTTCCACCACGAGTAATTACTAAACTTACGATGCTTTAGTGATGGTGATTTCTGAGGTGAAATCCTTGAAGGTTGCAATCCAGCTATAACCACACTGGGTGCATGCGGTCATGGGACCGAAATCATCATTGTGAACGATCTCTAAATCAATGGATCTACACGCAAAGCATGTTGGAAAATCTTCGAAGATTGGCATGGCACTTCCCTTCATGAGTTGTAATGGTCTGGGGAAGCGACTCCATACTCATCCAGTACCGTTTAGTAAAGGTGCAGATTTCGTGAAATGTCTGGTGAACTTTGAGTTACTAAACCGTGCCTTTTAGCCTCTAGATCTGGCCTTTTTCAAAGCCTGCCAGTACTTCCTGTGCTCGTTCACGAAGTTCGGGTAAATCACTTAAACGATTAAGGCCAAATACCTGTTGGCTCATGCGATGGTTTTTAGCAAAGGTTTCTTTGTGACGATCTAAAAAGTCCCAATACAAAGTCGTGAAGGGACAAGCGGTTTCACCGGTGCGCAGCTTTGGGTTGTAAGCACACGGTTTGCAGTAGTTAGACATTCTAGAAATGTAAGCACCACCTGCTGCATAGGGTTTAGTCATCATCTGTCCGCCATCTGCGTGCACGCCCATGCCAATGACGTTCGGAACCATTACCCATTCCGATGCATCGATAAAGACTTCGCGCATCCAATCTAAGAATGCTTGCGGGTTGGTGCCGGTGATTAATGCAAGGTTGGAAAGCAGCATCAAGCGGGGGATGTGGTGAACCCAGGCACGGCTTTGAATATCTGTCACTGTTTCTTTGATGCAGTTCATCTGTGTTTTTGATGGATCTGAAAAAAGCGGCAGTAGTTTTCTGGTCGCGTTAAGATGGTTGTTCTCGCGGTAATCAGGGCCTAAAAACCAGTACATACCGTTTACATATTCGCGCCAGCCGATGATCTGGCGGATAAATCCTTCGGCAGATTCAATCGGGACGGAGCCGCTGTTAAATGCTTTCACCGCGGCATGAATAACTTCTGATGGATGAATCAGATTGTTGTTGATGTAAGGGGATAACAGGCTGTGGTGAAGCGCCCAGTTATCGGTTGTCATCGCATCTTCAAGGGGACCAAATTCGGCAAAGTGATTATCGAAGAAGTTTTTCATTTGGGCTAACGCACCTTTGCGGGTGGTTGCCCAGGTGGTTGTCATGGTGTGACCTAGCTCTGCGGCAACTTCCTTGTCGATCTCATCGCGCTTGTGTTCAAGGTATGCCGGTCCTTCATATTTCTTTGGGGGAGGCAAACGGTTTTCCTTATCAAAGTTCCAGGAACCACCTGTTGGCTTATTGCCTTCGACCATGATTCCTAAGCGAATACGTTGTGCGCGATAGAAGTTCTCCATCAAATAACTTTTTTGTCCCTCGGCCCATTGGGTAAATAAATCGCGGGGCGTTAAGAAGAAATCATTGGGAACAAATGTGACGCCGAAAGCTTTGAGCTGGTCGTACTGCCTAAAAGAAGAAGGTTCGGCGCAAGTAATAGGAAGTGCTTTGTGCTTCTTCTGAATTGTCTTCAGACCGTCAACTGTTGTTGCAGCCTTTACATACTCAACGGTGAAGCCCTCATCTTCTAGGGATTTGGCAAAGTGGCGAGCGCTGGAGATCAGAAAGAAGAGGCGCTCTGTGTGCCAGTTGCGACCAGTGGTCATGCGAGCACTTTCTACAAAAGCGATTACATCGCTTTGCGAATCTGCATCTTTTAGTGCACCGAACTTGCGATGTAGGTGATCAAAGGGGATATAGATAATCCGCTTCATTTGTTCTCACGGCAGCGATCAGAGCAATACTTAACCTCGCTCCAGTTCTTAGCCCACTTCTTACGCCACTCAAAGGGCAGAGCGCAGCGCACACAGATCTTGGGCTTAAAGCCGTTTTTGGTTTGTGCTGTGCGGGACATGGCTCAATGGTAAGTGCGCATAAGAGAATCTTCAGAATGGAATAACCCCCGTTGCGATAGGGCAACGGGGGTTATTTCTCGTATCCATTCCCTCAAATGGAAGAGTTCTCTATGGGGAGTAGAGAAAAGTTATTAGATGGCTGCGGTGCGCTCGGCGATCTGTGCCTGAAGTTCAAGGTCATGGCTTTCCATGGCCCGGCGTGAGCGAGCAAAACGTCCGCGCTCTTCATTCTCAAATTGAATGTGATGGTCAACAGCGAATTGATTGTTCATCAACAGACTTAACAGGTTGTTTGATTCCATGGGCACATCTTGGGCTGCCAAGGTTTCGCGGATGTAAGCCGCTGATGAATGGTTGGTGAGCGTTGGGTTAAATGATTACTTCAGATTGGAAAGACTGGCCTTGATCATCGCTTGCAGCAGCTTGGCATCGACTTCCCAATCAATTGGAAGCTGAATTGTCTTCTTGAGCGCATTGCCCTCTTTGAACTTAGGGGCAAACTCGTGAAGAACATCTTGATCCCATGGTGCGATCAACACATGCTTGCTAGAGGCCGAAGCACCGAAGATGTAATGCTTATCGAGCTTGACCATCGGTTGGTTCCAGGCGATGACTAGCTCTAGTTGTGGGTATTTACTTGTGATCGCTTTGAAGATCGCCTTAATTGTTTTTGCTTGTGGAGCAGGAATTGATTTATAAAAATCAGTTGGCGTATTGAAACGTTTTGAGGACTCAGATCCCCGCGAATACATAACAAGTGCGTTGGCATGGGCTTGCGAAAAACCGTAGTTCTCTTTGAGGTGAGCAACCTGTTCTGGATACTTTTTGCCTTCCAGCTTTGCCATGACCTTGAACCAGTAGGCCATCTTTTCGCCGTATCGCTTTTCGATCGCGGGGAAGTGGGCTTCGCGGGATGGATCCTTTGGCATTACAAAAGTATAGAACTGTTAGCGAACTGAGCGAAGAACAGCTGTCACTTTTCCTAGAATCTCGCAGTTGTCACCATCGATAGGTGCAAAGGAATCATTAGCTGGAAGCAGCCAAATATGCCCATTTTTGCGTGAGAAGGTCTTCACAGTTGCTTCGCCATCAATCATCGCTGCAACGATTTCGCCGTTGTTGCAATCCTTTTGTGAACGAATAACTACATAATCTCCATCGCAGATAGCTGCATCGATCATTGATTCACCAACAACCTTGAGCATAAATAATTCGCCACTTCCAACAAGTGATTCTGGAAGTGGGAAGGTCTCTTCAACTGATTGCTCTGCGGTGATTGGCCCACCTGCTGCGATGCGACCAACAAGAGGGATGTAGCGGGTGGCATCAACTGGTGTTGAGTTCTCCGCCGTCTTTTCATCGGGCATCAAAACTTCGAGTGCGCGACCACGGGTTGGGTCGCGGCGGATAAAGCCCTTCTTTTCTAGGGCTTCCAGCTGGTACTTGACTGAGGCTGGGGAGGTCAGGCCGGCGACAACGCCGATCTCGCGCATTGAAGGGGGATAGCCGTTGGTTTCAAGGGCATCCTTGATTGCGCCAAGGATCTTGAGCTGGCGGGCGGTTAAGCCATGCTCGCCTGCAGGGCCATCGGGAAGTTCAGTTACATTTTTTGCCATTTCGCCAACCTTTTCGACTAGGGGATAAGCGTGACACAGGTTGGGAAAAAATTCAAACACCTGTTCGAAAAAATGTTGCATTTGTCAGTGGCGGGGTGTTTAATTGCCTTATTCGAACAACTGTTCGAATACCTTCCCCAAGGTTGTACAGCAGGAGACAAACGATGAGCGCAGTTACATTCACTACAGGTTTTAACTCAACAGCCTCTAAAAGCATTGTAAATCAAGGCCTTTTGAAGAATGAATGGCAGGCCAATCCGTCCGGTCGCCAGACAGCGGTTAAGTTGTCGCGCCGTGGCCGCCTTGCTCGCACATTTGTTGTTCTCTCGCTGACCGTCGTGATGGCAGCTGGCTTTGCTTCTCAGTCCGGGGCCGGACAGGTCGAGGCAAGCACAGCGCCTTCCTACGAGATCGTGGTTGTAGCCCCAGGTGAAACCCTTTGGTCTGTAGCTGCAGCCTATGCATCGGGGGATGTGCAGGGGCTGGTGAATGAGATCCGTGAGGTCAACAACCTCAAGGGGTATGACCTACAGGCGGGGCAGAAGCTTCGCGTACCTAACGCATAGCCGCGACACGCCGCTCAGGTAGCTTTCACCTACTCAACAGGCAGAGTCTCAAGAAATGCTTTATAGTTAACACAAGATGTAGGGGTCAAAGGAAGAATAACTTCCATTAGTTGTGGTTTTAGGGTAAGTTTCCCAATCCGCGCTAAAAAGTCCAATACACCTAAAACTGTAAATATCGAGCATTGATTGGAGGACACGCCGAGATGAACTGCCCATTCTGTCGCAATGAAGATTCCCGCGTTGTGGACTCCCGTCCCGTTGAAGATGGCACAGCAATCCGCCGTCGTCGCGAGTGCCCTCAGTGTGGCCAGCGATTCTCAACCCAGGAGCTCTCACTTCTTAACATTATTAAGCGCAGCGGGGCCACAGAGCCTTTCAGCCGCGAGAAGGTCTTGGTCGGTGTTCGCAAAGCCTGCCAGGGACGTCCCGTTAACGAGGATGATTTAGTTTTGCTTGCTCAGCGCGTAGAAGAGTCTCTTCGCCGCACAGGTCAGGCAGAGATCGAGGCACAAGAGGTGGGCATGGCAATCCTTGCGCCACTCCGAGAGCTCGATGAGGTTGCCTACTTACGTTATGCATCTGTGTACCGTAACTTTGCCTCCCTTGAAGATTTCGAAGGTGAGATCGCTCTTCTCCGCGCTCTGCCTTCAGGCAATTCCCCAATTGCCTCAGATTCAAACAGCAATAAAAACAGCACAGAACACAGCACTGCCGCACCACAAAAAATTAAGAACTAACTAGAAGACGGGGAAATAAATATGTCAGAGACGGTCATCAACCGACCAGCGAAAATCAAGGCCCACAACACTCTTAAGGGTAAGGGCTTGACGATCGAACGCATCTACACAAATGAAGGTGTGCACCCATACGATGAAGTGAAGTGGGAACGCCGTGATGTAGTGCAGCAGAACTGGAAAACGGGTGAGACTGTTTTTGAGCAACGCGGAGTTGAGTATCCAGATACTTGGTCAGTAAACGCGTCAACAATCGTTACAACAAAGTACTTCCGTGGAGCACTTGGTGCTGAAAACCGCGAGTGGTCTTTGAAGCAGGTAATCGATCGCGTTGTATTGACATATACAAAGGCTGGAAAAGAGCACGGCTACTTTGCAACAGATAAGGATGCTTTGGTTTTCGAGCACGAACTAACACACATGCTCTTGCACCAGATCTTTTCATTCAACTCACCAGTGTGGTTCAACGTTGGAACACAAGAGCCACAGCAGGTTTCAGCATGTTTCATCCTGTCAGTTGATGACACTATGGACAGCATCCTTAACTGGTACCGCGAAGAGGGAATGATCTTCAAGGGTGGATCAGGAGCAGGACTTAACTTGTCTCGCATCCGTTCATCAAAGGAGCTTCTCAAGTCCGGCGGAACAGCCTCAGGCCCAGTGTCATTTATGCGCGGTGCAGATGCATCAGCAGGAACAATCAAATCAGGAGGCGCAACCCGTCGCGCTGCAAAGATGGTTGTTCTTGATGTTTCACACCCAGATATTGAAGAGTTTATTGAGACCAAGGTTAAGGAAGAGGACAAGATTCGCGCACTACGCGATGCTGGCTTCGACATGGATCTCGGTGGAAAAGACATCATCTCTGTTCAGTACCAGAATGCAAACAACTCAGTTCGCGTATCAGATGATTTCATGCGCGCAGTTGAAAAGGGAGAGCAGTTTGGTTTAACAGCTCGCGCAACTGGCGAAGTTATCGAGACAGTTGATGCACGCACACTATTTACAAAGATGGCACAAGCTGCTTGGGCATGTGCTGATCCAGGAATTCAGTACGACGACACAATCAATGATTGGCACACAAACCCAGAGACAGGTCGCATCAATGCGTCAAACCCTTGCTCTGAGTACATGTCACTTGATAACTCATCATGTAACTTGGCTTCACTGAACTTGATGAAGTTCCTCAAGGCTGATGGTTCATTTGATGCGAAGTCATTTGGTAAGGCAGCAGAGCTGATCATCACAGCGATGGATATCTCAATCTGCTTCGCTGATTTCCCAACAGAGGCGATCGGTGACACAACAAAGGCTTACCGTCAGCTCGGTATCGGATACGCAAACCTAGGCGCACTTCTTATGGCATCAGGCCTTGCATACGATTCAGAGGGCGGACGTGCTCTAGCTGGTGCGATCACATCATTGATGTCAGGTATTACCTACAAGCGTTCAGCAGAGCTTGCTGGAATCGTTGGACCATACGCAGGCTTTGCACAAAACGCTAAGCCACATGCACGTGTAATGCGCAAGCATGCATCTGCTTCATCATCTGCAAAGTCAGAGACAACTCTTGACCGCGATGTATGGACAGAAGCAAACAAGGCGTGGGATGCATGTCTTTCAACAGGCGATAAGAATGGATGGCGCAACGCGCAGATCTCAGTTCTTGCTCCAACAGGAACAATCGGTTTGATGATGGATTGCGATACAACTGGTATCGAGCCTGACTTCTCATTGGTTAAGTTCAAGAAGCTTGTCGGTGGCGGATCTATGCAGATCGTGAACCAGACAGTCCCAGCAGCACTTCGCAAGCTTGGATACACAGAAGAGACAATCGAAGCGATTGTTGAATTCATCGCAGCAAATGGACATGTAATTGATGCTCCAGGCCTCAAGCTTGAGCACTACGACGTATTTGACTGTGCGCTAGGTGCACGTTCAATCGCTCCAATGGGTCACGTACGCATGATGGCTGCATGCCAGCCATTCCTATCAGGTGCGATCTCAAAGACAGTAAACCTTCCAGAGGAAGCAACTGTTGAAGAGGTTGAAGATGTGTACTTCCAGGGATGGAAGCTAGGACTTAAGGCGCTCGCGGTTTACCGTGACAACTGCAAGGTTGGTCAGCCTTTGTCTGATGGAAAGGCGAAGAAGAAGGTTGCAGTTGTTGAAGAGACAATCGCAACTCCAGTTCGTAACCGTCTTCCAAAGTCACGTCCAGCAACAACAACATCATTCTCAGTAGGTGGCGCAGAGGGTTACATGACCGCTGGTGCTTACGCAGATGGTGCTCTTGGTGAAGTGTTCTTGAAGCTTGGTAAGCAGGGTTCAACACTTGCAGGTGTTATGGATGCATTCTCAATCGCAGTATCTATCGGACTTCAATACGGAGTACCACTAGAGACATTCGTAGAGAAGTTCACAAACTTGCGCTTCGAGCCAGCTGGTATGACAGATGATCAAGATATTCGCATGGCACAGTCAATGATGGATTACATCTTCCGTCGCCTTGCACTTGATTACCTACCATTTGAACAACGTTCAGCGATGGGTCTCTACACAGCAGCAGAGCGTGCAGCAGCACTCGACAATGGTGGCGAGTACGCACCTATTGCGAGTGTTGATACCCCAAAAGTAGCTGCGCCTGTGGCGGCAGCTGCGGTTGCTCCAAGTAAGCCAGCGGATGTAAAGATTGAGGCTGCACCACTTGCTCCAACAATCGGATCATCATCTGATCTACTGGAATCAATGGGAATCAAATCTGATGCGCCTCTATGTATGACATGTGGTGTGAAGATGCGTATGTCAGGTGCATGTTTCGTATGCGAAGGTTGCGGAAACACATCTGGTTGCAGCTAATAATTAAGTAGTTAAAAACCCCGTCAATCACTGCGATTGGCGGGGTTTTTTACTGTTCTGCGCATGGGGCAAAGCGGGGTAGAATTACGACGTTGTTTTCGGGGTCGATGTAATTTCGAACCGGCGGTTAAAGTCCGCGACCCGATACCTGCCAGGTATCGGTTGACTCAGTGAAACTCTGGGACCGACGGTTAAAGTCCGGATGAGAGAAAACAAACAAAGGGTCGGCGCATGCCTACCCTTATGGTGCATTTTCCATTTCTGGAAAATCTCCTGCACCCACCCCGAGAACTCGTATTTAGAGTTAGGGGCTGACATGGATTACACAGTTGCGATGCAACATGCCATTGCCCTTGCCGAAAAAGGTTTAGGAAAGACAGCTCCCAATCCAATTGTTGGCGCTGTGATTATTGATAGCACCGGCGCGATAATCGCCGAAGGTTTCCATGATCGAATGAATTCAGTAGATCATGCAGAAGTTGTTGCAATTAAAGCTGCCGGTGACAAAGCCAAGGGTTCAACAATTGTTGTAACCCTCGAGCCATGTAATCACACCGGCAGTACCGGTCCATGCGTTCAGGCGATTATTGATGCTGGCATTACAACCGTTGTCTTTGCAGTTAGTGATCCCAATGAAAAAGCGGCAGGGGGAGCAGCAGCTCTTCGCGCAGCTGGCATCACAGTTGTTGAAGGCGTCATGAGCGATGAGGCCGCATTTTCAAACCGTGCGTGGTTGATGAAGATTCGAAAGAACCGACCATTCTTTACCTGGAAGGTTGCTGCAACCCTTGATGGAAAGGTTGCAGCCGCCGATGGAACATCACAGTGGATTACCAACGAAGCATCACGTGCTGATGTACAGATCTTGCGCCGTCAGGCAGATGCGATACTTGTAGGCACTAACACCGTTATTGCAGATAACCCACACCTAGTTCCACGTGGAGATTTTGCCGGCTACACCCACAACCCAATCCGCATTGTGTGTGGCGAGCAAGAGCTGCCACAGGATGCGCAGATTTTTGATGATGCAGCGCAAACCGTGGTTGTTAAATCCAAGGATCTAGATCTTCTAGTTGAAAAACTCAATGAACTCGGGGTTAATCACGTTTTTGTTGAAGCAGGCCCAACACTAGGTAGCGCGATGTTAGATGGCTGTTTGCTCGATGAATTGATCATGTACCAAGCACCTTCATTGCTGGGTACCGGAAAGCATTGGTTTGCCTTTGATTACCCAACAACAATTACCGATCAGATGCGCATGGATCACTTAGATACTCAGGTTTTTGAGGGCGATGTTAAATCGGTCTATCGCATTAGGAACGGTGAGTGATGTTTACCGGACTTATTGCAGAGCTAGGAACAATTACCGCAATCGACAAGGGCGAAAGCTCAGCGGTCTTTACTATCGCAGCACCTGCGCTGATTTCACAGATCGCTCTTGGTGATTCAGTTGCGGTCAATGGTGTGTGTTTAACAGCTACTTCTATTGCAGGCGACACCTTTACCGCAGATGTCATGGTTCAAACCTTGGCGGTTACTTCATTGTCACAGCTAACTGTTGGCAGTCCTGTAAATCTTGAATTAGCAGCGTTACTTAATACCCGTATGGGCGGCCATATGGTGCAGGGCCATGTTGATGGAGTTGCAACAGTTGTTGGTTTAACCCCCGGGGAAAAGTGGGCGCAGTTTGATATCACCGTGCCGGAAAAGTTAGCGAAATACATTGTGGATCAAGGCTCAATCTGTCTTGATGGCGTTTCCTTAACAGTGGGCGAAATTAACGATTCAAATAATGTCGTGACTGTGTGGTTGATTCCAGAAACCCTAGAGCGCACCAATCTTTCAGGTAAGAAAACTGGCGATTTAATTAACGTCGAAGTCGATGTTCTAGCTAAGTATGTAGAGCGCTTATTAGCCAAGGGGGAGAAATGAGTAATCTCCAAAGAGCGCTAGATGCATACAAAAATGGTGATCTGATCATTGTTACCGATGATGCTGATCGTGAAAATGAGGGCGATTTGATGTTGCTGGCTGAAAAGGCCACACCTGAAAAGGTGGCGTTTATGGTGCGCCACACAACGGGAATCTTGTGTGTAGCAATGACGCAGGATCGTGCTCGCACCTTGCGTCTGCCACTGATGGTCGAAGAGAACCAGGATTCAAAGAAGACCGCATTTACAGTTAGCGTTGATTACAAGGTTGGCCTCACAACCGGTGTTAGCGCAACAGAACGATCAAACACAGTGCGGGCATTAGTTGACACCGCGGTAACACATGCAGATTTCATTCGCCCCGGCCACATCTTTCCGTTGATTGCAGATAACGGGGGATTACAGGCACGTGGTGGTCACACTGAAGCAGGAGTTGCACTGTCACATCTTGTGGATGCGCAACCTGTGTGCTTGTTATCTGAAATCGTTAATGATGATGGATCCATGGCCCGCGGAGCATCCCTTGTTGCCTTTGCTGAGCAACATTCGATTCCGATGATCTCAGTTGAAGAGCTCAAAGGCATTGCTCACGTTGCACCTGCGACCCAATCACCATTTGAGTTTGCCTGGGCACAACTTCCTTTGCGCACAGGGTTATGGTCGATCGCAACCTATCCAGGGCTGCGCCAACGCGAGCATGCTGTTATCGCATTTGGTGATGCGGGCAAAGCTCCGTTTGTTCGCATTCATAGCGAGTGCTTTACCGGCGATGTTGTTCATTCACAACGCTGTGATTGTGGCGAGCAGTTAGAAAAATCTATTTCGCTGATCCAAAGCCATGGCCATGGATACATCATCTATCTGCGTGATCACGAGGGACGCGGCATTGGACTCACGGAAAAGATCAAGGCGTATCAATTACAAGATGCGGGTATGGACACCATCGATGCCAATCTGCATTTAGGCCATGAGATCGATGCCCGTGATTGGTCTGATGCAATCGCCATCGTTAGAGCGTTAGGTTTGAAGGAACTCACTTTGTTAACCAACAATCCCAATAAGGTTCAAGCTCTGCGTGATGCCGGAGTTGAGGTAACACAAGCAAACTTAACCGTTGCCGCAAATAGTTTTAATGAAAAGTATCTAGCTACCAAGGAAGAAAAACTTGGTCACTTACGAGGAGGCAAGTAAATGGCAGGACATGCACCAGCAATTGGAATCAAGCCCCTTCCCAACGCCAAGGTCGCGATCATCTCTTCCTCGTGGCATCTCGATATTTGTAATGACCTCATTGCTGGTGCACAGCGCGCCTTTGCCGAAGCACAGGTAAAAACCGTTGAGGTTCAATACGTTCCGGGCTCCTTTGAAATTCCACTTGCTGCGCAATACGCCTTTGAAGCAGGTTTTGATGCCGTTGTTGCCGTTGGCTTAGTTCTTAAGGGCGAAACCCCACACTTTGATTATGTCTGCCAAGGTGTAACCCAAGGTGTTATCGATGTTTCACTCAAGTATGGAAAGCCAATCGGGTATGGAGTTTTGATGTGCAACGACCTCGATCAAGCGATTGCTAGAAGCGGCCGTGCCGGAAGTAAAGAAGATAAGGGATATGACAGCGCGATCGCTGCTATTGAACTACTTCATCTAAAAAATAAGTAATTAGGCAACAAGAATTGAACGTTTCGATAGCCCCATAAAGTAACCATCGATCAAGGTATCAACTGGTGCATCTGGTTTTTGCGCAGCACCTAAGGTAATAAACAGTGGTGTGAAATGTTCAACCGTTGGATGGGCGTAAGGCATTCCAGGGGCTGCGCTCTTAAAGTTTGAAAGAGTTTCGACATCGCCCTTAGCAAGTGCTTCAGCTGCCCATGCATCAAACTCGCTGGACCAGGTTGGTGCAACCGCATCGGTGCTCCAGTCGCGCAAGTACGGCAAACCATGGGTCATGAAACCGCTGCCGATAATCAAAACACCCATATCGCGTAAAGGTTGTAAACGTTTTCCAAGTTCAATCAACTTACCTGGATCACTGGTTGGCATCGACATCTGCAAAACTGGAATATCTGCATCTGGATACATGACACGAAGCGGCACCCATGCACCATGATCTAATCCACGATTGCTTTGAAATACCTGCTCATGGTCTGGCATCATCGATGCAACAAGACTTAATAAGTTTGTTGCATCAGGAGTTGCATATGTCATCTCAAAAAACTTTTTAGCAAAACCACTGAAGTCATAAACAAGGGGAGTGCCAGCTATTGGGCTGCTCAAGGTGACGGGGGCTGACTCCCAATGCGCGCTCACAATCAGGATCGCTTTCGGTTTTTCGATCTGAGTAGCGATACCTCTCAACTGTGATGTCCATAACTCATCATCGAGCAACATCGGTGCTCCATGACCTATGTACAACGCTGGTAATTGAGCCATGTTGATACCGTATAACAAAGTAGTTGAATATTCAACTAATTACGGAGTTTGCGAGCCTGTTTGAGGTAGTTACACTCAACCTGTGAGCGTAACCAGCGCAGGTGCAGCCTTTAAGAAGGCTTTGGTTGAAGAATCCCCGCTTCAAATTATTGGAACCATTAACGCTAACCATGCTCTTTTAGCAAAGCGCGCAGGATTTCGTGCGATCTACCTTTCAGGTGGAGGAGTTGCTGCAGGATCGATGGGTCTTCCAGATTTAGGAATTACAACACTTGAAGATGTCTTAACCGATGTTCGTCGCATTACCAATGTCTGCGATACGCCGCTTTTGGTTGATGCCGACACAGGTTTTGGCGCATCGGCTTTTAACATCGGCCGCACAGTCAAGGATCTGATCAAAGCTGGAGCGGCCGCAATGCATATCGAAGATCAGGTTGGCGCAAAGCGTTGCGGACATCGTCCCAATAAAGAGATTGTTTCAAAGGCTGAAATGGTTGATCGCATCAAGGCTGCTGTTGATGCACGCACCGATGACAACTTCCAGATCATGGCTCGTACCGATGCGATTGCAAATGAAGGTGTTGATTCCGCGTTAGATCGCGTTCACGCCTACATCGAAGCTGGCGCAGATTTAATCTTCCCGGAAGCTATTCGTACCCTTGAGGATTACGCAAAGTTTTCAGCAGCGGTAGCAAAGCCAATCTTGGCCAACATCACCGAGTTTGGAATGACACCGCTCTTTACCCGCGATGAACTAGCTGCAAACGGGGTCGGAATGATCCTGTATCCATTGTCAGCCTTCAGAGCGATGAACAAGGCGGCTGAAAATGTCTACACAGCGATTCGTCGCGATGGCACACAGTCCACTGTGATCGACACGATGCAGACACGTGATGAGTTATACCAAGCAATTAATTACTATGAATATGAAAAAGCACTTGACCAAACACTAGGTAAAGACAACGGGTAGGGACCATGACAGAAATCAAAGTAAAGAAGTCAGTTGCACTCTCTGGAGTTCCAGCGGGAAACACAGCGCTGAGCGCAGTAGGTGGAGCAGATCTTCACTACCGCGGATACTCAATCAAGGATTTGGCAGCTAACTGTCAGTTTGAAGAGGTCGCATACCTATTGGTCCATGGCGCGCTACCTAATCAGGCTCAATTAGATGCTTACAAGGCAAAGCTCAAGGCTCTACGCGGGCTTTCACCTCAGGTAAAAACAGTTCTTGAACAACTTCCAGCATCTGCCCATGCGATGGATGTTTTGCGTACAGGCTTTTCAGCACTCGGTGCGGTCACACCAGAGTCAACACAGCACACTGAACAAGAGGCGCGCGATATCGCTGATTCAATGCTGGCTAAGACCGGTTCATTACTTGGATACTGGCACCACTTTGCAAACAATGGAAAGCGCATCGAAGTAGAAACCGATGACAACTCAATCGGTGCTCACTTCCTGCACCTACTTCACGGCGAAAAGCCAAGTGAGCAGTGGGAAAAGGCGATGCATGCCTCATTAGTTTTGTATGCAGAGCACGAGTTCAACGCTTCAATATTTACCGGTCGTGTCATTGCAGGAACCGGCGCAGATATTTACTCATGTGTTACCGGCTCAATCGGAGCGCTCAGCGGTCCAAAGCATGGTGGCGCAAATGAGGTCGCACTTGAGATTCAACTTCGTTACTCAACACCAGATCAGGCAGAGGCCGATATTCGCAAGCGTGTAGAGAACAAGGAAGTTGTTATTGGTTTTGGTCACCCAGTTTATACAGTGTCAGATCCTCGCAATGAGATCGTTAAGGTCATCACTAAGGATCTTGCAGTAGCAGCTGGTAAGGAAAATCTATACAACGTTGCAGAGCGCATCGAATCGGTTATGTGGGAAGTTAAGAAGATGTTCCCTAACGTCGACTGGTTCTCAGCTGTTGCATACGATGCGATGAAGATTCCAGTTAACTACTTCACTCCACTATTTGTGATGGCACGTATTTCTGGTTGGACAGCTCACGTCATTGAGCAGCGCAATGATGGAAAGATCATCCGCCCAACAGCAACTTACGTTGGTCCAGAAGATCTTGCCTTTGTACCTATTGAAAAGCGCTAATCAATGTCGAGCCATGTAAGCCAAGGTAATCAGCCATACGATCAAGTCATAGTTGACATCGTCGATTACGCCCTGAACTACGAGATTAAATCTCCGGTTGCTTATGAAACTGCATGGAATGGTTTCATGGACACTATCGGCTGCGGTCTAGAGTCTTTGGAATATGAAGCCTGCACCAAGCTTTTAGGACCGGTTGTGCCAGGTGTAACTGTTGCTAATGGCGTCAAAGTTCCAGGAACAAAGCACGTTTTAGATCCAGTACAAGGTGCTTTCAATATTGGCGCGATGATTCGTTGGTTAGATTTCAATGACACCTGGCTTGCTGCTGAGTGGGGACACCCGTCAGACAACTTAGGTGCAATTCTTGCAACCGCTGATTGGTTGTCTCGCACCACAGATAAGAAGTTCACCATCAAAGATGTGCTAACTGCGATGATCAAAGCCCATGAAATTCAAGGCTGTATCGCATTAGAGAACTCATTTAACAAGGTCGGTCTTGATCACGTTGTATTGGTCAAGGTCGCATCAACTGCTGTAGTTGCACAGATGATGGGTTTGACCCGTGACCAAGCATTAGCTGCGGTTTCACTTGCGTGGGTAGATGGTCAATCACTTCGCACCTATCGTCACTTTCCTAATGCAGGGTCACGTAAGTCATGGGCTGCAGGAGATGCAACATCGCGCGCAGTACGTCTTGCATTGATCGCAAAGACAGGCGAGATGGGTTACCCATCAGCACTCACCGCTAAGACATGGGGCTTTTACGATGTTTCCTTCAAGGGAAATGAATTCAAGTTCCAACGCCCATACGGTTCTTATGTCATGGAAAATGTTTTGTTTAAGATTTCTTTCCCAGCAGAATTCCACTCACAAACTGGTGTTGAAGCTGCGATGACGATCTACCACCAGATGCAGGCAGCAGGAAAAACTTCAGATGACATTGCAAAGGTAACGATCCGCACTCATGAGGCGTGTATCCGCATCATCGATAAGAAGGGTCCGCTTAATAACCCAGCAGATCGAGATCACTGCATTCAGTACATGGTCGCAGTTCCATTTATTTTTGGTCGTCTTACCGCTCGTGATTACGAAGAAGATATTGCAGCCGATCCTCGTATCGATGCATTGCGCGACAAGATTGTCTGTGTTGAAGATCTTGGCTACACAGCGGATTATCACAACCCTGAAAAACGCTCTATTGCCAACGCAATTACCGTCGAATTCAAGGATGGCACGGTTTTTGATGAGGTAGCCGTTGAGTATCCAGTCGGCCATGCACGTCGTCGCACTGAAGGCATTCCGCTACTTATTGAAAAGTTCAAGACCAATCTGGCTCGAATTTACGATGGTGATAAGCAGAAGCAGATCATTGATCTATGTCTTAATTACGACAAACTTGCAGCAACTCCAGTAAATGAGTTTATGGATTTGATGGCTCTTTAATGAGCGATATGTCAGCACAGGTGCGTCGCGCACTCGATGTTGCTGTCGAGGCAATTGGCGGCTCAGCCCGTGATGGCCAGATTGAAATGGCGGAAGCTGTTGCAAACGCCTTAACTAACCGCCATCACCTCATGGTTCAAGCAGGTACTGGTACTGGTAAATCACTTGCATACTTAATTCCCGGAATCGTGCATGGCCGCAAAGTTTTGGTGGCAACGGCAACGATCGCGTTGCAACGTCAGCTAGTAGATCGCGACTTACCAGCGGTTGTTCCCGCTCTTGAAAAAGAGCTTGGCCGCGAAATTTCCTATGCAATCTATAAGGGCGTTGGAAATTATGTCTGTTTGCAGAAGATGAATAGCGAGGATGTTGATCCTGACACCGAGCTAGTGATGGAGGTTTCATCGCTAGAAAAGGATGCCAAACGTTTAATCGCTTGGGCTAAGACCCCTGGTGTCAGCGGAGACCGTGATGATGCACCCGAAGTTGATCGACGTGTGTGGCTGGCGAACAGCACATCAGGTCGTGAATGTGTCGGTGCAGATGTCTGTGCCTTTGGCTCACAATGCTTTGCGGCAAATGCAAAAGCTAAGGCGCAAACTGCAGATATCGTCGTTACTAATCACACCTTGCTAGCAATCGAAATCGTAGATTCTCATCCGATTCTGCCGGAACGCGATTGCGTGATTTTGGATGAGGCCCATGAGTTCATGGATCGAGCAACGCAAGCAGTAACTGATGAATTAACTTCAAACCGAGTTTTGCGAGCTGCGGCGATGGCCCGAAAGTTCATGCCGGGCAAGCTTTCAGATGCCTTCCATAAAGCCGCCAATGATTTCCACGAATCCATGGTTGATTACGGCGAAGATGTAAAGGGTGATCCAACTTCTCAAGGTCGCTTAGAGGAGATTCCACAATCCCTTGAGTTTTCTATTCGCAAGGTGATGGAAGCGGCAAAGGGTATTACTCAATTCTTAGCAGCAGATGATGAAATCATCGATACCGATGCCTTAGCAGAGCGTGCCCGTGTCAAGGGTGCGGTTACAGAGATCGCAACAACTGCAACCACCTTGTTAAAGATGGGCGATGGTTTAGTTCTTTGGTACGAGCCAACTTTTTCTACCCTGTATCTTGCACCTTTATCGGTATCAGAGGTTTTGCGTGAAAACCTTTTGACTAAGACTCCAGTGATTGCAACCTCTGCAACCTTAACTGTGGGTAAGGGCTTTGATTCCATGGCAAAGAGCATCGGCTTTTTAGTCAATGAAGAAATGAACGCTGAGTTAAAGGATGGCGAAGTCGATCCTGCCAATGTTCAAATGCTCGATGTTGGCTCTCCCTTTGATTTTGCTAATCAAGGTGTGTTGTACATGCCTAAGCATTTACCAGAGCCAGGTCGTGATGGCCCAAGCCAGGATGTATTAACTGAACTTGGTGAGTTAATTGATGCTGCTGGTGGTCGAACTCTTGCATTGTTTTCATCATGGCGTGGGGTAGAGGCGGCGGATTTACATCTGCGTAAAGTGTTAGCAGAGCTTCCGATAAAGATCATTACGCAAAAGCGGGGCGATGCCGTTGGTCCTTTAGTGGAACGTTTTGCAAAGGATGAAACATCGATTTTGATCGGAACAATGTCCTTATGGCAGGGCGTTGATGTTCCAGGAAACAGTTGCATTTTGGTAGCTATCGATCGCATTCCATTTCCGCGCCCCGATGAACCTGTCATGAGTGCACGTGCATCACAGGCAGATGCGGCAGGAGGAAGTGGTTTTATGCAGGTTTCACTGCCACGAGCAGCGCTATTGCTGGCACAGGGCACAGGTCGTTTGATCAGATCAGTTGATGATCGAGGTGTGGTCGCAATCTTGGACTCACGAATCGTCACTAAGCGGTACGGAAGTGTCCTACTTAACTCGATGCCACCTCTATGGAGAACCTCAGAAAAGTCGGTCGTCATAGATTCACTGAGAAGACTGAGCGAAAGCATGAAACAATAAAAATATGCCTCGCATTGAAACAGAAACACTAGCCGAGCACCGTGAATGGCGCCGCAATCAGCTGATTGATGCCGCTGCAAGCATTGCGCTCGAATCTGGTGGTGCCGCAATTACCGTTGCCGCTGTTGCCCAACGTGCTGGGTTGTCACGTACCTCAGTTTACGAGTACTTCGGTAGTGGATCAGAGCTCGTTGCAGACCTTGTCATTGATGAACTCAATAGTTTCACCCAGACGCTCAATACAGCTGTTGCCGATTGCACAGATGCACAGTGCATTGTCAGTTGTTGGATCAAGGGCGCACTTACTTATATTGCAGATGGCCGTCACCTTTTAGCAAAGGCTCTCAATGCAACCGCGATGCCACAATCTAGAACCCAGCAAATCGGTATTGCACACAGAGCATTAATGGCGCCGTTGATGAAGGCGGTTACCGATTTAGGCGTAAAGGATGCACAGCGCGCCTTGTCATTTATTCAGGCGATTACCGATGCCTCAACTAAAAGAATTGAATCAGGCCATGACGCAGAAAATGAGATCGCATATGCGACCGCCTTCTGCATCAATGGCCTGATGATTAATTAATTACTTTCCGGTTATTGAGTACTTCTTGTTTAACGCCTTGTAGCTATCACTCTTTGCAGGTGCGGTAGCGGTAATTGTGCACTTACCCTTTTTAACTGTTGCTCGGGCAAGGGCCACAGAACAAGTTCCTGCTGTCTTGTATGTAATCTTCTCGCCAAAGTTACTCAAAATCGGAAGTTCAATCTTTGAGCCTGCTTTGATCGACTTTGGCATAGTGAAATCACCAAAGGTTTGTGTTCCCTGAATTAATCGAATGGGCAGGATTGCGGTGATTGTTGACGCGGTTGCATTGCCAGCTGAAGTAACTGCAATCGCACACTCACCAACACCGGTCAGTGGAGTAATTTCGGTACCAGTAAGGGCGCATGCTGGCGCAAGGGAGGAATAACTCAAGGTAGCTCCCGCCTTAGATGTGGCAGAAACGGTGGCAAACTGGCGATAACTCAAAGTTATTGGTGCCTTGGTACTTACCGGGATTCCGTTGATCGTTGCGGTGATCTCATCAACTGGCAGGGTTGTTGCACCTGCTGTTGCAGCTTTGAAAGTCAGCGGAATGAATTGATCCTCAGTTAAATCACTTGCGACGGTGTGATCAAAACGCATGAAGATTCCACACTTAGCAACGGTGCAATCAACTGTTGTAGAGCCCGATACAAAACCACCTGTTGGCTTAAATTTAATAGTGTCAGTGGGTAAAAATGAAGCTCCACGAGCGTCAGAAATCCATAGCTCCACCGCTTTATTACATACCGCGGGACGAGATCCTGCCGGTGCTTCAACGCATTGTTGAATGTAGAGCCCACCCTTTGCTGGGACATTTGAGAGCATGATGTTAATTGTCGCTCCCTGTGATTCAAGATTCGTCAAAGGTCCGCCGACAAACTTAGTTTCTGCAGCTTGGGCTGATACCGGGACTAACAGTGAACCAATTAATGCAACAAGAACGAGCTTCTTCATTTTTCTCCTTATTTGATGGTGATAGGAATAAATAGATCTGAACTTCGATCATTGCTTCGCAAGTGATCTGCACGAACTGTGATTGCGCACTTAACCTTGGTGCAATCAAACTTTCCAATTTTCCTCGAGATCTTTACCTTTTGAGTAAATCGTCCTCCAGGTAAAAACTCCTGCGTTAAACCAACTGCATACGGTGGGGGATTGGATGAGATCCAAAAGGATGCTTCACCAAGACCAGCTTTGTTAATGCCACCACCACAGGGGGTTGGTGCTTGTCCCTTGGGTGGGATGACACAGAAGGCTAGGTAAATTCCGACAGTTTCATCAAAATACTTTCCATTCACCGTAACGAACGAGCCGCTTCTCACCGAACTCTTTGAAACCGTTAAAACCTGACCCTGCGATCCTTTAATCGATGCCGCAGCAGATGAGGGCATTGAGGCAATAGCGATCGCCATAACAAGTGCCAACATCTTCTTCATCTGAGTACTGTAAATCCGCCCTTAAAAACACTTATCCGACAGGACACAGATCTCTGTCGTAGAAAGTTTTGGCACACTGCACCCATGAGAAAAGTGGTGATTTTCGCGCTTGTTGCCCTGTTATCAGGGTGCGCCGATAACCGCCCAGTTAGCAGTTACACAATTTCTCAGGATGATGTGAGATCGATTTCACTTGATGCACCAACCGCATTTACAGCACAACGCGTCATTGTTTTAGCAAACGGAGTCGCTGAAATCATTCAATCCTTAAACGGCCAATCAATCATGGTGGGTCGAGATATTTCTAGTACCGAAGATTCACTATCCGATATTCCAATAGTTACATCTGGACATCAGGTGTTACCCGAAAAAGTACTTGGACTTAAACCTGACCTAGTAATCATTGATGCATCGACTGGTCCAAAGGCTGCGATTGAGACAATCAGAAAAGCTGGAATACCTGTAGTTGAGACACCAGAAAGTTGGAGCCTGAGCGATCTTCCTGCAAAGGTCAGAGCGGTCGGCAAGGCGGTCGGCGCATATGCACAAGCAGAGTTACTGGTTCAACAAATGGAGTCATCATTAAAAACTTCAAGGGTGAACAACTCTCCACGAGTCGCCTTTTTATACTTACGAGGAACTTCAGCGGTGTATTTGATCGGTGGCTCTGGATCTGGCGCAGACTCATTATTAAAAGCGGTAGGTGCTGTAGATGTGGGAGCTCAAAATTTAGATCGACCATTCAATACATTAACCGCAGAAAGTCTGGCAGCCCTTAATCCCGATCTCATTCTCGTTATGAGTAAAGGTTTGGAATCTGTCGGGGGAGTTCAGGGTTTACTGAATCTTCCAGGAGTAGCGCAAACAAATGCTGGCAAAAATGCAGCGGTGATCGATGTGGATGATTCATTGCTGCTCTCCTTTGGTCCGCGGACTCCAGCCTTAGTTCAAGCCTTAGCAACCGCTATAAGTAAGGTTGCTCCATGAGAAAGTTGCTCCCAGCGGTGCTCTTAGCTGTTGCATTTCTCCTGTCTTTATATCTTGGCGCAACGCAGATCAATTCCTTTTGGTCAGCACTGGTAAATCCAGGGAGCAATGAGATTTTGTGGCAGATCAGATTTCCACGTGTAACGGCAGCGGTAATTGTTGGTGCCGCTTTAGGTGTGGCTGGTTTATTGGCTCAAGGTGCCTGCAATAACGCGGTTGCAGAGCCTGCAATTCTGGGCACTGCAGCAGGTGCCTCATTTGGTGCAGTCATTGCGATTAGTTCAGGGTTAGTTGATGTGGGATCACTAGGTGCAATTGCCTGCGGAACTATTGGCGCACTTCTGACAACATCTCTTACCTTTAGATTGGCAGCGGTTCGTGGTGCACTTTCCTCCTTTACCTTGATTATTGTGGGAATTGCAGTCTCTGCAATCTTTACCTCTCTTGTCGGAATTGCAGCGGCGATGGTTTCTCGTGCAGATGCTCGTTCGATCTCATTCTGGAGTTTTGGTTCTCTCGCACTCGTTACTTCTGAGAATCTCATCGGTATTGCGCTCACAACTGTTATTGGTATTGCGATTGCTTGGAAAATTGCCCCTGCACTTGATCGACTTTCTCTTGGTGATGCAACCGCATTTCACTTAGGTGTTAATGTTTCCAGAATTCGCCTCGTTGCCTTGATTGCTTTATCGATCTTGGCTGGTGGTGCGGTGAGCACCGTTGGCTCCATTGCCTTTATCGGTTTAGCAGCCCCGCACATCGCCCGCTTTATCTACGGCCCGTCCCACCGCCGGCTAGTCGCCCACAGCGCAATCATCGGTGGATTAATTGTTGTAGTTGCCGACACTCTTTCACGCACCATCGCTCAGCCAAATGAACTTCCCATCGGTCTGGCAACAGCGTTATTAGGTGCTCCAGTACTGATCGCATTAGTAACCTTCAAAAACAATGTCTGGAGAACTCAATGATTACTATTGATGAGATCACCATTGTGCGCGATGGCCGCGAAATTATTTATGATTATTCAGAGCAAATACCGGCAGGGTCGATAACTGTAATCGTTGGCCCTAATGGCTGCGGTAAATCAACCTTATTAGCCGCAATCGCCGGAGACATTGCACCCGACAAGGGAACAATCACCATTGATGATCTACATCCAATCCTTACTTCTGCGAGCACTTTGGCATCGATTCGAGCCATGGCGGTTCAAAATCAAAGCTTTACACTGGGCTTTACTGTCCGAGAAATGATTGAAATGGCAGGAGATTCAACCCACGTCATTGATGCGCTGGGCCTTGCTGAAATTGCAGATCGCTTAGTGACAACTTTGTCTGGGGGAGAAGCTCAACGAGTCGCAATTGCTCAAGCGATCGCACAAAAGACACCTGTACTTTTACTCGATGAACCACTTGCCGCTCAGGATATTTATAGTCGTAGAAAAATCATTTCCTTATTGCAAAACTTGGCCGAAACGGGAACCACCGTTGTCGTTGTGGCACACAGCACCGAAACAGAATTAACGTGGGCCGATAAAGTTATTAAGCAATTTCATTAGCTCAGGCCAGGACTTTGCAAAGCTGGGATGCAAAGGCAGTTCATCAACTTTTTCAATATCTACCCAACGAACTTCATGGGATTCATCATTTACCTCGTGAGCTACTAATCCAGTTGCAGCTTGGGCGATAACGGTTTCGTACTTCCAATCACCATGATCATCGGTAAAGGTGTGCAGCGGGGTTAGCAAATCGGTATCAATTCCGGTCTCTTCAATAGCTTCGCGAAATGCACCTTCAATAGTTGTTTCATGAGAATCACGGGCACCACCGGGAATGCCCCAGGTGTCGCCGTTATGTACCCACGGTGCTCGATGTTGCAAAAGGATTTCGTGACCCCGCACAATCATTATTCCGGCTGCACCATTAAGGCCCCAGTGCTTATTTCCGCAGGCGCATTCCACCCATCCATCACCATCGCGCGCTGCCATGTTCGTAGCCTGTCACAACTATCCACAGTTCGCGCAGTGGGTAGCACCGCCGTCTGTGGGGCGATTTATGGTGCCGCACATGGTCGCCCTCATAGTGATACTCACACTTGCCCTCGCATTTCCACCATTAGCTGTCGCTGATCCATGTGCAGAAAAAGCCTGCATCAATGTCTACACAGATAACGACCAGATAATTATCGAAGCCCGCAAAGGCGCTACAACTGCGAAAAAGAGCATCAGTCAGGCACCGAAGAAAACAACGGTGAAACCCTCACCAAAACCAAGTGTCAGGCCTTTGTTCTTCCCGCCGGTCGCAGCTAAACCCGTTGTTAAAAAGCCTGTAATCAAACGCACCTATAAACCACGGATTAAGAAAACAAGTACCCGAGTCAATCTCAGTGATCGTCTCACTCAATTAGTTCCAACTGCAGGAGTTGCTTATCAACCGGGATTTGAACCGCTTATCAATGTTCCGGTGTATTTCTGGTGCGATCTTCCATCACTTTTTCAATCGCGGGTCGACATCATCGGTGAGGTTGTCGATGTAGCGCTGCGACCTTCATTTACCTGGAGTTTTGGAGATGGAACTTTTTACTCAACAACAGACAATGGCGGCCCATATCCCTCAGGGTCGATCCGCCACATTTATTCACAGCCAGGCACGTATGTAGTTTCACTACTTACATCATGGAATGGCGAGTACAGCCATAACGCTCAAGTAAGAGCGGTGACAGGCACAGTTCAAAAGTATTCATCTGCAGAGATAACAGTCGTACAAGCACCTACCCACTTCATCACACGCAAAGGATAAATCTCATGACCACTGAAAATATGTATGTCAGCATCACCCCACTTCCACTATCTACAGATCCTGAGTTCATTGAAAGTGTGAATACCTTTGCACTGCGTCCCGATATGGATGATCTCAATCTTTTGCAACGTGATGGTGCGACCGCAGTAATTGATCTATCGATGCAGTTTGCAGATCGTGGGTATCAATGCGATATCGAACTTGTGTCGCAGGTGTTGGGCCGCTTAATGGATATTCAAGTTCGGGATTTTGCATTAGGAACTCACAACGCTAAGACCTTTGATATCTACTGGAATATGTGGCTGTATCTGTTGCGGGTTGCACCCACAGGATTTGTCGCACCCGTTGCTTGTTTATTTGCGACCTTGGCCTACGAACGAGGCGATAGCGAGCTTGCCTACCGCGCATTAGATCGAGCAACAGCAGATGATCCCAAGTACTCGTTAACACTTTTGTTGCGCAGAGTCTTTGGATCAGGCTGGCCCGCCGCCGCTTTTGCTGCAATGCGGGTAGAGCTGCACCCCAAGGTGACCGCTGGGATTTTTGAGTACTAGTCGCTAGAATTCCACCGTTCACGAGTCCTACGTATTAGCCCCGGCTTAGTAGGCGGCAACCCTCCACCGCGGCGGGGTGCTCCGGGTGACGAACAGGTCGCTTCGGCGACAAGCGCAGGTGAAGGATTTTAATTGACGGCAACAGGTGCATGGCTAGAAACAGATGATCCGGGTGAACGCAAGTTCATCAAGATCGGTTTTCTCCTTCTTGAAAATGGCGAAACACTTCCCGATGTCACTATCGCGTATCAAACATGGGGCACATTAAACGCTGCAAAAGATAATGCGATTTTAGTAAATCATGCGATGACCGGTTGGTCCGATGTCCCTGGATGGTGGCCATCAATGGTTGGTCCGGGATTGCCCTTTGATACAGATAAGTACTTTGTGGTCTGCCCTAATGTCATCGGCGGTTGTCAGGGATCAACGGGACCGTCATCGATTGCACCTGATGGAAAAAGATGGGGATCACGTTTTCCTGCACTAACTATTCGCGACATGGTTAATGCCGAGGTTGCATTTACCGATGCGATTGGAATTGAAAAGTACAAACTTGCAGTTGGTCCGTCCTTAGGTGGAATGCGTGCACTGGAGTGGGCGGTACAACTGCCTGATCGTGTTGGCGCAATCTGCACCATTGGATCCTCAGCTGTTGCAACCGGTGATCAAATCGGAACCGCATCAATTCAAATTCGTGCCATTAAATCCGATCCACATTTCAACAAGGGTGATTATTACGAGCAAGAGATCGGCCCCGATGAGGGAATGGGAATCGCTCGCCGCATCGCACATCTGACATATAGAACTGAAGCTGAGATGGATATCCGCTTTGGTCGCCAGATGCAGGGCGATGACACCGGTCGTTACGCCGTTGAGTCATATCTGGATCATCAGGCCAACAAGTTAGCTCAGCGCTTTGATGCCAACACCTACATCGCCCTAACAGAGGCGATGAATAGCCACGATATTGGCCGTGATCGCGGGGGAGTTGCCGCAGCTCTGGCCACCATCAAGGTTCCGGTGGTTGCTGTATCTATTGATACAGATCGACTCTTTCCAGTCCGCCTGCAGGCTGAGATCGCTGAATTAGCCCCAGCTGCAGCGCCTTTGGTGACCATTTCCAGCCCATTTGGGCATGACGGCTTTCTAGTAGAGGTTGAGAGTGTGGGAAATGTGATCAGAGAGGCTTTAAATCTGGCCAAATAGGCCTTTTGGATGTGCATTTACCCCTGTGGACAAATTATAATATAGCCATCGCTTCAGCGGCTTCGCTGAAATAAATCAAAGGACAATTGTGGCTGTATTTAGTGCGCTCAAAAACAAGGTGAAAGCAAAAACTTCATCGAAGAAAGAAGCACCAGCGAAGAAAGCTGTTGTAAAAAAAGCCGCACCTGCGAAAAAAGCAGCACCAGTAAAGAAAGCCGCAGTTAAAAAGGCCGCACCTGCAAAGAAAGCTGCGCCCGTCAAGAAAGCCGCTGTTAAAAAAGCAGCTCCTGCGAAGAAAGCAGCAGCGCCTGTTAAGAAGGCTGCACCCGCAAAGAAGGTTGAGTTAAAGAAGGATTTAACCGCCAAGGATGTTCAACAGATTGTTGATGCCAAGAATGCGGTGCTTCGCCAAAATGAGGTTCTTGCTGAACTTGATTCTCGTGGCGTTACATCAATTAATCGAATTCCAAAGAAGGCTGACAAGGATTTAGTTGATGAGGCTCGTGCGCTCGCAACTGAGGTTCCAGTATTAATTGAAAAGCTTCGCAAGAGCGGACTTGGTTCACCTTCACGAATTCTTAAGAAGGCCGAGTACGAACTCATTGCTCCAAAGCCAGAACCTGTTAAGACTGTTGCTGCACCAAAGGTTGATGCAAAGACCGGTAAGGCGATTGTTACAAAGATTGATGGAGAAGAGGTTGAACTTGAAGAGGTTGAACTCGAAGATGTAGAAACCCTGATCAAAGAAGTTGTCGAAATTATCGATGGCGAAGAAGAGGAAAAGGGAAATCAACCACGTGTCGTAGATCTTTCTGCAGAAGATGCAAATCAAGGCAATGAGGAAAACGCCTTTACATTAAAGGCTTCTGAAGAAGATGATGCACCTGCGCAGACAGTTATGACAGCAGGAGCAACAGCAGACCCTGTTAAGGATTATTTAAAGCAGATTGGCCGCGTTGCGCTGCTTAATGCTGAGCTTGAAGTAGAGCTTGCAACACGTGTAGAAGTTGGTCTTTTTGCAGAAGAAAAATTGAAGCATGAAAAGAAGTTAGATAAGAAGTACAAGCGCGAACTTGAATGGCTTGTTGAAGATGGAAAGCGCGCAAAGAATCACCTGCTCGAAGCAAACCTTCGTTTGGTTGTATCTCTTGCAAAGCGTTACACCGGTCGTGGAATGTTGTTCTTGGACTTGATCCAGGAAGGTAACTTGGGCCTTATCCGTGCCGTTGAGAAGTTCGACTACACAAAGGGTTACAAGTTCTCGACATATGCAACCTGGTGGATCCGTCAGGCGATTACCCGTGCGATGGCTGACCAGGCTCGAACGATCCGTATTCCGGTTCACATGGTTGAAGTTATTAATAAGTTGGCACGTGTACAGCGCCAGATGCTTCAGGATCTTGGTCGCGAACCGACCCCTGAAGAGCTAGCGAAAGAACTTGATATGACACCTGAAAAGGTTGTCGAGGTTCAGAAGTACGGTCGCGAGCCAATCTCACTTCACACACCACTAGGTGAAGAAGGAGATTCAGAGTTCGGTGATTTGATTGAAGACTCTGAAGCCGTTGTTCCAGCTGATGCGGTTTCATTCACATTGCTGCAAGAGCAGTTGCACTCAGTTCTCGACACCTTGTCGGAGCGCGAAGCTGGCGTAGTTGCAATGCGATTTGGTTTAACTGATGGACAGCCAAAGACACTTGATGAGATCGGAAAGGTTTACGGAGTTACTCGTGAACGTATTCGTCAGATTGAATCAAAGACAATGTCAAAGCTTCGTCACCCATCACGTAGCCAGGTTCTTCGCGACTATCTCGATTAAGAGATAATTGTGAGCAATCCAAAGGTTTTCATTAATCCAAAGAGCGGATCAATTCGCTTAACTGGAACGGTGGACATTGTTGATTCTGAAGGCAATGTCATTGAGACAATTGAAAACCCAAAGTTTTGCGGCTGTGGCCACTCACAAGAAAAGCCCTTCTGCGATGGTTCGCATAAGGGCTTTCTCGATAAAAAAGATTAATTACTAGATTCGATTAACTTTTCAGTCTCATCTTGAATCTTTGCAGCAATAGGCTTTAGCTTTTCAGCGTATTCCTTGCCGTGGTGAGCACAGAACATAAGCTCTCCGCCATTAAGTAGCACTGCGCGCACATAAGCCTGTGCTCCGCAACGATCGCAGCGATCGAGGGCGTTAAGAGGTACTGATTCAAGCAACAACTGTTCTGTCATTTCGCTTCCCTTATTCTCTCCGAGTGCCGTTACTTCTTACTTCCTTCTATGGAACAGGAAACCACATTTATTTATTCCCCGCTCGTTAATATTCATTTAATTTCACGAATTAACGCTGAATTAACACTGAGAGTCGACAAATCCCAATATCTGAGAGCTTTTTGGGCGCGCTTACGCTGAAAAATAGGGTGAGGCGGATAATCTTTCGCCCCATGGCCGAGAAAGATGCAGTTGCGACCCCTTCGCAAGATAGCTATACCGCAAAAGATTTAGCGGTTCTCGAAGGCCTTGATGCGGTCCGCAAACGCCCAGGTATGTATATCGGTTCGACCGATTCACGTGGCCTCATGCACTGCTTGTGGGAAATTATTGATAACTCAGTTGATGAGGCGCTTGCAGGTCATTGCAAGAAGATCGAAATCAATCTTGAATCAGATGGATCTGTTGAAGTCCATGATGATGGTCGCGGTATTCCAGTTGATAAGGAACCAAAGACTGGTTTAACAGGTGTTGAAGTTGTTTTGACCAAGCTACATGCTGGTGGAAAGTTTGGCGGCGGATCATATGCAGCCTCTGGTGGTTTGCACGGTGTTGGTGCATCAGTGGTTAACGCACTTGCTTCACGTTTAGATGTTGAAGTAGATCGCGATGGCAAGATTTATTGGATGTCATTCCAACGTGGTGCTGCAGGAATCTTTGATGGCGATGGTCCTAAGGCTCCATTTGAAGCGAAATCAGGTTTGCGTGTA
Organism: Actinomycetes bacterium; assembly: GCA_947383695.1. GTDB lineage: Bacteria > Actinomycetota > Actinomycetes > Nanopelagicales > Nanopelagicaceae > Planktophila. Next base: position 922,722 of record OX376642.1, on the reverse strand, counting down.
ATCGGAAAGATTTCATCCAAGATCACCGGAACACGTATTAAGTGGTGGAGTGATCGCCAGATCTTCCTTAAGGAAGCAGAGTTAGATCTAGAAGATATTTACGCTCGTGCACGTCAGACCTCGTATCTAGTTCCAGGTTTGACTCTGATTGTTAATGACAATCGCACCAAAGCAAAGACAACAGAGACCTTCTTCCACAAGAGCGGAATTACTGAATACTGTAATTACCTGCAACCAGATGAACCTGTTGGTGATGTCATCCGTATTTACGGTACTGGTCATTACCAGGAGACAGTTCCTGTTCTCGATGACAAGGGCCATATGGTTTCAACTGAGGTTGAGCGCGATATGGAGGTTGATATCGCGATGAAGTGGGGCAATGGTTTTGAGACCACCCAGCGCTCATTTGTAAACATTATTGCTACCCCTAAGGGTGGAACCCACGTTGTTGGTTTTGAAAAAGCATTGGTTAAGGTTGTTAACGAAGCACTTCGTTCGACGAAGACCTTGGCAAACAAAGAGATCGATGTCATCAAGGATGATGTGCTTGAAGGTTTGACCGCGGTAGTAACTGTTCGTATGTCTGAGCCACAGTTTGAAGGACAGACTAAGGAAGTTCTCGGAACAGCTGCTGCAACTCGAATTGTTTCTGCTGTTGTCGCTGACAAGATGAAGGAGTACTTCAATACTTCTAAGCGCATCGATAAAGCCAACGGTCGCCTTGTTCTTGAAAAGATCGCAGCAGCATCTCGTACACGTATTAGTGCACGTGCGCACAAGGATCTACAACGTCGCAAGAACGCACTTGAGTCATCATCGCTTCCTACAAAGCTCTCAGATTGCCGCTCAGAGGATGTAACACGTACTGAGCTATTTATCGTAGAAGGTGACTCAGCACTTGGAACAACCAAGGCTGCGCGCAACAGCGAGTTCCAAGCAATTCTGCCGATTCGCGGAAAGATTTTGAATGTACAAAAGGCATCACTGTCACAGATGCTTGAAGATAAGGAATGTGGATCGATTATTCAGGTAATCGGTGCAGGCTCTGGAAAATCCTTTGAATTAGATGAGGCTCGTTACGGCCGCATTATCTTGATGTCAGATGCTGATGTTGATGGTGCGCACATTCGTTGTTTACTACTGACCCTTATGTATCGCTACATGCGTCCATTAATTGATTCAGGCCGCGTATTTGCTGCGATTCCACCTCTGCACCGCATCGAAGTTGTTGGCGGGGGAGGCAAGAAGGGCAATTACATCTACACCTACAGTGATGATGAGATGAAGAAGGTAACTGCAGAGCTTAAGAAAGAGGGCAAGCGCTGGAAGGAGCCTATTCAGCGTTACAAAGGCCTTGGCGAAATGGATGCAGATCAGCTCCGCGAGACCACAATGGATCCAGATGCTCGTACCTTGCGCCGTATTACCGTTTCAGATGCAGCGGCATCGGAGGCGATGTTTGAACTGTTGATGGGTAGCGATGTTGCACCACGTAAGGAATTTATTGCTAACGCGGAGATCGACCGCGATCACATCGACGCTTAAGTTAATTCAACGCTAGTCAATAGCAACTAAGTCGAAGTACTCCTCTTTCCACAAATCCTCATCGCCATCTGGCAACAAGATCACACGCTCTGGCTTAAGTGCCTGAACCGCACCTTCATCGTGAGAAACCATGATGACTGAGCCTTGGTACTCAGCAAGTGCGCCAAGAATTTCAGCACGAGATGCAGGATCTAAGTTGTTAGTTGGCTCATCCAGTAGCAAAACATTTGCAGCAGATACAACCAAAACTGCTAACGCTAAACGGGTTCTTTCTCCACCAGATAAAACCTTTACCGGCTTATGAACATCATCGCCAACAAACAGGAATGAACCCAAGGTATTACGAGCTTCAGGTTCACGAATATCAGGGGTGGCAGACATCATGTTTTCTAAAATGGTGCGTTCAAAATCCAGTGATTCATGCTCCTGGGCGTAGTAACCAATCTTTAAACCATGACCATGTTCAACTTTTCCAGTATCTGATTCAAGTTCGCCAGCCAAAATACGAAGCAGAGTTGTCTTTCCGGCACCGTTAAGTCCAAGGATTACAACACGTGAACCCTTATCAATTACACATGAAACATCGGTAAAGATTTCAAGAGAGCCGTAGTTCTTTGAAAGCTCTTCACCAGAAAGCGGAGTCTTGCCACATGGGGCAGGGGTAGGAAAGCGCAGCTTTGCAACCTTGTCGGCGACTCGAACATCATCAAGACCGCTACGAAGTTTTTCAGCACGACGCAACATGCCTTGTGCAGCTGTTGCCTTCGATGCCTTTGCACGCATCTTTTCGCCCTGCTTCTGCAAAATCTCTGCACGCTTTTCTGCGTTAGCACGCTCCTTCTTACGGCGGTGCTCATCCTGTTCACGTTGCAACAGGTAAGCCTTCCACCCGAGGTTGTATACATCGATGCAGTTACGGTTGGCATCCAAGTAGAACACCTTATTAACAACGGTCTCGATCAAGTTCACATCGTGAGAGATGATGACCAAACCACCTGAGTACTTAGATAAGAATTCGCGCAGCCACATAATGGAGTCAGCATCCAAGTGGTTAGTTGGCTCATCCAGTAAAAGGGTTTCAGCACCGCTAAAGAGGATGCGAGCTAATTCGATGCGGCGACGCTGACCACCAGAAAGAGTAGATAGTTCATTTCCAAAGACAGCTTCAGCAACACCTAGCGATGTAGCAATAGCCTCTGCCTCTGCTGTTGCTGCATAACCACCAGCTGCTGAGAACTCTGCTTCAACACGTGTGTAGCGATCCATCGCTTTTTCCAACGCCTCATCTTGGGCGGTTGCCATTTCCTCTTCAACAGAACGCATACGTGCTGCGATCTGATCTAAATCACGGGCAGATAAAATTCGATCAATCACTGTGCCTGGTTCATCACCAGTACGAGGATCCTGCGGAAGGTAACCAATCTTTCCGGTGCGATTTACCGCACCACCTGCAGGCATAGTTTCACCAGCCAGGACCTTTGCAAGGGTTGATTTGCCAGCACCATTACGACCAACAAAACCAATACGGTCGCCGCTGTTAATACGAACAGTTACGCCCTTAACAAGAAGGCGAGCACCTGCACGTAATTCGAGCGCTTGGGTTGAAATCACACCGAACTCTATCGGGAGAGGTTAAGCAGCACCAATTCGCGTACGACGAGGTGTTGCATAGGACTTTCCAACCGCAGTTAACTCATCAGAAACTTGAGCCTTGATTGCATCCTCGCTCTTGAGCAACTTTGTTAGCTCAGCGATTGTGCTTTTCAGTTCCTTTTGCTCAGTTTCGAGTTCAATCTTGCTCATCTTGGTCAAACGACGAAGCGGCATATCCAAGATGTAGGTTGCTTGCTCATCATTGAGTTTAAAGTCCTTAATCAACTTATCTTTTGCAGCCGCTGCATCATCGCTACCGCGAATAATCTTGATGACCTTGTCGATATCAATAATCGCTTTGAGCAAACCATCAACAAGACCTAAACGCGCTTCAGCCTTTGCCTTGCGGAACTCTGAACGACGACGAACAACTTCGATACGGTGATCGATAAATACTCGTAGCAGCTCCTTAAGACCTAGGGTTTGTGGACGGCCCTTGACCAAGGCAACTGCGTTTATCGCAAATGCATCCTCCATAGGAGTCAATGCGTACAGCTTTTCCAGAACCTCTTCAGGCTCAAAGCCATTTTTGATCTCAATAACAACATTGGTACCTGTCTGACCATCTGAAAGATCGATGATGTCGCTGATGCCCTGAATCTTCTTTGCCTTAACAAGTGCTGCAATGCGTTCAACAACCTTTTCAGGTCCGATTGTGTATGGAAGCTCCTTGATGACGATACCCATCTTGCGAGAAGTTACCTTTTCAATCTCAACAGTTGCACGAACCTTGAAGGATCCCTTACCTGTTGAGTACGCCTCGCGAACACCATCGAGTCCGACGATCTCGCCACCTGTTGGGAAATCTGGACCTGGAACAAACTTCATTAACTGCTTAACAGTTGCAGATGGGTTATCAATTAGAAACTTTGTCGCAGCGATGACCTCGCTCAAGTTGTGAGGTGCCATATTGGTTGCCATACCAACAGCGATTCCAGAACCACCATTTACTAGCAGGTTGGGATATGCAGCGGGCAAAACAATTGGCTCAGAAAGCTGGCCATCATAATTTGGACCAAAATCAACGGTGTCTTCATCAGCTTCAGCAACCATCGACATTGCAGCTGGTGCTAAACGTGCCTCGGTGTAACGCATCGCTGCAGGACCTGCATCTAACGAACCAAAGTTTCCGTGGCCATCAATTAATGGCAGACCCATTGAAAAACTCTGCGCCATACGAACTAATGCATCGTAAATTGCGCCATCTCCGTGCGGGTGCAACTTACCCATTACTTCACCAACAACACGTGCACTCTTTACATGTCCGCGCTCTGGGCGAAGACCCATATCTGCCATCTGATGAAGGATGCGACGGTGAACAGGCTTTAAACCATCACGTGCATCAGGAAGAGCACGTGAGTAAATAACTGAGTATGCATATTCAAGAAATGATTCTGAAACCTCTTTGGAAACATCGATGTCAACGATCTTTCCTGGGTACTCGCCGGGCTTTGGTCCAGCAGGTTTCTTACCCTTTGCCGCAGATTTCGCGGGAGTCTTCGCAGTTGCCATTGGGGCATTCTGCCAAGAGTCAGCCTTAATTTAGGGGAGGGCGCGCCCCAACTGATGAAACACACTTTGCAGCCAATGCAGCTCCGGCTGAAAGTGCTGCAGTGAGATCACTTGTTTCCAGCCACTTCGGAATAAATCCAGCAGCAAAGGAGTCACCAGCACCAGTTGTATCGACAACATTGGTAGTAACCGCTGAGACCTTGGCTGTATCGGTGCCATTGATCGCCATTGCACCCTTTGAACCCAACTTAATGACAACAAGTGGTGTGTGCTGAGCAAGATTTTCTTCAGCGGTCACAACATCTTTTGAATCTCCGAGATACAAAGCTTCTTCGCTATTGAGAAGGATTCCATCCATCATCGAAACCCATGACAAGACCTCTTCACGGCTAACGATCTTCATCGCACCAGTTGTTGTTGGGTCAAAGAAGATTGGCTTTCCTGCCGCTTTGATCTTTTTGATCATCGCAAGAACAGCGTCACGACTGCGGAAATCAAGGAGTGCGTAACCAGATAAGTACACACCATCGACATCATCTAGTGGTGGTAGATCTGATGCTTCAAGATCTGCGTTTGCACCGTTGTCCGGAAACATTGTTCGCTCACCATTGGCATCAACCAAAATTACGACAACACCTGTTGGGCGTCCACTATGCATCAAATTGAGGTGTTCTACGCCGTACTTATCGAGATCTGAAATCAAGGCAAAACCAACAGGATCATTACCTGTACGAGCTACTAAATGCGCCTTTGAATTAGTGCGGGTTATCCAGGTTGCAACATTTGCAGCCTGTCCACCAGGGTGGCTGGAAATTCTGCTGGCGGTGTCATTTCCGTAGTTGATCGGCTCTTTCAGCTGTGAAATTACATCGAGTGCTAAATCGCCGATACACAAAATCTTTTTCATTGAAGCGCCACAGCAATCTGCGCACCGAGTAAACAGTTCGCTTTAATGATTTCAGTGTTGATGGCTAAGGATTCACCTTTAGAGGTTGTGTGGAAATGCTCTAGCAAAAATGGAGTTACAGCCTTACCAGTCACGCCTTGCTTTTCAGCCTTTTCCAAACCAGATTTCAAAATCTCATCATGCAGAGACTTATTCATCTCCTTCACAACTGGGTTTGCAACGACCAGTGCTTTACTCAAAGTGCCAACATCTTTGCGCGCCTTGATGATCGCTGCAATCTCTTCAGGAGTATCAACTCGGTGTTCAAGTGTGTAACCAGAGTCGGTGAGGTAGAAACCAGGAAAAGCTGTTGTCTTGTATCCAACAAGGCTGATCGCCAAAGTTTCTAGACGCTCTAGAGTTGCTGGAACATCCAAAATTGATTTCACACCCGCACAGATCATGGTCATATCGACATTGGCAAGGGCTGTTAAATCTGCAGACTCATCAAAGGATTCATTGGCACCGCGGTGAACTCCACCAAGACCGCCAGTTGCAAAGACATGAATTCCAGCAAGTGCTGCAATGTGCGCAGTTGCAGCAACAGTTGTCGCAGCGCTTTTGCCTTGCGCAACGATGATCGCAAGATCGCGGATAGATGCCTTGGAAATATCATCACGGTTTGCAATCGCTTCAAGCTCAGATCGTTCTAATCCGACCAAAATCTTTCCATCAAGCAATGCGATGGTTGCAGGAACTGCGCCTGCATCACGAACAATTCGTTCGCACTCGAGGGCGACCTCAAGATTTGAAGGACGTGGCAATCCATGGCTGATGATGGTTGATTCCAGGGCAACTACAGGCTTTCCAGCCTTGAGCGCATTGGCAACTTCAGCAGATAACTTGATCGCTTTTTCCATAGCCAAACTCTAGTGCACACTCGTGGGAAGATAAGCACGTGCATTTGTCCCAGATAACTCCATCTATCTTTTCATCCCTCGGGTTGGACAGTGCCGTTGATCACTTAGCGGTCGGTCAATCGCCTATGGGACGTGAGCTTTTATTTCTCATTGATGGCTTTGGCTTTGACACCTTGTCACAGTATGCAGATGTAATGCCAACAATGAGCCGGATGTTTAATCATGGTTTAGTGCAGACATCATTTCCTTCAACAACAGCGACCTCACTTGCAACGTTAACAACGGGCGAACTTCCGGGTGTGCATGGAATGTTGGGATACACAGTTCAAGTTCCGCGAAGTGGTGGGCGATTGCTCAATGCTTTGAAATGGGATGAACGTGTAGATCCAGAAAACTGGCAACCAGTTGAAACTCTTTTTCAACGCGCAGCTAACGTTGGAATCTCAGTAACACATGTTGCTGCCAAACGTTATGAAAACTCTGGATTCACCCGAGCGGTATTTCGCGGGGCAGAGTACAAAGGCGCAAATGTAGTTGCGGATTTAGTCAGCGAAACTAAGCAAGCTCTGCAGAAAACGCCATCCTTTGTTTACTTGTATGTCAATGATTTAGATAATGCTGGACATTCCGATGGCGTCGGCAGCGATAAGTGGATTGCGGCACTTTCTGCAATTGATCAAATGGTTTCGCAGTTAATGAAGGAAGTACCAAAGGGAACCCGTATCTGGGTGACCTCTGATCACGGGATGATTAATGTTGAGGAAAAGATCATCATTGGTCAGGACAATCCGTTGCTAACCGGCGTCAGTGTTATTGCTGGAGAACCACGTGCTCGCCACCTGTATTTAGAGAATGATTCAGCGCAAGCACGAATCGATGCCGCATCATTGTGGCAACAGTATTTGCAGGAAAAAGCATTGGTACTAACCCGCGAACAAGCTATTTCTAGCGATCTATTTGGTGCGCAGTTGAGCGCTGATGCCGTTGATCGAATGGGTGAGGTAATTGCAATTGCTCGTGGGGGATTGGTTTTATTAGATCCAGAACGTGCAGATAAAGAAGGTGCAATGGTTGGACATCACGGTTCAGATACTGACATTGAATCTCAGGTTGGATTACTTACAACAACGCTGAGCTAGCTACTTGTCTTCTGGCTTGATCCCAAACATGATTTCATCCCAGCTTGGAACCTTTGCACGTGCAGTGATTCCATCTCGTGATGCCTCATCATCTGGCTCTTCGCGAATAACAGCTAAGCGTGGAACCTCGCGAATTGGTTCGATCTCTTCTTCAATCTCATCCTGAAGATCTTCCTTGCGGAACTCGCTGTACACATCGATGATGCGGCGCTCGGAGGGGTGAGAAGTCTCGGTGGGGATAAGAGCGGCGGTTGGAAGTTGGCGAGGAGCAGGCTCATCACCCATCATCCAACGCGCATTCTCATCCATAGATGTTACGGAGCGAAGAGTTGCATCAAAGCTCCACTGCGCAATTCCGACACCAGAAGTATTTGGATAGTGAAGTTCAATAGTCCACGTTCCATCTTCAAGACGCCAGGTGTCCCAGGAAAGTTCAGATGAATCGATGTTGCGTGGTGCTAAACGTGAGATAACAACTCCGAGCAAAGTAACTGCATCGCGGCCGCCTTCTTTGCGGATCGCAATTTGCTGCGCTTGATCAATAATGTAAATGCGTTCAGAGAGAATTGGTCCTGCGAAACGTTCAACCTTTTCAATTGTTGTGTCATTTTCGCGAGCGATTTGTTCTGCAGTTTGACCTGCACGCAACAATCGCTGAATCTCTTTAATTGAAATACTTGGCTCATCACTAGCTGGAACCGCCATCAAACGTTGCTGATTTACAGTTGCGCGCAATGTGTCTGAAACTCGAACAGTAAATTCCTGTCCATCATTGTCATGCAATGAAAGGTAGAGACCATCTTCGGTCTTTCCATTAAGTCGTAGCTCAGTCACGAGCACGAGGGTAGCCGATAAGCCCCTTATAAGTCTGGAAATACGGAAGTGTGGCTGCACATGCCGCGATCATGAATCCCAGAGGTACCCAAAATGCGATGTCTGCACCAAAACGGTCGATGATTTGGCCAGATAGCGCACTAGAAATTGCACCGCCCATAGGCATACCTGCAACGACCCAGGTCAAAGTTTCAGTGATTTGATCTGGCGGAACCGCACCTTCTGCAACACCGTAAGCATTAATAACAAGGGGAGCGATCGCAAAACCGTTAAAGAAGAGTGCAACCGCTAGCCAAGGAATTGAATGTGCAAACAACATCGGAATCGAAAGAACAGTTAACGCAATGAGAAAGATTAAGAAGCGAGCCGCACTTGTTAACTTCCATTTAATGACCCCGTTGATAACAGCGGCAACTGCACTACCAGCCGCCCAAATTGCTAGCAGGATTCCAGATTGCGCTTCTTGGCCGCGGAACTCAGCAAAGGCAACGGTCACAATTGCGATAGATCCGAAGAAACCGCCCAATAATGTTGTGGGAAGAACCACCGCTTGCACCTGCTTGTTTCGAATAACAGCAGGATGTGGATCGACGATTCGCTTTGGGTTAGCAGGTGGCTCCGTCTCTTTGGCCATAATAAATAATGGAAAACCAATTGCCACAAAGATGATTCCTGAAATGATGCCCGCAGCAGGAGAGATAGATGTTGCACATGCGGTGACGATGATTGGTCCAAGGATAAAGACAACCTCATCCATCAACGCTTCAAAGGAGTAAGCGGTGTTTACCAGATGACGATCTTGTTCATCCTCTGCGGTAGTTGTCTTATCAGGACTCAAAATATGTAACCAACGTCGACGAACAAGTCCGCCAGTATTTACAGAAAATGCTTCAGCGATAATGATGGATACAAACCAGCTCCACACAGGTGTTTCATTCAGCACCAAGACTGTAAAAGCACAAAAGGCAATAACCTTGACGGGAATAACTCTGACCAGCATTGCACTTTGACCTATGCGATCTGCAACCCTTGACCAATGTGGTGTTGCCAGGGCCATAACTACCGATGCTGTTGCACTCAAAGCACCTGCAATCGCATAAGAATCACTGACTGCAACCACTATGAAAATAAGTGCAAGTGAATCCATCGAAATAGGCATTCGCGCAATTACGCCAGGGATTGAAAATTTCAGCGCTCCAGGGGTTCTAAATAGCGTTAAGTAGCCTGAGAACATAGGCAAGAGTCTATCCCGCCATTAGACTGCGGTTATGACAGATACCAATGAGCTACTTCAACTTGCATTAAAGATTGCGCGTCAAGCTGGAGATTTGTTGGTCGATCGTCCCGCTTCATGGGATTTAACAGTTAAATCAACTGCAATTGATATTGCAACCCAAATGGATCATGCAAGTGAAAAGTTGATTGTTGAAAGTATTTTGGCTGCACGTCCCGATGATGGAATTATCGGAGAAGAGGGAACATCACGTGCCAGCAAAAGTGGGGTCACTTGGGTCATCGATCCAGTAGATGGGACAGTTAATTACTTTTACGGATTACCTGGATGGGCGATCAGCATCGCTGCTAAAGATGACAGTGGAACATTGGTCGGAGTTGTTCATTCACCAACTGTTAACTCAACCTGGCATGCAAGCAAAGGTGGGGGAGCATTCCTCAATGATGTGAAAATCGCTTGCAATGATCCGGTTGAACTCAATCGCGCATTACTTTCATCGGGCTTTGCATACGATGTTAAAGACCGAATTGAGCAGTTAAAGATTGTGAATATCTTGCTTCCACAGATTCGAGATCTTCGTCGAATTGGGTCTGCAGCTGCCGATATCTGCCATGTAGCAACAGGTTTGGTTGATGGGTACTTTGAAACTGGGTTGCATGAATGGGATCTAGCTGCCGCAGAGCTGATCGCCCGTGAAGCGGGAGCGGTTGTGACCACCCGTGCCTGGCATGGGCTCAATTTGACCGTCGCCGGTGGCCCCCACCTCTTTGAGGCGCTCAACGCTCAGATCCCAGAGTGAGGCTGAGCGCTAGAGGCCGATTTACGGTTCTGAGCGTGGCTATGGCACAATACGCAGTCTGCACCGCCAAAGCGCGTGCTTAATAGAAATGACAAAAGGATCCGAATATGAACATTCTTGACGCCGTAGATGCAGCATCGCTGCGCAAAGACATCCCACAGTTCCGCGCTGGTGATGAGCTCAAGATCCATGTTCGCGTTATCGAAGGTAACAAGAGCCGTCTTCAGGTTTTCCAGGGTGTTGTAATCCGTCGCCAAGGTGATGGAGTTCGCGAGACTTTCACAATCCGTAAGGTTTCATACGGCGTTGGTGTTGAGCGTACATTCCCAGTTCACACTCCAGTGATTGAAAAGATTGAGCTAGTAAAGAAGGGCGAAGTACGTCGCGCCAAGCTGTACTACCTACGCGATCTCCGCGGTAAGGCTGCAAAGATTCGCGAAAAGCGCGATGGCGTCGAAGGTTACGGCGATGGAATTCTTTCAACTCCAGAACCAGTAGTTATTCCTGAGCCTGTTGTTGAAGCGGTTGTAGCGTCCGAGCCAGTAGCAGAGGTTGCTGTGGCAGAGGTTCCAGCTGAAGTTGCGACTGCAGATGTTGTGGATGCACCTGAAGCAGTTGTTGATGCACCAGCTGCTGAAGAAGCCGCTGAAGCTCCAAAAGCTGAATAATTCTTCCAATGCGCAATAAGGGATCGCTCCTTAAGGAGCTCCCAGTCCTCGTTGTTGTCGCACTCGTTGTCTCTTTATTTATCAAGACTTTCTTAGTGCAGTTTTTCTTTATTCCATCCGGATCAATGGAAAACACACTTCAAATCAAGGATCGTGTTGCAGTCAACAAGATTCCATTTGTCTCCGACAATATTAAGCGCGGCGATGTCGTTGTATTCCGCGATCCAAACAATTGGCTTCCAGAGATCGTTGATTACTCAACAAACAAGTATGTGGCAAAGGCTAAGAGCGCACTTGTAACTGTTGGAGTTCTTCCCAACCCTGCAAAGCAGTACTTAGTTAAGCGCGTCATTGGCGTAGGCGGCGACCATATTGTTTGCTGTACTAAAGATGGCAACTTAACTATCAACGACGTTGAAGTTACCGAGCCTTATATCTTTGCTGGCAATAAGCCATCAGAAATGAACTTTGATGTCACCGTTCCCAAGGGCAAGTTATGGGTAATGGGAGATCACCGTGGAGCAAGTGCAGATTCTCGCTACCACCAAGAGGATATAAATAAGGGCTTTGTTCCTGAATCAAAGGTGAGCGGGCGAGTAGTTGGAGTCATCTGGCCATTTAAGAACATCACATATATTCCAAGAGTTGATGTATTAAATAAGTAACCTTATGAAGGTTATCGAACAGCTTTTAACTAATGCGGGAATCTCTCCGATTGCAGGTGTTGATGAAGCAGGTCGTGGAGCATGTGCAGGCCCTCTTGTTATCGCTTCAGTTGTTCTCAACGATCCATTTGCAGCAGAGCTTGCAGTAGTGCGCGATTCAAAAGAGATCCCTGAAAATAAGCGTGATGCGGTTTTTGATTTAATCCATCAGGTCGCTGCATCTGTCAGTATTGTCATAGTTCCTGCCAGCGAAGTTGATTCACGTGGTGTGCACGCAGCTAATTTAGATGGAATGCGCCGTGCTGTTCAGGGATTAAGTGTTGAACCCGCCTATGTTTTAACTGATGGATATGCGATCGAAGGTTTAGGTGTTCCAAACCTTGCCGTCTGGAAAGGCGATCAAGTTGTTGTTTCGATTAGCGCAGCGTCGGTAATTGCAAAGGTAACTCGTGATCGCATCATGCGCGAGATGGACAATGAATTTCCGCTGTATGGCTTTGCTGGTCACAAGGGGTACATAACAGGTACACACACAAAGGCGCTGAATGAGCATGGACCGTGTGCACAACATCGTCGATCCTTTGCCAATATTGCTGCCCTAATCCACAAGTAAGTTCAGCAAAACACCTGCGCATGATCGGGGTATTTATCCTCTCTGATCATGAAGACAAAGAATAATCAAAGTATTGGTGCGCTTGGCGAAGAAGCGGTTGCTCAGTATCTAATCGAACGTGATTGCGAAGTAATCGAAAGAAATTGGCGGATACGAGAAGGCGAAATAGATATCGTCGCTCTTAATCCCACTGGAATCTTTTCATTTGTGGAGGTTAAAACTCGAAGTTCAGTCGCATTTGGCCATCCCTTCGAAGCGATCAATCGGGATAAAGCCCATCGGATGCAACGTTTAGCTCTTGCCTGGCTAGCTACACATGGATGTTTAGGGTGCGATTATCAAATCGATGGTGCAGCGGTTTTAGTGGAGCCAGATGGAAGGCTTTCTATTGAATACCGCGAGAAGTTGCTATGACTCTTGCGTTGACACATTCAGTAGCCTTGCAAGGTTTAGAGGGCCACCTAGTAACAATTGAAGTTGATATTGCAGATGGTTTACCGGGTTATGCGTTACTTGGGTTACCTGATGCTGCGTTATCCGAATCTCGTGATCGCGTGCGGAGTGCAATTGTTAATTGCGCAGAGGTCTGGCCCAATCGCAAAGTAACGGTTTCTTTGTCACCGGCATGGTTACCCAAGAGTGGTTCCAGTTTCGATCTTGCAATCTGTATTGCACTGTTATCTGCCCATGACACCGTTCCGCGAGAAAAGATTGCTGACATCCTTTTTCTAGGAGAACTTTCACTAGATGGACGGATCCGTTCTGTACGTGGAGTCCTGCCTGCATTAATGGCGGCGTACAAAGCAGGAGTTCGTACCGCAGTTGTTCCCGCAGCTAACTTTGAAGAAGCACAGTTAATGCAATCAATGACCGTTGTTCCAATGGAGCATCTCAAACAAGTGTTGCGTTGGCTACGCACAGGCGAGCGTGAAGTTGTTCAAGAGATTGACCTGCAATGGGAGCAAACCGATACGCGATTGGATTTTGCAGATGTTGCAGGGCAATCAGCTGCGCGTTTAGCGGCCGAGATAGCAGCAATTGGTGGTCACCACATCTTGTTGATCGGCCCACCCGGAGCAGGAAAAACAATGATCGCCGAAAGAATTCCAACGATCATGCCGGCGTTATCTATTGAACAAGCGTTAGAGGTAACTGCGGTTCATTCTATTGCAGGCACATTGACTCAACGTTCACCACTGTCATTGCTTGCACCCATAGTTTCTCCACATCACACAACAACACGCATAGCAATGGTCGGGGGAGGTTCGCATGTAATTAAGCCAGGTGCATGTTCTCTTGCACATTACGGTGTTCTCTTTATTGATGAAGCCCCCGAATGTGGCCCTGGAGTTTTAGATTCCTTACGACAACCGCTGGAATCAGGCACTGTAACTATCGCCAGAAGCGTTGGAAATCTAACCTTTCCCGCTCAGTTTCTGCTGGTGTTAGCTGCTAATCCATGTCCATGTGGCAAGTTCATTGGTCGTGGTCGTAACTGCACCTGCACATCGCAACAAGTACGCCGGTACTTAGGAAAACTTTCAGGGCCGTTAATGGATCGCATTGATTTGCGAGTTCAAGTTGAGCCTGTTGGACGGGTAGATATGGCTCGTAATGAACTTGGTGAAACCAGTGAAGCAATCAGACAACGTGTGATCGCTGCTCGCGCAGTTGCTGAAAAACGATTCGCCGGAATGGGATGGAGTTTGAACTCGCAGATTCCAGCCCGTGCCTTGCGATCTACCTTTCAACCAGAACGAAAGGCGATGAACTTTCTGCATGATGAATTAGACAGAGAGCAGATCACAGCCCGAGGACTTCATAAAATCATTCGAACCTCATGGAGTTTTGCTGATTTGCATGGACATCCCGTTCCAACGATGCAGGATGTTGAAGCCGCACATGCCATGAGAGGCAAGGTCGAAGCATGAATGAAAAGTTGGCACGTGCTTGTTTGTTTAGCATTGTCGAAGGCGGTCATACCTTCTGGTGTGCAGAGATCTCAACTCACGGCGCACTCGCGGTGTACAACAAGTTACTAAACGGTGGATATGACCCGATTAAGTATGAAAAGTTGATTACTAATCTGCGCGAAACCAATGGTGACAAAATCCTGACTGAAATAGATAAACACTACGCACGCTTGATCACGCCAGATGATGAGGATTGGCCTGAACAGCTGAATGATCTTGCAGCTCCTCCTATTGGTTTAATCCTTAAAGGAAATATCAACGCACTACACCAGCCATCATTGGCGATAGTGGGAACACGTAATCCAACATCGTATGGAGCAAGAATTGCCGGTGAGTTTGCTGCAGGTTTTGCAGATCGTGAATGGGCAATTGTTAGCGGGGGAGCTTACGGAATTGATTCCTATGCACATAAAGGTGCATTGATTGCCGAAGGGGTAACGGTTGCGGTTGTTGCATCTGGCATTGATATTAACTATCCAGCAGGTAACACCAGATTGTTTGCTGAAATCTGCGAATCTGGTGCGATGGTTACAGAGTTCATGCCGGGGCACAAAGCACTTCCCAATCGATTCTTAACCCGAAACCGTTTGATCGCCGCTCTTTCTAAAGCAACCCTTGTGGTTGAAGCTGCCTTTCGAAGTGGATCATTGCGAACAGCACGTGATGCGGCGGAGATCTTTCGACCCGTTATGGCGATTCCAGGACCTATTACTTCTCCGACAAGCGAAGGGTGTCATCGCTTAATTGGAGAAAGAGCTGCAGAGATCGTTACATCTGTCGCAGATGCTGTGGAGTTTGTTGGCGCCAATTGATGAGAGAATAAGGCTATGAGTGATTTCCGTTCGGGCTTTGTAGCCATTGTTGGCCGCCCTAACGTTGGTAAATCAACCTTGATTAACGCTTTAGTTGGTAGCAAGATCGCAATTACTTCTCATCATCCCAACACAACTCGCACAGCGATCCGCGGCATTGTTCACCGCCCCGAATTCCAAGCGGTGCTTGTAGATACACCAGGTGTTCATAAGCCAAAGACTTTATTGGGTCAGCGTCTGAATCAAGTTGTAGATCAAAGCATGGACTCGGTCGACATCGTGATCATGTGCATTCCGGCTGATGAAACATCTGGCGCTGGTGATACCTTCATTGCACAAGAAATTGCTAAGCACCCCAAAGCGAAGAAGTTTGCAGTTATTACAAAGACAGATTTGATTTCAAAGGAAAAGCTAGCGGTTCGCTTGCTTGGCATCATGAAGATCGCTGAAGGTTTTGTCTGGGATGAAATCATTCCGGTCTCAGCTGCAATTCATGATCAGGTAGATCTGCTCAATGAACTTATTGGCAAGAACCTTCCGGCAGGCCCTCAGTACTACCCAGAGGGAACAACAAGTGATCAAGCAATTGAGCAGTTGATCTGCGAGTTCATCCGTGAAGCAGCACTGCAAGATGTTCGAGAAGAGCTTCCGCACTCAATCGTTGTGACTATTGATGAATTCGGTGAGCGAGAGGAAAAGGGTTCACGCCCATTTTTCGATGTTCACGCAACGATTCACGTAGAGCGGGATACCCAACGCGCTATTTTGTTGGGACACCAGGGAGCTCGCTTAAAGGAGATCGGAATTCGCGCACGTGCAGATATAGAGCGCGCACTTGCTGCAAAAATTTTCCTTGGGCTTCACATTAAGGTTTCAAAGGAGTGGCAGAAAGATCCAAAGTTGCTAGCAAAGTTAGGGTTTGGCGAGAAGGCTTAACTAACCGCTTTTTCCTGGCTCTTCCTGCTTGCAAGATATGAACCTACTAACACAAGCGGCAATCCAATGATGATTCCCGCAGTCAAAGGCTCCTTCAAAATAATTACTCCTAGAACCACAGCAACTGCTGTGTTCAAGTAAGTAACTAGTGAACCGCGTGCTGGTCCAATCTCATCCATAACCTTAAAGAACAAGATAAATGCAAAGGCTGTGCTGAATACTCCTAGCGCAATCAGCGACAACGCTGAATCCATTGAAATACTAGCTGGCCACTGAGCGATAGCTACCGGTGCCCAGAAGATTGTTGTCAGCGCCATGGCAAGACCGTTAATCGCAATGCCATCTACTAACGGCAGGTTAGAGGTCACCATGATTACCGCATAGGCGTAACCCATTGAAGCCAGAATTACCATCGCAATTGAAAGTGGATCGCTGGTTCCAGTAAGGCTTTCAATACCAACAACCAGGATCAAGCCAAAGAATCCAACGACGATTCCAACAATTCGATTGAACTGCCACACTGAATGATCTCCGCGCAAAGAGGTAATGATGGTTGCAAAGATTGGAACGGTAGAAACTAACAAACCAGCAAGCCCAGAATTAATCTTTTGTTCTGCCGTTGTAATCAAGATCCATGGACCGATCATCTCCATAAGTGCGTAGAAAGCAACAAACTTAAAGCCCAAGACCGCGCCTTTAAACTTTTTGCGATAGACAGCAACGGGAATCAAAATAGAGGCACCAATCAAGGTGCGGCCAGCAACTACTGCGGCAGGTGGAAAATCTTCAACCGCTACCTTCATCAGAAGGTAAGGAATTCCCCATAAAATTCCAACCAAAACAAAGTGGAACAGCGATTTACGACTCATTTACGCAATCACACGGCGGTAGAGATCTACAGTCAACGCTGCAACGGCATCCCATCCAAATAGTTTTTGAGCACGCGCGCGACCTGCAGCGCCATACCTCTTGAGCAAATCTGGTTGAGACATTAAACGAGTAATGGACTCAGTTAAAGCTTTTTCAAAGGGAGCGGCTTCACCGTTGTAATCAACAAGCTCACCAGTTTCCTTATCGGCAACAACTTCTGGGATTCCTCCTACACGTGAGCCCAAAACCGCGGTTTCGCAGCCCATCGCTTCCAAATTCACAATTCCAAGTGGTTCATAAATTGAAGGACAGATGAATAAATCCGCCGCCGTTAACATTGCAGTTAACTGATCGTGGGGGAGCATCTCCTTAATCCACCACACATTGCTGCGGGTTGATTGAAGTTCGGCAATTAATGCGGCCACTTCATTGCCGATACCTTCTTCATCTGGACTTCCGGCAGCTAGTACCAAACCAAATTCAGCTGGAACATCCTTCCAAGCACGTAGTAAATGCGCCAAACCCTTTTGACGGGTAATGCGACCTACAAAGATTGCATACGGCCCATTAATTCCAAAACTTTCCGGAACAGATGCATCATGGTTAGCAGCAAACTTATTGGTGTCCACACCGTTTCGAATAGTGACAACCTTTGCTGGATCAATAGCAGGGTATGCCTTCAAAACATCTGCACGCATTCCATCACTAACTGCGATGATTGCACTTGCTGCTTCGTAGGCGGTCTTTTCGGCCCATGATGAAATGCGATAGCCGCCACCGAGCTGTTCTGATTTCCAAGGACGTAATGGTTCAAGAGAGTGCGCGCTGACGATATGGGGAATTCCATGCTGAAGCGCGGCAACATGTCCTGCCATGTTTGCATACCAAGTGTGTGAGTGAACAACATCAACATGTCCAAGATGTGTTGCCATCTCAAGATCTATCGCTAAAGCTTGAACCGCTGGATTTGCATCTGCAAAACCATCAGGCAATGAGTAACCAAAAGCATCATCTCGTTTGCCACCAAAGCAGTGGACATCGACATGAACATCCTTGATTGTGCGAAGGGCTTGCGTTAGTTGGAGGACATGGACTCCAGCGCCACCATAAATGGCCGGCGGCCACTCCTTGGTAACGATTCCAACCTTTAACGCGGTCATATCTTTGTATTCCTCTTCCTTCGACAAGGGTGAAAGGCTATCGTTAAGACATGGCCAAACTGCAACTTCCGCTCAGCATCGTTCTTGCTGGTGGCGAAGGAAAGCGCTTAATGCCGCTGACAGCAGATCGCGCCAAGCCCGCAGTTCCATTTGGTGGCTCATATCGTTTGATTGATTTTGTTTTATCTAACCTTGCAAATGCCAACATGCTCAAGATCGCTGTGCTGACTCAGTACAAATCTCACTCACTGGACCGCCACATCACGACAACTTGGCGTATGTCCTCATTACTTGGAAATTACATCACCCCAGTTCCTGCGCAACAGCGTTTAGGACCACGGTGGTACACAGGTAGTGCCGATGCGATCTTGCAAAACTTCAATTTGATTCATGATGAAGATCCAAAGCATGTTTTAGTTTTTGGTGCAGATCACGTATATCGCATGGATCCAATGCAGATGTTCCAGCAACATGTTGATTCAGGTGCTGGCGTAACAGTTGCAGCGATTCGTATGCCACGATCTGAAGCACACGAATTTGGTGTTATCGAATTAGCTGATGATGGAATCACCATTAAGGCTTTTCATGAAAAGCCTGCTAATCCTCCTGCAATGCCAGGTCATCCAGAGCTTTCACTAGTATCAATGGGTAACTACATCTTTAAGCGTGATGTGATGGAAGAAGCGCTGATACTTGACTCAGAAGATATTGAATCGCGACATGATCTTGGTGGAAACATCATTCCTTACCTCACTTCACAAGGTCAGGCGATGGTCTACGACTTTGCTAACAATGTTGTGCCTGGAGAAACAGCGCGCGATAAGGGTTACTGGCGTGATGTGGGTTCAATCGATGCGTACTACGACGCACATATGGATTTAGTCTCTGTTCACCCAATCTTTAATTTATACAACCGTGAATGGCCTTTGTTAACTAATCCGCCATCACTGCCTCCTGCCAAGTTCAGCGAAGGGGGAGCCGCACATGATTCAATCGTTGGAGCCGGTTCAATTGTTTCTGGTGGAATCCTGCATGGATCCGTAGTTTCTTACGATGTTTCAGTTGGAAAAGCAGCCATCGTTGAAGGCACAGTGTTGATGCCTAATGTTCGCATCGGCGAAAAGGCGATCATTCGCAAAGCAATTCTTGATAAGAGCGTGGTTGTAGATCCAGGTGCACAGATCGGTGTTGATTTAGAGCGGGATCGCCAACGTTTCACAGTCAGCGAAGGCGGAATTGTTATTGTCGGTAAGGGTGTTCGCGTTACCGTCTAACTCCAGTTTTCTGTATTGCCCTTTAGATCTTTGTACCGAGCCATTACATCTGGTGTTGCAACACTCTTGTGATGAGTAACTTCTCCTAAATTCCAGGTTGGCATCTCACCAAGTAGGGCCCATGCGGCTTGCTTAGCTGCACCATCTGCAACGTATTCACCGGCTGGTGGAACTAAAACTTCGCGACCAAACAATGCGCTAGCAATTACAGGAACTGCAGGGTTTTTTGCTGCACCACCAATGAGCAAAATGCGATTAACACCAACACCTAGAGCAATTAAAGCATCAACAGCATCTGCCAATCCCGCAAGCATTCCTTCAACCATTGCACGAGCAATATCCTCTTGATTTGAGTTGTTCAAATTCATTCCGGCAAAGACACCAGTGGCCTTAGGACGGTTAGGTGTTCTTTCACCTTCAAAGTAAGGAAGAAGTGTTAATCCATTAGCACCAGGCTTTGCAGCTAATGCAAGTTGTGCAACCTCATCATGGTTTTTTCCTAATATTCTGCACGCTGCATCCAAAATGCGTGCGGCGTTCAGTGTGCACACCAATGGCAGGTATCGCCCTGTTGCATCAGCAAAACCTGCAACCGCGCCACTTGCATCATGAGTTGGAGTGTCCGAAACAGCAAATGCGGTTCCACTTGTTCCCAAAGAAACAATCACATCTCCAGGTTGTGCTTGCAATCCCAATGCAGCTCCCGCGTTATCACCGGCACCTGCTGCGATTGGAATTCCAGAAAGGGTTGTCCCGCCAAATTGAGCTGGCTGAATAATCTTTGGAAGGGTTAGCTCTTGATCATGTCGAAGGGCAAGGCGAACAATGTCTTCGCGGTAATGAGATGTGCTGGGATCAAAGTAACCAGTTCCCGAAGCATCGCTGCGATCGGTAAATAATTTTGATAAATCCTTGCCACCTTGTAGCTGCCATGACAACCAATCGTGGGGCAGAGCGATGGATGCAACGCGAGCTGCGTTTTCAGGCTCATGATCTGCCATCCAACGAACCTTGGATGCGGTAAAGGATGCGACCAACTTTGATCCAACTTTTCGCGCAATCTCTTGATCACCGCCAACCTCGCGGTTGAGATCATCGGCCTCTTTTGCAGAGCGTGTGTCATTCCACAACAGTGCTTTTCTAATTACTTCACCGTTCGCATCAATTGCGACCATTCCATGTTGCTGTCCTGCAATAGAAATCGCTTCGACATCATCTACTCCGCCAGCATCTGCAAAGGCGGCATGTAATCCAGTCAGCCAATGTGCCGGATCAACCTCGGTGCCATCGGGGTGGGAGGCACGTCCTTGGCGCACTAACTCACCTGTGTGGGCATCGCGAATAACTACCTTCACAGATTGGGTTGAGGAATCCACGCCGGCGATGAGTTGTCGATTAGCCATGGGGCAAGGCTAGACTGTGCCAGTCAGCGTTGACCACAGGTGGCGGAAAGTATTTGAGCCACTCAATCAAACAATAAAATTGTTGGAGTAAATCATGCGTATTGGTGTCCTCACTGGCGGCGGAGATTGCCCTGGTCTTAACGCGGTTATCCGCGCTGTAGTTCGTAAAGGTGTAAAAGAGTACGGTCACGAGTTTGTTGGTTTCCGTGATGGATGGAAGGGACCTCTAGAGGGTCTAACCATGCCGTTGAACATCGAAACAACACGTGGAATCTTGCCTCGCGGCGGAACCATTCTTGGTTCATCACGTACCAACCCTTTCAAGATCGAGGGTGGCGTAGAAAAGATTAAGGAAAACCTTGAGAAGGCTGGCATCGATGCGTTGATCGCAATTGGTGGAGAAGACACTCTTGGTGTTGCAACAAAGCTTGATGCGCTTGGTGTCAAGGTGATTGGTGTTCCAAAGACGATCGATAATGATCTCAACAACACCGATTACACATTTGGTTTTGATACATCTGTAAACATCGCAGTTGAGGCAATTGACCGTCTGCACACAACAGCTGAATCACATCACCGCGCATTGATCGTAGAAGTTATGGGCCGTCACGCAGGTTGGATCGCTCTTCACTCAGGTCTTGCAGGCGGCGCGACATGTATCTTGATTCCAGAGCAGAAGTTCTCTGTCGACAAGGTCTGTGAATGGGTTGAGTCTCGTTTCAAGTCTCACTACGCACCAATCATCGTTATCGCCGAGGGTGCAATTCCTCAAGATGGTGACATGGTTGTTAAGGATCAGACCCTTGACTCATTTGGTCACGTGAAGCTTTCAGGTATCGGTGACTGGCTAGCTGGTCAGATTGAAGAGAAGACAGGCAAGGAAGCACGTACATCTGTATTGGGACACATCCAGCGTGGTGGAACTCCAACAGCATTTGACCGTGTCTTGGCTACTCGCTTCGGTCTCCATGCGATTACAGCTGCTCATGAAGGTGACTGGGGCAAGATGGTTGCACTTCACGGCACAAATATCGCTCGTGTGCCGCTAGCAACAGCAACTGAGAAGCTAAAGACAGTTCCTCTAGAGCTATACAAGGAATCAGAGATCTTCTTCGGATAATTGCCCCGCGCAATGACCTTTGAACTCCCTACACTTCTCCAATGAACTCGAATTCGAGCACTAAGTTAGACACTCTGTTCACACCTGGCCTTGTTGCTGCCCAGCAACCAACATGGCCAGGTGGACCAGATGGTCCACAAGTAAAGGCAGCGGTAGCAGAGCTTAAAGCGTTACCTCCATTGGTCTTTGCTGGTGAGTGCGATGATCTCAAAGCTCGAATTGCGCTCGCTGCCGAAGGAAAAGCATTTTGGTTACAAGGTGGCGATTGTGCAGAAACATTTGCATCGGCTACCGCAGATTCAATTAGAAACCGTATTAAAACTATTCTTCAAATGGCTGCTGTATTGCAGTACTACTCAAGCCTTCCGGTAATCAAGGTTGGTCGTATGGCGGGGCAGTTTGCAAAGCCTCGTTCAAGTGATTTTGAAACCCGTGGGGATGTAAAGCTTCCTGCCTACCGCGGAGATGCAGTCAACGATATTGAATTTACAGAGGCTGCTCGTACACCAGATCCACATCGTTTGGTTCGCGTGTACAACACATCTGCCGCAACCCTTAACTTAGTTCGCGCATTTACTCAAGGTGGTTTTGCAGATCTTCGCCAGGTTCATGAATGGAACAAGGGCTTTATCCGCGATTCAAAGGTTGGCGATCGCTACGAGAAGATGGCTAACGAGATTGGCCGCGCGTTAGCCTTTATGAAATCTGCAGGAGTAGATCCTGAAAGCTTTAAATCAGTTGATTTCTTTGCCAGCCATGAAGCGTTAATCATGGAGTACGAAAAGGCTTTAACCCGTATCGATTCACGTACCGGCGACGCATACGATGTTTCTGGTCACTTCATCTGGATCGGTGAGCGCACACGCCAACTAGATGGTGCACATGTTGATTTTGCTTCAAAGGTTCGCAATCCAATCGGAATCAAACTTGGACCTAAATCAACGGTAGAGGATGCACTTGCTCTCATCGACAAGTTAGATCCAAATCGCGAGCCTGGGCGAATCACATTTATCACACGTATGGGTGCAAAGAACATCCGCGAGATCTTGCCGGCGCTAGTTGATGGCGTTACAAAATCGGGCGCCAAGGTTCTATGGGTGTGCGATCCAATGCATGGAAACACCTACGAGGCACCAACTGGTTACAAGACCCGCAGCTTTGATGATGTTATGGATGAGGTAAAGGGCTTCTTCGAAGTTCATAAATCATTGGGAACGCATCCTGGTGGTGTCCATATTGAATTAACTGGTGATGATGTCACGGAGTGTGTTGGCGGCGGCGAAGAGATTTCACATGAGGATCTTGCTTCACGGTATGAAACAGCGTGTGATCCACGTCTTAATCACGCTCAATCCCTGGAGCTTGCCTTCTTAGTTGCTGAAATGTTGCGCGATCGCTAATTTTAGCGCGTGCCACTTTTCATTACTTCTCACAAGACCCCTGTAGGCACACTCAACTTACTTGCCGATGATCAAATTCTGATCGGTGCAAATCTTTCAACAGTTTCTGCTTTCAAAGCAGGCAAAGATGTGAAGATTGTTAAATCAATCCCTGTGATCTCTGATCTGATTAGTGATTACTTTGATGGTGATCTCACAGCTCTTAATGGAATCAAGGTTCGCCAACCTGGGGCTGCCTTTTCACAAGCTGCTTGGAAAGCGATGCGCAAGATCGCACCAGGAAAAACCTGGTCGTATTCTGATTTAGCAGAAAAAGCTGGCAGCCCTGCAGCGGTTCGCGCAGCTGGAAGTGCATGTGCAAACAATGCGATCATGCTTGTTGTTCCTTGCCACCGCGTTGTAAAAACCGGGGGAGCGCTAGGAAATTACGCGTACGGTGTAGATAAGAAGCAGTGGCTCTTAAGCCATGAGGGCTTTCTTTAAAATTTCAATCGCCTCTGCACATTGAGCATCATCAAAATCTAAATGAGTAACTAGGCGTGCATACTTTGGACCAAGTGCGCTAATCCAGAGACCTGCATCCTTACAACGAGCAGCAAGTTCAGCGGCGGTAATCGGAAGAGCTGCAAGATCTAAGCCAACGATATTTGTATGAACCGTTGTTGGGTCAATCAGTGATGAATCAACAGCGGAAATCGCTTTCGCAAGTTCTTGAGCACGACGGTGATCTTCAGATAGTCGATCAATATTGTTATCCAGTGCGTAATGCGCTCCAGCTGCCAATAAACCAATTTGGCGCATTCCAGCTCCGTATCGCTTGCGCCACACACGTGCCTTTGCAACACGTTCCTTAGTAGAAAGCATTACAGAACCAACTGGAGCGCCTAACCCCTTTGATAAACAGACAGAGATCGTGTCGAAGTACTTTCCGTACTCAGTAAATGCGACGCCAGATGCAACATGTGCGTTCCAAATACGTGCACCATCTAAGTGCAAAGCAACGCCAAGATCATCTGCACCTTTACGCAAGGCTGCAATCTCTGCAATCGGTTGAACAGTTCCGCCACCAAAATTGTGGGTGTTCTCAACAGCAATAGCAGTTGTCGAAACCAGGTAAGGACCGCTGTTAGGGCGGGCAATTTCAAGGGCATCTGCAGCTTTAAGCAAGCCATTCTTTGCTGGGAATGTACGAGTAGTAATTCCGCTGAATACTGCTGCTGCACCTAGCTCTGCGCGGACAATGTGGCTGTTGGTTTCTGCGATTAACTCTTCGCCGGGTGCTACCAACATGCGAATAGCTAATTGATTTGCAAGTGATCCAGTTGGAGTAAACAAACCAGCTTCCTTGCCAAACATTGCGGCAACGCGCTCTTCAAGTGAGTTAACCGTCGGATCATCACTGTAAACATCATCGCCCACTGGTGCGTTAGCGATCGCTTCACGCATTGCAGCTGATGGACGGGTTACTGTGTCACTTCGAAGGTCAATTGCCATGGCTTATTTTCTCACGATTCCTTGGTCACAATGACAAACATAGCCACAAGAACAAGCAGACCGCCTAAGGCTTTCTGAAGGGTAAGAGTCTCTCCGCCGAATACAATTGCAAATACCGCCGCAAAAACAACTTCCATCGTCAAGATGACCGCAACCTTTGTTGTGGTCATATGAGCTTGGGACCAGGTTTGAATAACAAATGCGACCGCGGTACAGATAACGGCAGTAAAGATGACAGTCGCCCAAACACCACCATCTGGAGGCATTTGATAGCCACCTTCAAAGATTGAAGCAATTCCAGACATAATTGCACAGGCGGTCAACTGAACAACTGTCATCGCATAGGCGTCACGACCGTTGCTCCACTTTCCTAGAGCAATAATGTGAGCACCAAAACCAAATGCACTTCCTAGGACGAGTAATTCACCAAATCCAATTGACCACCCTTGCAAGGAAAGCAAAGCCAAACCAACTGTTGCAATACCAACACACATCCACGTTAACTTGGTGATACGAGCTTTCAGAACTACCGCGGCAATCAGCGGAGTGAAGACAACATATAAACCAGTAATAAAGCCGGTAATTGCTGCGCCAGTGCGTTCTAGCCCAAGTGTTTGCAGGATGTATCCGCCACCTAGAAATAAACCTGCAGCAGAACCTCGTACAAGTAAGTCCTTATTAAAGTACTTAACGCACTGAGGGCGAATCGCAAGCATGACAATTACGGCCACTGCGAATCTGCTGAAGAGAAAATTGTTTACAGTTTGACGCTCAATCGCATCCTTCATGACTACGAAGGCAAAGCCCCATGCTGCCGCAACAGACAATAAAGCCCATGGTGCCAGCTTTAATTGAAACTGATGACGAGCAGACATTAGCCGCGCAACTTCTTCAGCAACGCAACTTCCTTGCCATGTTCTGGCTCCATACCTGGTGTTTCAAGAATTAATGGTGCATTAGCAACCGCTGGGTGGGATAGCAGCTCCTTAAATGGATCAACACCGATGTGACCATCTCCAATATTTTGGTGGCGATCCTTTAGCGCACCGCATACATCCATCGAATCATTGGCATGGACCAATTGGAAACGTTCGATTCCTGCGATTTCGACTAGCAAATCAATTGTCGCTGTCATGCCACCTTTCACTGAGATGTCATGTCCTGCAGCAAATACATGGCAGGTATCTAGACAGATGCCAACCTTTGGGTGGTATTCCAGTGCTTTCAAATACATTTCGAGATCATCTAACTTTTTCACCAAACTTTGACCTTGGCCCGCTGTTGGCTCTAATAACAAGTACGGAGCATCATCACCAAGTGCATTCAGGATAGGCATCATGCCTTCATGGATCTGCTTCCATGCTTTTTCTACATGGTTAACATCTACAGCTGAACCTGTGTGGATTACTACGCCTAGTGCGCCAATATCTGCGCCGCGCTGTAATGAATACTTAGTAGAGGCTAAAGAGTTTAAGTAAGTTGCCTCTGTTGGAGAGCCTAAGTTAATTAAAAAGGGAGCGTGAACATAACTTTCGATATCAAGCTCAGCTGCCTTGATCTTAAATGCTTCATCTAGCTCTAGTTTTGCCTCTGGCATCGCCCATGTTCGGGGACTTGATGCAAAAACTTGAATCGCTTCTGCGCCGATTTCTTGTGCGTAAGCGATTGATCGTTTCGCCATTCCACCAGTAGTAGGGGTGTGGGCACCGATACGAGGTTTTTTAACTGGTGTGGGCATTGGCTTACCCTACGGTAATCGTCACCAAGCTGCCACGTTTTACCTTGGTGTTGACCACAGGTGAAACTTTCTTAACAACCTTTTTCTTGTTATTTCCAATTGTTACAACCTTGACCTTTAAACCAAGGGATTCAAGCATCTCTTTTGCAGCATTTGCTTCCATGGTAATAACAGTCTTTGGAATATATGTATAACGAGGTCCCTTTGAGATCAAGATGGAAACCTTGCCACCCTTATTTGCAGAAGCTCCACCTGCGGGATTTTGTGAAATAACTGCAAGCTCTGGAACGGTTTCATTAAAGGCATATCCGGCTTCAACGGTAAAGCCAGCCTCAGTTAACTCATTCAGTGCCTGCTCGCCACTCTTTCCAAGATAAGAAGCAAGTGCGACCTGTTCAATTCCCTTTGATACCAACACATTTACTTTTGTGTCACGCTTTACAGATGTTCCCGATGCAGGTGAAGTTGAGATAACAAAACCCTTTGGAATATCGGAGTTAAATACTTCGGTAATTGTTCCCACTACAAGTGGAGACTTTTTGATTGCAACTTGTGCAGCCTCTGGTGTTAATCCTGTTGTCATCGGGATCGCGTAACGCTCGGGACCCTTAGAAACAATTAACTTAACGGAGCCACCTGCATCAACCTTGCCGCCACCAGATGGAATACTTTCGATGATCTTTCCCTTAGGGATTTCCTCATCAAATCTATTTTCAACAACAACTGCGTTTAATCCCAACGGTGAAATAACGCTGACCGCTTCATCAAAACTTCCACCAACTACAGATGGAACAACAACACGTGATCCTGGACCGACCAAGGTCCACCAACCGCCCACACCTAAAACAACGGCAAGAACCAAGGCAACTTTGCGGTTACGACGAACCCGCTTGCTTGCGCGCTGCTTTTTCTCCTCTTTGCGGCGAATCTCTTTGGTTGTTTCTACAACTGGAGCGGTGATTTCGACCGGTGCAACCTCTTTAACCTTCTTGCGAGCCTTCTCGCGGATTGGCTCAACTGGAAGATCTAACCCAAGATCCATTTGATTCTTACGTGGATCTAAATCAATTTGTATCTGCTGTAACTTCTCTAAGAAATCGCCTGCGGTACGTGGACGTTCATCAGGGTTTTTCGCCGTTGAGCTTGCGATCAAATCATCTAAGGCTTGAGGGACATCTTTACGCTTGCTGCGAAGGCGCGGAATCTCTTCATTGACATGCATGTACGCGATTTGGATTGGTGACTCTGCTGAAAATGGTTTTTCTCCAGTCAGCATCTCGTAAGCAACGATGCCTGCCGCGTACACATCGCTGCGTGAATCAGCTACTCCACGTTGCACTTGCTCGGGGGATAGGTAGGAAACGCTTCCTAAAATCACACTTGATTCAGCTGTCATGGTGGAACCAATGAGTTCGCCTCGGGCTAATCCAAAATCTGCGATCTTGATTCGGCCTTCTTTAGAGATCAAAATGTTTTCTGGCTTGATGTCACGATGCACAATTCCTAGAGCATGTGCAGCAGCCAAGGCGCTGAGTATCGGCGTTAAATAATTAATCGCATCCTTGATCTCAAATCTGCCACGTTCATTGAGATATTCACGAAGAGTGTGTCCCTCAATCAGCTCCATTACTAAAAAGACTGCAGGAACTCCGCTTTGATTCCACCCTTGATCCTGCACCGCAACAATGTTGGGGTGGGACAAAGCTGCCGCAGCTTTTGCCTCCTTGATGAAGCGAGATACAAATGCTTCATCTTGGGCAAGATGAGAGTGCATAATTTTGACCGCAACTTTTCTATCAAGTCGAGTATCAATTGCTTCATAGATCGAAGCCATTCCACCATTGGCTACCTGACGCAGTAATTGGTAGCGCCCATCAATGAGCTCTCCGGTCAGATCAGACATGTGCAGATTTTATGGAGCCCGCCTTGCGCAAGACCCAAGGGCGCGCCCAAAAAACCTTATGAAGTGAGTTTAAACTCGCAGTTTTCTCTCGTTTGGTCGGTATTAAAGTGAATTGATTGTTCAATCTGCCATTGGCGCATTTGCTGTTCAAGATGCGCGCCATCGCGAGCTAGTACTCGCTGCAAACCAGTTTCGGCATCAATATCTAACCAATAGGTAATAGCACCTGCTTCTCGCACAATTGCTTGGGCAGCGCCAACACCTTCGATGATTAAGTAATCGGTAGGTTTAACAATCTCTTCACGATCAAACTTCATTAAATGCCAGTTAAAGATCTTGATTGTGCATTCACGACCGGCAAGATGTGCGGAAGTAATGCGATCCAGAATCTCCATCAAGGCGTTACCGAGAGCGTTTTCCCAACCGTTATACAAATCATCCATATGGATCACACGAACAGTTGAGTGCGCTGAGTACTCAGCCTCGAACTTGGCCGCCAGTGTTGTCTTACCCGCACCGGCTGGTCCATCAATGGCTAAGAGAGTCATTCCAACGTTTCCAACCGATCACTGCAATAACTGTAAACATTCCGTACAGCACAGCGGTAAACCAGTATCCAAGTAATGCGTATTGAATAGTTCCAGCTAAATCAACAATTAACCACACAATCCATGATTCATACTTCTCATAGACCATCATGATTTGTGCAACCAAACTACCGATCAGCAAGAAAGCATCAGTCCACGTGGCTGCTGCTCCTAAATTTGCTAAGACTGGTGTTAAAGCCGCAACACTCACAACAACAGCTATCGCGATAAAACCACGATTGCGATTTGAAACTCTTCCAGGAACCGCACCTGTCGGTGCCCAACCTCTTGAACCGTACACTGCGGCAATAATGAAAACTATTTGCAGAACCGCACTTGCAAAGAGATCAACTTGATAGAAAAAGACTCCATACAAGTAGCTACTGAGCGCCCACCAAGGCCATGTGATTTGCTTGCCAGTTGTTCCCAGGTACACACCAACAAATGATGTAATCGCTGCGCAGAATTCCAGAATTGAGACTTCGTAGCCCCAGGCTGTAAAAACGATGGATGACATAGTTAAATCCTTTCCGCATCCGCATTACCGGATGGGTCAATCGGTCGGTCTGAATTTCAGACCCTCTCAGCCTTGTGGGCTCCCGTAGTTGTTACTTTAGCGTGAAATCAGTTGGCGCTTAACAAATGCAGCACCTGCAACACGAATTCTTCTAGCTGTAGATGTCTTTGCTCGGTGATTGAAGATGTCATAACCAATCTTTTCAACCTCATCAACAATTCCGCAGTACAAGGTACTTGCAGCTTCAATACATGGACGACTTGATGCTTCCAGCATCTTTATCCCAGGTGCTGCTTCTGCTTGCAATTGGCGAACACGTGCGATTTGGAACTTCAGAGCTTCAATAATTTCTGGGGTTAAAACACGTTCTTCTAGCATTTCGCGGGTTACACCAAACTGACCTAACTCCTTGAGCGGCAGGTATACACGTCCGCGATCCAGATCCTCATCCACATCGCGAATGAAGTTAGCTAATTGGAAGGCGATACCAAGCTTTTTGGCGGCTTCAAAGGCATCAGTGTGTAGCGGTCCCAAAATAGGAACCATCTCTAAACCAATTACAGCTGCTGAGCCATACACATATTCAATTAAATCTTCATAACTTTCATACTCTTGAATAGTTAAATCCATCGTCATCGAATGTAAGAAAGCTTCAAAGTGCTCGTGGGGGATATCAAAACGATTGACGGTATCGATTAAGGCGCGACCCACATGATCCTGGCTGGTTCCTTTTTTAAGATCTGCCAGAACTCCATTGCCCCATGTGCTCAGTACTTCAGCTTTTTCTTCAACGCTTAGCTCTGAGGCTAAATCATCAACGATCTCATCTGCATAACGCGCAAATCCATACAGTGCATGAACAAAGGGACGTTTTGCTTTGGGCAACAACAAGGTTGCTAAGTAATAAGTCTTTCCATGCAAGGCGTTAAGCCGCTTGCACTCTTCATACGATGCACGAAGATTGGGATCTGTAATCCCTGCAGCGGTTAACTCATCCATTTATTTAACTGGTCCCACAATACGTTCTGCAGCAAGTCGACCGGAGATCAAAACCATCGGAACGCCAACACCTGGTTGAGTTCCAGAACCAGCAAAGACAACATTTTCAATACCAGCTGCCATATTGCGTGGTCTAAATGGACCCGTTTGGAAGAAGGTGTGTGCGCTGGCAAATGGTGCACCAGCTTCCATGCCTTGTGCCTGCCAATCAAGTGGAGTTGTTAAAACTTCAGTCTCAATCGCATCGCCAAAGCCTGTGTACCCACGTTGCTCCAAGATCTCAACCATGTGATCGCGATACGGCTTTGCCTGCTTGGTCCAATCAATATCTGCATCCAAGTTAGGGGTTGGAAACAGTACGTAATATGAATGCTTTCCCTCTGGCGCAAGTGATGGATCATCCATCGAAGGAATTGTTACTAACACACTTGGGTCGCTCATGAGCTTCTTTTGCTTGATTAATTCATCAAAGACGCCATCCCATGATTCACCAAAGTGAATGTTGTGGTGGGCGGCAAAGTCATACTTCTTTGATGAACCAACCAACATAGTTACACATGATGGCGAATAGTTCAGGCGCTTAACTGAAAGCGGAGTTTTGCCCAGCAAATCTCGCCAAGCAACAGGAAGATCTGGGTTCAAGATAATTGCATCGCACTCGATGCGTTGACCGTCCTCTGTGATGACCGCCTTTGCGCGACCGTTGTGAACATCTACCTTTGTAACAGTTGTGTTGTACTTAAATTCAACTCCATGTTTTTCTGCAGCTGCAGCCATCGCACGAGGAACTGCATGCATTCCACCCTTAGGGAAGAACACCCCATTGACTGAGTCCATGTATGCGATGACCGCATAAATTGCTAACGCCTGTTGCGGACTAACACCTGCATACATAGCCTGGAATGAGTACACCTTCTGAAGACGTGGATCCTTCATAAACTGATTGACCTTTGGTGACAGACGGCGGAAGCCACCCAACGCGATAAGACGGGCAAGGTTAGGTGTCAACAAATTAAGTGGTGAATCGATATTTCTGTCGATGAAGTCATTCATCTCGTACTTGTATAACTTAGTTACAAAATCTACATAGCGTGCGTAACCAGCTGCCTCTTCAGGGCTGATCTTCTCTGCAATTTCAGCTTCCATTTGCTTGGTATTTGCATGGACATCTAGTTGCGATCCATCTGCGTAGTAAGCACGGTATAAAGGTGAAACTGGCATCAGTTCAACCCAGTCCTTCATATCTTCTCCGACGCAACTAAATGCATCTTGAATAAGTGAAGGCATAGTCAAAACAGTTGGACCGGTATCAAATGAGTACCCATCCTTTTTCAACAAACCGCTTCGTCCGCCTGGAACAGATTCTCGTTCAATAACAGTTACCTTGCGGCCAGCACCTGCCAGACGCAGCGCAGCGCTTAAGCCGGCGTAACCCGCTCCAACGATGACGACATGATCTGTGGGTCCTTTGACGCGAGCAGGCATTAAGCACTCCTTTTAGTTGCGATGTTAGCTAGCTCGACGAGCAAAGCTCTTCCATCGTTGGTGAAAAGTGATGACTCAGCTGCATGTAAAGCAGCATCAGTTAGTTTTTCAATAGTTGATTCAAGCTCGGCCCGCGCACCGGTGGATTCAATGATTTCTTGCAAAATAGCAACACCCTGAGCATCAAGATCTGCGCGACCAAAGTACTTCTTACATGTTTCAGCCTGTGCAGGGGATTGGCGTTCATGTGTCAATGCAATTAACACAGTGCGCTTACCTTCACGAAGATCATCACCTGCAGGCTTGCCGGTAACTGATGGATCTCCAAAGACACCCAATAGATCATCGCGAAGTTGGAAAGCTTCACCTAATGGCAGGCCATATGCAGACAGCGCGGCAAATATTTCACTACTTGGCTTTGCGCTGATAGCAGCACCCAAATGCAGTGGACGTTCAATGGTGTATTTACCCGATTTGTATCGTGCAATCTTCATCGAACGGTCTGTGCTGGTGTCTTTTTGAGTTTGTTCATGAATGTCCAAGAACTGTCCAGCCATTAACTCAACACGCATCTCATTATACAAAGGAATCATTCGCGCGTACTGTTCAGTGGATAAGCCAGCGCTGTTAATCATTTGATCAGACCACACAAGTGCAAGATCGCCAAGCAAGACCGCAGCAGATAATCCATATTGAGGCGCAAATCCATCTAGTTGATCCTGCACATGAATAGATTCAAAGTGACGATGAATAGATGGCTTACCTCTGCGTGTATCTGATCCATCCATCAAATCATCATGAATCAACGCGCATGCTTGCAGTAACTCAAGAGCGGCCATTGCACGGGTAGTTGATTTTTCGATTGCTCCACCGGCAGCTGCAAATCCAGCATAGGCAAACAGTGGGCGAAGTCGCTTTCCACTATCTAATAAGAAGGAGGTCAGGGCATCTGATACGGGTGATAAATCTGATGAGATCGAATTCAGATATGCGCTTTCGCGGTTGAGGAAGATGCTTAGCTCTTCTTCAACGGCGCTTCGCACGCTCTTTAATGTTGCCTTCGGCTCTGAACTCACGCGGTAACGGTACCCTCACTCCGTGGTACTCCGCACTTCGTATTCATTCGAGTTCTTCCCTCCAAAGGATGTTGAGGGTGAAGAACGGCTGTGGGCTGCCATTGAAGGGCTTAAATCAATCGCCCCCGACTTTGTCTCCGTTACATATGGCGCAGGTGGCTCGACCAGAGATCGCTCAATTCGAATCGCTCAAGAAATTACTAAGCGGACAGGTATTTCAACTGTTGCTCACCTGACATGTGTTGGATCTACTCGTGATGAATTGATCGCAATTTTGCACAGTTATAAAGAAGCAGGAATCACAAGTATTTTGGCGTTGCGTGGAGATCCAACTGGAGGACCAAGTGCGCCATGGACTCCAACACCAGGTGGTTTCAATCATGCGGATGAATTAGTTCAATTAGCTGACGAGTTTGGTGGCTTCACAATTGGAGTTGCTGCATTTCCAGATGGCCACCCTGCATCTAACGGAGACTTTGATAAAGATGTAGATGTACTTATTCGCAAAGAAGAACTTGGAGCAACCTTTGCGACCACTCAATTTTTCTTTGAAGTAAAGCAGTACACCCAATTAGTTGAAGCACTTGCGACACGAGGATCAAGGTTGGTAATCATTCCTGGCATCCTGCCCGTAACCAACGTTAAGTTGCTTCATCGCATGGCTGAACTTGGTGGAACCCCAATTCCACGCCACATCGCTGATGCTTTTGCGAAGGTTGAAAATGATCCGCACGCTGTGCGTGCGCTGGGCGTAGAGATAGCAACATCACTCTGCAGAGATCTATTAGCCGCTGGTGCACCAGGCCTACACTTTTACACAATGAATAGCTCGACAGCTACCCAAGAAATCTACAGAAAGCTCAATGATGCTCAGTAACCAAGAGTTCAAGGCAAAGTGGAGTTCTTTGCATAGCGATGCTGAAACAAAGGGCATCGTCGGTGCGTGGCTGAACATTTCTTATCGTTTTGGTTTGATCTGCACCTTGCTTCGCATTTCTCCTAACGCACTTACCTACTTAGGTTTGTTAGGTGCTGTTGGCACCGCGTTAACGGCTCAGACCTGGTGGTCTATTGGTTTCCTAGTTTTCTCTCTATTTTGCGATGGAATCGATGGAAGCGTTGCGATATTCCAGCAGCGAGACAGTAAATGGGGCGCAACCCTTGATTCAGTTGTAGATCGAATTAGTGAAGCGCTGTGGTTCTACACCCTGTATGTGATCGGCGTTCCAGCGTGGATCCCGATCGCTCTGTGGAGCGTTGCAGCGTTCCAAGAGTATGCGCGAACAAAGTTGATCTCATTGGGTGTAAGCGACCTAGGTGTAGTTACTCCCGCTGAACGTCCAATGCGAGCAAGCTACATATTTATTATCTTGGTATTGGATCTTGTAGGACTTCCAGGTGTAACAGTACTTTCAATGATTTTCTTTGCGATTCAGTGCTACAGCTTTATTAGTGTCGTGCGTTTTTCTCGTAGCCAATTGCTTCAGTAACTAAATCTCCACTAATTCCAACAAGAGGTAATCCACCACCTGGGTGAGCCGAACCTCCGACTAAATACAAACCTTTAATGGGAGAACGGTTCTTCGCACGCATAAATGCAGCACGGGCACCATTGCTTGAAGTTCCATAAATTGCACCACCTGGTGCATGAACTGCAGCTTCCAGATCTGCAGGTGTTCTAATTGTTAAAGACTCTAAGCGATCTCGAACAGAAATCCCACGCGCTTCGATTTGATCAATAATCGTATTGGCATAATTTCGAGCAAACTCTTTATCGCTCCAATCAAACTGACCATGGGTAGGAGCGTTTACTAGAACAAACCAGCCTTCTAGGGTTTCATCCTTACTCATAGCTGGATCTTGTGGAGCGCAGATATAGATCGTTGGCTTTTCGACAGGCTTGGCATCTGTAAAGATCGCATCAAATTCTGCATCGTAATTGTCAGGAAACAATATTGTGTGGTGGTTAAGTACCTGTTCTGCATCTTTGCGCATACCTAGCAACAAGCAGAATCCGGCAACTGAAACATCAGCCTTTTCAATGTTTTTACGGGCCTTCTTCAGGGTTCGCTTATGGCCCTTGATTAACTTGTTATAGACCAAGGAAGCATCGGCATTTGCCACAATAGCATCTGCTTCAACCACGGTTCCATCAGCAAGGATTACACCTGTGGCCTTCTTACCTTTGGTGGAGATAGCTGCAACGGGGGAGTTCAGATGAAAAGTAACACCAACATCTACAGCGCGTTGGTACACCTTTTCAGGGAGCTGGCCAAGGCCACCCTTCACATGCCAAGCACCAAAACTCTCCTCAACAAATGCGATAGTAGATAACACCGCAGGTGCTTTGCGTGGATCTGAACCGCTATATGTTGCATATCGATCCATGATGTAGCGAAGATGCTGATCCTTCACAATCTCATCTGCATGAACACGCAGAGTTTTCCACGGCGCAATAATCTTCAAATCCCGCAGAAAAGTTATTCGCCTGATTAGTGACAATGGTGATTTCAACTCAGATTCAATAAAGGGACCACGACTTACATCCCACATACGCTCAGCACGTTTCATAATGCGATCCCATTGGGATGCACTCTCTGCACCAAAGGATTCAGTGATTGCATCCAGGGTCTTTTTACGAGACAGATTTGAAAACTTCACATTGCTGCCATCGGCGAAACGGTAATCAAAGGATGGATCAACAGATTCAATAGGACATACCAATCCCATTGGCTTACCGGTACGTTGAAAGAAATCCTTATAGACAGCGGGCAGGGTCAGCAATGATGGACCGGTATCAAATGCAACCTTGCCAATCCATTCGGTACGACATTTTCCGCCAACTTGATCTGATGCTTCATACAGAACAACTTCGTGACCGCCACGTGACAAACGTGCAGCAGCGGTCATACCGCCCATACCTGCACCGATCACCACGATCTTCATACTGTGCGACCTTTCCACATCACTGTTTTGCGCACTAAGTATGAGTAAACAATCAGGTAAATCAGCGCAACGATAGATATCGGATGCAACACACTATCTAGAACGTGTCCACGACTCTTGATGGCGCTCAATACTCGCGTACCGACAATCGCTGCAAAACCCAGCCAGCCGTACGGATTACCGAGTAGGCCTAGAATTAATGGGGCGAGACTGGTTGCAAAGAGAAATGAAATGACAAAGCTTGCACCAATCAGCGAACCAAAAGCTTTATTCAAGGACTTTCCGTAACCTGCTTCAATCTCGCTCCATGATGCATACATTCGAGTCTCAGCAATATCTGATCCATTGATCACTGTTCCTGAAGCACCGCTCGCCATCAATGCTCGCGCCAAGAAAACATCATCGATTACGGCATGTTTTACGGATTGGTATCCACCCACAGAATCCAATGCAGAACGTCTAACAACAAAGAACTGACCATTTGCTACCGCCATTGATTTCATACGCGCACCTTCGGCAAAGCGAAGCGGCACAGTTGTAAGCCAGGACCATTGGAGCAACGGTTGAATCAAACGCTCAGCAAAACTCTGCGCGATCTGACGAGGATAGGGCGAGACAAAATCCAAGCGAGCACCATGCATCAGCGTTACCGCTTTGTTGATCGCATCATTTGTTAATCGCACATCAGCATCTATTGAAACCAAAACCTCTTCATTACTTGCCTCAAATAATTGCTGCAGGGCCCAGGTCTTTCCGATCCAACCATCAGCCAAGTGCGCACCTTTGATTACAGTAAAGCGTGTGTCACCTGCGGTAAATCGTTGTAATAATTCAAAGGTTGAATCCTCAGAGTTGTCATCTAAGAGGTAAAAGTGAAAAGGGCCATCTTGTGCTGACAGGGTCGCAACTATCCCTTCAACATTCTCGATCTCATTACGCATAGGAACAACAACGCCGACAGAGTCCTGCAGTTCAGAAATAGCTTTAGGTGTGCGGATTTGCACAAAGTTAACAGCCGCGATTGTCAGCAATATAAGAGGAAGCAGAAAAAAGAGAATCATCAAGGCTTTACGGTCTTCCGACCCATCGATTAAAGAAGTACGGAGTTAAGAGGAGGCCAAGGATTGCTCCAGAAAACAGAGCGATACCTGGGCGACCAAAGAAGAAGAGATTTCCGACAACCCCTGAAAATAAGGTCCAGAACAACA
Source organism: Actinomycetes bacterium (assembly GCA_947383695.1). Classification (GTDB taxonomy): domain Bacteria; phylum Actinomycetota; class Actinomycetes; order Nanopelagicales; family Nanopelagicaceae; genus Planktophila. Next base: position 885,353 of record OX376642.1, on the reverse strand, counting down.
TGACATCAGCTGCAATCAGTGATCCACCCACCTTGCGGCGATCACGTGGAGTTGAAAAGTGCAGAATCGTCATGAGCGCTATTGATGACAACAACCAACCAAATGTATTAGACAACGGAATCTCAGGTTGGAACGGAACATGTGCACCTGAAACAACCCATGTCCAACGACCAGCGGTCACCATAAGTGGATCTAAGAAAAGATCCCATGCCGTCATAAGCAATGCTCCATACAAGAACACCCATGACTTACCAATTCGGCGTGCTGCAACTAAACATGGATGAGCGATCATCACCCAAGCAAATGGCACAACTAATGGAACACTAAATAACTTTGGACCCAATGTTGACGAGTATGTGTACTCACCAAATGGCCAGCTAGTTGTTACTCCGATTTGCTCAATTAAAAATCCAAAGACAAGAGTGATACCAAGCAGACTCCACCCGTAACGCGCTCCAAAGGCTGCAACTCCATGAAGGAACATTGCAAGAGCTGCTAGATAAACAGATGTAATCGTGATGACCTGCAGCGCTGTGCCATCTACTAATGGATATGCGATCTGCATCAAAATTGCTGCGCCAAGTGCAACACCCATTACCTTGATCAGCAGGGGAGATGCGCCACCTCTAGCCCGACGACGGGGTGTGTAATGGCGAATGGACATAGGTTAAGTCTGCCTTATTCCATTTATATAAGACAGTTACTACAAAGACCCGCGTACTTCACGCACAGCAAATCGAGCGAAAAGCTCCTCTGAATACCAGTTGTAGGTCGATGTATCCGCAATCGCCTTTTGATGCGCTGCGCCCTTGTATGCAAAATCTCGAATCGCAGCGGCAGACTCCCACAGCGAAAAAGTTCCCTGAAGCCCAATAGGTGCTTCACCTATTCCAATGGCTGCAACCAAGCCAGGTGCGGATTTCAATGAAACCGTTACAGGTGGCACCGAACTCCAAAATCTAAAGTTCTGACTCCACTTAATACGTGCACGAGTAATTGCAGCAACCTGCCCATCCCAATCTTTAGCGGTTGCAACAAAAGGTTCTTTACCCGCCCATTTGCCATGAGATGAAATCGGTTCCAACACCGCACGAAACTCAGAGACAGAACCCTTGCGCCAACGCTTCACCACAGCAGATGAATCAAACTTTGCAATATCTTCAACCACAGCAACTAAACCCCACTGCAATGCATTGGCATCTGTAGGCGTAAAGGTTTCACCCTTGCCTGTACCTAATGATTTATGGAATGAAACATTCTTATCTGCCATCAAAAAAAAACGATCAAAGCCCATTGCGACTATTGCATTCAGCACCCGAGAAGACTTAATAGTCCAGAAGTAAGCAACTATCATTTGGTTAAATCAGGCATTGGCCCATGAGCCAACTTCTTTGCCTTTGCAGGTGAAATTCCTAGAATCGACAAGATAACCTCAACAGTTGCATCTGCATCTGACTCTTTGGCTGCAGGGTTGAGCAATTGATCAGCAAGACCAGCAAGAATGCAGGCTGAGATACTGCGAATGCGGATTGCAGGGGATTCGATCTCAATAATCTTCTTCTTCATCAGCTCATCGATGTGTTCAACTAAACCTTCCTCGGTGCCATGGAAGTACTTAGGAAGATCAGCCAAGTTACGTGCTGACATCGCTGCATATAACGGGTGGGTTTTCTTTAGGCGCAGGAACAAACGCATAGGCAGGATCAATTCTTCTAATGGATCCTCAGTCTCCTTGACGAAGGCATCAGCCCACTCTTCCCAATCATGGAAGGCTCCGAGATTTGCGGCCTCGATCAACGCCTCTTTGTTCTCGAAATGCTTATAAATAGTAGAAACCGAAACCTCAGCCGCCTCGGCAAACTGATCAATGCTCGCCTCAGGCCCAATCTCAGCCAAGACCCTCTGACTCGCACGCAGGAGAGCAGCCCGATTACGCGCTACATAGGCGCTTTTACGCCCAGCATTTGGGGGCGTCGGCTTCTTTCTCGTGGGCACAAACACAGTTTAGACCTCGATTGGCTGAAAATTGAAGGTTCCCCTGACAACGGAAATCGTATCCTATAAAAGAGTGCCACCTCTATAAACGAATGCTATTCTTTTATTCACTATCCATTTCTGATCATTTTCAAAGGACAAAACGTGTGCTTTTCAACCAAAGAGTTTGCATGGCTAAGTGTAATAAAAAGCAGCTACATGAGTAGAGCACGTTTAAATGTATGCCGTCTGATTTTGGGAGCGATCCTCGCTTCTCTGATTCAGATTTCGATGACGCCAGCGCTAGCTGCTGGCCCAGTTCCAGCCTCAAACGATCCCCAGACCATTCCCTTCGTTGGCGTAACGCCTTCAAGTAACACCTGGACACGATTAATAACAGGCGCAACTGGCGGGCCAACACAAATGGTTTTTGACGATGCAGGAAATGGCTGGGGAATGCAAAATGGAAACTGCCTTGTAAAAGTCGTACCTAATGCCGCAGGAACCTCCGTAGTTATCGAACCAAAGTACGGAACTTCGGGAGGTGGTTGCGCAACTACGCCATCGGTAAATGTTTTGGCGGGGAGTAATGTATTTAACAATGCAGGATCAGGAACTGCCTTTAATGTGGCTTGGCTAGATACCAACCTACTATTGATAGTCGCGTTTAACGGACTTTATACGTGGGATACGTCATTGACTCCATCCATAAACTCATTAAGTCGATATTCGACATTAGGTGGTTCCAAATTAACTTTGGATAGCCAGGGGAGTATTTATCTTGTTCAAAGCACAACATCAAGCAATGGCCTAGGAAGTCAAAATAAGGTAGTAAAGATATTACAAGTCTCTCCGAATATAGCTCAAACAGTATTAATTGCAGGTTCTACGCTTTCGAATACATGTACGACATTTGGACACATCGTAATGAGCCCGTCAGATGTTTTGTACTTTAACTGTGCCACTGGAGGATCTGGTTCAAAAACTTACTTTGTCAATCTTGCCACTAATTCACTTACAGGATTTGCGAACACCTATGCAAATGGACCAATGGCCTTTGATGCAGAAGGGAATTTGTATATAGCGCAGACAATCGTCATCGAAGGTGGAACCTCTTGGTGGCCAATTTTGACAAAATACAGTTCGACTGGTGCGGTGATTAGTTACTGGCCATACAACTCAGATCGTGAAGGCGTGAGTATCGATGCAGCAGGCAATATCTATGCTTATCATCCTTGGGGTTACATAGAAAGAGTCGCCGGAAGTAGTGCACCTTTTCCACCAACAAGAGTTCAAGCGGTTGCAGGAAACTCGGCAGCAACTATTTCTTGGCTTGCTCCTTCATTGGCTGGATTCACGACCTATACCGCGACTGCTTCACCCGGGGGAGCCACATGTACAACTTCTTGGCCGGCATCGACATGTTCAATCTCTGGACTTAGTGGCGGATCTAACTATACAGTTTCAGTAACTGCAGCGAATGCGTCTGGCACTAGTGCCGCTTCAGGAAGCGCAAATGTCACTCCATATTCAGTGGCAGCCGCGCCAACTATGGGAACAGCGACTAGCTCTAGCATCACAACCGTTTCAATCCCATACACAGCAGGTGCGATCAATGGTTCAGCAATCACTGGGTATACGACCACTTCATCACCTTCTGTTTCTTTAACATTAACTTCAGCTGCAACTGCTAATCCGCTTACATATAGTGGAACTTTTGTTCAAGGTCAGGCGTACACATTCTCGATGACCGCAACTAATGGTGCAGGACCTAGCTCTTCATCTAGTTCTTCGAATTCAATAACGCCATACGCAGCAGCCTCGCCAGCGGCGGTAATAATCGGCAGCGTTACATCTTCAAATGCAACAACTGTTTCAATCCCATTTACTGCTCCCGCAAACAATGGGTCATCGATTACTTCATACTCAGTTTCGTCATCACCTTCAATTGCACTGACATACTCTGGAACAACATCACCAATGGCCGTAACTGGAACATTTGTGCAAGGCCAGAGTTACACATTCACAATTGCAGCAACAAATGGTGCGGGATCTGGTGCGGCATCATCTGCTTCGAATTCGGTAACACCGTTTGCCGCGGGTCGACCAGATGCTCCAACGATTGGCATTGGAACGGTTATTGATTCACAAACCGTCACAGTCAGTTTTTCTGCGCCAGTAAATAACCGTGGCGCAACAATCACGAATTACACGGCAACTTCGAGTCCAGGCGGAATTACTGCATCTTCCGCCAATTCACCGATAACCGTCACAGGTCTGACAGTTAACACGGCATACACATTCACGGTTACTGCTACGAACTCAGCGGGAACATCTGATTCGTCAACTGCAACAAGTTCAGTCACTCCCAAAATGACTTACTCGGTGACCTTTAATTCACAGGGTGGTAGCTCAATTAGCGATGGTTCATTTATCTCTGGAGAATCGGTAACTGCTCCAGGATCGAATCCCACACGCAGTGGATACACCTACAATGGCTGGTTTGCTGCAGCCACAGGTGGAAGCATCTTGGTATTTCCTTATAGTCCTGGAGTCACGAGCAATATAACTTTGTATGCACAATGGACGGCAATTCCGGTCGTTGCCCCTCCTGCACCTACTCCAGCCCCAGTTGTTGTTACGGGGCCACCTCCATCTACGCTTAAAACTATCTCAGCACCCAAGATTTCACGGGACGACAAGAGTTATTACTGTGAAATTGGTAAGTATGTGTTCCTTCGTGAAGGTCGAACTGAAGAGACTCCCAAGTTAACGACTCAGGTGTTTTCACTTCTGGTTAATGGCAAAGTTATCGATTCAATTAAAAGTGTCATCGAAAGAGTTTCATTTGCCAATAGCGATTCATATTTGAATTCAACCCTTACTTGTCAGGTCGAAGTTGGGCAAGAGAATCTCTCCACGACGTCATACTCATTGAACTCAGCAGATATGGCTAGCTATTCTCTTGTAAAAAAGAACGCTAACGAGGCGGCAGATGCCAAGTACTACAAGGATCGCCAGGATGCCTATACAAAGAAAGACCTTGAGTTCGCACGATTGCTAACAGTTAAGAATGCAGGTGTTGGTTCATCGAAAACTTCGAAAGACATTCTTGCGGCTTCACTGACTTATCAAAAGGCCTACACCGCGGCATCAAACCTTTGGAAGAAGGAATTGGCAGATGCTGCAACAAATCGAGTTCTTGAAAAAGAATTGGCACATAAGCAGTACCTAGATGCCCTTGAAGCTGCTGGAATCTCGATCTATCCAGTTGCGGTGAAGGCTGTAGTAACGCCAACACCGACGCCTACGCCAACACCGACGCCTACGCCAACACCGACGCCAACAATTCCTGCGGTAAATGTTCAGCCGACCCCTGAAATGAAGAAAGTCGGGACTATATATATGGCCACTGGTTCGTATGTATTGAACGCCTCAACAAAAATTACTTTGAAGGCGCTTGCTTTACAGATCAATGCACAGCAAATTAAGAAGGTTCTTGTTTATGGACACACAGACAGTCGCGGTGGAGTAAACAACACCGCGTTGTCACAGTATCGCGCGAAGGCGGTTGCAAATTATCTTCGTCCACTATTGAAGGGAAAGAACATAGTTATCGGTTGGTATGCATCAAGAAAACCTGCGGCAACGGGGACTACGGCATCTGACTTGGCCAAAAATCGACGAGTGGAGATTTACGCGAAGTAATTCACTTACTTTCGATTAAATCCCACTTATTGCCGTACTTGTCCTTGAATACAACAACCTGTCCGTACGCCTCTTGGCGAGGAGTTTCGATGAATTCGATCCCTCTAGAGCTATACGTTTCATAAGTTTCATTAAAGTTGGTCGTATACATAAAGAATCCAACGCGACCGCCTGTTGAATTTCCAATTGCTGCTTTTTGTTGATCGTTAGCAGCTTTTGCCAAAAGGATTCTTGCTCCCGCTTCGCTTGGTGCAATGACTACCCATCTTTTTTCAGGAGTCATTTCCTTATCTTCGATCAAAGTGAAGCCAAGCTCACCTACATAATGTGAAATGGCAGTGTCGTAGTCATCAATCACAATTGCGATCATGCCCAAGGTGTTCACGATCAATCGCCGACAATCATTGGTTGAGCACCTGTGCATTCAATTAATTCGGCAAATGTTGTGGGATAGACCGCATGAGGGTGGCCAGCTGCCGCCCAAACAACCTCGTAGTCATTTAATGCTTGATCAATTAGAATCGTCGCGGGGGAGACCCAACCAATGGGGGCCACTCCACCAATTGAAAACCCTGACTTTTCCTTCACGTAATCTGCATCTACCCGTCCGAGTTTTTCGATACCTAAATTCTTTGCAACTAATACTGTATCTACGCGGTGACGACCACTGGTAATAATCAATAGAGGCGAGTCATCTGGGAGTTTGAAGATTAGGGATGATGCGATCTGAGCAACTTCAATACCTAATGCAGAGGCTGCTTCTTGAGCTGTGCGTGCGCTATCTGAAAGGACGTGTACTTCACCGGTTAGTCCGTGCTCGGCAAGGGCGGCGATTACTCGCTTGACCGCAGCCTTTTCCTTTACGCCTTCCATGTGCCAACTTTAATGCGTCCCAGAATTAAATGAAGTGCGATACCGATAGCCATTCCCCAAATAAGGTCAATTGCTAGGACAGATACCGCTGTTACGAGCAAAGTTGCAGCTTCTGGTTTAGTTGTTCGCAGCGATTCCATAATTGATGAAGGGTTCAGGATTCTGTAACTAGTACCCAAGAGAACTCCGGCAATTGCAGCGGTTGGGATGTAGCTGACAAGAGGTGCGGCTATAAGCGCGATGAGCAGTAAGACAAGTGCATGGAAGATCGAGGCTAACCGTGATTTTGCATGAGATCTCACGTTGACGCTTGTGCGTGCAATTGCGCCAGTTGCAGGCATTCCACCCATCACTGATGCGGCAAGGGTTGCTACGCCTTGTCCAAAGAGTTCTCTGTTGGGTTCGAAGTGTTTTTCTTCCTTTGCCATTCCATCGGCGACGCGTGCAGACAATAGCGATTCAACCGCAGCAAGTAGTGCGATCCATAGAGCCGGTACAAGCAGATTGTTGAAGTCACTAAATGTTGGAGTTTGATACGTGCCGATGCTGCGGGGGATGGCTCCGATTGTGACAACATCAATTGAAAAGATTTTCACAAGCAAGGAGATGATTAAGAGTGAAACAAAGCTTGCTGGGATGTGAAAAGGAAGGGATTTAGCAAAGCGTGGAAAGTTAAATTTAATAATCAAAGTGGAGGCAACAACAAGTAGCGAAGTGGTGTTGAGCCCAGCATCGAGAGCGTTTTGAATGGTGTGCCAAGCAACCGGTAATGATTTATCACCCTCACCTTTAACGATTCCAAGGGCTAAAGGAATCTGTTGAAGAGAGATCACCAGCGCGATTCCGACGGTGAATCCTTCAACCACGGCCCAAGGAACTCGATTGATGATTGCGCCTAATTTAAATATAGCCATCAGTACAACCATGACAGCTGCCATGACGCCAAGAGCGGGGATTGCCTCTGGTCCATACTTTTGAATTACTGGGATCAAGATGACTGTCATCGCACCAGTTGGGCCACTTACCTGGAATTTAGAGCCACCGAACAGTGCAGCTAAGAATCCAGCGATGATTGCAGTGGTTAATCCAGCTGCTGCAGACATTCCAGAGGTGATGCCAAAGCCAATAGCCAATGGAAGGGCAACAATCGCAACGGTAATTCCAGCGATCAAGTCAGAGGTTAAATCTTTACGGGTTCTTGAGAATTCGTTGAGATGAGGCCAAAACGAAAAGAACATAGTTGATTGTAAGAGTCTATTGAGTCATTGTCAGTTACCGTTATCACTCTATGACAACTGATTTATATGCTCTTGGAATTCGAGCCCGTAATGCAATTTACGCCTCATTCTTCTTTCTGGGCTTTCTAGGACTTGCATGGATTCCTCGTATTCCAGAGATCAAGAATTCATTGGGTCTTAGTGACGGTCAGTTTGGTTTAGTTCTCTTAGCAAGCACTGTGGGATCGATTCCTGGCGCACAGATCGCAGGCAGAGTTGTTCATTCATTCTCATCAAAGATAGTTGTCCGTATTTCTGGTGTGTTATTGCCACTAGGTGTTTTTGTAGTTGGAATGGCAGATAGCGTGCAGATCTTGCTCTTGGGATTGTTTATCACCGGTTTTAATGTCTCCTTCATGGACATTGCGATAAATGGTCAGGCGGTTGAGATTGAAAAGCATACGCAAGGACGATGGATGTCTAGCTTCCATGGCTTCTGGAGCATCGGCGCATTTGCTGCGACCTTAGTGGGCGGGTTAATCGCTAACTTAGTTTCTCCTCGCGATAACTTAATCGCAATCGCAGTTGTTGGATTGTTTGTTTTCCAATTTATTGCTCACTACCTGCTTCCACCAGAACATGATGGTCACTTGGGTGAACCTGGAAAAGATGATGCAGGCAAGGTCAAACTTTTTGGTAAAGAGTCTTTGATTTTATGGGCGCTCGGAATTGGATTGATGTGCTCCTTAATTCCCGAAGGTGGCGCTTATGAGTGGAGCGGAATTCTGCTGCAGGATCACATGGGTATCGGCAAGGGATTAAATGCGGCAGCTGCAACAACATTTTCTTTAGCGATGATTGCCAGCCGTTTGTTGGGTGATCGTGCATTTGAAAAGTGGGGCCATGTAAACACAGTTAAGTACGGTGGCTACTTTGGTGGTGGCTTATGGGGGATTGGGCTATTGGTTGGAATGTCTATCTCGGATTCTTATCCAACCGCAGGTTTAATAATTGTCTGTTTAGGTTTTGGTGCAGCAGGTTTTGGAATGGGACCATTCTTCCCAGCCTTTAACCTTGCAGCGGCATCGATTCCTGGAATCGCACCATCTGTTGGTTTGGCTCGCGTGGGATTAATTGCAATCGCTGCTTACTTTGGCGGACCAACAATCATTGGATTAATTGCCGAAGTGACTTCTCTGCCGATTGCTTTTGCCTTCCCGGTCCTGCTCTATATGGTGGTTGGCTTGCAATCTAAATACATCAAGGTGCGTTCGATTAAGCAATAACCCAGGTTTCAAGCAGGGTAAATACCGCAATCGAGTACAGCAAGAAAGCAAAGCTCTTTCGCAGGATAGTGGCGTTCATTTGGCCGCTCTTGATAGAGGCAAAACGAGCAACAATTACAGCGCCAATAGACATTGCGATCGGCACCGTCCACGTAACCTCTGACCAATTTTGATAGTGACCAAAGAATGCGGTGATTGAGTTAATTGCAATGATTGCAAGTGAAGTACCTGCAGCTTTTCCTTGTGGGACTTTAAAGAAGAGAACAAGAACGGGAATTGCCAGAAAGCCGCCACCGATTCCAAACAAGCCAGTCATCGAACCGATTACCAATGACATAACAACTAGCCAGATAATAGGAATCTTCTTTTCAGTGCCCGCAACAGGCTTAATTAACATCGCTGTTCCTGCTGATAGAAGAACAAGGGCAAAGCCGGTGGTGATTACTGAATCACTTAAGCGGTGAGCGATGATGGAAAAACCAATATTGGTAACCAGTCCTAATGACCAGATAACAGAGGCCTCTTTAAAGAGAACCTCCTTGCTCTTGATCTTGGGAAGCAACCCTGAAATCGCTGCGGTTAAGACAACGGCGATAGCTGCGGTAGTTGCAGCCTGAGGGGTGAAGTCAAAGATGTATAGCAGGATTGGTACAGAGAGCATCGCTCCACCTGCACCGATAAATCCTAAAACTGCGCCGATGAAACCACCTGCTAGTAATCCGCTGATGATTTCCATTGGCTAATCATGGTACAAAAAAGCCCGCCGGTATGAAACCGACGGGCTTTTCTTACTTGTAATTATTTATTGAAGAATGAAAGTGCGATTGATGGACCGAAGTCTGCATCCGCCACTGTTCCGCTTGCGATCAGTGCGAAGATGATCAATGCAGCGCCAGCGAGTGATAGATCCTTGAAGAATCCGATTGACTCATTTTGCTTAGCTGTTGCATCTGTTTCCTTCCAAAATGCGTGCATCATGAACGCTGCTGGCAGTAGGAATAGAGCGATAAGTAATGCGCCTAGATCTGCGTAGACACCAAATGCGATGTAGAGACCACCGACGAGGATCATGAGACCAGATAGGACCACACTGAACTTTGCTGCTGGAACCTTCTTGTACTTGGCGTAGCCAGTCATTGCCTCAAGCTTGGTGAGGTGTGAAACGCCTGAAGAGATGAAGATCAGTGCAAATAGCACGCGGCCGATGATGAGGACGATGTCCATTGAGACTCCTTGAAATTTTGGTTGATTGAACTTACCGAGTAATAATAGTTGAAATTTCAACTAATTTTAGCCACGACACGCTCAGCGGCTTGCTATTTGTCGGTGGTGAGGGCTATTTTTCGAACATCTGTTCGAATACCCACAGCTGTGAAAGGTCCACCCGAAAATGTCAGCCACGCAGGTTAACCCCGCCCTCGATGTCACTATCGATGGCGCAACAACTCCTATCGAGTTCACCTACAAAGGAAAACGGTTTCGCATCCATGCGGTGTTGTCGCGATGGTGTGAAGCAGGTGGTTGGTGGAATCGGATCAGCGATGGAAAGTATCGCCCTGATGATCAAGCACGAGCTGTGTGGAGGGTAGAGGCGGCACCTATCGGTGCGTTAACAACCTTTGAACTCGAACGTGATGAAGTAACGGGTCAGTGGATTATCCGTAACGTATGAGTTTTATTCACCTCAATGTTGCCAGTGGGTACTCATTGAAATATGGAACCACGCAACCCCACGATCTAGTTCAACGTGCAGCCGAGTTTGAAATGCCGGCGCTCGCGTTAACAGATCGTGATGGGTTGGCTGGTGCCATCCGTTTTACTCAAAGCTGTGTTGATTATGGAATCGCACCCATCATCGGAGTCAACTGTGCCATTGACCTGGGTGACAGTAAAGGTCGCATCACCTTGTTGGCGCATAGCGATGGGGGATGGCGCTCGCTGTGCAGATTGATGACATCGCTAACAATGACCAGCGATACCCGTGTTCCAGTTTTGACCTTAGATTTTTTACAACAGTTCAGTAATTACAGCACCAATGTTTATGCGATGCATGGCCCTGAATCACCTATCAGCGATGCGATACAAAACCACCGCTTTGATCAAGCGCTGCATATCTTTAATCAAACCCGTGATCTATTTGCTAACAACGCTATCGAATGTGTTTCACACCTGGTCGCAGGTCGCGGTCCGCGTTCTACTGAACATGCAGCACGATCCTTAATCTTTGCTCGCGACAATGATATTGATGCAGTTATCACTAACGCTGTTCGCATGAAGGATCGAACCGATGGTCCGGTGGCAGATGTTTTAGATTGTGTGCGACAGCTAGTGCCATTGCATGATCGCCACATTGAACGACGTAACGCTGAAGGATTTTTGAAATCTAGTGATGAGATGATTTCGCTGGCTGCTGAAATCGCACGCGCTGCAGGAGAACGAACACCGCGTGCACTGTTAAAGACAACCCGCGAATGGGCAGAACGTTCTTTGTTGTCACCTCAGCGCGACATCGGTTTAGGGGGAGCTCACCTGCCTGAGCCCCATGTTGTAGGGGTAAATACCGCACAAGAGATGCGTGCCTTGCTGCGTTCTCGCAGCGAAGCTGGAATCAACTGGCGATATAACAGCAGCGATCAGATCAGCAAAGCACGTGCACGTTTAGATGATGAACTCGCAACGGTTGCAACCCTTGGTTACGAGTCATACTTTTTAACAGTTGCAGATATTTCAGATATGGCAAGAGATGCCGGAATCCGTGTTGCAGCTCGTGGCAGCGGTGCGGGTTCCTTGATCTGTCACTTACTTGGAATCTCAGGTGTAGATCCCATGCAACATGGTTTATTGATGGAGCGTTTTTGTTCTCCGCTGCGCAGAGCTTTGCCGGATATTGATATCGATGTGGAATCTGCAAGACGTCTTGAAATTTATGACATGGTCTTTAAAAGGTATGGCGATAGTGATTGGGGATCGCCTACTAATCAATCACGGTGCGCAGTTGTAGCAATGGTCGATACCTATCGTGCACGCCATGCGATCCGTGATGCAGGAGCAGCCCTTGGCTTACCCGGCATGGAGATCGACATGTTGGCCAAATCCATGCCACATGTTCGTGCCCGCAATATTGCAGCAACCTTGGAATCTCTGCCCGAACTTCGACGCATGAATACATCTACGCCATTAATGGCGGCAACAATTGAGATGGCACAACGCCTAGATGGTTTGCCACGCCACCTTGCAATGCATCCATGTGCGATTGTTTTATCCGATGGTGGTTTTCTAGATCGCGCACCATTGATGAGCAGCGCAGGCGGTTATCCCATGGTCGCCTTTGATAAGGATGATGTTGAAGCGGTTGGCTTATTGAAGCTAGATGTCTTGGGTGTTCGTATGCAATCAACTATTGCTTACTCAATGAAAGAGATTGAACGGGTTCATCAAGAGGTCATTGATATTGATACCGTTCCATTGGATGACACAGCAACCTACGAGTTAATTCAATCCACCAGAACCCTTGGAATCTTTCAGGTTGAAAGTCCAGGACAACGCGAACTTGTTGGAAAGCTTGCGCCCAAAACCTTTACCGATTTAATTATTGATATTTCACTCTTTAGACCAGGGCCGGTTAAGAGCGACATGATCACGCCATTTCTTAAAGCGCGTCATGGGTGGAGCCCAGCGCAGATAATTCACCCTGATTTATATGAGATTTTGGCCCATACCGAAGGCGTTGTTGTCTTCCATGAACAGGTTATTCAGATCATCGCAACGATGACCGGGGTTTCATTAGCAACGGCGGATGAAAAACGCAGATCCTTGGGGGATCGCGCAGGTCAACAAGAGGTCTGCGATTGGTTCTTTCCTGCAGCAACGGCCAAGGGGTATGAGCTGCCAATTATTCAAGAGATCTGGGATGTACTGCGCGCCTTTGCATCCTTTGGTTTTTGCAAAGCACATGCTGCAGCTTTTGCGCTGCCTACCTATCAATCGGCATGGCTCAAGACCCATTACCCGGCAGCATTTCTTGCAGGTGTTTTAACCCATGATCCCGGCATGTATCCCAAACGTTTAATTGTGGATGAGGCACGACAGATGGGAATCACTATTGCCCCCATTGATGTCAACGCATCTGATGCGGTGTATCGAGTGGAAGATCATGGCAACGCGATCCGCATCGCCTTATCAACGGTTAGCGGAATCAGTGATGGGGAAGTGCAATCAATTATCGCCGGCCGCCCTTACATCGATTTAAATGATTTTGTTCGCAGATCTGGTTGCAGCACTCCAGTTACTGAAAGTTTGATTCTTACAGGTGGTTTTGATTCCTTGCATGCTGATGTCAACCGTCGAGATCTGTTGCTGCATTTTTCCGATCTACAAAAATCACCAAGCGCTGCCGTCTCTGGCGCGCAGATGAACTTAGGGTTTGAACCACCGGCGTTGATAAGTAGCGGCTTGCCTGCGATGACCGCATCGGAAAGTGTGAAGCATGAGATCGATCGCTTAGGGATTGATATGTCCCGCCACATGATCGAGTTTTATGGCGAGTTCCTTAACGCAATTGGTGCGGTTCGCTCTAGTGATTTGCTGAAACAGCGATCACAGTCATCGGTCTTGGTTGCAGGGATCAAGGTAGCGATGCAGACACCACCGGTACGTTCGGGTAAACGTGTCATCTTCCTGACCCTTGATGATGGATATGGGTGCAGCGATTCAACTTTCTTTACCGATGTTCAAAGTGAGTACGCCAATGTTTTGTATTCGACATCGCTACTACTGGTTCGGGGCGTCACCCGTCGCACAGGTGCCAGAGGCATCTCTATCAGGGCTACAGGGGCTTGGGATTTACGTGCCGCTTACGAAAGTTGGAGCGCTAAACAAAGTACGCTCGCAATATGACAACGGATGAGAAGCCAACCCAGGCAACCATTCTGCATGTTGATATGGATGCTTTCTTCGCATCGGTTGCCGAAAAAGACAATCCCGAATTAAAAGGTAAAGCGGTTGTAATCGGAATGGGTACACGTGGCGTTGTATCTGCAGCAAATTACGAAGCGCGCAAATTTGGTATTCACTCTGCAATGCCAGTCGGACAAGCACGTCGACTAGCACCGCATGCAATCTTTTTACCCGTTGATATGGCGCGCTACCAAGAGGTATCTGGGCACATCATGGAGATCTTTGAAAGCTTTACTCCTAACGTTGAACCGATATCTGTTGATGAGGCTTTTCTGGATGTAACTGGTGCAAAGAAGTTGCTTGGTACGGGTCGCGAGATCGCAGCTGCAATTCGTGCAAAGGTTGAAGCGCAAGAAGGAATTACTTGTTCAGTTGGAATCGCACCATCTAAGTTCATTGCAAAGCTTGCATCCACACATTGCAAACCCAACGGAATGCTGGAAATTACTAGCGACCGAATTCTTGAATTTCTACATCCACTGCCAATATCTGCGATGTGGGGAGTAGGACCAAAGACAGCTGAAGTTTTAGAACGATTAGGTCTGCGCACAATTGAGGACATCGCAAAGCTTCCGCGCACAACTTTAATTCGTGCTGTCGGAGAAGCAGCTGGCAGCACATTGCATGAACTTGCGTGGGGTCGCGATTACCGCGATGTTGCACCGCAAGATGCTGAAAAAAGCATTAGCGCTGCCGAAACATTTCCAACTGATTTAGATAACCCTGAAGAAATTCTGCGCGAATACCTGCGGCTGTGCGAGCGCGCAACATCTAGATTGCGTGACAAAGGATTGTTCGCCAAGACGATTTCAATCAAGGTTCGCTTCGGAGACTTTTCAACGATCAATCGTTCAAAGACTTTGCCGCTTCCAATCGACAGTACTCACGATGTGTATGAAGTTGTTAGGGGTTTGTACCAAGGGCTGCGCATCGATCGTGCACGTTTGCGTCTAGTAGGTGTATCCCTTGAAAACTTAAGCGAAGGAGCACCTGTTCAGATGATCTTGGGTGAGCGCGAAAAGGGGTGGCGTGAGGCGGAAGGGGCGATGGATAAAGCCCGCGAGCGTTTTGGCCATGGTTCCGTGCGACCTGCACGCTTGATTAAACCTTCCTCAGAAGATTCTGAAGAGTAGGAAAAGAAGTAGCGGGCACACACAATCTGTTCTATTGTGAGCCTGTGCCACTATCAGATCGCGAAAAACGCCTACTTGAAGAGATGGAGGCTGCCCTTTTAACTGAGGATCCACGCCTAGTTTCAGCTCTTTCAGCTACGCCAACCTCGCCCTCTCGAAACCGCATCATGGTCGGTGCAGGCTTACTGCTATTGGGATTGGCTACCTTGTTTGGCGGCCTCATCGCTCAAATTACCCCGATCGGAATCCTGGGCTTCATCATCGCCCTGACCGGAGTAATCAGCGCAATCTCCAGCATCTCTCCTCAGGTACGTGGCCCAAAGAAGGCCCCTCGTGCGCGTGGCAACTTGAGCGCTCGCATGGAAAAGCGTTGGGAAGACCGCTCCAACGGGGAGTAAAGAGTTTCTGAAAGTCGTTTTTACTTTATTGCATGAAGCGGAAATGTAAGTGGCCGCGAAATAATCTTCTTCGCTTTTGCCTCACTAATACCCCAGACCGACAGTCCAATTCCGAAAGCTAGATCAGCTTCCTCAGGGGAGATTTCCTTCGTGCCATAGAGAGAAATACAGATACCCGTGTAGATGTGCTTCCAGATAATCAATCTCTCCTCTAGGTCTTCACTCTTGACGGCCCCCATTTTGGCCAAGGTTTTAAATACTCGATCTGCTTCCCCTTGGACCGCATTCATTGCAAATTGCGGATCCCTCACAACATTGTGCAGAACTTCGGCAAGGATCGGATCATGCTGCTTGATCCGAAAGAGTTTGCGCCCAGCGTCTAACACTGTCTCAAGAGGTTCACCTGGAGATCTTGTTTCGTTGGACCAATGGATCCATTCCTCCCACATCTGGCTGAACGCCTCGGAGAAAAGCACCTCTTTATTGGCAAAGTATTTATAGATAGTTGTCGGGGAGACCTGGGCGTGGGCTGATAATTGTTCGATAGTGGCACTCGGCCCTACTTCAGCTAAAACCTCTTGGGCGACCTTGATTAAGGCAGCGCGATTTCTGGCGCTATAGGCAGCTTGTCTACCACCAGGGGCTTGAGCCGCCTGCTTTTTGGATGCCATGGGTCTAAGTGTAGAACCGACCCACACCATTGGGGTAGAGCCCGACACTTGAAAGCAGATTCTAAGACTGGTGCTACCTCTCATTTATGGCATACTTTCTCAAGATTGAATACATAATCCATTCTTTAACACAAGGGGTCTCGTGCGTAACTTGTTTTCTTTAGATATCAAGCAGATACAGCGGACTTTGCGCGTAAACGTGGCGCGAGTTGTAGTTGCCGCGCTATTGGGATCACTCATTTTGCCGGTTGTTGGAATAACTGCGCCACAAAATTTGCCAACAGCATCGGCTAACAACTCTAACCCTGGAAGTATTTCCATCACTTCAGGCAGCAACTATGGCGGTCAATGTGGAACGGGTAATAATTATTTGACATTGGATATCCCTAGTGAGCTGGCTTTGTCCGGAAATGTCGCATACACCTTTGAGGCGTGGGTGAAAACTGATGCCGCAACAAACAGCAGTTACAGTGCCACCGGTGGTAATGGGTCGACTCAAGGTTGCGCTGAAGTAGCTGCGGGTGCCTCAATCCCTGAAAGTGGCGGTGGAGCAACCGCCTATGAGGGCTGGAATCAACGGCTATATCGCGTGGAGGGCGTCGGCGGTTCGCACTACATGCGGACAAATGCAAACGGCGTGCTTCGTTATTGCGATGCTTCAGCAACCGTAGCCGCATGCCCTAGGGTGGAGTTTCCAACTGGTGGATGGACACACATAGCACTTCAGAAATCAATAATTGGCGGCAATGCGCGCCTAACAGCTTTTGTTGGGGGCAAAGTTGCCCAGTCTGCTACGTCTATCAATGCACCTTCGAACCCATTACGAATTTTCAAACTTGGCCCCTTTGGTACTAACGCTTCGGGTAAGGCCTTTTACGGGCAAATGCGTTTGTCAAATGTCGCTCTATATCCGACCGATGGAACCTCAGCATTTGCACCGTCATATGATTTTTCGACAACTGTATCCGGTGGAACCGTTCTAGCATTGATAAAACCGCAAACCAATACCACTACTTCAAACGCAGTTGATTTAACGGGTAACGGAGCTGTCCTGTCCACTCGTGTTACAGGGGGCAGTATTGCAGCCTCATCAGACTTTGCTTCACCGCCACCACCGGCGTTTAGTTATTCACCCGCGTCGCGCACAATTTTTGCCGGTTCGCCGCTACCCACAACTAACATAGTTTCAACGGGCGGTGACATCAACAGTTTCTCGGTTAGCCCTGCACTCCCAAGTGGATTGAATCTAAATACAACAACTGGCGAAATTTCGGGAACTCCGGCCTTATCTTCCCCCACCACAACGTATGTTGTTGCTGGTACGCAAAACAGTTCGGGTTTGCAAACTACGGCAAACATTTCCATTACTGTAAACAAACTAGTCACCTCGGTCTCCCTTGCCTTGGCCAACAGTGCAGTGCAGGTCGGCGTAACTAACACACTTACCGCGACCGCATCCACACCAGGAAATGTCTCATTTCAAACAGACCAGGGAGTTATTCCAGGTTGCTCATCTGTTGCAACAACGACCGTCAGTCCATTTACGGCAAGTTGTCCTTGGGTCCCAACCTCTAGTTATTTCACGATGAACGCAACATTGACGCCAACTAATACCGAGTTAGCTACTTCAACATCCGCACCCTCACTTACTAATATCCGCGGAAGCCTAAGGCTCACTTCAACTGGATTCACCACTTACCCGGGAGAGACTCAAAATCGTCTTGCTACGAATAACACACTGAGATTGAATTTTCCTCAAGGCACCGGATTAGTTACTTCTCAATCATTTACTGTTGAAACTTGGGTAAAGGTAAACAACCCAATCCTAAATATAGATATAGGTGCGTTTTACGGGGATGGCTTCTATTCTGACCGCGGAAACGGAATTTCAATTACCAATACTGACTCCAGAATTTATGGCTTTTTAGGTGGTTCAGTTATTGGTCTCACCGTCCCGGCTACCCCTTTTGCCGCTAACAACGCGTGGCAAAATGTTGTTTATCAACGAAAAGTTGTTCCTGGCAGTCCTTCAGAGGGATACGACGCCGTCTTTATAAATGGTGTTTTGGTAGCACAGTTTGGAACTGGTGACAAATCGCAGGGTGATCCGGCTACGCAAGGAAAAAGTATTGGTGTTCGTATTGGACCATTCAATGGTGAGACCCTGATCGGGCCTACTCAAGTTTTATCAGGTGTTGCCGCATACCCGCTGACAGGTTTTTCTCCAGTTACAACCTACGCATTTGGAGCCAATACCCTAGCTTTATTTCAGCCAAGCGATCAGACATGTAACTCAGCGTCAGTTGCGCCACAGACTGTTACTGCGAGTACTGGAGCATCAACTGCTGTATGTTCAAATCAATACCCAGTAGCACCTCCATCAATTACTTCAGTTGTTGCAAATAGTGGACCAATTGCCGGTCTAAACACTGTTGTGATTTCTGGAACCAACTTTATAGATTTAGTTACCAACGGCTTAAAGTTTGGTACGACTTCAATCCCTCTGACCGATTATGCGATTAACACTTTCGGAACACAGATCACTGCAAAAGTACCCCCGGGCATATTGGGGACCCTTGATGTTACGGTTCAAACTGCAGGTGGAACATCAGCGATATCGTCGGGCTCGAAGTACAGTTATGTGGCAGCGCCTACTGTCACTGGCTTGAGCCCTTCAGGTGGTTCACCGACCGGTGGAAATGGTGTGGTTATAACTGGAACTGGTTTCACAAATGTGTCAGCGGTGACATTTGGGTCAAATAACGCAACATCTTTTACCGTAAACAGCTCAACTCAAATTACGGCAAGTTATCCAGCCGGCTCTGGGACAGTCGATGTGCGGGTTACAACCCCAGGCGGAACATCTGAAAATGTTACAGCTGACAACTTTTTGTACACGTCGGCGACTTCGATTACCGCAATTAGCCCTAGCACTGGCTCGACCAGCGGTGGCACCGTAGTTGAAATTTCTGGAACGAATTTCTCATCCTCGTCTACCGTCGCATTTGGTTCAAATGCAGCCACTAACGTTGCCTATAACAGCAGCACTGGCAAGCTGACAGCGACATCACCGGCCGGAGTCGCTGGAACAGTCAATGTAACTGTCACAACAGGTGGTTCAACATCCACGAATGTTTCCGCTGACGACTTTGTGTACACCGCTACTGTTGCAGTTTCGGGAATTTCTCCTTTATTTGGCCCAACTGCTGGGGGAACGGTGGTGGAAATTTCCGGTACCAACTTCACGTCAGCGTCTACCGTTGCATTTGGTTCAAATGCAGCCACCAACGTTTCGTATAACAGTACGACCGGTAAGTTAACGGCTACTTCACCAGCTGGAACTGGAGCTGTAAACGTAAGAGTCACTACAGGCTCAAACACATCTGCCATTTCTAGTCAATTTACTTACTTTGCACCGCCAACTATTACAGGCCTCTCAAGATCTACTGGCCCTAACGGTGGTGGATCTTCAGTAATCATTACCGGTACTAATTTCACATCGGCCTCAACTGTTGCTTTCGGTTCAAACAATGTGAGCACCTTTACGATCGATAGCACGACACAAATTACGGCAACTTCTCCAGCTGGTACTGGTGCAGTTGATGTGCGAGTTTCAAACCAAGGTGGAACATCTGAAAATGTTGTTGCTGATAACTTCAATTATTTCCCAATTCCAGTGGTGACAAGCATTTCGCCCTCAACTGGCACAACGGCAGGTGGAACTTCGGTCACGATTACCGGTGAGAATTTTACTAGTGCTACAGGTGTGAAATTTGGAACTACGGATGGAACATCAGTAACAGTTGTGAGCGCTACTCAAATAACTGTGGTCGCCCCTGCTGGAACGGGCGAAGTTAATGTGACTGTGATAAATCCAGGTGGAACATCTGCGGTCGCGCTTTACGGCAAGTTCACCTATGTTTCCGTACCAACCATTACCTCGATTTCGCCTTCTTCAGGAATGCTTACAGGTGGACAAGATGTCATCATCAATGGAACTGGGTTAAACAATCTTCTGACTACGGGTGGAGTCTTATTTGGCTCAATTGCAGCTCAAAGTGTCACTGTTAATAGTTCGACACAGATCAGAGTGATCTCTCCAGCAACCAACAACTTAGGTGAAATAGATATTTTTGTGGTTAACGCATCTGGATCATCAGTTGCAAGTTCTGCGAGCAAGTTCACGTACACAAAGTCCAATGATGCAAAACTTTCTGCCTTGATACTTACGCAAGCAACTCTGGTGGGCGGTTTTTCACCTACAACTAATACCTATACATCTTCAGTTGTTAACTCCGTTGACAAAGTTACGGTGACTCCAACAGTCAACCAAGCTAATGCCACTGTTCAAGTCAAGATTGGTTCTGGAGATTTTGCAACAGTCGTATCGGGATCAGTATCGGCGGACCTCCCATTAGTTGTTGGCGCTAATACCATCTTGGTTAAAGTCACAGCTCACGATGAAACAACTGTAGTTACCTACACAATTACTCTGACTCGACTTTCAAATGTTGCAACACTTTCTGCCGCATCCATTAAGGGCGTAGGCGCAACGGTTGGAACAGCGGGCACTGCTCTGGGATCTCTTGTAGCTAGCACCATCACCCTGACCACAGCACAAGCAATAGGAACTGCAGCTACTTCCTTTACCAAGACAGATACTGGCGCAACAATTACTAAAATTGCAAAGCTTGCATCTGGAACAACTGAGAACATAACAAACTTTGATGCAGCGACAGGCTTAACTAATGGCTCGACGGGCACCGTCATAAACGGTGATTTCTTCATCGTCAAGATCACCGCTGCAGATGGAACAGTGAATTATTCGCGATTTAACGTAACCGTTAACTCAGATGTCGCATCACTCTCTGGCGCAACGATCAAGGGCCAAACTCCAAACCTAGGAACTCCGAACGCAGTTCTGGCATCAGTAACGGCTGGCACCATCACCCTAACGACAGCACAAGCTACAGGCACTGACATAACTACCTTTACTAGGACAGATAACAATGCCGTAATTTCTAGAATCGTTAAATATTCAACTGGCGCAGTAACAACAGGTTTTGAGAGCGATACAGCTTTCACCAATGGCGGGGCAGGCACAGTTACAAGCGGTGATTTCTTCATTGTTAAGGTCACAGCCGCAGATGCGACAGTAAGGTTCTATCGCATCAACGTTACGGTTAACTCAAATGTTGCAACCTTATCGGGCGCAACAATCAAGGGTCTGACCGGAACAGTTGGAACCGCGGGCGCTTCTCTGGGGTCGTTAACAGCAGGCTCTGTCACTTTGTCGGTTTCACAGGCAACTGGTAATGCAGCAACTACCTTTACCATCACAGATGCTGGCGCAACGATTACTAAAATTGCAAAGCTTGCATCTGGAACAACTGAGAACTTAACAAACTTCAATGCAGCAGCGGCCTTTACCAATGGCTCAACTGGCACAGTTTCTAATGGTGATTTCTTTATAGTCCAGGTCACTGCAGCAGATGGAACAGTTAACTTTTCACGCGTTAACTCAGTGTTTGCCACGAATCCCACTGTGCCATTGAGTTTAAGCGCAACCGCTCAGGCTGGGGGAGCGAACTTATCCTGGAGCGCGCCAACCGGCAATGGTGGCTCTGCTCTCACCGGTTACGTAATTGAGGCCTCTACAGATTCAACCACTTGGGTCAACATTGGAACAACGAATGACAGCACAACACAATTATCTGTAACGAGTCTGCTTAATGGAACTGCCTACGTTTATCGAGTCAGAGCGACTAACAGTTCTGGAGATTTGAACTATAACTGGGCAACTAGTGCTTCAGTCAGATCTTTCTATTTTGTCGAGTGTTCTTCGAGCGGAAGTTTCTACGTAAACTCAACACTTTCAGTTGTCCAAATTCCTTCTGCGGCCGGCGTGAATTGCCAGGGCGAAGTTACGATCCCACAAGGAATCGTGCAGATAAATAGCAATGCATTTACAGTTAACACCGAAACGACCAACCGAAATATTACGAAAGTAACTTTTCCATCAACTGGACTACGAACAATTGACCAAGGTGCATTTAAAAATCTTGGCCTCACATCAGTTTCGATTCCAGGTACTGTTGAAACAGTTGGCATCTATTCCTTTATGAATAACTACATAACCACCGTTTTTGTCACAGGAACAGGACCTGCTAATCACCCAACCGCTTTACTGGATTCAGCGTTTAAGGGTAATCCGATTAGCCCAGGTATCGCGTTGACCTTGGGCAGTGGAAAAATTCAGATTGGTGAGAACTTTGGCACAGGAACAGTTTTCTCAAGTGTTGATTGGGGAACTGGAATAACTAGTATCGGGCGCAAAGCGTTTTACAATGTTGCAGCCGGTAGTTGGGCACCACTTTTCCCACCAACAGTTTCCCAATTTGATGCTCAAGCTTTTGAAGGCACCGGTATAAAGACAATTAGATTTGGCACTGCAACCACACATCCCAGCAACCTCACTATTGCTACAACTGCATTTGATCCATCGATCACTAGCGTTCAATATTGCGGTTCAACCGGCACCGTCTTATCCAATTACATTAACTCGCGCTTTACCAGCAAAACAATCTGGTGCGCCGAAGTTGTTCCTAACGCCCCTACCGGCCTAACTGCCGCAGCTGGTGGATCTGGTCAGATTGTGTTGAACTGGAGCAAGGGTGCATCACTAAATGAGGCACCTACCGATGGCTTTGAGATTAGGTATTCATCTAATGGCGGTTCGACCTGGTCAGAGCTGATCCAAGCTGCTGCCACCGCCACTTCAGCAATAGTGCCGAATCTAAGTAATGGAACAGCATATGTATTCCAGATTAGAGCAAAGAATCTCTTTGGAAATAGCGCCTATTCTGCAAATGCATCAGGAACACCACTTGGTGCACAAACAAACCCAACATTTGGTCCATCTACATCGACTGCAGATGGCTTCACAGTCAATGTAACTAATTACGATGCTACTTACACATACGGCGTGCCCCAATTTACAGTTGGCTCAGGAAATATTTCGGTAGGCACTGCAACAGGTTCGAACTTGCCTATAACAGTCACAGGAATGACACCTGGTTCGGTTGCAACATTTTCAATTGGTAATCAAAAGACAGGCTTTTCAAGTGGCACAGGCCTTGCATCTGGAAGTGCTCTCAACGCTGCAAAGGTTCCAGTTGTCGGCAGTATTGTGACTCTTACTGGTGGATTTACCGCTTCCGTAACTAACTACGACTCTGCATATCAATGGAACGTTTCTTCAACCGTTGGTACGGCAGTTATTAACACACAAGGTGGAATTACAGTTTCAGGTGTTAACCCATCAACTGCAGTTGAACTCACTGTTAGCACCACCCGAGTCGGATACGCCCCCGGTTCTTCTAAGACGACGGTTACAACTCTTGCGCTGTTAAAGGTTTTCTATAACGGTACTCGTTCAACAGGTGGGGCAGCACCAACAGATGCAAACTCATATGCCTCAAATGCATCAGCGGTTGTTTTAGCTAACCCGGCATCAGGTGGCTTAACCCTTAATGGTTATAATCTTGCTGGTTGGAGTTTGAATTCAGATGAAACCGGTCAGATTTATCAACCAGGCGCTTCTCTTGCACTTGGCTTAGTCGATGTCACTTTGTATGCAAAGTGGAGTTTGACGCAGTACACCGTTACTTATAATGCAAATGGAGCAACTGGTGGTTCAGTGCCCCTTGATTCCAACACCTACACAATGAGTGGCTCTGTACCGATTTTGGGAAACACAGGAACTTTGGTTCGGACTGGATATAGCTTTATCGGCTGGGGACTAAGTTCAACCGATACGGTCAATCAGTATGTATCTGGAAATACATACACCGTTGGTACAAACAACATTGCTTTCTGGGCTCGTTGGTCACCCAATACTTACAAAGTTACCTTTGATGCAAATGGTGGAACGGGTTCACCAAGTAAAGCCGAAGATAATTACACAACAGCAGGTACTGCGGTTCCATTGGCCACTAGAGGTACTTTGGAAAAGACCGGTTATAACTTTGCAGGCTGGGGCCTAGCTGCAGTTTCAACACCAGTTGCAGATCCATTTACAACTACATCCAATGTTGAACTTTATGCTCAGTGGACAGTTGCAAACTTCGCGGTCACATACGTTGCCGGTACAAATGGAAGTGGAACTGTTCCTACGCAAGCAAATGTAAATTACGGAACAAGCTTTACTGTTGCAGCAGCGACCCGGTTAACCGGAAGTGATGGAACAAATCCATATGCATTCGTTTCATGGAGTGATGGAACAAGAACGTATGCCCCAGGTCAGAGCATTCTTATGGGGGCGGGCGCAATAACTTTAACTGCGCAGTGGACTCGTATTTATAACGTCAAGTACTCCTTTAACGGCGGTTCTGTCGCAACTACTATTGCAGATCAACAAAAGATTGCTGGCGACACGATTGTTGTCAGCTCTACTGTTCCTACACGTGCGGGATACGACTTTGTCACATGGAAAGATCAAAGTGGGGAAGAAGCATCAGCAGGAGCTAACTATGTAGTGCGCGATAGCCACTACTTGCTCTATGCCCAGTGGACGCCTAAGTCCTACACCATTACTTACGATGTAAATGGTGGAAATTCAACGGTTCCAACCCAAGTGAACCGAACAATTGGCCAGATCTTTACAGTTGCAGCTGCACCAACAAAGATCGGCTACGACTTTGAGCACTGGAGAGATGGAACAAACAATTACAACCCGGGGGCTGATTACCAGGTTGCAACCGACAACGTTGTACTGCAAGCAATTTGGACTCCACAGGTTTATCAAATTTCCTATAACTTCAATGGTGGAAGCGGAACACCGATTGCAGCCCAGAATTACACATTTGGTTCTGGTCCTGCGAGCTTGCCAGCATCAGGTCCTACTCGCTCAGAATACGATTTCAAGGGTTGGGCAACGACAAGTACTGCAACGGCTCCAGTTGCTTCTTCATTTGCGCCAAGTGGAAACATATTGCTTCACGCAGTATGGGTCACTTCGGTATATCGCCTAACATTCAATGCAGGTAGCGGCATTAGTGATACTTCGACAGCAACTGTGACGATTGGTCAATCTGTATCTCTGCCTAATGCAACAAGAGCTAATTACACATTGCAAGGTTGGTCGACTACGGAAACTGGCGGAACGTTAATTTCATTAAGCGGCCCTTACACGCCTACTGCTGATGCAATTCTTTATGCACAGTGGGTTCCAGCGGTGTTCACCGTTACATATAACGGTAACAGTGGAACAGCTGGAAGAGCCACAGATTCGATTAACTATAATTCGCAAACCCCAATTGTTTTGCCTTCTGCAAGTAGAACAAACTATGTATTTAACGGCTGGTACTCCCAAGCATCAGGCGGCTATTTATTAGGTGACGCAGGTGCGAACTTTTTACCTAGTGGTTCAATCACGGCCTATGCGCGTTGGGTTCAAGGATCTCTAAGCGGAATGGGACCTGCGACACTGATTGCACAAATAACTGTGCGAGATGGTATTGATACAGGATTTACCGCGGGTAGCAATGGAAGCACAGCAACTGTTAGTTATACAGCTGGCGCATTGCCTGACGGCACGGTCATCACTGCATATCTAGAAAACTCAACAACTCGCGTTACCTCACTTCTGCAAACCCCAGCAACACCGATTCTCTCCCTGATTCTTGCTTGGGTTGCACCCGATGGAACTGTGCCGGATACGGTTGCAGGAAAACCAATCCTTATGACCGTTAGAAATTCCAGCATTACCGCTGGATCAAAGGTCTATGGATTAGTGGGCAATCAGCCAGAGCTATTGGGTATTGCCCTTGTCGATGGTCAAGTTCAGGTATCAATAAGTAAGGACCCTGTTGTTGTAGTTGCCATGGTTGCACCAGATGCCCCAACCGGCGTTACTGCAACACCAATTGATACCACTTCAGCGACGATTTCGTGGACCGCACCAGCAAACAATGGTGGAACTGCAATTACTAAGTATGTTGCAACTGCCGGAGCCGGAAAGAGTTGCGAGTCATTATCAGCAACAACATGTGTGATCGACGGATTAGTTACTGGAACTCCTTACACATTTACAGTCACTGCTAGCAATTTGATTGGAAACAGTGCAGTAAGCACTCCATCGTCGCCACTCACGCTTGGTGCTCCATCATCAGGAAATACTGGTGGTGGATCAAGCGGTGGATCAAGCGGTGGATCAAGCGGTGGATCAAGTGGTGGATCAAGTGGTGGTGCCCCTGTTCCTTCACTTCCTGTTTCAGATGTTTCTACACCTGCAACAGAAGCAAAAGCAGCTGCTGAGAAAGCTGCCGCCGATGCAAAAGCCGCTGCCGAGCTAAAAGCTGCAGCAGATAAAGCAGCAGCAGAGGCGGCCGCAGCAGCCGCACTAAAGGCTGCACAAGAGATTGCAGATGCAGAAGCACGAGCTGCTGCCGAGTTAAAAGCTGCACAAGACAAGGCTGCCGAAGATGCACGCATTGCCGCAGAGTTGAAGGCTGCACAAGAAAAGGCTGACGCCGAGCTGAAAGCAGCTGCCGAAAAGAAAGCTTTGGATGATGCAAAAGCAGCCGCGGCACTTGCTGCAAAGAAGATCGTTCCGAAGATAACCCTGTACTCAATCTCATCAAAGTTAACACTGAGTGCCTACGACAATGCCTACTTAAAGAAATACATCTCGACTCTAAAACCTAAGGCGCCGGTGACTTGTATTGGTTACTACTACACAAAGAACACGACAGTTGCCAAGGCCAAAGCGCTTGCTACTACACAGGCAAAGGCGATCTGCTCAATGATCAAGAAGGCCAAGCCTTCTGTCATCACCGCTATTGCTCTTTACCCATCGACGAAAGCACCACTGGCGGCCAAGGGGGCCAAGTGGGTTGCTGTCAGCTATCGAGTGGACTCCTTCAACAAGAAGTAACTCGACATGAATTAGGGCCCATAAACGGCCGAAGCCCCTCCTAGAGAGGGGCTTTTTCATGCCCAAATACGCCGATTCCCGCCTGTTTCAGGTCCCTTTGGCCTGCCCTGAATGTGGGGAGAGGTGGGGGCGAAAAGGGGAAAAAGTGGGAAAAGGTGGTTGAAAAAGGGGAAAAGTGGAGTAAAGTGGGGAATTAAGCGGGCACGAAAGTCCGCAGCGAACCTGGGGAAGGGGGCGCTGAAAATGTTTCTAGGCACCCACGAGCCACGTCTTGATGACAAAGGTCGCTTAATCCTTCCCGCGAAATTCCGCGAAGAACTTGCTGCAGGTTTAGTAATTACAAAAGGACAAGAACGTTGTCTTTATGTTTTTCCATCACAAGAGTTTTCAGTTATTACTGAAACGCTAAAACAAGCGCCAGTCACTGCAAAATCAGCACGTGATTACAGCCGTGTGATGTTTGCTGGCGCACACGATGAAATTCCTGATCGTCAAGGTCGCGTAACAATTCCACAATCACTTCGCACATATGCAGGTTTAGAAAAAGAGTGCGTTGTTATTGGTGCAAATACTCGCGTTGAAATTTGGGACGCAACTTCTTGGAATGAATATTTAGCAGATCGTGAAAAGAGCTTCGCTGATGTTTCAGAGGAGGTCTTTCCAGGTTTGTTCTAACTCTCATTTGTGGCCACTGCCGACCCTTCGAACGTAGCGACGCCCCTTCCCCGGCGCCGTTGCAACACAAAGATCCGTCGGCCGGCAGTGACCAGAGATGAGAGTCGCTAGGAAAGAAGTAAGACCAGAAGTAAGCGGTACATCAACTACTAGAAGTAAAGGGGGAGAGATGACAAGTACAACAGAGCACATATCTGTAATGCGTGATCGCTGTGTCGATCTCTTGTCTCCAGCAATTGCAGCGTCAAGTAATCCTGTTGTTGTTGATGCAACATTGGGCCTAGGTGGCCACACAGAAGCTTTACTTCAAAAGTTCCCACACTTAACTGTTATCGGAATCGATCGCGACCTTGATGCGATTGCAAAGGCCACAGAGCGCCTTGCACCATTTGCAGATCGTCTAAAGACTGCACACTCAACCTTTGATGGCATCGCAGATGTGGTTGCCAGCTTTGGTTACAAGAACATTGATGGGGCCTTGTTTGACCTCGGTGTTTCATCCATGCAGCTGGATCAAGTAGAGCGTGGTTTTTCATACTCACAAGATGCACCGCTAGATATGCGCATGGATCGTACCCAATCGCTAACAGCGGGGGAGATCATCAATACATACGAGCCAGGCCAATTAGTACGAATTCTTCGCACCTATGGTGAAGAGAAGTTTGCTACACGCATCGTCGAATCAATTGTTAAGCAGCGCGCAATCGCTCCTATGAATTCGACAGCTCAGCTTGCAAGCCTTGTAAAAGAGGCGATTCCAGCAGCAACTCGTCGTACTGGTGGAAACCCTGCAAAGCGCACCTTCCAGGCACTTCGCATCGAAACCAATGACGAGCTAGGCACTATTACACGCGCACTTCCTGCAGCACTTGAACTTCTCAATGTTGGCGCTCGATTAGTAGTCATGTCATTCCAATCTCTAGAAGATCGCATCGTTAAGCAACTCTTTGTTGCATCCACAACATCTGGAACACCACGCGATCTTCCAATTGATCTACCTGAATTTGCCGCCAAGTTTTCAATGATCACTCGCGGAAGCGAGACACCAACCGATGCCGAGCTTGAAGAGAACTCACGTTCTCAATCAGTGCGTCTTCGCG
Organism: Actinomycetes bacterium; assembly: GCA_947383695.1. Lineage (GTDB taxonomy): Bacteria > Actinomycetota > Actinomycetes > Nanopelagicales > Nanopelagicaceae > Planktophila. The sequence continues at coordinate 856,426 of OX376642.1, read as the reverse complement.
CTATCGAAAGGGTGGCCGCGTAATGGCTATGACTGCACTAGCTCCAGCGATTACTCGCTCAAAAGAAATTTTCGCCGAGAAGACTTCACAAGTTGCACTCAAGCTTGTGCCTGATCTATCCGACGGAAAGCAAGCAGATCGTAAGTTCTTCGCAATCTTTGTATCTGTTGTTGGCGGTATTGGTCTCATGCTCCTTCTCCTGATCAATACCTTGCTCGCACAAGATGCATTTGAACTGACAAGCCTCAAACTTGAGGCGAAGTTAGTAAGTGATGAACGAGAAGCAATTGCACGTCAGATCGACAAGATCTCCTCCCCAGATGCTCTTGCAAAATCTGCAACAGCATTAGGCATGAAGCCTTCTGAAAATCCAACTTTCTTGTCGCTAGACAAGCCGGTTATTGAGGTTCCGGTGAAGAATGGGTAATTTCTCATTAGCGCATAACAGAATCAGAGTTCTGGTTCTCTTCCTTGCGATAGTCATGTTCATGTTTGGACTTCGACTTGTTCAAGTTCAGGCGTTGCAGGCAGGGGACTATCGCTCTCGCGCAGTCAATGAGATGGAAAAGGTAAAGACTCTTCAAGCACCACGTGGAGATATCACCGATATCAACGGAGTTCCTTTTGCACGCAGCGTTGCTGCAACAAGCATCGTCGTTGATCAAACCCAGATTACAAACCCTGCAAAGGTTGCAGCTTTTGTTGCACCGATCATCGGCATGAAGGTGCAAGATGTCCAAGAGGCGCTGACTGGTACTCGTAAATGGAACATGGTTTTTCGCAATGCTAAGCCAGCAACTTGGTTAATGCTTTCAGCAGCAATTGATCAGTACAACTCTCAATACAAGGCGATGAGCCCAGATCGAATTATTGGATTTTTCCCAGAACGTAGTTATGTGCGCGAATATCCATCAGGAAGCCTGATTGCTTCATTAATTGGTTTCGTCAATCATGATGGCGTTGGAGCAACTGGACTTGAGTCCAGTATGAACTCGACGATTAAAGGTATCGATGGCAAGTACTCGTATGCCAATGGTTATAAGGCTGAAATCCCTGGCTCACAATCTGAAATCGTTCCCGCTCAATCTGGAACATCAATCCGTTTAACAGTAGATCGCGATATTCAGTGGGTGGCATCAAAGGCGATTGCCGATGCTGTTAAAAGTTCAAATGCTCTCAGCGGCACAGTTATTGTTATGGATCCCAAGACAGGTCAGATCTTGGCTCATGCAACCGCTCCAACATTTGACCCCAATGACACAACCAAAGTTTCTTTAGTTGCAATGCGCAACCCATCTGTTCTCGATGTGTACGAGCCAGGCTCTACCGGCAAGGTTATGACCCTTGCTGCAGCAATTGAAGAAAAGAAAATTACTCCAGAAACAGTATTAACAATCCCTTACGCTTTAAAGCGTTCAGTAAAGATCTTCCATGATCATGAACCACACCCAACACAGCGCTTGACTACAGCTGGCGTTCTTGCGGTTTCAAGTAACACAGGTTCAATCAAGATCGGCGAGATGCTTTCCAATGACAAGTTGTACGAGTACTTAACAAAGTTTGGTATCGGTACCAAGACTGGTTCAGGACTTCCAGGTGAGTCACGAGGAATCCTTCCTAAGGTTGCCGATTGGTCAGGAACAACAGCTCCAACAGTTGCCTTTGGACAGGGTTATTCATTAACAGCGATGCAGGCGACAAGCGTTTTTGCAACGATTGCAAATGATGGTGTTCGTGTTTCTCCAACAGTTATTGCGGGAACCAGTGATTCCAGTGGAAATTACACACCATCTGCTACCCGCGAAAGTGTTCGAGTCATCAGCGCAGAAACAGCGGCACAGATGCGTTTAATGATGGAGAGCGTTGTTTCTGCCAATGGAACAGCACCTTCTGCTGCGATTCCTGGATACCGCGTTGCTGGTAAGACAGGTACAGCACAACGTATTGATGACACCTGCGGTTGCTATCGCGGCTACACAGCCTCATTTATCGGTTTTGCACCAGCTGACAATCCTGCGTATGTCATCTCGGTAACTATTCAAGATCCAAAGGGAATGCACTGGGGTGGCTACCTAGGCGGTCCAGTATTTAAGAAGGTTATGTCATTTGTCCTACAGTCAAAGGGAATTGCACCAACTGGAACAAAGGTTGATCCAATTGCATTGACTGAAAAGCAACTTCTTGCTGAAAGAAAGTTGATCGCAGATAAGAAGGCAGCAAGTGTCAAGACCAATTGAAGAGTTCAAGAGAACCGCTGAATCTGTTGCAGCGATAGCTAACGCACAATTAGTTGGTGATTCTGCAACGATAATTACGGGACTTACTCTTTCAAGCAAAGAGGTACAAGAAGGTGACCTGTTCATCGCGCTTCCTGGTGAAAAATCCCACGGCGCAGATTTTGCGGCAGAGGCGATTTCACTAGGTGCGGTTGCGGTCCTTACCGATGCTGTTGGCGCAGCAAAGATCAAAGGTGTTCCTGTCATTATCAGCGCTAACCCGCGCAGAGCTGCTGGAGTAATCAGTGCCTGGTTTTATAGCGAGCCAATGCGAGATCTTTACAGCGTTGGCGTAACGGGAACAAATGGAAAGACAACTGTTACAACTTTGCTCCACCAAATAATGTCCGCTGCAGGACGCGAAAGCGGACTTATCGGAACTGTTGAAACCCGCATTGGCGATGAAGTTATTGCAAGCAAGCGCACAACCCCCGAAAGCAGCGATTTGCAGGCGTTATCAGCGGTTATGCGTGAACGACATATGCGCAATTTAGTCATGGAGGTTTCTAGCCATGCAATCGCTCTTGAAAGAGTCCGCGGTAGCCACTTTGCTGTTGTCGCCTTTACCAACTTGTCTCAAGATCACTTAGATTTTCACAAAACAATGCAGGCGTACTTCGAGGCTAAGGCAAAGTTATTTACCTTTGAGTTTGCAGATCTTGCTGTCATCAATATTGATGATGCGTACGGTGTAAAACTTGCAGAGCAGACAGAGCTTCCAGTCATGTCTGTTTCTCGTCATGATCAAAGCGCGACCTGGCACTTTGTCTCAATCTCCAAGGATTACGTTGGAGCACATGTTGCCATCAGAGGTAGTGGTGGAATTTTGATCGAAGGAAAGGTTCACCTGCATGGTGGATACAACTTTGACAATCTATTAATGGCTGTTGCAATTGCAACTGAAAGCGGTATCGACCCCATTGATATCGCAGCGATACTGCCTCAGCTAACAGGTGCTGCGGGCCGTCTTGAATCTGTGCGCTTAGGTCAAAACTTCACTGCACTTGTTGATTACGCACACTCACCAGATGCGGTTGCTCGCGTTCTTGAAACCGCCCATGAAATTAGCGATGGTCGTGTCATCGCAGTTCTTGGGTGTGGCGGAGATCGCGATACCTCAAAGAGAGCGCTGATGGGCAAGGCGTTACATGATGGGGCAGATGTTGCAATCTTTACTAGCGATAACCCTCGTTCTGAAAAAGCAGATGCAATTTTGGTGCAGATGACTTTAGGTTTAGATATTCAAGAGCCAAGTGCGGTTATTGAAGATCGATCACAAGCGATTAGAACTGCGGTTAACGAGGCCAAGGATGGCGATCTGGTTATTGTTCTAGGTAAGGGACATGAAAAGGGTCAAGAGATCAACGGAACAGTGCACCCATTTGATGATCGCGTAGAGCTTGCCCGAGCAATCGAGGATAAAAAGTGATCACATTAACCGCAGGTGAGATTGGTCTATTAGTAGGTGGCGATGTTCATTGCGACAAGGATTTACTAGTTTCAAAAGCACCTGTCTTTGATTCCCGTAAAGCAACACCAGGCTGCATATTCTTGGCGTTAAAGGGCGAGGTTGTCGATGGACATGATTTCGCAGCAGATGCTTATCGCGCGGGTGCGATGTTTTCGCTCACAACTCGACGCATCGATGGACCTTGCATCGTTGTAAAAGATGTCCTTGAAGCACTTTCTATTTTGGCAGCCTTTGTTCGCAAACGTTTAACTAACTTAACTGTTATTGGTATTACCGGTTCACAAGGAAAAACCAGCACCAAAGATCTTATGTCTCACATGTTGTCAGTTGCAGGACCAACGGTCTCTCCTGCAGGCTCTTTCAATAATGATCTTGGATTGCCAATTACTTTGCTGGAATGTGATGATAAAACCAAGTTTTGTATTTTAGAAATGGGAGCCCGTCATAAAGGTGACATCGCACGACTTTGCGAAATCGCCCAGCCAAATATTGGCGTTGTGCTAACGGTCGGTACCGCACACCTTGGTGAGTTTGGTTCGGTAGAAGCTATTGCTCAGACAAAATCTGAACTGATTCAAACTCTGCATCCAGATGGAGTCGCAGTTCTGGGTAGTTACGACAAGTACACACCGGCTATGGCATCTCTTCACTCAGGACGGGTAATCAATTTTGGAGATGGCTGCGAAGTACGTGCTACAGATATTGAAATCCGCGAAGGTCGACCACACTTTGATTTAGTAACACCTGCTGGCCGCGAAGCTGTTGGCATGAGAATTGTCGGAGAACACCACATCGCAAACGCTTTAGCGGTAGCTGCAGTTGGAACCGCTTTAGCGTTACCGATCGAATTAATCGCAAGTTCCTTGTCGACCGCAGAAAACACAAGCAAGTGGCGTATGGAGATCCATGATCTCTTCGGACTCTTGCTTATCAATGATTCGTATAACGCTAATCCTGAATCCATGGCTGCCGCACTTCGCTCCTTAGTTCTCTTTGCGCAGGAGCGCGGGGGACAATCGTGGGCCTTCTTAGGAAAAATGCATGAACTCGGCGAGTCAAGCGCTGCCCATCACGCCGCCATTGGCACCCTTGCTCAGGAGATAGGTATCGATCATCTAGTAGCTATCGCAGCACCTGAATACGGCGTTTCACAGGGGCAGATGGTTGTACATCACTACGCAAGTATTGATGAGTGTGTATCGATGACGGAACATTTCTCTGCTGGCGATGTTGTTTTAGTAAAGGCATCTCGTTCAGAGGGCTTTGAAGTGTTGGCACAGAAGTTGGAAAGTTTGTGGCTAGACAAGAGCGGAGTTGAAAGTTGAGACAGATCCTTATCGCTGGCGCTTTTGCCTTAATGTTTTCACTCTTTGGAACTCGCGTATTGATTCGCGCTCTTGCGAGCAAGGGCTATGGCCAAATCATTCGCGATGATGGTCCAAGTAGCCACCACATCAAGCGTGGAACACCAACCATGGGTGGAATCATCTTCATCCTGGCAGCAATTCTTGGATACCTAGCCGCTCACCTTGTAACAGGTAACTCAGTTACCGCCTCTGCGCTTTTAGTAATGGGGTTAGTAGTTGCACTGGGCTTTATAGGTTTTCTAGATGACTGGCTGAAAGTTTCTCGTCAGAATTCACGAGGATTGCCTGGTCGATTCAAGCTGTTAGGACAAGCGATTTCAGCAGGAGTCTTTGGTTACCTAGGTCTTCAATTTGTTGACCAAGATTCACTTGCACCGATTTCAGAGTATTTATCTGGAGTACGTGAAACAACAATTTACTTAGGACCAGCGCTAGTAATCATCTTCATCATCGTGATGGTGATGTCGGCAAGTAATGGTGTGAACTTAACTGATGGTCTCGATGGACTAGCAACAGGTGCATCCATCATGACCTTCTTAGCTTTTGTACTGATCGGTGTCTGGGAGTTTGGACAAAGCTGCGCACTGAACGCTGCTGCAGGATGTTATGCGGTTCGCGATCCGCTAGATCTTGCGGTGTTGGCTGCAGCATTTGCAGGTGGATGTACAGGATTCTTATGGTGGAACACTGCGCCAGCAAAGATCTTTATGGGGGACACAGGTTCACTTGCACTCGGTGGAGCAATCGCAGGACTTGCCGCAACTCTACGTGTAGAACTACTACTTATTCCGCTGGGTGGTTTGTTTGTAATCATCACTATGTCTGTATTAATCCAAACCCTTTACTTCAAAGTGAGCGGTGGAAAGCGGGTCTTTAAGATGGCTCCGCTTCACCATCACTTCGAATTAGTGGGTTGGGAGCAGATCACAATCGTCATTCGCTTCTGGATCATCGCAGGACTTTGCGTTGCAACTGGCCTTGGCCTCTTCTACGCCCAATGGGTCGTCAAGTAATTCATGAGTACAGATTTTGCCCACAAAAATATTCTGGTTCTAGGAGCTGGCGTAACAGGTACATCAGTTGCACGCTTCCTTCAATCACGTGGTGCACAAGTCACATTGACAGATGACAATGCAGAAGGCGCAGTTAAGCCAAGTGAAGTAAACCTTAAGGATTTTGAAGGGGTAGTTATCTCACCGGGCTGGCGTCAAGATCACCCGTTAGTTGCACAGATTCTTAATAGCCCGATTGAATTGCTGAATGAGATAGATATTGCATGGAGTTTGCGGGCAGAGCGTGCTCCAGGACAAAAGTGGATCGCACTCACCGGCACAAATGGCAAGACAACAACGGTGGAAATGACCGCGGCAATTTTGCAAGCCGCTGGAATCAAAGCGGTCGCTTGTGGAAATGTTGGTGACACAGTTATAGATGCTGTGGATCGCGATGATGCATACGAAGTTCTTGTTTTAGAACTCTCTAGCTTCCAACTGCACTGGGCGCGTCAGGCACATTTCGAGGCGGCAGCGATTCTCAATATTGCCGATGATCACCTGGATTGGCACGGAAGTTTTGATGCCTACGCCGATGCAAAGTTTTCAATTTTAGATCGCGCAGAGATTGCAATTCTCAACGCCGATGATGCACCAATCGTCACCCGTGCTAATCGCTTTACAGGGCGAAAGGTTTTCTTCTCTCTAGATACCCCCGCCCCTGGCGAAATAGGAGTTGTCGAGGAGCTACTTGTCGATCGTGCATTTGTCGCAGATCCTCAACAAGCATCGATGATTTGCGAGCTAGCTGACATTGTTCCGACGGTTCCACACAATGTTTCCAATGCTCTAGCTGCCGCTGCTTTAGCTCGCGCAATCAATGTCCCTCACGAGGCTATTCAAATGGCGTTGCATGATTTCCGCCCAGGTCGCCATCGCATCGAAACAGTGCATGAATCGGCTGGAATTACCTGGGTTGATGACTCAAAGGCTACTAACCCGCATGCTGCAGCTGCATCCCTGATGTCACATCTATCCGTTGTTTGGATTGCCGGCGGCTTGGCAAAGGGTGCCGATATGGATGCAATGGTTGAACGATGTGCACCTCGCATGAAGGCAGCGATTCTCATTGGTACAGATCGCGCACTTATTCAAGCGGCTTTGATTAAACATGCACCAGATCTTCCGCGAATTCTTATTGATGCTCCCGGCGATTATGTACGTGGGGGAGCCTCCAATTCCTTAATGGAATCAATCGTGACCGCCGCAGCCGCTGTTGCTCAATCCGGCGATGCGGTTTTACTAGCACCAGCCTGTGCCTCGATGGATCAATTTGTGTCTTATGCAGATCGCGGAGATAGATTTGCAGCAGCTGTGCGAAAGGTTGTCGCTCATGAAGCGTGAGGAAACCTTTTTTACTAAGCCGGTCAATTTGTATTACATGCTGCTGGGCAGCACTTTGGCGTTAAGTCTTTTGGGGCTGATTATGGTTTTCTCCGCCTCTTCGATTTACTCCTTGGGTTCTCGCGGAACTACTTACGGAATTGTTTTGCGCCAATTCATCTTCTTATTGATTTCGCTTCCAATGGCATGGGTGCTTTCACGGCTCTCACTTCGCCAATGGAAAGTCTTAGCTCGATTTGGAGTTTTGATATCTGTAGTCCTCTTACTGATTGTTCAGGTAATTGGAAAGAGCGTTAATGGTAATCACAACTGGATTAGCCTTGGATTTGTTGATATTCAACCAAGCGAAGTCGCTAAGTTTTTAATGATTTTGTGGGCCGGATTCATGCTTGCTAAGCGGGAAAAAGCTGGTGCGATTCACAGCAATGTGTTGGTTTTAATCGGGCCGGCATTTGTTTTGTGCATGATTTTAATTATGGCGGGTCGAGATTTAGGCACAGCCTCTGTTTTCGCCTTTATTTTGGCAGGCCTTTTATGGGTCTCAGGTTTACGACTTGGTGTTTTTGGAATTGGACTTGCTGCTGGTGCTGCTGCATTGGCTGTTCTCATCTTGACCAACCCATATCGCATGGAACGCTTTGCAGTAATTCTCAACCCTTTTGCGGAGGATCAATACAAATTCTCTGGATGGCAGCCTGCACATAGCTTGTTAGGCCTTGCTAGCGGTGGATTATTTGGTGTTGGACTGGGTGCCAGCCGGCAAAAGTGGGGAAACCTCGCAGAAGCACATACCGACTTTATTTTTGCAGTTATTGGTGAAGAGCTTGGATTGTTTGGAACACTTGCAACCTTGCTGGTGTTAGCTCTGCTTTTATTTTCCATCTTTAAATTAGCGTTGCGCGCAAGTGATCCAATGGTGCGTTATGTAGCAGCAGGCATTGGTTGTTGGATTGCAATTCAAACAATTCTTAACATTGGCTCTGCGATTAGCGTTCTTCCAGTTGTTGGAGTGACCTTGCCCCTGGTTTCCTATGGTGGTTCGGCATTGATCGCGACATATATGGGAATCGGCTTTGTTTTAGGTGCCGCCCGTAGAGACCCAGTAATCTATAAAGGGTTACAAGAGACGGGAATTAAATGGCTACGGTAGTTCTTGCAGGTGGTGGCACCGCAGGACATATTGAGCCAGCGTTAGCTGTTGCACGTCAATGGATGAAAGCCCATCCAACCGACACCTGCATCTTTCTTGGCACTAAGAGCGGACTTGAAAACACTTTGGTGCCAGCTGCAGGATTTCAATTGCGCACAATTCCTAAGGTAAAAATCTCCCGTACCCCATCGCCTTCATGGCTGCGAATCCCATTTGATCTCATTGCATCAATTGCAGCCTCCATCACCGTTGTAAAAAACGCTGATGTTGTGATTGGTTTTGGTGGATATGTCAGTGCACCTGCTTACTTAGCAGCTGCAATTACCCGAACCCCAATAGTCATTCACGAAGCTAATGCAAAACCAGGGTGGGCTAATCGGGTTGGTGCAGGATTTACCCACCATTTAGCGGTTGCTCATCCAGTTGAAGAGGGTAGTTTTTCTAAAGCTTTACTCGCTGGATTACCTCTGCGATCTGATGTTGCTCACGGTTGTACAGAATCAGCGAGTGACTGGAGTAAGGCTCGTTCTGCTGCAAAGTCTCGATTAGGTTTTTCTACAGCTGCACCATTAGTTGTCATCATGGGCGGATCTCAAGGCTCAGTCGCAATCAATGCAGTAATTGCCGACAGCGTTTCAACCTTTAATGACAAAGGTATTTCTGTTCTGCATTCAGTAGGCAAACTCAATGCCCTACCTATTGCCACTGGGGGATATAAGCCAGTTGCTTATATTGATGCCATGGCAGATGCCTATTTAGCTGCCGATTTAATCATTGCCCGAAGCGGCGCGGTGACCTGTAGCGAGTTTCGTGCGCTCGGCCGATACGCTCTTTTTGTGCCGCTACCAATCGGAAATGGAGAACAGTTTGTTAACGCTGCCTCCTTGGTTGCAGCCGATCGCGCACAAGTGATCACTCAGCAAGAGTTCACCGCACAATACATTTCAACCAACCTAACCTCTTTGCTAGAAAAAGCAGCGCACGCCCCAATTGCAGGAGATCCCCAGGATCTTCACGCCGCTGAAAAGATTGTGGCACTTGCTGAGTTTGCGATGAACTCATGAGGCCACAGCTTTCTGCGTTAATCGGTAAGCGTATTCACTTCATCGGTATTGGTGGAGCCGGAATGAGCGGGCTGGCACGTATCGCTTTATCTCACGGAATTACTGTTAGTGGCTCTGATGCAAAGGATTCATCTGTCGTCACTGCTCTGTCAGCTTTAGGTGCGACGGTGTCAACATCGCATTCGGCAGAAAATGTTGATGGGGCAGATTTAGTTGTGTACTCCAATGCGATTTCTCAGAGCAACCCCGAACGAGTTCGCGCACAAGAGTTAAAGCTTCCGATCCTTACTCGCGCTGCCGCACTTGCAATCTTGATGTCAGAGTCAAAGAGTGTGGCCGTTGCTGGAACACATGGAAAGACAACCACCTCATCAATGCTCGCAGTTGCTCTGCAAGCATGTGCTGCAGATCCATCCTTTGCAATCGGTGGAACGATCACTGCCTCGGGTTCAAATGCTCACAGAGGCACCGGCGAGATCTTTGTGGCAGAGGCTGATGAATCAGATGGCTCCTTTATTGAGTACCACCCATTTGGCGCAATTGTCACAAATGTTGAACATGACCATGTTGATTTTTTTGAAACCCCTGAAGCGGTTGCCCAAGCATTTAGAGATTTTGCAGCAACGATTAAGCCAGGTGGCTTTTTAACATACTGTGCCGATGATGCGGGTGCTGTTGCGCTGTCAAAGAGTGTTGAATCAATCGAATTAATTTCATATGGCATCAATGAGTCCGCTGATTTACATATCGATCAGATTGAACTATTAACAATGGGTTCACGAGCTCGCGCTATTTGGAAGGGCCGAAGCGTCGGTCACATCGAATTACAAGTACCTGGTCATCACAATCTTTTGAACGCCGCTGGAGTCCTTGCAACAGGCTTGAAATTAGGGTTTCCAGTAGCTGAATTGCTGACAGGCTTAGCAACCTTTAGAGGGACAGGTCGACGATTTGAATTAAAGGGAACTGTGCACGGAGTCCGAGTTATTGATGATTATGGGCACCATCCAACTGAGATTCATGTAACCCTCGAAGCGGCTCGTCGCTACGCAGATGCTGGTCGATTGATTGTAATTTTCCAACCGCATCGATACTCACGCACAAAGGCTTTTGCGCCACAGTTTGCTCAAGAGTTAAGTACAGCCGATAGAGCCATCCTTCTAGAAGTCTATGCTGCGAGTGAAAAACCAATCGATGGTGTTACCTCAAAGATGATCACTTCACTGATGACCAACGGCGAGTACATTCCAAACTTTGTTGAGGTGACAGATTCTGTGGTTGCAGATGCCCAACCCGGAGATGTCATCATGACCTTAGGAGCGGGCGATGTCAGCTCATTAGCACCGATCATCGTTGATGGCTTGACTAGGCGCTTTGGCTAAATGAATAAAAAGCTAGTTGCACTATTTGCGATGGTTGCCCTTGCAGGTGCTACCTACATTTTGGGGTACTCAACCTTCTTTACCGTCTCATCAGTTGAAGTTATTGGAAGTACCAAACCCATTAACACCGGAATCGTAAAAGGTCAGAAGTTAGCTCGCGTCGAACCTCGGGCGGTAGCAACAAATCTAGAAAAACTTGATTGGGTCGAATCCGCAGATATTTCTCGCAACTGGATCAATGGAAAGGTTGTTGTCGAACTAACTCCACGAACTCCCATTGCAACCTTTCAAAACCAGGTGATTGATTCAACTGGGGCCAGCTTTGTACCCCAAGGGGATCGACCATCTGGATTAATTGATATTCAGGCCGGCACCCTTGATGACGCGATTAAAGCGGTCGATTTTCTTACAGAGCTGCCAGAAGATCTCAACTCAACCTTGACGGTTGTAAAGGTTCGCAGCACCGGAGCCCTTGTTTTGATTATGGAAAACAATGGCAAGAAGATTGAACTTCGTTGGGGTACTAACTCTGAAAATGAGTTGAAACTAAAGGTTTATAAGGCGTTGATTGCACTTCCTGAAAATGCAAATATAAAAAGAGTTGATGTATCTGCACCACATGCACCAATCGTTAAGTAAATAGAAAATTGCGACACGTTAAACAAATCGCGTCGGTGTTTGATAATCACCCTTATGCGCTTTAGGTTCGCCCTATAGAAAAGTAGTGAATTGTAAGGCTCAAGTTGAGGTTTATGGTTCATAAGGAGGAATAAAAGTGGCTTCACCACAAAATTATTTAGCGGTCATCAAAGTCGTCGGCATTGGTGGCGGTGGAGTTAACGCAATTAATCGAATGATCGATGTCGGATTAAAGGGCGTCGAGTTCATTGCGATTAACACAGATGCACAACATTTATTAATGAGTGATGCAGATGTGAAATTAGATATTGGTCGCAAGACAACACGTGGACTTGGTGCAGGAATGGATCCAGATAAGGGTCGCGAAGCAGCACTTGATCACGCAGATGACATTGAAGAAATTCTTCGTGGCGCAGATATGGTTTTTGTAACTGCAGGTGAAGGTGGCGGAACCGGAACAGGTGCAGCTCCAGTTGTTGCAAAGATTGCAAAAGATATTGGTGCATTAACTATCGGTGTTGTAACTCGTCCATTCTCATTTGAAGCAAAGCTTCGTTCAACACAAGCTGATGCTGGTATCGAAGCGCTACGCGCCGAGGTTGATACCTTGATCGTTATTCCAAATGATCGTCTACTTGCAATCTCTGATCGCACAATTACTTTGGCAGATGCATTCAAGAGTGCAGATCAAGTTCTACTTTCAGGTGTGCAGGGAATTACAGAGATCATCACACAGCCAGGATTAATCAACCTTGACTTTGCAGATGTTAAGGCTGTGATGTCAGGTGCAGGTTCTGCATTGATGGGCATCGGTTCTGCTCGCGGAGAAAATCGTGCACTGCGCGCCGCCGAACTTGCGATATCAAGTCCATTGCTTGAAGCATCAATTGATGGAGCGATGGGAGTTCTACTCTCAGTCTCAGGTGGATCTGATCTAGGTCTCTTTGAAGTTAACGAGGCGTGCGAACTTGTTCAATCAGCGGTTCATCCCAACGCTAAGTTCATCTTCGGAACAACTATTGATGATGCATTAGGTGATGAGGTTCGTATTACCGTTGTTGCTGCAGGCTTTGAAGGTGGCGAGCCTAAGAAGGTTGCAACACCAGTAATCAATGCAGCAACTCTTGGTGGGGTTGCAGATCCAATCGCATCAAACGATCCAATCTCAGTGGCTCTAGATCTTGGCAGCGAAACTCCAAAGCGTCGCGTGACCTTTGAAGAGTTAGTTGCAGAGGATGAGATCGACGTTCCTGACTTCATGAAGTAAGGCTTTGCCTCACTTTTTCACCGATCGACGCGGAGGCTCAAGCCTTGGCGTCTATGAATCTTTGAACCTTGCTCTGCATGTTGGCGATGATCCTGCGATCGTTGCCTCCAATCGAGCGCAGATTGGTTCGGCGCAGTTTATGAATCAGGTCCATGGTGATGAGATCGTGATTGTTGATTCTGTTACTTCAGAGGTACCAACTTGTGATGGCTTGATTACAACAAAACCTGCAATCTCTTTAGCTGTCATGGTTGCTGATTGCATTCCATTGCTTCTTGTTTCAAAAGAGGCGGTAGGTGCAATCCATGTTGGTAGAGCAGGATTAGTTAATCGCATCGCGCTGAAAGCGATTCACACAATGCGTTCCTTAGGTTCCATTGATATTCACGCCATATTGGGACCATCAATTTGTGGTGCTTGTTATGAAGTTCCATTTGAGATGCAGCAGGATGTTATGCAAGAGCATCCACGTGCATTTGCAACAACCCGCAAAGGAACACCAGGGTTGGATCTTCCAAAGGCTTTGATCGCAGATTTGGTGTCAGCAGGTGTTTCCTATGAAGCTTCTACAAGCTGCACCTATGAAGATGAAATGTACTTTTCACATCGTCGCCAAAATCCAACTGGAAGATTTGCTGGAGTCATATCCCTATGAGCCGCCTCGATGAAATCTCCGCCAACCTCGAAGTAGTTAAATCAAAGATTGCAGCGGTTGCTTACCATCCCGTCACCTTGATCGCCGTTACTAAAACCTTTCCGGTTAGTGATGCTCAGATCCTGCAGCAATTAGGTGTTGCAGATTTTGGGGAAAACAGAGATTCTGAAGGGGCTGAAAAATCCCAACTAGTTGTTGGAAACTGGCATTTCCAGGGTCAAATACAAAGTAATAAGTTGAAATCAATTACTTCATGGGCATCTGTAATTCATTCGCTAGATGATCCGCGACACTTTGAGATGATTGAAAAAGTTGCACCTCATCCCTTGTCCATCTTTTTGCAGGTTTCATTAGATGGAGCCCACCATCGCGGGGGAGCAGGGGTTGATCAGCTGTATCAATTAGCTGAAAAAGTCTCAGCTTCTGCGACCCACACATTGGCGGGGTTGATGTCAGTTCCACCAGTAGGGATGGATCCTGAAAAGGCTTACTCACAATTAGCAGTGATCCGTACTGAGTTTATGAACCGCTTCCCGAATGCGAAATCCCTGTCGGCGGGCATGAGTGGGGATTATGAAACAGCGATTTCCCATGGTGCGACACATGTCCGCGTAGGCTCATCAATCCTCGGTTCCCGCTCACCCCACAGGTAACCTTTAACCATGTCTAATGCAATGCGCCGTGTCGCTAATTACCTTGGTTTGATGGATGATCCTGAATTCGATACTCCACAAACAGCAACTACAAATACTCCAGCAATTCCACCAACTGGTGATGTTCGCGTGAAAACTCGCGAACCTCGTTCAGTTGGTTCATTGCGTCACTCATCAGTTGTAGAGGTTGCGCCACAGCTTGATCTTCCAACAATGGATCGCATCATTACTTTGCACCCACGTTATTACAACGAGGCTCGTACGATTGGTGAGCATTTCCGTCAAGGAAATCCAGTGATCATCAACCTGACTGAAATGGATGAGTCAGAGCACAAGCGCTTGGTTGATTTTGCAAGTGGTCTTGCATTTGGTTTGCACGGAACAATTGAGCGAGTGACAAAGAAGGTATTCCTTTTGTCACCAGCAAATGTTTCAGTTAGCTCTGAAGATAAATCAGCAGCTGCTCAGGCAAGCTTCTTTAACCAGAGCTGATCATGTTGAGCGTCGGCTCACTGCTAGCCAGTATTCTTCAATTCTTTCTGCTCGCCCTTTTGGGTCGATTGATCTTTGATTATGTGCAGATGTTTTCACGCACTTGGCGTCCGAAAGGAATCGTTCTCTACTTTGTAGAAGCGATCTACACAATTACCGATCCGCCGATGAAGTTTGTGGGTCGCTTTGTTCCACCACTTCGATTAGGCGCAGTAAGTCTTGATATGAGTTTCATTGTGCTCTTTTTCGGAACACAACTGTTGATGGGTTTTGTACGCGGTCTGTAATTACTGCTTAACCAGTACGACCTCAACACCAATTTCAGTATCGTTAATCGCTAATCCAGCATCACGTGTGATTGATAGCGCCAAAACCTCATCTGCAATATGTGCAAGATCGGTTTCTATTGCAGCAGCCATCTCATCAGTTGCATTCCAGGTAACGTTGATGCGATCTGAAATATCCAAGCCATCGCTCTTGCGACGCTCTTGAATAAATCGGATTACTTCACGCACATTTCCAGCGGCAATAAGCGCGGGGGTTAACTCAAGATCTAGCGCCACGCTTTCCCCATCATGGGATGAAACGCTCCAGCCGCTCTTTGGAACCTCTGTAATGACTAGGTCATCAAGTGCGATCTCCCATGTGCCAACGGTTGTAACACCAGATGCGCGAAGGGTCTTTACCAGTGCTGTCGCATCGGTTGCGGCAATTGCCTTAGCAATCTCCTGCACCGCACCGCCAAATTTGGCACCTAAAGATTTGAAGTTAGCTTTAACGCTGATATCAACGAGATCTCCATCTGCAGTTGCAATGTCCTGCAGCGTTTGAACATTGAGCTCATCGGCGATCTGCTCACGCATCGCTTCAGGAAGAGTTGACCAACCACTTGCTGCGATCAGTGCGCGACCCAAAGGCTGGCGGATTTTGATTCCAGATTCTGCACGTGTTGCACGTCCTAATTCAACGATGCGTCGAGTCAATGCAACTTGAGATGCAAGCTCAGAATCAATTGCACCTGTGTTGACCGCTGGCCAATCAGAAAGGTGAACCGATGCAGGTTGCTTAGAATCTGCCGGAATAACCAACTCTTGCCACACCTGTTCGGTAATAAATGGAACGAGTGGAGCAAGTAGCTGCGTTAGCGTTACTAAGCACTCATGCAAAGTTCCTAGCGCTGCAACATCTCCATCCCAGAAACGTCGACGAGAACGACGCACATACCAGTTGGATAAATCATCGATAAATCGTGCAAGTGCGCGGCCCGCAATTTGAGAATCAAAGTCCTCTAGCGCTGCATCAACCTCTTGCACCAAAGTGTTGAGCTCTGAAATGATCCAGCGATCCATCAATGGACGATCAGAAAGTGCTGGAGTTTGCGAAAGTTCAAAGTGAGAGGCGTTGGCATACAAAGCGTGGAATGAAACGGTGTTCCAGTAGGTCAACAAGGTTTTGCGAACAACCTCGTTGATGCTGTCATGGCCTACTCGACGGGCAGCCCATGGAGAACCCGCTGCCAACATGTACCAACGAACCGCATCTGCACCATGTTGATCCATCAATGCCATCGGTTCTAAAACATTGCCAAGGTGCTTACTCATCTTGCGACCATCCTTATCCAGGATGTGACCAAGACACAGAACTGTTTTATATGAGGATTGATCAAAGACCAAGGTTCCAATAGTCATCAAGGTATAGAACCACCCACGTGTCTGATCAATCGCTTCACAAATAAAGTCGGCAGGGTATGAGGCTTTGAACTTTTCTACCGAACCTTCTTTGTGCGGGTATCCCCATTGAGCAAAGGGCATCGCACCTGAGTCGTACCAGCAATCGATTACTTCTGGAACACGTGTCATTGTTTGTGAACACTCAGCACAGGCAAAGGTGATGTCATCAACAAATGGTCGGTGTGGATCCAGATTAGAAAGCTCTTGACCTGCAAGTGCTCCAAGCTCCTTCAATGAATCAACACAGATTTCATGTTTGTTCTCGCAGCGCCAGATCGGAAGTGGTGTACCCCAATAACGGTTGCGTGAAAGAGCCCAGTCAATATTGTTGTTCAGCCAATCGCCGTATCGACCTTCTTTAATTGTTTCTGGGTGCCAATCTGTTGCAGCATTTTCACGCAGCAGCGCATCCTTAATCGATGTTGTGCGGATGTACCACGACGGTTGTGCGTAATACATCAACGCTGTGTGACAGCGCCAGCAATGGGGGTAGGTGTGCTCGTATTGCTGGTGCTTATACAAAGCACCACTTGCTTTGAGCTCCTTTACTAAAGGCTTATCCGCCTCTTTGAAAAAGGTTCCGCCAACAACTGGAACATCTGCCAGGAAATGTCCATCAGGTGCAATGGGATTTACAACCGGCAATCCATAGCTACGACATACAGCTAAGTCATCTGCACCAAAGGCAGGTGCTTGGTGAACTAATCCAGTTCCATCCTCAGTAGTTACATAGGTAGCAAGAACTACATAGTGAGCATCTGGAATTTCAATGTAATCAAATGGGCGCTTGTATGTAACCCGCTCAAGCTCCTTGCCCAGCATTGTCTTCAGAATCTTCTTCTCGCCCTTAACTGTTTCCATCAAATTCTGTGCAACAACTAAGACTTCAGTACTTTCTTCATCTGTTACTTCGATGGCAACGTACTCAACCTCTGGATGCACAGCGACAGCGGTATTTGAAACCAAGGTCCATGGGGTAGTGGTCCACACCAACAAGGATGCATTCAACGCTGCGAGTTCACCCGATGTCACTGGAAAACGAACAAAGACCGATGGATCAGTAACTGTTTCATACCCTTGCGCTAGCTCGTGATCTGACAAGCCTGTGCCGCAACGAGGACAGTACGGAGCAACGCGATGATCCTGTACTAGTAATCCCTTTTTCCAGATCTCTTTCAGAGACCACCAGACTGATTCAACATATTCTGGAGACATCGTCCAATACGCTTCATCAAAATCAACCCAGAAGCCCATGCGATCTGTCATATCTGTAAATGCGCTGACGTGACGCTGTACAGATTCGCGACACTTGTCATTAAATGGTGCGATTCCAAATTTTTCGATATCGCCCTTGCCAGAAAAACCTAACTCTTTTTCTACAGCGATCTCTACTGGCAAGCCATGACAATCCCAACCCGCTTTACGAGTTACCTGCTTGCCCTTCATTGTGTGAAAACGTGGAAACAAATCCTTAAATACGCGGGCTTCAATGTGGTGTGTGCCAGGCATTCCATTTGCAGTTGGTGGACCTTCATAAAATGTCCAGGCAGCAGCACCTTCACGAGCTGCAACGGTTTTTTCAAAGATGGAGTTTTCGCGCCAGAACTTTAAAATTGCATGTTCGACGGCAGGCAGATCAACAGCTGCGGGGATGGCGCGAAATGACATAAAAAATCCTCCAGAAAACAATCTCTGGAGGGACGATCGCTGCATTCACAGCTTTCGCGGTACCACCCGCCTTGCACACCGAGGTGTGCCACTTGAAATCTCCCGTGCCGGTTCTAGATGGGCGTGAACCCATTTCTTCCTGCTGGCTCGTGAGGTGATAGCCCCGTCAACGCCCTGTACGCGAGGTTCTTAGTGTAGTTGATTGAATCCTTAAAAAATGACCGTGGCGAAGTTGGTAGCGGTAGCCGGCAAGGCATAAGGTTCGCGACATGCCTAAGAAGCCAGTCAAGAAAGCCGCGGTTAAAAAAGCGGCCAAAAAGTCGGCTGTCAAAAAGGCGGTAAAGAAGGCGATCAAAAAGGTAACCCCTGTAAAGAAGGTTGCCAAGAAGGTTGCAAAGAAGGCGCCAGCTAAGAAAGCTCCTGTCAAAAAGGCTGCGGCAAAGAAGGCAGCACCTGCCAAAAAAGCTGCGGTGAAGAGCATTCCAGTAAAGAAAGCTCCAGGAAAGCCATTTCCATCAAAGACAACTCTTACCGTTGATGAGAAATCACAAACAGTTTCTGTATCAACAATTACAGCACCAGTTGTAGCACCGGTTATTGAAGAGCGTCGTTTAGTAATGCCGCCTCCACCACGTCCAGTAAAGAGCGGTAAGAAGATCGCTCCACTGAAGCCAATCAAGGTTGCGCCAACTCCAGTTGTTGTTAGCGAAAATGAATCTCCATGGACAGCCGCTGAGATCAAGGCGATCCGCACTGAAATCTCAAAGGAGCTCGATCGTCTTCGTAAAGAGCTTGCAGTTGTTGAGCAAGAGATGGATGCCTTGATTCAAGAGTCTGGTGAAGGCGCCGGCGATGATCAAGCAGATGCGGGAACAAAGACTTTTGAACGTGAACATGAGATGTCGCTCGTTATTAATGCACGTGACATGGTGCTGCAGACCGAGCGCGCTCTTGAGCGAATCGATAACAAGAGTTACGGAAACTGCGAAGAGTGTGGTTCTCCTATTGGTAAAGCTCGCCTACAAGTTTTCCCTCGCGCAACTCTCTGCATGCTGTGCAAGCAGAAGGAAGAACGGCGCTAAAGGTGCGCAGATGGCGCACACTTTTTAGTGTTGCCTGGGCGGTTTGGGTTCTAGATCTAGCAACAAAAATCTGGGCGGTTAATAACCTTTCCTACAAATCCAACATCAAAGTAGTTGGTGAGTTCTTTCAATTAACCTTTGTGCGTAACTCCGGAGCTGCCTTTTCCTTTGCTGCCGGTGCAACCATCTTCTTATCTATCTTTGGTTTGATTGTGATGAGCGCAATTTTGTACTACTCACCTCAAATTACATCCCGTGGATGGGCTGTTGTCTTGGGGTTGGTTTTCGGTGGAATTCTTGGAAATATGGTGGATCGAATATTCCGTGAACCAGGCGTATTACGTGGCCATGTCATTGATTGGATGCAGCTGCCCAATTGGCCGGTATTTAACATCGCAGACACCGCAATTGTTACTGCAGCGGTGATTTCTATGGTCTTAACCGCCAGAAATATCCCACCCATAACAAAGGTAGGCTCACAACCATGAGTAACCGCGAATTGCGCACCTTATCGGTGCCAGAAGGAGTCGCGGGAGAGCGCATTGATAGCGCACTCACACGTGTACTGGGATTATCACGCACCGCTGTGGTCAAACTTCTTGAAGATGGTGACATCACAACCGGTGGAAAAGCGATGCCGAAATCAGATCGCGTTACCGCAGGACAAATCATTGATGTACTGATGCCAGCACCTATTAATACAGATCCAATTCCACTGACACCTCTTGAGGGTTTAACAATAGTTTTTGATGATCAAGATATCGTCGTTATTGATAAACCAATTGGATGTGCAGCTCACCCAAGTCCAGGATGGACAGGTCCAACTGTTGTTGGTGCATTAATGGCAGCTGGTTACACCATTTCAACTTCTGGTCCAGCAGAGCGTCAAGGAATCGTTCATCGATTAGATGTTGGTACTAGTGGATTAATGATTGTTGCTAAGAGCGATAAAGCTTTTCATGTTCTGAAGGATGCATTTAGAAATCGAACCGTTGACAAGATTTATCATGCAATGGTTCAAGGTCATATGGATCCAACAACGGGAACAATTGATGCACCCATTGATCGTCACCCAAAAGAGGATCATCGTTTTGCAGTGATGGCAACGGGCAAGGAATCAATCACCCATTACGAGGTAATCGAGTTTTATCGTGGTGTATCAATGGTCAAGATTGAACTTGAAACCGGCCGCACACATCAGATTCGTGTTCACTTTTCAGCGTTGCACCATCCATTAGTTGGTGACACTACATATGGCGCAGATCCGGTCTTGGCTAAGAGTCTGCAGATGTCCAGACCTTGGCTTCATGCCGCCGAGCTTCGCTTCGCCCACCCAGTTACGGCGGAGGCGCTCAACTTCCACGCCCCATATCCAGCCGATCTCACACGCTCCCTGGCGTTGCTTTCCGACGCCGTTCTTCCGTAACCACTAATCTCGCCAATCATGTCTAAAGACAATTTCGTCCACCTTCACGTCCATACCGAGTACTCGATGCTCGATGGCGCCGCTCGTGTTGGCGATTTAATGTCTGAGGTCAAAGCACAAGGCATGCCCGCCATTGCAATGACCGACCATGGCAATGTCTTCGGAGCTTTTGAGTTTTATAAGGCGGCAAAGAAGGCTGATGTAAAGCCAATCATCGGAATTGAAGCCTACGTTGCACCTGAATCTCGTTTTGATAAGAAGCGGGTGCAGTGGGCAGATGGTGGCGAGGATGATGTTTCAGGTGGTGGTGCTTATACCCACATGACAATTCTGGCGGAAAACAATGAAGGTCTTGGAAATCTTTTTAGATTGTCCTCACTGGCATCCCTTGAAGGTTATTACTACAAGCCACGTATGGATCGCGAACTTCTTGCGACATATTCAAAGGGATTGATCGCAACTACTGGATGTCCGGGCGGCGAAATTCAAACCAGACTTCGCATGGGTGCATACAAGGAAGCAATTAAGGCAGCTAGTGCATATCGCGATATTTTTGGAAAAGAGAACTTCTTCCTTGAGGTTATGGATCACGGAATCGAAATTGAAGCTCGCGTTAAAGCAGATTTAATGAAGTTAGGTAAAGAACTAGGTCTACCGCTACTTGCCACCAACGATCTGCATTACACACGTCAAGAAGATGCTGGCGCACATGAAGCGTTGCTCTGCGTTCAATCCGGTTCAACCTTGGCAGATCCCAAGAGATTTAAATTTGATAACGACTCTTTTTATGTAAAGACCGCAGCCCAGATGCGGGAATTATTTAAGGATATTCCTGAAAGTTGCGATAACACCTTGCTGATCGCCGAACGGTGCAACATCACCTTGCGCGAAGGTGAAAACTTACTTCCACAGTTTGAGGTACCAGCGGGTGAAACTGAAGACTCTTGGTTAAAGAAAGAGGCAGAACGTGGCCTCAAGGAACGGTTAGGCGCACGCATTACACCTGCCCATGAAGAGCGCCTGAAGTATGAACTCGGCGTCATGGAGAAAATGGGTTTTCCTGGCTACTTTCTCGTTGTTGCA
This sequence comes from Actinomycetes bacterium, assembly GCA_947383695.1. Taxonomy (GTDB): domain Bacteria; phylum Actinomycetota; class Actinomycetes; order Nanopelagicales; family Nanopelagicaceae; genus Planktophila. The sequence goes on along the minus strand of OX376642.1, from coordinate 834,625 downwards.
GATCTTGTAGGTCATGCAAAGAAGGTTGGTATTCGAGTTGGCCCAGGTCGAGGATCTGCAGCTGGATCCTTGGTTGCATACTCACTTGGAATTACCGGTTTAGATCCACTAGAACATGGTCTCTTGTTTGAGCGATTCCTTAATCCTGAGCGTATCTCTATGCCTGATATCGACTTGGACTTTGATGAGCGTCGCCGCAGCGAAATGATCCGTTATGCCACTAATAAGTATGGTGAAGATCGCGTTGCACAGATCATTACCTACGGAACCATTAAATCTAAGCAAGCGATTAAGGATTCAACCCGAGTGCTTGGTTATCCATATGTTGTCGGAGAAAAGTTAACGAAAGCGCTTCCACCATCAGTTATGGGTAAGGATATTTCGCTCAGCGGAGTCTTTGATTCAAAGGATGATCGTTATGGAGAAGCAGGGGAGTTCCGTTCTCTATACAACTCCGATCCAGATTCAAAACGTGTTGTAGATACCGCTCGTGGCCTTGAAGGTTTGAAGCGTCAATGGGGTGTTCACGCAGCTGGTGTGATTCTTTCACGTGAACCGTTGTTGGATGTTATTCCAATTCATCGTCGTGAAGCAGATGGTGCGATTATTACCCAGTTTGATATGGGTGCGTGCGAGGCAACTGGTTTGCTCAAGATGGACTTTTTGGGATTGCGAAATCTCTCTGTACTTGATGATGCTCTGCTCAACATCAAAGCGAACCAAGGTAAAGATGTAGTCCTTGAAGATCTAACCTTGGATGATCCCAAGACATATGAACTCTTAAGTCGTGGAGATACCTTGGGTGTATTCCAACTCGATGGTGGGCCAATGCGAGCATTGCTACGCAGCATGTCCCCAGATTCATTTGAGGATATTTCAGCTGTGATCGCTTTGTATCGTCCAGGACCAATGGGCGAGAACGCGCACAACAACTATGCAGATCGTAAAAATGGTCGCAAACCAGTTGAACCAATTCATCCTGAATTATCGGTACCGCTTAATGAGATCTTGGGCGATACCTATGGATTAATTGTGTATCAAGAGCAGGTTATGGCGATTGCGCAAAAGGTTGCAGGTTTTACCCTTGGTCGCGCAGATCTTTTGCGTAAGGCGATGGGAAAGAAGAACAAGGACATTCTGGATAAAGAGTATGTTCCCTTCGAAGCTGGCATGAAGGAAAATGGTTTCTCAACCGCTGCAATTAAACGTTTATGGGAAGTTCTGATTCCCTTCTCTGATTACGCCTTTAACCGTGCACACTCTGCTGGATACGGTGTTGTCTCTTATTGGACCGCGTATTTAAAGGCGAATTACCCCACTGAATATATGGCCGCGCTTTTAACCTCTGTCCGTGATGACAAGGATAAATCTGCGCTCTACCTATCTGAATGCCGCCGAATGGGAATCAAGGTGTTGCCACCAGATGTGAATGAATCTGATGCCGAGTACACACCACGTGGAGTCGATATTCGTTTCGGCTTAGCGGCAATTAGAAATGTTGGAGAAGGTGTAGTTGCATCGATTAAGAGCGCTCGTGATTCCAAGGGACGTTACACCTCCTTTGGTGATTTCCTGGCAAAGGTTGATGCACAGGTGTGCAACAAAAAGACAATTGAATCGCTTATCAAAGCTGGAGCTTTTGGCTCTCTCGGTTCGACTCGTAAGGGTCTGATCGCTGTTCACCTCGAAGCAATTGATTCAGTAATCGAATCAAAGCGTGCAGAGGCTATTGGTCAATTTGATCTCTTTGGCGGAGAAGCGGTTACCGCGGTATCTGGATTAGATATCGAAGTTCCAACTGGCGAATGGGATAAAGCGATGTTGCTTTCTTATGAACGCGAGATGTTGGGTCTTTATGTTTCCGACCACCCATTACTGGGTGTTGAGCATGTCTTGCGAGCTAACACAGATATGTCCATCAGCGAACTATCAGATGATGGTGCACAGCATGAATCAATTGTCACCATTGGTGGATTAATCACAAGTGTTACACGAAAGGTTTCTCGACAAGGTGCATCATGGGCGGTTGTAACCGTTGAAGATCTAGAAGGCGCGCTTGAAGTTCTGTTCTTCGCAAATACCTACAACCAGTACTCGATGTCATTAACTGAGGATCGTATTGTCACGATTCGTGGTCGCGTGGACCGTCGCGAAGATGCGCTGAGATTTACCGCACTTGAAATGTCTATGCCAGATATCAGTGCAGGACCAACGGGACCACTAGTAATTTCACTGCCAATTCAGCAATGCACACCACCTGTTGTAGATCGCATTAAAGAGATTTTGCGCTCACATCCCGGAAAGCGAGAGGTTCATCTGCAACTTCTCGATAATGGAAGCAGCACTGTGATGAAGGTAGATGCGTTGATTACATCATCACCAAGTTTGAGCGCTGATTTGAAATCAATTTTGGGGCCTAACTGCTTGGTTTAAATCAATAAGCGAGGGTTGCCCTCTTGCCGTTACAATTGCCCAATGATTCGTACCGTAGACCTGCGCGGACGATCCCTGTCTAAAGCTCAATACAACGCTGAACTTCCTCGAGCCACGCTTAATGTGGCAGAGGCGATGCTGCTTATCGAACCCATTTTGGAGAGAGTAAAGAATGGAACTCAGGCAGATCTGATCGCTTTAGCGCAAGAGTTTGATGGTGTTACTCCAGCCAGTATTCGAGTTCCTCAAACCGCCTTAGATGCGGCGCTTTCACAATTAGATCCTGCAATTAGAACCGCTTTAGAGCTATCTATTTCACGAATCACCAAGGTTCACAATGATCAGTTGCGCACTACTACAACGACAACTGTTGTAGATGGCGGAACAGTTACTGAAAAATGGATTCCGGTAGATCGAGTTGGTCTCTATGTTCCAGGTGGTCGTGCTGTTTACCCAAGCAGTGTGATGATGAATGTCATTCCTGCACAGATTGCAAAGGTGCAATCAATTGCGGTTGCATCACCACCACAAAAAGATTTTGGTGGTTTGCCACACCCAACGATTCTTGCAACCTGTGCGTTGCTGGGAATCACCGAGGTCTATGCGGTTGGGGGAGCACAAGCGATAGCACTCTTTGCTTATGGCATGGAAGGTGTGTGCGAAAAGGCCGATCTTGTAACCGGTCCTGGAAATATTTATGTAGCTGCGGCAAAACGTGCGCTCCGTGGAATTATCGGAATTGATTCTGAGGCGGGACCAACTGAGATCGCAGTTTTAGCTGACTCATCAGCAATCGCCGCCGATGTTGCAGCTGATTTGATTAGCCAAGCAGAGCACGATGTTATTGCTGCAGCTGTACTGGTAACTGATTCAGTTGAATTAGCTCAAGCGGTTGAGGCTGAACTTAAGGTACGGGTTGCAGCAACGAAGCACGCAGATCGAATCAAGAGCGCGCTATCTGGCGTTCAATCTGCAATCGCATTAGTAGATGACATGAAGCAAGGTTTAGATGTTGTTAACGCTTATGCAGCAGAACACTTAGAGATTCAAACAAAAAACTCTCGTAGTGATGCTGAAAAGATTCGTAACGCTGGAGCTGTCTTTATCGGGCGATTCTCACCGGTCTCATTAGGTGATTACTCTGCAGGCTCAAATCACGTTCTTCCAACGGGTGGCTGCGCATGTCACTCAAGCGGGCTTTCAGTTCAAACCTTTCTTCGCGGATTGCACTTTATTGAGTATGGCCAAAAGGCATTTACCGAGATTGTTGACACCGTTGTGACCTTGGCAAATTCAGAGGATCTACCAGCACATGGTGAAGCAATGACAGCACGCTTGGAGAATTTGTCATGAGTTGGCCAACGTGGTTACCTCTGCGCGAAACTCTGCGTCCACTGTCTGCATACGGCGCACCGCAAGTTCCCGCTCAAGCCTCATTAAATACAAATGAGAACCCTTATTCGCCATCACCAGCGCTACAAAAGGCGATCACCGATGCTGTCGCACAAGTTGCAGCTGATTTAAATCGTTATCCAGATCGCGATGCAACTGTATTGCGCACCAAACTTGCTACCTACATCAACGAGAGAAGTGGTACCGGTTTCACTCTCGACAATATTTGGGCGGCTAATGGTTCCAATGAGATTATTCAATCGATTTTCTTAGCCTTCGCTCAAGGTCCAGTTCTAGGCTTTACCCCTTCATATTCAATGCACCCATTGATTGCAAAAACAACTGGTGCTCAGTGGATCGATGGAAAGCGAAACCCTGATTTCTCTCTCAACACCCAGGATGCAGTTGCAGAGATTATTAAGAACAAACCAACCCTTACCTTTATTACAACTCCTAATAATCCAACTGGTGGTGCTGTCACACTTGAAGCGATTCAACAATTGGCTGATGCAGCACAATCTGTTGGGGGATTACTTGTAGTTGATGAGGCGTATGCAGAGTTTTCACAGGAGCTTTCTGCTGTAACTCTTATTTCAAAAAATCCACATGTAATCGTCATTCGCACTATGAGCAAGGCCTTTGCTTTTGCTGGAGCACGTGTTGGTTATCTTGTCAGTGATGTAGCGGTCAAAGATGCGATGATGATTGTTCGTTTGCCGTATCACCTCAGCGCCCTTACCCAAGCAGCAGCCCAGGTAGCTATCGATCACCGCGCTGAATTATTAAGTGGAGTTTCAACCTTGATTGCTGCTCGAGTAGAGCTCATCGATGCATTGCATCAGATGGGGTTACACACCGTTCCGAGCAGCGCTAACTTCATTCTCTTCACAGGTTTCAAGCAGGATGCGCCACAACTGTGGTCGGCCTTGCTGGAAAAGGGTGTTCTGATTAGAGATGTGGGATTATCAGGGTACTTAAGAGTCACCATTGGCAATGAAGCCGAGAATCAATTGTTTATTTCAGCCCTCAAAGAGCTCATTTAAAGGAGATACCCATGAGAACAGCACGCGTCGAAAGAAAGACAAAAGAGTCGCATGTACTCGTTGAGATCAATCTAGATGGCCAGGGCATCATCGATGTCGACACTGGCGTACCTTTCTTTGATCACATGATGTCTCAATTAGGTAAGCACTCAGGGTTTGATCTAACAGTTAAGACAACAGGTGATGTTGATGTTGATTCTCACCACACAGTTGAAGATACATCTCTTGCATTTGGTCAAGCACTTCGCGAAGCGTTGGGGGATAAGGCTGGCATCCGTCGCTTTGGTGACTCAATGGTTCCACTTGATGAGGTTCTCGTTCAGGCTGCGGTTGATCTTTCAGGTCGCCCATACCTAGTGCACCGTCAACCAGAGATCGTTGAACTCATTGGAACATTTGATACAACTCTCGGAAAGCACATCTGGGAATCAATCGTTGCTGAAGCTCGTATCGCGTTGCATATCCGCGTACTTGAAGGTCGCAACGCACACCATGTTTTTGAAGCACAGTTCAAGGCGGTCGCTCGCGCATTGCGTGATGCGGTTTCACTTGATGGCAGAGTTGCCGGAATCCCATCAACAAAAGGTTCTCTTTGATAGCAATTCTTGATTACGGATCTGGAAATCTACGCTCTGCAGAACGTGCATTTGCTACAGCAGGTAAAGAGGTAGTTGTTACCGCTGATCGCACAGTCGCAGTTGAAGCAGAAGGTTTAGTAGTTCCAGGTGTTGGCGCATTTGCAGCATGCATGAATGGATTAAATGGTGTTGATGGTGCAGCTATTGTTCGAGAGCGTTTAGCAAAGGAACGCCCAACTTTAGGTATCTGTATCGGCATGCAAATTATGTTTAGCCACGGAACTGAACACTCTGACACCGCTCCGCATGCAGGTGTGGGCGTGTGGGATGGAACGGTTTCTCAATTAGCTGCACCAATTTTGCCTCACATGGGTTGGAACACAGTAGAGGTTGATTCAGATTCAATTTTGTTTAAAGGGATCGAAGCAGAATCTTTCTACTTTGTGCACTCATACGCTGCAAAGAGCGCTGTCGGAAAGATGCAGGCTTGGAGCACGCATGGTGAAAGATTTTTAGCAGCTGTTGAAGATGGATATATGAGCGCAACTCAGTTTCACCCTGAAAAATCAGGAGCTGCTGGACTTGCTTTGATTAAGAATTGGGTGGGATCGCTATGAGTTACTTAGAGCTTCTTCCAGCGGTTGATGTTAAAGATGGCCGTGCAGTTCGCCTGGTTCAAGGTGAGCTCGACAAGGAAAGCATCTACGGTGCGCCACTTGATGTTGCACTCGAGTTTCAAGCAGCAGGTGCTGAATGGCTTCACCTGGTAGATCTCGATGCCGCCTTTGGGCGTGGAGAAAACTCTGCCTTGTTAGCTGAAGTTGTTGGAAAGTTGGATATCAAGGTCGAACTTTCCGGTGGAATTCGCGATGATGAATCGTTGCGTCGTGCCCTTGCCACTGGTTGTCGACGTGTGAACTTAGGAACAGCAGCACTTGAAGATCCTGAATGGACCGCTCGAGTAATTGCAGAGCATGGTGATCGCATCGCAGTTGGTTTAGATGTTCGCGGACACACATTGGCGGCGCGTGGATGGACTAAAGAGGGTGGAGATTTATTTGAGACCCTTGCGCGATTAGATCGCGATGGATGTGCTCGATATGTTGTAACAGATGTTGCTAAGGATGGAACCCTTGCTGGACCAAATATCGAATTACTCACATCTGTATGCGCTGCGACTAGCAAGCCTGTAATTGCAAGTGGTGGAATCTCATCATTAGCTGACATCGCAGCCCTTGCCGCTCTTCGCGCTACTGGTGTTGAAGGCGCAATTGTTGGCAAAGCTTTATATGCAGGAAAGTTCACCTTGCAAGAAGCACTTAAGGTCAGCGGAAAATGACGCTATCTGTTCGCATCATTCCCTGCCTCGATGTCACCGATGGTCGAGTTGTTAAAGGCGTTAACTTCACCGATCTTGTTGATGCAGGCGATCCCGTCGAGATGGCGGCTTTGTACAACACCGAAGGTGCTGATGAGCTCACTTTTCTAGATATCTCAGCAAGTGTTGCAGGACGCGAGACAACTCTTGATGTTGTTCGACGCACCGCAGAGCAGGTATTTATTCCCCTGACTGTTGGTGGCGGTATTCGAAGTGTTGAAGATGTCGACCGTCTATTGCGCGCTGGTGCTGACAAGGTTTCAATCAATACATCAGCACTTGCACGCCCGCAATTGATCGCTGAAATCGCAGATAGATTTGGTTCGCAGGTTTTAGTTCTTTCGGTAGATGCACGACGTGCTCGCACCGAATCAGGTTTTGAAGTGACAACTCATGGTGGACGACAAAGCGCAGGTGTTGATGCACTAGCGTGGGTTGAGCAAGCATGCGCACTTGGTGTTGGCGAGATCCTGCTTAATTCAATGGATGCAGATGGAACTCGTGCAGGGTATGACATCGGAATGATTACCGCGGTTCGTGCAGTTTCTAAGGTTCCCTTGATTGCCAGTGGTGGCGCAGGTTCGCTAGAAGATTTCTCAGCCGCCCTCGATGCAGGAGCAGATGCGCTGCTGGCTGCGAGCGTTTTTCACTTCGGAGTTCACCGCATTGGAGATGTAAAGAGCTATCTGGGTAAGCACAATTATCCGGTGCGCGGCGTTGCCGTTCGGTAAGGCAGAATAAGCACATGACAACTCTGGATCCGCAGGTAGCTGCACACCTTAAAGATCCGGATGCCTTGATCCCCGCGATTGTGCAAGATTCAACAAGCAAAGAAGTTTTGATGCTGGCGTACATGAACGCTCAATCACTGGAACTCACTCTGACAACTGGAAAAGCAACTTACTGGTCGCGCAGCCGCAATGAGTTATGGGTCAAAGGTGCAACCTCAGGCCACTATCAAGATGTGCAATCAATTACCTTAGATTGTGATGGAGATGCATTAATCATGCAGGTAATCCAAACTGGTATGGCATGCCATACCGGAGATCGCAGCTGTTTTCATACGCCTCTAGAGCTGCGATCGTAAACAATGAATCTAGAAGAGTTTCGCGCTTACGCAAGGGTTTCTAATGTCATACCTGTATCGCGCAAACTCTTAGCTGACTCTGAAACTCCACTGGGTGTCTATAAAAAATTAGCAAAGAGTGCGGCAAATACATTTCTTCTAGAGTCTGCAGAACATGGAGGAGCTTGGTCTCGTTACTCATTTATCGGTGTTCGCAGCGAAGCCACATTAAGTGAAAAGGATGGTTTGGCGTATTGGCAGGGGAGCGCTCCAGCTGGAGCACCTACTGGAATTGATCCATTGGAGGCGTTACGACTTTCCGCTGCACATTTGAAATCTCCCAAGATTGCGGGTTTACCTCCACTTACAGGTGGGTTAGTTGGTTTCATGGGGTATGACGTTGTTCGTCGATTAGAGAAACTGCCATCGTTAGCGCACAAAGACATTCCACTTCCAGAGCTCTCTTTTATGCTCACCAGTGATTTAGCGGTGATGGATCACAGCGATGGAACCATCACATTAATTGCCAATGCGATTAATTGGGATGGAAGCGATGATCGAATCGATGAGGCGTATGCATCATGCATCGAACGTTTAGATCGCATGCAGGCAGATTTAGCGATCTCACTACCAGGTGATGCCGCAGCTATTCCCGATTTTTCCCTGCCGGATTACACAGGAAATATTTCGGCAGAGGAGTTCAAAAAGAACATCGCACAGGTTAAGGAAGAAATCTTGGCAGGTGAGGCCTTTCAAGTTGTTTTGTCCCAACGCTTTGCATTGCCATGTACCGCAGATGCAATTGATGTATATCGAATGCTTCGACTCAATAATCCTTCGCCGTACATGTACTTATTCCGCTTTACCGATGGAGTTGAAATCGTTGGTTCCAGCCCAGAAGCGCTAGTCAAAGTTAATCAAGAGGATGTGATGATCCATCCCATCGCAGGTACTCGTAAGCGCTCAGCTAATCCTGAAGAGGATCATCGTTTAGCAGAAGAGCTGCTATCCGACCCTAAGGAACGTGCTGAGCATTTAATGCTGGTAGATCTTGGAAGAAATGATTTAGGTCGTGTGTGTGCACCTGGATCGGTTGAAGTAGTTGATTTCATGCACATCGAGCGTTACTCACATGTAATGCATATTGTTTCAACGGTAATAGGAAAGCTTTCAAAAAAATCATCACCAGTTGATGCACTGTTTTCAGTATTCCCAGCAGGCACCTTGTCAGGTGCTCCCAAGCCTCGTGCAATGGAAATCATCGAAGAGCTAGAAACAACTAGACGTGGCGTTTACGGCGGAATTGTTGGGTACATTGATTTCACAGGAAATCTAGATACATGTATCGCAATTAGAACGGCGTTGCTGCATAACGGAACCGCTTACGTACAAGCAGGTGCAGGCGTTGTCGCCGATTCAGATCCCGAATCAGAGAATCAAGAGTGTCGCAATAAGGCGGCAGCGGTTTTGACAGCAGTACATGCAGCTAATCGATTGGCGTACAAATAATGAAAGAGTTTCTTCCAATCATCATCTCGCTAGTAGTTGTTTTCGCACTAGTTGTTGTTATTTCTAAGAGATTTAAACTCTCTTCACGCTACGAACGCAAACCGCGCCAACTCAATACCTGGAGTGCACTTGACCATGGAATTGATCCAACGGTGGATGAGAAGTTATGAGTGTTCTAGCATCAATCATCGAAGGCGTACGGGAGGATCTAGCGGCTCGACGTCTTCCGATGGCGCAGTTACAAGAGGCGCTTGAAGTCGCTCCTGCAGTGCGTGACTGCCTACCAAATCTATTGACTGAAGAAATTTCTTTAATTGCAGAGGTGAAGAGATCCTCACCTAGCAAGGGTGCCTTGGCAACAATTACAGATCCTGCGGGATTAGCCGCTGCCTATGAAGATGCTGGTGCCCATGTTGTTAGCGTTCTCACCGAAAAGCGCCGTTTTGGTGGATCACTTGCCGATTTGGATGCGGTCAGAAAAGCGATAGATCTTCCAGTCCTTCGCAAAGATTTCATGGTTGATGAGTATCAATTTTACGAGGCTCGTGCACATGGTGCAGATGTGGTTCTGTTGATTGTTGCAGCGTTGAGTAAAAATCAACTTGAAGATTACTTTCATTTAGCTAAGGAACTTGGGATGAGATCTTTGATTGAGGTTCATACCCATGATGAGTTAGAACGTGCCCTCGAAATCTCTCCAGAGATCATCGGCGTAAACTCTCGTAATCTGAAAACATTAGATGTCGATGCACAAGCATTTGCTGAACTTATTCCACAGATTCCATCAACTATTGCTCGCGTTGCAGAGTCTGGAATCTCTACTCGCCAAGAGGTTGCATTTGCTCAAGAGTGTGGAGCGACCGCAATATTGGTCGGAGAAGCCCTTGTTCGCTCAGGATCTCCATCAGTTGCGATCGACCAATTGCTCGGTAGGCTTTAACTATGAGCAGCCCAGGACACTTCGGAGAGTACGGCGGTCGTTTCGTACCCGAGGCGTTAATTGGAGCACTCAATGAACTTGAGATCGCACATAACACCGCACAAAAGGATCCAGAGTTTTTAGCAGAGCTTGCAGAGCTGCACCGAACATATACCGGTCGCCCCAGCATCATTACCGAAGCGAAGAGATTTTCTGAACATGCAGGCGGTGCACGAATCTTTCTTAAGCGCGAAGATCTTAACCACACCGGTTCGCACAAAATCAACAATGTTTTAGGTCAAGCGTTACTTACTAAGCGCATGGGTAAGAAGCGAATCATCGCTGAAACCGGAGCGGGTCAACATGGTGTTGCATCAGCAACAGCAGCTGCGTTGATGGGTCTTGATTGTGTTGTGTACATGGGAGAAGAAGACACCCATCGTCAGGCGCTCAACGTTGCACGTATGAAGTTGCTAGGTGCTGAGGTTGTTCCTGTGACATCAGGTTCACGCACCCTGAAGGATGCAATTAATGAAGCTATGCGAGATTGGGTTACCAATGTTGCAGATACACATTACTTATTGGGCACCGTTGCCGGACCACACCCATTCCCAACGATGGTTCGCGATTTCCACAAAATAATCGGCGAAGAAGCGCGGGAACAGATGCTTGCCTTAACGGGAAGACTTCCAGATGCGATCTTGGCCTGTGTTGGTGGCGGATCCAATGCGATCGGAATCTTTAACGCATTTATTCCAGATAGCGATGTGCGTTTAATTGGTCTAGAAGCTGGCGGTGATGGGGTTGAAACAGGACGCCACGCGGCAACGATCACAGGTGGAACACCCGGCGTTCTTCATGGAACACGCTCATATGTTTTGCAAGATGCAAATGGTCAGACAATTGAATCTCATTCAATCTCTGCCGGTTTAGATTACCCAGGTGTAGGACCAGAACATGCTTACCTGCATGACATTGGTCGTGCTGAATACCGTGCGATTAATGATGATGCAGCGATGGCAGCCTTCTCATTGCTCAGCAGAACTGAAGGAATTATTCCTGCGATTGAAACTGCGCATGCTTTAGCTGGTGCAATTCTTGTTGGAAAAGAGCTAGGACCCACAGCTAACTTATTAATCAATCTTTCTGGTCGCGGAGATAAGGATGTTCAAACCGCCGCCGAATACTTTGGAATTCCACTGTAATGACTCAACTCGATTCAGTCATGGCAAAGGTCCGTGCAGAAAATCGCGCAGCACTTATTGCTTACATTCCAGCGGGTTTTCCATCTCAAGAAGGTTGCGCCAAAGCGATACAAGCACTTGCAGCTGCAGGTGTTGATGCGATCGAAATCGGTTTTCCTTATAGCGACCCGGTAATGGATGGTCCTGTAATTCAAGAGGCGGCGGAAATTTCATTGAAAGGTGGAACAAATGCCGCAGATGTTTTTGCAGCACTTAAGGTTGCAACCGATACTGGTGTAGCTGCCGTTGTGATGACCTACTGGAATCCCATTGAACGGTATGGCGTAAATGAGTTTGCTCAATCCATCGCCAATAACGGGGGATCGGGTGTTATTACCCCAGATCTAACAATTGAAGAGTCGGATCGTTGGTTAGCCGCAACTAGCAAGACAGGCATCAATCCAATTTATGTAGTTGCACCAAGCACCAATGATGCTCGCCTTGCCGATGTAACCGCTAAGACTGGTGGCTTTGTGTACGCGGCAAGCTTGATGGGCGTAACTGGAACTCGCACCAGTGTCTCAACCGATGCCAGCAACCTGGTCTCACGCGTGCGCACAGTGACCGATCTTCCTATCTCAGTTGGTTTAGGTGTTTCAACACGCGAGCAGGCTAAATCCCTTGCCGCATACGCCGATGGTGTCATCGTTGGTTCTGCATTTATCAAATTACTTCTTGAGGCAAAAACTGAACAAGAAGGGTTGGATGCGATCTCGCATTTAGCTAAGGAGCTTGCACTAGGAGTCCGTGAGGGTCGATGAAGAGTTTCCTTGTAAAGAATCAACCATGGATCACACTCCTTGGCCGTTTATTGCTGGGCGGAGTTTTGCTTGTTGCTGGTGGATTAAAGGTCACCAAGCCAACTGAATCTGCCAACGCAACAGCTGCTTACAAAATTTTGCCCACTGATTTAGCGCACCTCGTTGGATATGCATTGCCATGGGTTGAGGTTGCTATTGGTTTGTTGCTCATCCTTGGAATCATGGTCCGATACTCCGCAATCTTTAGCGGAATCATCATGATTATCTTTATCGCAGCGATCGCCTCGGTGTGGGCCCGCGGCCTCTTAATCGATTGCGGATGCTTCGGAGGAGGCGGCGAAATCGATCCATCTCTGAAGTCTCAGGTTCATCGCGCCTATTTCACAGAAATCATGCGGGATTTGGGCTTGGCGCTCACCGCGCTTTATCTATACCTTTTCCCATACGGAAAACTCAGTTTTGAAAAAGCAGCTCAACCAATCGAGGAGTAATAATGGCAAAGCAAGCGGCAAAGAGCACTGATAACACAACGCGCTGGATCGTTATTGGAATGGTCCTTCTTGTTGTAGTTACCGGAGTTGTTTTCTCACTCTTTAGTCAAAACAGCAAAGAGAGCGCATCCCTTGCAGGTTTGGATGGAACCACTCTTAAGCCAGCGATTACATCAACTATCGATACAGCAAATGGCTCACCAATCACATTTGATAATGGTGCAGTAACAGTTATTGATGTTTGGGAAGATCCTCAGTGCCCAGTATGTAAGTTGTTTGAAGATGCCAACGGAGATTACATCGAATCTCTTATTCGTGAAAAGAAGGCAACAGTTCGCTATCACGTACTTTCCTTCCTTGGAGATGAATCAGTTCGAGCTGCAAACGCTTCATTCTGTGCTGCAGATGAAGGCCAGTACCTCGATTTCCACCACGCTTTGTATGCCGTCCAGTCACCACTTGAGAACTCAGGTTTCTGGAGCAATGAAACTCTGGTCAATATCGGAAAGAAGATTGGTATTTCATCCAAGACTTTTGCAGATTGCGTAACTAATGGTTCAAAGGTCGAGATCGTTAAGGCCAACTACGATTCAATGAGCAAGTTTGGTGTTCAGGGAACTCCTACAGTGTTCATCAATGGCAAGAAGTGGGAGCGCACTCAAAACGAGTTCTCACTTGAAGAGTTCAAAGCCGCTGTTGAGGCTGCTTAAACTTTGAATCGCGCTTTTCCAACTCCAGCACAATCGGTGCTGGAGCTTGGTCCTTTAACAATTCACTATTACGCACTGTGCATTATTACCGGCATTGCGATAGCGATTTGGTTAGGTGGAAAGCGCTTCCAGTACAAAACCGCACAAGGTCAATCTGTTGTTTCAGAGGTTGCAATAGTTGCAGTGCCAGCTGGAATTATCGGTGGACGTATTTATCATGTGATCTCATCGCCTAACGCTTACTTTGGTGCTGCAGGCCAACCAGTTGATGCATTTAAAATTTGGGAGGGCGGCTTAGGTATTTGGGGTGCCATATCTATCGGATTGTTAGGCGCATACCTTCGTTATAGATTACTTGCTCGAACACTTGAACTCCCATCATTTGCAGTTTTCGCAGATGCACTAGCTCCTGGAATCCTATTTGCTCAAGCCATCGGAAGATTTGGTAATTGGTTTAACGGAGAACTCTTTGGAAAGCCGCTGGATTCATGGTGGGCGGTAGAGATTCCAATGCGATATCGCCCTAACGGCTTTTCACAATTTGAATCCTTTCATCCAACATTTTTATATGAAGCAATCTGGTGCTCACTGATTGCGGTCATCATTATTAAGTTCGGAAATAAATTGAAAGCGGGACAAAGCTTCGCGCTCTATGTCGCGACTTACTGCCTAGGGCGATTTTTCATTGAGTTAATTCGCATCGATACCGCCAACACAATCGCTGGTTTACGGGTCAATGTCTGGGTCAGCCTGCTCGTAGGCGCAGGTGCTGTGCTGTATTTCGCTCGCGCCTCTAAAAAATCGGTGTAACACTCAGGTAGGCTTGCCTCCATGAGTTTGGAAGAGGTCTACCAAAGAAATCTAGAACATCGCACCCATCGTGCTGGTTGGCTTCGTGCCGCAGTGCTTGGTGCAAATGATGGCCTCGTTTCAACGGCAGCGTTAATGATCGGTGTAGCAGCGGCTGGAAAACAGGATTTTCTGATTACTGCTGGCGTTGCTGGAATAACCGCAGGTGCGATGTCGATGGCGGTTGGTGAGTACATCTCGGTTCGTTCTCAAAATGATATTGAAGAATCAGATCGCTTAATTGAAATCGCCCACCTTGCAGCAGATCCAGAGGCGGAGCTTCAAGAACTTCAGCAGATTTACATCGATCGTGGCTTAACTCCAGCACTTGCCTTGCAGGTTGCCCTTGAAATGCATCGCAAAGATCCACTTGAAGCCCATCTACGTGATGAGCTTGGTCAACATCCCAATACAAAGGCACGTCCAGTTCAGGCGGCGGTTGCATCGGCAATCTCATTTACCTTGGGTGGATTGATTCCATTTGCAGGCGCCTTTGCTCCAACCCTTGGCACTAAGGCGTGGAGCATCGTCGCCTTTACCCTCGGGGGATTGGTAATCACCGGCGTGGTCTCAGCCCGAACCGCAGGCTCAAAGCTGCTCTCACCAACACTGCGTGTGCTGATCGGTGGCTCCATAGGTATGGCGATCACCGCAGGAATTGGAAAGATTGCCAACATCTCAGGGCTCTAAGTAGCCCTCTTATTGCTACGATTTCGCCCTACGCAACAAGTAGTGAGCATCACGGGCCAAGGATGTCCCTTTACATGTAAGGACAATTCCGTAGGAGCGCGCCCATGGCACTTGCATCCAATTATCCACAAGCACAGGGACTCTACGACCCTGCCGCTGAACATGATGCCTGCGGCGTTGCAATGGTTGCCACACTCAACAAGGTTGCAACTCATCACATTGTTTCCCAAGCACTAACAGCTTTACGCAATATGGAGCACCGCGGTGCATCAGGTGCTGAACCAGATAGCGGTGATGGCGCAGGAATCCTTATTCGTATTCCAGATGCATACTTTCAAGCAGTAGTTGATTTTAAACTTCCAGCTGCAGATGCGTATGCAACAGGTATTGCATTTATCGCCAAGGGTGCAGATGTTAAGGGCGAGATCGAAAAGTTAGCTGATGAAGAAGGGCTAGTTGTCCTAGGGTGGCGCGAAGTCCCGATTAACCCATCATCTCTTGGAAAGACCGCCTTGTCGGTTATGCCAGATTTCCACCAACTATTTATTGCAGGTAAAAAGGGCGAGACTGGAATTGCATTAGATCGTTTGGCATTTTGTCTGCGCAAGCGTGCTGAGCATGGATTAGATCTGTACTTCCCTTCCTTGTCATCTCAGACAATTGTGTATAAGGGAATGCTTACAACAGGTCAGCTTGAAGAGTTTTTCCCAGAGCTTTCAGATGAGCGAGTTGTTTCACCACTTGCGCTGGTTCACTCACGTTTTTCTACAAATACCTTTCCTTCATGGCCACTTGCTCACCCATACCGATTTATTGCACACAACGGCGAAATCAACACCGTTAAGGGAAATCGTAATTGGATGCGCGCTCGCGAATCCTTGTTGCAAAGCGATGTAATTCCTGGAGATCTCAAGCGCTTATTCCCAATTGTTGAAATGTCAGGCTCTGACTCTGCTTCATTTGATGAAGTTCTGGAGCTTTTGTACTTAGGTGGACGTTCACTTCCGCACGCAGTTCTGATGATGATTCCTGAAGCGTGGGAGAACCATGCAACGATGCCGCAGAACCGTCGTGATTTTTACGCCTTCCACGCATCGATGATGGAGCCTTGGGATGGTCCTGCTTGTGTAACTTTCACAGATGGTCACCAAGTAGGCGCAGTACTTGATCGCAATGGTTTACGTCCATCTCGTTACTGGGTTACAAAGGATGGAATGGTTGTACTAGCTTCCGAAGTTGGAGTTCTAGATATCCCAGCTGAAAATGTAGAGCGTAAGGGTCGTTTACAGCCCGGCAAGATGTTCTTAGTTGATATTGAACAAGGACGCATTATTGAAGATGGCGAAATTAAAGATGGTTTAGCAAATGCTGCTCCATATGGAGATTGGTTACATGCAGGCATCATCAAGTTAAGCGAACTTCCTGCACGCGAACACATTGTGTATCCGCACTCATCTGTTGTTCGTCGTCAACGCGCATTTGGTTACACCGAAGAAGATCTACGCATTTTGGTAACACCGATGGCAAAGAACGGCATGGAACCACTTGGTTCAATGGGAACAGATACTCCTATCGCCGCCCTTTCTGATAAGCCACGTTTGATCTTTGATTACTTCTCACAACTATTTGCCCAGGTTACTAATCCACCACTTGATGCGATCCGTGAAGAGTTAGTGACAAGTCTTGGAACATCAATGGGACCTGAGCACAACCTGCTCGATCCCGGCCCAAGCAGCTGCCGACAGATTTCATTAGCTTTCCCAGTAATTGATAATGATGAGCTTGCAAAGATCATTCACGTAAATGCAGATGGAGATCATCCAGGTTTAGGTGCACATGTGATTCGAGGCTTGTTTAGCATCGCTGATGGGGGAGACTCATTACGCGAACGTTTAAATGAGATCAAAGCAGAAGTTTCACAGGCGATTAATGATGGTGCTCGCATCATTGTTTTATCAGACCGCGATGGTGATGCAGAGAATGCACCAATTCCTTCACTCCTTCTGACTTCTGCAGTTCACCACCATTTGATCCGTGAAAAGAGCCGCACCAAGGTTGGTTTAGTAGTTGAAGCCGGAGATGTTCGCGAGGTTCACCACGTTGCGCTGTTGATTGGTTATGGCGCAGCATGTGTTAATCCATACCTTGCAATGGAGTCAGCAGAAGATCTAGTACTTCAAGGTGTCATCACAGGAATCACACCTGAAAAGGCGGTTAAGAATTTAATTAAGAGCCTGGGCAAAGGTGTGCTCAAGGTGATGTCCAAGATGGGTATCAGCACCATCGCTTCATACACAGGAGCACAGGTATTTGAAGCTATCGGACTTTCTCAAGAGGTTGTCGACGAATACTTTGTTGGAACAACATCTCGTCTTGGTGGAGTTTCACTGGATGTAATTGCACAAGAAACAATCGCCCGTCACCACATCGCGTATCCACCTGGGGGAGAAGTTCCAGGAACAAAGCGTCTGCCTATTGGTGGCGAGTACCAATGGCGTCGCGAAGGTGAGCCTCACCTATTTGATCCCGAGACTGTATTTACCTTGCAGCACTCAACACGCAATAAGCGTTACGACGTTTTCAAGCGCTACACAGATCGTGTCAACGAACAGAGCAAGCGACTTATGACCTTGCGTGGTTTGTTCCAATTTAAAGAGGGAGTAAACCCACCGATCTCAGTTGATGAAGTCGAACCAATCAGCGCGATCATTAAGCGTTTCTCAACTGGTGCGATGTCATACGGATCTGTGTCAGCAGAGGTGCACGAGACTTTAGCGATTGCAATGAACCGTATTGGTGGAAAATCCAATACAGGTGAGGGTGGAGAAGAGCCAGAGCGTTTTGTCACAATGGCAAATGGTGATTCAAAGCGTTCTGCAATTAAGCAGGTTGCATCTGGTCGATTTGGTGTAACAAGTAATTACTTGGTTAACAGCGATGACATTCAGATCAAGATTGCACAGGGAGCAAAGCCTGGTGAAGGTGGACAGCTACCTGGTAACAAGGTGTATCCATGGATTGCAAAGGCACGTTACTCAACACCTGGTGTTGGTTTGATTTCGCCACCTCCGCATCACGATATTTACTCAATTGAAGATCTTGCTCAATTGATTCACGATTTAAAGAATGCAAATAAGAATGCACGTGTTCACGTCAAGCTAGTGGCAGAGGTCGGCGTTGGAACTGTTGCTGCAGGTGTTTCAAAGGCACACGCCGATGTTGTTTTGATCTCAGGCCACGATGGGGGAACAGGTGCATCACCGCTGACATCACTCAAGCATGCAGGTGCTCCTTGGGAACTTGGTTTAGCTGAAACACAGCAAACATTGTTGCTCAATGGTTTACGTGATCGCATCGTCGTTCAGGCAGATGGTCAACTAAAGACAGGTCGCGATGTTGTTATCGCAGCGCTACTTGGAGCAGAAGAGTATGGCTTCGCAACTGCACCCCTTGTAGTTTCTGGTTGCATCATGATGCGTGTGTGCCACTTGGATACATGCCCAGTAGGTGTTGCTACACAAAACCCAGAACTGCGTAAGAAGTTCAGCGGTAAGCCAGAGTTTGTTGAGACATTCTTTGAGTACATCGCTGAAGAGGTCCGCGAATTATTGGCTCAACTTGGTTTCCGTACTTTGCAAGAAGCGATCGGCCATGTCGAGTACCTAGATACTCGTAAGGCGGTAGATCACTGGAAGGCAGCTGGATTAAATCTTGAGCCTTTGTTAGTTCGCCCAGATGTTGAAAGTGCACTGCACAACACCATCAAGCAGGATCATGGTTTAGCTGCAGCACTGGATAACACCTTGATTGAACTTGCTCAACCCGCACTTACAAAGGGTGAAGCGGTAAAGATCGATCTACCCGTACGAAACGTTAACCGCACCGTTGGAACGATGTTAGGCGCAGAGGTCACACGAAAGTACGGCGCAGAAGGTTTACCTGCCGGAACAATTGATGTCACCTTGCATGGTTCAGCGGGTCAATCACTGGGTGCATTTATTCCTCGTGGTGTTGCAATCCGTCTATACGGAGACTCCAATGATTATGTTGGTAAGGGAATTTCAGGTGGACGAGTCGTTGTTCGTCCAGATGAGAAGGCAACCTTCCCATCACAAGACAATGTGATCGCCGGAAATGTCATCGGTTATGGCGCAACAGCTGGCGAAATCTTTATTCGCGGTGTTGTTGGAGAGCGTTTCTGCGTTCGTAACTCTGGTGCCTTGGCAATTGTTGAAGGAATCGGCGACCACGGTTGCGAGTACATGACCGGTGGAACAGTTGTTGTTCTTGGTCGAACAGGTCGCAATATCGCAGCAGGTATGTCTGGTGGACGTGCGTACGTTCTTGATTTAGATGCTGCAAATGTCAACGCAGATATGGTTGATGTACTTGCAGTTCCTGATGATCAAAAGGATGTACTGAAGGATCACATCTCAAAGTACTTCGCTGAAACAGGATCAGAGATTGCACAAGCGCTTCTGAAGGATTGGGATAAGGGCGTTGCCCGAATCTCATTAATCATGCCGCGTGATTATGCACGTGTACTTGCCGCTATGGAGCGCGCAGAACGTGAAGGTTTACCGGTTGATGCACTAGTGATGGAGGTTGCAGCAAATGGCTGATCCAAAGGGTTTTATGACAACGCCTCGCGAAACTCCACAGCGTCGACCAGTTGATGTTCGCATCAAAGATTGGCGTGAAGTGTATGAGCCACAGAGCTTTGAGCATCTACAAAAGCAAGCAGGACGTTGCATGGATTGCGGTATTCCGTTTTGCCACAATGGTTGCCCACTCGGAAATCTAATTCCTGAATGGAATGATTTGATGTACCGCGGCGATAAGAATGAAGCTATCGATCGCCTGCATGCAACTAACAACTTTCCAGAGTTCACAGGTCGTCTATGTCCGGCTCCATGTGAAACCGCATGTGTTGTCGGCATTAACCGCGATGCGGTAACAATCAAGCAGATTGAACTTCGCACAATTGAAGAGGCTTTTGGTGCTGGAACAGTAAAGCCAATGGCACCAGATCGCCTTACCGGCAAGACAGTTGCTGTAATTGGTTCAGGTCCAGCAGGACTTGCTGCAGCTCAACAATTAACGCGCGCAGGTCACACAGTTGCTGTGTACGAGCGTGCCGACAAGATCGGTGGATTACTACGTTACGGAATTCCAGAGTTCAAAATGGAAAAGCACATCCTTGATCGCCGATTAGAGCAGATGGAGAAAGAGGGAACACGTTTTCGTCCAGGTATTGATGTTGGTACCGAATTAACAGGTTCTGATCTTCGCAAAAAGTATGACGCGGTTGTTTTAGCTGTTGGTTCAACGCAATGGCGTGACCTTTCTATTAAGGGTCGCGAGAACAAGGGCATCTATCAGGCGATGGAGTTTTTGCCATGGGGAAACAAGCAAGCGTTAGGTGAGATTGAAACTCCACCCATTAATGTTGCTGGTAAGCATGTTGTCATTCTTGGTGGTGGAGATACCGGTGCGGATTGCTTAGGAACATCTATCCGTCAAGGTGCTGCAAGTGTTACTCAACTTGAGATCATGCCTCGTCCAAGCGATGAGCGACCATCAGGTCAACCTTGGCCGACATACCCAATGATTTATCGTGTTTCAAGTGCACATGAGGAAAAGGACAACCGTCTCTTCTCTGTCAGCACTGAAGAGTTCTTGGGGGATGGCAACGGAAATCTGCGCGCCATCAAGATCGTGGAGACACAATTTGTTAATGGAAAGTTTGAACCGGTTGCTGGATCTGAGAAAGAGATCCCTTGTGACTTTGTTTTCATGGCGATGGGCTTTACCGGTCCAGAAAAATCATCATTGATCACTCAGCTAGAGGTACAGCTCGATGATCGTGGAAATATCAAGCGCGATGAAAACTTCCAAACAACTGAAGAAGGAATTTTTGTTGCTGGCGATGCTGGACGCGGTCAATCATTGATCGTGTGGGCAATCGCTGAAGGACGTAGTGCAGCAGCAGCTGTTGATAGATATCTCACGGGGCGCACACAACTTCCTGCACCGATTGCGCCAACTGACCGCCCACTAATGGTTTAAGGTAGAGACATGCGTAGAGCGAAGATTGTTTGCACGATGGGTCCAGCGGTTGAATCTCCCGAAAAGGTGAAGGAGTTGATTGAAGCGGGCATGAATATGGCCCGTTTGAACCTTTCCCATGGTGGTTACGATGAACATCAAACCCGTCTCGACCGAGTTCGTGAGGCTGCAAAGGCGGCGGGACAACCTGTTGCAATTCTTGTCGATCTACAAGGTCCAAAGATTCGTTTAGCCCGTTTTGCAAATGGTCCACACGATTTAGAACGTGGCGATATCTTCACAATTACAGTTGATGAGGTTGAAGGTACTAAAGAGCGTGTTGGTACTACCTACAAAGGCTTACCGGGGGATTGCAAGCCAGGAGATCGCATTCTGATCGATGATGGCAAGGTAACTGTCGAAGTTGTTGAAGTTAAGGGCAATGATGTTGTAACTAAGGTTATTCAGCCAGGTGCGGTTAGCAACAACAAGGGAATTAACCTTCCTGGTGTTGCAGTCTCAGTTCCAGCGTTGTCTGAAAAAGATAAAGAGGATCTTCGTTGGGGACTTCGAGCAGGTGCTGATTTCATCGCGCTCTCATTTGTTCGCAACGCTGCAGATATTAAAGATGTGCATGCGATCATGGATGAGGTTGGTTTCCGTATCCCGGTGATTGCAAAGATCGAAAAGCCACAAGCTGTTGAAAACCTTGAAGAGATCGTTGCTGCCTTTGATGGCATCATGGTTGCTCGTGGCGATCTAGGTGTAGAGCTTCCTATTGAAGAGGTTCCACTTGTTCAAAAACGTTGTATTGAGTTAGCACGTGAAGCTGCAAAGCCTGTAATTGTTGCAACTCAGATGTTGGATTCAATGATTACTAACTCATCTCCAACACGTGCAGAAGCAACAGATTGTGCCAACGCGGTACTAGATGGCGCCGATGCGTTGATGTTGTCAGGTGAAACATCTGTTGGTGCCTTTGCAATTGAAGCTGTTAAGACAATGGCTCGCATCATTGCTCGCACCGAAGAGGGTGGCTTTGAGATGATCCGTGCATTACGTACAACTCCAAAGACAAAGGGTGGTGCGATTACACGCGCCGCAGCTGAAGTAGGCGCAATTGTTGGCGCAAAGTACTTAGTTACCTTTACTCAATCAGGTGATTCTGCTCGCCGAATGGCACGTTTGCGCTCACCAATTCCAATCCTTGCCTTCACTCCAGAAGTTGGAACATATAACCGACTTGCATTGTCATGGGGTGTTGAGCCTGAGGTAACACCTATGGTCAAGCACACCGATGAAATGGTGAAGCAGGCAGATACCTTATTAATTCAATCAGGTCGTGCACATGAAGGTGAAAATGTCGTCATCGTTGCAGGATCACCTCCAGGAATTCCTGGCTCAACCAACGCTATGCGTGTTCACCGCGTGGGAGATGCTGTTGGTGGAGTCGTAGCGGCTTACCGCTAAGATTGCCCCACAGAAAGCCTCGGTACTCCAACGGTAGAGAGGGCAGTCTCAAACACTGCATAGTGTCGGTTCGAATCCGACTCGGGGCACACAAGTCAATAATTTTGGGGAATGGAATTCTGAGGGGATGGTTCGACAATGACAGTTCGAATTCTCGTCGCAGAAGATGAAACTCTAATCCGCATGGATCTTGTTGAGATGTTGCAAGGTGCCGGTTATGAAGTTGTTGCACAAGCAACCAATGGTCAAGAAGCAATCGAACTAGCATCCCTGCACAAGCCAGATCTTGCAATTCTTGATGTGAAGATGCCGGTCCTTGATGGAATTTCAGCTGCTGAAAAAATTATTGAAATCGCACCTGTATTGATGTTGACCGCGTACTCTCAAAAAGAGTTGGTAGATCGCGCACGTGATGCAGGTGTCATGGCTTATGTTGTTAAGCCATTCACCATAGGGGACTTAATGCCGGCGATTGAGATTGCCATCAGCCGCCATACTCAAATGAAATCACTTGCCGATGAGGTCGCAGATCTGCATGATCGACTTGAAACACGAAAGTTGATTGATCGTGCAAAGGGGATATTGATGAAGGCCTTAAACCTGTCAGAGCCTGAAGCTTTTTCCTGGATTCAGCGGGCTGCAATGGATCGCCGATTGACGATGAAAGAGGTCGCAGAGGCGGTTATTAACCCCAACGCTGTTCCCGACAAGTAGTTCCCAGATACATCTCATTTATTGATACCGATATCTCATTTATAACGAAACTGAAACAATTCAAGCGTGGCCCCGCCTTGTCTAAGGCTCACCCCTGCCATTACTCTTTCAGCCTCCCTGTCCCGGGACACAAGAACAGGAAAGGCACTACATATGAAGAAGAATCGCGTTCTCGCGGTTGTAGCTGCCGTAGCTATCGCAACATCATCATTCGTTGCATTCGCTCCGTCAGCGTCAGCTGCTTGCTCAAGCAAGCTAAAGATTGCATACCAGGGTCCACTAACAGGTCCTGAAGCTGCACTAGGTATCAACGAGCTTAACGGTGTGAAGTTCGCACTCAAGAAGTTCCTTGCAGCAAACAAGTCAGCAAATGTTGACCCAGTTGTTTACGAAGTAGATGACCAGGGAGATCCAGCAGTTGCAGGTCCAATCGCTCCTAAGGTTGCAGCAGAAGAGTGCGTAGTTGCACTAGTCGGTCCTGCTTACTCAGGCGCATCAAAGGTTTCACTACCTGTGTACCTATCAGCTGGTCTACCAATCATCACACCATCAGCTACAAACCCAACACTTCCAACATTCGGAAAGTCAATCTTCCACCGTGCAGTGTTGACAGATGATTACCAGGGTCCAGCACTTGCTCGCCTTGTAACATCAAAGGTTAAGAACGCTAAGGTGTTCTTGGTTAACGATGCATCAGACTACGCAGTTGGTCTACAGAAGACTGTAGATATCACTCTTGCTGGCCGCGTTGTTGGTAAGGATGTAACACCAACAGGTACAACTGACTTCACTGCAACAATTGCAAAGATCAAGAAGTCAAAGGCAACAGCAGTGATCTACTCAGGTTACTTCTCACAAGCAGCAGTATTCGTAAAGCAGCTTCGTGACTCAGGTTCAAAGATTGTCTTCGCTTCAGGTGACGGTACTCTTGACAACCAGTTCATCAAGTTGGCTCGTAAGGCAGCAGAAGGTGTTCTACTTTCAGCTCCAGCGATCCCAATGGAGACAGCTTCTCCAAAGCTTGCAGCAGAGATGGTTAAGGCTGGTTGGACACCTGGTGTTTACACAACAGAGTCATACGACGCAGCTAACTTCTTCCTTGAGGCAATCAAGGCTGGAAACACAGACCGTGCTTCAATCAACAAGTACGTCTCAACTCAGTCATCAAAGGGTCTTTCAAAGGTCTTGAAGTTTGATGCTGACGGAGAAGTTTCTGGTGCAGATGTAAACGGCTTCGTAGTTAAGAACGGAAAGCTTGTTCTTCTAGGAGCTATCAAGGCGTAATTACCAAGAAATTGGTATCGCTTTAAATAAGTACGGTCAGAGTGGGTGGGGTTTCCCGCCCACTCTGACCCTTATAAAGTAAAGGTGAGAAATGGATTTTGCATTACTGCATGACGCTTTCTGGGGTTTAACCTTTGATGGCATTGCACTCGGAGCGATTTACGCGCTTATCTCACTTGGATACACATTGGTGTATGGCGTACTACGCCTGATTAACTTTGCTCACTCTGAAGTGTTCATGATCGGAACATTTGCAGCCCTTGTTGCTGCTTCAGGAATCATGGGCGTAAAGGTTGAGGATGATCCTCGTACCGGAGTGTCGATGATCTTGACCCTGATAGTCTGTTTAGTAGTTGCGATGTTGGCATCGGCCATTACCGCAGTACTTGTTGAAATTGTCGCTTACCGTCGATTGCGTCAAAGAGGTGCGACCAAGCTTGCAACCTTGATTTCAGCGATCGGTGTATCAATCTCTCTTGTTGAATTATTTAGAATTATTACAGACTCACTTCCACGCGAGTTTCCTCGCATTATGGAAAAGACATTTTTGTTCAGCTACGCAGGTGCAGATGTTCGCAATGACAAGGTCATTGTTATCATCGCCGCAGGTTTGATGATGTTTGCGCTAGAACGCTTTATTACTAAGACCCGTTTAGGTAAGGGCATCCGCGCAGTATCAATGGATGAGAACACCTCAACTTTGATGGGCGTGAACATCAACCGCGTTATTACAGTTACATTTTTCGCAGGCGGCCTCATGGCAGGTGCTGCAGCTTTCTTCTACATCCTGGTCTACGAGAACACCTCATTTAAGGTGGGCTTCTTCCTCGGAATTAGCGCATTTACCGCAGCGGTCCTCGGTGGTATCGGAAACCTTAAAGGCGCACTCTTTGGTGGCTTTGCCCTTGGTTTGATGGAGACCTGGACTTCAGCTGTCTTTGGTACCGCATGGAAAGCGGTTATCTCATTCATTATCTTGGTACTTGTTCTTCTGATTAAGCCGACCGGCTTATTTGGAGAATCAATCCAGCAGGCGAGGGTCTAATGGCAAATCTAAAGTCTTCACTTAATTTGCGCGATAAAGGCGCTGAGTACTGGGAGCGTTCACCAAAGTGGCGCCGCGTTGCTCTAGCAATATTTTTCATCGCGATTTGTTACGCGCTGCCATTCCTTAATAATCCATTGGTCAATACCCCTGGATCAGATTTCCAATCAGTTCTCTTTTATCCAGTAGGCATGTATGTGCTGATGGCGATTGGTTTGAATATCGTTGTTGGTAAATCAGGTCTTCTAGACCTTGGTTATGTTGCCTTCTTTGCGATCGGCGCTTACACAATGGCGATCCTTGGAACAAAGACCTCTCTGAACTTCTGGGAGATTCTGCCAATCGGTGTAGGACTTGCAATGCTTTCTGGAGTACTACTCGGAACACCAACACTTCGTCTTCGCGGTGATTACTTAGCGATTGTGACCTTGGGCTTTGGTGAGATCGTACGAATCTTCGCGGTAAACACCGATGCAATTGGTGGATCCCGCGGTATCGCCGGTATTCCAACACCACCAGATGTATTCAACGCTAAGTTCACGATCCTTGATCCAAAGCCTTACTACTGGATGCTGTTGACCTTTACCTTGCTAATTATTTGGATGGTTCGCCGTATGGCTGCACGTCGTCCAGGTCGTGCTTGGGATGCGATTCGCCAAGATGATGATGTCGCTCAGTTAATGGGAATCAACACACGCAAGTACAAGGTGTGGGCCTTCGTTCTCGGAGCTGCAGTTGCTGGAGTAGGTGGTGTTGTTTACGCATCACAGATTCTGTCAATCGTTCCAGATCAGTTCAATCTCAATATCTCAATCTTGATTCTTGCTTGTGTTGTGTTTGGTGGAATCGGAAATGTATGGGGAGTAATCCTTGGAGCGGTGCTTCTTGCATTTACACCTGAACGTATTCGTTTCCTAAGCCAGCCTCGTATCTTGGTATTTGGTATCGCACTTGTTGTGATGATGAATCTTCGCCCAGATGGAATCTTGCCTAAGAAGAAGCGTGAGCACTTTGACCCAGACTGGCACACAGTTGAAGAATCAGGCGAAGGGGAGATCAAATAATGAGCGAAAATGTTCTAGAGCTAAAGAACATCACCATGAAGTTTGGTGGCGTCACTGCGCTCAATGAAGTCAACCTTGTCGTCAAGAAGGGCGAAATTCTTGCTCTCATCGGACCTAATGGTGCCGGTAAGACAACTGTTTTCAATGTGATCACAGGTGTGTACAAGCCAACTTCTGGCGATGTTGTATTCCAGGGTGAGTCAATCGTTGGAAAAAAGCGTTTCAAGATTACAAAGTTAGGTATCGCCCGTACTTTCCAGAATATTCGCCTTTTCGGTGAGTCATCAGCCCTTGAAAATGTTGTAACAGGTGCCGATGTTCACTCAAAGACAGGTGTAGTTGGATCGATTTTTGGAACCCCTCGTTCACGCCGTGAAGAAAAGGCGAACCTTGAACGCGCTCTTGAGCTATTAGATTTCATGGGCATTAAAAAACGCGCAGGTCAGCTGGGCAAGAACCTTCCTTATGGAGATCAACGTCGCCTCGAGATTGCTCGCGCACTTGCTACCAATCCAAAGTTGTTACTACTTGATGAGCCAGCTGCAGGTTTTAACCCTGCTGAAAAGGTTGCGTTGGCAGAAACAATCAAAAAGATTCGCGATGCGGGTTACACAGTTCTACTCATTGAACACGATATGTCATTGATCATGGGAGTCTCTGATCGCGTAGCGGTTCTAGATTTCGGTACCAAGATTGCAGATGGTTCGACTACTGAAGTTCAAAATGATCCACGCGTTATCGAAGCGTATTTAGGAGCTCCTGCAGATGCGTCTTGAAATTAAGGACTTACACGTCCACTACGGCAAGATCGAAGCGATTAAGGGTGTCTCCATTGTTGTTAATGAGGGTGAGATCGTCACACTTATTGGCGCAAATGGTGCTGGTAAGACAACGATGCTCAAAACTATCTCTGGTCTTCGTCCAGTAACTAGCGGTCAGATTCTTTTCAATGGTGAAGATATCTCCAAGATGCCAGCTTTCAAGCGCGCAGATCTTGGTTTGTCACAGGCACCTGAAGGTCGCGGAATCTTTGTTGGTATGACGGTTTTGGAAAACCTGGAAATGGGTAAGTACAACCGTAAAGATCGCAAGAAGGAGATGGCTGAGGATCTAGAGAAGGTGTATCACCTATTTCCTCGTCTCAAGGAGCGCGCATTTCAGGCGGGCGGAACTTTGTCAGGTGGAGAGCAGCAGATGCTTGCGATCGGCCGTGCATTGATGTCACGTCCTAAGGTTTTGCTTCTTGATGAGCCTTCAATGGGTCTTGCACCTTTGATGATCCAAAATATCTTTAACATCATCACCGAGATCAACAAGACCGGTGTAACAATTCTTCTCGTTGAGCAAAATGCACAGCAAGCGCTACAGCGCGCACACCGTGCCTATGTTCTTGAGGTTGGAAATGTTGTAAAGGAAGCTAAGGCTTCAGATCTTCTTAATGATCCAGCTGTTCGTGCGGCATACCTGGGAACAGGTGCTCACTAATTTCTAGGATTTAGAATCATGCAGGTGATACGGGCAGTGCAGGTGCGCTGTCCGTTTTCATTTGTAATGACAATATCCCAGCAACACAAAGTCTTTCCGATTGAAACCGCGGTAGCAACACCCGTTACGACACCCGTTGCAGTTGCCTTGTGGTGAGTTGCATTGATATCAATTCCAACAATCTTTCGATCTGCACCGGCGTTAAGCTGTGTTCCAATAGAGCCAAGGCTTTCAGCTAAAACAACATTAGCTCCGCCATGAAGGATTCCCATCGGTTGAGTGTTTCCCTCTACCGGCATCGTTCCAACAAGTCTTGTCAGTGAAGCCTCTGTGATTTGGATACCCATCTTCTTATCGAGGGCTCCGCTTCCACGCTCTTTAATAATTGAGAGATAATCCGGTTCAGTCATGCGTAGAGTCTAACTGGCACTCTACGATGCATCCATGACCAAACGCCTATTACTTATCGATGGGCACTCAATGGCGTATCGAGCCTTTTTCGCGCTACCCGCCGACAACTTCACAACCGCACAGGGCCAACACACCAACGCAATTTATGGCTTTGCGACCATGTTGTTGTCCTTGCTCAGCAGTGAAAAACCAACCCACGTTGCTGTTGCATTTGATGTTTCACGAAAGACCTTTAGATCTGAGATCTTCCCCGAGTACAAAGCTAATCGCGCAAAAACCCCCGATGAGTTTCGCTCTCAAATGTCTTACTTACATGAGTTAGTTACTGCATTTGGAATCTCAACCTTTGAGGTTGAGGGGTTTGAGGCTGATGACATCATTGCAACGATCGCAAAGCAGGCAGAGCGAGAAGGCGCAGAGGTTCTTATCTGTACCGGCGATCGTGATTCATTCCAGTTAGTTAATGACAAGACAACGGTGCTGTATCCAAAGCGTGGTGTTAGCGATCTTGCACGAATGACTCCAGCTGCGGTTCAGGAAAAGTATGGAATGTCTCCTGAGCAGTATCCAGATTTTGCAGCGTTACGTGGAGATCCCAGCGACAACCTGCCATCTGTTCCTGGTGTTGGAGAAAAGACTGCGGCTAAATGGGTTGTTGAGTATGGATCCCTCCATGAGTTAATCGCAAACATCGACAAGCTGGGTGGAAAGGTCGGTCAATCATTAAGAGATTCAATTAATGATGTGATTCGAAACCGCGAACTGACTCAGTTAGTTGCCAATGTTCCTCTTGAACTCAGTATCAATGCTCTTGCCTGGAGCGGTGTTGATGAAAGCAACACCAATCCGCTCTTTGAAAAATTAGAGTTCAAAACCCTTAAAGATCGCATGAAACCAATTCTGCTCAAATCATCGTCGAAGAGCTCTGAGCCAGCGCTCGAACTATTTGCAACTGAAATTGCTGAAGGGGTTCTAACGCCTGAAGAAGCCTCAGCAAAGATTGAAAAGCATTCAGGTGATATCGCAATCGCGTATCAATTAGTTGATGAAAAACTTCATCGCTACGCGATTGCATTAACCACCGAGGATGTATTTCTTGTTCACTCTGCACACATGGGGGATTGGGCAACAAATGCGGCGGTGCCAAAGATCGCCCATGATGGCAAAACCCTTGCACGAATCAATGGATTAACTGGAATCACCTTTGATACCTCACTTGCTGCTTACTTGGTTAATCCCGGAGTTCGCACACAAGAGCTCAAAGATATTCAGGAGCGCTGGGGAGATGGTTCAGCAATTAATCACAGCTCACCAGAGCAGGAGCTGCTCTCATCGGCGCGAGCAATGTTGGGTCTGAAACAACCATTAACTAGCGAGTTAAAAGAGCGAAATCTGTGGGAGTTATTTACAACGATGGAGCTACCAGTGGCCGCTCTGCTTGCTCGCATGGAGTCCATCGGTATCGCGGTCAACAAAAAGGAGCTTGAAAATTTAGCTGCATTTTTTGAGGGTGAAGTGACACGAGAAACAAAGGCTGCCCATGATGCTGTTGGGCATGAATTTAATGTAGCTTCACCAAAGCAGTTGCAGGTAGTTCTCTTTGATGAGCTCAAGCTTCCTAAGACAAAGAAGATTAAAACCGGGTACACAACAGATGCTGAAAGTCTGGACTGGTTGCATCAAAAGAGTGGGCACCCGGTACTTACCTCCTTACTTCGAATTCGTGAAACTAAAAAGTTAGGTACAACTGTTGAAGGGTTGATTGCAGAAATCGCTAAGGATGGTCGCATTCATACCCATTTCCAGCAAACAGTTGCTGCAACGGGTCGCCTTTCATCCACTGGTCCTAATCTGCAAAATATTCCAGTACGCACCGAAGAGGGTCGAAAGATTCGCAACTGCTTTACCGTGGGAAAAGGTTATGTGGCTTTACTTACCGCCGATTACAGCCAAATCGAAATGCGCATCATGGCTCACTTGTCACATGATGAGAAGTTATTAGAAGCCTTTGCATCGGGTGAGGATCTACATGCAACCGTTGCTGGTTTAGTGTTTGGAGTTAAACCATCTGAGGTTGACCCCGAGATGCGTCGCCAAATGAAGGCGATGTCATATGGTCTTGCCTACGGCTTGTCTTCCTATGGATTAGCGGCGCAATTAGATATTTCACCACCTGCGGCGCAACAGTTGATGGATACCTACTTTGAACGCTTTGGCGGAATTCGCGACTATTTAAAAACTGTTGTTGAGGATGCACGCAAAGTGGGTTACACCGAAACAATTATGGGCCGCAGGCGCTACCTGCCAGATTTAATGCATGACAATCGTCAACGTCGAGAGGTCGCAGAGCGCATGGCTCTGAACGCTCCGATTCAGGGATCTGCCGCAGATATCATCAAAGTTGCGATGCTCAATGTTCAAAGCGGAATTGAAAAGGAAAGGTTGAAATCTCGCTTACTTCTGCAGATTCACGATGAGTTAATTCTTGAAGTTGTTAAGGGCGAAGAGGAGAAAATTAGCGAGCTTGTTCGTCGCGAAATGGGTTCTGCATATCCATTAAAGGCACCGCTAGATGTTAATGCTGGCCTTGGGCTTACCTGGCATGAAGCGGCGCATTAATTACTTTGATTCGTTAGAAATATCCTTCATCGCCTGAAGATCTTCTTCCTCTGTTGGCACATCATTAGCCGCACTTAAACGTGCACGTCCAATCGACAAGATGATTAATCCAATAAAGATCATAATGGGTAGCATCGCAAGACCGATACGTGGGGAGAAGCTTTCAGAAACTACGCCACCAACTGCGGCACCGAGAGCCATGAAGGAACCTTCAACGCTCCAGATCCAACCAAGAGATGCGGTTTGTGAACCCTTAGGTCGAACAGCTTCGAGAACTTCAAAGTAAAAGACCTGAACTGCGCCACCTAAGAAACCGATGCATGCACCGATTAACGCCATGCTCCAATCGGGATATGTAAATGCAACTGGCACGCAAGCGATGAGCCACAACAGGTATGCCCGACGCAGCGCTGACAAAGGCGCTAACTTCTTTGAGACTAAGCCACCAAGCAAGCCACCAATAACTGTGGCGGCGCCAAAAGCGGCAAAGATCCAAGCAACACGATGCTGCACACCTTCTTGTGTAGCAAATGCGGGGACTGCTACATCAAAGACACCCCAGCCAAAACCAATAAAGCAGCCCTCAAACATCAGAAGTTGAATTGCACGATCTCGCCACAATCGTTGCTGACCCTTTTGTTTCTTCTCCGGAATCCAATCGCGCGAAGCAGGAGTTAAGGACAGCGCGATGCCACCGATTAACATCAAGGTTGCAATTGTTGCTAAACCAAATCCTGGACGCGATGAAAGCATGAGCGCGGTTATAACTACTGGCCCGATCACAGAAGTAGTACTCATCATTGAAGAGTCAAAGGCGTAAGCAGTTCGCAGATATGAATCCGGAACAATGTCCTTCCATAAAGGACGAACCGACAAGTTAATGGGGGGAGCGGTGATTCCCAGAACAAATGCGGTAATCAAAATAGATTGACGTGTTTCCATGGTGTTGAGCAAAAAAATTAGCCCCGCATACATTGGCACCAAGATGCGAATCGGCCACTTCTGACCAAAACGATCCATGACAGAGCCACGAATTCCAGCGGTCAAAGAACCAGCAAGTGAGTTCAAACCAATTGCAAAACCTGCGATCGCAATGGAGCCTGTTTCCTGCTCAGCCTTGAAAAAAATGCCAAGGCCAATCATCGAATACGCCAAGCGAGCCGGAAATGCGCTCAATCCCAGGCGAATGACTTGGGGAAAGGCGAGCAGCTCTCTGTATCTCTTCATAAGGTATTTCATTCTATCGATTACGCTCAAAAAAGTGAGCGGATTTGCCCTTACGAGCGTGCAAACCGTACCCTTGCCCTTCAGCCGCGAAAGCGGGAACTACTACTTTCTATCCCTACGGAGCACAATTGTCTACACCACAAATTGCAGTAAATGACATCGGATCAGCTGAAGATTTTCTAGCAGCAATCGAAGGCACAATCAGAAACTTTAATGACGGCGACCTAGTTTCAGGTGCAGTTGTTCAAGTTGGACGCGACGAAGTTCTTGTCGACATCGGTTACAAGACAGAGGGTGTTATTCCTTCTCGCGAGCTTTCAATTCGCCACGATGCAGATCCAAACTCAATCGTTAAGGTCGGTGAGATTATTGAAGCTCTCGTTCTCCAAAAAGAGGATAAAGAGGGTCGCCTGATTCTTTCTAAGAAGCGCGCACAGTACGAGCGTGCATGGGGAGACATCGAAGGCAAGAAGGAGCGCGACGAGGTTGTCGTCGGAACTGTTATTGAAGTTGTTAAGGGTGGTCTTATCGTGGACATCGGTCTACGTGGATTCCTTCCAGCATCTCTTGTTGAGATGCGCCGCGTACGCGATCTGACTCCATACATTGGCAAGCAGGTTGAAGCACGAATTATCGAACTCGATAAGAATCGCAACAACGTTGTTCTTTCACGTCGTGCATTCCTCGAGCAGACACAATCAGAATCACGCACAACATTCCTTAACCAGCTTCAAAAGGGCCAGGTTCGTACAGGTGTTGTTTCATCAATCGTTAACTTCGGTGCATTCGTTGACCTTGGTGGCGTAGATGGTTTGGTTCACGTTTCAGAGCTTTCATGGAAGCACATCGATCACCCAGGTGAGGTTGTTGAAGTTGGCGACGAGGTAACTGTTGAAGTTCTCGAAGTTGATTTCGAGCGCGAGCGTGTTTCACTCTCACTTAAGGCAACACAAGAAGATCCATGGCAGGCATTTGCTCGCACCCACACAATCAATCAGGTTGTTCCAGGTGTAGTGACAAAGCTTGTTCCATTCGGAGCCTTCATTCGTGTTCACGAAGGAATTGAAGGACTTGTTCACATCTCAGAGTTGGCAGAACGCCACGTTGAGATCCCAGAGCAGGTTGTTCAGGTTGATGATGAGCTATTTGTAAAGATCATCGATATCGACCTAGAGCGTCGTCGTATCTCTCTTTCATTGAAGCAGGCTAATGAAGGTACAGAGATTGAGATCGAAGCATTTGATCCAACTCAGTACGGAATGGCTGCTCGTTACGATGCAGAAGGAAACTTCATTTACCCTGAAGGTTTCGATGCAGACTCACAAGAGTGGAAGCCAGGATATGAAACACAGCGCGAAGAGTGGGAAAAGCAGTACGCCCAAGCTCAAGAGCGTTTCATGGCACACAAGAAGCAGAAGGCAGAGGCCAAGGCCGCTGACGCTGCTGCAACTCCTGAAGAGGAAGCAGTTTCTGCAGAATAGTTAGGAAAGATTCCGAAAAAGGAGTCCAGCTTGAAGCCGCGAGAAAAACGTTTGACCCTCGCTTACTTCAACTGGGCTCCTTTTCCTTTATCCAAAGATAAGATTTGAGTATGCGAGTTATCGGACTAACCGGTGGAATTGGTTGCGGTAAGTCTTTAGCCGCTCAGTACTTTGCCGAGCTTGGTGCATTGGTAATTGATGCAGACCAACTTGCTCGAGCTGCGATTGAAAGAGGCTCTGAAGGTTTTGATGAGGTAGTCAGCTTTTTTGGAGATTCAGTACTAAACAATGGCGATATTGATCGCCGTGCATTAGGCGAAGTAATCTTTAAAGATCCAGATGCTAAGAAAAAACTTGAAAGTATTATTCACCCCTTTGTTCGCCGTGAATTTGAAGAAGCGGTTGCATCGCTCAAATCCGATGAAACCCTTGTGTATGAAATTCCTTTACTTGTCGAAACAGGTGGTCAGGATCGTTTTGATGTCGTAGTAACGGTTGAGTCTTCCTTAGAGAACAGAATCGCACGGCTTCGTCAGCGTGGAATGCATATCTCAGAAATCGAAGGTCGCATCGCCGCTCAAGCAACGCGAGAGCAGCGCATTGAGGTTGCCGACTTCCTTATAGAAAATGATGGCAGCGAGGATGAACTCCTGCGCCAAGTGGAAAACATTTGGGATAGCCTTCACGATAATTAATAAGTAGGCTTACCAAATGCGCCCAATATCTGATCTACAACGCAGAGTTGAGCCCTTTCAAGTTATTAGCGATTACGTACCGGCAGGTGATCAGCCCGCTGCCATCGCTGAGATCACAAAACGCATCAATGCAGGGGAGCGGGATGTTGTTCTCTTGGGTGCGACAGGAACCGGTAAATCTGCAACCACCGCTTGGCTAATTGAACAGTTGCAAAGACCAACCCTCGTTTTAGCACCCAACAAGACATTGGCGGCACAGCTAGCTAATGAGTTCCGCGAATTACTACCTAACAACGCAGTTGAATACTTTGTCTCGTATTACGACTACTACCAACCTGAAGCGTATGTTCCTCAAACAGATACCTTTATTGAGAAGGACTCCAGCGTTAATGAAGAGGTTGAACGACTTCGCCACTCAGCGACTAACTCATTGCTTACCCGCCGAGATGTGATTGTTGTTGCAACTGTTTCCTGTATCTATGGATTGGGTACCCCGCAGGAGTATGTAGATCGAATGGTTCGCTTACGAGTGGGCGATGAGGTTGAGCGCAACGCGCTATTGCGTCGCTTTGTAGATGTTCAGTACAAACGTAATGACATGGCCTTTGAACGCGGGACCTTTAGGGTGCGCGGAGACACTATTGAAATCATTCCAATGTATGAAGAGCTTGCTATTCGTATTGAAATGTTTGGCGATGAGATCGAGAAGATTTCAACTCTGCATCCATTGACTGGTGAAATTATTAGAGATGAAGAGGAGATCTTTGTCTTTCCGGCAACACATTATGCAGCTGGTCCCGAAACAATGAAGCGAGCCATTGGAGATATCCAAGATGAACTACAAGTTCAACTCAATCTCTTTGAGAAGCAAGGGAAGTTGTTAGAGGCCCAGCGCCTGCGCATGAGAACCACCTTTGATATTGAGATGATGGAGCAGATTGGATTCTGTAGTGGAATTGAAAACTACTCTCGACATTTAGATGATCGACCA
Source organism: Actinomycetes bacterium (assembly GCA_947383695.1). GTDB lineage: Bacteria > Actinomycetota > Actinomycetes > Nanopelagicales > Nanopelagicaceae > Planktophila. The sequence continues at coordinate 799,028 of OX376642.1, read as the reverse complement.
GCAGGTTCTGCGCCACACTGTCTCTTGGATTACTTCCCTGAAGATTTTCTCCTTGTTATCGATGAGAGCCATGTAACTGTTCCACAGTTAGGCGCTATGTTTGAAGGCGATGCTTCTCGAAAGCGAACCCTTGTTGAGCACGGATTCCGCCTGCCAAGTGCCTTAGATAATCGACCACTGAAGTTTCCAGAGTTTGTAGAGCGCACAGGTCAAACTATTTATCTATCAGCTACTCCAGGTAAGTATGAGATGGCCAAGGTCGATGGGGATGTTGTTGAACAGGTAATTCGCCCAACTGGTTTGGTAGATCCACAGATTGTGATCAAACCAATTAAAGGTCAGATTGATGACCTGCTGCATGAGATCACGATTCGTGCAGAGAGAAATGAACGTGTTCTAGTAACAACTTTGACCAAGAAGATGTCAGAGGATTTAACTGATTATCTTCAGGAAAAAGGTGTCAACGTTCGCTATCTTCACTCAGAGGTAGATACCTTGCGCAGAGTTGAATTACTTCGCGAACTCCGAACCGGTGATTATGATGTTTTGATTGGTATTAACTTGCTACGTGAAGGTTTGGATTTGCCAGAAGTTTCTTTGGTAGCAATTTTGGATGCGGATAAAGAGGGCTTCCTCCGCTCATCGACATCCTTAATTCAAACCATTGGTCGCGCCGCCCGTAACGTATCGGGAGAGGTGCACATGTACGCCGACCGAATAACAGATTCCATGGCTAAGGCGATCGATGAAACCAATCGACGTAGAGCCAAGCAGGTGGCTTATAACCTCGAACGTGGTGTGGATCCGCAGCCGCTGCGCAAGAAGATCGCAGACATAACAGACTTGATTGCACGTGAAAGCGAGGACACCGAAGAGTTGTTGTCGCATGAGAAGGGTGGAGCAAAGAAGGTTGGCGCATCAGCTGGAATCTACGATAAATCCTCGCTCTCTTTGCCGCGCAAGGATCTAATCGCATTGATAGGCTCGCTCACCGAACAGATGCGAAATGCAGCATCTGAACTTCAATTTGAGGTCGCTGCGCGGTTGCGCGATGAGATCAAGATTTTGAAGAAAGAGCTACGAATGATGGAAGAGGCCGGGGTTTGAGCATCGATAAGTTAGTTGTGCGCGGAGCTCGCGAGCACAACCTCAAAAATGTCTCGATCGAACTTCCGCGAGACTCCCTAGTTGTATTCACGGGACTTTCCGGCTCTGGAAAATCCTCGCTAGCTTTCGACACCATCTTTGCTGAAGGTCAACGTCGATATGTTGAATCCCTATCTGCTTATGCACGCCAATTCTTGGGTCAGATGGATAAGCCAGATGTCGATTTCATTGAGGGTTTATCACCTGCAGTTTCGATCGATCAAAAGTCAACAAATCGAAATCCACGTTCGACGGTGGGAACTATTACCGAGGTGTACGACTATCTACGTCTGCTCTTTGCACGTGCCGGAACCCCGCACTGTCCTAAGTGCAACAAGGTTGTTACCCGCCAATCACCACAACAGATCGTTGATCAAATCCTTGAACTACCAGCTACAACTAAGTTTCAAGTCTTGGCACCGGTGGTTCGGGCACGCAAGGGGGAGTTTCTTGAACTCTTCAGCGATCTCATAACCCAGGGGTACTCTCGTGCCCGCATCGATGGAGAGGTTGTTCAACTTTCTGATGCACCGAAGTTGAAGAAGCAGGAAAAGCACACCATCGAAGTTGTTATTGATCGTCTCACCGCTAAAGCTGAAAGTAAGACACGATTAACAGACTCCATTGAAACCGCGCTCCGTCTCTCTGCAGGAATCGTTGTTTTGGATTTTGTGGATGCAAAAGGTGATGACAAGGAGCGCACTTATAGCGAGCATTTAGCCTGTCACGATTGCGAGCTGTCCTTTGAGGAGTTAGAGCCTCGTTCATTCTCATTTAACTCACCATTTGGAGCATGCGCGGAGTGTTCAGGTATTGGAACTAAGAAAGAGGTTGATGAGGATCTCATTATTCCTGATGACTCAATCTCGATTAATGATGGTGCGATCGCACCGTGGTCTGGTGGACAATCCTCTGATTACTTCCTGCGTTTGCTAGAAGCGTTAGCTAAGGATCTTCCTTTCTCATTAGATACACCGTGGAAAAAGATTTCGGTCAAGGCTCGTGAAGCGATCCTGAATGGTTATGAGTACGAGATCAAGATGAAGTACAAGGGTCGCTACGGGGCTCGTAACTACACAACTGGTTTTGAAGGTGTTATTCCCTTTATTCATCGCAGACATGAAGAGACAGATAGTGATTACAGCCGTGATAAGTACGAGGCATACATGCGCGAGATCGCATGCGAAAGTTGTAATGGTGCCCGCCTTAAGCCTGAAGTTCTTGCGGTAACAATCGGTAACAAGAACATCTCAGAGATTTGTGAGCTCTCCATCGCAGATTGCGCGACCTTCTTAAAGCAGATCAAGCTGAACAAGCGTGAGGCACAGATCGCAGAGCGGGTAATGAAAGAGGTTAATGCTCGCCTTGGTTTCTTGCTCGATGTCGGCCTTGATTACCTCTCGCTTGCACGCCCAGCTGGATCTTTGTCAGGTGGAGAAGCACAGCGCATCCGACTCGCAACGCAGATCGGTAGCGGTTTAGTAGGAGTGCTGTACGTATTGGATGAGCCATCGATTGGTTTGCATCAACGTGATAACAAGCGCTTAATTGAAACTCTCACACGGTTACGTAACCTTGGAAACACTTTGATCGTTGTTGAGCATGATGAAGAGACTATTCGCACCGCAGACTGGATCGTGGATATCGGTCCAGGAGCTGGCGAACATGGTGGAAAGGTTGTTGTCTCAGGCAGCTACGAGGATTTAATTGCCTCAAAGGAGTCGATCACTGGTGCTTATTTATCGGGACGTAAATCAATTGAGATTCCAAAGAAGCGCCGAGCTATTGATCCTAAGAGAAAACTTGTTGTTAAGGGTGCAAAGGAAAATAACCTAAAGGACATTGAAGTTGAGGTTCCACTAGGTGTCTTTGTCTCTGTGACTGGTGTGTCAGGTTCTGGAAAATCAACCCTTGTAAATGACATTCTGTACACAACATTGGCTAACAAACTTAATGGTGCTCGTTTAGTACCAGGTCGTCACAGGACAGTCACTGGCATTGAACATCTGGACAAGGTTGTACATGTTGATCAATCGCCGATCGGAAGAACACCTCGATCAAACCCTGCTACATACACAGGTGTCTTTGACAAGATTCGTGCACTCTTTGCCGAAACCAGCGAGGCGAAGATTCGTGGTTACCAGCAGGGTCGTTTCTCCTTCAATGTGAAGGGTGGACGGTGCGAGAACTGTTCTGGCGATGGAACGATCACCATCGAAATGAACTTCCTGCCAGATGTTTACGTTCCTTGCGAGGTTTGTCATGGCGCTCGTTACAACCGGGAAACGCTAGAGGTTCACTACAAGGGCAAGACCATTGCTGAAGTATTGAATATGCCAATCGAAGAGGCGCATGGCTTCTTTGAATCAGTTCCAGCGATCGCACGCTACTTAAAGACCTTAAATGATGTGGGGTTGGGATATGTACGCCTTGGACAATCAGCTCCCACCTTGTCAGGTGGTGAAGCTCAACGTGTAAAACTTGCAACTGAGCTACAGCGTCGTTCAACTGGTCGCACCATTTATGTTTTAGATGAGCCAACAACCGGTCTGCACTTTGAAGATGTCAATAAGTTGTTAACTGTTCTCAACCGTTTGGTGGATACAGGAAACACAGTTGTTGTGATTGAACACAATCTTGATGTCATCAAATGTTCTGACTGGGTTATCGACATGGGACCTGAAGGTGGTTTCCGTGGGGGATTAGTTGTTGCGGAAGGAACCCCCGAGACGGTTGCTGCGGTGAAGGAGAGTTACACCGGTCAGTTCTTGGGTGAGATCTTAAAATCAAATAGAAAAGCCCCAACGAAAAAGTAGCCTCATGGCAGATCCTCAAAGTTATCGGCCGACCAATATTCCGGAACATCCTGGGGTTTACCGTTTTTACAACAAGCAAGACAAGGTGATTTACGTTGGCAAGGCGAAGAATCTTAAAAATCGTTTGAGTAACTACTTTCAAGCAAACCTTGCAACTAAGACTCATCGCATGGTCCATGAAGCGGTTCGTGTTGATTGGACGATTGTCAGCACCGAGCTTGAAGCACTTGCCCTGGAGTTTAGTTGGATTAAGCAGTATCAACCCAAGTACAACGTGCAGTTTAAGGATGACAAGTCTTATCCGTATTTAGCACTGTCGCTTAATGATGAGTATCCGATGATCTTCATTACACGAAAAGATAAGCGTCCGGGTCTGAAGTACTTTGGTCCCTACACAAATGCCTGGGCGCTTCGAAACACCTTTGAAGTTTTACTGAAGGTCTTTCCTGTCAGATCATGTTCCTCGGCAAACTTCACACGCGCCCAACGTAGTAAGCGTCAATGCTTGCTAGGAGATATCGGTAAGTGTGCCGCTCCTTGTGTTGATTGGATCTCGAAAGAGGATCATAAGAAGTTAGCGGAACGGTTAAATGAGTTTATGGAGTCGGGGATGGAGAACATCCTGCCTAAACTGCATGAAGAGATGAATACAGCCGCTGCTAATGAGGAGTTTGAGCGTGCTGCACGGTTGAGAGATCAGATTGAGTCCTTTGAGAAAGCTCAGAAATCTACTGAAGGAAACTTCTCTGATGATCTTGATGGAGATTTCATCTCTATTTACCACGATGGTTTTCATGCAGCTGGCTCAATCTTTTCAATGCAGCGTGGTTCGGTGAAGGGTTCGCGCTCTTGGATTGTGGATCAAGAGATGGTGCTCGAAGGTCAGGATGAGTTAACGGCGCTGCTGTACTCAATCTACGGAACAGGAGCGATTCCAGTTCCGCGCAATATTTATATCAACGCAGATCCCGCAGACAAGGATCAGTTAGAACAATGGTTGGGCGGAATTGGTTCTACAAAGGTTGAAATTAGGGTTCCTCAACGTGGCGAAAAAGTCGAGCTGTTAGATACTGTCAAACGAAATGCTCAGTACTCACTGATTCAATACCTGAGCAAGCGAGCAACAGATGCAGCGGTGAGCGGTAAGGCGTTAACTGAGATTGAGGAGCATCTCAACCTTGGTCGGACTCCGCTTCGAATCGAATGCTTTGATATCTCCAATATATCGGGAACATCGGTTGTTGCATCGATGGTTGTCTTTGAGGATGGAATGATTAAGAAGAGCGAGTACCGTCGATTTATTATCGATACCAGCGAGGGCTTTGATGACACCCGCGCGATGCACCAGGTAATCACACGTCGCTTAAAACGTTTATTGGATGATCGCAAAGAGAACGAGGCCGAGGTCGCAGAGCTTGGCGGCAAGCCAAGTAAGTTCGCCTACCCACCACAACTCATTGTTGTAGATGGTGGGCAACCTCAGGCAAATGCCGCTCAACGCGCACTGGATGAGTTGGGTATTACAGATATTGCTTTGTGCGGTCTAGCTAAACGTTTAGAGGAGGTATGGATACCTGGCTCCAAAGATCCATTGATTCTTCCTCGAAGTAGCGAAGGTCTGTATCTTCTCCAACGAATTCGAGATGAGGCACACCGTTTTGCGATTACCTTCCATCGATCACGTCGATCAAAGGTAATGCTGGAGTCGATTTTGGATGAGATTCCACAACTTGGGGCTGCACGTAGGGCATCGCTGTTGGAGCGATTTGGTTCAGTTGCAGCTATTCGTAAAGCGAGCGTTGAAGAGATCGCGGCAACTCCGGGTATTGGCTCAAAGATCGCCTCTATTATTGAGTCACATTTATCTACAATTGCAACGCAGGCGATCAATACTGAAACCGGCGAAATAATGGAGAGCAAGTAATGGGTAGCGAGTTTTTTGAGCTTCCAGCTGAAGAACAACAAAAGTCATTAACTACATTTGCCTCTGAACTTCTGAAGAGTTATGGCATTAATGATGCAAAGGTTTCGTGTATCAACTTCGAGTTTAACGCAACCTTTGCTGTCGAAAGTGATTCGGGAATCAAGTACGCACTGCGAATCAATATCAACTCAACCCGCACAATCGAGAACATGCAGGCGGAGGTTCAGTGGGTTCGCCACCTGAACCGCACCTCGGGTATCAATACACCGACGCCGATTGCTACTCTGAAAGATCAATACATTGTTTCGGGATTACATGCCGACTCCGGGCAAACTCTCAATGGTGTTATGTACTCCTGGTTAGAGGGCGAAGAGATTGGGGATGAGCCAACCATTGAGCAGTTGCATGAAGTTGGCAGAGCGATCGCTCGGTTGCATCAAGAGTCAACTGATTTTGTTTTATCGGGCGGCCATGCGCTGCCAACCTTTAATGATTTCTTCTGGGGTACCGAAGACTTTCTCTTCTCCGAAAAATCTGTGTTGTCAGATAAAGATCGTGGCTTAATTGAACAAGCACGGGATTTGATCATGAAGTACACGGATGAGCTGTACCAAAGCTCACCGGTTCACATTATTCACGCCGATTTCCATGGTTGGAATTTGATGTGGCACGAGGGTCAACTATCGATCTTTGATTTTGATGATTGTGGCTTTGGTGTAGAAGTTCAGGATTTAGCTGTTGCGTTGTATTACTTGGATACTCCTGAGCAAGATGCTGCGCTGTTGAATGGGTACAAGAGCGTAAAGCCATTACCTACCTACTCAGAGCTGGCCATGAAGGCGCTGCTTCTACAGCGACGTTTACTGCTGTTGAACTACCTCTTTGAAACCAAGAATCAGGAGCACAAGGAGATGTTGCCCGCCTACCTTGAAAAGAGTCTTGAGCGTGTTTCAACCTTCTTGACAGATGTAAGAGGATAAGAACATGAAGAAGGAAGAGACCCTCATCCTCACCGGAATGTCTGGTGCAGGTCGCTCGACAGTAGCTCACGCCCTCGAGGATTTGGGTTGGTACGTTGTAGACAATCTTCCACCTGCGTTGCTTCCCGCATTAGTGAGCAAAGGAACTGGACCACAAGGTAAAGAGTTAGCTGTTGTCGTAGATGTTCGCGGGGGAGAGTTCTTTGATGAACTGACCCATGCGATGGATGAGCTAAAGAAGAGCAACTCCCATTACCGTTTAGTTTTTCTTGATGCAACAGATCAGGCGCTAGTTCAACGTTTTGAGTCAACGCGTAGACCGCACCCTTTGCAGGGCAAGGATCGAATAGTTGATGGCATCGCTCGAGAGCGTGAAAAGTTAGAGGTCATTCGCTCTCAATCAGATGTTGCAATCGATACATCTAATCTCAATGTTCATCAATTAGAAAAGCGCATCGGCGAAATATTTGGATCCGGCAAGCTACAAGGAATTCGAGTCAATGTCCTGTCCTTTGGTTACAAGTACGGAATTCCAGTTGACTCTGATCTGGTTTTAGATTGCAGATTTATTCCCAACCCACATTGGATCCCAGAGCTTCGACCGCTGACAGGATTAACTCCACAAGTCAGTGACAAGGTATTAGGCAGTGAAGGTGTACAAGAGTTTGTCCATGATTATGTGGGGTTAGTAAATTCCATGATGTCCGGATACATGCGCGAAGGTAAGAAGTATGTGACGATCGCAGTAGGTTGCACCGGAGGCAAACATCGAAGCGTTGCAATCACCGAAGAGATCGCACGACAACTCAACGCTCTGAACTCTGAAGTTTCAGCCCATCCGACACATCGCGATGTAGGTCGTGAGTAGTTTTGTCTAAGGTTGTTGCACTTGGTGGTGGGCATGGTTTAGCCGCCACATTGACTGCGCTACGCCAAATCACCAATCAACTAACAGCAATAGTGACCGTTGCTGACAACGGAGGCTCTAGCGGTCGTTTACGTGAAGAGTTTCCAATTTTTCCACCTGGTGATCTACGAATGGCGTTAGCTGCATTGTGTGCAGATGATGAGTGGGGACGTACCTGGGCAGAGATCATGCAACATCGCTTTGTAAGCGAGGGAGATCTCAATGGACATGCGATGGGAAATCTTTTGCTCGCATCAATGTGGAATGCAGGAGATGACCCCGTTGTAGCTCTTGATCGCGTTGGCCAACTGCTCAAAGTTATTGGTCGGGTTCTTCCAATGGCATCTGTTGCGCTCGATATCGAAGGAACATTTAATACATCAACTGGAAGAATCGTTGTTCGTGGACAAAAAGAGGTAGCAACAGCTAAGGGACATATTCAATCTCTGCGAATAATTCCGGAAGATCCTCCAGCTCGATCAGAAGCCTTGGATGCGATCTCAGATGCTGAATGGATCACGATGGGTCCGGGCTCTTGGTTCTCAAGTGTGATTCCGCACTTGCTAGTTCCGGCTCAACTACAGGCGTTGCAGAGTTCAGCGGCGCGAAAGATTTTGATTCTCAATCTTGATGCATCGACGCAATCGCAAGGAGAAGAGTTCGCAGGATCCACCCCTGAAGAACACCTTGAGTTTTTCCATCGTTACGCCCCAGGAGTCACCGTTGATTACTGCCTCGTTGACCAATCTGTAGTGCGAGATCAAGAGGCGTTGGGGCTAGCAGCATCAACCTTGGGTGGAGAGATTGTTGTCGCAGATATACGAAAAGCACCTGGAAGCATCCATCATGATGCCCAAAAATTAGCTCTCCATTTGGGCCACATTCTGGCTCGGTAAATGGTTGGATTACCCCATGGCAATGACAGCATCAGTTAAGGACGAGTTATCTCGTTTATCAATCACCAAACCATGTTGTCGCAAAGCTGAGGTCTCATCACTTCTTCGCTTCGCCGGCGGTCTTCATATCGCAGCAGGAAAGATTGTGATTGAGGTAGAGCTAGATACCTCGCAGAGTGCACGCAGATTGCGAAAAGATATTGCAGATATTTATGGACATGACTCTGATCTTGCAGTTCTCTCTTCAAGTGGTTTGCGCAAAGGTTCACGGTATGTAGTTCGTGTTATTAATGAAGGCGATGCACTTGCACGCCAAACAGGTTTAGTAGATTCCAATGGACGTCCAGTTCGTGGTCTTCCACCACAAGTTGTTTCAGCCGCGATCTGCGATTCCGAGGCTGCATGGCGTGGCGCATTTATCGCTCATGGTTCATTAACTGAACCAGGTCGCTCATCATCACTAGAAATTACCTGCCCAGGGCCAGAGGCTGCTTTGGCACTTGTTGGCGCTGCACGTCGGTTGGGAATTGTTGCAAAGGCTCGTGAAGTTCGCGGAGTAGATCGTGTTGTGATCCGTGATGGCGATGCGATTGGAGTTTTGCTTACTCGACTTGGCGCACATGAAAGTGTGATGGCCTGGGAGGAGCGTCGAATGCGTCGCGAGGTGCGAGCAACGGCAAACCGTCTTGCAAACTTTGATGATGCAAACCTGCGTCGATCTGCACGTGCTGCAGTTGCCGCAGCGGCACGTGTTCAGCGCGCTATGGAGATTCTTGGACCAACAATTCCCGATCACCTCAAAGAGGCGGGGGAGTTACGTATTAATCATGGACAGGCCTCGCTGGAAGAGCTTGGCTCATTAGCTGTCCCACCGATGACAAAGGATGCGATCGCAGGTCGAATCCGACGGTTGCTGGCGATGGCCGATAAGCGGGCTGGAGAGCTTGGAATTCCCGATACTGAGAGCGGTCTCTCGCCTGATTTGCTGAATTAAGGCCCTGCTACTCAAGAGTTCATTCAACCTTCACTGGTAAGGTTCTACCTAAGACCCCAGCGTTGTGGCAGTTTTACGAACCACCAACAGCTGGGCTTTTTCATGCGCCCCTTTAGTAGCAAGGACACTTTCGTGATTAATGTCGGAATCAATGGTTTTGGTCGCATCGGACGTAACTTCTTCCGTGCCTCACTTACTAACCCAAATATCAACATCGTCGGAATTAACGACCTCACACCTAATGAGACTCTTGCTCATCTTTTGAAGTATGACTCAATCTTGGGTCGCCTAGGTCTTGAAGTTACATACACAGATGACTCAATCACCGTTGGTGGAAAGACAATCAAGGTTTTCTCAGAGCGCGATCCAGCTAACCTGCCATGGGCAGCGGTTAAGGCTGATGTAGTTGTTGAATCAACAGGTATCTTTACAAAGGCTGCAGATGCTCAAAAGCACATCACAGCTGGTGCCAAGAAGGTCATCATCTCAGCTCCTGCAACTGATGAGGACATCACCATCGTTATGGGTGTTAACCACACACAGTACGACGGTTCAAAGCACAACATCATTTCAAATGCTTCATGTACAACTAACTGCCTTGCTCCAATGGCAAAGGTACTTCAGGATAACTGGGGAATTGTTAAGGGTCTGATGACAACAATTCACGCATACACAAATGACCAGGTAATTCTTGACTTCCCACACAAGGATCTACGTCGTGCACGTGCAGCGGCAACAAACATGATTCCTACATCAACAGGTGCGGCAAAGGCGATCTCTCTTGTACTTCCAGAGCTCAAGGGCAAGCTAGATGGTTACGCAATGCGCGTTCCAGTTCCAACAGGTTCTGCAACAGATCTAACTGTTGAGCTTGCAAAGGAAGCAACAGCGGCAGAGATCAATGCAGCGATGAAGGCTGCTGCTAATGGTCCACTTAAGGGATTCCTTTCATACACTGAAGATCCAATCGTTTCTTCAGACATCGTGACCGATCCATCATCATGTATCTTCGACGCAGGTCTTACCAAGGTAATTGGTAACCAGGTCAAGATCGTTGGTTGGTATGACAACGAATGGGGTTACTCAAACCGTCTCGTTGACTTGATCGATTACGTTGGCAAAACTCTGTAATGCCAGATCTTTCAACAATTGATGTAGCAGGAAAGCGGGTCTTTCTTCGTTGCGATCTTAATGTTCCTTTGAAAGAGGGAATCATTAAGGATGACGGACGTATCAAAGCCTCGCTTCCTACTATTCAAGCCTTACTTGAAAAGGGTGCATCACTTGTTATTGCAGCCCACCTTGGTCGCCCAAAGGGTGAAGCTAAGCCGGAACTTTCATTAGCACCTGTAGCAAAGCGTTTAGCTGAGCTATTGGGTCGCGAGGTTAAGTTCACCGGTGAGGTAACAGGTGCAGAGGTAACAAATGCAGCGCAATCACTTCAGGCTGGCGAGATTTTGCTTCTTGAAAATATTCGATTCAGCGGTGCAGAGACAAGCAAGGAAGAGTCTGAGCGGGCAGCCTTTGCTGCCGAACTAGCACAGCTTGCTGATTTCTATGTTGGCGATGGCTTCGGCGCAGTTCACCGTAAGCATGCATCGGTTTTTGATCTACCGAAGTTACTTCCACATGCAGCAGGAAAATTAGTTGCAGCAGAGGTTGAAGTCTTGAAGAAGCTCACACAAAACCCAGAGCGCCCATACGGTGTCATTCTTGGTGGCGCAAAGGTTTCAGACAAGCTTGGTGTTATTGAAAACTTACTGGGCAAGGTAGATGTTCTAGCTATTGGCGGGGGAATGGTCTTTACCTTCCTTAAGGCACAAGGCAAAGAGATCGGAACATCACTTGTTGAAGCAGAGATGCTTGATGTTGTTAAGGGATTAATTGCAACAGCTGAAAAGAATGGCGTGAAACTGCTTCTCCCAACGGACATTGTCGTAGCGCCTACATTTTCTGCAGATGCAACGCCAACATTGGTAGCAGCCGATGCAATTCCAGCTGATCAAATGGGTCTGGATATCGGACCTGTTTCTGCAGCAGCCTTTGCAGCAGAGATCAAGAAGTGCAAGACAGTATTTTGGAATGGCCCAATGGGCGTCTTTGAATTTCCTAACTTTGCAGCCGGTACCAAGGTAGTTGCGCAGGCGCTTACCGAAGTATCTGGAATATCTGTTGTTGGTGGAGGAGACTCTGCTGCAGCGGTACGCGCTTTAGGTTTTGCAGACTCACAGTTCGGGTACATTTCTACCGGCGGTGGCGCTTCATTGGAGTACCTAGAAGGCAAGGAACTTCCTGGCCTTAAAGCGCTTGAATTAATTTAAGAAACACAACAGAGGAGCAACGATGCGTAAACCATTAATGGCAGGAAACTGGAAGATGAACCTCAATCACCTTGAGGCGATTGCAGTTGCTCAGAAGTTGGTTTACGGTCTTGATGACAAGGATTATGACGCTGTCGATGTTGCGGTCATTCCACCATTTACAGACATTCGTTCAATTCAAACCTTGGTTGATGGAGATCGCTTACGTCTTCAATATGGCGCACAGGATCTTTCACCTGAAACCGGTGGAGCCTTCACAGGAGACATCTCGGGATCAATGCTTGCCAAGCTTGGTTGCACCTATGTTGTTATTGGTCACTCAGAGCGCCGTGCAATTCACAGCGAATCAGATGCGTTGATTAATCGAAAGATTAAGGCTGCACTTGCTAATGAGATCACACCAATCTTTTGTGTCGGGGAAGAGCTCGCTATTCGCGAAGCTGGAACACATGTAAGCCATGTGATCCGCCAGATTCGTGCAGGGCTTGAAGGATTTACAAAGCCAGAGCTCAAGAAGATTGTTATCGCCTACGAACCAGTGTGGGCAATCGGAACTGGTAAGACTGCAACACCAGAAGATGCTCAAGAGGTCTGTGCTTCGATCCGTGAAGAGATTGAAAGCATCGGCTCACCAGAGATCGCGGCAAATATGCGCATCTTGTACGGCGGTTCAGTGAAGTCCTCCAACATCGTTGAAATCATGAAGAAGCCAGATGTTGATGGCGCCCTGATCGGCGGAGCGAGCCTAGATCCTGAGGAATTGGCCAAGATCGTTAAATTCCATGCGGTGACGGAGTAAGCATTACCCCCTTCAGGCGGGTATCCTTACCCTCTACGAACTAGGAGTTTAAGAAAAGTGAAACTAGCTCTCTCAATTGCACTTGTTATTACCAGCGTCTTGATGATCCTTTTGGTTCTTCTCCATAAGGGTAAGGGAAGCGGCCTATCCGATCTATTTGGTGGCGGTATCTCATCAAACTACGGCGGATCATCTGTTGTAGAGCGCAACCTTGATCGCATCACAATCGTTGCTGGTGGTCTGTGGTTTGCACTAGTTGTCGCGCTTTCGCTCGTTCTTAAGTAATAATTTTTTAATCCATTCAGCAAGTAAAACAAGGGGATACGCATGGCAAGTGCAATTCGCGGAAGTCGTGTTGGCGCCGGCCCAATGGGCGAGGCAGAGCGTGGCGATTCAATCGCTCGCGCATATGTTTCATACTTTTGTGCAAACGGACATGAAGTTCGTCCCTCATTTGCGGTAGAAGAGACAGTTGTTATTCCAGCTGAATGGGATTGCCCAAAGTGTGGTTACCCAGCAGGCCGCGATCGCAACAATCCACCTAGCCCAGAAGTAAATGTGCCTTACAAGACCCACCTTGCCTATGTAAAGGAGCGTCGAACAGATGCTGAGGGCGAAAAACTTCTAGAAGAGGCTTTGCGCAAACTTCGCGGAGATGATGAAGAGTAAATCTTAAAGAGATTTAGCAGCATCTAGTAATTCAGAGATACCCATTGCACGGTTCGAAAGATTGAATCGAAGCAGTGGGTATTTCCTTGATGCCAGCGCCTTTCCATCACCTAAAGCTTGTGCTGCAACCAGTGTTGCAAAACCGTAGCTCTGTCCAGGAATTGCTATGTCCTTCTTTACCTCACCAGTAATCTGCAGGAAGACTCCGTTTTGCTGTCCACCTTTATGAAACTGTCCTGTTGAGTGCAGGAAACGAGGTCCCCAACCAAAGGTAACTGGTCGACCAGATTTATCAGCCAGAATTGCGCGAAGCTCTGCAACCGCGCCATCATCCTTGCGATCAAGGTAGGCCATAATTGCGATGTAACCATCGTCAGGTATCTGCGAAATCAAATGAGAAAGCGCATCAGTTGCATTCTTTCCAGCACCAAAAATCTCAACCGCACCATCTTTAAGATCTGGAGTAAATGGTGGGGTAATACCCTTCCACTCATTAAGTAGCGCTGAGGTTTGCTCCTTCGCCTCAGTTACATTTGGCTGGTTAAAGGGATCAATCGCAAGGGCTGCACCAACCAGCGCCGTTACCCACTCCCACACAATAAATTGTGATGCTAAATCACCCTCGACAACTAGATCGGCGTTACCTGCAAATGCGATGGTGAATGCATTTCCTTCACGACCATTGTGTGAAGTTTCAGCTACAACTGGGAGACGTCCCACTTGGTTCTTGCCAGTTGATTCAGCAACTAACTGCTCGATCCAATCGCTCAGACCAGGCATCCCAGAACCTTCATCTGTGTATGCAACATATTGATCTGCAACATAAGACAGTAGATAGGCGATGTCGCACATCTGTTGCGAATCAGCAAAGAAGGCTTTCTTGGTATCACTTGCATTGTCGAGCAAGACCGATACATCTACTCCGATCAATGCAGCTGGTACCAATCCAAATGGACTCAATACGCTAAATCGTCCACCTACATGTGGATCGGCGTTAACGACGGTAAAGCCACCTTCGCGAACCTGCTCATCTAAGGGTGAGCCAGGATCGGTTACAAAGACCATGTGATCAATTGGATTTAATCCCGCATCCTTAAAAGCACCTTCAAAGAGAGCGCGTTGAGATGCGGTTTCAATTGTTGATCCTGACTTTGAGCTAACGACGACGACGCTCTTTGCTAAATCAACATTAAGTGCATGTGCAACGTAATCAGGATCGGTTGAATCTAGAACAAATAAACTCTTAGAAAATGTTTGGGCGATTACTTCAGGTCCAAGTGATGAGCCACCCATTCCACACAAAATCACATTGCTCTTATCTCGGTGCTTTGCGGCAAGTGCATCAAATTGAGGAAGCAGATCACGTGAGCTTTCAGGTAGATCGATCCAGTTCATGCGGATCGAAGCCTCTGCTTGTGCCTGTGGACCCCAGATCGTGGAGTCCTTACTCTTCAAACGCTCATGGAAGGCCTGTAGCGCTTTGTACTTTTCAGAAGTGCGATCGATCTTTGATACAGCATTACCTTTAATTGAAATCATCCTTGTTGCGCAGCCTTTACATTCTCGAGTAGCTCATCCCATGCTTGGGCAAACTTCTTAACACCATCTATCTCTAACTCAGTTGTTACATCATCTAGTGAAATCCCTAATGCAGATAAGGCCTTCAATACTTCAACCGCTTCTGCATAGTTACCAGTTATCGTGTTGCCACGAACAACGCCATGGTCAATCAACGCATCCAAGGTTGATTGCGGCATTGTGTTGACGGCGTCAGGTGCAATTAACTCAACTACATACCGGGTGTCTTCATAAGCGGGATCCTTTACCCCCGTTGAAGCCCACAACGGACGTTGCTTATGTGCGCCTTTGCTGGCAAGTGCATTCCAACGTTCTGAAGCAAATTTTTCTTCGAAAAGTTGATAGGCAAGATGAGCGTTTGCAATAGCAGCCTTACCAAGAAGAGCTGCAGCCTCCGGTGATGCGTTTTTCTTTAGAAGCGCATCAATAGATGAATCAATTCTGCTGATAAAGAAGGATGCAACGGAATGCACCTGTGTTGGATTCTCGCACTGCTCAATACCCTTCATGTACGCCTCAATTACCTGGCCGTATCTTTTTACGGAGAAAATCAAGGTGACATTGACGCTAATTCCTGCAGCGATTAAGGCGGTGATTGCAGGCAATCCTTCTAAAGTTGCAGGAACTTTGATCATCACATTAGGACGATCAATAATTGACCACAGCTCTTTTCCGGCCGCGATTGTTCCTTCAGTGTCATGGGCTAATCGGGGATCTACCTCAATGCTCACTCGTCCATCAACACCATGCGTAGCTTGATAAAGAGAGGTAAAGAGCTCGCAAGCTTGGCGAACATCATCGGTAGTTAGCTTTTTAACTACCTCATCAACTGGGGCGCTCTTCATCGCCGCGATATCAGCTGCATATTCAGCAGCCCCGCTAATAGCAGCGCTGAAAATACTTGGGTTGGTAGTTACTCCAACAACGCCGCTGTTTTTGATGCGTGCAGGAAGTGCATGAGCCTCGGTTGATGTGATCTTGGCGCGGGATAAATCATCGAGCCATATTGAGGTGCCAGCGGCAGAAACTTTCTGAACCGACATTAGATCGCCTTCTTCACTTGTGCCACAACATTGTCTACGGAGAAACCAAACTCTTTAAACAAACGCTTGGCATCAGCTGAAGCTCCATAGTGTTCAAGTGAGATTGCTACACCGGAATCACCGATTAGCTCGCGCCATCCTTGTGCAATTCCAACTTCGATGCTGATCTTTACAACACCAGGGGAGAGTACTGAATCCTTGTAACTCTGATCTTGCTCAGCAAACCATTCAAGGCAGGGTGCACTTACAACGCGAACATTGATCCCTTCGGCAGCAAGTGCGGTCTGGGCATCAATTGCCAAGGAAACCTCTGAACCGGTCGCGATCAAGATCGCCTTTGGATTAGGTAGCTCCTTCAAAATGTAGGCACCTTGTGCTGTACCTGATGCTGGTTCGCATTGAGTGCGATCAAAGACCGGCAAGTTTTGTCGTGACAACAAGATTCCGCATGCTTTTCCACGGGTAATGATCTTCTTCCACGCCTCAGTTACCTCATTTGCATCACCTGGTCGGATGACATCAAAGCCAGGGATCGCACGTAGCGCTGCGAAGTGTTCGATTGGTTGATGAGTTGGACCATCTTCGCCAACACCGATCGAATCATGTGTCCAAACAAAAGTGGATGCAATATTCATTAACGCAGCAAGACGTACCGCTGGGCGCATGTAATCACTAAAGACGGCAAAGGTTCCGCCAAAGGAACGGGTCAAGCCATGCAAAGTGATTCCATTGAGAATTGAACCCATCGCATGTTCGCGAATACCAAAGTGAATGATTCGTCCATATGGGTGAGCTCCATCAATGGCGCTACTGGCGGGAAGGAATGAACCGCCACCCTTAATACTGGTGTTGTTAGATCCAGCAAGATCAGCCGATCCTCCCCAGAACTCTGGCAGGACAGCTGCGATCGCGTTGATAACTTCTCCAGATGCAGCACGAGTTGCAACATCTTTTCCGGGAGCAAATACTGGAAGTTGTCCATCCCAGCCGGCAGGCAATGATCGAGTTTGCAATCGAGTTAAGAGTGTTGCTTTATCTGGATTACCTGCCTTCCAGCTTTCAAACTTTGTGTTCCATTGGGCTCGATGTTGTGCGCCGCGATCCTTTACCAATCGTGCATGTGCTAACACATCAGCTGGCATTGCAAAGTGCTCATCTGGATTTAATCCAAGTGCAACCTTGGTCGCCTTAATCTCATCCTCACCCAATGCAGAACCATGTGAACCAGCGGTTCCTTGTGCTTTAGGTGCAGGCCATGCAATAACAGATTTCATGCGAATCAAAGTTGGCTTGCCAGTTTCCTTTTTCGCAGCAACCATCGCTGCATCAAGTGCGGCAAGATCTACATTTCCATTTGCAGCTGCTGCAACATCAATGACATGCCAGCCATACGCTCGGTATCGCGCTGATACATCTTCAGTAAATGCATTATGTGTATCGCCTTCGATCGAGATGCGATTGTCATCATAAATTACATTTAAGTTTCCAAGCTCTTGTGTTCCAGCTAATGAGCTTGCCTCTGCGCTCACACCCTCTTGTAAATCTCCATCTGAACAAATCACCCAAATAGAGTGATCAAATACTGATTGCTGAGCAGGTGCATCGGGATCCAGTAATCCCCGCTCATATCGCGCCGCCATAGCCATGCCAACAGCGGTTGCAACACCTTGACCTAGAGGACCAGTTGTCATTTCAACACCGGCGGTGTGACCAAACTCTGGGTGACCAGGCGTGAGTGAGCCCCATGTTCTAAAGCTCTCTAGATCCTTCATCTCTAAGCCATAACCACTTAAATACAGTTGAATGTAAAGGGTTAATGAGGAGTGACCGCAGGAGAGAATAAAGCGATCTCTACCTAACCATTGTGGATCTGAGGGATCATGAATTAGATGGCGCTGAAACAATGTGTAGGCAACAGGTGCAAGTGACATTGCAGTTCCTGGGTGGCCATTGCCAACCTTTTGAACCGCATCCGCAGCTAAGGCACGTGCATGCGCGACTACTTGATCATCTAGTGTTGTCCACCCAGTTACTGCGCTCATTTTCTATCCATTCCTCGTTGTTACAGATAACCAAACTCGCCACGCTGCGATCCATACCAAAGTTGCTCCCAATAAATGTGCTGCAACTAGAACCTCAGGTATTCCGGTGAAGTACTGGATATACCCAATTGCACCTTGGGCAAGTGCTATTACGGTAAATATTTTTAAGCGGCGCTTCGTTGCCACACTTGTACCTGTTGCCACAAAGAAGGCAAAAGTTGTACCTAAAAGAAAGATGACAACATCTGCGTGGATCCAAGCAACTGTTTGGATGTCAAAACCAAAACGTTGAGCTTTTTCATCACCTGCGTGAGGTCCTGAGCCAGTTACAAGGGTTCCTAAAACTATGACTGCAAATGAGGTGATCACATGTACCGAAGCGATCTTCTTGGTAAGAGATGCCGGTGTTTCTGCAACCTTGGGTGCAAAACGTTGCGCACGCAAAGATGTCGCGCCTGCAATTAGAATGATGGAGAGAATCAAATGTCCGGCAACTGGTAGCGGGTGCAAATCAGTCAACACTGTGATGCCACCTAAAACACCTTGGCCAAAGATTCCTAAGAACTGACCTAACGCTAAACCACGTAGATCCTTGCGACCTGTACGAAGTACCGCTGCAAGTACAACTACCGCCGCAATAACAAGAACAAATGTCAGTAGACGGTTGGCGAATTCAATCCATACATGCAGAGCTTCCTCGGCTTGATGGGGAACGGGGGTATAAGAACCAGGTGTGCACTCAGGCCATGTGGGACAACCGAGGCCAGATCCCGTTAACCGAACCGCCCCTCCAGTAACCACAAGCGCGGCCTGAAGAAAGAGGAGAAATCCGGTGGCGGGGGCTAAAACCCGTGTAGCGAGGGCTTTGGCTGCGGGCATGGCCTAAGCCTATGACCCTGGAGAGTCGCAGCCCGCCGAGTGGCTGAACGTGTCGAATTACGACACAATACTGTTGTGAAAATGACCGGAGGACACCAGCCTGGGGATGATTCCCGTACCCGGGATCTAGTCGCCCGTTCAATTCTTGAGAATGGTCCATCCACCGCAGCGGTTTTGGGAGAGCGGTTAGGGCTCACACCTGCCGGAATCCGTCGTCACCTCGATCTACTAGTTGCCGATGGTGTGCTTGAGGCTCGCGATCCTCGTGCCTCTTCTATTCGCGGTCGCGGTCGACCTTCAAAGGTATTTGTTATGTCAGATAAGGGACGCGAAACCTTTGAGCATTCATATGATGACTTAGCGGTTGCTGCACTGAAGTTTATGTCTGCACAATCTGGTGAGCATCTTGTTAACGCCTTTGCTCAATCTCGCGCCGATGACATTGAAAGAAAAGCCTCGGTTGCAATTGCAAAGCGCTCGCACAAGGTTGATGCGCTCGCAACCTTTTTATCTGATCAAGGGTATGCGGCAAGTGTTACCGAAAAACCAATGGGCGAGGAGCTATGTCAGCATCACTGTCCTATCGCTCACGTTGCAGCAGAGTTCCCACAGCTGTGTGAGGCTGAGACAGAGGCGCTATCAAAGGTTTTAGGAACACATGTTCAACGTTTAGCCACTATCGCTCACGGTGATGGTGTGTGTACAACATTTATTCCAAAGATTAATCAATCTAAAAAATCAAACAGAGATGGGAAGGTACGTGCATGACAACAGCACATCCAGAACTCGAAGGCCTCGGCAACTACGAATACGGTTGGTCAGACAAGAGCGCGATTGGCGATAACGCTAAGCGTGGTCTTAATGAAGATGTTGTTCGTGACATCTCATCAAAGAAGTCTGAGCCACAGTGGATGCTTGATCTACGCCTTAAGGGTCTTTCCTTGTTTGATAAGAAGCCAATGCCTAATTGGGGATCAGATCTATCAGGAATTTTCTTTGACACCATCAAGTACTTTGTTCGCTCAACTGAAAAGCAAGCGACAACATGGGATGACCTTCCAGATGAGATCAAAAATACCTATGACCGTTTAGGTATCCCGGAGGCTGAAAAGCAGCGCCTAGTTTCAGGTGTAGCTGCACAGTACGAGTCAGAGGTTGTCTACCACTCAATCCGTGAAGATCTAGAAGCACAAGGCGTTATTTTCCTCGATACAGATAGCGCTCTCAAGCAGCACCCAGAACTGTTCAAGGAGTACTTCGGAACTGTTATTCCAGTAGGAGATAACAAGTTTGCAGCGCTGAATACAGCGGTGTGGTCTGGTGGATCATTCATCTACGTACCTAAGGGTGTCCATGTAGATATTCCTTTGCAGGCATACTTCCGCATCAATACCGAGAACATGGGTCAGTTTGAGCGCACCCTGATCATCGCTGATGAAGATTCATACATTCACTACGTAGAAGGTTGCACCGCACCTATCTACAAATCAGATTCACTTCACTCAGCTGTTGTTGAAATCATTGTTAAGAAAGGTGCACGCGTTCGTTACACCACGATTCAGAACTGGTCTAACAATGTGTACAACTTAGTAACAAAGCGTGCAACATGTGCTGAAGGTGCAACGATGGAATGGGTCGATGGAAATATCGGATCCAAGGTAACCATGAAGTACCCAGCGATCTTCTTGATGGGACCTCACGCAAAGGGCGAGACTTTGTCACTTGCTTTTGCGGGCGAGGGTCAGCACCAGGATTCTGGCGCAAAAATGGTTCACGCAGCTCCGTACACATCATCATCTGTCATCTCAAAGTCGGTAGCACGTGGTGGAGGTCGAACCTCTTACCGTGGTCTTGTACAAGTTCAAGAAGGTGCACACCACTCTGCGAGCACAGTTAAGTGCGATGCATTGTTGGTTGACACTATTTCTCGTTCCGACACATACCCATATGTAGATATTCGTGAAGATGATGTTTCTATGGGCCATGAGGCAACTGTTTCAAAGGTAAGCGATGATCAATTGTTCTATTTGATGTCTCGCGGACTTAATGAGGATGAAGCAATGGCGATGATCGTTCGTGGATTCATCGAACCAATCGCGCGCGAACTACCTATGGAGTACGCACTAGAACTCAACCGCCTGATTGAACTTCAGATGGAAGGTGCTGTCGGTTAATGTCTGTCTTAACTACTAATTACTTAACACCCACGGGTCGTGAAGAGGCGTGGCGTTTTACACCTCTCAAGCGCCTTCGTGGGCTCCATGATGGTGTGGCTGTTCAATCCGACCGTGAATCATTAATTACTAAAGGCGCTTTGCCATCTGGAGTTACTTTTACTCGCGAGAACCTTGAACCCCTTGCATCATCAGATGATGTAATCATCGAACGCGTTAGGGGAGCGGCTACTTCAGTTGCACACCTTGCAATCGCTGCTAACACCGAAGTTGCAGAGCCAATCTTCTTGGGGCGTTCTGCAGGAGCGCTAGACACAGCTGAGTTTTCACGTGTCCGTATCACTCTTGGTACTCACGCCGTTGCAACTGTCATTGTTGAAAATACAACAGACACAGTTTTGGCAGAGGATCTGGAGATTTACTGCGCACCTGGCTCAAACCTAAAGTTTGTAACTTTGCAGGAGTTTGAATCTAAATCTGTGTATACAGCCCGCCACCACGCAGTAGTTGATAAGGATGCAACCTTTAAATCAATCACTGTCACAGTTGGTGGAGATGTTGTTCGAATTCTTCCAACCGTTGAGTTCAAGGCACCTGGTGCATCTGCAGATCTATTGGGCGTTTACTTTGCAACAGCTGGTCAATTCTTTGAGCATCGCATGCATGTTGATCACGCGGTTCCACATGCTAAATCTAATGTTAATTACAAGGGAGCTTTGGCTGGCAAGGATGCACACACTGTATGGATCGGTGATGTATTGATCCGTGCCGCAGCTGAAGGTACAGATACTTACGAGCTCAACCGCAACTTATTGCTTAGCGATGGTGCACGCGCCGACTCTGTTCCAAATCTAGAAATTGAAACTGGTGAAATCATCGGAGCGGGCCACGCAAGCACAACTGGTCGTTTTGATGATGAGCAGCTGTTTTATTTGATGTCACGCGGTATCGCGATGGCAGATGCCCGTCGTCTGGTTGTTCGTGGTTTCTTTAATGAGATCGTTTCTGAAATTGGTAATGAAGAGGTTCAAAACCGAATCATGGATCGAATCGATGCAGAGCTAGAAAAGGCGGCTCACAATGGCTGATCTACTTCTAGACCAAATCGCAGAAGGTAAGCCGGTTCGTATCGAAAAGGATGGCAAGACGATTTGTGTTGCACGCGTTGGGGAAGAGGTATTTGCAGTTGCAGATACCTGCACCCACTCAGATGCATCCCTTTCCGAGGGAGATGTCACTGGATTCAAAATTGAGTGCTGGTTACATGGTGCTGAATTTGATCTTCGCACTGGTGAGGCGTTAACCCTTCCAGCAAATATTCCACTTGAAACGTACGCGGTATCAATCGACGGAAACGCCGTCACGGTAGAGATTTAGTAACGAGAGAAGAGAGACAAAAATGAGCACACTAGAAATCCGCAACCTGCAGGTATCGGTTGACACAGATAATGGAACGGTAGAGATCCTTAAGGGTGTCGATCTGACCATCAAGTCAGGCGAAACACACGCAATCATGGGACCAAATGGTTCAGGTAAATCAACTCTTGCTTACTCAATCGCAGGACACCCTAAGTACACAATCACTGGTGGATCTGTAACTCTCGACGGTGTAGATGTTTTAGAGATGACAGTTGATGAGCGCGCTAAGGCTGGATTATTCCTTGCAATGCAATACCCGGTAGAGGTTCCAGGTGTTTCTGTATCTAACTTCTTGCGCACCGCAGCAACAGCGCTACGTGGCGAGGCACCAAAGCTTCGTACATGGGTAGGCGAAGTGAAGGATGCAATGGAAGCGCTCAACATGGATCCATCCTTTGCAACCCGTAATGTGAATGAGGGTTTCTCAGGCGGAGAAAAGAAGCGCCACGAAATTATGCAGTTGGAACTTCTAAAGCCAAAGATGGCAATCCTTGATGAGACAGATTCTGGTCTTGATGTTGATGCACTTCGTATCGTTTCAGAGGGTGTCAATCGCGCGAAGGCAGCCAACAACCTTGGTGTCATTCTTATTACCCACTACACACGTATCTTGCGTTACATCCAACCTGACTTTGTACATGTATTTGCAAATGGTCGCGTTGTTGAACAAGGTGGACCAGAGCTAGCTGAAAAGCTTGAAGCAAATGGTTACGCAGATTATGTGAGCAAGTAAGGACACATGAGTTTCGACGTCACGAAGGTACGCAAGGATTTCCCAATCTTTGAACGTACTATTCGTGACGGCAAAAAGCTTGTTTACCTTGATAGTGGAGCAACTAGCCAAAAGCCACTCTCGGTCATTGAGGCTGAAAGTAACTTCTACAAGTTCACCAACGCTGCTGTTCACCGTGGTGCTCATCAATTAGCTGAAGAGGCAACTGATTCTTACGAAGGTGCGCGCTTAAAGGTTGCTAATTTCTTGGGTGCTAAAGAGGAAGAGATCGTATTTACCAAAAATGCGACTGAATCTCTCAACCTCGTTGCATATGCGATGGGAAATGCTCAGCCTGGATCGCGGTTTGCTTTAACCTCAAAGGATCAAATCGTTGTTACCGAGATGGAGCATCACGCTAATTTAATTCCTTGGCAACAACTTGCTGCACGAACAGGCGCTGAGCTTAAGTGGTTTGAGGTTACCCCCGAAGGACGTTTAGATCTTTCCGCTATTAACTCAATAATCACCGAGAACACCAAGGTGGTTGCGCTCACCCATCAATCTAATGTTTTGGGAACTATTAATCCTTTGGAAGCAATTACCGCACGCGCACATGAAGTCGGCGCGGTTGTTGTTTTAGATGCCTGCCAATCTGTTCCACACATGCCGATTGATGTTAAGAAACTTAATGTTGATTTTCTAGCCTTCTCTGGTCACAAGGCGTTAGGGCCAACAGGTGTGGGTGTTTTGTGGAGTTCAGTATTTGAAGAGCTACCGCCATTTCTCTTTGGTGGTTCGATGATCGAAACTGTCACGATGACATCTGCGACGTGGGCACCTGCACCGCGTAAGTTTGAAGCAGGCGTTCCAAACATGGCACAAGCTGTTGGTCTTGGTGCCGCCCTTGATTACTTAACTGAAATCGGAATGCAATCCATTTTTGACCATGAGGTTGAGTTAACAGGATATTTAATGAATGGCTTGCTACAGATTCCAGAGCTTTCGATTGTTGGTCCTCAAAACACTGATGCACGTGGTGGTTCTGTCTCATTTACTGTCGGTCACATTCACCCACATGATTTAGGTCAGTACCTAGATAGTCAGGGAGTTGCGGTTCGAACCGGACATCACTGCGCCTGGCCGCTAACACGAAAGCTGGGAGTTCCTGCGACAACTCGAGCCTCTTTATATCTATACAACGATGAATCTGATTGCGATGCATTATTTGCAGCGATCACCGGCGCACAGAAATACTTTGCATAATGGAGCTAGATAGCCTTTATCAAGAGGTGATCCTGGATCACTACAAGCATCCACTCAATAAGGGCTTGTCAGAAAATTACGGTGCGCAGGTTCATCATGTGAATCCAAGTTGCGGTGATGAGATCACTCTTAATGTGACAGCTATAGATGGAAAAATCAGCGCGATAACCTGGGATGGAGTTGGTTGCTCAATTTCTCAGGCAAGTGTTTCGATAGCAAGTGATTTATTGGTTAACAAGAGTTTTGCTGAAGCAGATGCGATTCTCAATGAGTTCACCGAGCTCATGCAGAGTAAGGGCACCAAAGAAGGTAACCCCGATGTCCTAGAAGATGCGGTGGCACTTGCTGGGGTATCTAAGTTCCCAGCGCGCATCAAGTGTGCATTGTTAGGATGGATGGCCTTTAAGGATGCAGCGGTTAGAATAAACACCACAACAGGGGGAGAGTAACAATGGCTACTAGCGTTGATGATGTAACAGAGGCGATGAAGGATGTAGTTGATCCCGAGCTTGGTATCAATGTTGTTGACCTTGGTCTTATCTACGATGTAATGGTTGATGAAGCTAACATCGCAATTCTCAACATGACTCTGACCTCTGCAGCATGCCCACTTCAAGATGTTATTGAAGATCAAACTCGCGCTGCGCTTGCTGGAATGACAACTGATGTAAAAATCAACTGGGTATGGATGCCACCTTGGGGTCCAGACAAGATTTCCGATGATGGAAGAGATCAGCTGCGCGCTCTTGGCTTTACCGTTTAATTATGTCGATGCATGCAGCGTGGATGACCCACCGCTCTATGACCGCAGATCCTTCAGTGAAGGAGCAAAAGCTTAAGCCAGGTACCGTTAAAAGAATCTTTTCATTTGCGCGTCCCTATAGAACCAACATCATTATCTATTTGGCTACGGTTGTTGTTGATGCGGGATTAGTCGTTGCCACACCATTGCTTTTGAAACGTTTGATCGATGAGGGTGTTATACCAAAGGATCCATCTGTTGTTACAAATTTGGCGATTCTCGTTGGTTTGCTAGCAATCGCAGATGCTGGCTTCAATATGTTGGGCCGCTATTTTTCATCACGAATCGGAGAAGGTCTTATTTATGATCTTCGTTCACTAGTTTTTGCCCATGTTCAAAAGCAATCAATCGCCTTCTTTACCCGCACTCAAACTGGAGCCTTGATCTCCAGAATTAACTCAGATGTTATTGGCGCGCAACAAGCCTTTACCGCGACCTTGTCAGGTGTAGTCAGCAATGTTGTAAGTCTGGTTTTGGTCACAATTACGATGCTCATTCTCTCGTGGCAGATAACTATCTTTTCCCTCCTCTTGTTACCTGTATTTCTGATCCCAACCAAGTGGGTCGGACGCAGATTGCAATCCTTAACCCGCGAATCCTTTGGTGTAAATGCCGAGATGTCGAGCACAATGACTGAGCGATTCAATGTTTCAGGTGCGATGCTTGTTGCTTTGTACGGAGAACCAGATCGCGAGCGTGAATACTTCAGAAGTCGCGCACGTCGAGTCGCCGATATTGGAATCAAGATGGCGATGCTCAATCGTCTCTTTTTCATCGCACTTACCAGCGTTGCAGCAATTGCTACAGCTTTCGCATACGGAATTGGTGGACACCTTGCGATTAAGGGTGGCGTCACCGTCGGTACATTGCTTGCAATCACCGCTTTGCTAGCGCGCTTATATGGACCGTTAACCGCCCTTTCAAATGTACGTATTGATGTAATGACTTCACTGGTTTCCTTCGAGCGGGTTTTTGAGGTTTTAGATTTAGAACCTATGGTCAAGAGCCGAGACAATGCAATCGAACTCAAGACAACTGAGCCGCGTATTGAGTTCAAAAATGTGAATTTTTCATACCCACGTGCAGAAGAGATCTCACTTGCATCCCTTGAATCTGCGGCGAAAGCTGAAACGGTCCAAAGCGGCCAGGTATTAAAGGATCTTTCATTTGTTGCAGCACCCGGAACAATGACCGCACTAGTTGGTCCTTCTGGTGCAGGTAAGACAACTATCAGTGCGCTATTGCCACGTCTTTATGATGTTACAGATGGTTCGATATCTATTGATGGCCATGATATTCGTGATCTGACGTTAGAGTCTTTGCGAGATTCCATTGGCGTTGTAATGCAGGATGCACATCTTTTCCACGAAACTATCGCCGAGAATCTTCGCTATGCAAAACAAGATGCAACTGAAGAAGAGATGATGCAGGCATGTAAATCAGCTCAAATTTGGAATCTGATTGAATCGCTCCCAAATGGTTTAGAGACTATGGTCGGAGAGCGTGGACATCGACTATCTGGTGGCGAAAAACAACGCCTTGCGATCGCTCGTTTGCTTCTCAAATCTCCAGCTGTTGTTATCTTGGATGAGGCCACAGCGCATCTAGATTCTGAAAATGAACAGCTAGTGCATGCAGCGTTGCAAACAGCGCTCAAGGGTCGCACCAGCATTGTTATTGCTCACCGTTTAAGTACCGTCAGAGATGCTGATCAAATTCTTGTATTAGAAAAAGGCGCGATCGTTGAACGAGGCACCCACGATGAATTAGTAGCTAAGGGTGGCTTGTATTCGGAGCTGTATAACCGTCAGGATTTAACGGGTACGTCTAATTAAGAAACGTCCGTAGATAACCAATCCACCAAAAAACAGCCATTGCAAGGCGTAAGCCATATGCGGTCCATCGCTCAGTGATGGCAGTTGAGCTGTAACCGCCGGAGTTAAGGATGGCTCTGAACCACTTAACAAATCTAAATAATACTTTTCCGTATTCAACTGCGATTGTGCATTGAGTTCAGAGACTAAATCTTCACCTGATCCAGGCAATGCAAAAAATGAACCACGGGGGAGTGAAGAGTCCAATCTAAATCGGCCAGTGATGGTTACTTCACCAACTGGAACGCTGGTGACTTCTGGTGGAGTTGTTGCTGTAGCTCCGGCCTGTACCCATCCACGGTCTACCCAAAACTTTTCTCCAGAAGTGCTGGTAAACAAGGTAAGTACCTCGTAGCCGTACTTTCCTTCTGAGTATCGATTGCGCAAAAGAATTTGCTTTTTCTCATCAAAACTTCCGGTGGTGACAATACTTTGCCACTCATTGTTAGCTAATTCAGAATCTATTTTGCCCAGTTCAATTGCAGCTCGCGCAATTCGTTCTTCAATGATCGTATTGCGGGCGTGACGATCAACGCCGCGGTGATACTGCCATTGCGCGGCCCACACGCAAAGAACAATCAGAGCTAAGGCAATTAAAGTTTTTAAGAATGACCAGGGCTCTTTGCCCTTCTTCTCTACAGACATGAATTAATCGAGTGCTAGCGGCTTGTCTTCTACGATGTCTGCTCCACGAGAAACTGTTTCGCGGCCGGCATTTGCAATAACAACTGCAAAGTAGGGCAGAGTGACCGCACCTGCTAGCGCAAACCAGCGATAAGGATTTGGCAAAATTACAGTCAAAACAAAGCAGGCGGTACGAATCATCATAGAAATGAAGTAACGCTTTTGGCGGCCAGCCTGATCACGTGTCAGCGCATTTTGCGCGCTCGTGATGTCGAAAATCTTCTTTTCTTTGGCCATGGAGCAAGAGTAACGCTCGGCGCGCACCTTCGCTTCTTTTGAATACTCCGAGGTAGCCAGTAGGTTTTAGGTATGAGTTCAATCGCGCTTGTCACTGGCGGAAACCGTGGAATTGGTTTAGCAATCGCTCAATCTCTGCAAAAAGCCGGTCACGATGTAGTCGTCACCTATCGAACAGGATCCGCCCCGGCTGGCTTCAAATCGGTTCAGATGGATGTCACCAGCACCGAGAGCGTGGATGCTGGCTTTGCATCGATCGAAGAACAATGGGGAATGCCTGAGATCATTGTTGCAAACGCTGGAATTACTAAAGATGGATTAGTAATGCGAATGAGCGATGAAGATTTTGAATCAGTTATCGATGCAAATCTAACTGGAGCATTTCGCGTTGCTCGCCGAGCCACCAAGGGTCTGCTGAAATTGAAGCGTGGACGTTTAATCTTTGTAGGTTCTGTTGTTGGCGCACTCGGTTCTGCCGGCCAAGTCAATTACTCATCATCAAAATCTGGATTAGTCGGAATGGCTCGCTCCTTTGCCCGCGAATTGGGTAGCCGCGGAATTACAGCAAATGTCATTGCACCAGGTTTTGTAGAGACAGATATGACAGCAACCCTGGATGAAAAGCGCCGTAATGAAATCGCAGCTTCAGTGCCGCTCGGGCGTTTCTGTTCAGCTGAAGAAATCGCCGATGTCGTAACCTTTATCGCATCACCACAAGCAAGTTACATCTCTGGCGCATTAATCCCAGTAGATGGCGGATTAGGAATGGGACACTAAATGGGAATCCTCGAAGGCAAAAAGATCCTGGTAACGGGTGTATTAACCGATGCCTCAATTGCATTTCATATCGCTCGCTTGGCACAGGAGCAAGGTGCCGAGGTAATTCTGACTGGATTTGGTCGCGGCTTGTCTCTCACAACCCGCATTGCAGGTCGTTTACCAAATCCTTGTCCTGTCATTGAACTTGATATAACAAGTGATTCAGATTTAGCGGCGCTGGAATCTCGAGTACGTGAACATTTCCCACAAGGTTTAGATGGTGTAGTTCACTCAATTGGTTTTGCTCCAGAGGCCGCTCTTGGTGGAAACTTTCTCAATACCCAATGGGAAGATGTTGCAACCGCCGTTCAAGTCTCTGCTTACTCACTTAAATCATTAACAATGGCTGCCCGTCCATTATTTAAAGATGGTGGATCGGTTGTTGGTTTAGATTTTGATGGTCAGGTCGCTTGGCCAAAGTATGACTGGATGGGTGTAGCAAAGGCTGCGTTAGAAGCGACCTCTCGATACCTTGCGCGTGATCTCGGAGCTGAAAATATTCGCATCAACCTTGTTGCTGCAGGCCCGATTAAAACTATTGCTGCAAAATCCATTCCTGATTTTGAACGTTTTGAGCATTTATGGGATGAGAGATCTCCATTGCATTGGGATGTGAATGATCCCGTTCCAGCCGCCCAAGCAGCGGTGGCCTTGCTCTCGGATTGGTTCCCAAAGACCACAGCGGAGATCATCCATGTTGATGGTGGCTTCCACGCTATGGGCGGGTAGCCCACGCTCAATTTCGCCTTTTGACCCCTGTACGGGTAACCTTTGCTCCAGACCAGTGGTGTAACAACCACTGCAAGAGGAGTCACCGCTCCCACCTTCATCGCCACTAGTGCGAGCTGGTTTGTCGGATAAGAGAAGTATTTCTCTTGCCCTTGCGGTTTTCTTTTGCAGCGCTGTTACACCAAAGCGTTAACGAACCGAAGGAGCACAAAGTCAGCACTGAACCACGCATCAATGATCGAATTCGCACACCCCAAATTCGTTTAATCGGTTACACCGGTGAGCAAGTTGGAGTTGTCGATATCGATACAGCGTTAAA
This sequence comes from Actinomycetes bacterium, assembly GCA_947383695.1. Taxonomy (GTDB): domain Bacteria; phylum Actinomycetota; class Actinomycetes; order Nanopelagicales; family Nanopelagicaceae; genus Planktophila. The sequence continues at coordinate 768,999 of OX376642.1, read as the reverse complement.
GATGGCAGATGAAGTTGGTCTCGACCTGGTTGAGATCGCACCAGAAGCTAATCCACCTGTTTGCAAGATCATGGACTTCGGAAAGTACAAGTACGAAGTTGCACAGAAGGCACGGGAAGCGCGACAGAACCAGACCCACATTGTGGTGAAGGAGGTGCGTTTGACACCAAAGATCGAAAATCATGATTACGAAACAAAGCGTAGTCAGGTTGAGAAGTTTCTTAAGGGTGGCGACAAGGTAAAGGTGACAATGAAGTTCCGCGGCCGCGAACAAACGCGTCCTGAGTTGGGTTACAAGATGTTGCAACGTCTTGCAGAAGATATTGCAGAGGTCGGTTTTGTTGAGTTCGCTCCTAAGCAAGAGGGACGAAACATGACGATGGTTCTTGGACCAACGAAGAAGAAGACAGAAGCAGTTGCAGAAGCAAAGGCAGCACGCAAGGCGAAAGCTGAAGCAGCTGCAGAGACAACGGAGTAAGGGAGCATAACCATGCCAAAGATGAAAACACATAGCGGTGCGAAGAAGACCTTCCGCATCACAGGTTCTGGAAAGGTTATGCACGAGCGCGCTGGAAAGCGCCACTTGCTCGAGCACAAATCTTCACGAGTAACACGTCGTCTATCGACAGAGTCAGCTGCAAAGCCAACTGTCGCAGTCACCGCCAAGCGCATGCTTGGTTTGAAGTAAGGAGCGGGTTAAATGAGAGTAAAGCGCGGAGTACACGCAGCGAAGAAGCGTCGCACAACTCTTGAACGTGCCAGCGGATACCGCGGACAACGTTCACGTCTTTTCACAAAGGCGAAAGAGCAAGTTACGCACTCAATGGTTTATGCATTTAATGACCGTAAGGATAAGAAGGGCGATTTCCGTCGTCTATGGATCCAGCGCATTAACGCTGGTTGCCGCGAACACGGTCTTACTTACAACCGCTTCATCCAGGGCCTAAAGGCTTCAGGTGTTGAGGTTGATCGTCGCGTTCTTTCAGATATGGCGACAAATGATCCTGCAACATTCAAGACACTTGTTGATGTAGCTCGCAAGAGCCTTGCAGCACTCTAAGTTCCAATAATGATTGAGAGCCTTAACTCGCCACATATTGCGCGAGTTAAGGCTCTTATTGGTTCTAGGGGAGTCAAGGAGAGAAAGAACGCGGGCCAATTTGTTGCAGAAGGTTTGCAATGTGCACGTGAGGCCCTTGTTGCAAAGAGTGGACCACAAGTAGAAACAGTTTACTTAACAGCTAATGGTCGTTCTAAGGCTGAAGAGATCGCAGATCTATCGCAATTCAATACCGTTGATGTTAGCGATGAAGTCATGAAACAAATGTCAGAGACAATTACTCCGCAGGGAATAATCGCTATCTGCACCATTCCCGATACCCAGCTAGATTCAATAGCGCTCAACGGTTCACGAAAGTTCATTTATTTGTCTGAGGTGCAGGATCCAGGAAATGCTGGAACCATTCTTCGTTCAGCGGATGCATTTGGCATGGATGCGGTTATCACTTCTCTTGGCAGCGTTGATATGTACTCACCAAAGGTCGTACGCAGTACCGCTGGATCACTGTGGCACATTCCAGTGTTTCAATCAGTTGCAATCGATGAATTGATTAATAAAGGGGTTCATGGATTCTCGCTGGGAGCAACAGGTAGCAAAAGCTTGAATGAATACACATCAACAGGTGACACAGTTGCGATTTTTGGCAATGAATCAAGGGGACTTTCAACGAGCAACAATCTCAGTGGCATCGAGACAGTAAATATCCCTATGCCGGGCAATGCAGAAAGCCTCAATTTGTCCGCTGCTGCCTCGATTGTTATGTATCACCTATCAAATATGCCGCGTTAATAAAGCAGTTCCCGATAGAGTTCTCCCTATGCGCGTTGAGGAGATTTCAACTTGGGTTGAAGATGCCCAAAAGGCTTTCGCCTCCGCCACAGATTTAGATTCACTGAAAGCGGCACGTCTTGCCCATGCTGGAGACAAATCGCCAATCGCATTAGCCTCTCGTGGTCTTGGATCCTTATCACCTGACGATAAAGCCTCTTTTGGAAAGGTTATTGGTGAGGCTAAAGCTGCTATCGCTCAATCCCTTGCCGATGCAACCGCGGTATTAGAAGCAGAACGGGATCGAAAAGTTTTGTTGGAAGAGGTTGTTGATATCACCTTGCCGGTAAATCGTTCTCATCGCGGCGGGTTACATCCGATTTCAATCATCAAAAATGAGGTATCAGATTTCTTTATCGAACAAGGCTTTGCGGTTGAAGAAGGACCTGAACTTGAATCTGGTTGGTTGAACTTTGATGCGCTCAATATTCCCGCCGATCACCCTGCGCGCACTATGCAGGATACATTTTTCATCGAGCCAGTTGAATCTGGAATGGTGTTACGTACCCACACATCACCTGTTCAGATTCGCACCATGCTCACACAGCAACCACCAATTTATGTGGTGTGCCCAGGGCGTACATTCCGCGCAGATGAGTTAGATGCAACGCATAGCCCTGTGTTCCACCAGGTTGAAGGCCTTGTTATTGATAAGGGAATCACGATGGCCCACCTCAAGGGCACCCTTGATAACTTCGCACGTCACATGTTTGGTCCAGATGTAACTACTCGTTTGCGTCCATCCTTTTTCCCATTTACTGAACCAAGTGCCGAAGTAGATATTTTCTTTAACAATCGTTGGATCGAATGGGGCGGTTGTGGAATGGTCAATCCAAAGGTTTTAGCTACCTGCGGAATTGATACAGATGTGTATAGCGGCTTTGCTTTTGGTATGGGTCTTGAGCGAACTCTTATGGTTCGTCATGGAATTACAGATATGCATGACATCGTCGAGGGCGATCTACGTTTCACACGACAGTTTGGAGTTGGCCTGTAATGCGCGCTCCTTTATCGTGGATCAAAGAGTTTGTAGATATCCCAGAATCAGTCACAGCTGAACAAATCTCTGACGGGCTTATTCGTGTTGGTTTTGAGGTTGAAGAGATCATCAAGCAAGGTGCGGATTTAACAGGGCCACTGAAGTTTGCCAAGGTGCTTTCTATTGAAGAGATCACTGAGTTCAAAAAGCCAATTCGCTATGTGGGCCTTGATTGTGGCGAGGGTGAAACCCGTTATGTTATTTGCGGCGCGACCAACTTTGCAGTGGGGGATTTAGTAGTAGCTGCGCTACCGGGAGCGGTTCTTCCTGGTGATTTCACAATAGGTGCACGAGAAACTTACGGCAAGACTTCCAACGGAATGATTTGTTCAGCACGTGAGCTTGGAATTAGCGATGATCATGCTGGCATTATGGTTTTTGCTGAAGGCGAAGTTGCGATCGGTGCAGATGCGATTGAAGAGCTACAGATAAATGATGTTATTTTCGATGTGGCGGTTAATCCTGATCGAGGATATGCGTTGAGCATTCGTGGAATCGCACGTGAAGTAGCTGGATCCCTTGACTTAAAGTTCACTGATCCAGTTGATGCGTTGCGCAACCTGAAATTTGAAGAAACCGGCAATGGTGTACCGGCAAAGATCGCTGATAAATCAACAGCATCGATTTTCTACCTACGCACTCTTTCAAATTTTGATCCTAAGGCGACAACACCAATCTGGATGCGACGACGTATTGAAAAAATGGGAATGCGTTCTATCTCCTTGGTTGTAGATGTCACCAACTATGTAATGCTGGAACTTGGACAGCCATTGCACGCCTTTGATAAATCAAAGATCAAGGGTGGTCTAACTATTAAGCGCGCAGCCACCGTTCAAAAGTTTAAAACTCTCGATGGAGTAGAGCGCACCTTGGATCCCGATGATTTGATGGTCTGTGATGATGAGCAACCATTAGCTCTCGCTGGCACGATGGGCGGTCTCTCTTCAGAGATAACTGAGACCACAACAGATATTGCTCTCGAAGCGGTTCGTTTTGATCCAACATGCGTTGCTAAGAACTCACGCCGACACAAGCTTTCATCTGAAGCATCTCGTCGATTAGAGCGAAGCGTTGATCCATCACTAGCAGAGTTTGCTTCAGCTCGTTTTGTTCAACTGCTAACGGCGCACAGCTCGGCGCAACATGTCGCAACAGTTGTAGATGGCGCACCTATTTTCGCTCCAACCGTCACTATTGATCCAGCGTATATCTCCAAGATTCTGGGCTTTGAAGTTCCAGCGGCAAAGGTGGCTGAAGTGCTTCGCGTTATTGGCTGCGATGTTGATGAGAAGAGCTTCACCATCGATCCTCCTTCATGGCGCTCAGATCTATTAACTCCAGCTGATTTCACTGAAGAAGTCGCTCGCATGATCGGTTATGACAAGATCCCTTCAGTTCTTCCTCCACGTCCATTACATGCGACTTTGACACCAACACAGAAGCGTCGTCGTGCCGTTGCAACAATGCTGGCAAGTCGAGGATTGGCAGAGGTTCAAACCTTCCCATTTACCAATCAAGCAACAATTGATTCAATGGGCTTTGTTGGTGAGCGAGCTTCAACATACAAGGTTGCAAACCCAATGTCTGAAGAGTTTCCTTTGATGCGGGTACATCTAGTTCCAGGTTTGATTGAGGTCGCACAGCGAAATATCAGCCGAGGTGCAAAGGACTTCGCAATCTTTGAAATGGGCTCGATCTTCCGTAGTTCACAGAAGTTAGTACCGGCGGTTTCACCAGATCTTTCAAAGCGTCCCGATCAAAAGATCATCGATGAAATCTTTGCATCTGTTCCGACCCAGGGGTATCACGTAGCTGGTTTGCTTGTTGGAAAGACTGAGAATGAAAATTGGCAGGGTAAGGCCCGTGCCTATAACTGGCAGGATGCGATCGCCTTCGCCCAAGATATTTTGCAGCTATGTAACCTCGAATGGAGCGTTGCTCGTTCCGATCTAGCCCCATGGCATCCTGGTCGTTGCGCTGAATTGATCGTCAACGGTAAAGCGGTTGCACACGCTGGTGAACTTCACCCTCGCATCATCGCCGCGTATGGATTACCAGAACGCTCCGTTGCATTTGCCGTTGCATTAAACGCACTCCCTGAGTCATCGCTAGTTCGTCCGACAACTGTCGGAACAATGCCAGCGGCGGTGCAAGATGTTGCATTGATTGTTGACGCAACCGTGAGCGCCGCTGATCTCCAGGCGGCATTGTGTGAAGGTGCCGGCGAACTCCTTGAATCCATCACCCTCTTTGATCGTTACGACAAGATCGGCGATGGAAAGATCTCTTTAGCCTTCACCTTGGTCTTCCGTGCCTCTGATCGCACTCTTACAGGCGAAGAGGTCTCAGCTATGCGTGAAGCAGCAACCGCACAGGCGGCGGCAAAGTTCGGAGCTGTTGTCCGTACCGCATAATTATGCATAAGATTGCATAATTATAGATTATCCCTTACCCTAGACCCATGAAAACAGCGGTCATTGGTGCAAGCGGCTATGCCGGCGGAGAGTTACTCAGACTTTTGGCGACGCATCCAGTCTTTGAGGTAGCAGTTGTAAGCGCACACTCAAATGCAGGGGAGCAGGTCACATCTGTACATCCACAACTGCAAAGTTATGCGGGACGTGAGTTCGTAACCGCAGATTCAATAGATTTCGCACAGATCGAGCTGGTATTTCTCGCTCTGCCACATGGAGAGTCAGCTGCATTGATTGCAAAGCTACCTTCACATTTAAAGATCGTAGATCTTGGCGCGGATTTCAGATTAGAGGATCCTGCTCAATGGGAAAAGTATTACGGTGGAAAGCACGCCGGAGCTTGGGTGTATGGATTACCAGAGCTTGCACCAGGTCAACGCGAGGCGATAAAAAATCAGAACAAAGTGGCAAACCCAGGTTGCTATGCAACATCGATTTCACTTGGAATTGCGCCCGCGATCTCCCTTATTGATAGCTCTGACATTGTCGTGGTTGCAGCATCAGGCACAACTGGTGCTGGAAGGAGTGCGAAAATCAATTTGATTGGTAGCGAGGTCATGGGTTCACTGAGCTCCTATAAATTTGGTGGAGTCCACCAGCACACACCAGAAATCGAACAAGCGCTATCGGCGGTTGCGAACAAGGAAGCAAAGATCTCATTTACGCCGATCTTGGCTCCGATGCCTCGTGGAATTCTTGCAACGATTACCGCAAAACTGACCTCTGCAATGACCACTGAGCAAGCACACCAGCTCTATTCAAAGCATTATGCCAATGAGTTCTTTGTTGATCTTTTGCCTGCAGGTCAGATGCCCAAGACAAGTGCTGTCACCGGAAGCAATAAGGTACAAATTCAAGTCGCTGTCGATCAACACAGTAACCGTCTTATTGTCTCAGTTGCTATCGATAACTTGGGCAAAGGTGCTGCTGGCCAAGCAATTCAAAATGCTAATCTCATTTGTGGGCTTTCTGAGATAAGTGGTTTAGCACTTGACGGTATCGGTGCATGAAACTTCCTCAAGGCTTTAGATCCGCTTCAGTTGCCGCTGGCTTAAAGAGCACTGGCGCACTTGATTTAACAATCATCGAAAATCAGGGCCCAAACTTCACTGCGGCCGCTGTTTTTACAACAAATAAGGTTGTTGCAGCTCCAGTTACCTGGTCACGCCAAGTGGCAAAGGGCGGAATCGTTCGAGCAGTTGTCCTCAATAGCGGGGGAGCAAATGCTTGCACCGGTCCACAGGGATTTGCAGATACCCATAAAACCGCAGAACATGTAGGGCAATCGCTTAATGTTTCATCAGGTGAAGTAATTGTTTGTTCAACCGGTTTAATCGGTGAACTACTGCCAATGCCAAAGATTATTGCCGGAATTGAATCAATTGTGCCGGTACTCAGCAATGACGGCCTGCAGACAAGTGCACAGGCGATTATGACAACTGATTCTGTTCCAAAGATTGCAACAGCAAACTTTAACGGTGCAGAATTTGCAGGCATCGCAAAGGGTGCAGGAATGTTAGCGCCTGCACTAGCGACGATGCTGTCTGTCATTATGACCGACGCGGTTGTATCTGAGAATGCACAAGAGATCTTTCAGCGTGCAACTGATCGTACCTACAACCGCATCGATTCAGATGGGTGCACATCTACCAATGACACCGTCCTGTTCATGTCATCAGGGGCAAGTGGTGTAACGATTACAGACCACGAACTTGAAGATATGTTGATGCAGGTATGTGGATCACTCTCCGCGCAGTTAATCGCAGATGCTGAAGGTTCGACAAAGTCAGTTGCAATCAAAGTAGTTAACGCTGCTTCGGAAAAGGATGCGGTAGAAGTTGGACGCGCCTGCGCTCGGAACAATCTGTTAAAAGCGGCCATCTTTGGAGGAGACCCGAACTGGGGCAGAGTCCTTGCTGCAGTCGGTACCGCCGATGCTCAGATGGATCCACTAGCCATCGATGTAAAACTTAATGGTGTTCAAGTGTGTACGAATAGCGCCCCAGATGGCGACAAAACAACGGTGAAATTTGATGCTCGTCTAGTCGAGATTGATATCGATCTGAAGGTTGGAACTTCGACAGCAACGATCATGACAAATGACCTTACCCATGATTATGTTCATGAGAATTCGGCGTACTCGACATGATAGTTGTTAAATTTGGCGGTCATGCCATGAAGGATGAAAACGGAAACTTTGCCAAGGCCATCTCCGCAGCTCTTGCAACGGGTGAAAAGGTTGTAGTTGTGCATGGTGGAGGTCCACAAATCGATGCGGCACTTAAAGCCAAGCAGATCTCAAGTGATTGGATCGGCGGCTTCAGAGTAACTACCCAAGAAATCTTTGATGTGGTTGAGGAGGTTTTGGTTAATCAAGTGGGTCATGAGGTCGCTGCAACTTTAGCTAAATCCGGGATTAAGGCAAAAGCTATCTCAGCCCGTGCGCTTCCTACCGTCATCGCAAAACGTCGTACTACCTTGATTGATGGAACTCCGGCAGATCTTGGTTTTGTAGGAGAAGTTCAATCTGTAAATCCTGCGCAGTTATTGGAGCTCATCGAACAAGGTTTTGTTCCAGTCGTTGCTCCAGTTTCATCAGATGAGGATTTAAAAACAGGTCTTAATGTGAACGCGGATTTTGCAGCCGCTTCAATTGCAGCGGCCCTCGAAGCATCTCAGTTAATTGTGATGACAGATGTTGCTGGTATTTATCGTAATTGGCCAGACAAGACGACATTGATTGAGTCAATTTCAGCGAGTGATCTAGAAAGTATCAAAGCGGGGTTTGCCGAGGGTATGGCACCGAAGGTACAGGCGGCCCTTGATGCGCTGTCATATGGTGCGCAAGCGGTACGAATTATTGATGGCACAGATCCCGATAGCTTTGCATCAGCGTTAGCTGGTACTGGCGGAACTTTGGTGGTTGCATGACAAACAAGACAATGATTAACCGTTGGAAGAGTTCAGTCCAAAATAATTATGGAACACCCTCTATTGCCTTAGTTAAAGGCAAAGGATTAGTTGTAACCGACGCCGATGGAAAACAGTATTTGGATTTTCTCGGTGGAATTGCAACCAACATTTTAGGTCATGCTCACCCTGCAATTGTAAAAGCGGTTACAAAGCAGGTATCAACCCTGAGCCATGTCAGTAATTTCTATGTGCATCCACACGCCGTAGAGCTAGCGGAAAAACTCGCAGCAATGACAGGTGATAAGAGTGCGAAGGTGTTCTTCTGTCAGTCGGGCGCTGAAGCAAATGAAGCGACGCTAAAACTTTCTCGCCGAACCGGAAAGGTACGAATTGTTGCTGCACAAGGTGCCTTTCATGGTCGCACTATGGGTGCGTTGTCTCTGACTGGCCAACCAGCAAAACGTGAGCCCTTTTTGCCTCTCATTAAAGGGGTAAAGCATGTTCCCTTTGGCGACATAGAAGCGATGCGCAAAGCGGTTACTAAGAAAACCGCGATGGTAATTATCGAACCCATCATGGGAGAAGCTGGTGTCATCGTTCCTCCAGCAGATTACTTGCGCGAACTTCGTGCGTTATGTGATGCAAAGGGCGCACTACTTGTTATCGATGCGGTTCAAACCGGAATGGGTCGCACAGGAGATTGGTTCGGATACGAATACTCCGGCATCACGCCAGATGTCATCACCCTTGCTAAAGGTTTAGGCGGGGGATTACCTCTTGGCGCCATGATCGCTTTAGGAAAAGCGGCTGATCTTTTTCAACCAGGCGATCACGGTTCAACCTTCGGCGGAAATCCTGTAACAACAGCGGCAGGTTTAGCTGCGATCAAATTTATCGAAACGCAGAAGATTTTGAAAAAGGTAGAAAAGCAAGGCGTGTATCTGATGCAGGAGCTCGCGGTAATACCGGGAGTAGCTGAGGTTCGAGGAGCAGGATTGTTATTAGGAATTGAATTTGAAACCAAGAAAGCTTCCGATGTTGCCCTTGCTCTACAGAATGAAGGTGTTCTTGTGAACGCTGCAAATCCCACGACTATTCGATTGGCACCAGCGTTAATCGTCACCGATGCACAGCTCAAGAAATTTGTCAGTATTTTTAAGAAGGTGATGAGCGATGGTAAGTAATGCGCAATCTGTATCTGCTCGTAGAGCAAAGGCGATTTCCTTAATCCAAGCGGGATTAGTGCACTCACAATCAGATTTGGTCACATTGTTAAAGAAGGCTGGCTACAAGGTTACCCAGGCAACAGCAAGTCGTGATCTTGAAGAGATTGGCGCAGTACGTGCTCGCAACAAAGATGGAGAAAGCACATATCAAATTCGCGAAAGTTCAGATAATGCAATTGCTCGCAGCACGCCAGTGCCAGCAAAGTTGATCTTGTCGGTGGATCACAGCGCTAATTTGGCGGTAATTCATACTCCACCAGGAGCGGCGCAATTTTTGGCGAGCTCGCTGGATCACGCCGGACTGACTGGAGTCATTGGCACGATTGCTGGGGACGACACGATTATTTTGGTATCGAAGAAAGCGACCGGTGGAGCACATTTAGCGAAAGAATTGCTCGCTTACGCACAAGGCGAAGGAAAGAGGAAGTAATGGCTCTATGGGGCGGACGTTTCGCACAAGGACCTACAGGCTCTGTTTTTGCCCTGTCCAGAAGCGTTCACTTTGATTGGCGATTAGCTCCATACGATCTTCGCTCATCTATGGCCCATTTAGCCATTCTTAAGAAGAGTGGATTGATAGCGGCCAAAGATGCAGATGCGATCAACGCTGCGCTCAAGGAGCTTGCATCGCAGGTAGCTGATGGTTCATTTGCACCAATTGATACTGATGAAGATGTTCATAGCGCCCTTGAACGTGGTTTAACGGAAAAGCTGGGCGCTGTTGGGGGAGCGTTACGTGCAGGACGTTCACGTAATGATCAAGTAACTACCGATCTGCGCTTATTTTCTATTGATCACATGCTGGAAATTGCAACGCTTATTACGCACTTGCAAAGTGCGATCCTGGAAAAGGCAGCTGAATATGTCAACGATCCAGCACCAGGATTTACCCATATTCAGCATGCTCAACCTGTTTCATTTGGTCACGAGTTAGCAAAGCATGCACATGCATTTGCTCGCGATTTAGATCGAATTAATGATTGGCTAACACGTACCTCTGTTAGTTCACTAGGAGCAGGGGCACTTGCTGGTTCATCTCTTGCTTTAGATCCGGCTTTTACCGCAAAGAATCTAGGCTTTGATTCAACATTTGCAAACAGTATTGATGCGGTGAGCGATCGCGATTACGTTGCTGAAGCGCTCTTTATTTTCGCAATGATCGGAAACCACTTGTCCCGTATTGGCGAGGAATGGACCTTGTGGTCATCGCAAGAGTTTGCTTGGGCAAAGGTTGCCGATGCGTACTCAACTGGTTCCTCCATAATGCCGCAGAAAAAGAATCCTGATATGGCAGAGCTGGCGCGTGGAAAATCTGGACGTCTAGTTGGAAATCTCATGAGTGTTTTAACAATGCTCAAGGGTCTTCCATTTGCTTACAACCGCGATCTTCAAGAGGATAAAGAACCGTTGTTTGACAGCATTGACACCTTGTTGTTGGTACTACCACCGGTTACCGGAATGGTTGCAACAACTGATTTTGATCGGGAAAAGATGGCCCTGGCCGCACCGACAGGTTTCTCACTTGCAACTGAGATTGCAGATTACCTAGCTAAGAAGAATGTGCCATTTGCTCAAGCACATGAAGCTGCGGGAAAGTGTGTTGCGTTATGTGAATCCTCGAATCGCCAACTGCATCAATTGACTGACTCTGATTTTATTTCTGTACACCCACAACTAGATGGGGGAGTGCGCGAGGTACTTACAGTTCATGGAGCGTTGAGTTCTCGGACAACATCTGGAGGAACAGCGCCCGCCTTGGTCGCCCAACAGATCAAGGATGCTTTAACTGCAAACACCACAACCCAAAAGGAAATTGCCAGCAAGCAGAAGGCATTTTCAGAGATGATGAGCGCATGAACCTGATCGAAGATCTTCGCTGGCGTGGATTATTGGCTCAATCAACTGATGAGGCCGCACTCCTAGATTCACTCAAAAAACCAACGACTTTGTACTGTGGCTTTGATCCAACCGCTCCTTCCTTGCATGCCGGAAACCTTGTAGTCCTTTTGGTATTGCGTCGCTTTCAATTAGCTGGGCACAATCCCATCGCACTCGTAGGAGGCGCTACAGGTCTTGTGGGCGACCCGAGCGGAAAGAATGAAGAGCGCACACTCAACAGCACCGAGATAGTTGAAGGCTGGGTCAATCGAATCCGCACGCAAGTTTCATCTTTTCTTGATTTTGATGCACCAAAAAATCCAGCTCAAGTGGTCAACAACTTGGATTGGACCTCACCACTGAGTGCCATTGAATTCCTTCGTGACATCGGCAAGCACTTCAGTGTTAATCAGATGTTGTCTAAGGATTCTGTTTCGGCTCGCCTAGAAGGCGGTGGAATTTCTTACACCGAATTTTCTTACCAAGTATTGCAGTCGTACGATTTCCTCGAGCTGTACCGTCGCAATAACTGCACATTGCAGGTTGGTGGATCTGATCAATGGGGAAATATCGTTGCAGGACTAGATCTCATTCGACGTGTTGAGCAGGGAAGTGGTCACGCTTTAACTGTTCCACTATTGATGAAGGCTGATGGAACTAAGTTTGGAAAGACCGCTGGCGGATCAGTGTGGCTAGATCCCGAGATGACATCGCCATACGCCTTTTTCCAGTTCTGGTTGAACTCAGATGATAAAGATGTCATCAACTTCTTAAAGGTTTTCTCCTTCAAATCCCATGAAGAGATCTTGGAACTTGAAAAATCACACAATGAAAACCCTGGTTTACGTGAAGCGCACCGTGCATTGGCTCGTGAATTAACATCACTAGTTCATTCCGAAGAAACAACGCAACGTGTAGAAGCAGCTGCGCGTGCTTTATTTGGACAAGGTGAACTTTCAGAGTTAGATGAAGTAACACTTGCATCAGCCTTAGCTGAACTTCCACGGACAACAATTTCAGCAAGTGAAGAAATTCCAACCTGGGTAGATCTCTTAGCAGCATCTGGGGTTGTTGACTCGAAATCCGCTGCACGACGCATCGTTAAAGAAGGTGGCGCATATCTCAATAATGAGAAGATTTCGGGTGAGGATTTCAGACCCTCAAAAACCGACTTTTTATGCGGAAAATATGCGGTTTTGCGAAAAGGTAAGCGAGATCTCGCTGCCGTCGAATTAGCCTAACAACCCCAAAAGTGCTCTAAAACGCTAGCGGGCGTGGATAATTCGCGTTATACCTGTATTTGTTGCCAAACCCTGATTTTGGCCATGTCGATTTGACCGGTCCATCCCACCTATGTATAGTTACGCTCCTTGCTGGGAACGGACGATTTAGGCCGGACAGTAGGCACAGAAGCTCAAGAAATTGAGCTTCAGCCAGATCTAGTACCTCATTTAGGCCGGTTTGACCGCGCCTGCATGCATGCACTAAGTTTGGCGATCTGCCCTGAAAATCAGGAGAAATCCTGAGAAGCAGTGCGCATCCGTACCTTGAGAACTCAACAGCGTGCCATAAGTCAATGCCAATAGTGGCTTATTTAGTCATGCTTTCAATAGCGAAAAGACATTGTTTTACAATGCTTTTTGATTAATTAACAACCACGGCAAATATATAAATACCTCAATGAGGTATAGCCTAAAAAGCTATACCCGTTGATTTCCTTTGGTATATAAATGACAAATTAAACGACAGTTTGTTTGTCTGATCGCCAAGATGAAAACTTTCTATGGAGAGTTTGATCCTGGCTCAGGACGAACGCTGGCGGCGTGCTTAACACATGCAAGTCGAGCGATGAAGCACCTTCGGGTGTGAATTAGCGGCGAACGGGTGAGGAACACGTGAGAAATCTGCCTTCAACACTGGGATAACTCCGGGAAACCGGGGCTAATACCGGATATGAAACCTGCGGGCATCCGCGGGTTTGGAAAGTTTTTCGGTTGAAGATGATCTCGCGGCCTATCAGCTTGTTGGTGAGGTAATGGCTCACCAAGGCGACGACGGGTAGCCGGCCTGAGAGGGCGACCGGCCACACTGGGACTGAGACACGGCCCAGACTCCTACGGGAGGCAGCAGTGGGGAATATTGGGCAATGGAGGAAACTCTGACCCAGCGACGCCGCGTGCGGGATGAAGGCCTTCGGGTTGTAAACCGCTTTCAGCAGGGAAGAAGCGAAAGTGACGGTACCTGCAGAAGAAGCACCGGCTAACTATGTGCCAGCAGCCGCGGTAATACATAGGGTGCAAGCGTTGTCCGGAATTATTGGGCGTAAAGAGCTCGTAGGTGGTTCGTCACGTCGGATGTGAAACTCTGGGGCTTAACCCCAGACCTGCATTCGATACGGGCGAGCTTGAGTATGGTAGGGGAGTCTGGAATTCCTGGTGTAGCGGTGGAATGCGCAGATATCAGGAGGAACACCAATGGCGAAGGCAGGACTCTGGGCCATTACTGACACTGAGGAGCGAAAGCGTGGGGAGCGAACAGGATTAGATACCCTGGTAGTCCACGCCGTAAACGGTGGGCACTAGTTGTGGGGACCTTCCACGGTCTCTGCGACGCAGCTAACGCATTAAGTGCCCCGCCTGGGGAGTACGATCGCAAGATTAAAACTCAAAGGAATTGACGGGGCCCCGCACAAGCAGCGGAGCATGCGGCTTAATTCGACGCAACGCGAAGAACCTTACCAAGGCTTGACATATACAGGAATATGGCAGAGATGTCATAGCCGCAAGGTCTGTATACAGGTGGTGCATGGTTGTCGTCAGCTCGTGTCGTGAGATGTTGGGTTAAGTCCCGCAACGAGCGCAACCCTCGTTCTGTGTTGCCAGCATTTAGTTGGGGACTCACAGGAGACTGCCGGGGTTAACTCGGAGGAAGGTGGGGATGACGTCAAATCATCATGCCCCTTATGTCTTGGGCTGCACGCATGCTACAATGGCTGGTACAAACGGCTGCAATACCGCAAGGTGGAGCGAATCCGAGAAAGCCAGTCTCAGTTCGGATTGGGGTCTGCAACTCGACCCCATGAAGTCGGAGTTGCTAGTAATCGTAGATCAGCAACGCTACGGTGAATACGTTCCCGGGGCTTGTACACACCGCCCGTCACGTCACGAAAGTCGGTAACACCCGAAGTCAGTGGCCCAACCGCAAGGAGGGAGCTGCCGAAGGTGGGATCGGTGATTGGGACGAAGTCGTAACAAGGTAGCCGTACCGGAAGGTGCGGCTGGATCACCTCCTTTCTAAGGAGCAATCAACTCACTCGGACAAGGTTTCGGGATTTAGTAGTTGAGCTCATAAGTGGAGCATTGACTTTTGTTTATTTATCACATCATCTATTAGTACAGCTCTTCGGAGAGTGGAAAATTAGCTCTGTTGGAAAATTTACTCGGCACGTTGTTGGGTCCTGAGGGGACGGCTGAAAATGCCAAACCTCTGGGCTTAATAAGGCGAAGAAACCAGCGTCTAATTTGTAAAAGAGTTAGCGAAAGGTCTTCAAGGCTTTATTGAGTACCGCCCGTATTTTGAGAACTACACAGTGGACGCGAGCATCTTTGTGGTCAAATTATTAAGCGCACATGGCGGATGCCTTGGCATCAGAAGCCGATGAAGGACGTAGTAGGCTGCGATAAGCCTCGGGGAGCTGTCAAACGAGCTTTGATCCGAGGATTTCCGAATGGGGAAACCCAGCTGGAGTAATGTCCAGTTATTTCTACCTGAATATATAGGGTAGATAAAGGGAACGTGGGGAAGTGAAACATCTCAGTACCCACAGGAAGAGAAAACAACCGTGATTCCGTTAGTAGTGGCGAGCGAACGCGGAAGAGGCCAAACCAATACTGTGCCAAGCCGGCAGGCGTTGCAGTGTTGGGGTTGTGGGACCAGTTAGAAGCGACTGCCGTTGCTTCAATGAGTCAGAAATTAATTGTGTAGGTGAATGGCGTGGGAAAGCCAGACACAGAGGGTGAGATCCCCGTAGCCGAAACACTTTTAACTCATTATTGGTATCCCAAGTAATACCGGACTCGAGGAATCCGGTATGAATCTGGCGGGACCACCCGCTAAGCCTAAATACTCTCTGATGACCGATAGCGGACTAGTACCGTGAGGGAAAGGTGAAAAGAACCCCGAAAGGGGAGTGAAATAGAATCTGAAACCGTGTGCGTACAAGCCGTTGGAGCTACCTTGAGTAGTGACAGCGTGCCTTTTGAAGAATGAGTCTACGAGTTAGTGTCATGTAGCGAGGTTAACCCGTCGAGGGGAAGCCGTAGCGAAAGCGAGTCTGAATAGGGCGAATGAGTTGCATGATCTAGACCCGAAGCGAGGTGATCTACGCATGGCCAGGTTGAAGCGCGGGTAAGACCGCGTGGAGGACCGAACCCACTAATGTTGAAAAATTAGGGGATGAGCTGTGTGTAGGGGTGAAAGGCCAATCAAACTTCGTGATAGCTGGTTCTCTCCGAAATGCATTTAGGTGCAGCGTCACGTGTTTCTTACCGGAGGTAGAGCTACTGGATGGTCGAGGGGGCCTACAAGCTTACCAACATCAGCCAAACTCCGAATGCCGGTAAGTGAGAGCGTGGCAGTGAGACTGTGGGGGATAAGCTTCATAGTCGAGAGGGAAACAACCCAGAATAGCAACTAAGGTCCCAAAGCCTGTGCTAAGTGGAAAAGGATGTGGAGTCGTATAGACAACCAGGATGTTGGCTTAGAAGCAGCCACCATTTAAAGAGTGCGTAATAGCTCACTGGTCAAATGATTCCGCGCCGACAATGTAACGGGGCTCAAGCACAGCACCGAAGTTCTATCATTCACACATTATCCCGGTCGCAAGATCCAGGAGTGTGGATGGGTAGGAGAGCGTTGTGTGGCTGGTGAAGCGGCGGAGGAATCCAGCCGTGGAAGCCACACAAGTGAGAATGTAGACATGAGTAGCGAGAGAAGTGTGAGAAACATTTCCGCCGAAAGACCAAGGGTTCCTGGGCCAGGCTAATCCGCCCAGGGTAAGTCGGGACCTAAGGCGAGGCCGTCAGGCGTAGTCGATGGACAACTGGTTGATATTCCAGTACCCGCTTTAATTCGCCCATGACGAACCCACTAATGCTAAGAGTTTGAATCCTGTTCGGCGTAAGCCGCGTGGGTGGATGGCTCGAACCGGTGTGGTAGTAGTTAAGCAATGGTGTGACACAGGAAGGCAGTCCAGCCCGGGCGATGGTTGTCCCGGGGTAAGGCTGTAGGGGGTGTTGTAGGTAAATCCGCAACACATATACCCTGAGAGCTGATGCCGAGCCGTAAGGCGAAGTGGATGATCCTATGCTGTCAAGAAAAGCATCTAGCGAGAATTATTGCGGCCCGTACCCGAAACCGACACAGGTGGTCAGGTAGAGAATACCAAGGCGATCGAGAGAATCATGGATAAGGAACTCGGCAAAATGCCCCCGTAACTTCGGGAGAAGGGGGGCCCTTCGACGTGTAGGAGTTTACCTCCGAAGCGTTGGAAGGCCGCAGAGACCAGGCTCAAGCGACTGTTTACCAAAAACACAGGTCCGTGCGAAGTAGCAATACGATGTATACGGACTGACGCCTGCCCGGTGCTGGAAGGTTAAGGGGACTGGTTAGCCGCAAGGCGAAGCTGAGAACTTAAGCCCCAGTAAACGGCGGTGGTAACTATAACCATCCTAAGGTAGCGAAATTCCTTGTCGGGTAAGTTCCGACCTGCACGAATGGCGTAACGACTTGAGCGCTGTCTCATCCGTGAACTCGGCGAAATTGCATTACGAGTAAAGATGCTCGTTACGCGCAGAAAGACGGAAAGACCCCGGGACCTTTACTATATCTTGATATTGGTGTTCGGAACGGTTTGTGTAGCATAGGTGGGAGACTTTGAAGCGGGCACGCCAGTGTTTGTGGAGTCATCGTTGAAATACCACTCTGATCGTTTTGAACTTCTAACCTCGGTCCGTAATCCGGATCAGGGACAGTGTCTGGTGGGTAGTTTGACTGGGGCGGTCGCCTCCTAAAAAGTAACGGAGGCGCTCAAAGGTTCCCTCAACCTGGTTGGTAATCAGGTGTCGAGTGTAAGTGCACAAGGGAGCTTAACTGTGAGACAGACATGTCGAGCAGGTGCGAAAGCAGGAACTAGTGATCCGGCGGTGGCTTGTGGAAGCGCCGTCGCTCAACGGATAAAAGGTACCCCGGGGATAACAGGCTGATCTTGCCCAAGAGTCCATATCGACGGCAAGGTTTGGCACCTCGATGTCGGCTCGTCTCATCCTGGGGCTGGAGTAGGTCCCAAGGGTTGGGCTGTTCGCCCATTAAAGAGGCACGCGAGCTGGGTTCAGAACGTCGTGAGACAGTTCGGTCCCTATCTTCTGTGCGCGCAGGAAACTTGAGAAGGGCTAACCCTAGTACGAGAGGACCGGGTTGGACGAACCTCTGGTGTGTCGGTTGTTCCGCCAGGAGCACCGCCGATTAGCTACGTTCGGAAGGGATAACCGCTGAAAGCATCTAAGCGGGAAGCTCGCTTCGAGATTAGGTTTCCCACTGGTTTACCAGGTAAGGCCCCCAGCTAGACGACTGGGTTGATAGGCCGGAAGTGGAAGAGTCGCAAGACTTGGAGCTGACCGGTACTAATAGGCCGAGGATTTAACTACAAAGTTGCTACGCGTCCACTGTGTGGCTCTCGAGATACGGTCTCGAGATCCACGATCGAAACAAAGGTTTTGACCCCTTTGTTTCTAGACCGAAAACTCAATAGCGTTTCGGCGACCATAGCGAGAGGGAAACACCCGGTCCCATTCCGAACCCGGAAGTTAAGCCTCTCAGCGTCGATGGTACTGCAAGGGTGACCTTGTGGGAGAGTAGAACGTCGCCGGACTTCTTTTATAAAAAGGGGCGCTTTAACGAGCGCCCCTTTTTTATTTGTCTTTGTCCCTAGAATTAATGTTGAAAAAATAATTGAAAAGAGTGAAGGAGACAGTAACGATGGAAGATAGAGATAAGCGCCCATCCCGTCCACCTTCACGCAAACCATCAGGTCCAAACTCACAACGTCGTCGCGAAGATCTTCCGGCACGTGGTGGTTCATCAGCCCGTGCAGGCGCACCACGTCAAACACGTGATGGCTCAGATCCACGCGGAGCAAGACCTGCGCCGATGGATCGCGATCAATCACGTTTGCGTCCACGAATCTTTGAACCAGATATTCCGGAAGATGTCACTGGTGAAGAGTTAGAAAAATCTGTTCGTGCAGAGTTGTTAAGTTTGTCTGCGGAGAATGCAAAGGTTGTTGCGCGACATCTAGTGTGCATCAACTTGTACCAAGATACAGATCCACAGTTAGCACATAAGCATGGAATCGCCGCAGCACATCACGCTGGACGTTTAGCTGTTGTTCGCGAATCAGCAGGATATGCCGCATATCGCGCAGGACATTATGAAATTGCATTAAAAGAGTTGCGTGCCGCAAATCGAATTTCAGGAGATGTTTCATCACTACCTGTCATGGCAGATTGTGAACGTGGTCTTGGAAACCCTCTAAAAGCATTGAATTTGGCTGGTTCTCCAGAGGTTAAGCGTTTAGCAAAGCCGGAAGAGATTGAAATGCGAATTGTTGCAGCAGGTGCTCGCCGCGATTTGGGAGAGTTGGATGCAGCAGTTGTTACATTGACCTGCAAAGAGCTCAACAATGAAACCGATGAATGGGCGCTACGTCTTCGTTATGCATATGCAGATGCTCTCGATGCTGCAGGTCGTAAAGATGAAGCTCGTGAATGGTTCGGCAAGTGTGCAGAGTTAGATGAGGAAGAATTCACCGATGCCGCTGAGAGAGCTGCTCAGTAGTTACCCACATCCTTAATCTCCACTCTTTATTTCGTCATACCCGCTAATTAGCGTGCGCCCTTCATAAATGAGAAGGGGTGCTCCATGAGCGGCAAGGTAGCGACAAAGAAAAAGAAGGTAGATCAATCTGAAATTGAAGAGGATTACTCACTCAATGATGTTGTGCTGCGGGGAAGGGTGTCACAGGAGGCGATTGAAAAAGAGCTTCCAAGTGGTGACAAGGTCGTAGAGTTTCGATTAATCATTACTCGTGAAAAGTTATCCGGGGTCGACACCTTAGATATCGGGGCGTGGAGTTCAAAGGCTCGACGGATAGCGTTAACACTCACATCAGATGAATGGGTGGAGGTTTCAGGCTCGATTCATCGCCGTTTTTGGAGCGCTCCAACAGGCCTTGCAAGCCGTTGGCAGGTTGAAGCGGTCGAGATAACGCGAATTTAGGTAGGCTTATGGCATGAGCAAGAACAGCGATATTAAAGCCACGATCAAATCATTAATTGAGAATGTCCAACTCGGAAATAAATCTGGAACTGAGGTGGCACAGTCGGTCAATGTTTGGCTGAAGGAGGGCGGAGAAGCTCTCAAGGTAAAGATCGAGGATGAGGTAGAGCGTTCTGTTTCTAAGATGGGCTTTGTTAAGCGGGGAGAGTTTGAGGCGCTGAAGCAAGAGGTTGCTGCACTGAAAAAGGGTGGCGCTTCTGCGAAGAAGAGCCCGGCTAAAAAATCCGCTGCTAAAAAGACGGGCGCACAAAAGAGCACCGCTAAAAATTCCGCTAAGAAGGTTGTTAAGAAAACCGCTGCCAAGAAGGTGAGTAAGTAAATGGATAACTCAACATCTCAATCACACTCCAGTAGCGAGCAGTTCAATGGCGAGGGTTTTGTAGAAGAGCTTCGCAATGAGTTGCAAGAGATTGATGCGATGGAGGTAAGCGATCATGCTCAACGTTTTGAGGCGCTTCACCATAAACTCAATCAAGCCCTGTCATCTATTGATGGCCTCTAATTAATCCACCTTTATGAAGACACGTCTGGATGCCGAACTCGTACGTAGAGAGTTAGCGCGTTCACGTGAGCAGGCCGCGGATCTGATTGAGAAGAGATCGGTTTTAGTCAATGGAATTCCAGCGACCAAACCTGCAACACAGGTCGATGCGGAAACCTCAATAACCATTTCCGGAGATCGTGATGACTTTGTCTCTCGCGGCGGGCACAAATTAGATGGCGCGTTGAACGCCTTCACAGGTGTCAGCGTTGAAGGGAAACGATGTTTAGATGCGGGAGCCTCAACTGGAGGATTTACCGATGTATTGCTGCGCAGAAACGCAGGCCATGTAGTTGCTGTCGATGTTGGATATGGACAGTTGGCCTGGGGTCTGCGACAGGATGAACGAGTGTCAGTGTTAGATCGCACCAATATTCGTCACTTAACGGGGGATATGGTGGGTGAGCCGATTGATTTAGTGGTGGCCGATCTTTCCTTTATCTCCTTAACCTTAGTTCTGCCCGCTTTAGCGGCGGTTTCAAAGCCCGATGCTGATTTTGTTGTGATGGTAAAACCTCAATTTGAGGTTGGTCGAGAAAAGTTAGGTGCAGGTGGAGTAGTGCGCGATCCTGCATTACGTAAAGCTGCTGTTATCGAGGTTGCAGAGTCTGCTTACGATGTTGGTTTAGGCACAATGGGAATTACTGCTAGCCCTCTACCGGGACCTGCAGGAAATGTTGAATACTTCTTATGGCTTCGTCGCGGAGCCGCCGAGATCGATCACGCGATGCTTGATGAAGCCATAGCGATTGGACCACAGTGATGCGTAATCTTTTGATTGTTTGTAACCCAGGTCGAGTTGATGCTGT
This sequence comes from Actinomycetes bacterium, assembly GCA_947383695.1. Lineage (GTDB taxonomy): Bacteria > Actinomycetota > Actinomycetes > Nanopelagicales > Nanopelagicaceae > Planktophila. The sequence continues at coordinate 747,837 of OX376642.1, read as the reverse complement.
CGTCGCCGCTGTTGAGCTGCAACAAAACCTTGCATCTACCTTTGGTATCTACACAATCTCTGATGTCAATATTCCAGGAATGATCCGCTCCACCATTGCTGACCTTCCGGAGATTGAAGCGGCGGTGGTTCTGGGTGGAGATGGAACTATGTTGCGCGCAGCAGAGGTTGCTCATGAACGCGGAATTCCATTGCTCGGCGTGAATTTGGGCCATGTTGGATTTCTATCTGAGGTTGAGCGTTCAAAGATCGCCGATGTAATTCACGCAGTTATTAACAAGAGTTATGTGATCGATCCTCGCATCACTTTGGGCTACACCGTAGAACGCGAGGGTGAGATCGTTGCATCAGGTTGGGCGCTCAATGAGGTAACTGTTGAACGTGAAAAGGCAACAATGGTTGAACTCTTTCTTGAGATTGATAACCGACCAATCTCTCGTTGGGGGTGTGATGGTTTGATCTGTTCAACACCAACCGGATCTACTGCGTATGCATTCTCTGCCGGCGGACCAGTTGTATGGCCGGCTGTTGATGCATTGGTAGTACTACCTATCTCCGCCCATGCGCTTTTCTCCCGTCCACTTGTAATCTCACCTACATCTGTCATTGCAGTTGGTATTGAATCTTCACAAGCATTTTTATCTGCTGATGCCCTGCGTAAATTCCCATTAGTGGCAGGCGACCGCGTAGTTGTCACAAAGCATTCGCGGATTATTCAACTGGCCCACTTAAAAAACACACTATTTAGCGATCGATTGGTGGCAAAGTTCAAACTACCTGTTGAGGGCTGGCGTGGTGAGTGAACGTACCTTTCTCGAAGAGATAACTATTCGCTCGATCGGTGTAATCGATAGCTCAACTCTAGAAATATCAAAGGGATTAACTGTTTTATCTGGTGAAACAGGTGCCGGTAAAACAATGATTTTAACCGCGTTAAACCTCATTTTAGGAGGCAAGGCGGATAGCTCTCTGGTTCGAAAGGGCGCAGAACGGTTAGTAGCTAGCGGAAAGTTTTCCATTCCTAAGGCGCAGGAGATTTTGTTTGAGGATGCGCTCATCGAAGATGGTGAGCTCATCGTTGTACGCACAGTTGCAGCTGATGGAAAGAGTAAGGCAACGACCAACGGAGTGAGCGCGACAGCATCTACCTTGGCAACCTTTGGCGAAAATTTAGTTGAAGTGCATGGACAGGCAGCAAACCACACCATTACTAAATCTTCACGACAGCGAGAATTAGTGGATCGTTTCGGTGCAATAGATATCGATCAGTATCAATTAGCGCTTTCTCGTTACCACGATATGAAGGATCGTATTGCGGCGCTCAAGAAAAGTATCGCCGCCAAGGATAAAGAGTTAGCTGAACTGCGTGAATTTGCTCGCGAGTTTTCCGCGCTCAACCCACAGGGTGCCGAGTTAGATGAGATTGAAGCTGAGATCGCCCGCTTATCGAGCGTTGAAGAGTTACGCACAGCAACTGCGATGGCAACATCTGCGATTGAAGATGAGGAGGCGGGTTCACTGACTTCTTTAGGAACTGCACGTCGCTCCTTGGAGAATGCTCGTTCAAAGGATCGACTTCTAGAAGAGATTTATCAGCAATTAAGTGAAAGCTTTTTTCTCCTCGCAGATGCGCAAAGTGCGCTTAATAGCTACTTATCTCGGTTAGAGGCAGATCCCGTGAGGTTAGATTTTCTGCAACAGCGCAAAGCTCAATTTATTGCCTTGATTAAAAAGTTTGGTTCTGGAAACTCTGTAGAGGTTGAGATTCAAGCGCTTCAACTTCGTTATAAAAACTCAGCAGAGGCGATTGCAGATCTTGAAGGTGGAGATGCTCGTTTGCAGGAGTTAGAGAAAGAGTTAACCGCGGTCAAGAAAACATTATTGGCTGAGGCAAAAAAGGTTTCAGAAGCACGTACTGAGGCGGCAAAGAGGTTATCGGCTTTAGTAACTCAAGAGATTCAGCAATTATCAATGCCCCATGCAACCTTTGTTGCACAGGTGCAGTCAGCTGAATATTCAGCGCCTAAGGAATCAGATTTCACTTCGCAAGGTTGTGATGAGATATCTATGTTCATCCAGGGACATAAAGATGCGCCACTTGTTCCATTAGCAAAGGGTGCATCAGGCGGAGAAATGTCACGCGTGATGTTGGCCCTTGAAGTTGTCATAGCTACAACCCATCCGATCGGAACATATGTATTTGATGAGGTTGATGCTGGAGTTGGCGGAAAGGCTGCGATTGAAGTTGGTCGTCGACTTCATCAACTCGCACAACATGCACAGGTAATTGTTGTCACCCACCTGCCTCAAGTTGCGGCGTGGGCCGACTCTCACTTTGTAGTTACTAAAAACAATGATGGAACGGTAAGCCAGAGCGATGTGCGCCAGGTCTCTGGTGATGAGCGGGTTGAAGAGGTTGCCCGCATGTTGGCTGGGCTGGAAAACTCCGCGAGCGCCCGCGAACACGCCACCGAACTGCTTTCTTTGAAGGTGTAAGAACACAACGCCGATAAATGATAGGTTTGACTCCCATGGGCCAAGCACATGTGACTAAACACTTATTTGTAACCGGCGGAGTCGCCTCAAGTTTGGGCAAAGGACTCACAGCATCAAGTCTTGGACGATTATTAGTAGCCCGCGGCATCCGCGTAACCATGCAAAAACTTGATCCGTATCTGAACGTTGATCCAGGCACGATGAATCCATTTCAACATGGCGAGGTTTTTGTTACCGATGATGGCTCTGAAACAGATTTAGATATTGGACATTATGAGCGCTTCTTAGATCGCAACCTTCATGGCTCAGCAAATGTGACTACAGGCCAGGTGTACTCACGTGTAATCGCTCGTGAACGCCGCGGAGAGTATCTAGGTGAGACAGTTCAGGTAATTCCTCACATCACCAATGAAATCAAAGAGCGCATCATTGCGATGGCAAGCCCAGATATTGATTTAGTCATCACTGAAGTTGGCGGAACTGTTGGAGATATTGAATCCCAACCATTCTTGGAAGCTATTCGCCAAATTCGCCAAACAGTTGGTCGCGATAATGTCTTTTATTTACATGTTTCATTGGTCCCTTACATCGGACCATCGGGTGAGTTAAAGACAAAGCCAACTCAGCACTCAGTTGCAGCGTTGCGAAGTATTGGTATCGCTCCCGATGCGATTGTTTTGCGTTCAGATCGCGAAATTCCAGAGGGCGTCAAGAAGAAGATTTCGCTGATGTGCGATGTTGATTCAGAGGCGGTTGTCGCAGCTGTTGATGCTCCATCGATCTATGACATTCCAAAGGTTTTGCATAGCGAAGGCTTAGATGCCTACGTTGTAAAACGTCTTGGCTTTGATTGTCATGATGTTGTGTGGGGGGAGTGGGACGCACTTCTAGAGAAGGTCCACCACCCAAAGCACCACATCAAGGTAGGTCTTGTTGGAAAGTACATCGATCTTCCAGATGCTTATCTTTCTGTCTCAGAGGCGTTGCGCGCAGGTGGTTTTGCTAATGAAGCAAAGATCGAGATTGTGTGGATCGCAAGTGATGAGTGTGAAACCCCAGAAGGTGCAAAGAAGCATTTAGAAAATGTGGATGCAATCTGCGTTCCAGGTGGTTTCGGTATTCGAGGTATTGAAGGAAAAGTTGGAGCGCTTAAATTTGCTCGTGAAAACAAGATTCCAACTTTGGGATTATGTCTTGGTTTGCAATGCATGGTGATTGAAGCAGCTCGTAACCTTGCAGGAATTAAGGATGCAATTTCTGCAGAATTTTCTGATTCCGGAACACCAGTTATCGCAACGATGGATGATCAAAAGGATGTTGTATCAGGTAAGGGCGATATGGGCGGAACTATGCGTCTTGGTCTTTACACCGCTAATTTGTTAGCAGGCTCTGTTGTCGCGCAGACGTATGGTTCAACTGAGGTTTCCGAGCGACATCGCCACCGTTATGAGGTCAATAACAAGTACCGCGATCAAATCTCAAGTGCTGGCCTTACTTTCTCAGGTATGTTTAAAGAGCAAGATCTTGTGGAGTTTGTAGAACTTCCATCAGAGGTGCATCCTTATTACGTAGGTACGCAAGCTCATCCTGAGCTTCGTTCTCGTCCAACTCGACCACACCCATTGTTTGTTGGTTTGATCGCGGCGGCAGTAGCAGCGAAAGGTTAATCATGATCGTCGGAGTTCCCAAAGAGATTAAAGTTCACGAATCCCGTGTAGCTATTACACCTGAAGGTGTCTCTGAATTTGTACATGCCGGACACACAGTTATTATCGAAGACAAAGCAGGTGTGGGTTCATCAATTACAAATGAAGAGTTCATCGCAGCTGGTGCAACGATTGTTCCAACCGCTGATGATGTCTGGCAAAAAGCAGATTTAGTCTTGAAGGTAAAAGAACCTATTGAGCCTGAGTATCCAAAGATGCGTAAGGGGCAAACTCTCTTTACATATCTACACCTTGCAGCTTCAAAAGCCTGCACAGATGCATTAGTTAAATCAGGAACAACAGCTATTGCATATGAGACCGTTGAAGTTAATGGAACATTGCCACTGCTTGCACCAATGAGCGAGGTTGCAGGTCGTCTTGCAACTCAGGTCGGTGCTACAGCCCTACAAAAGCCACATGGCGGTCGTGGGGTTTTGCTGGGTGGAGTTCCTGGTGTTGCACCTGGTCGAGTTGTTGTTATTGGTGGGGGAGTTGCAGGTCTTAACGCCGCCGTTATCGCCGTTGGAATGGGCGCAGATGTCATCGTTTTTGATCGCTCAATTAATCGCTTGCAGTACATTGACACGGTTTACGGTGGAAGAATCAAGACCCTTGTCGCTTCTAAGCACGCCATCGAACGTGAAGTAAAGCAAGCAGATCTTGTTGTTGGCGCTGTGCTTGTTCATGGAGCAAAGGCACCAAAGTTGGTTTCAAATGCTTTGGTTGCTCAGATGAAGAGCGGTTCTGTATTGGTCGATATCGCAATTGATCAGGGTGGATGTTTTGAGGATTCAAAGCCAACGACACATGCTGAACCAACATATACAGTTCATAACTCTGTCTTTTACTGTGTTGCAAATATGCCAGGTGCGGTTCCTGTCGCATCAACATATGCACTTACTAATGCAACCCTTCCATTTGCCCTTTCTTTGGCAAACCTTGGATGGGAAGCGGCCTGTGACAAGGATAAAAACCTTGCTAAGGGTTTGAATGTGCATGACGGAAAGATTTATTACTCCGCCGTCGCAGAAGCACATGGTTACGCAAGCACTCAGCTTTGATCTAGCTGCCTCATCCTTTCTCAATCATCTTCAGATTGAGAGGGGATTGGCTGCAAATTCAATTGCCGCCTATCGACGTGATTTAGAGAAGTTTGGTCTTTTTCTCAATGGCAAAGATCTTCGCGAGGTAACTCCAGAGTTAATCACCGCTTTTGAAAGTTCATTACGTGAACTAAAACTTTCTGTTGCAACGGTAAACCGCGCTGATTCAACCTTGCGATCCTTTTTCAAACATTTACAACAAGAGCATGGGTACGCTGATCCGACCTTGGAAATCGCGGCAAGTAAATCTGCCCGTCGATTACCTAAAGCGCTCACTATCGCTCAAATACTTTCAATGATTGAAGCAGCGCACAAAGCGAGCGAACCAATAACCCTTCGCGATCAAGCGATGCTGGAACTTTTATACAGCAGTGGTGCACGAGTGAGTGAGTTAATTGGAATCAATATGAATGATCTAAGCAAAGTTCAGAGCGATGATGGAGAAATTACGACGCTCAAGCTACGTGGAAAAGGTTCTAAAGAACGCATAGTTCCACTTGGGTCATTTGCAACAAAGGCGATTGATGATTACTGCGTGAGAATTCGTCCCGATTTATTAGCTAAGAATCCAAAGAACAATGCAGCCCTCTTCCTTAACTCTCGCGGTGTAAGAATTTCGCGCCAATCTGCATGGCAGATGGTGTTAGATGCGGCAGCTGCAGCTGGTATTACTGAACATGTTTCACCCCATGTATTTAGGCATTCATATGCAACACATTTATTGGATGGCGGTGCCGATATTCGTGTTGTACAAGAGTTATTGGGGCATGCATCTGTTACAACAACCCAGATTTATACCTTGATTACAATCGACAAAGTTCGCGAGAGTTATTCAATGGCGCATCCTCGCGCCAAGTAGAGATTACTGACCGCGAAGTCTGCGCGCCAAGATGCTTTGATCGCCCTTGGCTTCCAGATCAGCGATGATTACGGCGATTGATTCGCGAACGATGCGACCGCGATCAACAGCTAAACCAAGGTCACCACGAAGTTGCAGGCGGGCCTGATCAAGATCAAATAACTCATCTGGAGATAAGTACACAGTGATTTTTTCATCATGACGTTCACGTCCTGAAGGGGAGCGGTCAACAGTTGTTACACGTCGACGTGCAATTGTGCGGACACCCTTCTTTGAAGAAGCAGCTTTTGGAGTCGCAATTGCAGGTGGCACTAACGGTGCTGCAACCTCTTGAGAACTTTGTGCAGGGACTGCACTCAATGCTGGTGCGGTTGAACGGAAAAGTTCATCTGCACCTGGAAGGTTTGCTCTGCGTGTCATCGTGCGCCTCCTCTGGCGATTAGTTCTCGGGCAAGACGGCGGTATGAAGCGGCGCCACCTGAAGATGTTGCATACGTTGTGATTGGTTCGCCAACAACAGTTGTTTCTGGGAAACGAATTGTCTTAGCGATAATTGTTTCAAAAACATCTTCTGGGAACTGTTCAAGGATGCGTTCTAATACCTGACGGTTGTGTGAAGTCTTCTTGTCATACATTGTTGCCAAAATTCCAATGAGACGAAGTTCTGGGTTCAGGAAGTTCTTCACCTTATCTAGATTGCCCTTGAGTTCAATAAATCCATGCAATGCAAAGTATTCACACTGCATTGGAACAATTACCTCTTGAGATGCAACCAAAGCGTTGATCGTTAATTGACCCATTGTTGGCTGGCAATCAATCAAAATTACATCGTAGTAATCGCGAAGTGGGGCCAAAGCGCGCTTAAGGTATTGCTGTCCACCGATTTCAGCGCCCAAGGTTGTTTCTGCTGTACCAAGATCGCGGTTAGCAGGTAGGAAATCCAATCCAGGAACTGAGGATTTCAAAACAATCTCATCAACATTTGCTGTTGGTGTCATCAATGCGTAGTAAACAGTTTGTTCCAATGGAAGGGAGTGAGCGTTAACGCCAAGACCAAGTGATAGGCCGCCTTGAGGATCGAAGTCGACGAGCAAAACTCGACGGTCCATTTCAGCCAGAGCTGCACCAAGGTTGATTGTGCTAGTTGTCTTTCCGACTCCACCCTTTTGGTTGAAGATCGAGATCACCTTGGCATTGCCATGCTCCGTTAATGCAGCTGGAGTAGGAAAGCTCTTTGCAGCGGTACCCAGCAGGGTTGATGTTGTTGCAACATCTTCTGCAATTGTCGATTTAGCGTTCAATCTTCAAACCTCTTTCCTGATATAGCAAAGAGCCTATGCGGTACACAGAAAACAGGCAAGCGTGAAGTAAGGTGCGCTCATGGCTTTAGCTCCAGATACCGCGATCGAGGAAAATAGCGATGTAAACCCTTCCTCGGGTGGTTTCTCCGTTCATCTAGCTAACTTTGATGGACCCTTTGATCTACTGCTCCAGCTGATTTCGCGCCACAAGATGGATGTCACTGAGGTGGCTTTAAGCATCGTCACCGATGAGTTCATCTCCTTTATCCGCGAGCTTGAAGCATCGGGTGCGGGTTGGGATCTAGATCAAGCAACTGAGTTTCTCGTTGTCGCTGCGACCCTTCTGGATCTTAAAGCGGCGAGACTTCTTCCAAGCGGAGAGGTTGAGGATGAGGAGGATCTAGCCCTCCTTGAGGCCCGCGATCTGCTCTTTGCCCGACTACTTCAGTACCGAGCCTTCAAGGAGATCGCAGCGACCTTTGGCGAGCGCATTCTGGCCGCTGATAAATCCTTCCCACGTGTTGTGGCGCTAGATCCAGCGCTAGCCAGTCTGCTGCCTGAGGTGCTGATCGGCGTGGGCGCCCAGCGCTTTGCCGCTATCGCGGAGCGTGTGTTGACCCCTAAGGTTTCCCCGGTCGTCGCGGTAGAGCACCTCCATATGCCGCTTGTGAGCGTCACAGAGGAGTCAAAGCGGGTTGTTGAGGCGTTGCGCCACTCCAAATCCTTGAGCTTTAGAAATCTGATCTCAGATGCCGATAGCACCCTGGTTGTTGTGGCACGCTTCCTCGCGCTGCTAGATCTCTACCGTCAAGGTGTTTTGCGGTTTGACCAGGTTGTAGCCCTGGGCGAGCTCCATATTCGATGGACCGGCTCCCTTGAGGGCGAGGTTGAGATCACCGATGAGTTTGATATACCCGTGGTTTTAGAGATGGAAGACTCGACAGAAAGTGGCAAAAATGTCTAATGTAGAAGTTGAACGTTCCATCGAGGCGATCCTGATGGTCGTGGATGAGCCGGTCACCGAGCTCGTTCTGGCTCAGGTTCTAGAGCGTCCCGTTGAGGAGATTGAAGCAGCGCTGGCAACGCTAGAAGGCTCCTATGAGGAACGCGGCTTTGCTCTTCGTAAGATCAATGGGGGATGGCGTTTCTACAGCCACCCTTCCTATTCAGCGGCGGTTGAGAAGTTTGTATTAGATGGCCAGCAATCCCGCCTGACGCAGGCGGCGTTGGAGACCTTGTCAGTGATCGCCTACCGCCAACCTGTATCTCGCGCCCGAGTTTCAGCAATCCGTGGAGTAAATGTTGAAGCGGTTATGAAGACCCTGGTGACCCGTGGTCTAGTGGAGGAGTCGGGGCTTGAACATGAGACTGGAGCGATTCTGTACAAGACCACCAGCTACTTTTTGGAACGGCTTGGCTTGAACTCTCTTGAGGATCTTCCAGCGCTTGCTCCATACCTACCTGATCTCGATGGCTTGGATGAGATCCTCGATTCGCTAACCGACTAGCTCTTCCGCTACCCTTACCTCCTGACTGTCGGGAGGATAGCCATGGCCCAAATGAGGCTTAACAAGATCATCGCAGATGCTGGAATCACAAGCCGTCGCGGTGCTGATGAATTAATCGAATCTGGTCGAGTGACCGTCAATGGAATCACCGTACGTGAGATGGGCAGCAAATTTGACCCTGAAAAAGATAAAGTCATGGTTGATGGTGAGACAATTACTCGAACTTTGACTAAGTCTTATCTTGCACTTCATAAACCTAAGGGTGTTTTGTCTACGATGTTTGACCCGGAGGGTCGCCCATCGCTGGATGATTTCATCGACCTTCGCAAGGAGCGTCTGTTCCATGTGGGGCGTCTAGATAAGGACTCTGAGGGGCTTATTTTGCTCACCAATGATGGGGATCTGACCTTTAGAGCAACCCACCCATCCTTTGGTCTGGAGAAGACCTACATCATCGAATTTGATGGTCCATTACCGACAGGGGTGGATAAGGTGCTTCTTAAGGGTGTTGAGTTAGAGGATGGAATGGGCCGAGTCCTTACTTTTAAGCAGCTCTCACCTCGATGGATTGAGGTCTCGATTCATGAGGGTCGATATCACATTATCCGACGGCTGATGGAGGCGGTTGGTGTGGATGTCCTTCGATTGATCCGTACCAAGTTTGGACCGATCTCCTTGGGAGATACCCCTGAAGGACGTTGGCGAGATCTCAATGACACAGAGTTGATGAATCTACGAAAGGCTTTAGATATTTAACCTCTTTACGATAAATCGGTTTTTTACCAAAAAAACTGTATATCATTTTATCGCTAATTATCGGAATGATTACCAATTTATCGATAATCATACGCTCAGATAGCGCGCTGGCTGTAGATTTATCGATAATAAGAGTTGTGGAGAGTGCGCAGATGTTTACTATTGAAAGAAGTGAGATTGTAGTAAACAGGTTTAACGGTTTAAAGGCTTTATCGACATATACAGTTTTAAATACACACCAATAATGGTGAGGAAAGGTACCCTTATCCCATGAGTTTGCGTGCTATTCGAGGAGCCATTCAAGTGCCGGCTAACACCGCTGCCGATATCGCGGCAGGTGTGCAGGAGCTGGTTTCTGCGATCCTTGAGGCCAATCAGTTGGTGCCATCGGATGTGATCTCTGTTTTCTTCACATCAACGGTGGATCTCAACGCCGCCTTTCCAGCCGCCGCCTGCCGTGAGATGGGCTTTGCCAATGTTCCATTAATAGGCTCAGTTGAGGTGGATGTCCCTGGTGCGCTCAATCGAACAATTCGGGCGATGTTTCATGTAGAGAGCACAAAGGCTGCAGATCAGATAAGCCATATTTACCTGCATGGTGCCGCCGCCCTGCGCAGAGATATCGCTCAATAATGCCTGCCGAAAAGCTCACCAAGGTCAGGGTTGTAGGCTCAGGATTAATCGGAACTTCTATCGGACTGGGCTTAATCCAGCGTGGGGTAGTGGTTGAGATGATCGACTCCGATCCCACATCTGCCTCATTAGCTAATGATCTCGTGGGTGGAGCCACAGTCGTTGATCCAGAGCTGGTTGTCTTGGCAATGCCAACCTCCCAACTATCTATGGTCATTGAGGGTGAGATTGCACTAAACCCACACTCAACATTTATAGATGTTGGTAGTGTTAAAGGTGAAGTTGAAGTGAAGGTTAAGACAATTTCAGCGCTCTCTAGACGATTTTTGCCCACCCACCCTATGGCAGGCCGTGAAATAGGCGGAGCGGCCTCTGCACGGGCGGATTTATTCCAGGGGCGCAGTTGGATACTTACGCCTAGTCAGGATCTCGAGCAGAGCTCAAAGGATCTGGTGCTAGAGCTGATCAATCTCTTGGGTGCAACACCTATTGAGCTTTCAGCGGCAGATCATGATCGAGCGGTAGCAAAGATCTCTCATCTGCCTCAGGTCGCAGCCTCACTGATCGCCAAGCAGTTAACCGGCACTCCTGCGGAGTGGATGGAGCTAGCGGGGCAGGGGCTGCGGGATACAACCCGCATTGCCGGTTCAGATGAGGCGCTGTGGAAGGAGATTATTTACTCCAATCGCGTTGAACTGCAGCAATTGCTAATAAATCTACAAAACGATCTTGGTTCAATGATTGAATCCTTGGATGATCCAGAAAAGATCGCGGGATTAATTGCTGCAGGACGAGCAGGACGAGCTTTAATTCCAGGTAAACATGGCGGAAAAGCCCGCGAGTACTCATTTCTTCCTATTGTCATTGATGACAAACCAGGTCAATTAGGTGCGATCTTTAATGAGTGCGCCGCGATGGATGTCAACGTAGAAGATTTGAACATTGAACACTCGCCGGGACAGTTAAGTGCGCTTATTACTTTGGCGTTATCACACAGTGATGCTGACAAACTTTCATCACATCTAAGCTCGATCGGGTGGAATGTTCATCCGATTCGTAAATAGAAGTAGGCTCATCACATGGGCATAGTCGTAGCAATTGATGGCCCAAGCGGGGCTGGGAAATCAAGCACTGCAAAAGCAATAGCAACTCGCGCTGGTTGGGATTATCTCGACACTGGTGCTTTGTATCGCGCAGTTACTTGGCTTGCTCTTGAATACAAATGCGAAGAAGCCTTTTCTATTTTGCAAGCGATTAAAGATCATCCAATTAAGTTCATTCCAGATCCGACATCACCAAATGTTTTTGCAGGTGAAACTCAAATTACTCATGCGATCCGTGGAACATCAGTTACTGAAAATGTTTCTCGAATAAGTGCAATGCCTGAAATTCGCAGAGAACTTCTGAATCTGCAACATCGCATCATCGATGCAGCAGAACGTGGAATTGTTGTAGAAGGTCGCGACATTGGAACTGTAGTAGCACCCGAAGCTGGTTTAAAGATTTATCTGACCGCTGATTTAGATGCACGTGCAACAAGACGTGAAAATGAAACAGAGGATAAGAGTGTTGATGTAAAGCAATCTTTGGATAACAGAGATGCGGTTGATTCAACCCGTGCTGTTTCACCATTAGTAATGGCCGCCGATGCGGTTGAAGTTGATTCAACCTACTTAGACCTAGATGAAACCATTGAACGCATTTGGGAGCTGTTAAAGAAGCGTAATTTGCTGGGTTTACCGATCGTTGCAATCTTGGGTCGTCCTAATGTTGGTAAATCAACCTTGATCAACCGCTTCTTAGGAAGACGTGAAGCAATCGTTGAAGATACTCCTGGTGTAACACGTGACCGAGTTCAGTATGAATGTGAATGGGGCGGTCGACGCTTCATCATTATGGATACCGGTGGTTGGGAAGCAAAGCCAGATGGAATTGCGGTACAAGTAAGCGCAGGATCTGAAATCGCTATGCAGGAAGCAGATGTTTTGTGCTTTGTTGTTGACGCACAAGTTGGCGCACTTGATGAGGATGACACCTTGGTGCAGCATCTTCGTAAGGCGAAGAAGCCTACGATTTTGATCGGTAATAAGGTTGATGGCGAACGTGAAGAGGCTGAAGCGCATGCTCTGTGGAGCTTAGGTTTAGGCGAACCTCGTTTTGTGTCTGCCTTGCATGGTCGCGGAAGCGGTGATCTTTTAGATCACATCGTTAATGTTTTGCCAGAGGTAGGACGGGCACAGAACCAAGATGGTTATCGCAAGGTCGCATTAATCGGTCGACCTAATGTTGGTAAGTCATCTTTGTTTAATGCAATCGCTGGAGAATCATTATCGATCGTGGATGATGCAGCGGGAACCACCCGCGATCCAGTTGACTCATTACTTTCTTTTGGTGGATCAACATGGAGATTTATCGACACCGCTGGATTAAAAAAGCGTGCCAACCAAGATTCAGGTACTGATTACTACGCATCATTGCGAACAGCTACAGCGCTAGAGCGTTGCGAGGTTGCTGTTGTCGTACTCGATGCATCAGAACCAATCACTGAACAAGATTTGCGTGTAATCACCATGGTTGAAGAAGCCGGTAAGGCGATGGTGATTGTTATGAATAAGTGGGATTTGGTTGATGAGGATCGTCGCAATCAGTTGGATCGCGAAATCGATCGCCACCTAGACCAGGTTGAATGGGCCCAACGCGTAAACATCGCGGCCAAAACCGGTTGGCACCGAGATCGCCTGGCACCTGCTCTACGAACCGCGCTAGATAGTTGGGAACGTCGTGTTCCAACTGCAAAGCTCAACTCATTCTTGGGTGCACTGATTGGTGCGACACCTCCACCTGTACGTGGCGGAAAGCAGCCAAAGGTTTACTACGCAACGCAGGCTGGAATCGCACCTCCCAAGTTTGTGGTCTTCTCCAGCGGGTGGATCGAAGCCTCATACCGTCGCTTTATTGAGCGTCGCCTTCGCGAGGAGTTCAAATTCCCTGGAACTCCAGTTCAGGTAGCGGTTCGAGTCAAGGAGCGCGACAAGGAATGAGCTCATCAGTGATCAGCGTTCCTAACGCTCTCACCTTTCTACGTTTTCTCGGCATTCCTCTATTTATCTATCTCACCCTGTCCCTAGAAGCAGACGGGTGGGCGATTGTTGTTCTAGCGATCGGGGGAGCAACTGATTACTTTGATGGAAAGATCGCTCGTGCTTGGAATCAAACCTCCCGCTTTGGCGAGTTAGCTGATCCTGCGATTGATCGTTTATACATCCTGGCAACCCTGATCGTATTTTTAATCCGCGACATAGTTCCGGTATGGATGATCGCGATCATCATCGGACGCGATGTAATCCTTGCCATAATCACAATCATCATGAACCGTCGGGGTATCCCACCGTTCACCGTCACTTATTTAGGCAAGGCCGCAACCTTCAACCTCTTGTACGCCTTCCCATTCCTTTTGCTTGCTCAATCAGATGGCACATGGGGGAGCATCGCTTTTGTGGCGGGGTGGAGTTTTGCTATCTGGGGTATTGCCCTCTACATTTCGACAGGTATCAGTTACGCACGCGAAGGTATTTCGCAGATTCGAGGAAACCATGTCATCAATTCCTAATGAGTTGTCATACACCAAGGAACATGAATGGGTAAGCGCTGAAAACCTGACCTACACAATGGGAATCACCGATTATGCACAAGCTGCATTGGGAGACATTGTGTATGTGCAACTTCCAAAGGTTGGCGAATCAGTGACTGCTGGCAAAGTGTGTGGTGAAGTTGAATCAACAAAGAGCGTTTCAGAGATTTACGCACCTGTTACAGGAACAGTAGTTGAGATCAATGATTCCTTATCTAATTCTCCAGAAACAATCAACTCCGATCCATATGGAGCAGGGTGGTTGGCAAAGATCGAGGTCGCAGCAGCACCAAGCGACCTTCTTTCAGCTGCTCAGTACGGCGAAATTACCGCTTGACCTTATCTGCCTAACTCTCTAGTGTCACCCTTAAGTTGACGGTGAGGAGGTAGGGCAGTGGCTGCAGAGCAATCTCAGAATGAACTCACTACCACTATTCACCTAGGTCTCCGTGAGGTTTCAAACTCTTCGGAGAAACATTTAGAGGAACAGCTCGCCTTACTTTCCCCAGAGGATCGCGCTGTTGTTGCTGAGATTCAAGGCTCTAAAGGCGAGAAGGCGATGATTCTCATCGCTCGCGGCGCCAATAAGGGATCACGTTTCTTGGTAACCGCTGAAGGAGTAAGTGTTGGTCGTTCAGCATCTAGTTCGATTTTTCTCGATGATGTAACGGTCTCACGTGCTCACGCAACAATTTCAAAGCAAGGCAACAGCTTTGTTCTTAAGGATGAAGGCTCGCTCAATGGAACCTACATCAACAATATTTCTGTCACAGAACATGTTCTTGTTTCTGGTGATGAGTTTCAAATAGGTAAGTTCCATTTGCTTTTCGTCGGTTCCAACTAGGGGAGTAGTCATGGCAGTTCCAGCACGCGCATATTTGAGCATCGGTGAAGTCCTTAACCGTTTGCGTGGAGATTTTGCGGACATCACAATTTCTAAGATTCGCTTTCTTGAATCTGAAGGATTGATCGAACCGCAACGAACTCCATCTGGTTACCGAAAGTTTACAAGTTCAGATCTTGAGCGTTTGCGTTATGTACTACTTGCACAGCGCGATCAATACCTGCCATTAAAGGTAATCAAGGAAAACCTTGATGCGATTGATCGTGGCTTGCAGCCAGCAGCTGTTGGTGGAGTCCCTTCACCACGTCCAACAATTGGACTTGCAACAATTGATGGGGAGATGGCACCAAGTGCATTTGGTGAAGTCAGCGAAATGCGCCTATCTCGTGAAGAGCTATTGAAGAACAGCGGCCTTGCAGAGGATCAATTAGTTGAGCTGGAAGGGTATGGATTAATCGCACCCCGCGGCCGTCATTACGACGGAGATGCCTTAGCAATTGCTAAGGCTGTTACCGAGATGGGTGGCTTTGGAATTGAAGCCCGTCACCTTCGTTCATTTAAATCTGCTGCAGATCGTGAGATCGGTTTAATCGAGCAGGTCATCACACCTTTGACACGTCAAAAGAGCGCTGAATCAAAGGCACGTGCCGAAGAGGTTCAAAAGGAGATCGCATCTCTTTCAATTCGTTTACATGCCGCACTTGTTCGTGGTGGCCTCAACCGTCTTCGATAGACCATGTTGATACCGATGGAGGTAATCGGCGTTCGCGTCGAGATGCCCTCCAACCAACCGATCGTTCTTTTGAAGGAGATCGATGGCAGCCGTTTCCTACCGATCTGGGTGGGGGCTGTTGAAGCAACTGCGATCGCCTTTGCTCAACAAGGGGTGGAGCCACCTCGTCCTTTAAGCCATGATCTAATGAAAAACCTTGTCGAACTCTTTGATGCAACCTTGATCGCTGTGCATCTGACTGAACTCAAGGATGGAGTCTTTTACTCAACCCTGAACCTGCGTGATGCCTCAGGGGAGCCCCTTTCAATTACAGCTAGACCCTCCGATGCGATCGCTTTAGCGGTCAGAACCCATAGCAACATCCTGGCTACAGAGGAGCTGCTCAACGAGGTAGGGGTCGAGATCCCACAGGGCGAGGGCGAGAACCAAGAGGTTGAAAAGTTCCGTGAGTTTTTGGATCAGATCAACCCAGAGGATTTCGCGGGGTAAGGGGTAAAACCCTCAACCTCAAGTAGAGGTTTGCTTCGTGTCGGTCATTGTTTCCCCCTCTACCTAGCCTTACATTTATCTCACTCCCCAAGAGAAATGAGCATTCCCCGTGTCCCCAGAAGAGATGGAAATCGGCTACAGAGGCGCTACAGCCTGCTCTGCCGCTGGAATTAGCTACCGTCAATTAGATTACTGGGCACGTACTGGATTAGTTGAACCAAGCATTCGAACTGCAAGTGGTTCCGGAACCCAACGCCTGTATGGCTTTCGCGACATCTTGGTGTTAAAGATTGTTAAGCGTTTATTGGATGCGGGAGTGTCACTTCAAAATATCCGTACCGCAGTTGATCATTTGCGCAGCAGGGGAGTAACAGAGCTAGAGCGCATCACCTTGATGAGTGATGGCGCATCAATTTATGAGTGTGCGAGTCCTGATGAGATTATCGATCTACTGCAGGGTGGCCAAGGAGTTTTTGGTATCGCTGTAGGCAAGGTATGGCATGAGGTTGAGGGCTCCCTATCTGTCCTTCAGGGTGAAGTAAATGGTCAGCCTGTAGGTGGCGAAGGTAACGATGAACTCTCGCTTCGCCGCAAGGTTAAAGGGGCGTAATAACACCCTTGTAAGTAGTATTTGTGCCTTGTAGTAGTTGCTACTAACTATCGACAGGGGTTTGTGTGTCACGTTCATTCGAGGATCGTCATATTGGCCCCACCTCAGTTGATGAAGCGGCAATGCTTAAATCACTTGGCTACTCAGATCTGCCCTCATTCATCAGTGATGTAGTTCCATCAAATATCGCGATCAATGGAGTTATTGAAGCGGCGTTGGATTCAGGCAAGAGCGAGGTTGAGGTAATCGCTGAACTTCGATCCATCGCATCGGAGAACAAGGTTTTCCGATCACTTATTGGAACTGGATATTACGGAACGATTGTTCCTCCAGTAGTTAAGCGAAATGTTTTAGAAAATCCTTCGTGGTACACCGCCTACACCCCATATCAACCAGAGATTTCTCAGGGTCGTTTAGAGGCTCTCTTTGCTTTCCAGACGATGATCTGCGAATTAACAGCGTTAGATATTTCAAATGCTTCGATGTTGGATGAAGGAACCGCTGCAGCAGAAGCTATGACTTTGGCCCGCAGAGCTTCAAAGCTCAGCGATGATGCGGTTTTCTTGATCGAAGAACATGTGCATCCACAAACTAAAGCGGTCGTTTTAACTCGTGCAAAGCCATTGCGAATCACGGTTGTAGAGGTTGATTCAGGTCATGTTGTTCGCGATGGTTTTGATGGAGAATTTTTCGGAGCATTGCTGCAATATCCAGATACAACAGGCACAGTTATTGATTACACATCTTTTGCTGAGTACGCACATTCAAAGGATGCGTTGGTAATTGCTGCAACTGATCTACTGGCATTGACCTTGCTGAAGGCACCAGGGGAGTGGGGCGCAGATATCGCTGTCGGAACCGCGCAACGATTTGGTGTACCAATGGGATTTGGTGGACCACATGCAGGTTTCTTAGCTGTTCGCACAGGTCTTGAGAGATCAATGCCGGGTCGTTTAGTTGGTCAAAGTATTGATGCAACTGGAAAGCCAGCTTTTCGCTTAGCGTTGCAAACCCGCGAACAACATATTCGTCGTGACAAAGCGACATCAAATATTTGTACAGCACAAGTTTTGTTAGCAAACATGAGCGCCTTCTACGCAATGTGGCATGGACCGGTAGGTCTTCGTCAGATCGCGGAGCGAGTTCACAACTTTGCAGCACGCTTACATGCGGCAACAGGTAATCATCAAGATATTGTCTTCGATACCGTTCACATCGTTGTAAATGATGCGAACGCGATTCACGAAAAGGCTGCAGAAAAGGGAATTAACTTTGCACGGATTAGCGATACAGAGCTTCGCGTTGCATTTGATGAAGAGACAACTGAAGAGCTTTTTGCTCAGGTTCTTGAAATTCTTGGGCTCAAAGATGCAACAGGGGAGAAGATCCCCGCAAAGTTTGCACGCACAAGTAAGTACCTGACCCACCCGGTCTTTAATACCAACCACAGCGAAACCGGAATGATGCGCTACCTGCGCAATCTGGCTGATAAGGATCTAGCGCTCGATAGAACGATGATTCCTTTGGGTTCATGCACCATGAAGTTGAACTCTGTCACTGAAATGGAAGCGGTCACCTGGCCTGAATTTTCATCCCTGCACCCATTTGCTCCAGCTGATCAAACAGTTGGTAGCCGTAAGTTGATCAAGCAGTTATCTGATTGGTTAGTTGCGATCACCGGGTATGACGCAGTTTCCTTGCAACCAAACGCTGGTAGCCAAGGGGAGTTCGCGGGTTTGCTTGCAATTCGCAATTACCATGACTCACGCGGGGACCACAGCCGAAATATCTGTTTGATCCCATCAAGTGCACATGGAACAAATGCCGCATCAGCTGTTATGGCTGGCATGAAGGTTGTAGTTATTGATTGTGATGAGAATGGAAATGTTTCAGTCGACGATATTAAGGCGAAGATCGCTGAACATGGTGATGCATTAGCAGCGTTAATGATTACCTACCCATCAACACATGGTGTTTTTGAAACCGCGGTTTCACAGATCTGCGAGTTAATTCACGATGCAGGTGGTCAGGTTTATGTCGATGGTGCAAACCTGAACGCACTTGTTGGAGTTTCACAACCTGGAAAGTTTGGCGCAGATGTGTCTCACTTAAACCTGCATAAAACCTTTGCAATTCCACACGGTGGAGGAGGCCCAGGTGTTGGTCCAGTTATTGCGCGTGCGCACTTAGCACCGTTCCTTCCTAATCATCCGATGGATTCACTAGCAGGACCTGCAACAGGTCCTGGACCAATCTCTGCTGCACCATTTGGTTCAGCAAGTATTTTGCCGATTTCATGGGCGTACATTCGTTTGTTGGGGGGAGAAGGTTTAACTCACTCAACTCAGGTTGCGATTTTGTCTGCTAATTACATCGCTGCACGTTTGCAGGATTCGTATCCTGTTCTATATACAGGTGCTAATGGTCGAGTGGCACACGAGTGCATCTTGGATATCCGCGGAATCACTAAGGACTCTGGTGTTTCAGTTGATGACATCGCAAAGAGATTGATGGATTACGGTTTCCACGCGCCAACAATGTCCTTTCCAGTTGCGGGAACATTAATGATCGAACCAACTGAATCTGAAGATATCTCTGAAATTCATCGCTTTATCGATGCCATGATCTCCATCAGAGCTGAGATCCAAGAGATCATTGATGGAAAGATCTCTGTTGAGGCCTCAGCGTTACGCCATGCGCCTCATACAGCCCTTTCTGTGGTCACTAGTGATTGGGATCGGGGATACAGCCGTGAAAAGGGTGGATATCCAGTCGTTCTTGATGGCTTAGTTGCAGGTGAATCAATTGGTTCTCGGATGAAGTACTGGCCACCGGTTTCACGTATTGATGGTGCCCACGGCGATAGAAACCTTGTCTGCGCCTGCACGCCTTTAGATGACTATCGATAGAAGTTTGGCGATAGGAGGGCCTGGGCGGATTCACGCTCAACTCTCTCTTTCTTACTTTACATAATGTAACTTATCGGCGT
Organism: Actinomycetes bacterium; assembly: GCA_947383695.1. Classification (GTDB taxonomy): domain Bacteria; phylum Actinomycetota; class Actinomycetes; order Nanopelagicales; family Nanopelagicaceae; genus Planktophila. The sequence continues at coordinate 728,180 of OX376642.1, read as the reverse complement.
TAGATATAGGCTCGACGGGCAACCAGGAACAAGGCCGCGAATACGCCTATCAGCGCCCAATCTCCAGCTCTATCCCTGGGTGTTTGGCCCTCTATCAGATCTACTGAGGCGCGAATACTGTCGGCGGTTCCCATTGATGTTTTCTGAAGAACTTTTCCTGAACTGTCGATAATTGCTGAATATCCAGTTGTTGAAACTGAGGCAATATTTCGACCATGTTCAATAGCTCGAATGCGAGTTATCGACAATTGTTGGGCGCTTTCTGCCGACATTCCAAAGGTCGCACTATTAGTTTGAACCGCCAGAATATTGGAGTTCTTTGCAGCTTTTTCCAGCAAAGCATCATCAATTAACTCATAACAGATAACTGGAGCTACCTCGATACTCCCAATCTGAAAGGTTTTCTCGGAATCTCCTGGTGAAAAATCTTCGACCTCATCAACTAGTGGCGAAACAATTCTGGCCAAGGAACGCAACGGAATGTACTCGCCGAATGGGGTTAAATGCTGCTTAATGTAAGTTTCTGGCGTATCTCCGCCCCACAATATTGAGGTGTTGAGAAGCGTGCTTCCTTTATTCATGATAGCTCCGATAATCAATGGTTGTTTGATCGAATCCAAAGATTTCTTTACATCGGAGTTGAGAAATGGATCTACATCAACAGAGTTTTCCGGCCAAAGAATAAAGTCGACATTGGGATTTTTTGCGATCTCCATTTGTGTTCGTTCAAAATGGTTATTGAAAACCGCTTTAGCTCTTGAGTTGAAATCCAAACCCATCTGGGGAACATTTCCCTGAATCATTAATACATTTGTTGAACCAATAACAGAGGTATTTACGGGGACCAGAACAATAAGAAAAGGCAGTAGCGGTAGTAACGAAAATTTCCGATGTGAAATATGGAATATTACAAGAGCGATAAGAACGACTGCGGCTGAAAGTGCCGTTGCTCCCCCAATCGCTGCAACCTTTGCATACGGAGCATCAGCTTGAGTGAAGGCGATTCGAACCCAACCAAAACCTCCAAAAGGGAATCGATTACGAACCTCTTCGAGCAGGATGTAGATCAATGGATATGCGGTAATCCCCCACTTAGAAACGAGAGCAAGCGGAAGATAGAAAAGGGATAAACCGATCGCAAGGATCACCCATGGAATCGAGCCAACAAAGGTGCTACTCCAATGCAGAACCATCAGATTGAGAGCTAAACCAAAGATAAATGAGGATAAAACTTTTCTAGATGAGATCGATAAGGCATACATATGGACCGCGATCGCGATCGGTGCTACCCACCACTTCCCCACTGGCTCAAAGGCGGCAGATAGTAAAGTTCCAGAAAGTACTGAAAGAAGAAGTGCTACCAACCTAATGCACTGATCAAACGATCAACGCTCGCACCTAGCGCGTAACGCTCCTTAAATTGGTAGATAGCTGATAAATCTGCAGGTGCTTTAGGAAGGGAAAGATCTACCTTAGGCAATGGAGCATCGCGTGCAACACGTACTAACTTAGGAGCAATCTTAAGATAATCGGCACCTGCGATGATTTTCTTGGCAAGAGCAGGTGGCAAAGATTCATGAGCTTCAAGGGCCGCTGCTACCGCATCTTCGGCGGTAGCGAAGTTGTTTGCGATAACCGCTGCACCTTTTTCTCCGATGCCCTTAACCCCTGGTAAACCATCTGACGGATCACCACGAAACATGGCAAATAAATCGTAACGATCGCCAGGTATCGCGTACTTATCTGAAACATATTTGATATCTACTAAATCATGTTGAGAAATGCCCTTTGCAAGATAAACAACCTTGATATCCCGTTTGTCATCAACCATCTGGAACAAATCACGGTCACCGGTGACAATTCTGATTGGACCCTTTTCGATTTCGGCATACGTTGCCATCACATCATCTGCTTCATAATCATCGACGCCAACAACGGGAATCCCGAAGAGATCTAAAAGATCTAGCAAGATCGGGATTTGTGGTGTGAGGGTTTCAGGCTCTTCCTCTTCTTCTCCCTCTTCCTCTAAACGATTAGCTTTGTACTCAGGAAAAATATCTACTCTCCAACTTGGACGCCAATCTCCATCGAGGCAGGCAACTAAGCGATTTGGTTTGTATACATTCATCAAGCGCGCCGTCATATCGATGTAGCCACGAATTGCGTTGACCGAAGTTCCATCAGGGGCCAACAAGGTATCTGGCATTCCGTAATAAGCGCGGTACCAAAGGGATGCGCTATCCAACAACATTAATGTCATACATCCCCCATGAGGTAGGCAACTACCCCGCGATCGATTCGCTTGACCGCATCCTTACAGACTGGGCGAAGTTTTTCACTCGCTCCAGCGATCTGATTGAGAAGATCTACAAGTTGCTTGGTTGATCGGACAAAATCACCAACTGACATGTCGCTACCCTTTAAAACGCTATTAAGCGAGTTTCCGCTGGCCCATTTGTAGGAGATGAAACAAAATCCTGCATCTGGTTCACGTTGGGTTTTAACCCCAAAATCGTTTTCGATCTTTTCAAGAGCTGCCCATAAGGAGATGATCTCGGTCAAGGTAGAGGTAACTTTTTGGCTGGGCAGTTTCGGAGCTAAATTCTCTTGAGAACGGGATTCAAAGATCATGCAGGAAACAACTGATAGCAGCTCCGTTGCATTTAAATCATCAAGCAAACCTCTGCGGATTGATTCAGTGAGCAGTAGATCTGATTCGGCGTAGATTTTGGTCAAAATCTTTCCTTGAGTAGTTGGCTTTTCGCCATCGATGTATTCAAGGTGATCGAGAACTTGGCAGATCTGATCAAAGGTCTTGGCTATAACATGAGTGCGATTTTCTACTCGCGCAGTTAAACCATCATTTTCGCGGGTTAAACGTCCCGCTCTTTCTGCAAGACGTGCATGGTCCTCTCTTTCGGCACAACCGTGACATGAATGCGCCTTCATAGCTTTGCGAAGATCGGAAAGTTCACCCTCCATATGTCCACGTTGACGGTTATCAAAAGTTTTCCGCTGATCACGACGGCCAAGTAAAACTTCAACCTCTTTAATTGAACGTCGTAGCCGCGCATACTCAGAAAAATCACCCAGGTGACATTGGGCATCCTTCATGAGTTCAGCGATGAGAGTTTCATTTTTTCGAATCTGGCGGGTTAATCCAACAACTGCGCGATCTGCCTGAAACTGTGCAAAGGATGATTCAAGGGATCGACGTGCCGTTTCTCTACCAAATCGAGAGATTAGATTTATCGCCATGTTGTAGGTTGGAGAAAAAGAGGAACGCAACGGATATGTTCGCGTGGATGCTAAGCCCGCAGCTGAAGCGGAATCAACGGTTGGCGACCATTGAATAACCGCGTTTCCTTCAATATCAATGCCACGTCGGCCGGCACGACCGGTTAACTGCGTGTACTCCCCCGGTGTTATCGGAACATGCGCTTCACCATTGAATTTAATGAGTTTTTCCAACACAACGGTTCGGGCAGGCATGTTGATTCCTAAAGCCAAAGTTTCAGTAGCAAAAACCGCTTTTACTAATCCTTGCTGAAATAAATCTTCAACCGCACCCTTAAAGCTTGGCAAAAGTCCGGCATGGTGAGCTGCGATTCCGCGTTCTAACGCGGTCAACCACTCTTCAAAACCCAACACCTCTAAATCCTCTTCTGCGATGTTTTGGGTATATCGCAGAGCGGTTTGTCGGATCTCTACTCTCTCTTCTGGCGAGGTGAGACGCAATCCCGCATGTAAGCACTGTTTGACTGCGGCATCACAACCAACCCTTGAGAAGATAAAGGTAATTGCAGGCAGGAGATTTTCTCGTTGAAGCTTTTCAATAATCTCTGCTCGGCTCATTCGATCTGATGGCTCGGTAAACCGACCACGACGGTTGCGTCCTAGCGATGAACGTCTAATCGCCTCTCTTTCACGCTGCAGGATTTCAGGGTTGATTCTGCCTGGTTGTTCAAAGAGATCCATCAAGCGACTACCGATTAACACATGTTGAAACAATGGGATCGGACGAATCTCGCTAACTATTACTTCTGTTTCGCCTCGAACTTCGCCTAACCATTCACCAAACTCTTCAGCGTTAGAGACCGTTGCTGACAGCGATATGACCTGAACACTCTCCATTAAGTGAATGAGTACCTCTTCCCACACCGCACCGCGAAATTTGTCAGCGAGGTAGTGAACCTCATCCATCACAACGCATCCCAAATTTGTGAGGGTGTTGGATCCTGCGTACAACATGTTACGCAGCACCTCAGTTGTCATCACCAAAATATCGGCTTCACCATTAATGCTGGTGTCTCCAGTTAAAAGTCCAACTCGATCCTCACCAAACTTTGCAACAAACTCAGAGTATTTTTGATTAGAAAGAGCTTTTATCGGCGTTGTATAAAAACATTTCTTGCCTGCTTGAAGTGCAAAGTAAGCAGCGAACTCGCCCACAACTGTTTTTCCTGCACCGGTAGGAGCTGCAACCAAAACGCCTTTGCCATCCTCAACCGCATGGCATGCCGTTATTTGGAAGGGATCAAACTCGAAATCAAAGGTTAAGAGAAATTCAGTTGTGATTGGATGCTGGCCGCGCAATTTCGCCGCCGCATACTTTTCCGCCGGTGTCGTCATGCCACCCAGCTTTTGATCGCGCCTTGAATACATTCAGCAGCGACAGGTAGCTGACCAATTCGTTCACCATCGGCATATGCGACCGCCTTAGATTCAATCCTGACCGTTCTGCTTCTAACTATTTCTACCGCTGGATGGGTGATGTGGGTACCAGCAAAGACTCGTGGGAAGACCTTGATGAACTCAATCTTTGAGATCGGATGAAGAACCATGACATCAAAGAGCCCATCAGAAATAGAAGCGTTTGGACAAACCAACATGCCACCGCCGTAGGAACGACCATTGGATACCGCAATCAGCATCGCCTCTGTGGAAATCGTGCGATCATCAAGGGTTATTTCATAATGACGTGGCTTAAATCGTGGAAGTTCAATTGCGATCGCGGCGTTGTACTTCATGGGCCCTTTAGGCCAGTTCAAGGTGTTGGCCTTTTCATTAACTATTGAATCAAAGCCTGTTGAAAGAATTGCACCAAACCATTCGCCATCTACTAATCCAAGATCTATTGGAATTGGCTGTGTCGAAGTAATGGCTTCGAGTTGCGCATCGATATGGTCAAGATCCCAGCCAAGTGTTCGTACAAAATCATTACCAGTGCCGGCGGGAACAATCGCAAATGGGATCTGAGAAGGAACTACTCGCTGCAAGATGATGTGAAGCAAACCATCTCCCCCAACAGCGATTACCCCGTCACACTCTGGATTCTTTTCTATAAATGAGGTTAGGTGATCGGTAAGAGCTATCGATGAGTTACCAGTAATAATCGTGTAAGAAATTTTCCGCTGTGTAAGCCACCCTGCGACGTAGGTGCCAACTGTGGTTCCTTTTCCCTGACCTGAGACAGGATTAATCACCAAAGCCCACATGGGATGACCCTATCGGCTATTCCTTAATTGAGGTTGGTGCTTCAATCGACATACTGCCGGTTTCGACCATTTCGAGTTTCTTATCGCGACGCTTATCGACAAATACCGCAATCAGCCCTGCCATAAAGTAAAACATGATCAATGGGGCTGACAGCAACACCATACTCAGTGGATCTGCCGTTGGTGACAATGCTGCTACAAAGAAAAAGATAACAAAGATCCAAATACGCCATGGCCTCAAAATTGTTTTACCTCTGAGGAAACCAATCAGGTTAAAGGTCAAGAGAAAGATAGGAAGTTCAAATGCTAAACCAACAAAGAGAATAACTCTTAAAACGAAATCCAGATAATCATCAAATCTCACAAGGTTGCTAATCGCATTGGGAGTAAAACCAAAAAGTGCCTTGATCGCAACTGGCAAAATCAAATAACCCAAGGTCGCACCCATTGCAAAAAATGGCGTCGCGGACGCAACAAAGAGGATGCTGGTTCGCTTCTCTTTTCTATGCAGAGCTGGTGCGATGAATGCCCATAATTGATAGAGCCAGAATGGTGCAGACACGATGACACCGGTTAACAATGCAACCTTGATCTGTAAATCAAGAGGACCTAAGACACCGCTGATGTACAACGCTCCACAACTAGCTGCACCGGATTCTTGTGCTGCTTTCAAATCACATACCGGGCTCGCTAAGGTTGCGATGATGGGATTGTAGAAATACCAACCCGCACCAAAGGCAACAAGAACAGCGATCGCAGAACTTAAAACGCGCTTGCGTAACTCTCGTAAGTGGTCGAGTAGCGGCATCCTAGCTTCGCTTGAAGATGCCATTGAATTACTTCTCTGTTTTGCCGTCTTCTTCGATTGTTACGTCGTCGGCCTTCATTTCCTTCATTTCACTCTTGAAGATTCGCATTGAGCGACCAAGTGAACGGGCTGAATCTGGAAGGCGCTTGGCACCAAAAAGTACGAGGACAACGATCAAAAGAATAACGATCTCTCTTGGACCTAAATTCATAGTAATTACTCCTTGGCTGATATTTCTCCGAAGGTTACACCAGTCAGCCTAAAAACTGTAGACCGTTTTACTCTGCTTTGTAACGATCCAGCATCGATTGAGCCATCTGCGCTATCGATGCTCGGATTTCAGGGGGTGTCAGTAAGGCAACTCCATCACCTGAGGAAAGGATGGATCTTTCTAACCATTGCTGAGAGTAGGTCTGAAAATCAAACTCGGAGCCAGCTTTCAAATCTTGTCGGTTGAATCGTTCTGCAATCTCGCGAGTAGGCTTTAAAACTTTCAATCGCGAATTTATCCTTTGCGTGTCGGTTGCATCTTCTGGGATGGTCTTTGACTCCTGTGTAACTACCGCCTTTTGAATTCGATCCAATTTAAACTGTCGGAAATCAGATGCGAAATAACAGTATGAACTTAAATACTGTTGACCTTCAACTTGAATCATTTCTATTGGAAAGATGGTGCGCTGAGTAATTTCATCTCGGTACATAGAGTGATATTCAATTTCAAGGCTTGAACGAGAAGCCAATGCTTCATCGATCGCCGCAGAGACACCTTGATTAACCGGTGCTACTACCGAAAAAGTTGAGTTCAAATTGATTATCGAGGACAACCTGGCTGATAAGGAGTCGATCTTTTCAAGTAAGTCACTTCTATCTGTTGGAATCGATGCCCGAAGGAGGTCTAATCCCAAAATAAGTGCAACACCTTCATCAAAGGTAACTGAGCGCGGTTTTGCCAAAGTTGGAGCGTTACTGATGTTGACGTACCCAGACTCAAAATCTAAATCCATTAACTCAAGCGGTGTATAACCAGGAAGGCCACACATCCATAAGGTAGTTAAATCATTAACCATCTGCGCATTGCTTACCTCAAAAACTGCGGCCAAATCTTTGAGCGCTATCCCCTGATGGGTATTGATATAGGGAACAAGATCCAATAGTCGAGCGGTACGTTCTAAAGGTGCGGAGAAATTCTTACCCATGGTTGCTCACCAAGGTTTCTAGTTGCGCGACGATCAAACCTCGTAGCTCTAAAGGCTCTTGAACATAAACATCGATTCCGTGCCAGAGAACCAATGAAGCCAAGGTGTTGAGGTTGTAAATCGGAAGCTTTAATTGATCCCACTCCCCCAATGATTGGGCAGAAGTTGCCAATGCACGAAGTGAGGTGCCTTTACCTTTTCTTACATCGATAATTGCAAATGACTGTGATGAACTCCCATCAAAAACTCTTGCCGGATCAAAACCTTGAGGCGGTTCAAAATCTTTTGGTCCTTTGGTTGAGGTTATTTCGCCTTCGATGCGATCTATACGAAATGTGCGGATCTCTTGGACATCTTGATCCACCCCGGATAAGTACCAGAAACCTGATCGTGAGGATAATCCGACAGGAACAACTTTTCTTTGGTGTCGATCGAGTTGTGAATCTACATAAGTAAAGGTGATCAGTTGCTGCTCGGCGATAGCCTTAGTTATCAGCGGTAAATCGCCTCCACCATCATCAATTTTATGTGCTGCGGTCGGTAGAGAGAGTGAGTCACTCGGCACTCCCATGGAGTTTAATTTCAGCAGAGCTTTTTGTGCTGCTTCATCAAAGGAAGCGCCTTGCCAGGCTTGTGCCGCTAGCGACAAAAGTGAAACTTCAGTGGATGTAATCGCGCCAAGATCCAATTGGTACTTCTCTTGCTTGATGCGGTAGCCGGCTTCATCATTAAAGAGTGGGTCAAAACTTCCGACTTCAATTTCAATGCCCAAGGAACGCAGATCATCCTTATCACGTTCAAACATTCTTTCCTTGGTCTCTGCGCTACCTTCGTAACCTTCAACCGATCTAAATATTTCTGACTTAGTTAAATACCTTTTTGTTGCGAGCAGAGCGATAGTGAGATTGATTAAACGCTCAATCTTCCGAGACACCGTACGCACCCTTCGCTGGTCGACGACGTCGAGCCAACACCTCTACGCCAGGTGCCATTCTGCGGCTTTGAATGAGAAATCCTGTGTGTCCAATCATTCGCTGTTGAGGACGAACCGCTAAACCTTCGTGGTGCCATCCTCGAACCATGGTTTCCGAGCTCTCAGGTTCTGTGAATCGTCCATCCTCTTTAAGCGCTTCGGCGGTGGCAGATAGTTGTGTTGTCGTTGCAACATAGGCGAGAAATACTCCGCCGGGGCGAAGAGCCCTCGCTGCGATATCCACACACTCCCATGGCGCCAACATGTCCAAAATAACTCGATCAAACTCTGAGTCAAACTCTTGATCCTGCAGATCCCCAACAACTAGTGACCAATTCTCTGGAGCGGTTTCAAAGTACGCATCTACATTGGAACGAGCGTTATCTGCAAAATCTGCACGACGTTCAACGGAGTGGACTTTTCCGGTAGGGCCTGCTGCACGCAACAATGAAATTGTTAACGCCCCGCTTCCAACTCCAGCCTCTAAAACTCGAGCGCCAGGATAAATATCGGCAACTCCTACAATCATCGCTGCATCCTTCGGATACACGATCGTCGCACCACGTGGCATTGTCAGTACATAATCAGCGAGCAATGGTTTAAATGCGGTGAACTTCAGACCTGCTGTGGTGCTAACAACTGAACCCTCAGGCATTCCGATTAAATCATCATGGGTAATCCAGCCCTTGTGGGTGTGCCACTCTTTTCCGGGCGTGATGGTAAAGCTGTACAGCTTGCCCTTTGGATCGGTTAATTGAATGCGATCGCCGGCTCCGAAATACCCAAGATTAGACACGGGAGCATCTTAGGCGAAAATGTTGATGAAAGTACGGGTATCTTCAGTCAGGTGAGCGATGAGAAGAAACTGCGATTATCACCTAGCGCTGTAAGTGAGTACGAAAACTGCCCTCAGCTCTACAAGTACCGCAAGATTGAAAAACTGCCCGAGCCACCATCTCTGGATGCTGAACGTGGCACCTTGGTGCATACCGTTTTGCAGGATCTCTTTGAATTTCCAAGTGTTGAACGAATTCCTCAAACCGCATTTGATCTCTTGCCATCTCGATGGAGCGCTCAACTTGCAGATAAACCTGCGCTGAAGGAGATGGTCAGTAATGAGAAAGAGTGGTTAGACCGTGCAACCTCGCTCTTGACCACTTACTTCACTTTAGAAAATCCTTCGACCTTTGAGGCAACACATCGCGAGATGCACTTAGAGGATGATTTTGAGCAAGATGTTTACCTTCATGGATATGTTGATCGCTTAGATATTGCCCCAACTGGCGAGGTACGAATCGTTGATTACAAAACCGGTAAATCCCCCAAGCCTGGTTGGGAGGAAAAAGCACTCTTTCAGCTTCGCGTTTATGCCTTGTTGTATTGGAAATCAACTGGGGTTTTGCCAAAACTCCTTCAACTGATTTATCTGGGCGATGGAAGAATTGTAAAAAGTAATCCGACTCTGAAGGATATTGAATCAGCTGAAAAAGTTTTGCACCGTGTTGCACAAGATATCTTCATTTCGATGGAGAAAGAGTATTGGCCGCCAAAGCCCTCAAGATTATGCGACTGGTGCTTCTTTAAGAGTATCTGTCCGGCCCATAACGATTAAATCGCTGAGGAAAAATCCCCGTGCAGTTGAGCGAGCTTTTCATAGCTTAACTGCTCCAACGATTTGACTACACGAACTCTCGCCGACTCTTCAATAGTTACTAGGTGAGGAACTGCTATGAGAAAGGCACCACTCGATGTTGCTGCTTTCATTCCTGTCAGTGAGTCTTCGAAGATCAAACAGTTTGCAATATCAGCATCACTAATCGATGCCGCCTTCAAGTAAGCATCTGGATGCGGTTTTGTATTTTCTACATCATCAGAGCTAATCGAAAATGGAAATAAGTCATGTCCTAGGTTGTCTAGGACGGCATCAACGATATTGCGTGGGCTAGCTGAAACGAGCGCTGTCTTAACGCCATGAGATTGCAATTGACGGACAAGCTCCACCGCTCCTGGCATCGTTGGAGTATTTCCACGCATCTTGGCGGCTTGAGTATCAATGAGAGATTGGGTGAAGAAGTGTGGAGTTTCTGCTCCCCCACATCTTTCAAACATGTATTCGCCAACGCGAGATAAAGGTCCACCAAGGCAGGCAATTTGATCACTTTCTAACCAGGTGTAACCAAATGGACGGGTTACTTCAATCTCTGATTGAAACCATTCAGGCTCCGAGTCAACCATCAAGCCATCCATATCAAAAAAGACGGCATCAAAAAATGAAGTTCTATTCTCCATTAGTTAGCGTTGAAGTACTTTGCTTCAGGATGGTGAACAATAATTGCAGAGGTTGATTGCTCGGGATGAAGCTGGAACTCCTCTGAAAGTGCAACTCCGATACGTGCAGGGTCTAGCAACTCACACAATTGAACCTGTTGTTCCAGATCTGGACAGGCTGGATAACCAAATGAGTAACGCGAGCCTCGGTATCCCTGATCCAAAATGCCCTGCAGGTCCGCTGAATCATCTGCCTTAACCGATAGCTCTTCTCGCATACGTGCATGCCAATGTTCAGCAAGGCTTTCCGTTAACTGAACAGATAAGCCATGCAGCTCTAAGTATTCGCGGTAATTATTTGCGGCGAATAACTTTGCTGCAGCTTCGCTGACGGTCGATCCCATCGTTACTACGTGGAAAGCAACCACATCTGTCTTTCCGGACTCTTTAGATGCGAAGAAATCGCTAATACACAATCGTCGATCACGTGTCTGGCGAGGAAAGGTGAATCTCGTTCTCTCTTTACCCTTGTTGTCGCCCTCATGATGCAGGATGACTAGATCATTGCCTTCGCTGTAGCAAGGGAAGTATCCATACACAACAGCGGCGTTGAGCCAACCATTAGCCTGCACCTCATTGAGTAATGAACGCAAACGTGGGCGACCTTCAGTTTCCACCATGTTTTCATACTCACCACGGTTTCCCTTTAGACCCCACTGCCCAACAAAGAGCGCTCTTTCATCCAACATTCCCGCGTAATCGCTGAGTTGAATTCCCTTAACAACACGAGAACCAAAAAATGGTGGAGTTGGGATATCTACATTAACGGCGACATCACTACGTGTTGTATCGATAGGTACTTCTTCACTCTTAACTCTGGTGTTAGCAACTTTACGTTGACGAAGTGCTGGAAGTGCAGCACCTGGTTCGCCGCGCTTAACTGCCATGATCGCATCCATGAGTCGCAATCCTTCAAAGGCATCTCTTGCATAACGAACTTCTCCGGGGAATAACGCTGCTAAATCCTGTTCAACATAGGCTCTAGTTAATGCAGCTCCCCCGAGCACGATCGGCCATTTATGATCCAAACCTCGTGCGGTGATCTCTTGCAAATTTTCCTTCATGATTACCGTTGATTTCACCAGCAAACCGCTCATACCAATTGCATCTGCATTGGATTCAAGTGCGCCATCAATAATCTGATTGATAGTCTGCTTAATACCGATGTTTACAACTCGGTATCCATTATTAGTCAAAATAATGTCTACCAAGTTCTTACCAATATCGTGTACATCGCCCTTTACAGTTGCAAGCAACATCGTTCCACGGCCCTCGTCACCGGTCTTTTCCATAAATGGTTCCAGAATAGCCACCGCGGTTTTCATAACCTCTGCGCTTTGAAGTACGAATGGAAGTTGCATCTCACCCTTACCAAAGAGCTCTCCAACGATCTTCATGCCTTCAAGTAAGTGGGTGTTGATAATTTCTAGTGGCGGAGTTCCTTGAGCCATCGCCTCTTTGAGGTCATCTTCTAGACCAACCTTTTCGCCATCAATGATGCGACGTTGAAGTCGCTCATACAGAGGCAGAGCAGCAAGTGCTTCTGCTCGCGCATTCTTACTGGTTGCTAGTTCGACGCCATCAAATAATTGGAGAAACTCTTGTAGTGGATCATAAGTACATTCCTCGCCATCAAATGTTCTGCGATCATAAATCAGGTCGAGAGCAACCTCTTTTTGTCGTTCATCGATGCGAACCATTGGTGTGATCTTTGAAGGGTGAACGATCGCAGAATCTAACCCCGTTTGAACGCATTCATGGAGAAAAACAGAGTTGAGTACAACGCGGGCAGCAGGGTTGAGACCAAAGGAAACGTTGCTCACACCTAAGGTTGTTTGCACCTCAGGAAACTCAGCTTTTAATTGGCGAATCGCATTGATGGTTTCAATTCCATCTTTGCGCGTTTCTTCCTGACCGGTGGCAATGGGGAAAGTAAGGCAGTCAATCAAAATGTCGCCGACATTCATTCCCCAGTTGTCATGCAGATCATTGATAAGTCGTCGGGCAACTCGCAGCTTCCATTCAGCATCGCGTGCCTGACCTTCTTCATCAATAGTCAGTGCAACAACACTAGCTCCATGCTCCTTGACCAAGGGCATAATCTTGGCAAAACGAGATGTAGGGCCGTCGCCATCTTCATAGTTAACGGAGTTGATGACACAACGACCACCTAAATGCTCGAGGCCCGCTTTTAGTACAGCAGGTTCCGTTGAATCGAGAACAATCGGCAGCGTGCTTGCGGTTGCAAATCGTGAGGCTAATTGACTCATGTCAGCTGCACCATCGCGACCTACATAATCAACTGATAGATCGAGCATATGTGCACCATCACGGATCTGATCACGAGCAATCTCGACACATTTTTCCCAATCCTCGGCCAACAAGGCATCTCTAAATGCGCGAGAGCCATTGGCGTTGGTGCGTTCACCAATTGCAAGATAAGTCTTGTCCTGTCTGAAAGGAACGTATTGATACAACGATGAGGCACCTGGATCTAATTGCGGTGATCTTCCATGAACCTTTTTGCCGCTGACCTGCTGAACAACAGCTGCTAAGTGGGCGGGGGTTGTACCGCAACATCCACCTACTAAGGAGATTCCGTAATCATCAACAAATCCTTCGAGCGCAGTTGCAAGCTCCTGAGGTCCCAACGGATAGGAAGCACCATTTGCTCCCAAAACCGGCAATCCGGCGTTAGGCATTACTGAAATGGCGATCTTTGCATTCTTACTTAAGTATCGAAGATGTTCAGACATTTCAGTTGGTCCAGTTGCACAGTTCAGACCGATCAAATCAATTCCCATTGGCTCTAAAGTGTTGAGAGCAGCTCCGATCTCTGAGCCCAAAAGCATTGTTCCCGTTGTTTCAACGGTGACTTGTGCGATCAACATAATGTCGCGATCAGCTTCATTAATCGCTTGACGACAACCATTCACCGCAGCTTTTACCTGCAGTAAATCCTGTGAAGTTTCAACTAGCAGCGCGTCGCATCCTGAATCAGACAAACCCTTTGCAGCGGTGTAATACGCAACCTTTAAATTCTCATATGTTGTGTGACCGAGGCTAGGTAGTTTTGTTCCTGGTCCCAATGATCCTAAAACGAAACGGGGTTTTTCCTTTGTTGAAAATGAGTCCGCGGCCTCACGTGCGATCTTTCCGCCTGCAAAAGCAAGTTCATAGATACGATCTTCAATTCCGTAATCTGCCAAGTTAGACCAGTTAGCGCCAAAGGTATTTGTCTCAACCGCATCGACTCCGGCTGCTAGGTACTCATTGTGAACGGAGCGAACAATGTCAGGCCTGCTGACATTGAGAATTTCATTGCACCCTTCATGGTTTTGAAAATCTTCGAGGGTGGGATTGGCCGCTTGCAACATCGTGCCCATAGCCCCATCGGCAACTACAACCCGTTGAGCCAAGGTGGTACGCAATAACCCTGGCTGCTTGGTTGGAGTACTCATTTGACGAAGGTTACCTTAAGGTTGCTTTCATGGAGATTCATCAGATTCCACTTCTGCGAAATCCGGTCATGATCATGGCCTTTTCTGGCTGGAATGATGCTGCTGAAGCGGCATCAGGTGCTGTGGAGCACTTGTTATCTGGATGGCGCGATAAGAGTGATGATGTAGTACCAGAGCTGATAGCAGATGTTGAATCTGAAGATTTCTACGATTTTCAAGTAAATCGTCCAGTTGTCTCCATTGATGAGAGCGAGATTCGAAGCCTTACCTGGCCAACAACTCAAGTTTTTGGATTATCGATTCCTTCAATGCCCCGAGATCTAGTAATCGTCACTGGTGTTGAGCCCTCGATGCGTTGGAAGAGTTTCACCTCTGATCTTTTGGATTTAGCCGATGATCTAGAGGTTTCACTCATCATCACACTCGGTTCATTACTTGCTGATACTCCTCATACTCGTCCAATCTCTGTCACCGGAACGGGTGCTCATCCATCGATTGCGACTCGGTTAGGTGTTTCTGTATCCAAGTACGAAGGTCCAACTGGAATTCTTGGAATCATCCAAGATGGGTGCATGCGACGTGGCATTGATGCGATCTCTTTGTGGGCAGCTGTTCCACATTACGCTTCCAATGCACCATCTCCGAAAGCAACATTGGCTTTGATTAATACCCTAGAAGAGTTTTTAGAGGTATCGATTCCGTTGGCAGATTTACCGGAAAGTGCAGACTCGTGGGAGCAAGAGGTCAATGATTTGGCCGCGGAAGACACAGAAGTTGCTGAGTATGTAAAAGCGCTTGAAGAAAGTAAAGATGCTGCCGAACTTCCCGATGTTTCCGGAGACAGCATTGCTAAAGAGTTTGAGAGATATTTACGTAGACAAAAAGAGGATTAAAGAGTTAATCCCAATAGTGCATCCAGGGTATTTCGTAATTGCGTTACATCTCCCCCGTTAGATCCATTCATAGTCTCTTGGCTCCAAGAAAGAACCGCTGCGATTGCTGCAGGGGTATCAAGATCATTGCTAATTGCCTCTGCTATTTGTTGAACCAATTGCGCTGTCGGTGCGACATCTGACATTTTTAAGGCTTTTTCAACGACAGAAATTTCATTCTGAGCTTTGCTTAATACGTCATCGCTCCACATTCGATCCACACGATAATGGGTAGACATAAGCGCCCAACGAATCGCCATCGGATCAACCCCTGCAGCAACTAAGCGTGAGACAAAGACAAGATTTCCCTTGCTCTTGCTCATCTTTTCGCCATCTAGGCCAATCATTCCGGTGTGAACATATGAGCCGGCTAACTCTTTACCTGTCATCACATGTGCTTGAGCGGCGCACATTTCGTGGTGAGGGAAGATCAGATCACTTCCGCCACCTTGGATATCAATAAGTGTTACTTCTGTATCTAATGGGGCCAAATACTTAAGTGCGATTGCTGTGCATTCAATGTGCCATCCTGGTCGCCCGACCCCCAAAGATGATTCCCATCCAGGTTCATTAGGTCGCTGACTCATCCACACTAAACAATCAAGTGGGCTCTGTTTTCCTGCACGTGATGGATCGCCTCCACGCTCAGAAAATATGGTGGTCATTTCCTTCGTGGACAGATGTGATCGCTTTCCAAATTGAGGATCCTTATTTACGGCGAAGTACAGATCGCTATCAACGGGGTAGATACTTTCTTGCGATGCAAGCGCATTCACCGCTTCGACAACAAGTGGAATTGCTTCAACAGCGCCTATGTAATGTGCGGGCGGAATAACTCGAAGTGCAACCATGTCGCCACGAAATAAATCTATTTGTTGATGAGCTAGATCCTTCCAATCAACACCATCGCGAATAGCTCTCTCAAGTAAAGGATCATCAATATCTGTGATGTTTTGTACGTAATTAACTGTAGATCCGGAGGCTCTGAGGTAACGATTGATTAAGTCAAAGGTTAAATATGTAGCAGCATGTCCAAGGTGGGTTGAATCGTAAGGTGTAATCCCGCATACATACATGCGATAAGCGGCCTTCTTCTCCACAGCTTTTACACTTTGTGAGGCTGTGTCAGAGAGCCGTAGTGCTGGAAGTTCGCCGCCTGTGACCAAGGCGGGGATATCAACCGAAGACCACGAGTTCATATACGTATCGTATTGCTTAGAAAGCCGGCCACGGAACAGCGGGCCAATTGGGATTTGGTAGCGGGAATGCACCTTCGGAGATTAGGCGAGATACACGGTGTTGTGTCGCGGCAATCTCTTCTTGAGTTAAAAGCGGTTCAAGCAAAGCTCCTAGTTCACCGGCTAAAAGTTCTTCAGCTTTTCGGAGGATCTCTAACTCCTGTTGGTTAAATGGATCTTCTGCCCATTGCCATAAAACAGTGCGTAACTTGTCCTCAACATGAAAAGTCACCCCATGATCGCAGCCGTAAACAACTTCCTTGGTTAGCGGCAGTAAATGTCCAATCTTACGATCGGTGTTGTTAACAATTGCATCAAAAAGTGCCATCAAACGCAAAGAGGGATGATCGGTTGAAAAGAAAACCCCTAAATCAATTGATTCATCGATAGTGATCCATTCTTGAACCATACCTTCGCCATATGGGCCATCACGCAAAATAGTTAGCGGAACAAGATTGAATCCGATGCGATCGCTTATCAAGTACGCCGCGTACTCACGATAAGCCAATGAACCATCTGAAAAATCCCACAATGGTCTTTCGCCAGCGATGGGTTTGTAGATACAAATCATTTCGTCATCATTGTGGGTTGAAGTCGCATACAAGGTGGCGTTAGATGCATCAACTAACCGTCCCGTGACTCGCAGCGCACCATCACGCAAGATCGTTAACTTATCGACGGTAGCCATTTGCCCTCGGACACAGATGTCCACGTGGATCAATCGGGATCCCGCAAAATGGACACGGTAATCGTCCCGCGTTTACAACCGCTTTTGATCGTTGCGCGAAAGCTGCAGCCATTCCGAGTGAAAAATTGATTTCCAGAACACTGCCTTCGGCATCTTCCTCATCATCTTCTAACTCATACAATTCGAGAGCAATGAGCTGCGTTTCATCATTCCACGCTAAGGAAATCGCTCCAACTTGAAACTCTTCATCAACCGGTGTTTCCAAAGGTGCATCATCGGTGGGCAAGGTTTCAACTAAAACTAATGGATTTGCTTTGCGAACTTCAGCGATCATCATCTCTAATCGACCGGCGACCGCTTGAACCTGTGCTTTCTCAACTGCAACACTGATTACTCGGCTATCAGAACGAGCTTGAATGAAAAAGGCGCGCTCTCCAGGTTCTCCAATAGTTCCAGCTACGCAGCGCAGTGGATTTGTAAAGGAGTGCCTCACTTACCGGCTCCCCCGCCTAAAAGGTTTTTTGAACGCTTCGGTGCTTGTAGTAAATCTGTAACAACGGCTCGTGTGTCATTAAGAAGCAAAACGCGAGGTTTGATTCCTGAGTAATCGAGAACCGATACAGATGCTGGATCGATAATGATTCTTTGGAACTCATCAAGATGTGTACCAAGAGCGGAAGCGACTATAGATTTAATGACATCGCCATGGCTGACGATCACCGCGGTTTTAGAATCAGGAAGCTTGGCAAGCTCATGGACGACACTCATGGCCCGAGATTGCATTTGCGCGATCCCTTCGCCGTCAGGAAAGTACATACGGCTTGGTGACTCTTGCACAGTTCGCCACTCCTTCTTGCGTGAAAGTGCCGATAACTTCTTTCCGCTCCAACTACCGTAATCAACCTCATTAAGTAAGGGATCGATTATTGGTTCAAATTGGGGTGAATTCTTCAGAAGTACATCATTGAGCCACGGCGAAATTGTCTCAAAACATCTCTCCATTGGTGAAACTCTTAACTGCGCGACCGCAAAGTTTCCAAGCCTTTCGGACAGTTGTTGAGATTGCTTCATCCCTTTCTCGGACAGATGAACATTTGGGAGTCGACCCGATAAAACCCCAGAAGCATTTGATTGGGAGTGAGCATGTCGAATCAAAACTAAACGCATAATGAAAGGCTATCGCAGCTTTTGCCGCTCGGCCTTGCTAAGGTCGCTCCATGGAAAAACGACGAGCAGGCGGTAGTGGATTAGCGCTCTCTCGTTTGGGGCTTGGAACCATGACCTGGGGACGGGACACCGATGAGATTGAAGCCGCCGACCAGTGTCGTGCCTTTTTGGATGCCGGTGGAAACTTCTTGGATACCGCAGCTACATATGGTGATGGCGATAGCGAGCGTGTAATTGGTGGACTAATCGGCTCACTTTTCAATCGCGATGAAGTGATCATTGCTACCAAAGCTGGAATAAATTTTTCCGATGGAACTCGACGGGTGGATGCTTCACGTCATTCTTTAATCGCTGAGTTGGATCGTTCACTTAATCGCCTAGGAACAGATTTTGTTGATATTTGGCAGATTCACAATTGGGATGAAGTCACTCCCCTCGATGACACTTTATCCGCGCTCGATTATGCATACACAACTGGTCGTGCTCGATATGTTGGGGTAAGTAATTACTCTGGTTGGCAGTTAGCAAGAGCTGCGACAAAGCAACAATCAAACTCAATGAAGGCTCCATTAACGACAATTCAAGGTGAGTACTCGCTGCTTAATCGAAATGCAGAGTTTGAAATTATCGATGCTGCAGTCGAGTGTGGTTTGGGATTTTTAGCGTGGGCGCCTCTTGCTCGTGGAGTTTTAACAGGTAAGTACCGCAAAGGCATTCCGAGTGATTCACGTGGAGCCGCCCCACACTTTGCAAAACATATCGAACCGTATTTGGATTCCCGCTCAGCGAAAATAGTTGAAGCAGTTGCAGTTGCAGCTGAAGGTTTAGGTTTTTCCCCACTTGAAGTTGCTTTAGCGTGGGTTCGCGACGCACCAGGTGTTACTAGTTCACTTATTGGGGCTAGAACAGGTGCCCAACTACGCGGGGTGCTCAAAAGCGAAGAGATCTCACTTCCGGAGATTGTTCGTACCGCTTTGGATGAGATAAGCCTTTAGGCGTGTTCTAAAAAGTCCTTCAACACTCGCGCTCCAAAAGTTAGTCCCTCAACAGGTACGCGCTCATCTACTCCATGGAACATCGCCATGAAGTTGAAATCAGCATCTAGTTTTAATGGTGAAAATCCGTAACCAATAATTCCTAGGTCAGCCAGTGCCTTGTTGTCTGTTCCACCGCTCATTACATAAGGAACTGGAATCGCAACGGAATCCTCTTTGATTAAGGCGTTGCACATAGCTTCGACGAGATCACCCTCGAATGGAACCTCTAAAGCTTTATCACGAGTAATTGTTTCAACGGTGATGTTTTCGCCGATTAAACTTTTGATAGTTGAGTTCAATTCATCTTCATATCCCGGGATGAAACGTCCATCGATTGTTGCAGTTGCAGATCCTGGGATCACGTTCGCTTTATAACCGGCATCTAACATCGTTGGATTGGCGGTGTTTTGAAGGGTTGCACCGATCATGCTGGATGCAAAACCAATCTCCTTCAAAAGCGGGCGAAGATCTTCCTCGTTATAAGGCTTGCCCGTTTCTTCGGCAATTCTCTTGAAAAATGCTTTGACAGTTTTGCTATAGCGCTGCGGCCATTCAAAACGACCGATCTTGGCAACAGCTTCTGAAAGTGAGGTGATCGCGTTGTCATCATTCATCATCGATCCATGCCCTGCACGACCACTGGCGGTTAGACGCATCCAGTGAATTCCCTTTTCTGCAGTTTCAATAAGGTACAAGCGCTTACCACCAGCAACAGTTACCGAGAAACCTCCAACTTCGGAAACCGCTTCGGTGCAACCAGCAAAAACTTCTGGATGCTCCTTCACCATGTAGTGAGATCCGTACACACTTCCAGCTTCTTCATCTGCAAAAAATGCTAAAACAATATCGCGATCTGGAACATAACCAGTGCGTGCCCAATCACGAACAGTTGCGAGAATCATCGCATCCATGTTTTTCATATCCACTGCGCCGCGACCCCAGATGTATCCATCCTTTATCTCTGCGCCGAATGGATCAACAGACCAATCATCGGCATTTACCGGAACAACATCTATGTGCCCATGAACAACTAAACCTGGACGTTGGGGATTCTTTCCTTTAATGCGAGCTATAACATTGCAACGACCCGGAGCAGATTCATAGATAGTAGGTTCAATGCCAACCTCCAACAACAACTTCGCTACGTAATCGGCAACCGCCTTTTCGTCACCTTTGCCATCTCCAAAGTTAACGCTCGGAATTCGAATTAACTCTTGGCAAATTCGAATGGCTTCTAGTTCAAGTTCGGTGTGTGTTGTACTCATTTCGCTATTCTTGCACCCAATTGCTATCCTTTCCTATCACTCAGTCCGGGTGGCGGAATTGGCAGACGCGCTAGCTTGAGGTGTTAGTTCCCGCAAGGGATTAGGGGTTCAAGTCCCCTCTCGGACACATGAAAATCGATGATGCTCTTTCGCTCATCCGTGAAATCCCTGATTACCCACAACCAGGTATCCGTTTTCAAGACATCACCCCTTTGTTGGCACACGGGGAAGCATTCATAGCAATTACAGAAAAGTTTGCAACCTATGCCGACTCCTCAACCCTCGTTGCTGGTATTGAAGCCCGTGGTTTCATCTTTGCCTCTGCGGTAGCAAATCAATTGCGCAGTGGTTTTGTTCCAATTCGCAAAGCAGGAAAGCTTCCGCATCTGACGATCTCTGAAAGTTATGGACTTGAGTACGGCGTGGACACCCTCGAGCTTCACATCGATGCCATTACCCCCGGCGCAAATGTCTTGCTTATCGATGATGTTCTCGCAACTGGCGGAACCATCGCCGCTGCGATCGAATTGATTCAACGCCTGGGTGGAAAAGTCATCCATGTTTTAGCACTGCTTGAAATTGAAGGCCTCCCTGGTCGAGAGCGACTTAATCAGAAATATCCTGAAATTCCAGTTACTTCGCTGGTAGTTTCGTAGCGATGCGTATCCTGCAAATTCAAGGTTTGCGAGCTTTAGCCGCACTCCTTGTAACAATCTTTCATGCCCGTCTAATGCCGGGTGGATTCATTGGCGTTGATATCTTCTACGTGATCTCTGGCTACTTGATTACTGGTCTGATTATCCGAGAGATTGATAAAACAGGGCGATTAGACCTTAACGCGTTCTATCAACGACGAATAAAGAGACTTCTACCAACTTCAGTCTTCGTTCTTTTCGTAACAGCTATTGTGGGAATGTTCGTACTTCCTCCAATTACACGGGATGCACTGGGTCGAGATCTATTTGCAGCGGCCGCCTATATTTCTAACTATCTCTTTGCCTGGTGGCAAAATGATTATCAAAATCTCAATGCAACACCGTCGCCATTTATTCACTACTGGTCTCTAGCGGTTGAAGAGCAGTTCTATGTTGTCTGGCCAATTTTCATCTTATTTCTTTCGCGCTACGGCAAAAAGGCAATCCTCAACGGCGTAGCAATAGTTACTGCACTGTCTTTATTGCTCTCTATTTACCAAACACAGACATCGCCAATCTGGGCTTTCTACTCTTTGCCTACCCGTGCATGGGAGCTTGGAGTTGGCGCTCTATTGCTATTCATCCCTGATAAGTTTTTGCGGAATCGTTTCTTTCCGTGGCTCGGTGTCATCGGGATCGCGATCGCTTCAGTTAACTTCGATGAAAGCACCGCTTTTCCAGGAATCAACGCATTACTGCCAGTAGTTGCTACGGCGATACTAATTGGAACAATCCCGATTTGGCCTCGATTCTTTAACGATGTTAGCAATAATCGCTTGGCACAATGGTTAGGTGCAATTTCCTATCCACTGTACTTATGGCATTGGCCTGCATTGGTCTTGCCGAGCAGTGCTTTAGGTCGTCCACTGCGCATACGGGAGCGAATTTTCTGCATCCTATTAACCGTTGTCTTGGCTCACTTGACAAGCAAATTTGTGGAACAACCTTTACGTCACAGAAACTGGAGCGGCAAAAAGGTTTATGGATTCTTTGCTGCAACGACCGTGATTTCCTTACTTGCTGCAGTAGTGATTTCTTCCACCGCTAGTTCAATTATTTCTGTCAAAGGGACTAACTATCGTTTTGATCTGAATAAGGTCATAGAAAAGCCTGCTGTTTATGGTGATGGTTGCCATGTTAATTACGGTGAAAATGAGTCTGGCCCCTGCACTTACGGCGAGATAGGTTCCAAAAAGAAGATTGTTTTGTACGGAGACTCTCATGCCGCCCAGTGGTTCCCAACCCTAGAGGCGTTAGCACGGGAAAAAGGGTTTGAATTAATCTCGCTCACTAAATCAGCATGTTCATCAGTTGATAGCCCACGACCCGATCAAGGCGCATTCAAAAACTCAGATTGCGAAAAATGGCGAGAAAATTCCCTTAAGCGAATTCAGAAGATCAAGCCGGAAGCTGTCATTGTGAGTAGTTTTCAATACTTCACTCCCCCATCTGGTTATCCAAGTAGAACTCAGTGGTGGAATGACGGGCAACGTCGATTGTTAGCAGATTTACAGGGTGCATCCAAGAATTTGATTTACATAAGCGATACGCCACGACCTCTTCGGGATATTCCTAACTGTCTTGCCTCCCGTGATTCACACACATGTGACTCTACGGAGAAAACTCCCAACGTGATTATCAACGGCTTTAAAAAGATTGATCCAACCCCTTGGCTTTGCACATCTTTCTGTCCCGCTATTCAAGATGGATACGTTGTCTATCGTGACGGCTCGCACATTTCAGTTGAAGCAGCCTTAGCTTTGAAGGGGAAAGTTGAAGCAGCCTTGAAGGATAAGGGGCTATTTACCTAGAGCTATGGCAGGATGCGCTCCATGGCTGAATTGATTTATTACTGTGGAACGATGGATAGCGGTAAATCCACGCTCGCACTTCAAACAGCCCATAACCATCAAAGTCGAGGACGAACCGGTCTGATTTTCACAAATAAGGATCGTGCAGGTTCTGGCGTTATTTCCTCACGATTAGGTTTATCAAGTCCTGCAATTGAAGTGTCACCTGAATTAGATATTCACAAGTTGGTAGTGGACAAGCTTTCTATGGGTGAAAGAGTTGATTACATCATTTGCGATGAGGCTCAATTTTATGAGAGCTCGCAAATCGATCAACTAGCACGCGTGGTTGATGGTTTAGGAATCGATGTATTCGCCTTTGGAATCCTTGCTGACTTTAGAACAAAGTTATTTCCTGGCTCTGCTCGTTTAGTTGAACTTGCCGACCGTGTAAACACCTTGCAGGTTGAAGCATTGTGCTGGTGCGGTGCTCGAGCAACACATAACGCCCGAACTGTTGGCGGCGTTATGGTTGTTGAGGGTGAACAGGTCGTCGTTGGCGATGTAGCACCAGGTGCAGAGGTTGCATATGAGGTTCTTTGCCGTCGCCATCACATGCGACAAGTAACAGCGCGTGCATCACGTGCAGCACATACTTCATCCCTCCCCCTACCGTTCAAGGAGTAACAATGAAATCACGTGCTTATGCAGCACTAGCTGCAAAGACAGATCTAGTTCCATACGAGTTTGAACGTCGCGAATTAGGTTCCAATGATGTTGCCCTTGATATTTCCTATGCCGGAATCTGTCATAGTGATATCCACCAAGTGGCTGAAGAATGGGGACCAGCAATCTTCCCTATGGTTCCAGGTCATGAAATCGCAGGCATTGTGACCGCGGTCGGCACCAAGGTTTCTAAATTTTCAGTTGGTGACAAGATCGGTGTCGGTGTCTTCGTTGACTCTTGTCGTGCCTGTGAAAGTTGCCAAAAGGGATTACAGCAGTATTGCGTAGAAGGAATGACCGGCACATATAACGGTTTAGAACGCGATGGAAAAACAGTTGCAATGGGCGGTTACTCAAATAACTTTGTTATCAATGAAGATTATGCGGTGAAGATTCCTGACAATCTTCCTTTAGATGGTGTTGCACCACTGTTGTGCGCCGGAATTACTTTGTACTCGCCGATCAAGCATTGGAAAGTTAAGCCAGGCATGAAAGTTGCTGTTATGGGCTTGGGCGGCTTGGGTCATATGGGTGTGAAGTTTGCAGTAGCAATGGGCGCTGAAGTTACTGTTTTATCCCATTCCCCCAATAAACAAGCAGATGCGATTGCAATGGGAGCCCATCACTTTGTCAGCACAAAGGATCCAGCTAACTTAACTCCATTGACTAAAAACTTTGATCTCATTCTTAACACCGTAAGTGCTGAGCTCAATATCAACGATTATCTCAATCTCCTTACCCTCGATGGAACGCTCGTCGTCATCGGTCTTCCGGGTAAGCCGTATGAAGTTCATGCGGGTACCTTGCTCAACGGTCGTCGCTCAATGGCAGGTTCTATGATCGGTGGAGTTCCTGAGATGCAGGAGATGCTGGATTTCTGTGCAAAGCACTCAATCGTGAGTGATGTGGAAGTTATTAAAGCTGATTACATCAACCAGGCGTACAAAAGGACAGTTGCAAGTGATGTGAAGTATCGATTTGTCATCGATGCCTCAACGATCTAAATACTGTGAACTATCAGAGCAAATAACGGAGCGATAGCTAGCGCCGGCAAGAGATTGCCGACAGCAACGCTCTTTATGTTTAACAATCTGAAGGCGATGCAAATCAGCATGATTCCGCCAACAACAGTCATCGCATCAACTTGATACCCATCCAAGATTTCTCCTAGACCAAAGCCAATTACCGTCCACACGCCTTGATAAATTCCAACGGGCAGAGCTGAGACTGCAACACCCCACCCTAAAGAGGTGGCAAAGGCCATGGCAGCAAAAAAGTCGAGGGTGCTTTTGAGAATCAGTTGATCTATTCCGGTACCCATACCGTCGCTGATGCTTCCGAGAATAGCCAGCGGACCAATGGCAAAGAGAAGTGATGCAGCGACAAAACCTTCAACAAAGGTAGATTCGCTAGAGGCTTTAAATCTAATACGCAGATTTTCACCTAGTGCATCAAGTCTATTTTCTAGTTTTAACGCCGAGCCGATCAAACCACCAATAAGAAGTGATCCAAGAACTACGAGCAAACTCCAGCCTTGTGGAAGAGCATCGTTATAACGATCCGACCACAGTGGGATGAGAGCTGAAGCTGCGCCTAACAAAGTAACCAAGCCAAGAACATCTGTCAGCAAGGTCCTTGTTCGAGTTGGCATGCGATTTCCTACTAGAACTCCAAGGGATGCTCCAGAGATAATCGTGATGATATTGATGATGGTGCCAACGCCAGGAAACATTTGCTGATTATACTCACTCAATGTCCAATTCATTTCTAGAGTTTTTGCGCCCACACAAGACAGTTCCGAAGACTCCATGGAGCGCTGGATCTAGATGGGATTTGAATCCGGCTCGTATTGGTGTGCTCTTCTTCGGCTTGTTCATATTTGGCCTTGGAGATTCGCTACTTATTCAAAGCACGATTGGCAACGCTCCATGGTCGGTTTTGGCGCAAGGTGTTTCAGGAAAACTTGATATCACGATGGGTTGGTCAACCTTTGCAATAAGTTCATTAGTGCTCTTGTTATGGATTCCACTGAAGGAAAAACCAGGATTCGGAACACTTTCCAATATCGTCATCATTGCTACTGCAATTCAAATTGGTGTCTCAATTTTTCCAGAGCAAAGTAATTACGCTTTGGGAGTTATTTACTGTCTCATAGGTATTGGCATGGTTGGACTTGGATCAGCCCTGTACATCACCTGCGCTCTTGGTCCGGGTCCACGAGATGGATTGATGACCGCGCTTCACAACTCAACAGGAGTTCGCATCGGACGAGTTCGCTTAGCTATTGAAGGCTCGGTTTTGGTTGCCGGTTGGCTATTGGGTGGCACGGTAGGCCTCGGTACGCTCCTATTTGCCCTGCTCATAGGGCAATCAATCGCTATCGCCCTGGGAGTCGTTTCACGAGTTACTTCCAGGTAGCCCATAGGATCTTCATATCTTCCCAAGGGTTGTGCGCCCTATCGCACACGGGGTCGCAAACACCCCCGTTAACAAAATTAGAAAGGCAGTATTCATGCTGGATTCATACTTCAAAATCTCGGAACGGGGCTCATCAATCGCCCAAGAGGTTCGAGGCGGACTCGTAACCTTCTTCACGATGGCTTACATCGTGGCGCTCAACCCAATCATCTTGGCGTATTCACCTGATGCAAATGGTCAATTCCTATTTGGCGGAGCGCAACCAGCTCCAGCAATGGTTGCAGCTACAACTGCATTAGTTGCAGGTGTTCTAACAATCCTGATGGGATCAATCGCGAACTATCCATTGGCACTTGCTACAGGCCTTGGACTTAATACCTTCGTTGCTGTTGGTATCGCATCAAAGATGACATGGGCTGCAGCAATGGGCCTTGTTGTTCTTGAAGGTTTGATCATCTTGGTTCTGGTTCTTACAGGCTTCCGCGTAGCGGTATTCAAAGCGGTACCACCACAAATAAAGATTGCGATCTCAGTTGGAATCGGTCTTTTCATCGCACTTATTGGTCTTGTAGATGCTGGTTTCGTTCGTCGTACCGCAAGTGGTCCAGTTCCTGTGGGCCTAGGCGTTAATGGAAATCTAGTTGGTTGGCCAACGGTTGTATTCGTATTTGGAACACTTCTAATCATCGGACTCATGGTTCGCAAGGTTAAGGGTGCAATCCTTATCGGAATCGTTGGAGCAACTGTTGCCGCTGTTGTTATCCAAAAGATTTACAACATCGCTCCTGGCTTTACAGCTGGCAATCCTCCGAAAATTGTTGATGGTGGTTGGGGCTTGAACATCCCTGCTGTTCCTACCGATATCGTTTCTGTACCGAAGTTTGATTTCACCGGCCAGTTTGATCTCTTCGGAGCATTCACATTGGACAATGTTTCACTTATCGCAGCAATCCTTCTTCTCTTCACCTTGTTGCTCTCTGATTTCTTCGACACAGTTGGAACAGTTACTGCAATTGGTCATGAAGCAGGACTTGCAGATAAAGATGGAAATGTTGACAACATCCAAAAGATTCTTTTGGTCGACTCTGTAGCAGCTGCTGCAGGTGGTGCTGCAGGTATCTCTTCAAACACTAGCTACATTGAATCTGCAGCTGGCGTTGGTGAAGGTGCTCGTACAGGACTAGCTTCAGTTGTGACCGGAATAGCATTCCTTCTCACAACCTTCCTAGCTCCTCTTGTTGCAATCATTCCTTACGAGGCTGCAACACCTGCCCTGATCATCGTCGGATTCCTGATGATGACTCAGATCAAGAACATTGATTGGGATGATATGGGTATTGGAATCCCAGCATTCTTAACAATTATCTTGATGCCATTTACCTACAACATCTCAGTAGGTATCGGTGCGGGATTCATTACACATGTAGTAATTCGCCTGATTCAGGGCCGTGGCAAGGAGCTTCATCCATTGCTACTTCTTGTTTCTGGTCTATTTGTAATCTACTTCCTATCCTCGCCGCTTAACGCTTGGCTTGGATAACAGCTTGAAGGAGAAAGGCCCTCGGGAAACCGGGGGCCTTTTCTTTACCAATTTATTGCAGGCATTCCATGTTCTGTTAGCTTTGAGTTGATCGCTGAAAATGGTTGCGATCCCAAAAAGCCTCTATAAGCAGATAATGGACTCGGGTGTGCAGAAGTTATAACCATCTCATCTTTAAAGTAGCCAGCTAACTGCGCTGCGTACCTTCCCCATAAAACCGCAACAACAGGTTGTTGTCCCAACACCGACGCGATTGTGTTGGTGATCTCTTCCCAACCCAATTTCGCATGTGCCATAGAGGAACCGATCTCGGTGCTCAAGATTCGATTTAACAGCATGACCCCTTGATCAGCCCATTCCGATAAATCTCCACTACTTCGGGTGATGCCGCAATCGGATTTAAGCTCTTCAAAAATGTTTCGCAATGAAGCTGGTAACGGAGTAACAGACGATTCAACGGAAAAAGCCAAGCCATGTGCATGACCCTTTGTTGGATATGGATCCTGACCGACGATAACAACACGAGTATGAGAAATAGGATGGTGTAACGCTCTGAAGATTAAATCGTGTGTTGGGGAAATCTCTCGATTATGTAGATATGAATCAATTCGATCAATATTAGATCTTTGTGAAAGTAATACTTCTTGCCACTCTGGATGCAACTGATTAAATAGCGGCACGTGCAAAATACCGACCAGATTCTGGTGTCACAGTAATTGAGGTTCCGAAGACTGCGGATACATGCTCAGAGGTGATTACCTGATCGATAGGACCTGAAACCGCTATCGCCCCATCCTTAATCAAAAGCGCATGTGTTGTTCCAGCTGGAATTTCTTCAATGTGGTGTGTAACTAAAATTGTTGCTGGAGCAAGTGGATCGGCGGAGAAGTTAGCAAAACGCTTGAGTAAATCCTCACGACCGCCAAGATCTAACCCAGCAGCGGGCTCATCCAATAAAAGAAGTTCGGGATCGGTCATTAATGCACGAGAGATTTGAACTCTTTTCTTCTCACCCTCGCTCAAAGTTCCATATAGACGATCGCCTAGTTCGCGAACTCCAAAGTTTGTAAGTAAGGCCATAGCGCGAGATTCATCCCACAAATCGTAAGCTTCATTCCAACGACCTAAGATCGCATACGCGGCAGTTAAAACAACATCCTTAACTGTTTCATCATAGGGAATATCTTCTGCGATAACGGAACCACATAAGCCGATTCTCGTTCTCAATTCAAAGAGATCTACCTTGCCCATCTCTTTATCCAAAACCGTTACAACTCCATGAGTTGGGAAAATCTTTGTAGCAAGAATCTGAAGAAGAGTGGATTTTCCTGCCCCATTAGGACCTAAAACTACCCAGCGCTCCCCCTGGGATATCGAAAAATTCAGAGGTCCCAAAATAGTCCGATCGCCTCGTCGGACGGAGACATCTGTAAGAGTCAAAACAGAGCTACTCATAGATGCAAAAGATACTGGGTGGATCGTTCAAAGGGTCGCAAACCTGACCTAAAGCAATAGTGATTCACGATAACCTTGCCTTCTTATGACACTTACAAGCGAAAAAAGCGAGCAATTCACCGGTCTCATCCTTCTTACAGGCGAGGACGCACCAGGGTTGGCCAATGCTTTGTTCGAGAGCCTATCGCCATTCGCAGTGTCTATCATCGATATCGATCAAATCATAATCAATAAAAGATTAATTCTGACAGTTCATATCGCACTTAACCCAGCACACCAAAGTGCGATCGAAGCCGACCTAGAGGCTCTGGCCTCTGCTCAGAATGTAGATATCGCTTCTGTATTTTCCTATTCACCATCAATTACCGCCCGACCACAATTGCAAAAGGTTTTGATAACTTCTACCAAACTTCATCCACGCTACTTGGCAGCGGTAACTTCTTGCATAAAGACTTTAGGCGGAAACATTGAGGACATCAATCGCAATGGAGTAGATCCAGTCGAGATCGTTCTTCATGTTTCTGTTGTTGATGCAACTGTCTTGACAAACTCACTTCAACAAATACCAGCTGAAGTCGGAACAACGATTGCGGTTGGCTGAAGAATCTATGAGTACGCCTAAACGCCTGGTTCAATTTGATGTTGATTCAACCTTTATTCAGCAAGAGGCGATTGAATTATTGGCCGCTAAAGCTGGTGTGTTTGATGAGGTTTCAAAGGTGACTGAGTCTGCAATGCGTGGCGAACTGGATTTTGCCCAGAGTCTCATTGCGCGAGTTGCCTTATTAAGAGATCTGCCTGAATCTGTTATCGCAGAGGTTCAGCAGGAGATTGTTTTAACCGATGGAGCCGCCGAGCTCGTTGAACAATTGCATGCAAAAGGTCACTTCGTATCTTTAGTATCAGGTGGCTTCATCAACATAATTAAGCCTCTGATTGATCAATTGAAGATTGATTTCTACAAAGCTAATACCCTTGAAATCGTAGATGGACGACTGACAGGTCGAGTAACAGGTGTCATCATCGATCGGGCAGCAAAAGCTGATGCGCTTCATGAATTCGCAAAGAAATGCGACGTGAAAATTGAGGACACGGTGGCAATTGGCGATGGAGCAAATGATTTAGACATGATGGCAGCGGCAGGAATCAGCATCGCATTTAATGCAAAGCCAATCGTGGCCGCACAGGCTCAATATGTAATCAATGAGCCTTCACTTCACGGTGTCGCACACCTTATAAAGCTCTAACTACAAACGGCAGGCGTGAATATCTGTTACGAGGATTCCGCGAGCACCTAGAGCCCATAGTTCATCCATTACGCGGTTGGTCTCTTTACGAAGAACCATTGCACGTACCGCCACCCAATCAGCCTTTTGCAAAGGTGAAATAGTCGGAGACTCAAGTCCTGGTGTGATCGCACATGCCTTTTCAACCAGATCCTTTGAAACATCGTAATCGAGCAAAACATAACGACGCGCAGTTACTACGCCTTGTAGTCGTCGAATCAGTACTTCAAGTCCAGCAGGAATCGCAACACCTGATCGCTTAATAACGATCGCTTCGCTGCTTAAAATTGGTTCACCAAATGTTTGCAGACCAGCTTGGCGCAAGGTATTTCCCGTACTAACAACATCGGCGATCATGTCGGCGACTCCAAGACGAACACTGCTTTCAACTGCGCCATCCAAGCGAACGATTTGGGCTTGAATATTTAAACCCTTCAGACTGTGTTGTACTAAACCTGGATACGCCGTGGCGATTCTCTTTCCGGCAAGATCACTAATCTTCCAATCCTTGCCTGTTGGTGCAGCAAAGCGAAAGGTTGATCCGCCGAAATCCAATGACAGGATCTCTTCAGCATCGGCTGCAGAATCGATCAGTAAGTCACGACCGGTAATTCCAGCCTCTAATTCGCCGGAACCAACATAGACAGCAATATCGCGTGGACGCAGGTAGTAAAACTCAACACCATTATCGGGATCAGCCAGAACTAAATCTCGACTATCTGTGCGCTGGCGATAGCCAGCCTCCTTCAAAATTGCAATCGAACTCTCTGCAAGGGAGCCCTTATTTGGTACCGCTATTCGTAACATGATCGCCCCTTAGAGAAACTTATAGATATCGTTAAGTGTTAAACCGCGTGCAAGCATCAATGTTTGCAGATGGTAAAGAAGTTGACTGATCTCTTCAGAGACAGCTTCATCGCTTTCATGTTCAGCTGCCAGCCATACCTCGCCAGCTTCTTCGAGAATCTTTTTCCCGATTGCGTGAATCCCCGCATCTAACGCAGCGACTGTTCCAGATCCTTCAGGACGATCCACAGCCTTTTGGCTGAGCTCTACCCACAACTCTTCAAAGGATTTCATGTCCAAAGTTTACTAGAGCGCACTCTTGCTCGTTGCGAATTCTCTAATGTCGACAACCATTTGGGCTGGATCAGCTGCGTTAAAAACAGCGCTTCCTACGACAAATGTGTCAGCACCGGCCGCCAGCGCGATTTCGATAGTTTGCATCGACACTCCACCATCGACCTGTAACCAGATATCTCTATCTCCAATTAATTCGCGGGTCCGTTTAACCTTATCCATCATATTTTCCATGAATTTTTGCCCACCAAATCCGGGCTCAACGGTCATTATGAGGAACATATCTACAAGATCAACGCAATCACGGTAATCCTCGATGCTTGTATTGGGTTTGATTCCCAGGCTAGAACGAGAACCTGCTGCACGAATGTTCTTTAATGTCGCCGGAATATTCTCAGTTGCCTCTGCGTGAATTGTGACTGAGGCGCATCCGATCTCTGCGTACTGAACTGCGATCTGGTCAACATTTGCCACCATTAAGTGTGCATCAACAGGCAAGGATGATTCCTTGATGATCTTTGAGGCGGCTTCAAAATCAAATGTGAAGTTCGGAACGAAAACATCATCCATAACATCCAAGTGAAGTAGATCCGATACGCCGGCGATACGATCGATCTCCTCATTAAGTTTTGAAAAATCCGCATTCAGGATGCTCGGCGTTATACGAATCTCACGGCTCATGCTCGTATTTTACTCGGCAATCTTTTTAAACAGGGCTAGATACATCGCATCTGTGCCGATTTTGTGCGTCCACAGAGACATCGCGCCAGCACGTTCAGAGTCCACAAGGTTGTCGGGCAGAAATGGGGTGATCTCCATTTGCTGCATGGTCGGAAAGCGTTTCTTGATATCGGCAACTTGAATCGATGTTTCTGCAAGATGTGGTGAACAAGTTGCATAACCCAAGACTCCTCCAGGAGCCAAAGCGTTGATACCGGATTCAATGAGTTCTCGCTGTAACTGTGTGAGCTCACGCAAATCCTGCAGCGTTCTGCGCCAACGAACTTCAGGTCGACGACGCAAAGCCCCTAATCCTGTACATGGTGCATCAATCAAGATTGCATCAAACTTCTCCGATTGATTGCCGATCTCTCGACCATCTCCCACTAAAACACGGTCCCCTTGCACAACTTGCTTAACTAACTCTGCACGCGGAACAGAAACTTCATTGGCGGTAAAACGTATCCCGCGTTCACGAGCGATACTGGACAAAAAGGCAGCTTTTCCACCTGGTCCTGCACACATATCTAGCCAGGAATCGCCTCCCGCTGCAGCTGCAAAAGCTGATGCAACTAGCTGCGAACCTTCATCCTGCACGCCGATCTTTCGAGCCTTGATTAACTCTAAAGCTCCTGGATTACCCTTCCAATGAGCACCGTATGGCGAGAATGTTGTTGGCTCTCCCCCGATATCGACTAAATCTTGTTGAGTAGAAAGACCTGGCCATGAAACTAGAGTTGGAACCGCCGCTTCATTGTTAATCGTTAAAGCCTTTTCGACCTGATCCCAATCCTTCAAAAGATCAAAGTAAGCAGAAACTATCCACTCTGGATGAGAGGATTGAATCGCAAATTTTTCTACCGGATCAGATATCTGATTTAGCGGAGCAAACCAATCTTCTTGGCTCTTACGTGTAACACTTCGCAATAGCGCGTTAACAAAGCTCGCCTTTGACTCTCCCAAACGCTTACGTGCCACTTCAACGGTAGAAGCCACAGCGGCGTGATCAGGTACCCGCATTTCATGAATTTGGTGAACACCCATTCTGCACACATCAACTATTCCTGGATCAACCTCAGACCATGGTCGATCACTAATCTGTTGCAATACCCAATCATGTTTGCCCTGCATGCGGATAGTTCCGTACAAGAGCTCTGTTACAAAGGATCTATCCCGTTCTTCAAGTTTGCTCGCATTGAGAGCTTGAGGCAAAAGTAAGTTGGAATATCCATTGTTTCGATTGACCTCAGTTATTAAATCAAAAGCCAGAAGACGAGAAGCTTCAGGTTTAGGAGATTTGAAGGTGTTTCTGCGTGGCTCAACCAAAAGTCTCTCCACCATTTAAACGAGCCCCACGTGCCCAATCAATGGCGGCCATCTCTTTCTTGCCTGCTGGAACAACCCTTAGTAACTCAATAGTCGTTCCGTTTCCGCAACCCACGAAGACACAATTATTGATAACTGAGATAGTTGATGGTGCCAATGAAAGAGCTTGCGCCGAGATAGCCGCGGAAACTTTGAATGGTTCGGAGTTCCAAAGACTCCACGCACCAGGTTCATATGTGTAAGCACGTATTGCATTAACTACAGTCGCCGAATCCTTCGTAAAATCTATCAAGGCATCTTGCTTTGAAATCTTCGGCGCAAATGATGGCGATCCTGTCTGAGGCATCGGTGATTCACCGCGTTCAATCATCTCGAGAGCCTGGTCAACCGCTTCTACCCCGCGCTCAGCTAACACCTTGAGAATTTCAAAACTTCTCCATTGCGGATCTATTCCAACTTCAATCTGAGAGAAAATAGGCCCGGTGTCCATTCCCTTATCGAGTTGAAACACGGTTACTCCTGTTTTTTCTACGCCATGCAATAAGGCGTATTGAGCGGGTGCAGCACCTCGGTATTGAGGCAATAAAGAGAAATGAAGGTTAAGGAAACCATGTCGAGGAAGATCCAGAACCGCCTGGGGCAAGAGGACTCCGTAACCGATGGTGATTACACAATCCAGATAATCGATCACACCATTGAGTTCTGTTGAGCTTGCAGGTTTAACAACCTCAATCTTGTGTTGCTCCGCCCAATCGGCAACCGGAGTTTGCGTAAGTACGCGACCTCTTCCAGAAGGCTTATCGGGTTGAGTGATAATCAAATCAATGGTGTGTTTGCTGGAGTGCAACCATTCAAGGGTAGGAATCGCAACTTCAGGAGTAGCAGCTACTCCAAGACGCATTATGTATTCCGTCCGAAGATCGTGTGCGGTGAGTCCTTCACTTGAATGGTTTGTCCATTTTCAGAGGCTAGATTGAACCATTCCGATTCGCGAATTTCCTTCATCGCTAACTTTCGGTTCTCCGCCGATAACTTATCTATAAAAAGAATGCCGTTGAGATGATCGGTCTCATGTTGAAGGGCGCGAGCCAGGAACTCAGTTCCCTCAACAACGACCGGTTCACCGTACATGTTGAATCCTTTTGCGACCGCTCTCATGGCTCTCGGAGTTTCGTATCGCAGCTCCGGAAAGGATAAACACCCTTCTTCGCCATCCTGCATCTCTTCACTTAGATCCAAAACGGGATTGATTAAATGTCCAAGTGCTTCATCTACATCCCACACAAAGACTCGTAGCGGGACACCAATTTGAGGCGCAGCCAAACCTGCGCCAGGTGCATCCAACATTGTGTCGGTCAGATCTTTAACCAGGACGCGAAGCTCTTTATCAAAATCGACAACTGGAGATGCAGGAGTAGTGAGTACGGGATCGCCAAAGAAGCGAATTTCCTGAATCGACATGCGTACAGTCTATCAATTACTCACAACGAATAAGGATTAATTCTTAAGGTCAGCAAATCCTTTTTTGAAATACTTCGCTTTCTCTGTAGTTCGTGAAGTACTTTTCCAAGTTCTGGCCATTGATCATGAGAAACATGTAGCACGATCTTGGCTTGGGATTTGGGCAAAACTGTTGGTCCATAGATACGGGTACTGGAAGGGATTCGACCTTCCGCCAATGCTTTCTTCAATCCAGAAAGTATTTGAGGAGCAGTCACCGTATCCATCACCAAGACCGCCGAGGCTACATATGGAGGTAGTTGAAGCTCATCTCTTTCAGCAAGCTCTCGCTTGAGTAAAGGGGCAACATTCCATCGCGCAAGCGCTGCAACAATTGGATGAACTTCATCTAGTACTAGAAGGACTCGACCTTCTTCTTGAATCAAAGAAGCGGTTTCAAAGATCAACTCGCGCGCTCTTTCCTGCCCATTAATATCTGTATGAGAGAAAAAGCGCATCCCATCCAAGATGACAACTGCAGCGTAACCACCTGGAATATCTGGTTGAGCTCCAGGTGTAGCAAGAACAAGTGATGGTTTTGATTCGACTGAGCTTTTAATAACCTCGCCTGCAGAGATAACAACTGGATAACCTGGAAACGCTCTTGAAATTTCTTCTGCCGCTCGATCGATTCCACGACCTGCGAGATATTGTTTATTTCTTCCGCAGAATCGACACTTCCATTGAGGATGTGAAGCACCACAATGCACACATGTTGGAGCTACCGACTTAGAAGCAACAGCTAAACGGCCACCACAATCGCAGTGCGCAACATTTCTGCAATGAGCGCACAAAAGAGCATTTCCATAACCTTTTCGTGGCGCTAGGAAGAGAACCGCACCATTGTTAAGAGCTTTCTTGATCTCTGAAAAAATTCGACCAGGCAGCAGCGCTCCCTCCGAAGGAGAAAAGGCCCGTGCTTCAACCTGGAAACGCTGACTAACAAACTTCATCTTCTTTTGATCGATTTCATAAGCAGAGTTAAGAGATGGGGAAAATCCGGTATAGATCAGCGAAACGCCTTCATTGTAAGAACGCAATTTGGCAATGGTTGATGTATTCCAGCCAGGTGAGCGAACCTCACAATGATCGATTGAGGATTCTTTATAGATTATTACTGTGGCGAGGTTATTGACTGGAGCAAAAACTGCGCTACGTGTACCAACAATTATCGATAATGGGAACCGCTGAAGTTCTAGATAATTTCGGTATCGATCCTCACGGCTCAATGAGCTGGTTAAGGGGAAAACATTCTCAAAAGACGCCGACAAAACCCCGACTAACTGATCTACATCATGTTCATCAGGGGCAATGATCAATACCGAGCCATTTCTTTTGACTCCGTGTACCAGGTCAACCATTTGCCTGTGGGAAGGAAGATAAGGCGAAAGGGTATGAAAGACAGGAGATGCTGCAGATCTTTGAGTAGTTCGAGCCGCTTGAACAACAGGAAGGGATTTATCAACACTTGCTACTCGGGGTGGTATTGCTGAGCGAATCAGATCCCATGGGTTACAGCAATAAAGTTGTGCGGCATTTGCAATCAGGGTGAGTGTCGCTTCAGTCGCAACAGCATGCGGTGAGAGAACCTTGGTGATCGCCTTTAACTCACCCGCTCGATCAGGATGGGCTACACGCGAGGTAATAATGCCTTCCGTTTCACGACCACCAAATGGCAATTGAACTCGGACGCCAATGAGTGCGCTATCGCTGAGCTTTTCCGGAACTATGTAGTCGTACAACTGATCGAGATGAAAAACACCTGTATCTACACGAATCTTTGCAACCGGAAGAGATTGCGCCATTGGGCCAGAAGGAGCCGGAGCGACTTCAGCCTTTAATCGAAATAGACGAGGTGTTGCCACCGATTATTTAACTGCGTTTTGAAGCGCTGCAACTCGATCGGTACGTTCCCATGCAAACTCAGGTAGCTCGCGTCCGAAGTGTCCGTATGCGCTTGTTAGTGAGTAAATTGGGCGAAGTAGATCGAGATCTCTAATGATCGCCGCTGGACGAAGATCAAAGGTTGAAAGAACAGCCTCTTGAATCTTCGCGACCGGAATTGTCTCCGTACCAAAGGTTTCAACAAAAACTCCGACAGGCTGGGCCTTACCAATTGCGTAAGCAACCTGTACCTCACAACGACGGGCCAAACCTGCAGCAACAACATTCTTTGCTACCCAACGCATTGCATACGCTGCGGAACGATCCACCTTTGAAGGATCCTTTCCACTGAACGCTCCTCCACCGTGGCGAGCCATGCCGCCATAGGTGTCAACGATAATTTTGCGACCGGTTAATCCCGCATCTCCCATTGGACCTCCGATAACGAATCGTCCAGTTGGATTGATGAGAGTACGAAGTTCCTTCTTGGGTAAATCTATCTTTGAGATGATCGGATTAATTACATACTCAACAATTTCAGGGGTTAATTTCTTGGCAACATCTACATCTTCAGAGTGCTGACTTGAGATAACAACAGTGTCCAAAGCAATCGCTCGATCACCATCGTATTCAATGGTTACTTGAGTTTTGCCATCGGGACGAAGGTATGCCAACTCTCCTGATTTTCTAACCTTGGTCAACTGCTGAGCAAGAGCGTGTGCCAACCAAATTGGTAGTGGCATGAGCTCCTTTGTGTCATCACAAGCGTAACCAAACATCAAGCCTTGATCTCCAGCACCTTGCAGATCCAATGGATCTACAGTGGAGGTAACTCGATGCTCATATGCATCATCTACTCCCTGAGCAATATCCTGAGATTGTTGTCCGATTGAGATCGAAACTCCACAACTATTTCCATCAAAGCCCTTATCGGATGAGTCATAACCAATATTAAGAACGGTGTCGCGAACAATTCCCATGACATCTGCGTAACCATTAGTTGTAACTTCACCAGCAACATGAACTTGACCTGTTGTGATGAGTGTTTCAACAGCTACACGGCTTTTGGAATCCTGTGAAAGCAGTGAATCCAAAACAGCATCAGAGATTGCATCTGCAATCTTGTCTGGGTGACCTTCGGTTACAGATTCGGAGGTAAAGAGGCGCTTTGACATAGTTTTTAACCTAACTGCCGGATGGCTTGATCAAGAAGAGTATTACTGAGAGCGTCTTTGGAGACTTCCTTGACCGCTATATCCGCTTCATTGCGTATGAGAATGGTACCCATAGTTGTGTCCTGACCAAAGATTGCCCCGCCAGAAACATCATTTACATAGATCACATCTAACCCTTTGGCCTCTAGCTTTCTGCGAGCCTCTTGCAGATGGTCCTTAGTTTCAGCGGCAAATCCGACCAAAACCTGTGTGCTCTTACGGGCAGAAATTTCAGCCAACAGATCAGGGTTAGCCTCTAACTCAATGCTAGATAGCGAGGCCTTTTTGATTTTCTCCTGAGCCACGTGAGATGGACGTGCATCTGCGACAGCTGCACTCATGATCAAAATATCGCATTGATCAAAGTGTGCTTGCAAAGCGCTTTGCATCTGAGATGTTGTTTCTACTTCAACTATTTCAATACCGTTGAGATTAGCAACATCGCAGTTTGCAGCAATCAATTGAACCTGCGCACCACGATCTCTGGCCGCTTTAGCTAAGGCAATACCCTGCTTGCCGGAGGATCTATTTCCAATAAAACGAACAGGATCAATCGCCTCTCGTGTTCCTCCGGCGGTGATTAAAACCTTTTTACCGAGTAAATCTTGTTTGTGCCCTGTCATGTGATCAAAATTGGAAATAATCGCTTGGGTTTCAGGAAAACGACCTGGACCAATATCGTCGCCAGTTAATCGGCCAACTTCGGGATCCATAACTGAAAAACCTCTGCTGCGTAGCGTTGCAACATTTGCAACCGTTGCAGGATCTAGCCACATAGATGGATGCATCGCGGGCACAATCATTTTTGGAGCATCTGAAGCCAGAACAAGATTTGTAAGCAAATCATCTGCTCGTCCCATCGCCAAGCGAGCTATGAGATCAGCGGTAGCGGGAGCGATAAGAAAGAAATCAGCACGTTCGGCTAATGAAATATGAGGAACTGTATGAACACTCTCCCACACCTGAGTTGTGACAGGTCGACCAGAAAGTGCTTCCCATGTCGCAGCTCCTACAAAGTTTAAAGAAGCTGGAGTAGGCACAACAGTTATTACATATCCATGATCTTGAAGACGCCGCAATAATTCACAGGATTTGTAGGCAGCGATTCCACCACCAACTCCGAGAATTACCTCACGGCCCTGGAGTGTCATTGAAAAAATTACGCTGTTGGCTCGAGATTTTCGATTGTAAGAAGACCCTCATTGATTTCGCGCAGAGCGATTGATAGTGGCTTCTCATGCACATGTGTCTCAACTAGCGGGCCAACATATTCAAGAAGACCTTCGCCTAGCTGTGAGTAGTAAGCATTGATCTGACGAGCGCGCTTAGCCGCATATAGAACGAGGCTGTACTTAGAACCGCTCTTGTCTAGAAGTTCATCAATTGGTGGATTTGTAATGCCATCCATGGTGTCCCCGCTTCTGTGATCAATCTTGTGGTGTTCAACTCTTAATTCTGGGCTAACTCTACCAGTCTCTGGACGACGCTCTCGACCTGGTCATTTACGAGAACAACATCAAAAAAGGCTGCTGCAGCTAGCTCTTCTTGGGCAAGTTCTAACCGTTGCGCCCTTCTTTCGGCCCCATCAGTTCCGCGTCCCTCAAGACGAGAGACCAACTCCTCCCATGTAGGAGGTTCAAGAAACACCAAAAGTGATTGAGGAAGGTGGGCCTTTACCTGCTTTGCTCCAGCGATTTCAATCTCTAGTAAAACATTTCTACCCTGTCGCAACGCATCCTCAACCGCCCTTTGCGGTGTTCCATATCGATTACCTGCAAACTCAGCCCATTCCAAAAACTCATCATGAGCAATCATTCGGGAAAATTCCTCATCACTTACAAAGAAGTAATCTCGTCCATCTACCTCATTGCTTCGAGGCTTTCGAGTTGTTGCACTAACACTGACCCAGAAATCTTGCGCGCCACGTAATTGCTTAGCCACGGTGCTTTTTCCGACACCACCTGGTCCCGACAGAACGATCAATCGACCCGGTCTAATCGCCATATCTGGTTTCATAAACTCCTGTCGAAGTTCATTGAGTTGATGACGACCTAAACCTTGTATACGACGGGTAGGAGAGATATTTAACCGCTCCATCAGCGCAACCGCTCTTACCTTGCCAACTCCGGAAAATGACTCTAGAAGTTCCCTTACCCGCATCTTTCCAACAGCATCATCTGTTTGAGCTAAAGCGAAAATCGATTCAATAGTGAGCTCTTCCGAT
Source organism: Actinomycetes bacterium (assembly GCA_947383695.1). Taxonomy (GTDB): domain Bacteria; phylum Actinomycetota; class Actinomycetes; order Nanopelagicales; family Nanopelagicaceae; genus Planktophila. The sequence continues at coordinate 687,731 of OX376642.1, read as the reverse complement.
TTAATCTGAGCCTTGACCTCTGCACGTCGCTTTCGAGAGGCGGCAGCTTTTGCTAAGGCAGCCTCGCGTTGTTGTGGTGTTAACTGCGGAGGCGTTCCCATGGGGTAAATCTAGTGGAGATTAAATTAGGAGTGAGCCAATTTCTTGAGCTCTTTCCTTCATTGCTTGTGCTCCTTTGGCCCAACTCTGGGTTATGGGACGACCGATAACGACAAAGTTCGCTCCTGCTGCAATCGCATCCTCGGGCGTCATTGTGCGTTGCTGATCATCGCTTCCGACCATCTCGGCAGGGCGAACCCCAGGGGTAATGATCACCGCTGAGTTTCCGACCGCAGAGCGCACCGCTGCGATTTCAAGTGGGGAACAAACAATCGCTCCTGCACCTGCAGAGGTTGCAACCTTGGCTAAAGAAACCGCTGAATTCAGCGCATTTGATGCAAAACCAACCTCCTGCACATCCTGCTCAGATAGTGAGGTAAGAATAGTTACGCCGGTAATCAAAGTGTTGGGCATCGCATCAACTGCAGCTTTGACCATCGCTTGACCACCTGAAGCATGTATCGTCAAAAACTTTGGAGCTAAGTGAGCAACCGCTTTTGCCGCCCCACTTACAGTATGCGGAATGTCATGCAGTTTTAAATCAAGGAAGATATCTGAATCGGTAACATCTTTTACCGCTTTAATTCCATCAGCGCCAAAGGTTAAATAGAACTCTAAACCAAGTTTGAATACGGAAATATGGTCTTGTGTTGCCTTGACCCATTCAATCGCCGTTGATAAATCGGGGGTATCAACCGCTAAAACAATTGGCGCTTTACTCATTTACTCTCCCTCATTCGGGCGATGCGCAAAACCCACCGCTTGCTTAAGGGAAGTAAAGCCACGATCAGTTAAAAGCTGCTTCAACTCATTTTGAATTGACATGATCGCAGTTGGGTTACCGAAACTTGCGGTACCGATTGAAACACCGCTTGCTCCCGCAAGGATCATTTCAAGTGCGTCCTTTCCAGATGCAATGCCGCCCATTCCGAGAATTGGAATCTGTGGCAATGCTGCGTGAACCTGGTAAACAGCACGAACAGCGATTGGACGGATAGCAGGCCCTGAAAGGCCACCCGTCTTTCCGCCTAAATGAGGTCTCATCGTGTCTACATTGATAACCATGCCTAAGACGGTGTTAATCAAGGCAAGACCATCAGCACCTGCATCAACAACGCCCTTAGCAATCGACACTAGATCAGTTACATCAGGTGAGAGCTTGGCAATAATTGGAAGTTCTCCTCCTATTGTTCTACGCACTCCATCAATAACTCTGCGCGATGCTTCTGGATCGCATGCAAAAACTAATCCTCTGTTTTCAACATTTGGACAAGAGATATTGACTTCGATAGCACTAATTCCTGAAACAGATCGCAGTTTTCTCGCTAAAGTCGAGTACTCCTCAACGGTTTCACCTGCGATTGAAACAATAATGCGGGCCTTTTGTTCAACTAAGTAAGGAACATCCTTTGCTAAGAAAGCATCTATTCCAGGGCCTTGCAGACCAATTGAGTTGAGCATGCCACTTGGAGTCTCTGCCATTCGAGGGGTAGGTCGTCCAGGTCGCATCTTAGACATAACTGATTTAGTGACAACTCCCCCCATTTCACGCAATGGGAAGAACTGCGCTAACTCTCTTCCAGAGCTTGCGCATCCGCTTGCTGTAAAAGTTGGTGCCGGAAACCAAGCGTTTCCAATAGTTGTAGAAAAATCTAGAGCGGTCATAGTTGTTGACCTACCTTGCTCCATTGAACCATAGATCCATCCATAACTGGGCCATCGATGCATGAACGTAGGTTGGAGATACTTCCATCCTCATTTTCGACTGGAAGAACACAGGTCATACATATTCCAACTCCGCACGCCATTGATTCTTCAACTGCGCATTGATGTACAACATCAAATTGATCAGCGATTGTTGTAATCGCGGCAAGCATCGGCATTGGGCCACATGAGTAAATAACGGCGACATTTAAATCTTTAATGATCTCTGCTATCGGATCTGTCACCCGTCCGGCAACTCCCATAGAACCATCTTCGGTGTAAATACGCATCGAATTAACGGCTCGCTTGCCTTCCATTGGGGCGTAAATCTTTGAACCTGTACTTGCACCAAGCAACATGTCGACTCGGCAGCCACGTGAGTTCAAGAGTTCAGCTAGACCAAATAGTGGAGCAGAACCGTAACCGCCGCCAACTAACAAGACAGGAACCGGCTCAGTTGGAATACCAAAAGCTGTTCCTAGCGGTGCGACCAGATCCAGAACAACACCTTCACCTTGTGCGCACAACCATTTACTTCCTTGACCATGCGGCGCAACAATTAACTCCATCGTCCCGCCAACAGTTGTGCTGGTTGAGACTCGAGAAATTGCAAAAGCACGACGCAACACCATGCGAGATGAATCTCCACCTACGCTAATTGCAACAAAGTTTCCGGGTTTACACGTTGCTGCAACATCTCCGATATTGATTATGATTTGGTGGTACTGACCCACGCGCTTATTGCTGACAATAGGTGCCAGCAATTGTTTCGCGCTCTTATTGATTTGAGTCATCTATGCAAGCCATTCCTGTAGAGACTTGATACTAAGCGGGCTGGCCTGCAGGAAGCGAATTGCATCCACGGCAGCGCTAAATCCAGCGGTTGTCGTGATGCATGGGATAGATCTTTGCACCGCAGCTGTTCGAATCGCCCAACCATCGGCGCGAGTTCCACGGCCAACAGGTGTGTTAATCACAAGGTCGATTTCGCCGGCGTTGATGATGTCAACGATGGTTTTTTCACCCATCTGTCCGGTTCCTTCGGAATGCTTCCGAACAGTTGTGCACTCAATACCTTTAGTTCGCAAAAATTCAGCGGTTCCATCTGTTGCCAAGATATGGAAACCTAACTCTGAAAAGCCAAGAGCCGGTTCAATTCCAGTCGCTTTATCCTTGTCGGCAAGTGAGATAAATACAGTTCCAGCTTTTGGAAGTGGTCCGAATGCGGCAATCTGACTCTTTGCATAACTTTCGCCAAAGGTTGGAGAGATTCCCATTACCTCACCAGTCGAACGCATCTCGGGTCCTAGTACCGCATCGACTCCCCTGCCATCAGTTCTGCGGAAACGATTCCAAGGAAGGACAGCTTCCTTAACTGAAACACCACGAGCTACGCCATCTCCTGTAGCTGGAAGAATTCCATCGGTACGCAACTGTTTAATCGTGACACCAACTGAGATTCGAGCTGCAGCTTTAGCCAGCGGAACACCACTTGCCTTGCTGACAAAAGGAACGGTGCGAGATGCACGCGGGTTTGCCTCTAAAACGTATAAGACGTTATCTGCAATTGCGAACTGAATATTGATTAATCCACGAACATCAACACCACGAGCGATTTTCTCTGTTGCTGAACGGATCTCATCTCTTTGCTCATCAGTTACAGTCATTGAAGGTAGAACACAGGCGCTGTCACCGCTGTGAATACCAGCCTCTTCAATGTGTTCCATAACCCCGCCTAGGAACAACTCTTCGCCATCAAATAATGCATCGACATCTATTTCGATTGCGTTATCCAAGAAGCGATCCACCAAAACAGGATGATCAGGGGTTATATCTGTTGCTCGCGTAATGAAACCACCAAGAGCGGCATCGTCATAGACGATCTCCATTCCACGACCACCTAAAACAAAGGAAGGTCTAACCAACACTGGGTAACCAATTTCATGTGCGATATTTGTCGCTTCCAGTTGCGAGGAGGCCATTCCAAATTGTGGTGCTAGCAAACCTTGTTCCGCCAAGATATTTCCAAAGGCACCACGTTCCTCAGCCAAGTTAATGGCTTCAGGTGAAGTTCCCAAAATGTTGACGCCGTTTGCCTTCAAACCAGCAGCCAACCCCAAAGGAGTTTGTCCTCCAAGTTGGGTAATAACACCAAGTACTGGACCTGCCTGAATTTCAGCATGAACAACTTCAAGAACATCTTCAAGGGTTAATGGTTCAAAGTAGAGACGATTACTTGTGTCGTAATCTGTCGACACTGTTTCTGGGTTGCAGTTGATCATGATCGTTTCATAACCTGCTTCACGTAATGTGAATGAGGCATGCACGCAAGAATAATCAAACTCAATTCCTTGACCAATACGGTTAGGACCGCTTCCCAGAATGATCACCGCGGGTGTCGTACGTGGACGGACCTCTGTCTCTTCTTCATAACTTGAATAATGGTATGGAGTGAAGGCTTCGAACTCAGCCGCACAGGTATCAACGGTCTTATAAACAGGTCGAATTCCAAGGTGATGACGGGCCTTGCGAATTTCATCCTCAGAAACACCCCTCAAGACAGCGATCTGACTATCTGAAAAGCCTTGAGTTTTTGCGGTGCGAAGTAGCTCTGCGGTCAGCTCACCTGGAAGAGCGATGATCGCCGCTTGTTGATTGATGAGTTCAATCTGACGTAGGTACCAAGGATCAATCTTGGTCGCATTAAAGACTTCATCGATTGAAGCTCCCGCCCACATAGCTTTCTGAACCTGTTGTAATCGATACTCAGTTGGTACGCGCATGCTTTGCATTAACGCAGCACGCTCCGTTTCAGAGACGACCGGCCAGGTAAAGATCGCTTCCCTGCGTTCAAGTGATCTTAAAGCCTTCATAAGCGCCTCGGTGAATGAACGGCCAATAGCCATTGCTTCTCCAACGCTCTTCATCGTTGTCGTTAATCGTGGATCAGCATCAGCAAACTTCTCAAATGCAAAACGTGGCAGTTTTACAACAACATAATCCAAGGTTGGTTCAAAAGATGCTGGAGTTACTTGCGTGATGTCATTCTGGATCTCATCCAGGGTGTAGCCAATCGCCAACTTGGTCGCGATTTTCGCGATAGGAAAACCAGTTGCTTTTGAGGCCAGAGCACTAGAGCGTGAAACTCGAGGGTTCATTTCGATCACGATAATTCGGCCATTGTTTGGATTTACCGCAAATTGAATGTTGCAACCACCTGTATCAACTCCTACTTCGCGAATAATGTCCATCGATAGATCGCGCAGCTTTTGATACTCAACATCAGTCAAAGTCATCGCTGGTGCTACGGTGATCGAATCACCTGTGTGCACACCCATTGGGTCTAGGTTTTCAATCGAACATACGATCACAACATTGTCCTTGTTGTCTCGCATTACCTCGAGCTCATACTCTTTCCATCCAATAATTGATTCTTCAAGAAGAACCTCTGAGGTTGGACTGTGGCGCAATCCAGCTCCTGCAATCTGTCGCAGTTCAGCTTCGTCAAAGGCGATTCCTGAACCTAGGCCACCCATAGTAAAAGATGGACGAACCACTACTGGATAATTCAATTCAACAACAGCTTCAAGAATCTCTTCCATGGTGTGACAAATGCGAGACTTTGCTGACTCTCCGCCAACCTTTTCAACGATTGCACGAAAGAGTTCGCGGTTTTCGCCGCGGTTAATAGCATCAACATCAGCACCGATAAGTCGAACACCATACTTAGCAAGGGTGCCTCTTTGGTATAGCCCGATTGCTGCATTAAGCGCTGTTTGACCACCGAGTGTTGCTAAAACCGCATCTGGTTTTTCGTGGGCGATGATGCGTTCAATAATTTCGGGAGTAATCGGTTCAATATAGGTTGCATCAGCAAACTCGGGATCGGTCATGATGGTTGCAGGGTTTGAGTTAACTAAAATAACTCGGATGCCTTCAGCTCGTAACACGCGGCATGCTTGAGTTCCTGAATAATCAAACTCGCAAGCCTGGCCAATTACGATCGGTCCGCTGCCAATAACTAAAACACTCTTAATCGATGTATCTAAAGGCATTAGGCACCAACCTTCTTTGACATCAAATCTACGAAGCGATCAAAGAGATAGGAAGCATCATGTGGTCCTGCGGCAGCCTCTGGGTGGTACTGAACAGAAAAGGCTGGCTTATCTAACAACGCTAAGCCCTCTACAACACCATCATTAAGGCAGGTGTGAGTTACTTCGCCACGTCCATAAACCGTTGAAAACTCTGTATCGGTCGGAGCCTTTACCGCAAAGCCATGATTGTGAGCGGTGATTTCAACCTTGCCGGTGTTCTTATCCATCACCGGTTGATTGATACCGCGATGTCCAAATTGCAGCTTGTAGGTTTCAAACCCTAATGCCCGTCCCAAAATCTGATGCCCAAAACAGATGCCAAAAATTGGAACCTCTGCCAACAGCAGTTCTCGAACAACTTCAATGACATCTGTCATCGTCGATGGATCGCCAGGACCATTTGAAAGAAAAACGCCATCGGGATGAATAGACATGATTTGTTCAACGGTCGAGTTGTATGGCATCACATGAACCTCTACCCCACGCTCAGCAAGAGAACGAGGAGTTGCAGCCTTGATACCCAGATCTAGCGCTGCGATGGTGAACTTCTTCTGACCGATTGCTGGGACAACATAGGTAGCAGGTGTCGATACATCTTTGACCAAAAATGCACCAGACATCGCTTCTGCTTTTCGAACTTCGACAACCATTTCTTCACGAGTTAGCTCAAGCCCTGAGAAAATTCCCACTCGCATTGCACCACGATCGCGAAGATGTCGAGTGATCGCGCGAGTATCTACCCCTTGGATTCCAACAACACCTTGCGCAATTAACTCTGCCTCAAGATCATTTTGTGCTCGCCAGTTAGATGTAAGAGATGAAGGGTTACGTACAACAAAGCCAGCTACCCATATTTTTGAGGACTCATTATCAAAATCATTGACGCCGGTATTTCCAATGTGTGGAGCGGTCATAACGACAACTTGTTTGTGATACGAAGGATCGGTAAGTGTCTCTTGATACCCAGTCATTCCAGTTTGGAACACAGCTTCACCGAAGGTTTTTCCAGTGGCAGCCCATGAAGAACCTTCAAAGATTCTCCCATCATCTAGAACGAGATAAGCAGATGCCATTACTTACCTCCACCCTGTGAGATCTGGCCATTTATCAATGTTTGCTTGCCTTTGAATACTGTGTGCTCAACTACTCCAGGTAGTTCGTGGCCATGGTATGGAGTATTAGATGAGTTTGATAGAACTAAATCGCGATCTACTCTCCATAATTTCGTTGGATTGATCACAACTAAGTTTGCAAAACTTCCCTTTTCAATCCTTTGCCCCTGATGCTCATATCCACCAATAGATGCGGGCTTATGGGACATGCGCTCTGCAACCTGCTGCCAGCTCATTAATCCTGAATTAACCATCGTCATTTGAACAATAGAGAGCGCTGTTTCAAGTCCTAGCATTCCAAATGCAGCCTCTTGCCATTCGCACTCTTTAGCTTCTAGTGGATGTGGTGCGTGATCAGTTGCCACGATATCGATGGTTCCATCGGCCAACGCTTCACGTAAGGCATGCACATCTGATTCAGTTCGCAATGGAGGATTGACCTTAAATATTGGGTCGTAAGAAGATGCTAAATCATCGGTCAATAGAAGGTGGTGCGGAGTTACCTCTGCAGTCACATTAATACCTCGAGCCTTTGCCCAACGAATAATCTCTACGCCACCAGCGGTAGTTAGATGGCAGATGTGTAGTCGAGATTGAACATGGTCTGCGAGCAAAACATCTCTAGCAATAATTGCTTCTTCGGCAACTGCTGGCCATCCCTTCAAACCAAGACGGGCAGATACTTCGCCCTCATTCATCTGAGAACCAACTGTCATTCGGGGATCCTGCGCATGCTGTGCGATTACTCCCCCGAACTTCTTTATGTATTCAAGGGCTCTTCGCATGACGAGTGGATCTGAAACACAATTTCCATCATCACTGAAAACTCGAACTCGGGCTACTGAATCTGCCATCGCTCCAATTTCAGAAAGTGTTTCCCCTTTAAGGCCTTGCGTAACCGCACCAATAGGAAAAACATCTACTAAGCCAGCCTCTTGTCCTAAGCGGTACACCTGTTCTACTACGCCGGCGGTATCTGCAACTGGAGATGTATTTGCCATTGCAGAAAGTGCGGTGAAGCCACCCTTTGTTCCCGCTTTACTTCCAGATAAAACCGTTTCGGCATCTTCTCTGCCTGGTTCGCGAAGATGGGTATGTAAATCCACCAACCCTGGTAAAACTACGCAGCCCTTTGCATCAATGGTTGTTACTGATTCGCCTTTATATGACGCGGTAACATCAATAATTGATTCGCCTTGAATACAAATATCTGCAGTTTTCCCATCTGGTAACTGCGCACCCTTAATAACTAGATCAACAGTGCTCACTTAATTACCTCCAGCTTCTAGGGATCCACCGGTTAACAGCACATACAAGATCGCCATACGCACGCTGACGCCGTTAGTGACCTGTTCTGTAATCACAGATCGAGAGCTATCAGCCACTTCTGCCGAGATTTCTAGTCCGCGATTCATTGGCCCTGGGTGCATCACGATTGCTCCTGGTTTCATCGACTTCATCCGATCGGAGTTAAGTCCGAAGTATCTGGAGTATTCGCGAGCATTTGGAAAGTACATCTCAGTCATACGTTCTTGTTGAACTCTGAGCATCATCACAACATCCACAAAAGGAATTATCGAATGAAAATCATAGGAAACAGAAGCGGGCCAACTTTCAACCCCTACCGGCAACAGTGTTGGTGGTGCGACTAAAGTTACCTTTGCTCCTAGTTTGGCAAGCAGCAAGACATTTGAACGTGCAACACGTGAGTGCAAAACATCGCCAACGATTGCAACTCTTAAACCTTCAAGATCACTTTTTCCTAAACCTAAATGTTTGCGGATAGTGAAGGCATCCAACAGCGCCTGACTTGGATGTTCATGAGTACCATCTCCGGCGTTTACAACACTGCCGGACATCCATTGAGAGTCTGCTAGTCGCTGAGCCGCACCTGATGCTGAGTGTCTAATAACTACAGCATCTGCACCCATAGCCTGAAGTGTCATGGCTGTGTCTTTGAGTGATTCACCCTTGCTCACACTTGAACCTTTGGCAGAAAAATTGATTACATCTGCTGATAATCGCTTTGCAGCGGCTTCAAAAGAGATACGTGTGCGAGTTGAATCCTCAGCAAAGAGATTAACAATTGTTCGTCCTCGTAGCGTTGGCAGTTTCTTTACTGCACCATCACTTACTCTTGCGAGTTCATTAGCGGTATCAAGAATAGAGATCGCTTCAATCTTAGAAAGATCTGCGATTGACAAAAGGTGACGCATTAGTTTGCCTCCCCTTCGATGCTAACTTCATCTCGACCATCGATCTCGCTTAATAGAACGCGCACCGATTGAGATTTAGAGGTTGGAAGGTTTTTCCCAACAAAATCAGCCTTTATGGGAAGTTCTCGATGTCCACGATCAACAAGTGCCGCAAGCTGCACCGTTCGAGGGCGACCGATCTCGCCTAAAGCATCTAGCGCAGATCGAATTGTTCGACCCGAAAACAAAACATCATCCACCAGGATCACATCACGATTTTCAACTCCACTGGGTGGAATCGTCGTTGGCATAATCGCTTTAGGGGCTCGTAACCTCAAATCATCACGGAATAAGGTGATATCCAAAGTTCCGCTGGAGATTTCAACCCCATCAATTTCAGAGATGATTGAAGCGATGCGCTGCGCAAGGTGTGCGCCACGGGTTGGTATTCCCAAAAGAACAATGGAAGAGGCGCCTTGATTTTTCTCAAGGATCTCGTGGGAAATGCGGGTTAAGGCACGTTTAATGTCGGGTGCAGACAGGGCTACGCTCATGTAAATCTCCTTTCCCACCTCTCAGGATGGGTCGTTAAAGGATGCAGGCGCGATACTAGCACTGAATGGCTACGCCTGTGGATATCAAAAACCCGGTGTGCCTTCGCATTTATGGTCGGGGTATGAACATTCAAATAGAGCTAGAAACCCTCGCACACAGGATTCGCCAGATACGTGAATCTCAAGGATTAACCCTTCAACAGGTTTCAACACGCAGTAAGGGCAGGATTTCGGCGATCGCCCTTGGCTCCTATGAACGGGGAGATCGATCAATCAGCGCGAAAAAGATTCTCGAAATCGCCGAGATCTACGCCATCCCCGCCGGGGAGTTTTTCACACCCACACAACAAGGGTTAGAGGCAGGAAGGGTTGTAATTGATCTGCGCAAACTCACTATTTCCGAGGATCCTATTGGAAAACAATTCTTGATTATTCTCAAGCGCATAGTCGAACAACGACGAGATTGGAATGGAGAGGTAATTTCACTGAGACAGGAAGATCTGGCCAACCTTCAAACCTTCGCACACTTTTCTTCAACAGAACTTTCCCAAGCGCTAGAAAGATACGCGTTGAGTAATGCAAACCTTACTAAATTGAAATAGTGTCTTTGATGCTTGCGATACGGCCTAAAACACCGTGAATGTACTTTGATGAATCATCACTCGATAACTCTTTTGCAAGGATCAGCGCTTCATCGATAGCAACGCTCATCGGGACATCTGTTGACCACAAAATCTCGTAGATTCCTAAGCGCAGAATATTGCGATCAACAGCAGGTAAGCGATCCATATCCCAACCTTGCGCATAGGTCGTAATTAGCTCATCTATCTTTCGGCGGTTATCAGAAACCCCGTTAACCAGCTCTTTGGTGTAATCGCGAATCGGTCGTGCATCTGGACCTTCTGCTGGAATATCACGGGAGACCAAAGTTTCAACAAGGTTGGTTCCACGAATATCAGTCTCGTACAAAAGATCTAGCGCTTGTTTTCGCGCCTTGCTGCGTGCTGACACTAGTTAGCGCGACCCTGGTAAGACCCGTCGCGAGTATCTACTAGTACAACCTCATCCTGCTTGATGAAAAGTGGAACTTGGATTTCAATACCTGTTTCAACGGTTGCTGGCTTGGTTCCGCCAGATGAACGATCGCCCTGAATTCCAGGCTCTGTGTAAGTAATCTTTAGTGGAACTGACGCAGCTAATTCAATGTACAAAGGGTTGCCTTCATTAACAGCAACAATCGCTTCAGTGTTTTCCAACATGTAATTTGCGGCATCGCCAACAGTGGCTGCGCTGATAGTCATTTGATCGTAAGTCTTGGTATCCATGAAAACAAAATCATCACCCTCTTTGTAGAGGTACTGCATCTCTCGCTTTTCAAGAATAGCGACATCTACTTTTACACCCGCGTTGTAAGTACGGTCGACGACTTTGCCGCTGAGAACAGATTTCAACTTAGTGCGCACAAATGCTGGACCCTTGCCAGGCTTAACATGTTGGAACTCAACAACCGTCCACAACTGGCCTTCAATATCCAGAGTCATTCCATTTTTTAGATCATTTGTTGTTGCCACAGCTAATCCACCCGCTCTTGTCGATAGTCCTTATATTTACGAAGGTCTAAGGATACCCGCTCGACGGGTGTGGTTTGTTACTTTGAAAGAAGGTTTGCCATAGCAATGATGGCTAAAACATAGGAATTTGGCCCGAATCCACCGATAGTTCCATTAGCCACACCTGAAATCACAGAGGTATGGCGGAACTCTTCGCGGCTTAAAGGGTTAGATAAATGAACTTCGATTAATGGTGATTTCACTAATTCAGCAGCATCGCGAATCGCATAGGAATAATGTGTAAAGGCTGCCGGATTTATGATCACTGGAAGTGTGTTATCAGCTGCTTCATGTAGCCAACCGATGATCGTTGCTTCATCATCGCTTTGTCGAACATCTGCTTCAAAGCCATGCTTCGTCGCTGCGATATCGATCATCGATTTCAGTTCGGCGTAATTTAAGTCGCCATAGATTGAAGAATCACGGATATCCAATCGAGAGAGATTGGGTCCATTGATAACCATTAACTTCATGAGGAAATTCTCTCATAGGCAGCATCTAGCTCGTCGGAGGTTAGGTCATCTAATCGTAGAGTTGAGCCAATGCCATCTAAGGCTACGAAACGAATTGTGTTTCCTCGGGCTTTTTTATCGAGCGACAAGAGTGGTGCCAGTTTTTGCCAGGCTGATCTTTCAAAAGATGTTGGAAGTTCATATCGAGTCAAGAGATCTCGATGCATTTGTACAGTCTGTGCATCAATCAAAGATCTGGCTGCAGCTAGCTCTGCGATGAAAACCATACCGATAGCAACAGCCTCACCATGGCGCATCTGATACTTGGAGTACTTTTCAATTGCATGTCCAAGCGTATGTCCGTAATTGAGCGCTTCACGTGCAAAACTCTCCTTGAAATCAGCCGAGACCACAGTTGCCTTTACGGTAACGGCGCGAGTAATCAGATCAAGCAGCGCAGCTTTATTGGATACAAGTGATGTTGCATCGCACTGAGCCGCAACTTTTAGAATTTCAGGATCTGCAATAAATCCACACTTTATGACCTCGGCCATTCCAGCTGAAATGTCACGTTGTGAAAGAGTCTCTAAAAATGAAGGATCAATAATTACCGATAATGGTGAGTGGAATGCGCCTATGAGGTTCTTTCCGTACTCTGAATTGATCCCGGTTTTTCCACCGACAGATGCATCAACCATGCCCGCCAACGATGTTGGAACAGCGATCCAATCAACGCCTCGCAGCCAAGTAGCCGCAGCAAAGCCAGCTAAATCGGTGATTGCTCCCCCACCGATTCCTACAATTAAATCTGAGCGGGTAAAGCCTGCAGCTCCTAGCCAGTTCCAGAGATTGAGCAATACACCTGAACTTTTCCCATCTTCTCCATCGGGAACTTCAAAGAGATGAAGATCGCAATCAAGGCTCTTCAGAGCAGATAGATCCGGTGAATACTGCATAGAGACAATAACGGCAACACGTGTACGTTTGTGAATCTTTTCAACGAGAACTGAACTCCAATCGCATCCGATTAGAACTTCGTAATCATGCTCTGCCGAAACTTTTACGGTGTTCATGCAAGGCTCTTTTCGATCTCAGAGATGATCGCTTCAACACTCATGTCATCAACCTTAATGCTCACATCAGCTAAAGCCTCATATATAGGACGACGTTTATCGCTAAGCGCCTGCCATTGTGCGCGAGGATTTCCCAAAAGTAAGGGGCGATCACGATTAAAGCCAACCCGAGGAGCCGCTGTTGCAAGTGATACATCTAAGAAAATAACTGTCGATTCCGATGAGTTGATCAGTTGTTGGGCTTGGTCGGAGATCGGCGCACCGCCTCCAAGGCTTATAACAACATCCTTCAGTGTTAATACGTGTTTTAGGGTTTCTAATTCAATTGCTCGAAAGTGAGGCTCACCATCGACAACAAAGATATCGGTGATCGCCTTACCTTCACGCTCTTCAATGAGTTGATCGGTGTCAATAAAATCTAGCGCCATCACCTTAGCTAGCGCTGCACCAACTGTGCTTTTGCCAGATCCCGGTGCGCCTATCAGCACTACTCTTTTCATGAAGGAACTCTTACTTGAAGTTCAAAGAGGCAATGTAAGACTCAAAGTTGCGACGTGTTTCTGTCACAGAGTCGCCACCAAACTTTTCAAGCACAGCTTCAGCTAAAACAAGTGCAACCATTGCTTCTGCGACCACACCTGCAGCAGGTACCGCGCAAACATCTGATCGCTGATTAATCGCTTTTGCCGCTTCTCCCGTTGATACATCAATGGTGTCTAGCGCTTTAGGAACGGTAGAGATCGGCTTCATAGCAGCTCTTACGCGCAAGATCTCGCCATTAGACATTCCGCCTTCAGTACCACCAGCTCTATCTGTACGACGAACAATCTTTCCCGAAGAGTTCCTTTCAATCTCATCATGTGCGACAGAGCCTCTGCGGGTTGCTGTTTGGAAACCATCTCCGATTTCAACACCCTTAATCGCCTGAATTCCCATAACCGCACCGGCTAACTTTGAATCCAAACGTCGATCCCAATGAACATGTGAGCCCAGTCCAGGCGGCATATTAAATGCAAGTACCTCGACAACACCACCGAGGGTGTCTCCATCGCGATGTGCCTTTTCAATTTCAGCGATCATCGATTGGCTAGTCGCAGAATCGGCGCAACGAACAGGATCGGCATCTATCTGCTTCATATCCCCTGCTGCTGGAAGAGCTGTGTCTTCAGGAACGCGAACGGAGCCAATCGAAAGAACATGACTCAAAATAGTTATGCCTACGCTTTGCTCAAGAAAGTTACGTGCAACCGCACCCAATGCAACACGTGCGGCGGTTTCGCGAGCACTTGCTCTTTCAAGAATTGGACGAGCATCATCAAAATCATATTTCTGCATACCTACAAGATCTGCATGTCCTGGACGAGGACGGGTTAAAGGTGCGTTTCGTCCAAGATCCTTAATCTCATCTTCAGGAACGGGATCGGCAGACATTACCTTTTCCCATTTAGGCCATTCTGAGTTACCCACTTGAATCGCGATTGGACCGCCTTGAGTTAACCCGAGACGAACACCACCCAAAATGGTTACCTTGTCAGCTTCAAAGTTTTGTCGTGCTCCACGACCTACGCCTAGACGGCGACGTTCAAGATGGTAATCAATATCAGCGGTAGTCACCTTGACTGAGGCAGGAATACCTTCAACGATCGCACTCAGTGCCTGACCATGTGACTCACCAGCTGTTAACCAACGCATGTGCTTATTGTGACAGATACCCGCGCTATCTCGTCGCCAAATAAAGCGCCAAGCCCACAAAAATACTAGAAGCCAAAGGCAATTTCCTCACCATCATCTGACTCTTCAGGGTAAGGATCAAGACATGGATAGTTGCGACGCCAAGTAGATATGAAAAAAATATGAGAGAGGAAAATAGTCGATCTGAGTTGAATGCGAGAACTATTAGACACAGGAGTTTTACATCGCCCATGCCCATTCCACATAGGTGAAGGGCGAGAACAATGAGAAAAGAGCTCACTAACCGCGAAATCGAGCCAAGGCCATTTACTGCAATGAAGGGTGCTAAACCCAGAAAGAGTAGCCACAGATAAACATTGGGGATTTTGAAACTCTTGCTATCGGCCAGTGAAATAGGAATTGCTGCCAGCGCAAGAATGAAGAGCACGCCATTAGATTAGGTGAGTTTCAACCCATCAATTAATGGGTGTGGATTAACCAAGGTGATCTAGAGCCGCTGTGCGCATGAGGTCGTACATCTCGGAGCGATTAATTGAAAGTTGCGCAAATATTTCGACTTGAGAGATTGCTTGATGTATCAGTAGATCCAAGCCATCAATAACCTTCGCGCCAGAATTCGTCCAGCTTTGTGCAAGAACAGTTGGCCAGGGATGGTACAAAACTTCAAACAGCACACCCTGAGGTGATTTAACCACTGACTGAAATTGATCCGCGACATGTGCTGGAGTCGTATTGATCACCAAATCTGCGGTGTTGATGTGCGAATTTATTTCCCACGGAAGATATGTAACCTCTCTACCAGCCGCTGTGTTCATCTGAGCTACACGTTCTGGGTTTCTGTTCAGAACTGAGATGTTTTCAGCGAGATCAGATAATGCCGCCACCGCTGCCCGAGCAGTTGCACCTGCTCCAATTATCAAACAGTTTTCAACCTTACTTATTCCATGACCCAATAGTGCGTACTTGAAACCTTCAACATCTGTACTTGTCAGATTCCATCCGGTACCGGAGCGAACAAGGGTATTTCCTCCAGATATTTTCTTTGCAATCTGGCTAACATCATGTGCAACGCCAAGTGCCTCTTCTTTGAGCGGCATCGTCAATGAAAAAACATCTTTTCGAGTAGTCGATAAAAACTCAGATAGTTGCCCTGACTTGACCTCGATTGCCTCGTATTGCCCTTGAACTCCAAGATGCTTGTACGCAACGTTGTGCAACAATGGACTTAATGAATGGCCAATGGGCGAACCTAAAACAGCTGCATGTATCAATTAAATGCCCCCGCCTTACGGTTCTTGGTGTACAAAACTTTCCACGTATTGAACTCGTCGATACTCGAAGTGAAACGGGTATCCCCTGGCGCAACTGTAATGAAATACAACCAGTCGCCGGGTGCTGGATTTAACGCCGCAGCGATTGCCGCACTTCCTGGGCTTCCTATTGGACCTGGTGGAAGTCCATACCGTCGATAAGTGTTGTAGGGCGAGCTAAGTAAGGTCGAGTTGCGACTTAAAAAGATCTCACCTCGAACCTTCTTAATGAAATGAACCGTTGAGTCCATCTGAAGCGGCATATCAATAGCTAATCGGTTGTAGATAACACGCGCGACCTTTGGAAAATCCTTTGTATCACCCTCTGCTTGAACAATTGAGGCGATTATTAACAACTTAAGAGGAGAGTATTTCTTACCTCCCTTTAAAAGTTCTTTCGCCTGTGGCTCTCGTGAAAAACGATCCACAATCTCCTGAATCGCCTGTAGCGCTGGAGTACCTTCGGCAAAAGAGTATTGCGCTGGAAAGAGCAGTCCCTCGCTATCAGAAAAACCTTTGGGAAGTAGAACCTTAGAGAATGCATCCTTGATTTGAGCGTTTGTGAACCCATAACTCTTGAGTGCGCTTTGAATCTCACTCTTCCACATACCCTCATTAATTTTTATCAAATTTGGAATACGGGCAGGATCCAGAAGTTGATCAAGTGCTTGTTGCGCTGAAATTTTTAGCGTGAGGCGATGGGCACCCGGTGCAACCTTTTCTGAACGGAGATCACCTACTGCAACGCGAAAATAAGCTTGCGAAGATTTGATAACGCCATTGTTGAAAAGGATTAGCCCAATATCAGAACCAGAAGCACCTGCGGGAATCTCTATGGTTACTTCTTCTAGCCCCTGAACAGAAGTAATGCTTTGAAAATCTGGAGCCGTTGATGTTCCTGGTCGGATTAAGGAAAGAAGTAGGGTGATCAAAAAGACAGAAAGGCCAGCTATAAAAAGCTTTGCTGGCTTATTCATTGGGATCTCTTTTGAAGCTCAATCGCAAATTCGAGAATCGCAACAGCTGCCGCCATATCAATACTATTTTTTGCATCTTTGGCATTTTTGCCTGAATCTCGAAGATTTCTAGCTGCGCTCACTGTAGACATTCGTTCATCAACCATGATGACCTCAACTGTTGAAATCTCACGTAGCTGCTGCGCGAAGGTGACCGCTTTTTCAGATGCACTCCCATCTTTGCCACTTAATAGCGCTGGGTTTCCAACAAATATCTGTATCGGTTCGATCTCACCCAGAATTTCTGCGATCTGAGTAAAAACTGTTTTGTCAGTAGCTTTTAATGTAGTTAAGGGTGAACACAGGATGGAGTCAGGATCACTTACCGCTACTCCTATTCGGACACCCCCATAATCAAATGCGATTCGACGTCCGCGTTGCATCATTTACCCAAGAAGAGATTGAGAGATAGCTGCGATCGCTTCTAATGACTTAGCAGGATTTGTTCCGCCACCTTGTGCGAAATCATCCTTACCGCCACCGCCACCACCAAGAACTGTAGAGCCAACCTTTACTAGCGCTCCTGCTTTTACTCCAGCAGCGCGAGCCTCATCACTGACCGCAACTACCAAAACAGGTTTTCCATCATTGCTACTTACGAGAGCCACAACACTGTTGTTGTTTTGTCCACGTAAATCAATCGCAATCTTTCGAAGATCATCACCTGAGACCCCATCGGCCATCACTGAACCGATAAATGAATGTCCATTAACAACTGTGGCGGTTTTGGCCAGATCTCCAACCTGCGAAAGCGCTTGTGCTGATCTAACAGTTGCAAGCTCCTTTTCGATCTCTTTCATTTTGTTAAGCAGGTCAGAGATACGCTCAGGAAGTTCCTCGGTACGTGCACCCTTAATTAACTCGGTTAATGAGTTCAACAAAATATGTTCACGGGCCAAAAATTGATAAGCATCTACTCCAACAAGTGCTTCAACGCGGCGAACACCCGCACCGATTGATGACTCCCCTAGCAACTTCACAATTCCAAGTTGCCCAGAACGTGAAACGTGGGTTCCTCCGCATAACTCGCGGGCCCAATCTCCAACACTTACAACGCGAACAACATCTCCATACTTCTCACCAAACAATGCCATTGCGCCTAGCTCTTTAGCCTTCGCTTGCGACATGCTCTCTGCTGTTACCTCTAGATTGTCTAGGAGCAAGGTGTTTACTCGTGATTCAACATCATTGAGTATTGAGGCTGAAACGGCACCTGTTGATGGGAAATCAAAACGGAATCGACCTGGAGAGTTCTCTGAACCAGCTTGCGTTGCAGTTTCGCCAAGAATTTCTCTGAAAGCTTTGTGAACCATGTGAGTTGCGGTGTGTGCGCGAGAGATAGCTGAGCGTCTTTCGGAATCGATTTCCGCTAGAGCATCTGATCCAACCTCAACGCTTCCATTCAAAACTCTTCCCCGGTGAACAGAGACACCAGGAACTGGTGATTGAACATCATCAATCTCAACTACAGAACCATTGCTCAATGTGATGCGACCACCATCTGCTAACTGGCCACCACCTTCAGCGTAAAAAGGTGTTCGGTTGAGAATAATCTCAACATCATCGCCTTCTGATGCAGATGCAACTGAAAGTCCATCTACCAAAATGCCTGTCAATGAGGATTCAGCATTGAGATGTGTGTACCCAACAAACTCAGTTTTACCGCTCTTATCGGCGATTGAGCGATATACGGAAACATCGGTGTGACCAGACTTTTTCGCCTTTGCGTCAGCCTTGGCGCGATCTTTCTGCTCCTTCATGAGGCGACGGAAACCATCCTCGTCAACACTCAGACCCTCTTCGCGCGCCATCTCTAAGGTTAAATCAAAAGGAAAACCATATGTATCGTGAAGTTTGAAAACTTCTTCACCTGGAAGCACAGAGCTCTTACTCTTCTTCAATGATGTTGAAGCCAGATCAAAGATCTGAGTTCCACTCTTGAGCGTTTGCAAGAAACTTTCTTCCTCTGAAACGCTAACAGACAAAATGCGATTCTTATCAGAAACTAGTTCAGGATATTGAGGACCCATTGCACCAATTGCTGCAACAGTTAGTTCAGACATAATCGGATCCATTGATCCTAAAAGTCGCATATTTCGAATGGTGCGACGCATCATTCTGCGAAGAACGTAGCCACGACCTTCATTTCCGGGAGTAACTCCATCGCCGATCAACATCGCTGATGTTCGTGCGTGATCTGCGATAACGCGAAGTGAGACATCTGATTTTTCGGAAGCCCCATACTTCACACCCGTGAGCTCAGAAGCACGATTGAGAATTTGAATCGTTGTATCGATTTCATAAATATTTTCAACGCCCTGAAGTAAAGCTGCCGTGCGCTCTAAACCTAAACCGGTATCAATACTCTTGGCCGGAAGCTCGCCAAGGATTGGATATCCATCCTTACCGCCACCTGCACCTCTTTCATTTTGCATGAAAACAAGGTTCCATACTTCGAGGTAACGGTTTTCATCTGCGATCGGTCCACCCTCAACACCATAGGCAGGGCCACGATCGTAATAAATCTCAGAGCATGGACCGCATGGTCCTGGAACGCCCATGGACCAGAAATTATCCGCCATATCTCGACGTTGGATTCTTTCCTTAGGAACTCCGATTTGCTTGTGCCAAATATCTGCAGCTTCATCATCATCAAGGTAAACAGTTACCCACAATTTTTCTTCTGGAAAACCATATCCACCATCTGCAATTGGGCGAGTTAATAACTCCCAAGCAAGTGCGATAGCACCCTCTTTAAAGTAATCACCAAAGGAGAAGTTTCCGCACATCTGGAAAAAGGATGCGTGACGTGTGGTTTTTCCAACCTCGTCAATATCTAATGTGCGAACACACTTTTGAACAGAGGTTGCACGCTTATAGGGAGGGGTAACCTCGCCAAGAAAGTAAGGCTTGAATGGAACCATACCTGCGTTAACTAAGAGCAGATTTGGATCATCAGCAATTAAGGATGCTGATGGAACAACGGTATGGGTTAACCCTTGACGATTGTCAGATTCAAAGAAGCGCAGCCAGCGCGAACGGATCTCGGCGGATTCCACTAGTGAGGATCACTCAGCCTTCTTCTTCTTAGAGCGACCCTTGCTCATTTGTGCAGCTGAAAGAAGTGCACCAGCTACCTTGACCGCGGAACCATTCTTATTCATAAAGCCTTGCGTTGCTTCACTGACCTTTTCTGACATCTCTTCAATATTCTTACTGACACGGTTAATGCTGTGCAGCGGTCCATTTACCAAGGTGACAGTTGTATGTACCTCATCGATTAACGGTGCAGTCTCATCGGTGAGAACCTTAAGGGAAGCCTTAGCCTCGTCGACAAGGCGACCAACTCGAACAACGACATATGCAAGAGAGATAGCGATGACAGCCAACGAAGAGGCTGCGATTATTGTTGCAATTCCACCTGGACCCATGTTGTTAGCCTACCCGACCCTTTAACTCTCTTGCGGGTTTTTAGGCTGTGGAACCCAATCAATTCCGCTCTCTTTTCGTTGAGCGGGGGTAATTGGAGTTGGAGCACCCGTCAATGGATCTCCACCACTTGCAGTCTTTGGGAAGGCGATAACTTCGCGAATTGAATCTGAGCCAGTTAACAATGCGCAGACGCGATCAAGACCTAATGCGATTCCGCCATGTGGAGGTGGACCGTAGTTAAATGCTTCAAGTAAGAAGCCAAATTTGCTAGATGCTTCTTCATCACTCAAACCGATGACAGAGAAAACATCCTTTTGAATAGTGCGGTCATGGATACGTATCGAGCCGCCACCTAACTCTGTTCCATTCAGCACGATGTCATAGGCATAGGCCAATGCAGATGCAGGATCAGACTTAAAGGTTGAGGCAAACTCTGGTTTTGGTCCGGTGAATGGATGGTGAACCGCAGTCCAACCACCATCATCAGTCG
This sequence comes from Actinomycetes bacterium, assembly GCA_947383695.1. GTDB lineage: Bacteria > Actinomycetota > Actinomycetes > Nanopelagicales > Nanopelagicaceae > Planktophila. The sequence goes on along the minus strand of OX376642.1, from coordinate 666,895 downwards.
GTTCAAACATAGGAGCATCTACAACCCACAAAAACTCCCACTTACCATCAGCAATTAAATTGCAACGCTTACCAATCTCAAGTCGAACCGCTCCTAAAAGATTAAGGGAAGCTGTTCTCTCTCCTGCTGCAAAGAAGATCGCATCCCCTGGCTTTGCGCCAGCAGCAGCAACAATCCCTGCAGTCTCTTTTTCAGAGATGTTCTTTGAAACCGGTCCACCGAGGGTTCCATCCTCATTGACCAAAATGTATGCAAGTCCCTTTGCACCTCGTGCCTTTGCCCAGTCCTGCCATGCATCTAACTCGCGGCGAGCAGATGATGCTCCCCCAGGCATAACAACGCCACCAACATATGGTGCTTGGAAAACACGAAAGGGAGTCTCAGAAAAGAAAGATGTCAGATCAACTAATTGATTTCCGAAACGAAGATCTGGTTTATCAGAACCGTAATTGGTCATCGCATCTGCATAAGTCATACGCTTCAAAGGAAGAGGAATTTCATAATTAACCGCTTCCTTCCAGACTCGAGCAACAATCTTTTCCGCCACAGCCAAAATATCTTCTTGGTCGATAAATGACATTTCGATATCCAACTGAGTGAACTCTGGTTGACGATCCGCTCGGAAATCCTCATCGCGGAAACAGCGAGCTATTTGGTAATACTTTTCCATTCCGGCAACCATAAGTAGTTGCTTAAAAAGCTGCGGTGATTGAGGTAGCGCATACCAAGAACCAGGTTGGAGTCTTACTGGAACTAAAAAGTCACGCGCACCTTCTGGAGTAGATCGAGTTAAGTACGGTGTTTCAATCTCCAGGAAGTTTTCATCTTCCATTACACGTCGGATAGTTGATGTCACCTTGGAACGTAGTCGAAGATTATGAGCCGGCTTTTCGCGACGTAAATCTAGGTAGCGGTAGCGCAAACGAACCTCTTCATTGATATCGGTGTCATCACCGCTATCTACTGGGAATGGAAGTGGCGCAGCCTCTGAGAGAACAACGACGGTGTCCCCCATAACTTCAATCTCACCCGTTGCAAGATTTGTATTTTCATTTCCTGCAGGGCGTGCGACAACCTCACCTGTAATCAGCAAACACCACTCGGCACGAAGCGAGCCAGCAACCTTCTCGTCGCGAATTACTACCTGCACAGAACCTGATGCATCACGAAGATCAATGAAGGCAACTCCGCCATGGTCTCGGCGGCGTGAAACCCAGCCAGCGAGGGTGACGGTTTCACCTGCGTGTGTTTTACGCAGGGATCCAGCTTCATGTGAACGCAACATTGTGATTCCTAATTCTATTTATTGAGAGCTTCGAACAATGAGTCAATCTTAACGGAGGTTGAGGCGCCGGATTTCATCTCTTTTAACTCAACTGTTCCGCTTGAAATCTCAGATTCTCCTAGGACGATGACATATGTCGCACCGCTCTTGTCCGCACCCTTCATGGCCCCCTTGAGAGCGCGATCACCAAAAGCGATCTCGACCCGAACTCCTTTGCAACGAAGATCATGTGCGAGTGTTAACGCCTGAAGCTTTGCGCCCTCGCCTAAAGGAATAATGAAAAGATCAGATACGAATGCTTCCTGACCAATAACACCTTCAGCTTCAGCTGCTAACAAAGCTCTGTCGACACCTAAACCAAAACCTATTCCTGACAGGGATTGCCCACCCAGTTGCTCCATTAATCCGTCGTAGCGACCGCCGCCACCAATTCCAGATTGAGCACCAAGCAAATCATGAACAAATTCAAAGGTTGTACCTGTGTAGTAATCCAACCCGCGAACCATGCGTGGGTTGAGTTGATATGAAATACCAAGTGCATCCAAGTACTTGGTTACTGTTTCAAAATGTTCGCGGGATGAATCGCTTAAGTAATTAACTAGTAAGGGCGCATCGGCCATCGCCTTTTTCATCTCATCACGTTTATCATCAAATAGGCGCAATGGATTAATTGCAGCACGTGCAGCAGTCGCCTCATCCAATTGCAAGGTTGCAATAAACTTCAAAAGATCAACTTTGTGCGCAGTTCGTGATTGAGCATCTCCTAATGAGGTGAGCTCCAGTCGATACTGTTTTAACCCCAGCGCCTTAAACCCCGCATCTGCAATGGCAATTACCTCTGCATCAATTGCTGGATCATCTAAACCGATCGCTTCGATGCCGACTTGATAGAACTGACGGTATCGACCAGCTTGCGGACGCTCTGCTCGGAAAAATTGTCCGGAGTACCAGACCTTTACTGGAAGTTGTCCACGATCTAATCCATGCTCAATCACAGAACGCATTACTCCCGCTGTTCCTTCAGGACGCAAGGTGATAGATCTTCCACCGCGATCTTCAAAGGTATACATCTCTTTTGAAACAACATCGGTGGATTCACCAACACCACGTTTGAAAAGTTCGGTGTCCTCAAAAACTGGAAGTTCGATTAACTGGTAACCAGCTTTACTTGCTGGTGCAATCAAACAGTTGCGAACATGGTCAAAGGCGCTAGAACGTGGCGGCGTGTACTCACTTACTCCCTTAGGTGCGGCAATTTTCTGCTGTGACATCAGTATCGACCTACCAAACTCTTCAGGTACGGATTGTTCTTCTTTTCATGGGCCATTGATGTTTCAGGGCCATGGCCTGGCAAAACCTGAAGATGGTCAGACAAGGGCACAACTTTCTTACGCAATGTCTCCTCCATATCTGTAGCCGATCCTGTTGGTAGATCTGTACGACCAATCGAACCAGCAAAGAGCACATCCCCGCTGATCAATACCTCATCAGAGACCTCAAACATTAATGATCCTCGCGTGTGGCCTGGTGCGTGAATAGCCTTAAAGGAAAGACCCACTAAATCGATGAGATCTCCATTGCGCAGCTCTCGAACCTGCGCTGGTTCAACAAAGTTCATCCCTGAAAGAGTTGCGACAAACTCTTCGCCATGAAGTTTTTCAGGGGCAGCCAGAAATGCCCGATCCTCGCTATGAATGTAGGCCGGAATCGAATAACCATCGGCGATAGGTTGGATAGAAAAGGTGTGATCTAAATGTCCGTGGGTTGCGATGATCGCAACAGGTTTTAACTTATGGCGTTGGAGGATTTCATCTAACTGCGAACTCACATCTGGCATGCCCGGATCGATAACGACGCACTCGCTCCCGGCGCTAGGTGCCAGGACCCAACAGTTGGTAGCGAACATTGGGGCGGCAAAAGAGTCGATTAGCAAACTCTTCACCCCCTCATTCACGCTCATTATTGGCGCGATTGACGCTCACACCATGGGACAGGGTACCTTTTGCCATACCAATCCACACTCGACCCACGCTTAGAGGGCTCAAATCTTCTAAGCATCGCACCCACCACATAGCGAGCCTTACATAAAGGTAACGCGCTGAAAGGATCACTCTCATGACAGATATGAATTTCCCACACCAGGCTAGCGCTGCAAGTGCGTTAATCGGAGATCCTTCAGCCTTTGGTCGAGTTGCAGAAGATGGAACAGTTTATGTTCGCACTTCTCATGGAGAAAAAGCGGTCGGTTCATATCCAGGTAAGAGTGCAGAAGAAGCGCTCGCGTACTTCGTTCGCAAATTTGAGGTACTAGCAGCTGAGGTCGCATTGCTTGCGGCACGTATTAAGAGCGGCGCAATGGTTCCATCTGATGCATATGCTGCAGTCAAGAAGCTTCGCGATCAGGTTAAGGAGCTCAACGGTGTTGGCGATCTCGATGCATTAGCTGCATCTGTTGAACAGATCGAACCGCTCATCGAAGGTCATCGTGAGGCGTATGAGGCTAAGAAGGCCGCTGAAACAGCAGCAAAGGCTGCACGTCGTGAACAGATTTTAGTTGAAAAGGAAAAGATTGTTGCTGAAGCTGAAAGCCTTGCTTTGTCAGAAAGCTGGAAAGCAACTGGAGATCGCCTCAAGGTTCTGCTTGATGAGTGGAAGGCAGCTCCTCGACTAGAGAAGAAGGCAGATGCTGATCTCTGGAAGCGTTTCTCTTCATCTCGTAACAAGTTTGATAAGCGCCGTCGTACACACTTTGCATCCCTTGAAGCAACACAATCAGTAGTTGCAGATGCGAAGAAGAAGATTGTCGAAGAAGCTGAAAAGTTAGCGACATCTACTGAGTGGGTTCCAACAGCTAAGCGCTACAAAGTTCTCATGGATCAGTGGAAAGCTGCTGGTCGTGGAAAGAAAAATGATGATGCCAAGTTGTGGGCGCGTTTTAAAGCTGCGCAGGATCAATTCTTTACCGCTAAGAATGCAGATCTCGAAAAGCGCGATGTCACTATGGCTGCAAACCTTGCTAAGCGTGAAGAGTTGCTGCCATTGATTGAAGCACTTCTGCCAATCTCAGATGTGAAAGAGGCGCGCAAGGCGCTTAATGAGCACCTTCGTTCATGGGAAAAAATCGGAATGACCCACCGCGATAAGCGCGCATCATTGGATGCACGAGTTGCCGCAGTTGAGTCAGCGATCAAAGAGGCTGAAGCAGAAATTTGGCGCAAGACCGATCCAGCAGCTAAGAAGCGTGCTCAAGAGGTTGTTGCTCAATTAACTGAGTCAATTGCTAATTATGAAAAGGCAGCTGCAAAGTTTGCTGCTAGCGGTAACACCAAGAAGGCAGCTGAGGCATCTGAGTCTGCTGTGGCACGTAAGGTGTGGCTAGCTGAGGCGGAAAAGGGTCTTGCAGAGTTCAACTAATACTTATGTATTAGTTGTTCGTGGTTCTGTAAACATCGTAAACACCTTCAATACTTCTTACCGCTGCTAAAACCGCGTCAAGATGTGTGGCATCTGCCATCTCAAAGGTAAATCGTGAAAATGCGGTGCGATCCTTTGATGTGCTTACCGCAGCGCTAAGAATATTTACATGTTGTTCTGACAAGGTACGAGTTACATCGGCCAATAGCGATGCGCGATCCAGCGCTTCAACTTGAATGTTCACCAGGAAGATCGAGGCTGCACCGGTACGCCACTTCACATTAACCACACGATCTGCTTGATGCTTTTGAAGATCTGATGCATTGGTGCAATCTGAACGGTGAATTGATACGCCACTGCCCTTTGTAATGAAACCCATAATGGAATCTCCTGGAACAGGCGTGCAACAACGAGCAAGCTTCACCAGTACATCATCTGTGCCCTCGACATCAACAGCATTACTTGAACGTCGCGTTGTGGGAGCTCGGTTGGGTAAAACATCCATCGTAGGTTCAGGATGTGAATCTTCTGCACCAAGTGAAGCAACCAACTTGTCGATGATGGATGCAGCCGAGACATGGCCATCCCCCACCGCTGAATACAATCCTTCGATATCTGAATAACGAAGATCATGGGCTAACTCGAGAAGAGACTGACCCGCAAAGATTTTTTGCAGCGGCAAACCAGCTTTACGCATCTGACGAGCAATCGATTCACGCCCTGCATCAATAGCTTCTTCACGACGTTCCTTGCTAAACCACGCCTTAATCTTCGAACGTGCACGTGGGCTCTTAACAAAGTTAAGCCAATCCCGACTTGGGCCTGCAGATTCGCTCTTGTTGGTGACGATCTCGACAACATCACCGTTATTGAGTCGAGATTCAAGTGGAACTAACCGTCCATTGACCTTTGCTCCAGCACAACGCAAACCAACATCTGTGTGAACAGAGAAGGCAAAGTCAACCGGTGTTGAGCCACCAGGCAGAGCAACAACGCTTCCTTTCGGCGTGAAGACAAAAACTTCAGGAGAACCTAAATCAAAACGCAACGCTTCCAGGAACTCTGATGGATCTTCAGTCTCCTTTTGCCACTCGTGCAATTGGCGAAGCCACAACATCTCTGGTGAGGATTCGTTGTTTTCAGGCCCTTGCTTGTACTTCCAATGAGCGGCGATACCAAATTCTGCGCGAGCATGCATGTCATAAGTTCGGATTTGAATCTCAATCGCTTTACCAGTAGGTCCGATTACGGTGGTGTGCAGAGATTGATACAGATTGAACTTTGGCATTGCGATGTAATCTTTAAAACGTCCCGGCACCGGACTCCAGCGAGCGTGAATAGATCCCAGCACGGCGTAGCAGTCTCTTACATCGTTAACTAAAACTCTGATGCCTACTAAATCGTAGATGTCATTGAACTCTCGCCCACGAACAACCATCTTTTGATAGACAGAGAAGAAATGCTTTTTGCGACCGGTTACAGTTGAATCAATCTGATCACGCGCTAAATCCTCTTTAACTAGCCCAATGACTTCTTCAGTTAATTTGTCGCGAGATGGTGAACGTTCTGCAACTAAACGAGAGATTTCTTCAAACTTTTTAGGTTCCAGGACCTCAAATGAAAGATCCTCTAGCTCCCACTTAAGGGCGTTCATGCCAAGTCGATGGGCCAAAGGTGCGTAGATATCAAGTGTTTCACGGGCTTTACGTGCCGCACTCTCTGGCGAAACAAATTTCCAGGTACGTGCGTTATGCAGACGATCGGCTAACTTAATAACCAAGACGCGAATATCGCGTGACATAGCAATGACCATCTTGCGGACTGTTTCAGCTTCTGCCGTCGGTCCATAGGTCAATTTGTCGAGCTTAGTGACACCATCAACTAGATCTGCAATCTCATCACCAAAATCAAGACGCAACTGCGTTAATGAGTATTGAGTATCTTCAACTGTGTCATGCAAAAGTGCAGCGATGATAGTTGCAGGATTGAGACCAAGATGAGCAAGAATTTCTGCTACTGCAACGGGATGGGTTATGTACGCTTCACCAGATTTGCGAAGCTGACCATCATGAGCAACTCGTGCAACTTCAAAGGCACGAGAAACCTCTTCACCATTGACCGAGGCATGGTTTTCTTTGAGAGCACTAATTACTGGTGCTATCAAAGTATCCACAAAAGACCTTACTTACGACCTTTGCGCTTTGGTTGATTGCGTGGCCCACGACCATTGACCGCAGCTACTGGTGCAGATGTTGCCTCAGATGAAGCTCCCCCGCGAGCATTAACTCGCTTGGCTAGCGCCATCATTGCAGGCTCTTTTTCGCGAAGCTGTGCAAGCACAGGAGGTGCGATAAAGATCGATGAGTACGTTCCAACAATCAAACCGATGAACAATGCGAGTGAGAGATCCTTAAGGGTTCCAGCACCTAGCAATCCAGCTCCAACAAAGAGAATTGAAGCAACTGGTAGCAATGCAACGATTGATGTATTTGTTGAGCGAACGATTGTCTGATTCACAGCAAGGTTAACCGCTTGTGAGTAAGTCTTTGTTGAAGAGGATGTGATTGATTTTGTATTTTCACGAACCTTGTCGAAGACCACCACCGTGTCATAGAGCGAGTAGCCCAAAATGGTTAAGAATCCAATAATGGTCGCTGGCGTAACATCAAAGCCGACCAATGCGTAGATTCCCACGGTGATGAAAACATCGTGAATAACAGCAACGATCGCAGCAAGGGCCATCTTTGGCTCAAGCGCCATTGCAAGATAGATCATTACGACGAGAAGGAATCCGAAAAGACCATACAAGGCCTTACGGGTAATTTCCTTACCCCATGATGGTCCAATGATTTGAGTATCGATTGATCCAACAGCTACAGAAAACTTTGCTGCCAATGCATCTTGCACCGCGTTGTTCTGAGCGGTCTCAAGCGCGCCTGTTTGGACACGTACCTTGTTATCACCCAGCACCTGAATGATCGCTTCGCCTGTAACGCCAGCCTCATCAACGGCTGCGCGAGCATCAGCTACTGAAGGGTTTTGCGTTGTTACGGTGAAAGATGAACCACCCTTGAACTCAATTCCTAGATGTAATCCTTGAACAGCAAGTGCGCCGATAGAAAGCAAAACGAAAACCGCTGAAACTGTGTACCAGCGACGACGACGTCCAATGAAGTTAACAGATGTCTCTCCACGATATAAACGGCCGCCTAGTCCAGATAGCTTCGACATGTTATGCCTCCTTCGCAACGGACATACCCAGGCTCTTTGAAGAGAAACCTGAGAGAGCATGTCCTGAGTTAAAGAACTTACTTCGTGAAACAAGGACCAGCGCTGGCTTTGTGAACCAGAAGATAATGATTAAGTCGATAAGTGTCGTCAATCCAAGTGTGAAGGCGAAACCGCGAACTCCACCTACTGAGAAGACGTACAACAAAACCGCTGCAATCAAAGATACAAAGTCAGCTACCAAGATCGTACGACGCGCACGAACCCAGCCAGTTTCAGCAGCGGTTCGAAGGGTTCGACCTTCACGCATCTCATCTCGAACACGCTCAAAGTAAACAATGAATGAGTCGGCGGTTACACCGATCGCAACGATCGCACCCGCAATTCCAGCAAGGGTTAAAGTGAAACCAATCCACTCTCCAAGTAGCAAGAACAGCAGGTAGAGCATGCCACCGGCGATAGCCAATGATCCAACTGTTACAAAACCTAATGCTCGGTAGTACAGCAGGGTGAAGATAACAACCAAGAGAAGACCTAGGGCTCCTGCGAGCAAGCCCGCATTCAGTTGATCGGCACCAAGAGTTGGTGAAACCTGCTGCACTTCTCCGCGATCAAATGCGAGAGGAAGTGCTCCGTACTTCAAAACATTTGCAAGATCTTGAGCCTCTAATTGTGTGAAGCTTCCGGTGATCTGTGCATTTCCTGATGGAATCGCTTCCGTAATACGTGGTGCCGAAACAACTAAACCATCGAGAACAATCGCAACTTGATTTGTAGGTTCTGGAAGAGATGTCACACGGGCGGTTAGCGCACCAAAAGCTGTTGTTCCTTCATTATTAAAGGTAAGGCTTACAAACCAGTTGCTACCTGCTTGAGTATCCAAACCTGCAGATGCCTTTGAAATCTGACGACCGAGAACTTCTGCGGGAGCAAGGATGTACTTAGTTCCACCAGCGCGATCACATGCGACCAAGGTATCTGTTGGTGCATCCGCACCTGTTCCCTGAAGATTTTCTGCCTTTGTGCAATCAAGTGCTGCAAACTTTGCATTGATCTCGGCACTTACTCCTGCTGCAGGTGTAGCTGCTGCATCGGCTGCTGCTGGAATTCCGGAAGCAGATGCAAGCACCTGACGGAATCGAAGTTCAGCTGTCTGTCCAACTAATTCCACAACGCGACGTCCAGTATCTCCTGGAACAGAGATAACGATCTGACGGTTTGTTCCACTTCCTTGTGCAGCTACTTCTGATTCTGCAACGCCGAGTGAGTTAACACGTTGACGGATGATTGAAACCGCCTGATCGATCGCTTCGCTCGTAACCTTTCCTTCATCTCCTGGTGCAATTCGTGGTTGCAATGTGACAGAGGTACCGCCGCGAAGATCAAGACCTAAGCGAACTGAGGTAGCTCCTTGGATGAAGACAAGGCTTGCCATAGCCACGAGAACAAGGGCGAGAATCGCCAATGTGCGTGCTGGGCGGGAACTCGTCTTAATTGGCTTATTAGTTGTAGACATAGGCGCAGAGTCTAGGCGTCAGATGCGGGTAAGTCGAAAAGCGAGGCAATTTCAGCGGGTGGTGTTCGTCCTATATGGCGCCATCCCTGCGCAGTTGCCACTCGACCACGAGGCGTACGAGCCATGAAGCCATTTCTTACGAGGAATGGCTCAGCTACCGATTCAACGGTTTCGACCTCCTCGCCCACTGCGATTGCCAAAGTAGAAAGGCCTACCGGTCCCCCGTTGAAACGCTCAATCAGGGCAACAAGGACAGCTCGATCAAGGCGATCTAGACCTAGTTCATCTACCTCATACATCTCTAGTGCAGCTTGTGCATCCGATAGAGAAATCGTTGAACGACCTTGAACCTGTGCGAAATCTCGAACACGTCGTAGTAATCGATTTGCGATTCGCGGTGTTCCTCGAGAACGGCCTGCGACTTCTACAACCGCATCCTTATCAATTGAAATCTTTAGAAGCTCTGCACTTCGAGTGATTACATGAGCGATATCTTCTTCATTATAGAAATCTAGATGTGCTGTAAAACCAAAACGATCTCGCAAAGGACTTGGTAATAGTCCGGCGCGGGTTGTTGCACCAACTAATGTGAAATGTGGAAGTTGTAACGGAATTGCAGTAGCTCCCGGACCCTTTCCAACAATGACATCAACCCGAAAATCCTCCATCGCCAAGTACAGCAACTCTTCGGCAGGGCGTGGCAATCGGTGAATCTCATCCAAAAATAAAATCTCACCTTCGACCAAGGATGAAAGAATTGCCGCCAAATCTCCTGCATGCGTTATTGCAGGACCACTAGTGATGCGAATAGGTGCATTCATCTCGCCAGCAAGAATTAATGCAAGGGTTGTCTTTCCTAATCCCGGCGGACCAGATAGCAAGATGTGATCGGCGGGAGCATTGCGATGTCGCGCCGCAGTTAGTAGTACATCAATTTGTTCGCGTACTCGATGTTGACCTACAAAATCAGATAAAGATTGAGGACGCAAGGCGTGTTCTAGAGCGGACTCCTCATTCTTGATCTGCGGAGTAACTAAACGGTCATCAGCCACGAGAACTCTTTCCGCTAGCAAGTGACAGTTTCAGTAGCTCGCTTAATTCGAGGGTAGAAGCGTCGACTCCATCTGACTGAAGTGTTGCAACAACATTTGAGATCGCACCATCTGACTCTTTCGGTGAAAAACCAAGTGAGACTAAAGCACTTGATAACTGCTCTCTCCAGGCGGGTTGATGTCCCTTGTACAACTGAGCGTGAGAAAGATCGCTCAACTTTCCTTTGAGTTCAAGGATTAAACGTTGGGCGCCTTTACGACCAATGCCAGGTACCTTTTCTATCGCTGCAATATCTTCCTGCGCGATCGCTCTGCCTAGATCTTCAGGGGTTAATGCGCCAAGAATTGAAAGAGCAACCTTTGGTCCAATGCCCGAAACCGTTTGTACAAGTTCAAACAATGATCGGGACTCTTCGTTCACAAAGCCAAAGAGAGTCAAGGAATCTTCTCGAACTACCAATGATGTAAATAACTGAATCTGCGAACCAAGATTTACTTGAGTTGTTGTTGAAGGTGTAACCAACACAGTTAGGCCAAAGCCCCCAACTTCGACCACCAATCGATCACTTTGAATTGATCGAACATTTCCGCTGAGTAAAGAGATCATCGAGATCTCAGTTTCTTAATACGGGATTGTTCTGCAGCGGCAGCTTGTGCAAGTCGGGTTGTCCCTGCACCTCGCCAAATATGACAAATCGCTAGCGCTAAGGCATCGGTTGCATCTACTGGTTTAGGAATGCTGTCAAGATTCAAAATCTTTTGAACCATCTGTGCAACTTGTGCTTTATTGGCGCGACCGCTTCCAGTTACAGATGCTTTCACCTCAGATGGCGTGTGCATCATTACTGGGATGCCGGCTTTAGCTGCTAACAACAAAGCAATACCTGCAGCTTGTCCTGTTCCCATAACTGTTCGAACATTGTGTTGTGAAAAAACTCGTTCTACCGCGATGACATCTGGTTTCCACACATTGATCCACTGCGATAACTGTTGATCAAGATCCAATAATCGCTGCTCAAGTGGTGAATCAGTCGGGGTAAGAATGACACCAACTTCAACCAGGGTGATTGGAGATCCCACTGCGCCTTCAACGATGCCGACACCGCAACGAGTCAGACCTGGGTCAACACCCAAAACTCTCATTGCGCTCCTCGTGCTTTCTCCATGTGACAACGTTAAAGCCTAAGGTGATTGAACTATGGTCTACTCGAGGCTCGCCATAACTTCATCAGAAACATCAAAGTTACTGTAAACATTTTGAACATCATCTAGCTCTTCAATCGCATCGATCAACTCAAATACCTTCTTGGCTCCATCGGCATCCAACGGAATACTCATTGATGGAAGGAAGGATGAGTCAGCTGATTCATAATCAATTCCGGCGGTCTGTAGGGCGGTTCGTACCGGAACTAGATCAACTGGCTCACTCACAATCTCGAAAGCCTCGCCGAGATCATTAACCTCTTCGGCACCGGCTTCAAGGACCGCTTCCAAAATTGAATCCTCAGTCAATGCGCCATCCTTTTTAACAATGACTACACCTTTTCGATTAAACAGATATGACACAGATCCAAGATCTGCCATAGATCCACCATTGCGAGTTACCGCCACCTTTACTTCTGATGCTGATCGATTTCGGTTATCCGATAAACACTCGATCATGATCGCAACACCATTGGGACCGTAGCCCTCGTACATGATTGTGATCCAATCCTTTGCACCAGCTTCTAAACCAGCACCACGTTTAATTGCACGTTCGATGTTGTCAGATGGCATTGAGGATTTCTTTGCTTTTGCTACCGCATCAAAAAGTGTTGGGTTGCCATCCATATCAGCGCCACCATTTCGCGCTGCAACTTCAATTGCGCGAATCTGCTTTGCAAATACCTTTGCGCGACGACTATCGATAATCGCCTTCTTATGCTTAGTCGTAGCCCACTTGGAATGGCCTGACATGGTTTCACCTCACCTGATTAATGTTCACCTGAATTGAGGATTACTTTACCTTCTCAAGCGCAGGACGTGCCACATGCTCAATAAAGTAACGATGAATGCGGTGATCCCCCGTTAATTCTGGATGAAAAGATGTTGCAAGCGCAGTGTGTGAACGGACCGCCACTGGATGGGAGTCGATTGAGGCTAAGACCTGAACCGCATCGCCCACCTTTTCAACCCACGGTGCGCGGATAAAGACCGCTCGAATTAACTCTTGTGAACCATCAGCAAATTCAATATCTGATTCAAAGGAATCGACTTGACGTCCAAAAGCATTTCGTCGAACTGAAATATCCAAGCCACCGAAACTCTTTTGACCAACCTTGGCATCGAGGATTTCAGTAGCTAACAAAATCATTCCGGCGCATGATCCATAAACCGGCATACCGGATGCGATTCGTTGCTTCAATACATCATATATTCCAAAGACTTCCGATAATTGAGCAATTGTTGTTGATTCTCCACCTGGCAGAACCAACGCATCTATAGATTGAATCTCTGATTCTCTACGAACAGGTACTGCCTCAACACCACAAGCAATTAAGGCGCTAATGTGTTCGCGAACATCACCTTGCAGAGCTAAGACGCCAACCTTCATTTAAAGGGAGATTACCAACCGCGATCTGCAAGACGGTGTGGAGCTGGAAGATCGGCAACGTTAATACCAACCATCGCTTCACCCAATCCACGAGATGCATCCGCAATAACCTTTGGATCATCCCAAAATGTAGTTGCCTTCACGCAAGCCGCTGCGCGTTGTGCTGGGTTTCCAGATTTAAAGATTCCCGAACCAATGAACACGCCATCGGCGCCCATGCTCATCATGAGGGCTGCATCTGCAGGTGTTGCAATTCCTCCTGCTGTAAACAACACAACTGGAAGTTTGCCGGTTTGTGCAACCTCTTTAACTAAATCATATGGAGCTTGAAGCTCCTTAGCGGCTACGTACAGCTCATCTTCACGTAGTGAAGATAGACGACGAATTTCTCCACCAATTTTGCGCATGTGTTGCATCGCATTTGAAACATCACCGGTTCCTGCTTCGCCCTTTGAGCGAATCATTGCTGCACCTTCATTGATGCGACGAAGTGCTTCTCCAAGATTGGTTGCGCCACAAACAAATGGAACTGTGAAATCAAACTTATCGATATGGTTTTCATAATCTGCAGGTGTCAAAACCTCAGACTCGTCGATGTAATCAACACCGAGTGATTCCAAAACGCGGGCCTCGACAAAGTGACCGATACGCGCTTTCGCCATAACTGGAATTGAAACCGCAGCTTGAATCTTTTGGATCATGTCAGGATCAGACATGCGAGCGACGCCACCTTGCGCACGAATATCAGCAGGTACGCGCTCAAGCGCCATAACAGCTACCGCTCCAGCATCTTCGGCAATCTTGGCTTGTTCAGCGTTGACGACATCCATGATGACGCCACCCTTGAGCATCTCCGCCATTCCGCGCTTAACGCGACCGGTGCCAGTTACTTCAGCCATGATTTATTACTCCGCTTCAATCGAAAGATAGAGCCCAATCCTACTTCGTCTTATCGACTATGCGCGACGTGAATTCAGGCTCACGGTCGGTCAGAGCGACCCAAAGGTGGCCTGGCGCAAAGTTCATTGAGGAGCCATCTGGCAAGGTAAAAGTTGTACCTGAATCTGCAAAAGCTCTACTCCAGGTGGTTGTGAAGAGTTCACCGTTGCGAAGAACATACGCCTTACCTGTACCGATAGTTTCAGATAACGGAGTGACTCCCCCAAACTTATCTCCGTATTCTGATGGAGAGATTTTTACCATTTGTATAACAAGCGTTGTGGCTCCTAATACAACGCCACTATCGGCCACATTCAATTTTCCATTATGCGAAAGCAACCAACGGGATTCTTTCTCAGACCACTCTGCTGAATATGTCGCGGCCGGCCAGTTAATAACTACTTTTTGTGTAGGGATGCCGCCTTTGGGATTATCGCCGAAAACAAAGCCAACGCTCTTTGCCGAATCAACCTGAAGACTTTCATCAACGATCTTTTGCATGAGCAAATCAGCTCTTAGCACCATCGCATACGGTGCGACTCTGTTCGGATCAGTTGTAAAAATCTTAGAGCTTTCATGTTGCGCGCCAAGATCTTGAAGGTTTGCTGCGGCGATAACAGGAAGAAGTTTTCGTTGAGCGCCACTGTAGGCAAATGCAACACGTCCATACTGACTCAAAATATCGATATCTGAAATTCTTGCACTTCGAACTGGGCCGACTCGGACGGGAATTTTTGACGCAAACACCGCAGCAAGTCGAGTTAACCCACCTTCGACTTGTTCGATGTACACAACATCAGCATCCTCTAACCCAATTTGAGGATGGGCCATATTTGTATCATCGATTTTTACCACCAATATTTGACCGTCAACACCTTCGCGGCCACTTAAAACGCTCACAGATTTTCTTTCAGGAAGTATCTTTGTGATCGCTGCACAACTAGTTAACAACAAGGTGGAAGCAACGCCTAGGAAAAGAACCCTTTTAAAGAACATCAGCTTCAAACTCGTATGTGATCGGCAGCGGAGCGGTACCGGCTAAACGGAAAAGTCGAACTATGAACTTACGTCTCACCATTTGAGTGCGTGCAACCGCATCGGTATGAATCGCGATAGCAACTCGCACCTTGTCGGTAAGACCTGAGAGTTCGGTTAACAGAGCGCTATCGGCCGCAGTTTCGAGATGTTCAGAGTCTTCGAGCAATAAACCAAGGGCTCCCGATAAACCACTTTCAGCCTGGGAACGGTTTTGAATATCTGCATCGCGGGCTTGATATGCCGCGGCGGTAAGAAGTACTGAACTTGCTGGGTCTGCGATATCGCTGTGTGCAATCTCTAAAGCTACCGCTGCTCTCTTCTGTAGCAATACATCTAAGTTTGCCCAACTTGTTTCGACCCGGTGATGCAGGCGATCGAGTCGAGTTGCAGTAAATGACAGGTACCAACCGATTATCAAAACCAACACAATCGCTACTAACCAACGTGTCATGATTTTTCCTCCTTGTTGAGGAAACGGTTCCAAGGGCGAGTATCTGAAGCTAATCGAACCTTTTCGCTTCCGACAATCGACATCTCGTACACTGAATAAATCTGTTGAGCGACAACTTTCCAATCAAATGCTTGGGCATGCATTTTCCCGCGAAGAGAAAGTTGCTTTCTCTTTTCAGCATCCCGCAATAGATCGATCACTACTTTTGCTAATTCAGTCGGACTTTCAGACTCGAAGAGAGCACCAAATTCGCCATGACCCAACAAATCATCAAAGGCCGGAATATCACTGGCCACCACACAGGCTCCACCTGCTAAAGCTTCTGCAAGAATTATTCCGAAAGATTCACCACCTGTGTTGGGTGCAACATAAAGCGCAATCGAGGACATAAAATTTGCTTTTTCCTCTTCGCTGATTTTTCCTAAGAATTCAAAGCGTGGTCGTAATTGAGGATCAATACTCTTAATTACTTCATCAGGCTCTCCAGGACCTGCAACAAAAACCTTTACATCTGGTGCAAAGCGAGAGATTATCGGTAATGCATCAACCAGAATACTTAGACCTTTTCTCGGCTCTTCAAATCGTCCAATAAATCCAATGGTGTTTCCGGTCCATTTTTCTTGAGAATGTCCGTGCGCATAGCGATCTGCATAAATTCCATTAGGAATAATTATGGCGTCGGTATCTAAATGATCAGTGAGAGTCAACCGCGCAGCTTCTGAAACAGCTATTCGAGCTGACAATTTCTCGATCGCGGGTTCAAGAATTGGCCCAATTGCGAAGATGATTTTCTGACGTTTTGCAGCGGCGTGAAAGGTTCCAACCATTGGTCCATCAGCGGCCCAACATGCCAAGAGTGATATCGAAGGAATGGCTGGTTCATGAAGATGAAGAAGATCAAAATCTCCTTGTGATATCCACTGACGTACTCGTGCAAATGCCACCGGTCCGAAGAGAACACGTGCAACTGCGCCGTTGTACGGAATTGAAATAGGTTTGCCAGCGTTAACTACATAGTCAGGTAACTTAGATTCATCAATGGCAGGAGCAAGGACTGAAACCTCGTGACCTGCAGCTATTAAAAACTCCGCAAGGTCGCGAATATGGTTTTGTACTCCTCCAGGTGTATCCCAACTGTAGGGACAGACAATTCCAATCTTTAAAGAACGAGTAAGCATTACCCGCGCTCCTTGAAGTCGCCATCAACCCAGATTCTTTGCAACATGTGCCAATCTTGAGGAGTTTGGGATATTCCATCCTCAAAGTGTTTTGCGGTCATCTGAACAATCTCTCGTACCTTTGCGCTTTCTTCCCCTGCGCTAGGTAATACAACGTTCTTGAAATCGATGTGAATGCCATTTTCAGTATAGGAAACAAAAGCTGTAATAAGTGGTGCTTGCGTTTTAAGCGCCAAAAGTGCAGGTCCTGCTGGCATTCGAGCGGTGCCATTGAAGAACTCAACATCTATTCCCGAACGAGATAGATCTCGGTCTGCAACAAGTGCAACTAGTGCGCCTTGCCTCAATCGTTGTGCCAATGTGCCTAGAACGCGACCATCGAGCGGCAGGACCTCCATGCCCATTGACTGTCGGTAAGCAAGAAACTTTAAAAATAGTTTCTCTGGCTTTAATCGTTCTGCAACGGTGACTAACGGAATTCCTTTTGCGCAAAAGTATGCACCTGCGTGATCCCAGTTACCCGCATGAGGAAGGGCAACTATGACGCCGGTCTTTGCTGCAACCGCATCAAGTAATAGGTGCTCATTAGTAACCGATACCGTCTCGGATACACGATCGGAAGACCAATCAGGAAATCTAAATGTGTCAACCCAATAACGCATATACGACCGCATTGCCTCGATGACAAGCAAATCTAAATTGAGTTTAGTAATCGATGGTTGAGTACGTTCAAGATTGGAACGCAATCGCTGAACGCTTTTTCCATTTCGCTTTGCTAAGAAATCAGCGATGCGATAGGCCAAGTTGTAAGCGGTTTTCTCTGGTAGCCATCTAACTATTCGCCAGCCAGCAAAGTACACATAGGCCGAGATATTCTCTTTCACTCTAGATCGCTCGCTTTACAATTAACATTCTTTGAATAACGGTGAATGAACCTAATATCGCGAGAACCCACATTCCAGCTGCCAAAACATATGGAATGCCCAAACCATCAAAACCAATTGCGGCTAGGGAGATAATGAGACGTTCAGTTCGTTCTGCGATTCCTCCAGAACAAGGGATTCCAAAGCTTTCTGCTTTAGCGCGAATGTATGGAACTAATAACCCTGTCACTAGTGTCGCCAAAACTACATACGCCAATAGATCATCTCGATTTATTAAATAAATTGAAACACCCAGCAAGATCGATGAGTCGGTGATCCGATCAATAGTCGAATCTAAAAAGCCACCCCACTTGCTAGAACCTGCGCTCGATAATCTCGCCATAGTTCCGTCAAAGAGATCACTTAAGGCCAAGATGCAGATCGCTAAGGTTCCGATGAAAAAATCTCCACGTGGATAGAAGTACAGCGCGCAGATGACAACGCCTATCGCCCCAACCCAAGTAACCGCGTTCGGTGTGATCCCTCGACGCAGTGCAAAAGCTGCCACGGGGGTAATTACCCGAGTGACCGCTGGCTTCAAACGTGCGCTTAACATCAAGGACCATCGTAGGCTGACCCAGTGCAAACACAAATCACCAAGGGCATGATTCATGTCTACGGCCATGCCAGCGCTGAGCCTGAACTAGTGGCGAAAACCTTTAACGGTGTCTTTACCCAAGAAGTTCACAGCGATAGTGATTTGGCGATATTTGCCATAAATCCATCTGCTGGTGTGGATCAAGAGACTATTGATTTATGGACCGAACTCGATGAGTTTCAAATTCCACGTCTGGTTGTGGTCACACATTTGGAAAAACAAGAAGCTGATTTTGATGATGCAGTGATGATCGCAAATCGAGTTTTCTCTCCGATGGCTACCCCATTTTTGGTTTTGCATGATGAACACGGTCTACCTGTTGCACTTATTTCCTTAGCGGATTTATCCATCATCGATTATTCAACTACGCCACCGACAACCCGAATGAGTGATCCCGAGCATCAAACTCTGGTTCAAGAGTTTAGAGATGAGTACTTGGAGTTGCTTCAAAGCTCTGGGGAGCAAGCTTTTCCTGCCGGATTGCTTTTTCCAGCGATTCCACTGTGGATTGAAAAAGGAATCGGTGTAGATATCGTGAAGCGGTACATAGAAGAACTTAATTAACTACCAAGCTGCTGCGATCTCATCTCGAGTCAAATGAAGCAGTTGCGGTAACACCTTTGTCTTTCCAATGATCGGCATAAAGTTTGCATCTCCACTCCAACGAGGAACAACATGTTGGTGAATGTGTGCAGCTACTCCAGCACCTGATATTGCTCCTTGATTCATCCCCAAGTTAAAACCTTCAGGTGATGAAACCTTGCGAATCGTTTTCATCGCATGTGAGGTGAGTGCAGAAATTTCATTCCGTTCTTCATCAGTTAGATCAGTTAAATCAGCAACATGTCTAAAGGCGCACACCAGGAGATGTCCCGGGTTGTATGGGTACAGGTTCATCACTACATAAGCCGCTGTTCCTCGATGAACAATCAAACCCTCTTGATCATCCATCGCAGGGATCTCGCAGAACGGGCAAGAGACATCATTGCCTTCTAATGGTCTGTTTTCACCACGTAGATACTCAAGACGATGTGGTGCCCATAAGCGTTGCCATCCATCGGGCATCCCTGCACCATTGATTTCGTGGCTCACGGATTAAACCTGAGTACGTTCGGCGACAACCTTTTTAATCTCAGCGATCGCATCTGCAATTGGAATTCCATTTTTCTGTTCACCGTTGCGATAACGGAAGGAAACCGCTCCAGCCTTTTGATCTTCCTCACCTGCGATGACCATGAATGGGATCTTCTGCATCTGTGCATTTCGCACCTTCTTCTGCATGCGATCATCTGACGCATCTAGCTCGGCACGAATTCCAGCCTTGCGCATCGCAATCATGACCTCACCCAAATAATCAGCAAAAGTATCGGCAACTGGAATACCAATTGCTTGCACTGGAGCTAACCAGGGAGGGAATGCTCCACTGTAATGCTCAGTCAATACCCCGAAGAATCGTTCAATAGATCCGAACAATGCTCTGTGAATCATGACAGGTCGTTGACGGGTTCCATCTGTTGCAGAGTATTCAAGTTCAAAGCGTTGCGGAAGTTGGAAATCTACTTGAATCGTTGACATCTGCCATGTTCGACCAATCGCATCCTTTGCCTGCACAGAAATCTTCGGTCCATAAAATGCCGCGCCACCTTCATCCAAAACAAGTTCGAGATTTTGTGCAGTAGCAGCTTTTCTTAACGCTTCTGTTGCTTCAGCCCAATCAGCATCATCACCAACAAACTTCTCCTCGTTCTTAGTAGAAAGTTCAAGGTAGAAATCATTTAATCCATAATCGCGCAACAAATTAAGAACGAAGGTGAGCAATGAATCTAGCTCCCCCACCATCTGCTCTTTGGTGCAATAAATATGTGCATCATCCTGTGTAAAGCCACGAGCTCGTGTGATTCCGTGAAGAACGCCTGATTTCTCGTAACGATAAACCGTTCCAAACTCAAAGAGTCTAAGAGGTAGTTCGCGATATGAACGTCCACGGGATTTGTAAATCAAGTTGTGGAATGGGCAGTTCATCGGCTTCATGTAGTACTGCTGGCCTGCTTTCTTTACAGTTCCATCAGCATTGAGCTCCTCATCCAAAATCATTGGCGGGTACATGCCATCGGCGTACCACTGCAAGTGACCGGAGGTTTCAAAGAGTGCGGCCTTGGTTAAGTGCGGCGAATAAACAAATTCGTAGTTCTCTTCTTCATGTCGAATACGTGAGTAATCCTCCATCGCACGACGAACAATTCCGCCCTTCGGATGAAAAACCGCTAAACCAGAGCCGATCTCTTCGGGAAATGAGAAGAGATCTAACTCTGTACCTAAACGACGATGATCACGCTTTTCCGCTTCAGCAAGGAGTTCAAGGTAGGCGTTGAGTTGATCTTGAGAGGGCCATGCAGTTCCATAAATTCTTTGGAGCATCGGGTTCTTTTCAGAACCACGCCAGTACGCAGCAGCGGTACGCATTAATTTGAAGGCGGGAATTAACTTGGTCGACGGTAAATGTGGACCGCGGCATAGATCGCTCCATACCGGATTTCCATCTCGTCCCAAATTGTCATAGATAGTTAGCTCTGAACCGCCTACTTCAACGGAAGCCTCTTCGCCTGCCGGACCCTTGATACCAATCAATTCACACTTATACGGTTCATGCGCCAACTCTTTTAGCGCTTCAGCTTCGGTTGTTACACGACGACGAAACCGTTGACCTTCTTTGATGATCTTTCTCATCGCACTTTCAATCTTGACTAAGTCATCAGGATTAAATGTGTTTTGTGGATCGAAATCGTAGTAAAAGCCATCTTTGATCGGCGGACCAATTCCAAGGCGTGTATTGGCATAAACCTCTTGAACAGCTTGGGCCATGACATGTGCGGTTGAGTGGCGCAATACCGCTAAACCATCTGGAGAAGAGATGAGTACTGATTCAATAACATCGCCTTCGGCAAGCTCGGTCCATAAATCTTTCAAAGCCCCATTAACGCGACAAACGACAACCTCTTTGTTTTCGGCAAATAAATGGGTCGGGCGCTGATCTGCTTCTACCTGTTGGGCAACGCCATCAACTGTGATCGAGATCTGAGCCATGCCGCTAGCCTACCGAAGTCTTCAGCGCCATCGCTTCAATTTCTGCGCCAAATTCAGCTGATGGCTCCAATAATCTTCCATCGATAGAAGCCACGGGTTGTGCGATGCGCAGGCTGCTCAAGAGAAAAGCTGATTGAACCCGCTGCAGATCTGCTACATCAATACTTTTTACAGATACGCCGCAATACTCGATCACGAGGGCTCGCATAATTCCGGGTAGAACACCATCGCTAATTGGTGGAGTTATCCACTTACTATCGAGATTTACCAGCAGATTTGTAACCGATCCCTCGCACACCTTGCCCAGTTCATTCACGATGATCGCTTCATCAAACCCTGCATCCTTGGCAAAGCTCAAAATATCCAATCGATGCGCATATGGAAAACTCTTTACAGGCTGACCGACAACGGAAATTGGTTTTGGAAAGGTCATCAGAGAGGCTGGTTGATTATTGCGCTGGTACGGTAAATGAACCGCTGTCCAGTTGCCATCATCTCCAAATGACAAACGCAGCATTCCCATTGGCGCTTTTTCAGTTTCACACAAAAGCGCAACAGCGCTTCGGAGAACCTCTTCGTTTGCTATTGAAAAACCTAATTGTTTAGCGCTGCTTACAGCTCGACGCATATGTCGTGAAAGAGCCCACGGTGCATTGTTTACCGTTCTGATAGTTTCAAATACACCGGCACCATCCATCCAACCTTTGTCGTTGCATCGGCTGTCGACTAGATCTACTAATGAACCGTTTTGAATTACCTTCATTTGTAGTGTCCCGCAGCAATCTTTACCAACCGCGAGGCCTTTAGTTCAGTCTCTTCCCATTCCTGCTGAGAATCGCTGCTAAAGGTGATTCCTGCACCTGTTCCGAAGTAGATTTTTTCATTTTTCCAAAATATTCGAATAGCAACTGATAGTTCAGCTCGATCTCCCTGAACCCAGCCCAGTGCTCCGCAATACGGGCCGCGGGGACTTTCATTCTCAGAGATGGTGGACAACGCTGATGATTTAGGTGCTCCGCTTACAGATCCAGGAGGTGAAACCGCTCGGAAAATATCGCTCCAACTAATTGCATCAATTAGATCTCCTTCAACATCGGACACTAGATGCTGTAAGCCTGGGTGATCTTGGCTATACAGAAGTTGTGTTACTTCAACAGATCCACTCTTGCAAATCATCCCGAGATCATTGCGCATCAGATCAACGATCATGATGTTCTCCGATTTGTCCTTCACACCAAAATCACTTGAGCCAAGACTTTGCGTTCCCTTTATTGGAGATGTCTTCACGCGACCGCCTGTGCGCTTGAGAAATAACTCTGGGGATGCAGATGCAATGTTGATCCCAGGGATCTCGAGATAACTTGCCCATGGCGCAGGATTGCTTTCCAAGATACGTGAAAAGAGTCCACGTAAATTTGGGTTGGAATCTTCTGCACAAATCTGGCGACAGGCATTTACTTGATACACCCATCCTTGTGCGATTAATTCGCGAATCGTGTCTACGTATGAGATGTATCCAGATTGATCGGGAGAACTTGTCCACGGCGTAGAAATCGGATTCCATGTAGCGGTTGGAAAACTTGCGTCTACTACTGTCGCAAACTTTGCTGCTGTGAATGCGCCCTCAAAAGTTGTCGATACCGCCCAGAAATCCCCATCATCAAGGCAGGAAGGATCATCAGATACCTCGATTAGCTCAGTTGCTAATCGTCCCCCCATCCAAAATATGGGTCCATCCTTGGTATATTCCACGAGGTAACGCTAACCAATCCCCTTCACTTTGGCGCTTACGGCTCTCCTGCGATAGATTTGCCCTCCTCGCGGACGTAGCGCAGTTGGTAGCGCGGAACCTTGCCAAGGTTCAGGTCGCCGGTTCGAACCCGGTCGTCCGCTCTGATACTCGCCGTTTAGATTGAACTCTCTTCGAAGATGAAAATCTAGCGGCGATATTTGTATGGTCGGGTGGCCGAGAGGCGAGGCAAGGGACTGCAAATCCCTCTACACGGGTTCAAATCCCGTCCCGACCTCCACTATTAATGAAAGAGTGTTGTCACATTTGGACAGCATCAGCAGTTCGGAAACAAAAGGAAAAGATGATGATCGATAACGACTCAGTAAGACCGTGGGGCCGTTATGAAGTTTTGCAGGAATCCAATCTGCATAAAGTTAAATGCATTTATGTAAATCCAGGGTCACGACTTTCATATCAGCGTCATCAAAAGAGAGCTGAGCATTGGTTCATCGTTTCAGGAACCGCAACAGTTACATTAAATGGAGAAAGCTTCCAAAGAGTTGCTGGAGAAACCGTTGATGTTGCTATCGGCGATCTGCATCGAATCGGAAATCAAGGATCCCAAGAGCTGGTGTTTATTGAGGTTCAAACTGGTTCTTACTTTGGCGAAGATGATATTGAGCGTATTGAGGATGATTATTCCCGCTAAATGACTGTTGTATAGTTCTCACACCTAGGACGATTGGCTCAGCGGTAGAGCACCACATTGACATTGTGGGGGTCACTGGTTCGATCCCAGTATCGTCCACTTCGATAGATATCCATCACATTGAGCGATCTAACCCCTCAGTAACCACAAGTCTACTCGCGAGTTCGGTCTTGCCTTCCATACAGTTCATACATGCGCTCAACCTCTAGTTATCCCACAATCATTCAGGGTGGCATGGGCATTGCAGTTTCATCATGGCAGTTGGCTAAAGAGGTTTCTATTGCTGGAGAGCTTGGCGTAATTTCAGGAACTGCAATTGATTCAGTTGTAGCGCGCCGATTGCAAGATGGTGATTTAACCGGCGATATTCGCAGAGCAATGGCCGCTTATCCCCATCAAGAGACAATCAAAGAGATTATGGATCGCTTCTTTATTGAAGGCGGGCGCGAAGATGGTAAGCCATATTTAGATGTACCAAAGTTAAGCATCAAGGGAAATCTTTTCTCGAACAAACTTTTGGCGGTTGCTAGTTTTGTTGAGGTATGGCTGGCAAAAGAAGGTCACAACGGCTTAATCGGAATGAATATTCTGGAGAAGATCCAGTTAGCAATTCCTGCACAGCTTTACGGTGCAATGTTGGCTGATGTCGATTACATATTAATTGGTGCTGGAATTCCTGCTCAGGTTCCTCACTTGCTCAATGAAATTTCACAAGGTAACAAGGTTGCGATGAAGGTAGATGTCGCTGATACAAAGGACAAGCACTACCTACATTTTGACCCACGCACCCTTGGTTTAGATAACTTTCCAATTAAACGTCCACTCTTTTTGGCAATCGTTACCTCACACGCATTGGTTGCATATCTCAATAAAGATGAGGAAACCAAGCCTGATGGTTATGTCATTGAGTACCACGTTGCGGGAGGACACAACGCTCCCCCTAGAGCTAAGAATCATGTGAATGATGAGGGCGAAGCTGTTTACAACGAGCTTGACATTCCTAATCTAGAAAAAATCCATGCATCAGGCTCTCCATTTTGGTTGGCCGGTGGTTACGCAACTCCTGAAAAGGTCAAAGAGGCGATCTCTTACGGAGCTCAAGGGGTACAAGTTGGTTCACTCTTTGCTTTAGCAAATGAGTCAGGCTTTACCAACGAGAACAGATCCTCAATTTTGGTCTCACTTGCCGATCCCACGATGCGAGTAATGACTGATGCAAGCGCATCTCCAACAGGTTTTCCGTTCAAGGTTATTCAGAATAATCAAACCCTTTCAAATGATAATTTGTACAAGGAGCGCACAAGAATCTGCGATCTTGGGTATTTGCGAACCATGTTCCAACGCGAAAAGGGCGGCATTGGATATCGCTGCCCAGCTGAACCTTTAGACAATTATGAATTTAAAAATGGTGAAGTAGATCAAGCTCAGGGTTCAAAGTGTTTATGCAACGCCTTGATGGCAGATATTGGATTAGGCCAAGTTCGACCCGATGGTCGCACCGAAATTTCACTTCTTACATTTGGCTCTGATCTTGATGGTCCACGTGCGTTAAGAGCTCTTCATCCAGATGGTTGGAACGCGGTACAAGCCTTGAACTTCTTAAAATCAGCGATCTAGTACCTTTGCACTTGTGTCACAATTGCTGAGCAACTTACCTTCCTTTATCTTCACCACGGTTTTACTTGTCATGGTTCCTGGTCAAGGTGTTGCAATGGTTTTACGGCAATCGATTATGGGCGGTCCATCAGCGGCATTTCTCTCATCGCTGGGCAACTGTCTTGGGATCATGGTGTGGAGTATTTCAAGCGCGATTGGATTATCTGCAATCTTCACCCGTTCTGAAACCGCATATTTGATTTTGAAGTGGTCCGGCGTTGTGTTTCTTACCTTCATTTCACTGCAAACATTTCTTTCGCTGCGAAAAGAGTTCGGAAAATTTGACCTAGAGAGCACAACTAAGTTTTCGGGGTGGGGTTCATTTAGGTTGGGATTAGTCACCAATTTAACCAACGCAAAGGCCGCTGTTTACGCCGTTGCTTTTATCCCGGCATTCATTCCACAGGAAACCTCATTGGGATTTGGCATCATCGCTCTAGGTACGGCGTGGGCGCTGATCTCGATTACTTGGAATATTGCATTGATCTGGACTGTAAAGAAGTCTGCTACTTATATTCAAAGACCATCGGTGCGCAGGGCACTAACAGCGGTTTCTGCAGTGGGTATCTTGGGTATAGCTATTACCCTTGCGCTTTCCTAAAACTACTTCGTTTGCGCCTCAATAAAGGTCAGAGAGTTCTGGAAAATCAGCTCTTGGTCGTAATCCATTGTTGCAACATGGTAACTGTTGACTAACTCGATTCTGCTCTTATTGATTGAACCAATCTCGGACAAAATGATTTCGGTGTTAGTAACCGGCAAGGTGTGATCTTCTACAGAGTGAAAGAGCTGGACTGGAATCGTAATCTTGGGCAGATTTCGTCTGGTGATTCGCAACATCTTCAATAATTGATACACGCCTCGAGTAGGTAAGGCGTCATAGCCCCATTCAGTTACTCCTGGACGCTTGATGTCATCTCCGACACTTGTGCGCATTTTTTGAAGTCGGGATAGGAAAAATGCTAGCTCTACAGGTACACCTTTAACGTGAATCATTGGATTCACCAAGATCAATCCATTTAATGCTTCATTATGCGATGCGGCAACATTCAAAACCGTTCCACCGCCCATGGAAAGTCCGACGAGAAAAATTACATCACAGCTCTTTCGCAGTTCACTTAACTCAAACTCAACCTTTGCTGGCCATTCTTGCCATTTAACTTTATTGAGGTTTTCTGGATGTGTTCCATGTCCCGGAAGCAATGGCACGCGCACGGTGTATCCCTTTGAGTGTAAAAACTCGCCCCATGGACGCATCGAAGCTGGCGATCCAGTAAAACCATGAACAAGCAACACTCCGACATGAGCATTTTTACCGGTGCCTAGTGCAGCCCAATCTTGCATCCAACCTGCTGGTGCTCCTTCTACCGCCATAGCAGACAGCCTACGACTGAAGCATTGTCAGAGCAATGACCTACGATTCATTGCATGTCCAAGGTTGCAGATAGAAAACTCTCTGAAACTACCTTTGCCGTTCTTGATCTTGAAACCTCAGGTGGTTCCCCTCGATTAGGGGCTGGAATAACTGAGATTGGCGTCGTAAAAGTTAAGGGCGGCGAAGTACTAGGAACATTCCAGAGTTTTGTGGACCCTGGACATGCATTGCCGTATTTCATCACCGAGCTAACAGGCATTACTGATCAGATGCTTATCTCTGCACCTTTCATCGATGAAATCCTTCCCTCGCTTTTTGAGTTTCTTGGCAGCTCGGATGAAACAGTTGTCGTTGCACATAACTCACCCTTTGATCTGAGTTTCCTCAAGGCAGCCTCGATTGCCCACGAAATGCCCTGGCCAGAGTATGTAACTGTAGATACCGCTCGACTTGCTAGAGCGGTGCTCGAGCGAGATGAGGTAATCAACTGCAAACTTTCAACCTTGGCGCAATTTTTCGGAGCAACAACATCACCTAATCACAGAGCTCTTGATGATGCGTTGGCAACCGTTGATGTGCTTCACGGTTTAATCGAACGTCTTGCCGGATTTAACATTTACAACTTTGAAGAGATGCGCAGCTTTCCATTGAAAAAGCGAAGAGCTAAGCGCCCAATCGCTGAGTAAGTTCAGCCCACTTAATGACAAGTTCATTGGCAGCACCGGAATCAATCGCGTTATTGGCCGCTTTCACACCATCTGAAATTCGTTGATGCAAACTCTCATCGCTCTTTCCCTCGAAGGCCGCGATTGCTGCTGCGGCGTTGAGGATGCAGGCATCACGATGGGCACCCTTTTCTCCATTGAATATCCCCCTGGTGATGCGAGCATTTTCAGCACCATCTCCCCCAACTAGCGCACTAATAGGCGCTTTGGAAATTCCAAACTCTTCAGGGTCCAATAATCCACTTGTGATTTCCTCTGTTCCGATGGTCAATACAGAGGTCGTCGTTGCCAAGGTAATTTCATCAAGTCCATCATCTCCGCGAAAAACAAATCCATCGACTCCGCGGTCACCCAAAACCTGCGCCATCACTAAATGCATTCGCTCATTAGCAACGCCAATAGCCGCTGCCTTTGGTCGAGCCGGGTTTGCAAGGGGTCCCAAAATATTGAACACCGTCGGCGTACCTAGCTCCTTACGAGCCGCAGCAGCAAACTTCATAGCGGGATGAAAGATCGGAGCAAAACAAAAACCAATTCCCAATGTTGCAAAGCTCTCTTCAACCTGCGAACCATCGAGATTGATATTGATCCCTAGATTTTCCAGAAGATCAGCTGATCCAGATTTAGAGGATGCGGCACGGTTGCCATGTTTAATTACCTTGGCACCCGCAGCGGCAGCGATGATCGCCGATGTTGTTGAAATATTGATTGTGTGGGCGCCATCTCCACCAGTTCCAACAGTGTCGACTGCTCTTTCGGTGATACTGATGGGGGCGCAGTGTTGATACATCTGCGCAACTAGAGCACCAACCTCTTCGGGGCTTTCACCTTTGTTTTTCAGAGCGATTAAAAAGTTTTTGATGGTGTCACTTGTTGCTTGCCCTGTGAGTATTTGATCCATGCACCATTGGACCCGTTCAACCTCTAAATCCAGACCTGCATTGATAATCGCTATGTTCTCATCCCACAGCAATTGGCTCATGAGAAAAGTTAAGCAGAAACTACAGAACTCCCGCGCAGTAAATCTGCCGCGGTCTTAGCCAAGGTAAATGGATCGATGGGGTGCACAACTGAAGCCTCAGCCAAGGACCAGGCTGCTAGCCACTTGTCCTCTTTGCGACCTGTGATGACAAGGATCGGTGGGCAGTTAAAAACCTCATCCTTGAGCTGGCGGGCGATACCCAAGCCACCCTCTTGAGCCGCTTCTCCATCGAGGATGAAAAGATCGGCGCGAAAACCACCTGCTAGATTTTTGGAATCTACATATGCACGAAGAGCCGAACCTGTTGCGAACTCATGAAGCTCATGTTCTGGAAGATCCTTAGCTGCTCGAACTCCCAGTGCGGACACAATTGAGGAGCGAACTGAGGAGTCATCTGAGTAGATGATGATCTGTTTTTTGGTCTCGGCCATGGTCACATTCTATTGAAATGTAAGCGGTTCTCGTTACTCCGAGGGTTCTCAGAAACTGCATTTTTGAGGTGATCCGTTTCACCTCTTCGGGGGCAAAAAGAGGGGCGGTTGAGCGCTGCCCAGGCAGACGCGGAGCCTGTTTTCGGGAATAATCGCCCCTATGTCAAGCGCCGTAGCACACCACAAAATCTCTCGTCCCAATGCAGTAGCTGTCGGAACAATCGTGTGGCTCTCTAGCGAGCTCATGTTTTTCGCCGCACTCTTTGCGATGTACTTCACGACCCGCGCAGTACAAGGTCCAACGATCTGGTCCGAGTCAACAGAGATGCTTAACATTCCATTTGCAGCGGTCAACACAACTGTCTTGGTTCTTTCATCAGTTACCTGCCAGTTCGGTGTTTTTGCTGCTGAGCGTTTTCAAAATCATCGCACCGGAAAGTTGTTCCAGATTAACAAGTGGGGCATGCGCGAGTGGTTTGCTCTTACATTTTTGATGGGCTCATTCTTTATCGCAGGTCAGGTGTACGAGTATGCGATGTTGGTTTCAGAGGGTCTTGCACTATCTACAAATGCATACGGTTCTGTTTTTTATATAGCAACTGGTTTCCACGGTTTGCACGTAACCGGTGGTCTTATCGCCTTTTTGATCGTGATGGTTCGCGTAGCTAAGGCTCGTCGATTTACACATCAGCAAGCAACAACAGCAATTGTGGTTTCGTATTACTGGCACTTCGTCGACGTTGTTTGGATCGCGCTATTTGCCGCGATTTACCTGATTAAGTAGTAAGGAATATAAGTGAAGCGTCTATCCCGCTACCGTCGCCACAAGGCGGCAGGTCCTGCATTGTTGATCTTTGCCTTGCTTGCGATTGGAACCACTTTCAGTGTTGCCAGTGCAACGACAACAGCTCAAACAACAACCGCTGATCGCTCAGCGCTCATCGAAGAAGGTCGTCAGATCTTTTTGAAGGGTTGCTCTTCATGCCACGGTCTTAACTCTGAAGGTGGCGCAATTGCACCTTCACTAGTTGGTGTTGGAGCCGCTTCAGTTGATTTCCAAGTTGGAACGGGCCGTATGCCAATGGCTGATATGAGTACTCAGGCGATGCGTAAGGAACCTCTGTATACACCTGAAGAAACAGCGGCATTGGCTGCCTATGTTGCATCTCTTGCACCGGGACCTGAAATTCCTACTGAGGAACAACTCAATTACGAACGTGATGGAAGCACCGCTGAGGGTGGAGAACTTTTCCGCAACAACTGCGCGATGTGCCACAACTTTGCTGGCCAAGGTGGAGCGCTTACACAAGGAAAGTACGCACCAACGTTGATGGGTGTTGAACCAAAGCATATTTACGAAGCGATGGTCACTGGTCCACAATCAATGCCAGTGTTTAGCGACAAGACAATTACTCCTGAAGAGAAGATGTCCATCATCAAGTGGATTAAGGCTGCAGAGGCTGAACCAAATCTAGGTGGTGCATCACTTGGACGCGTTGGT
Source organism: Actinomycetes bacterium (assembly GCA_947383695.1). Lineage (GTDB taxonomy): Bacteria > Actinomycetota > Actinomycetes > Nanopelagicales > Nanopelagicaceae > Planktophila. The sequence goes on along the minus strand of OX376642.1, from coordinate 636,485 downwards.
CCCGTGACAGAAGGTTTGCTTGCTTGGACTCTTGGTCTAGGAGTTCTTATTGGTGTTGCTGTATGGCTAGCGATGAAGGCGAGATAAATAAATGTCTAATGAAATCGAAGCTATAAAGGATCCAGGACTTCCTGCACACGTTCACCGTAAAGCAGATCATGATCCAGTTGCAGCAAAGCGTGCAGAACGTCAAGTAGCGATTCTCTTTGGTATCTCTGCATTGGGAACGTTATTACTCATTTTTTCTTACAGTTTTATTCCAGATGATGTATTTATCTTTATCCCAGTAATGGGTGAGCAAAATGCGCATCAACTTGGATTAGGTCTTGGAATGGCGATCTCACTGTTCTTCATCGGAATGGGTGCGATTCATTGGGCAAAGACTTTGATGCCGGATCAAGAAGTAATTGCGCATCGTCATGAGTTTCGTTCTCCAGATTCTGATCGCAAAGAGTTTGTTCAAGCGGTTAAGGATGGAGCAGGTGCTGCAGGATTAGGGCGACGTTCATTAATTAAGCGCTCACTTGGAGCCGCACTTGGTTTATCCGCTCTTTCTCCAATTCTTTTGCTTCGTGATTTAGGTCCACTTCCTGGAAATGAATTGGAAAAGACAACCTGGAAAGCTGGAACTCACTTAGTGACAGACCCAGGAAATCGCCGCATTAAGGCCTCAGATCTTGAGGTTGGCGCGGTTGCACAGGTTTTGCCAGAGATTGAAGATCCAGAGCACCGTCACTTGAGCGATATCGCTAAGGATGCTGTTCTTTTGATTCGCTTGCGTCCAGATGAGTTCAACCTTGATGCAGATCGTCTTGCGATGACCCATGAAGGAATCATCGCCTTTTCAAAGATTTGTTCCCACATGGGCTGCGCAGTCGCATTGTATGAACAACAGACCAAGCATCTGCTGTGTCCATGCCACCAATCAACATTTGATGTGACTCGAGCCGCCAAGGTTATTTTTGGACCTGCGGCGCGACCACTTCCGCAGTTAGATATCACCGTGGATGGCGAGGGTTACCTCGTTGCCCGCAATCCTTTCTCCGAACCGGTCGGACCAAGTTTTTGGGAGCGTGACTCACGATGACAGCTGAAGCTCGTTTAGGACAAGTTGCAAACTATGTAGATGAGCGCACAGGCGCTGCTGCATGGATGAAGAAGAATTTGCAAAAGGTCTTCCCTGATCACTGGTCTTTCCTACTTGGTGAAGTTGCTCTGTACTCATTCATCATTCTTTTGCTTTCAGGAACTTTTTTAACATTCTGGTTTGATCCTTCTCAACGCGAAGTTATCTATGAAGGTTCATACGCCCCTCTTGAAGGAATCAAGATGTCTGCAGCGTATGCATCAACACTTCATATCTCATTTGAGGTACGTGGTGGTTTGTTGATGCGTCAGATTCACCACTGGGCAGCACTTATCTTTATGGCAGCGATCGTTGCCCACTTAATGCGTGTTTTCTTCACCGGAGCATTCCGTAAGCCTCGCGAAGGTAACTGGATCATTGGTGTTGGTCTCTTAACTCTTGGAATTGTTGAAGGTTTCCTTGGTTACTCACTTCCAGATGATCTTTTGTCGGGAACAGGTATCCGTATCGCTGAAGCGATTATTCAAGCAATTCCAGTAGTGGGCTCTTACCTTGCTTACTTTGCATTTGGTGGAGCATTCCCCGGAGAAGCATTTATCCCACGTATTTACACGGTGCACGTTCTGTTATTGCCAGGAGCATTCCTTGCTTTGATTACCGCGCACTTAATGCTGGTCTGGTACCAGAAGCACACTCAGTACCCAGGTCCAGGACGTACAGAAAAGAATGTTGTCGGATATCCATTGATGCCTGTTTACATGGCAAAGGCTGGCGGATTCTTCTTCATCGTCTTCGGAGTTATTGCTTTCCTTTCTGCCGTTGCTTCCATTAACCCGATTTGGTTATACGGTCCATACACACCAGGACAGATCTCTGCTGGTTCCCAACCTGACTGGTACATGGGATGGCTCGATGGATTAGTACGTATGGCACCACCACTTGAGTCCCATTACTTTGGATACACAGTTTCTTGGAACATTTTGATTCCTGGTTTGATCGTTCCTGGAATTTTGTTCACCGGAATGGCGCTGTATCCATTTATCGAAAGTTGGATCACTGGCGATAAGCGTGAACACCATCTTCTAGATCGTCCACGTAACGCACCAAACCGCACAGCCCTTGGTGCGATGTCAATTACCTTCATGATTGTTGCGCTGATTAACGGCGGAAACGATCTGATCGCAACCCACTTTGATTTATCTATCAATCAAATTATGTGGGGAACTCGTTTTGGAATCTTTATCCTTCCTCCGATCGCTTTTGTTGTAACAAAGCGTCTTTGTCTTTCTCTACAACGTGCAGATCGCGAGCTGGTTCTACATGGTCGCGAGACAGGTCGTTTGTTGCGACTTCCACATGGAGAGTTTGTTGAAGTACATGAGCCAATCTCACCGGAGAAGGCCTACCTTCTCACCTCACATGAACAAGCACCTGCACTTGAGCTTCCTGAGGTTGATGGTCGTGGCGTCAAGCGCGCTGGAGCGATCAGAAACAAGATTCGCTCACGTATGAGTGTTGCTCACTCTGAAGCCATTCCTAAGGTTTCAGCAGATGATCTCAAGGAGATCGAGCACTAACCTCTAATTACAAGCCAAACACCCAAGGCGGTAACTCCTATTCCAAGGAAGCCTTGGGTGTTTACTTTTTCACCAAAGAGAAAGAAGGCTTCAATCGCAGTTGCTGGAGGAACTAGATAAAACAGTGATGAAACCGATGCTGCACTGCCTGAATTAAGAAGCCACAAAAGCAGCAGAATCGCACCGACCGATAGAACTAGTACTAGCCACACGAAGGCTGCGGTAAAGCGAGAGCTCCAGGTGATGTGGGTATTGCCCGTTGCTAAGGCGATTACACCTAAGACCAAACCGGTAAAGAGATATTGGTAAGCAGTACCTGCAACAAGTGGAATATCAGCACCCACCCGCTTTTGAAGAAGTGTTGCTGTTGTACTTCCAATAAGAGCTACAACGATTGCAATAATCCCAGCGGTTGGAATGTGAGAGTTAAATGATGGACCGAGAACAAGAATGACTCCACACAAACCAAGAAGCAATCCTGCAAGCTGCGAAATTCGCAGCTGCTCCCCCAGCACTTTGACCGCAAAGATTGAGACTAGAACCGGTTGAAGACTTGTAACAACGGCGGCAACACCCGCTGGCAATCCTTGAGAGATTGAGTAGAAGACGCCGCCCAGATAACAGGCATGCAGGAAGAATCCAATAAGTGAGGAACGGACAACTGCGGTTTTTCCGATGCGTACAGGCATCTTTAACAGGTATGCAAAACCAAATAGAAGTATCGCTGCGATTAAGACGCGAATCGATAGGAATACAAATGGATCGGCGTATGGTAATCCGTACTTAGCTCCGACAAAACCTGTGCTCCACAACAGAACGAAGAGCGCTGGAGCAAATCGCGCTAACTTCAAGCTTCGCAGATCGCCTTCAGGGCTACTAATGATTTAGCCATCCACTTTGGGTTATGGGCCATTGCACCCGTTGTTTTCAACCACCACTTGGCAAAGGCTGGGATATTGCTTGCATCAAATGATTCAGTGACAACTGTTTGGGAATCTGAGATCGCCTGTAATTCGTAGCACCAGGTCCACTTCATCAAATGGCACCAGGTGATCTTTTTATTCTCCTCAAAGGCAACAACTGTATTTTTGATGCGGTATGGAACTTTGATCTTCATTGCCATTCCGAACTTCGCACCCAGAAAAAGTCGGTCAGGTCCAGAGATAGAGCGCTGAATGGTTCCAGATCCATCAAAGCGTTGATGGGCTGCAGGATTTGCCACTAGATCAAAGATCATATGAGCAGGTGCATTGATAGTGATTCGCGCCGCAGCAGTATTCGGAAAATCCGTTGCCAGAATCTCAGCGCGATCGGTACTCATTAGTGAGCAGAAACTGTCTCTGGCTTCTCGTACTCAGTAACCATTCCGATGATGGAGATCACAAGTGAGCCAAGACCGATAAGAGATAACCACCAACCAATAACTAGTCCAAGTGCAAATACACATGCACTCATTGCTACAGGAAGAGGCCACCATGAATGAGGGCTATAGAAACCAAGTTCACCAGCTCCATCTGAAATTTCAGCGGTCAAATTATCTTCAGGAAGTGTTACGCCGATTCGCTTTTGTGTGAACCACACATAGAAACCAACCATTCCAGCCAAACAAGCTGACAGAAGCATTCCTGCAACGCCGACCGGTTCACCACCGACCTGCCAGTAAATGACAGTCATCAGTACATAGAAAACACTTAATCCGCCAAATAACTTCCAGGATGCTTTCATCGCTTACTTATGCCCTTCAGTCTTTACATGCGGATGGTGAAGATCAAATGCTGGTCGCTCAGATGAGATACGTGGCATTGAAAGGAAGTTGTGGCGAGGTGGAGGACATGATGTCGCCCATTCCAAAGAGGAGCCGTAACCCCATGGATCATCGACACCAACAAGTGGTGCCTTGCGTGTAATCCAGATATTGATTGCGAATGGAATCATTGAAAGAGCTAACAGGAATGAACCGATCGTTGAGACGGTGTTCATAAATGTGAAGCCATCAGTTGGCAGATAATCTGCGTAACGACGTGGGAAGCCCTTGATTCCTAACCAGTGTTGGATCAAGAAGGTTAAGTGGAAACCGAAGAACAAGGTCCAGAAGTGGATCTTTCCAAGGGTTTCATTGAGCATGCGGCCGGTCATCTTTGGCCACCAGAAGTAGAAACCACCAAACATCGCAAAGACCACTGTTCCAAAGAGTACGTAGTGGAAGTGAGCAACGACGAAGTAGCTAGCTGACACTGCAAAATCAAGTGGAGGTGAGGCAAGGATGATTCCTGTTAATCCACCGAACAAGAAGGTGATCAAGAAACCCATAACCCACAACATTGGAGTTTCAAATGTTACGTGGCCGCGCCACATTGTTCCGATCCAGTTGAAGAACTTCACACCAGTTGGAACACCGATCAAAAATGTCATGAATGAGAAGAATGGCAACAGAACCTGACCGCTTGCGAACATGTGGTGCGCCCACACAGAAACGGATAGCGCTGAGATTGCAATAGTTGCTGCGATCAATCCCAAGTAACCAAAGATTGGCTTGCGGCTAAATACCGGCAAAATTTCAGTTGCGATTCCGAAGAACGGCAAGGCCAGGATATAAACCTCTGGGTGCCCGAAGAACCAGAACAAGTGCTGGAACAACATCACGCCACCATTGGCAGGATCAAAGAGATGTGTTCCATACAAACGATCCGCTTCTAAGCCAAGTAGTGCAGCTGCTAGAGGTGGGAAAGCAAGTAGTACCAAGATCGCGGTCAACAATACGTTCCAAGAAAAGATCGACATGCGGAACATGGTCATTCCGGGAGCACGCATTGTGAAGATCGTTGTAATGAAGTTAACGCCACCCAAAATCGTTCCAACACCACTGATAGCCAAACCGATCAACCAAAGATCTGAACCAATTCCTGGTGAGTACTGAGCATTTGAAAGTGGAGCGTAAACAGTCCAACCAAATGATGCAGCTCCTCCTGGCGATAGAAAACCTCCGAAGGCCATGATGGAACCGAAGAAGTACAGCCAGTACGAAAGCATGTTCAGACGTGGGAAGGCCACATCTGCAGCACCGATTTGAAGCGGCATGATCACATTGGCAAAACCAACAAACAGAGGTGTTGCAAACATAAGCAACATGATTGTTCCGTGCATTGTGAAAATCTGGTTGTACTGCTCATTACTTACAAACTGCATTCCTGGACGTGCTAATTCTGCACGCAGGGCAAGGGCAAGGACTCCTCCGATAAGGAACCATGCAAAAGATGTCATTAGGTAGAGGTAGCCGATTGTCTTGTGGTCAGTAGAAGTTATCCACTTAACAAAGGATCTTCCCTTTGGGGTAGGCGCCGGACGACCTGCGGTCATCGTTGGCTTCTCTGCATAGGTTGTCATGCTTGGCCTCCCTTAATTGTTTCAAGATATGCGTCGTACTCTGCAGGTGTTACTACCTTTACGGTAAACAACATTTGCGAGTGGTTACGTCCGCACAAAATATTGCAACGACCCGGGAACTCACCCAACTTATTGGCGGTGAATTCAAGGTGGTTGGTTACTCCTGGAAGATTCTGCATCTGAATCATGAAGGCTGGGATCCAGAAACCATGAACAACATCATTTGCGGTCAATGTGTAGCGTACGCGCTCCCCTAGTGGAACAACCAATGTTGGTGTTTGTTCAGGTGTGCCTGTTACAACAGCTTTTGGACCAGCTTCTGGGTAACCAAACTGCCACGACCACTGAATTCCTTCAACGGTAATTTCATGGGCATACGTTGTAGTTTTTTCAGTGATGATTGTTTGCTTCTGTGCTGTGTAGTAAAACAAAACCGCAACGATGATAAATGGAATAACTGTGTAAGCAATTTCAACAGGTACGTTGTACTGAGTTTGCTTTGGGAAAGATGGATCTTCCTTCTTGCCACGATGGAAAATTGCTGGCCATACAATTAAAATTAAAGTAAATACGCCGACAACTCCCGCTGCGATCCATGCACCTTGCCACAAAGATAAGGATTGATCGTTAACACTTGTGATGCCCTCTTCAAAACCAAGTCCTGAAACCTTGGAGCAACCAGTGAGCAATGCGAGCGGGGCCAAAAACAGGAGCGGCTTGAGGCGGCTCAATCGAGTCAATCGGGTGCGTCGGGACATAGGGGTAAGGATAGTTTGAAAAGCCGCTGAGCGTGGCACGAGCCTAAACTCGGCGAGGGGTGGCACTGCTCACATTACTTCAGATGGGAAGCGATCTCCGCTGCAGCATCTTTTCCATAGGCCTCTTCAAAGCGGGCTACAAACTCTGCCGCAGTAAATCGGTACTCCTGGGTTCCCAAGGTTTCGATGACATAGGTAGCGATTAATGCACCTAATTGGGCACACCGTTCATGAGAAAGCCCCCATGCAAGCCCTGCAATAAACCCTGAACGGAATGAATCTCCAACGCCCGTTGGATCGGTTTTGGATTTCTCCTTCGGACAGGTGACTTGAACAAACTCCCCTGCCCCACTTTCAACCTTTGCCCCCTGAGAACCAAGTGTGACAACGCGATACTTCACACGATCAAGAATCTCGCGATCGCTCCAGCCGGTTTTTTGCATAGCTAGCGCTAATTCATACTCATTGAGGAACAGGTATGAAGCGCCATCGATTAACAACTTGATCTCTTCACCCGTCATGCGTGCCATCTGCTGCGATGGATCTGCTGCAAATGGAATGTTTAATTGACGACACACTTCGGAGTGACGAAGCATCGCTTCAGGATCATCAGGTGAAATCACCATCATGTCTAACCGACCGGTTTTTTCCATGATTGGACTTAACTCAATATTGCGAGCCTCAGACATTGCTCCTGGAAAGAAAGATGCGATCTGATTGAGATCTTGATCCGTTGTTACAACAAAGTGCGCGGTGTGCAAAGTTGTTGAAACCAATGCGTGAGAGGTGTCTACTCCATGGCGGCTTAACCAAGCTTCGTAATCTGCCCAATCCTTTCCAACCGCTGCGATCAAAATTGGATTAAGGCCAAGAACGCCCATTCCATATGCAATATTTGCCGCACATCCACCGCGGCGCACATCAAGACTGTCCACTAGAAAACTTAAGGAAACCTTTTCCAATGAACCTGCGACGAGTGAGTCGGTGAACTTTCCGGAGAAAGTCATTAAATGGTCAAGACCTACCGAACCCGCTACACCGATTTTCATGTAGGGATCCTAATGTCTACGAGTCAGCTTGTTAGTTAAATGAATCGCCACATGCACAAGAACCTTGCGCATTTGGATTGTCGATTGTGAAACCCTGCTTCTCAATTGTGTCTACAAAATCAATAGTCGCACCTGATAGGTACGGATCTGACATCTTGTCGGTGATGACCTTGACCGCACCAAATTCACGGACAATATCGCCATCCATATTGCGATCATCAAAGTACAACTGGTACTTAAGACCTGAGCAACCACCAGGTTGGACAGCTACACGAAGGTTGAGATCATCGCGACCTTCTTGCGCAAGCAGGGCAGCTACCTTTGATGCAGCTACATCCGTTAAAAGGATTCCTGTTGTGGTTGTTGCTTCTGTTGTCATTATTGCTCTCCTTTATTGACTACAGGCAAAGCCTACTCCCCGCGAGGGGCTGCTGCGAGTCGAGGGTATGAAGAGTCGGGCTCTATAGTTGCCCCATGACTAGCAATGAAGGCAAGGGTCGTCCAACCCCAAAGAGAAAAGATGCAGAGTCCAAGCGCAAGGTTTCATCCTTGGCTCCAATTGTGACGAAGGATCAAAAGCGAGCGTCAAAGGTTCAAGCACGCGCTAATCGAGTTGCTCAAAGAGAGGCGTACTTACGTGGCGATGATGCAGCGCTTCCCGCACGTGATCGCGGTCCTGCTCGACGCTACGTTAGAAATTTCGTTGACTCTCGACGTTCAGTTGGCGAGTACTTCCTACCGATAATCTTCGTTGTTCTTGTCATGACATTGATTCAAATTACGCAGGTTCAATACGCAGCGATTGGACTCATGTACGCCGTTATGGTGATCGCAGTTATTGATGGAATATTTGTCGGCCGCAAAGTACGTAAAGCTGTTGAAGCAAAGTTTCCGGGAACATCAACCAAGGGACTTGGTATGTATGCCTGGTTGCGCTCCACTCAGATGCGACGCTTACGTGCGCCACATCCTCAGGTGAAGGTTGGCGATCCGATCAATTAAGCCCGAGGATTCGGACTGTCATTTTTCTTAGGATCGCGTTCTGGAAGCTTTCCTAGAGCTTGATCAATCGCTTTCATAACATCTGCTTCTAGCTTTACTCCAGATGCCTTAACGTTTTCTTTAACCTGTGATGGCTTAGTCGCTCCCATAATCGCCGATGAAACATTTGGATTTTGTAGAACCCATGCGATCGCCAATTGAGACATACTCAAACCAACTTGATCTGCAATTGGCTTGAGGTTTTGAACAGCCTCAAGAACCTCATCGCGCAACCAGCCCTTGATCATGTTCGCGCCGCTACCTTTATCGGTCGCGCGAGATCCAGCAGGTGCCTTCTTTCCTGGCAGGTACTTTCCGGTCAAAACTCCCTGAGCCATAGGAGACCAAACAATCTGCCCAATGCCCTCTTTCTTAGACAAAGGAACTACCTCTGCTTCAATAACTCGCCATAACGCCGAGTACTGAGGTTGGCTAGAAACAAAGCGGTTGTAGCCGCGAGCATCCTGAATAGATAACGCAGACTTAATCTGAGAAGCGTTCCATTCAGAAAAACCAATGTAATGAACCTTGCCTGCGCGGATTAAGTCATCAAAAGCACTGAGTGATTCTTCCAATGGTGTTTCATAATCAAAACGATGCATTTGGTACAAATCAATGTGATCGGTCTGTAAACGCTTAAGGGATGCATTACAGGATTCGATGATGTGCTTGCGAGAAAGTCCGCGGTCATTCTTGCCTGTACCAGTTGGGAAATAGACCTTTGTAAACAACTCATACGATTCACGCTTCACGCCTTTGAGCGCTTTACCTAAAACCGTTTCAGCTTTTGTACCCGCATAGACATCTGCGGTGTCAAAGGTTGTGATGCCTTCATCAAGTGCTGCCTTTACACATTTGATCGCTGCATCTGACTCGATCTGATTTCCGTGTGTGATCCAGTTTCCGTAAGAGATCTCTGAAACATACATTCCGGTACTGCCAAGGCGTCTGTATTCCATACTTGCAAGCCTATGACGAGCGCGCCTAGTTGCCAACCCCAACCCCTTGTGGTTTGGTTCGCCTACAACTTAATAGCTCCTCTAGTGGGGGAAGTTCGGTGAAAATCCGACGCTGACCCGCAACCGTAAATCGCTCACATAAGAATTCCCAATCAAGAAATTCAATGTGCGATAAGTCGGATTACCCATTAGATCGAGATGAGACAAACACCCGCCGAGGTTTGCGGGGTGTGCTCCTAACGCCAGATGTATCGGCTCTGCCGACATCTCTGGTCCTGGTTCACTCCCTGTGAGACTCTTTAATTTTCGAGAGGCTACACAGCAATGAAATCCAAAGTATTTTTTGCGGTTCTACTTTTGGCCGCGTTATCAACTCCATCAGCACATGCTGCAGATACTGGTTGGCGCTATTGGGGTTACTTTCAAGCCGCCCCTGGTGCAACCAAGTGGACAGCTGCAATGACTGGCCCAACCGTTAATGTTGAAGATGGATCAGTTGAAGGATGGGCATTTACCTTTAGTAGCGATGCAATTCCTGATGCGAAGGCTCCAAAGGTGGCTCCATCTTTTTCAAGTATTTGTGGAAAGACAAAGGCTGTAGCTGGAAAAAAGCGAATAGGCGTAATGGTTGATTTTGGATCATCTGTTTTGCGACCAAAGGGTGAATCAACTCCACGACTAATTCAAAAGTGTGTGGTCGCCGATAAATCAGCGCTAGGCATTGAAGTTTTAGGCCAAGCTGTCAAAGTTCGCGCAGAAGGATCAGGTTTTATCTGCGGTCTCAATGGCTATCCAGCTAAAGAGTGTGGAGTAGAGATGAAAACTCCAAAGGGCTATATCAAGAAGTAACTATGACAAAACCATCACTACACCCATTTACATGGTGGCTTTGGGCTATCGGTTTGGCTGTTGCCATTCTTCGATTTGATAGCACCTGGTTCACTGTTTCTTGCGTGGGTGTCGTGATGGTTGTTGTTTATACCTGTCGCGACAACGCTCCATGGGCTAAGAGTTTTGATTGGACCTTGAAGCTTTCAGCGTGGATTTTGGCGGTTCGCACTGTGATTGGAATAGCTATTGGAGTTCCCATTCCAGGAACTCCACTATTTTCTGTGCCAATTGTGCCGCTGCCAGATTGGATGCCCGGAATTCGCATCGGGGGCACGGTGACTTGGGAGAGATTGTCATCTTCACTTACTGAAGGCTTACTTATCTGTTCCATCATTGTAATTTTTGGGGCTGCCGCTTCACTTACTAGTCCGCATCGTTTGCTGCGTGTTATGCCGATTTACATTTATGAGTTTGCAGTCGCAGTAGTTATTGCAACATCTGTTCTTCCGCAATTAGTAAGTTCTGTAAAACGTATTCGAATGGCGCAACGTTTGCGTGGCCAAAAGACACGTGGATTTTCTTCATGGAAACGAGTGGCGATTCCATTACTAGAAGAATCACTGGCTCGATCCTTAGATTTGGCGGCATCGATGGATAGTCGCGGGTATGGAGTGAGCAAAAAACGCTCCAGATATCGCCCGATTTCTTGGCGCTTGAAGGATTCTCTTGTTGTGATCACGGCTTTGGGTCTAGTGGTGATCTCATGATTAAGTTTTCACATGTCTCTTTGATTTATCCAAACTCCACCACCACCGTTTTGGAAGATCTGAATCTGACAATCGCTGAAGGTGAAATGGTTTTAGTCATCGGTCCCACCGGTTCAGGCAAATCCTCATTGCTCAGATTGATTAATGGTCTAGTCCCCCACCACACAGGTGGCATCTTGGCAGGAGATGTCAGTGTTAATGGTCTTTCAACCCAGATGACCAAACCTGGTGGAATGGCTCACTTGATCGGAATCGTTGGACAAAATCCAGCAAATGGCTTTGTTGCAGACACCGTCGAAGAAGAACTTGCCTTTGGCATGGAGGTTCTCAACCTTCCTAATGATGTGATGCGTAAGAGAGTTGAAGAGGTACTAGATCTTTTAAGCCTTGCCGCGCTGCGCAATAGATCAATTGCAACTTTAAGTGGAGGTGAGCAGCAACGAGTAGCAATTGGTGCGGCTTTGGTAACTCATCCCAAAGTGCTAGTTCTGGATGAACCAACAAGTGCGCTTGATCCAATCGCCGCTGAAGAAGTGCTTTCAATTCTGCACCGCTTAGTTCATGACTTGGGATTAACCGTCGTAATCGCTGAACACAAATTAGAACGTGTCATCCAATTTGCAGATCGAATCGTTTATATCAATGGCGAAGGTGTAGCAAATGTTGGAACTCCAGAAGAGATCTTGATGCAATCCCCTATCGCGCCACCGATTGTGCATTTAGCTAGAGCGTTGGGCCTGAAAGAAATCGGTGTGACGGTACGCGAGATGCGTCGAATGACTACGCACTATCGGGATATTGAAACGATCAGCAAGGTTGAACCAACACCAACTACGGAGACCATCATCTCCTTTGAGAAATTGACCGTTTCTTATGCAAGCAAGATTGCGCTTAATCAGATTACTTCGCAGATTAATGCCGGTGAAGTTGTCGCAGTCATGGGGCGCAACGGTGCCGGAAAGAGCTCTTTGTTGAAGGCGTTAGCTGGAGTCAATCAACCGAACGGCGGAAGTATTTCCTTATTAGGCAAGAACCCGTTTGAACTTCACGGAAAACTGCGTCGAGAAAGTATTGGTTTCATCCCTCAAGAACCAAGCGATCTTCTATACGGACAATCAGTCGCCATAGAATGCGAGCAGGCAGACCGAGACAATGAGCTAACGGCGGGAACAACTTATGGCGTTCTTCAACAATTGGTGCCTGGTATTTCTACAGCAACTCATCCTCGAGATTTATCAGAGGGACAACGCCTAGGTCTGGCCCTTAGCCTCGTTCTTTCATCCAATCCATCGATTTTGATTTTAGATGAACCAACTCGCGGTCTTGATTACCAAGCTAAAAATGAGTTAACACGGATGTTGATCAACTTTGCAGCCAGCTTTGGCAAGGCGGTCATATTGGCAACACATGATGTTGAACTAGTTGCCGAACTGGCTTCCCGCGTTATCTTTATTGCAGATGGCGACATCGTTGCAGATGGTTCAACTCTTGATGTACTGCTCTCATCCCCTGCATTTGCACCACAAGTGGCAAAGGTAATGTCGCCTCAACCATGGCTCAGTGTTAAAGATGTAGTAGCAGCCCTTGAAGGATTGCAATGAACACCACCCCAAATGTAATTACTTTCTCTCGTAAGACTGCAGGAGTTTTGCTGGTTGCATCAACGTTCAGCGCCGCTGGATTTCTGTGGCCCTTTTTCTATGTTGGCGAAAACTTGCCTCAAACTCAACTCTTCTTTTGGTGTGCTGTTGCAATCTCCTTCGCCTTAGTAGTTGTACAGATATCCGGCCAACAGTTAGATGCAAAATCTGTGGCTCTCCTTGGTGTTTTGTCAGCTTTGATTGCAGCGTTAAGACCACTTGGTGCAGGCGCAGTCGGGATAGAACCAATGTGGTTTATTTTGATCTTGAGCGCACGAGTCTTTGGGGTGTCTTTTGGTTTTCTTTTAGGAATGATCTCTATGTTTGTCTCCGCCTTATTGACCGGCGGAATTGGACCCTGGCTTGGGTATCAAGTATTTGCAGCGGCGTGGATTGGTTTACTCGCAGGATCTTTACCTAAGAACCTTCGAGGTGGTCGAGAAATAATTATGTTGATTTTCTATGCCATCTTTGCATCAGCTGCTTTTGGCATACTCATGGATCTTCAATTTTGGCCTTGGGCCTTGGGGTCTAGTACACAACTGTCGTACCTACCCAATGGTGATATCTCAGAGAATGTATCTCGCTTTATAACATTTCACTTTGCCACATCCATGGCGTGGGATATTCCACGTGCAATCTTTACCTCTATTTTGATTGCATTTGCTGGGAATGCGGTTCTTTCAGCTTTGCGTAGAACCCGTACTCGTGCAGCTTTCTTACAGCCGATTATCTTTAACGAACATGTGAAGTAACAAAGGGAAGTTTTACAACCTGACACTGAGAATCACGCCCGCGAACATCGATGACAAGGGTCTGACCAAGAGCCACATCTGATTGTAAAAGCGCTAAACCAATCCCGTGCTTGAGGGTTGGTGAAAAAGTTCCACTTGTTATTTCTCCGACAACATCGCCAGCTAGATTCTTTACAGCCATTCCGGCACGAGGTATTCCGCGATCTAAGGATTTAAGTGCATAGCTCTTGCGTGATGGGCCATTGTCTTTTTGTGATGTGAGTTTCTCAGATCCGATGAAACTATCTTTCTTCCAGCCAACTGCCCAACCAGCACTTGCTTCAACAGGTGTTATTTCAAGTGATAACTCATGCCCATGTAATGGATATCCCATTTCAGTTCTTAAGGTATCGCGTGCACCCAAGCCGCACACCAGTCCACCCATAGGAGTGATGACTTCGACAATTGCATCCCATACTCGAGAAGCATCGGCAACCTTAGGAAGTAATTCAAAACCTAACTCTCCGGTGTAGCCAGTTCGGCAGACAATTACATCGGCTCCAGAGATATTTACATGAGTAAATGCCATGTAGTCGATGTCGATAATGATTCCGAGCTTGGTTAACACCTGTGGTGCAAGGGGGCCCTGAATCGCCAGTACCGCAAACTCTGTATGTAAGTTTTTAACTTCAATCCCGGATGGTGCTTGATCCTGCAGCACCTTCACAACATCTGATGTATTGGATGCATTGGGCACTAAGAAGAAATCAGTATCTGAATTACGGTACGCGATCAGATCATCAACAACTCCACCAGTCGGTGTGCACAACAAGGTGTATTGAGCTGAACCGCTTTCGATCTTGTTCAAATCATTGGTGAAGCAACGATTGAGAAACTCCACCGCCCCATCACCCTTTACTGAGGCCTTTCCAAGGTGAGAGACATCAAAGAGACCCACACGCTCACGAACAGCGGCGTGTTCAGCTAGGACTCCTGCCCCTGGATACTCAATAGGCATCAACCAACCACCAAAGTCGGCCATCTTTGCGTTGAGCGCGAGGTGTTTGTCATTTAATGGCGATGTCTTCATTGTGCAAACCTACCAAGAGTTCTATTACGCTTCAGGGTATGAGCACATTAAAGATTACAGATGGCGTCGTTAAAGATGAGGTTCTAGTCCTTGGACTTTCCTCAACCAATTCAAAGGGCGGCCTAGCCATTGAAGCCGGCGATATGGCGATCGATACTAAGACGGTTCTTGCCCAACTGATTGATATGGGCGCAACTGGAAAAAGCGATGAGGTCATCAAAGTACCTGGAACACATGTGCGTTTGTTTGTCTTTACCGGTCTTGGCAGTAAGTCATCACAGTATTCACATGAATCCCTTCGTCGAGCAGCAGGTGCTGCATCACGCGCACTTGCGGGAAATGCATCTGCCACATTCTCACTTCCAGCAAAGACTCTTACCGAGGTTGCTGCAGTTGCAGAAGGTGCTGCATTAGGCGCTTA
Source organism: Actinomycetes bacterium (assembly GCA_947383695.1). Taxonomy (GTDB): domain Bacteria; phylum Actinomycetota; class Actinomycetes; order Nanopelagicales; family Nanopelagicaceae; genus Planktophila. The sequence continues at coordinate 621,147 of OX376642.1, read as the reverse complement.
CTCATTTACAGAATTCCGCGGTTCGACAAAAGCAGATTTCAAAGCCCCTTTAAAGACAATAACTATCCACTCAAAGCTTGCATCTTCATCTGAGGCAAAAGCAGCGCTTTCTCGAGCTGCAATTATTGCAAAGTACACATACCTTGTAAGAGATTTAATCAATACTCCTCCAAGTCACTTAACCCCTGATTCATTTACCAAGAAAATGGCTGCTGTCGTTAAAGCTGCAGGTGGCGCGAAAGCTGGCCTGAAGGTTCAGATTTGGGATGAGAAACAACTTAAGTCTCAGGGTTTTGGTGGAATTATTGGAGTAGGTCAAGGCTCTGCAAATCCTCCACGTTTGCTTCATATCTCCTACACACCAAAGGGCAAGGCTGCAAAGCGTTATGCATATGTCGGTAAGGGAATCACATTTGATACCGGTGGTTTAGCTCTCAAGCCTGCAGCTGGTATGGAAGCGATGAAATCAGATATGAGCGGTGCTGCAGCTGTAAGTGCGGCGGTAATTGCTATCGCTGAATTGAAATTAAATGTTGCAATTGATGCTTGGGCACCATTGGCTGAAAATATGCCAAGTGATTCAGCAACTCGTCCAAGTGACATCATCACAATCTTTGGTGGCAAAACCGTTGAAGTTCTTAACCCTGATGCAGAAGGGCGATTAGTTCTTGCAGATGCATTAATGAAGGCGCAGAGCTCAAAGGATAAGTTGGATGGAATTGTCGATGTTGCGACTTTGACCGGCGCTCAAGTTGTTGCGTTAGGTACTCGCACAAGTGCTGTCATGACAAACAATCCTGAATTCAGCGAGGCGTTCATGAAGGTAACCGCGCTCACAGGAGAACAGTTCTGGCCAATGCCATTGCCTGAAGAGCTTCGAGCCTCATTGGATTCACCAGTTGCTGATTTGGCCAATATCGGCGATCGCATGGGTGGAATGTTGGTTGCAGGACTATTCCTCAAGGATTTTGTATCTCCAGATCTGCCATGGCTTCACTTAGATATTGCAGGACCTGCATATAACGAAGCTAAGCCTCATGGATACACACCAGTGGGTGGAACAGGAATCTCCCTGCGCTCACTTGTGACATTGGCCGAGCAGGGGTAGCCCTGCCCCGCGCATTGGGAACTTTCCCCCTGTTTGAGGCAAGATAGGCACCTAGCCCGCATGGGCGTATGGAGGGAGCCGTTTAGTGTCTCAATTTGATCTCGTCATCCTTGGTGGAGGAAGTGGTGGTTACGCCGCTGCTCTTCGCGGCGCGCAGCTTGGCTTAAGCGTTGCCTTGATCGAAGCGGACAAGGTCGGCGGAACATGCTTACACCGTGGTTGTATTCCAACTAAGGCGTTGTTGCATTCAGCGGAGATCGCAGATGGCGCACGTGAAGGTTCACACTTTGGCGTCAAGTCAACATTTGATGGCATCGACATGGCTGGGGTTAACGCCTATAAAGATGGAGTCATCAACAAGCTCCACAAAGGTTTGTCTGGTTTAGTGAAGTCTCGAAACATTACATACATCGAGGGTTACGGAAAGCTAGTCGGTAAAGATACCGTTGAAGTTAACGGAACCCGTTACACCGGCAAAAATGTCATTCTTGCTACTGGCTCATATGCAAAAACTCTCCCTGGTCTAGAGATCGATGGCGAAAAGATTATTACCTCAGACCACGGCACAAAGATGTCCTACGTTCCAAAGAGTGTGATTGTTCTTGGTGGCGGAGTAATCGGTTGCGAGTTTGCATCTGTGTGGAAATCATTTGGTGCTGAGGTAACGATTATCGAAGGTCTACCTCACTTGATCGCCCTAGAAGATGAATCTTCTAGCAAGCAGCTGGAACGAGCATTCCGCAAGCGTGGAATTAACTTTGAATTAGGTGTTCGTTTTCAATCAGCTGTTAAGACTGCAGATGGCGTGACCGTAACCCTTGAAGATGGAAAGAGTTTCTCTGCAGAAATTTTGATGGTCTCTGTTGGCCGCGGCCCAGTATCTGCAAACCTTGGCTACGAAGAGCAAGGAATTGCGATGGACCGTGGATATGTACTTGTTGATGACAAGTGCCGCACCAATGTTCCTGGAATCTGGGCGGTTGGAGATTTGATCCCAACCTTGCAGCTAGCCCACGTAGGTTTTGCAGAAGGAATTTTGGTTGCCGAAGAGATCGCAGGATTAAACCCACGTGCTATTAATTACGACGGTATTCCACGCGTTACCTATTCAGACCCAGAGGTTGCATCTGTTGGTTTAACAACGGCAGAAGCAAAGAAGCGCGGACATGATGTTGTAGAGCTTTCTTACGACTTAGCCGGAAATGGCAAGGCGCAGATTCTCAATACCGCTGGTTCAATCAAGCTGGTTGCCCAAAAGGATGGCCCAGTTCTTGGTGTCCATATGGTTGGTGCACGTGTTGGTGAACTTCTTGCTGAAGCAGAATTAATTTACAACTGGGAGGCTCGCGCAAGTGATGTCGCACCATTGATCCACGCACACCCAACACTGTCAGAGGCAATGGGCGAAGCTCATATGGCACTTGCAGGCAAACCGCTTCACGCACACGGATAACCAAGGAGAGAAAAAGATGACATTCTCAGTAACGATGCCAGCACTTGGCGAAAGCGTTAGCGAAGGCACAGTCACTCGTTGGTTAAAGGCCGAGGGCGATCATGTAAATGTTGATGAACCACTCCTAGAGGTTTCAACTGACAAGGTTGATACAGAGATCCCTTCACCGGTTTCTGGAACCTTGCAGAAAATTGTTGTACAGATTGATCAAACCGTTCCAGTTGGAGCAGAGCTTGCGATCATCGCTGATGGTGCTGCTGCATCTGCGCCAGCACCTGCTGCTCCTGTAGCTGCTCCAGTAGTTGAAACACCAGCACCAGTTGCTGCTGCACCTGTCACTCCTTCTCCAGCACCCGCAGCACCAGCTGCACCTGCTACTTCAGCACCAACAGGTACAGGAACAGTTATTACGATGCCAGCACTTGGCGAGAGTGTTTCTGAGGGAACTGTTACACGATGGCTAAAAAATGTTGGCGATTCTGTTGCAGTTGATGAAGCACTTCTAGAAGTTTCTACTGACAAGGTTGATACTGAAATTCCTTCACCAGTTGCTGGAACTCTTCTTGCGATTGATGTTGCAGTCGATACAACCGTTCCAGTTGGTGCTCGTCTTGGATTGATCGGCGCTGCCGGTGGAGCGGTTTCTGCTCCAGCAACACCTGCACCAGTTGCACCTGTAGTTGCTGCCCCGGTTGTTTCAGCACCAGTAACGCCACCGCCTGCACCTGTTGTGTCCGCACCCGTGATTTCCACTCCGGTGGCACAGGTTCCAGCACAACCAGTGACAACATCTGCGGTGTCTCAAACGGTTTCACAACCAGCAGATGCGTATGTCACTCCCCTAGTTCGCAAACTTGCATCAGAGCTTGGTGTGAACCTCGCGCAGGTTAAGGGAACAGGCATCGGCGGAAGAATCCGTCGCGAGGATGTTGAAGCACTTGCTCGTCCTGTCGCACCTGCAGCTTCAGTTGCCGCGGCATCAACTCCAACTGCAGCTAAGCCTCCAGTTATCGCCGTTTCGCCACTACGTGGAACAACAGTGACGATGTCACGACTACGCAAAGTTATTGCAGCACGCATGGTTGAATCACTTCAGGTAAGCGCTCAGCTAACAACTGTTGTTGAAGTCGATGTAACAAAGATTGCACGTCTGCGTGATCGCGCAAAGGCAAGTTTTGAAGCACGTGAAGGTGTAAAGCTTTCATTCCTTCCATTCTTTGCAGTCGCTGTCTGTGAAGCGTTGAAGCAACACCCTGTACTTAACTCATCAGTTGAAGGTGATCAAATTACTTATCACGGTGCAGAACACCTTGGCGTTGCAGTAGATACTGAGCGCGGTTTGCTCGTACCAGTTATTGCAAACGCTGGTGATTTGAACATGGGCGGAATTGCTCGAAAGATTTCAGATCTTGCAGCTCGCACCCGCGACAACAAGGTAACTCCAGATGAGCTTGGTGGCGGAACATTCACACTGACAAACACCGGAAGCCGTGGAGCGCTGTTTGATACTCCAATCATCAATCAACCTCAGGTTGCAATCCTTGGTCTTGGCGCAGTTGTTAAGCGTCCAATGGTTGTCCGTGGCGAAGATGGTGGCGAAACAATTGCTATTCGTTCAATGGTTTACCTTGGTTTGTCCTATGACCACCGTGTTGTCGATGGAGCAGATGCTGCACGATTCCTAGTCACCTTGAAGGAGCGCCTAGAAGGTGGCGCTTTTGAATCGGATCTAGGTCTCTAACAGTTCATGTCAGTTCCACAACGCATCGCAATCACTGGCGCGTCCGGTTTAATCGGAACAGCACTGGTTGGGCATTTAAAGGCAGAAGGCCATACTGTTCAGCGCTTAGTACGTCGCACCCCTGTCGGCGCCGATGAAGTCCAGTGGGATCCACAAACAGGTTTTGTTGATTTAGAACCTTTACGTGGTGTGGATGCAATCATTCACTTAGCTGGCGTTGGTGTTGGCGATAAGCGATGGAATAAGAAGTACAAGAGCGAGATTCTTAATTCGCGACTATTGGGAACTACTGCGATAGCTAACGCCGTTGCAGAGTTAAAGCCACAAGTTTTCATCTCAGCCTCTGCAATCGGTTGGTATGGAGAAAGCGGAAACCGGGCAGTTGTCGAAACTGATCGCGCCGGAGATGATTTTCTCGCAGCGGTTTGTCGTGAGTGGGAAGGTGCTGCCGATCTTGCAGGAGATGTTCGAACTGTAAAGATCCGTACGGGTTTAGTTTTAGATCCAACTGGTGGCGCACTTGGGAAGATGTTACCCCTTTTCCGTTTAGGTCTTGGTGGAAAGTTAGGAAATGGAAAGCAATGGTGGTCTTGGATTACCTTGCATGATCAAATCAGAGCCATTGTATTTGCTTTAGAAAATCCAATCTCAGGTCCAGTCAATCTGACCGCGCCAAATCCAGTTACTAATCAAGAGTTCACCGCTGCACTTGCCCGCGCAATGCACCGTCCAGCGTTATTTCCGGCCCCTGCAATTGCGCTAAAGATCGCCTTAGGTGGATTTTCATCTGAAGTACTTGGATCAAAGCGTGTGATTCCACATGTGTTGCAAGAGGCGGGATTTACTTGGGATTACCCTCATATCACTGAGGCTCTAGCTCAATTAATTGAGGATTAACTCCGCCGCTAGTCGACCTGAAAACAAAGCTCCTTGCTGCGAAGGAACCGCTCTGTGATCACCTATAACAAATAATTCATCTGAGATCTTTACCGACTGACTTAATGCACGTCCGGTGCTTTGAATAGGTAAAGCTGCTGGTATTTCATACTTTGCAACTAACTGCCAATCATGCGTGCTTGTCCCCCAGATAACGGATAGGTGACGTCGCACATCAGATTCCGTGGCACCCACATCTGTTGTTGTCGCGATCAAATGAGAACCAGCAGGTGCATAGTCAGCCGAAATATCAGAAACAACGATGGTGTTGATGATTGGCCCACGATTTTGACCATCAACAACTAAACGTCCAGTGCCTGAAGGATCACTGTCAACTGCGTGATACCAGGTGATGCATCCAGCCATCCGTGGAACTTCGGGCAAACCAAGAATTTGGGTGGCTGTAGTTGCATCCGTTGCAATTACTACTTTCTTAGCAGTGAAAGTTCCAGCGGAGGTGTAAACCGTTTCCTTTTCAACTGTATCCACCTGAGTTCGATAGGTGATGTTTTTTACCCGAGCTGCTAACGCATTTGATAGCGCCGCGACACCTTTGCGAGGTAACCCTGGTGAACCGGTAACAAAGCTTTTGATTATTGATTGACCATAACGTGCATCAACATTTTTGGGATCTGTTAGGAAAACACCTTGCAAGAAAGGACGTAGAACTCGATCATAAGTAGATCCCAAAGATTTAAGGGAGTCTTCTACTGAAAATTGTGATGGTGGTTTGCTCGCAAGAAAGCGAAGTAAGGCTAGCTTTTCGGGGATCGTTCCCGTTGCGCGATCAAATGCGGTCCACGGTGCTACACGCGGATCAGCTAATGCATGTCGGTCATTACCAAGGGCTACTTCGATTACACGAGGTGCGGCTATAAAATCTATTTCTTTAATGACATCTAACTCTTGTAAAGCTGGGTACCGTGAATTAATCAGTTGAAAGCCACGATCGCAGATATAGCCATCGATCACATCTGAGGTAACACGACCACCTGGCCTGTCACTTGCTTCCACTATCTGAACATCAACCCCTGCATTTTGAAGTGTGATTGCCGCATTCAAACCAGCTAAACCTGCTCCAACGATCAAAACCTCTGAACTACTAGACATCTGAGCCGATCTTTCGAGCTTGATCAATTATCTGCGCCACAAGTAAGGCATCTTCATTAGATATCGGCCAAGAAGTGCCATTGGTTATTGCAGAGGCAACCGCTGAGTAAAACAGTGCATAGTTTCCGGGCTCACCAACGATTTCCTCAACCTGATCGCCTCGATGAATGTGCGCAACCGAGGTAGTTGGCTCCGACCAAGCTCCACCTTCTGGGAATTTCCCTGCGCGCAGTAACGCCTCTTGTGGATCTAACTCATTAATAACTAAAGCGCCTTTACTTCCCAAAATTCGAATTCGAGGACCAGGTGCTCCAACTACGGCGCTAGCGGACAAGTAAGAGCTCACTCCGCTGTCATGTCGCAAAACAAGGACCGCATCATCATCTGCCGCGCCACGAATAGATCTAACAGTTGCTGTAACAAGATGGGCATTACCAAACCAATCGAGAGCGGTCGAGATCAAGTGAGGTTGAAGATCTAGTAGTTGTCCCCCACCATCTTCGGCGCTCATATTCTCACGCCATGACTGCGTATTTACCTCTGGACGGAAACGTTCAAATCTGGAATCCATACGGTGAATATCACCTAGGACGCCACTTGCAAGAACCCTCTTGATAGTCAGAGCGTCACTATCCCATCGACGATTGAAGAAGGTTGAAACAGGAACTCCAGTTTGTGTGGCAACATCGATGATTCTCTTTGTTTCATTGAAATCTCTGCCCATAGGCTTATCTACGACAGTTGGAATACCTGCGTCAAGTGCTGCGATGGCTTGTTCAGCGTGAACAATATTTGCAGATGCAACAACTACAAGATCTAGTCTTTGGACAATTAGTTCTTGCATCGTTGAAACAACTACCGCATCTGGAAAATCCTCATGCACATGAGCGGCCCGGGTTGCATTTGAGGTTAGAACCGCGGCTATTTCATACCCACACCCCTTTAGTAAAGGTGCATGAAAATAACGGCCAGCTAGTCCGTACCCCGCAATTCCAACCCGCAAACTCATGGTTATGAGTTCTGCAGCTTAGAAGGCCACCAAACTTTTCCACCAATGTCATGGACAAGAGCGGGTACCAAAATAGTTCGAACGATCAAGGTATCCAGCAACACACCAAAGGCGACGGCAAAACCTAATTCAGCCAAGAACACCAATGGCAGCACTCCTAGGACCGCAAAGGTTGCAGCAAGAACGATTCCGGCCGAAGTAATAACTCCACCTGTAACAGTTAGGCCCTTGATAACGCCAGCACGTGTGCCGATCTTGGCACTTTCCTCACGGACTCGAGTCATCAAGAAGATGTTGTAATCAATACCAAGTGCGACTAGGAAGATGAAAGCAAACAATGGGAAAGAGGTGTCTGCACCCTTGAACCCAAAGATATTTTCAAATACCAGCTGACACGCACCTAGTGTTGCAAAGAATGAAAGAACAACTGTTCCAAGCAATAACGCCGCCGACAGAATGCTTCGAAGCAGCAGACCAAGGATGAGCGTGATGAGAACCAGAACGATTGGAATAATCGTTCTGTTATCTCGATTTGCTGAGACATCTGTATCAAAGGCAACTGCGGTACTTCCACCAACCAGAATGCCTGGATCGATCGCATGAACAGCTTTTCTGATATCAGGAATGACATCACGAGCTTCAACTGAATCAGGATTGAGTGCAAGGGTTGCATTCAAAATCACTGCACCATCTACCTCTTTAATTGCAGGCAATGGTTGACCCGGAATTACTTGCGATACACGGGTTGGTTCAACTGAAGAAACCCCTTCAACACCCATGAGTGCTGCAGAGACTGGATCAATTAACTCCTTGCGAACAACAACCTCTGTAGGTTGACCAGAACCACCCGGGAAGTGCTCTCCTAATAGTTCAAGACCAACAACTGAATCTGGTCGTTGCGTAAATGCATCTGCTGTAGACAATCCCTTAGCATTTAATGTTGTTGAAAAACCAGCAAGGATTGCAAGTGCGCCTGCGGTAATAATCCATAACTTGCGTGGACGCTTTTCAACCGCGGTTCCGATCTTTGCCCACGTACCTGTCAACTGTGCATTGACATCATCATTGCGAGGAATTCGTGGCCAGAAAATCCAACGTCCAAAGGCAACGAGCAATGCAGGCAGCAAGGTAAGAATTGTCACCATCGCTGCAGCAATGCCGATCGCACCTACTGGCCCTAAACCACGGTTGCCAGATAGATCACTCAGTAGCAATACCAAAAGCGCTGCAATCACTGTGGCACCAGATGCCAAGATTGGTTCGAAAACGCCCTTGTAGGCAGCTTTCATCGCTTGCGCTGGATGATCGTGGTGATGGAGCTCTTCGCGATAACGAGAAATCAGCAGCAATGCATAATCCGTTGCCGCACCTAAAACCAGCACCGACAAAATTCCCTGCGACTGACCATTTAAATCAATGAAATCATTTTTAGTCAGCAGATAAACAAGTCCACCTGCTGTAGACAGCGCAATAACCGCTGAAAATAGCGGAAGAATCCAAAGGAATGGTGAGCGGTAGACAATAATCAAAATGATTGAAACGACACCTAGGGTTGTAAGCAGAAGTGAAGAGTCAATACCTTCAAATGCTCCAAACAAATCTCCCAGCAATGCGCCAATTCCAGTTACATTGGAGGTCAGCCCAACACTCTTTGCAAACTCAGAGGAGTCCTCGCGAAGTGTTTCAATTACCCCAGGAAGTGCCGGCTTATTGTTGGGCAGCAGATCTGTTGCGATATCGGATTTAAAGGGAAGGTTTACTAACAACGCCTTTCCATCTTGCGATGGGAATGCATAAATCTTCTCTCCTGGCGTCAAATACTTTGAGATCGGAATATCTGTGCCGATGATCTTCTTAGGACCCAACTGCGCAAGGTGTTCATTGAGCGCAGCTATTTTCTCTGGATTTACTTCACCAAGATAGAGAATCAATGTTGGGAGATTTTGATTCGCATCAGCGTTAAATTTCGCAATAATCTTTGCCGCCTGAGTTGATTCAGCGCTATCTGGCAAGAAGGCTGAGTTGTCATTTTCTTGAACTGTTGAGAGCTTTCCAAAAAGTGGGCCGAAAACACCGCTGGCACCCACCCATAGGAAAATCACAAGCATGGCGTACACAAGTGGACGGAGACTCTTCTTACTCGATGCGGTTGACACGTAGGTGGACCTCTCAGCCTTCACATGGCCTCACGGCCCTCAATTGGTTAGAGCGCGATCCTACCTTTAGGCTATGGGTGTGCCCCTATTGGAAACTCCTTCAGATTCGGCGATAGCTCTTTCTCGCCATGGATTAGTCGAGTACCAAAAGGCCTGGGAATCTCAGCGAGCTATCCATCAAGATGTAGTCGATGGCAAACGTCCCAATACATTGCTGCTCCTAGAACATCCATCAGTTTTTACCGCGGGCCGTAGAACAGATGATTCTGAGCGACCAACCGATGGAACCCCTGTTATTGATGTAGATCGCGGTGGCCGAATTACCTGGCATGGCCCTGGTCAACTAGTGGGATATCCGATTGTGAAGTTATTGAAGCCAACAGAGCTGGTTGGCTTTGTTCGAGAGATTGAATCTGGATTAATCGCCGTCTGCTCTGATTTGGGATTAGAAACTCAACGTATCGATGGACGTTCAGGCGTGTGGGTTCGAGACAATCAAGGCGACCGTAAGATTGCAGCTATCGGAATTCGCGTTGCAAAGGGTGTAACGATGCATGGTTTTGCACTCAACGTTAATCCCGATCTATCAGCATTTAAAACCATTGTTCCCTGTGGCATTTCAGATGCCGATGTCACATCTTTGGAGATCGAGTTACAGCATGTGATTACGATTGATGAAGTTGCTCCATTGGTTGAACGACACATATTCGAATCATTGAAAAGAGTGAGCGCATGACAATGGCACCAGAAGGACGCAAGCTTCTGCGCATTGAAGCCCGCAACGCCTTGACTCCTATTGAGCGCAAGCCAGAGTGGATCAAAACCCGCGCCAACATGGGCCCTGAATACACTCGATTGAGATCCCTGGTGAAGAGCGAAGGCCTGCACACTGTGTGCCAAGAAGCGGCCTGTCCAAATATTTTTGAATGTTGGGAAGATAAAGAGGCGACCTTCTTAATCGGTGGTGACCGCTGCACACGACGTTGCGATTTCTGCAACATTGATACTGGAAAACCACTTCCTATCGATCGTGAAGAGCCACGCAAAGTCGCTGAGTCTGTTCAATCTATGGGTCTTCGCTACGCAACTATCACGGGAGTAACCCGCGATGATCTTGAGGATGAAGGTTCATGGTTGTACGCCGAAACAATTCGCGTCGTACATGAACTCAACCCTGGGACCGGCGTAGAGATGTTGGCACCTGATTTCAACGCAAAACCAGAGCTCCTAAATCCAATCTTTGAAACACGACCTGAAGTATTTGCCCATAACCTTGAAACTGTTCCACGTATTTTCAAGCAGATTCGCCCAGCATTTACCTATGAAAAATCGCTGAAGGTTATTGGTATGGCTCAGGATTTCGGCTTAATTACAAAGTCCAATTTAATTCTCGGTTTGGGCGAAACTCGCGAAGAGATATCTCAAGCGTTGGTCGATTTACATAATGCAGGGTGCGACCTCATTACTATTACTCAATATCTGCGCCCAACAAATAAGCACCACCCAGTAGAGCGTTGGGTAAAGCCAGAAGAGTTCGTTGAGCTAGCCCAAGAAGCAGAACAAGTTGGTTTCCTTGGAGTAATGAGTGGACCTCTAGTGCGTTCTTCTTACCGAGCGGGCCGCCTGTATAAGCAAGCCATGGAAAAGAAATCTGCACGTGGCTGACCTTGTTTACCCTCCTGTAATTACTCTGGTTAAGGGTTTTTGGAAGTACTTAGGGTTTCAATTTGATTTTCAAGGTGATGAGAATATTCCTCGTAAAGGTGGAGCAATTCTTGCAATCAACCATGTGAGTTATCTAGATTTTGCAATCGCAGGTACGGGCGCACTACCTGCCAAGAGATATGTTCGATTTATGGCAAAGAAAGAGATCTTTGATAACAAGATCGCCGGTCCGCTCATGCGCGGAATGCACCACATTAATGTTGATCGCAGCAATGGTTCAGCATCTTTTGTCGCCGCATTGCGCGCTCTGAAAGCGGGAGAAATCATCGGAATTTTTCCGGAAGGAACTATCTCTACTAGTTTTGAAATCAAGGGGTTAAAGTCTGGTGCAGTACGACTTGCCGCTGGCGCTGGCGTTCCAATCATTCCAACCATTGTCTGGGGCGGACAACGTGTCTATACAAAAGGCGTGAAGCCAAACTTCAAGCGCGGTAAAACTCCAGTAGCAGTTAGTTTTGGCGAAGCAATTACCTACACAAAGGATGTCGATGTCGAGCAAGCAGAGCTGCATTTACGACAGGTAATGACCTCGATGCTCCATGATGTTCAAGAAAAATACCCTGATAGCCATGTGGGCCAGCGTTGGGCACCAGTTCGTCTTGGTGGAACCGCTCCTGCGCCACTAAACTAAAACCATGTTTAAGAGAAAAGCTAAAGAAAAGAAGATCAAGACCCCTCGATTCCAGACCTTCCGTGATGCCTACAAGGTAACTAAGCAAGTAAAGCCTTGGATCACCATCGCGCTCATCGGAATCTTTGCTGTCTCATGGGCGATTGGAATCGCTATTGGGGCATCTCTTGGTCATCCGTATTACTTCGGATTTATCTTCTTTCCATTGGCACTTCTTATAACTCTTTTGTTCTTTACTCGTCAGGCTGGCACAGCTGCTTACGCTTCGATCGAAGGTCAGATCGGTGCAGGTGCGAGTGTGTTGATGGCGATCCGTAAAGGCTGGACAACAACTCCGGCAGTTGCCGTTGCCAGAAATCAAGACATGGTTCACCGCAGCGTTGGTCGCGCCGGAATCGTTTTAACTGGAGAAGGTTCTAACGCTGTTCGCCAGATGCTCGCTGATGAACGCAAGAAGGCTGAGCGTTTTGCACCAGGTGTTCCAATTACTGAAATTCTTGTCGGAACTGAGGATGGTCGGGTTCCAATTCGCAAACTTCAAAAGCAGATGCGACGACTTCCAAAGAAGTTAACGCCGCATCAAATGCGTGAGGTTCGTGCACGTCTGAAGGCTGTTGGCGGAATGTCTATGCCAATTCCAAAGGGACCAATGCCAACACGCGCTCCCAAGATTCGCTAAGTACTAGCTAGCTCTCTTCACTCTTGTTAAGACGGTTCCACTAAACCGTTCATGCATGCCTCTGCCATTTTCATCAAAGGTGATTGCAAAGATCACGGTAATCAGTAACGCTGATCGAATTAATGCTTGAACAGGAGTGATCGCTCCCCCGTCGGCAAATCGGATGATCTTGATGCCAAAGATTCGGTGTCCTAGCGAGGCCCCCTGTAGTGCTGAGAGGATCGCTACCTCAGCGAAGAAGAGAGCCGTTATCTTGAACTCCCTCCCGGGCGAATGGGTAAACAAGCCTCCTGTGGTGGCTACGACTACAAAAAAGCAGGCCCACCAGTCGAGCATTAGAGCCGACATTCGACGACCCAGAGAAACACGGGTGAATTGAGCGCTCATGTGACAAGCCTAACGCTCAAACCCCTCAGACGTAACATGAATTTAACAAGCGGGTTATGCCATTTTCACCATGTGGACCTAGGGTTCAACTACGTAAAAGCGCCAGAAACTCAATGATGAGGGGTCTGCGCATCACATGTGAAATTGGGAGAAGCATGTTTAAGAACGCAGCAGAAATTTTTGCTTACATCAAGAAAGAAGATGTCAAACTAGTTGATGTTCGCTTTACAGATTTGCCAGGTATTCAGCATCACTTCAACGTTCCTGTTGAATCTTTTGATGAAGCTGTATTTACCGATGGCCTAATGTTTGATGGTTCCTCTATCCGAGGTTTCCAGACAATCAATGAATCAGATATGAAACTGCTACCAGTTCCAGAGTCTGCTTACATCGATCCATACCGTAAAGAAAAAACCCTCATCATTATTTTCTCAGTTCATAATCCAGTTGATAACACGCCATACAGCCGCGATCCTCGTGGAGTAGTAGCGCGTGCAGTTGATTACATGCGCTCACTAGGAATTGCAGACACTGCATTCTTCGCACCAGAGGCTGAGTTCTACGTCTTTGACAGTGTTCGCTTCAAGACAGGTATCAACTCAGCTGTTCACGAGATTGAGTCATACGAAGGCGCTTGGAACACAGGCGTTGAGTACGATGCTGATGGAACACCTAACCGCGGATACCGCACACGTGTTAAGGGTGGTTACTTCCCTGTTTCACCAACAGATCAGTTTGCAGATCTTCGCGATGAAATGGTGATGCAGCTAGGCAAGGTAGGGCTTCTTGTTGAGCGTTCACACCATGAGGTGGGAACGGCTGGTCAGATGGAGATCAACTACCGCTTTACAGACATTCTTTCTGCAGGTGATGATGTAATGAAGTTTAAGTACGTCATCCGTAACACCGCATGGCAAGGTGGAAAGACCGCAACATTTATGCCGAAGCCACTCTTCGGAGATAACGGCTCAGGTATGCACGTTCACCAATCACTATGGAAAGATGGAAAGCCACTGTTCTTCGAAGCAGGCACATATGGCGATCTTTCAGATATGGCACGTTGGTACATCGGTGGTCTTTTGAAGCACGCACCATCACTACTTGCTTTCACTAACCCAACAGTGAACTCATACCGTCGCTTAGTTCCAGGATACGAAGCACCTGTAAACCTTGTTTACTCAGCTCGTAACCGCTCTGCTTGTATCCGTATCCCAATTACCGGATCCAATCCAAAGGCAAAGCGCATCGAATTCCGTTGCCCAGATCCATCATCAAACCCATACCTAGCATTTGCAGCGATGTTGATGGCCGGTCTTGATGGAATCACAAACAAGATCGAACCACCTGCCCCAGTTGATAAGGATCTCTACGAACTAGAAGGCGAAGAGGCTGCTTCAATTCCTCAGGTTCCTGGTTCATTGGATCAAGTACTCAACAACCTCGAGAAGGATCACGACTTCCTTACACGTGGTGGAGTATTTGCGAAGGATCTTATTGATACATGGATCGCATTCAAGCGTAAGGAAGAGGTCGACTATGTTCGACTACGTCCGCACCCAGCTGAGTTCGAACTGTATTACGACATCTAAGCCTTATGTAATTCAACAATTCCGTTAGGACAAAGCCCGCCCCTTAAAAGGCGGGTTTTGTTTTTATCTTTTAGTTAGAACTTTGAATAACGCGATTGAAATCAACGCGCTCACAACTGAAGCAACAATTACCGCCAAAACAGCGATGTCCTGCATTTGGGGATCGGTAAATGCCAGGTTTGCAATGAAGATCGCAACTGTGAAACCAATTCCGGCAGCGCTGCCTGTTGCCAAAAGTGATGGCGCATTAACATCCTCTGGCAGCTCGGCAATCTTGGCTTTCTTGGCCGCAAATGAAGCAAGTAGAACACCCAGTGGTTTTCCGACCACTAAACCAAAGAAGATTCCCCACGCAACCGCCGATTGCCATGCCCCCTGAATGGAATCAGCTGTGATGACTACTCCAGTATTTGCAAAAGCAAACAATGGAACAACCACAAAGGTGCTCACTGGGTGAAACTTATGCTCCAACCATTCAATGACAGACACAGAACCATCTTCTACGTCTTCAATCTTGGTTCTGCGCCGAATGATGTTCGGGGTCATCAATCCAAGAATCACGCCAGCCAAAGTTGGATGTATGCCGGTTTTATAGAAGGTAAACCACAAGGTGAATGCAAACACAGAGTAAACAAGAGTCGATTCAACCCCAACCATTTTCAAAGCGGCAATCAATGCGATACAGATGAATCCCGCAGCGAGCCAAGAAAATTTGATTCCCGTTGAATACACAAATGCGATGATCAAAATCGCACCGATGTCATCAATAACAGCCAGAGCTAATAAAAAGGAACGTAACGAGGCAGCGACTGAAGGACCAATCATGGTTAACAAACCAACCGCCAAGGCGATATCGGTTGCAACCGGCACTCCCCATCCGCCCGGAGCTACCCCACCAGCAATTGATAAATAGATCAGGGCTGGAACAGCCATGCCGCCCAAGGCGGCGACAAAGGGCAACATCGCCTTTTTGATGGAGGCAAGGTGTCCCGTCGTTAATTCACGTTTAATCTCAAGGCCGACGACAAAGAAGAAAATACTCATCAATAAGTAATTAATGAGTTTCAGTATTGATAAATCAATCAGATACCAATCAGCACCCACAGCAAGATGCAAATCCAAGGTCGAGAAGTAATAATCAGAAAATGGTGAGTTAGCAATCAATAAACCTAATGCAGAGGCTGCAACGATCAATAGGCCGCTGGTTGATTCACGATTGAGAAAATCGCGAAGTGGAGATATCCGACGGCTCATGTTCGTACTCTAACTGAGCTCACTCTCCTGCGCTCGTATTTTTCGAGCTGACAAAATGATGTGGCCAAAAAAGCCGATCAACAAGGCGAAGATAACGCCAATATTGGAGTACGCCCACGCTCCATCTTTTCCACCGATGAAACGCAATAGATACCCTTGCCATTCCAGCCATGGCGCAAAGGTGTTTGTCACAAAACCCCAACCAATAATCGATCCAACACCCATCAAAGTGATCGAACCCTTATTAACAGATCTGTATAAACCATTGGAATCAAAGAGATCCTTTTCTGAATAAGCATTCTTGCGCATCACAACATCAGCAACAAATATTGCGGACCACACAGCAACTGGCACTCCAAGGGTAATTAAGAAACCTTGGAAGGGATAAAAGAAATTATCTGCAACCCACACGATGTAAATAGTGCCGGCAAGCATAATGATCGAATCGATAATCGCAGCTTGGTGGCGTTTGATTGGAACACCGATCGAAACTAGCGCCAGGCCAGATGAGTACAGATCTAAAATTGCACCGCCCACTAAGCCCAATATTGCAACTAGCGCGAAGGGAATGAGGTACCAGGTTGGCAACAGAGTCGTTAAAGCACCTATCGGATCCATCGCGATTGCTTCACTGAGATCTTTACTACTTCCGGATAATGCAGCCCCGTAGATGACCAAGACGATAGGAACAATGGATGCGCCCAAAACGGTCCAACCGACTACCGCCTTGCTCGACACAGTGCGCGGAAGATAACGAGAATAATCCGCTGCAGCGTTAACCCATCCCAGCCCAATGCCAGTAACTCCGAAAATTACTGCGCCGATGAAACTCTGAAGAGAACCATCTGGAATAGCGTTGATGACACTCCAATTAATGTTCTCTATCGTCAATGCGATATAAACCAAGGTCATCACAATTGTCATGATTGTTAGAAGTTTTTGCAGTTTCATAATTACTCGGAAACCTAAAACGCCGCCAACAACTGTCAGAGAAACCGCCACCATGAAACCCAGAATCAAAGCCAGATTGTTATCGACTCCCCCAATTCGAGAGAAAACAGTTCCGGTTGCAAGGGTCGCTAATGAAACTAAAACCGTTTCCCAACCTACGAAAATCAGATAGGAAAGAGCTCCTGGGAGAATGCTTCCTTTCACTCCAAATGAAGCGCGAGATAACACCATTGTTGGCGCATTAGATCTCTTCCCGGCAAGTGAGCTAATGCCCACCAACAGAAAAGATCCGATTGTTCCAATAAAGGCTGCAATTGTTGCCTGTCTAAATGAGATTCCAAAGCCAAGAAAAAAGGCCCCATAGGAAAGTGCCAGCAATGAAACATTTGCACCAGCCCAAGGCCAGAACAATGACCGGGCCTTACCTGATCGTTCAGACTCTGTAATTACATTGGGGCCGTTGATCTCTACATCAAAAGCAGCCATTTTATGTACTCCGCTTTTTTGCTCTCATATAAATGCCACCAAAGAAAATGATCAAAAGAGCACCGAGCAATATTCCGCCGGCTGGTATAGAACTCTCTTCCTTTGCGCTACTTACCGGCATTGGAGACTGCCCAGCGGCGTAATCTGGAGAAGCGTTGAAGGTGTAATCACCCTCAATAACATGTCCATCATCGCCAACAACTCGGTACTTAACTGTGAAAGCACCTGGTGCGCTCTGTCCCGATATTTTGGTTGTAATCCGGCCACCACTGATGACCGCATCTTCATAATTGACAGCAATTCCCGTTGAATCGATGACTTCTACCGAATTAACCGCTTGCCCCTCCAGGGTCTGCAAATTGCCGCTGAACTCAATCCACACCTCTGTTGGGATCGGGTTCACATTTGAATACTGCTCAGGATATGAATTCACAATCTCGACATGTGCTGATGCTTGCGGTGTTGTAGCAATTGCTAGAAAAACAAGAAACAGGACACTTATGAATTTACGCATACTGGAGATCTTAATCTAGAAAGAAGTCGAGTAAGAAATCCTTGGTTCCTGGCGTCACTGAGTACTTTTCGAGATCGTTAATACCCTCGCTTGCAAGCAAGAGATCATCGACAAAGAAATTGCCACTGCATTCTTTCGCATCACGATTAAAGATGATGTATGCAGCGTCTGCCAAGATCTCTGGAGTACGGCCGGCTAGTGCGTCAATTCCCGGAATCATCTGAAGTGCAGCGGTATCAATCACAGTACGTGGCCACAGAGCATTAACTCCGATTCCATCACGCTTGAACTCTTCAGCCATGCCTAGAACACACATACTCATTCCGTACTTAGCCATTGTGTAAGCAACATGGTTTTTAAACCAAACCGGCTTCATAGATAGAGGTGGAGAAAGGTTAAGAATATGTGGATTGCGACCTTCTGCAGCTGATTTACGCAGATGAGGCAACGCTGCTTGCGAAGTTAAGAAGGTACCTCGCACATTGACATCAAACATAAGGTCAAAACGCTTCGCTGGTGTCTGATCTGTGCGGGTTAAATTAATCGCACTTGCATTATTGATAAGGATGTCGATGCCACCAAAAGCCTCAGCGGCTTGAGCCACAGCAGCTTCGATCTGAGCCTCATCGCGCAAATCACATTGAATAGCTAGCGCCTTGCCACCTGCCGCCTCAATTTCAGCAGCAGCGGTGTGAATCGTGCCGGGGAGTTTAGGGTTGGGATCGGATGTCTTTGCAGCAATAGCAATGGATGCACCATCTCGTGCTGCGCGAAGTGCAATCGCTAAACCGATTCCACGGGAACCGCCTGTAATAAAAATTCTCTTTCCGGCTAGTGACATTTACTTACCCTTCTTAGACATGAATTTCATGAAGGCTTCCATAGCCTCTTCGGATTGCAAAGCCATTGCAAAGATTTCAAACTCCGCCTTCATAACAGCTGCAACAGAGTCATGGTTACGAGCCTTAAGAAGCGCCTTTGTATTGATAATTGCTTGTGGCGGTTGTTCTGCGATGTGTTCGGCGACTCTGAGTGCGTGTGCCAATGGATCAGGATCATTTGCGGTAACCAATCCCATTTCAATTGCAGAATCAGTATCAAAGCTTTCACCGGTCATGAAAATTCTGGCCGCTCTTTGGTAACCGACTAATTGCGGGAACAAGTAGCTAGAACCGGCTTCGGGTACCAAACCAAGGGATGCAAATGGCATTGAAAAATTCGCCGTTGGTCCTGCGATAACAACATCGCAGTGCAGCAACATTGTTGTTCCAACACCAACTGCATTTCCTTTGACCGCAGCGATAAGCGGTTTAGGAAAGTTCAAAAGTGCAGCTAAAAACTGAGCCACCTCTGAATCATCAGATGTAGGAGGGTTGTTCATGAAATCCACGATGTCGTTACCGGCGGTGAAGTGATCCCCCGATGCGGTTAACACAACCGCTCTAATACCAAAATCCCCCGCAGCATCATTGAGACCCTTAGCCAATCCTGAGTACATGGAACGGGTAAGGGCGTTCATTTTTTCGGGGCGATTGAATGTGAGGGTTAGCACTCTATTTTCTACGTTACTCAAGATTTCGCTCATTTGCGCATCTTATGGGGTGACCTTGGAAAAAAAGAAGTGCAGAATAGGAACACGCGGAGAGGCGGAAAGACCATGGCACGTGACATCACAATTTCAACAAGAGAGTTGACCCCTTTTGAACAATTAGTTCTAGAGCTGGTTTGCGAGGGCAAATCCAACGCTGCCATCGCATCTCAAACATCCCACAGCGAAAAGGTTATCGAAAATACCGTTAGCCGAAGCGCACAAGTTTTTGGGATCAAATCTGATGGTGAAACAAATCTAAGAGTTCTACTAGCTCTGGCATACCGAACACATTACGGAGATTCAGCTTTCGATAAGTTGAATGTTCCATGTTCGCACTTTGAGGTTGGCCCTGACGGCAAATCTATGTGCAACCGTCACATCGAATAAGAAGATTAATTCGCAGTAATTCATACTCTCTTTACTCACACCTTTTGAGAGCGAACCCTCATAGATGGTGTGCAGAGTGCTGTCCCTCGCACTTTTTAATAACCGCTTCTTCGACTCGGAGTACACATACCTTGTGTTGATTTTCTATTTCAGCACCTAAGAGGGAGAGAGAAAATTATGAAACGTAGAACCTTTGACAAGTTAGTCTCATTTGTCGGCCTGGGATTAGCAGTGCTGCTATTCATCTTTGCTGGATTACTGAACTTCGGTGCGGGATTTGCCAATGACAACGTGCAGAGCCAATTAGAAAATCAGAATATTGCATTCCCTATTGAGGCAGGATTACCTGCCAACACCAAAGATCAACTTTTAAAATGGGCTGGGATGCAGGTTACAACTGGAGAGATGGCCAAGGATTACTCCGATCTTTACATTCTGGAACATATGAATGCATCAGCGTCTGCGGTAATGGGAAAGCCCGCTACATATTCAGAGGTTTCAGCTGAATACATGGCGGCGGTGCGAGGCGGAAGCCAAGATGTTGATCGAGTAGCAAAACTCGAAGAGCTTCGTCAGACACTTTTTATGGGAAACACTCTCCGCGGAATGCTTCTGGAAGCCTATGCATTTGGAATGTTTGGAGTGATCGCTGGATATGCAGCACTTGCTTCACTTCTGGGTGGTTTGGTTTTTCTAGTTCTAGCGATCGCTGGGTTGGCGCATATTCGTCGCACTCCTGAGGATGCGACGATTTAACCCTCAACTCTCCGTGAGGGGTTAAAAAAGCGCCCCTGGGTTTATCCCAGGGGCGCTTTCCTTTACAGTTTTTCTGGATACTTAGCGATCTAGCTTTCCTGAAATGAAGTCCTCTGTCTTTGTATGAGCTGCCTCATCTGTGTACTGAGTTGGAGGAGTCTTCATAAAGTAGCTAGATGGTGAGAGCAACGCTCCACCGATCTTGCGATCGAGACCGATCTTTGCGCAACGAAGCGCATCGATGATCACACCAGCCGAGTTTGGTGAATCCCATACTTCCAACTTGTATTCAAGGTTGAGAGGAACATCGCCAAATGCGCGGCCTTCGAGGCGAACGTAGGCCCACTTGCGATCATCTAGCCATGGAATGTAATCAGAAGGTCCGATGTGAACATTCTTCTCACCAAGATCATGGTGCAACTGTGAAGTTACAGAGTTTGTCTTAGAGATTTTCTTTGATTCAAGACGATCACGCTCGAGCATGTTCTTGAAGTCCATGTTTCCACCAACATTGAGCTGGTAGGTGCGGTCTAGGTGAACTCCGCGATCTTGAAACAACTTAGCCATGATGCGGTGAGTGATAGTCGCACCAACCTGGCTCTTAATGTCATCTCCAACGATTGGAAGTCCAGCATCTGCAAACTTCTTCTCCCAAACAGGATCTGAAGCGATGAATACTGGAAGAGCATTTACAAATGCACAACCCGCATCAATTGCACACTGTGCGTAGTACTTTGCAGCCACTTCAGAGCCCACTGGAAGGTAGCAAATCAAAACATCGATCTGCTCATCTTTAAGGACCTGAACTACATCTACAGCTGGTGCATCTGACTCCTTGATTGTCTCGCGGTAATACTTACCGAGACCATCATTTGTAACGCCACGAAGAACTGGAACACCAGTCTTTGGGACATCACTAAATTTAATTGTGTTGTTCTCGCTTGCCCAGATTGCATCTGCAAGATCGAGTCCAACCTTCTTCGCATCCACATCAAAGGCTGCAACAAACTTGATGCTAGAGATGTGGTATCCCCCAACAACAGCGTGCATAAGACCTGGGATCTCTTGATCAACGGCAGCGTTTTTGTAGTACTCAACGCCCTGAACTAATGAGTTAGCGCAGTTTCCAACGCCAACGATTGCAACACGGATGTCGCCTTTACCGGTTGTGATATTCACTCTATTTCCTCTCGGTTTTGATCATGTCTTCCAGCCAAGCGATCTCTCGATCAGCTGTCTCCAGTGAATGACGTCGCCACTCCTCCAGATATTTGTCGATACCAACGGGTGACTTCTCGAGTTCACCACGAAGGATTTCGGCTTTCTCCTTAAGGCGACGATGGCGTCCCTCAAGAATTCTTACTCGGTTCTTAGCTGATGTCGGTGAGAAGAAGGCGAAACGAATCTCAAAGCCCTCGTCCTCCCATGTTTCAGGTGTTACTGATTCAGTTAAATCTTCAAAGCGGCGAGCGCCTTTATCTGTAATCGCATACACGATGCGAGATCTGCGAGATGTTGACTCTGCAACAGACTCTTCAATAAGCCCCGCCTCCATCATGCGACGAAGTTGTGGGTACAGAACGGAAAATGAAAGAGCGCGGAATGGACCGAAGATGGTTCCTATGCGCTTGCGAAGCTCATACCCATGTAATGGGGCTTGAGAGAGCAAACCAAGGAGTGCGAATTCGAGGGACTCTGACCGTGAACGCATCTGATCCTCCTCCTTGTGCCTGTCTGTATCTCAGCGAAGTGTTGCTCCGTGGAATGTATCTATTCGATATATCGAGCCGTAATCTAGGGGGATATAGGCGGTTCACGCAACCTGAACACGCCCGTAAACTGCCGTTGTGGTCATTCCCTCACGCCTGCCTGAGTACCTCATCGCCGCCATGGTGATCATCCTTGCCCCTGGCCCGAGCGTGCTCTTTGTCATCGCCCGCGCCATCGCGTGGGGTCGAGCTACCGCTGTCTTCACAGTGGCAGGAAATGTCACGGGAGCCTTCTCCCTTTCTGTCTTTGTCGCCTTAGGTCTTGGCCCGATCCTGCAACGATCAGAGCTTGCCTATATCGCTGTGCAATGGGGTGGCGGCTTGTACTTGGTATACCTCGGCATTGATGCAATTAGAAAACGAAGCGCACATGCCGCTGATATGACCAACCAAGGTGAGATCGCACCATCATTTCGTCGCTCTATTCGCGATGGCTTTTGGGTAGGTGCGCTTAATCCCAAGGGTGTGGTTTTCTTTGCCGCAGTTCTGCCTCAATTTATTGATCGTGAACGAGGCAGCGTGACAGCTCAATTAATTTTGCTGGGTGCAATCTTTGCAATTCTTGCCTTTGTTTCAGATGGCTCGTGGGGAATGTTGGCTGGGACAGCACGCAATTGGCTGGCAACAGATGCCAAACGGTTAGAGCGATTACGCGCAACCGGTGGAACCATCATGATTATTTTGGGAATATCGGTTTTGATTTCTGCAATTGTCAGTGCCTAAGTACACAATAAGCACATGATTAAACCTGCCAAGCCTGCCCGCGAAAATATCTCTCCATCAGATCTGACCTTTGGTTTATCGACCTGCAAAAGATGTTTGTGGATTAAGTACTGGTTCAAGGTAACGATGCCCGGAGCCTTTCCACTTGTTGGAACAATGGCTGCGCTGCAAGAGGAGCATTTTCAAGGTGCAGATATGCCAACAATTGATCCATCACTTCGCGCAGGCAAGGTCACTAAGTGGGGCGAGTGGGTAAAGAGCAAGCCCCTTGTTGTTAATGGCGTAGAAAGCCGTTGGAGAATTCTCGGAAAGTACGATCTTGTCTCAACAAATGAGGATGGAACAATCGGTTTAATTGATTGCAAAGTCTCTGATAGTCAACGAGATAGCGGCCAGTTCTACTCCCCTCAACTTGAGGCCTATGCCTATGCTTTAGAAAATCCTGCAGCAGGTAAGGCTCAATCGGTAGCATCGATGGGTTTATTGGTGTGGCGACCAACTACAGCGATCGGTAGCAACGCTGATGAGTATGGCTTTGGAGTAATGCAAAAGTATGTTCCAGTTGAAAGAGATCAAGCAAACTTTTTAAAGGTTATCGGTGAGTTCATCGATGTTCTAGAGGGAGAGCTACCTGATGCGGGAAGTGAGTGCCAAACATGCACCTACTTAACCGCACGTAATGCCTTGGATTAATCCTCTTCCTGTATCTCGCCCAGCTTTGCTTTCTTTGGCGCGTAGATATCGATGTACTCCTGACCTGACATTGCATGAATCGCATTCATGATCTGATCTGTCACATCTCGAAGGTGCTGAAGATCAGTTGAATCTCCATCAAAATACATCGGTTGACCAAAGTGCATTCCTACACGTTTCACATTGGGAATGACTTTTCCCGTTGGTTGAATCTTGTCGGTGTTAAACATCGCAACAGGAACAACTGGTGCACCAGATTCGATAGCTAAACGAGCAATACCTGTGCGGCCTTTGTACAACCTGCCATCAGGAGAGCGTGTTCCTTCCGGATAAATTCCAATGCAATCACCATCTGCAAGAACCTTTAGTCCAGTAATGAGAGCAGCTTCGCTGCGACGACCACCTGAGCGATCAACTGGAACCTGACCTAAGGCGATGAAGGTTAACTTCTTGAGCAAACCCTTTGGGCCAGGAGATGTGAAGTACTCACTCTTTGCAAGGAAGGTAACTTTGCGGGGAACAACCAAGGGCATAAAGATCGAATCACTAAATGATAGGTGATTGGATGCAATGATCACTGGACCTTTTGATGGGACATGACGTAAGCCTCGAACCTTAGGACGGAAGGCGAGCATCAAAATTGGGGTCAGGAATGCTCGCAAGGTTCCGTAGGGCAGGTTGCTCAACACGAGGCTAATTTAGTGGCTATTGACGACTATGACACTATCTGAGGGTGAGTAATGAGAAAAAAGAGTCAGATGGCTTCGATGAAGAGGAGTTGATCCGCTCAGAGTTTGAGTCGATCGTCTCAGGATTGAACCTGGATCAATCAACGCCTTCGACATACCTGGATGATTTAGATCGAATCGATCGCGAGGGCTTTGTACAACCCAACCCAGAGCGACAAACACCACGAGGATTTATTGACTCTGCTCGCAATTCAATTAAGCGATGGTTACATCGCAATGATCGGGATGATGATGGGGCTGCGCTATGAGTAACTTTTCCTGGGGAATTTTAGGACCGGGTGGAATCGCGCAAGCCTTTGCAAAGGATTTAACCTTTTTTGAGGGGCACACAATCGGTGCGGTTGGATCGCGATCACTTACCAATGCACAAAGCTTTGCTAACACCTTTGGTGGCACCGCCTATGGAAGTTATGAAGAACTAGTTGCAGATTCAGGTATTGATGCAATTTATGTTGCAACTCCTCATCCGGCACACCATGACAATGTGATCTTGGCGCTTAACGCTGGTAAGCCGGTCTTGTGTGAAAAACCATTTGCGGTAAATGCCAAGCAGGCCCAAGCGATGGTGGATGCTGCGGCAAAAAATAAGGTAGCGCTCATGGAAGCGATGTGGGCTCGGTTCTTGCCACATTATGCAAAGGTGCGCGAGATTATTGCTAGCGGAGTTTTAGGACCAATTCTTTCGATTCATGCAGATCATGGTCAACGTCTTGCAGATCAAGGAATTGCACGTTTAGTTGATCCGCAATTAGCAGGTGGCGCACTATTGGATCTAGGAATTTATCCGATTTCCTTTGCCCATATGATTTTAGGAAACCCGACATCAATTACTTCAAAAGCGGTAATGACTGATCGAGGTGTCGATGCGCAGACTTCGATGATCTTTAGCTATGACAATGGTGCGCAAGCGGTTTTAACCACAACAATGATTGAGCAAACTCCTTGTCGCGCAGTTGTTGCTGGTCTAGATGGTTGGTTAGAGATCGATCGCACCTTCTATAACCCAGCAAGTATGCGTGTGATTCTTAATGATGGAACTGTCACTGAGTACCCAAACGCTTACGCCGGACATGGTTTGCGCGAACAAGCTGACGCCTTTAAACGAATTGTTCAATCGGGTGAAGTTGAATCAAAGATTCTGAGCTGGAAAGACACTGTAGATATTATGAAAAGTATGGATACGGTCCGCAGCCAGATTGGTTTGAAATATCCCTTTGAAGATTAGGCGCGAGCTAAATCTGCAACGCCAACTAAACCTGCCTCATTGCCCAACTGTGCAGCAATAAGTTCAGGGTATGGATGCTTTCCAGCAAAAGGCATTGTGCGTTCAAGTGCTTCACGGGTTGGCTTCAATAAAATCTCACCGGCATCAATTACTCCCCCGCCAATGACTACACATGCGGGATCTAGCAGCACTGATAATGATGCAATTCCTGCACCTAGCCATTGACCCGTTGTGTTGAATGCTGCAAGTGCAACGGGATCACCTTCACGTGCGGCATCTGTGATCGCTTGACCGGTAAGCCCTGCAACGGTGCCATCACCACGCGATAACAGGTTTCGAGCAATTTCAGGGCTTGCATTAATCGCTTCGCGAGCATGACGCAAAAGAGCATTTCCAGATGCATATTGTTCAAAACATCCACGAGCTCCACAGCCGCACAAATGGCCATCAGGAACAACACGCAGATGGCCAAACTCAGCTGCAATTCCATATGCACCGCGGTACAAAGATCCGTTGACAACAATTCCACCACCAATACCGGTTCCCACGGTAAGCATCATCATGTGGTTTTGATTTCGTCCTGCACCAAACTTTGCTTCGCCCCACGCTGCAGCGTTGGCATCATTTTCTATAACTACCGGCAAGCCAATCAGAGCGGTTAACTCTGAATCGAGGTCAACCCCATTCCAATCGGCAATGTTGGGAGTTGCAAGCATTGTCTTTCGATCAGAGGAAACAAATCCTGCCGCTGATACGCCAACAGAGGTAACATCAAACTTTTCCATTAACTCTTTTGCTGTTTCGGCAATTGTGCGAGTTAACTCGGCACCACCTTGACGTGGAGTTTCTTTACGTGCAGTTGCAAGAATTTTTCCATTCTCATCAACAACACCACCAAGAACCTTGGTGCCTCCAACATCAATTCCGATTGTGTTACCCATGCGGAAGTTACGCCTCTAGATGGGACTTCAGTTGAGCCAGCGCGGCATCAATCGTTGCCTTCTCTGCTTTTTGACGCATCATCGCTGGAATTGGCATTGATAGAGAAACTTCAAGTTCATATGTAACTTCAGTTGTGTCCTCATCAACACTTGTAATTGTGTAGATGCCATCCATGCCTGTTAGCAGATCCGCATCCTCAAGAGAAAATGAAAGCTTGCTGGGAGCTTGGCTCCAGTCGTAATCCAGGGTGAGACGGTCCTTCATCATCCCTGCATCGATGCTCATCTTTACTTTGGTGACGCGACCTTGATCATCACGGACTAGTGCTTCTGAGCTTTTGATTTGGGTGGACCACTCGGGGTACTTATCCAACTCAAAGAGAGTCTTCTGAACCTGCTCGATTGGTGCCTCAATTGTGATTACCGATTTGCTGAAGTTGGCCATGGCGCAAGGCTACCCTCTTCCCCTTTTGTCCGCCCCCGCGCTAGCGTTCGCTCATGAATGAAATCTCAATCCCTCCACTAGTTCCCGCTGCAACCGCCGGGAATCTCACAAATCTGATCGCTGAACGCGCCTGGTTTGAACCAGAGCGCATCACTATGTCTCGTCCATTGGGCGAGGGATGGCAACCTGTAACAGCACGCGAAGTTGAAGAAGAGGTCCGCGCAACTGCGAAGGGTTTAATCGCATCAGGAGTTCAGATTGGTGATCGCGTAGCGATCATGGCCCGCACCCGATACGAGTGGACGATTTTAGATTTTGCAACCTGGTTTGCAGGTGCGGTTGTTGTTCCAATTTATGACACATCATCTGCAGAGCAGATCGACTGGATCCTCAATGATTCACACTCAGTTGCAATTATTGTTGAAACTCCAGCTTTAGCTGATCTTGTCAAGACTGTCCAACCAGCGCATACACGTCACATGTGGACTATGACAGATGATGTTTTGACAGTTTTGCGTGAGGCAGGAAAGCACATTGGTGATGATGAGATTGATCGCCGACGTAACGCATTAACCCCTGCTTCACTTGCAACTCTTATTTACACATCAGGAACAACCGGTAAGCCAAAGGGTGTTCAACTCACACACAGCAACTTCTTATCTGAGTGCGGAAATGTTGTGCAAGGTGCAAGTGAGTTGTTCCTTAAGCCGGGTGGATCAACCTTGTTGTTCCTACCTGTGGCTCACGTCTTTGGTCGCATGGTTCAAATCGGTTCTATCTCTGCTGGTTTGCATATGGCGCACTGCAGCGATCCTGTTGGCCGCTTGCCGATGGATCTTGCATCATTTAAGCCAACATTTGTGTTGGCAGTTCCTCGTATCTTTGAAAAGATTTACAACGGAGCTGAAGCTCGCGCAGAAGCTGCAGGAAAGGGAAAGATCTTCCGTAAGGCTGCAGAGGTTGCTATCGCGTATTCAGAAGCCCTTGATAAAAAGGGAATGTCTCCGATTCTTAAACTCAAGCATGGCCTCTTCGACAAGTTGGTTTACAGCAAGATCCGCGCTGGTATGGGCGGAAATGTTGAGGCTGCGATTTCAGGTGGAGCACCTCTAGGTGTTCGTCTAGGCCACTTCTATCGTGGTGCAGGAGTTACAGTTCTTGAAGGGTATGGATTAACTGAAACTACCGCTGGTGCAACTCTGAACCTCATTGGTGCACACCGTGTTGGTTCAGTGGGTCGACCAATTCCAGGAACATCGGTCAAGATTGCAGAAGATGGCGAAGTTCTACTTCGCGGTCCGATCGTCATGGAAGGGTATTGGCAAAATCAGGCGGCAAATGATGAGGTCTTTGATTCAGAGCGCTGGTTTAAATCTGGCGATCTTGGAAAGTTAGATGATGAAGGTTTCTTGTACATCGTCGGACGTAAGAAGGAACTGATCGTTACTGCAGGTGGAAAGAATGTTGCACCAGCTGTTCTAGAAGATCGACTTCGTGCTCACCCACTAGTCAGCCAGTGCATGGTGGTCGGTGACAATCAACCATTTATCGCAGCGCTTGTGACCCTTGACCCAGATGCTCTTAAAGCGTGGGTTGCAAACAACAAGAAGGATGGCGCATCGATGGCTGATCTAGTTAACGATCCCGATCTGATTGCTGTAGTTCAAACCGCTGTTGATGATGCGAATAAGGCGGTAAGTAAGGCTGAATCAATTCGTAAATTCACCCTACTGCCAAATGATTTCACAATCGCTGGTGGACACTTGACTGCGAAGTTGTCAGTTAAGCGACATGTGGTTGCGAAGGAGTTCGCTAAAGAAATTGAAGCATTGTTTACAAAATGAACAATGAGCGAGTAACCCTCGCACAAGAGTTACATGATGGGATTGCCCAGGACCTAGTGGTCCTGGGCTTTTCCATTGATCAGGCTATTTCTGATTGTCATGATCCCGATCTAAAAAACTCACTTCGCCAGATTCGTTTTGCAACTACTGCATCGATTGAAAAGGTGCGAGCAGAGATGCATCAGCTAAGAGATGCGCAACCGATAGAAAGCAACGGTGCAGGTGTAGATACGATGCATGAGACCCTTCGAATTGTTCAGGAGCTACTGCGCAATATTGAAAAACACTCAGGTGCCAGCAAGGTGCAGATAGTGATTCAGGATAATGGAAGCGGCGGAGCAGGCCCTAAGGAAGGATCCTTTGGGTTGCGTGGCATACAAGAGCGAATCGAAAAACTCAATGGGGAAATCAGTATTGATTCCAATTCACAAGGCACCAAGATTGGAGTAACGATCCCATTGGATAGGTGATGACCCGACTATTGGTAGTAGATGATCATGATGTTGTTCGACAGGGTCTTGTTACCTCACTGAAGACACATGGGTACTCATCCATCGAAACAGCGTCAACCATTAAAGAGTCTCGCTCCAAAGTTGCTGCATTTAATCCTGAAGCGATGATCGTTGACATTAATCTGCCCGATGGATCGGGGTTGGAGTTAGTTCAGTGGATCAGGAAGATCAGCGCCACTGTAGCGATCATTGTCCTTTCCCTTAATGAGCCATCCTTGTTTGCCCACCTTGCACGAAGTGCTGGAGCAAATGCATATATTTCAAAGAGTCGACCCATAGATGAGATTGTCTCGACCCTTAATTTTGCAGTAGCTAATCCTGGTTCTTTTACCAGCTCGCTAACCACTGCAGAGATGAGTTTGGTAGAGCTGACTCCACGCGAAATTGACCTGCTGTACTTACTGGCAAGAGGAGCCAGCAACTTAGAGATTTCATCAACCTTGTACATAAGTGTTTCAACGGTAAAAACTCATATCTCTTCGATTTTAAGAAAGCTTGAATCCACCAATAGAACTATGGCGATAAAGGTAGCTAGAGAAAAAGGATTATTGCCTTAACAGTTCATTAAATCGAGCTGACCAGATTTCCCAGCGCCAGTTGTCAATGATCCATTGGCGTCCAGCGGTACCCATTTGCTGTGCCTTTTCTGGATCATTAAGTAGTTCAATTGCAGCCTTGGCAATCTGCTCATTGTCTGTGCCATCAACAACAAATCCCGTTACGCCATCGATAACCGCATCCGGTGCTCCCCCAGAAGAACCAGCAATTACAGGTAAGCCGCAACTGCTTGCCTCTAAGTACACAATTCCCAATCCTTCAACCTCAAGACCTGCAAGACGCGAACGTGATGGCATTGCAAAAACATCGCCTGCACAGATGAACTTTGGTAGATCTTCATACTGAATTCTGCCAATAAAGGAGACATGGTTTTCTAACTTATTGATCGCAACTAATTTGGCAAGATGTTCCAAGTACGGTCCTTTGCCAACCATTAATAAATGGGCATCAGGAACGCTCTTTAAAATCTCAGGCATTGCTTCTATTAAATGATCCTGGCCTTTTCGATGAACTAACCGTCCAACAGAAACAATCACCTTTTTGTCTTCGATGGAAAGTTCTTTCCTCAACGCAGCTGAATCAACGGGGGCAAAGTGATCGACATCGATACCTGGTGCGATTTTTACCATCGCTTTACCTGCCGAAGCGCTCAAAGATTGTGAAATCGCATGTTGAGTGAACTCACCTAAGTATGTAAGGGTGTCAACGGTGGAACCTATGCGCCGGATCGCCCACGTAAATGGAAGCACCTTCGCCCACCACACCTCATGTCCATGGGTAAGGGCTACGGTTTTTGTGACCCCAGCACGCTTCATAGAAGCTGACAACAAGGCTAAAGGAGCTGCTGCACCAAAGGCTGCAACCTTGATATCTCTCTCCTTAATGATTCGAGCAAGGTTGAAGGCAACTCGCGGTGTTGGAAGTAAAATCTTTGCGCGATCACGTATGACAACAACTCCGTATTTGCGCAACCATTGAGCATCGTAATCAGCTGAGCCCTCTTGTGATGATGTGTACACAATTGTTGAACCGAAGGGCCTACGTTCGATTAACCCAATAACAAAGGTTTCAATTCCACCGGCGCGTGGACCAAAGTCATTAGTTACAAAGAGAACTGGATTAGAAACGACGAGCTCCAACCAACGGCTTTCTTCCCAATGAACCACTTGGTGCAACCTTTACACGTGATCCAGATCGCGGAGCGTGAACCATCTTTCCGCCGCCTAAGTAAATTCCAACGTGGGATACGGGGCGACCAAAGAACAATAGATCTCCGGGTTTTAATGCATTCAGAGAAACTTTTTTACCAAGTCGAGATTGTGCAGCCGATGAATGAGGCAAGGAGACTCCTGCCGATTGAAAGGCGCGCATCGTTAAACCTGAGCAATCCCAAGTAACCATTCCAGCTGCGCCGAATACATAACGATCTCCGATCTGCTTGAGCGCATACTTCAACGCTGTTCCGGCACGACCTGATACTCCACTTGCACTTTGCGCAGCCTTTAAAGAAGATGCTTGATCAGCATTTTCCTCTTCTTCAGCTAATCTGGCTAAACGTTCACGCTCTGCCTTGGTTAACTTTGATAAGAGTTTTTCCGCTTCAGCTAGTTTTTTCTGAGCTAGTGCAGATTGTGCAGTTAACTTCTTTTGTGTAGCCGCTACTAACGCCATCTTGTCATTGACGGTAAGAGTTGTTGCATTGAGTCGCTGCTGCGCCGTTTCAAACTTTCGAAGTTGGGCAGATTTACGTCGAGTGATCGCATCGAGTGCTCCTGCAGAGGAGAGATATAAGGATGGGTCGCTAGAAAAGAGAAGTTCAAAGCTCTGACCGAAGCCTCCAGTTTTGTACTGCTCAACGGCGATGCTGCCTAATGAGTTTTTCAGAGAGGAAACTGTTTGTCCTTGAATCTCAGCCTTGGCTTTAATTCCATTGAGGGTCTTAGTCAGAGCGGCTAACTTCACCTTCGCCTCTTGAGCACCTTCAGCGGCGGCGGTTGCATCCTCTTCTAATTGGCGAATCTTGGCTTGAACCTGCGCCAAGGTCTGTGCACCAGAGGCTGCAACGGGAGCTAAAACCCCGGCAACTACCGCAGCAGCGGTAAGGATGCGCATCCACAATGACATAAGGGCAAGGCTAACCGCGCCTATACCCGCCGCTCAACCTCAATGAGGCTAATTCGGCTGTGAATTTGCCCCGTCTCACGCTCCGCGAGCGTTAAATTGAAGTGGAGGTGTTAATCCACTCTCAGCCAACACAGAGAGTGCATCAACGGTTTCATCGCTGATCTGTGAGGTGTTATCAAGGAAGAAGGAGACCACACATGTATTACATGCGATAGCGGCCATGGTGCATGTTGAGCAATCAATGATCATGTTCTCAAATGTACAGAGCGTCACTGACAAGAATTCAGGGCTGTAAGTAATACTTATCGGTGTGAGCGTCGTTGCAACATTGGTAGTTGGCAGCGACGGCTCAACCTCCAAGGAGAGCAGATCAGCTGGAGTGAGCTCACCTGAAGATCGAAAAGCCTTCTTACAACGCCGCCGCGAGGTTGATGTGATCATCGTGGGAGGCAATACCGCCCGTCACGAGCCATATAACCGGACCCCTGTCCCTCTAGTTGTTATTTCTCGCTCATTGGTAAATCCAGTGCAGGGAAATCACTTAGCACTTTTCTGGAACTGCTCCCCCGTAAGCGCAATTGAAAAGGCCCGCACCTTGTTTGGCGAGAAGATTTTGATTGAGGGCGGAATATCTATGATCAATGAGTTAATCGCTCATTCATTGATTGATCAGTTAGAGCTCAGCGTCACGCCCGCTACAGGTGGCGAGGACAGAATAGATATTCAACAACTTTTGTCACATTTTTCTAATATTGAAAAGCGAGAAGAATCGGGAACGGTCTTTTACTCAGCTCGCAATTAGAAGGCTGAGATTATGGATACACCCGTTACCGCTAAAGCGATCCCAACGTATTGAACCTTATGCAGTCTTTCATGAAGAAACTTGAAGGCCAATAGCGCAGTTGCAATTGGATACAAGGAACCAAAGACCATAGCGACCGACACCAATCCTTTTGTGGTTGCAACTCCCAATAACAAGTTTGCTATGAAATCTGCAGCTCCGATAAAGATCAAAAGTGGCATATCCTTTTTTGAAAATCCACCGGTTGTCTTAAATCTCATTGCTAGCGCTATGGTCACAAAGAAAGTTGCTCCACGCATTGAAACCATTGTCATCAAAGCACTTTCCTGAGAACCGATCGAAATGAAGGTCAGAGCCAATCCAAAGCCTGCTGCTGCGCCTAAAGCCAATAGCAATGGTTTTAGCGGTAGGCCATTTGAAAGTTCGGGACCACTTGCACAAAAAACACCAACTAGCGCAATTACAATTCCAATAGAGGTGATTGCAGTTAATGAGTCCCCGGTTACCAATGCATATGCAACTGGAATCACAGCGCTCATAGAGCTAATCGGCGAAACAACTCCCATGCGTCCAGTTGATAAACCTTCATATAAACAGGCTAAACCGATGTAGCCACATAAACCTGCGAGGGCTCCGTACAAGAGATACCCGTCAAATCCAAGCGCTTGTCCATG
Organism: Actinomycetes bacterium; assembly: GCA_947383695.1. Lineage (GTDB taxonomy): Bacteria > Actinomycetota > Actinomycetes > Nanopelagicales > Nanopelagicaceae > Planktophila. Next base: position 587,625 of record OX376642.1, on the reverse strand, counting down.
CCAATCGCCCGATACAAGAACAATCAATACTCCAGTTATCAGACCGAAGATCTGCGACAAACCAAGAACTGCAAATGGATGGCGTTGCTTACTCATTCGACCGGCAAAGTAATCTGCCGTTCCCCACATCGCACTTGAGATAAGTGCCAACAGTGATGCCATAGGAGCAAGGCTACAGCCCCGCCTCCCAAGAAAAGGTGGTACTCATCTTTATCCTAGGCATGTGGATGCGAATGGTTTTGAGCGTTTAATTGATCACCTTCGCACAGTTACACCTAGAGCCGAATTAACACTTACTGAAGTTCCAGCACCACAAAAACTTGCGACCTTTGCCTTTGCCTTTTCAGCCGATGTTTCAAATGGATTAGTTGGCGAGCAAGAGGATGAGGTTGCGAATGGTCGCTTTGTGCTTTTGCATGAGCCAGGTGGCCAGGCGACCTGGGATGGCGAGTTTCGTTGCGTCACCTTTGTCAGCGCAGATATTGATCCAATAATGCAGGAGGATCCACTACTGCCAGAGGTTGGTTGGAGCTGGTTTCTCGAATCTCTCGAAGTAAACGGCTGCACCTACAACTCACCGAGCGGAACAGTTACTCGCGTAACAAGTGCTTCCTTTGGAAAACTTTCGCCTCGCAACAATGAAACTGAAATCGAGATTAGAGCATCGTGGACACCGGTTGTAGAAGATCCCAAAGAGATCATCAACCATATTTTGAGTTGGTGTAATTTGATTTCTGAAGTTGCAGGATTGCCTCCGGTTCCAGAAGGTGTTTCAGCAATCTCTTCTGCACGCAGGCGTTAGAAATGAGTGAAGAGGTAGTTGCTACTCCTTTGCTGCAACCAGCAGACGGAACTCCGCAGGTCATCGATACTGAAGCCGCTTTCAAAGAGGCGCTTGCCACCTTGTCTCAAGGCTCAGGTCCCTTTGCTGTAGATGCTGAACGTGCATCAGGTTTTCGATATAGCGCCAGGGCGTATCTGATTCAGATAAAGCGAAAAGATGGTGGGTTACATTTAATTGATCCGATTCCATTTGGCCCTGGCCATCAATTGTTTGCTGATCTCAACACATTGCTTAACACCGATGAAGTAATTCTTCATGCCAGCACACAAGATTTACCCTGCCTGCGTGAAGTTGGGATTAATCCGATCAAGCTCTTTGACACTGAATTAGCAGGCAGAATCGCTGGTTTACCGCGGGTTGGTCTAGGTCCATTACTTGAATCATTAATGGGAGTCTTACTTGCAAAGGAGCACAGCGCCGCCGATTGGTCGGCCCGTCCCTTGCCACAAGAGTGGCTTACTTATGCAGCCTTGGATGTTGAATTACTAGTCGAACTTCGCGATCGCATGTATTCCATATTGGAAGAATCTAAAAAGTTGCCATGGGCGCTAGAAGAGTTTGCATCAATTTTAAAGGCTCCCCCTGCACCGCCTCGTGTAGATCCGTGGCGCAGAACTTCGGGGATGCATAAGATAAAAAGACGTGACCAACTAGCGGTCATAAAATCATTATGGGTTGCACGTGATGAGGTTGCAGCACGACAAGATATTGCACCAGGAAAACTACTCAATGATTCTGCAATCGTAGAACTTGCAATTGCGGTACCAACAAATAAAAAGGAGTTTGAAAAAACTTTACGTCCGCTAGGACTTCGTGCGCGCTGGATGGAAAATCTTCAACTGTGGCTCGATTCAATCGCTACAGCTGTTTCCATGCCTGAAGAACAATGGCCAGCAATGCGAACAAACGCTGACACCTTGCCACCCATTAAATTGTGGCGAGACAAGTTTCCGGAAAAATTTGCTCCGCTCTCACATGCACGTGCTGCGATTGAATTAATCGCTCAAGAAAATCAGATTCCGGTAGAGAACTTAATTACCCCTGAACATGTTCGACGCATATGTTGGAAGCCTCCTGTTGGAGCAACGACAACCTTGTCGATTTCAGAGGTTGAAAAGGGGCTGGCAGAGCTCGGGGCCCGCCAATGGCAGATCGATCTGGTGGCTCCTGCCCTTGCAGCCGCCCTACTTGAGCGTGAACCCCTGCCCGTTGAAGTGGCAGAAAACACCCCAGAAGAGGGCTGAATTACGCAACATAAGAGTTGCGTAATTCCCTAACACCCTCTAGATTTTCTCTCATGCTAAGTACCTTCATCATCGCCTTGCGCGAGGGCCTAGAGGCCTCATTGATCGTTGGAATTCTCGTCGCCTACATCGTCAAGACAAAGCGCCACGGGTATTTAAAGCCACTATGGAGCGGTGTCGCCATCGCTGTGGTTGCCAGCATCGCATTGGGTGCCTTCCTGACCCTGACCTCTGTCTCTTTGAGCGAGCGCGGCGAGGAGCTATTTGCCGGCGTTACATCATTTATCGCTGTCGCATTGGTGACATGGATGGTTTTCTGGATGAAGCGCACAGCACGTCATTTAAAGGGCGAGCTAGAAGGAAAGGTTGAGGCGGCTGCAACAGTTGGTCCAATCGCAATCGCAGCAGCGGCATTCTTCGCAGTTATCCGTGAAGGTCTAGAAACCTCATTATTTGTGTATACAAACTTCCAAACTGTTCAAGATATCGCTAGCCCAACAGCCGGCCTTGTCTTGGGCTTTGCACTTTCCATCACCCTTGGCTTCATGATCTACAAGAGCGCAATCAAGCTCAACCTTTCAAAGTTTTTCAAGTACTCAGGTGTTGCGCTGATCATCGTTGCAGCAGGAGTTTTGTCCTACGGAGTCCACGAGTTCCAGGAGCTTGGCTACCTTCCAGGTCCTGATGCCTTTGTCTGGGATGTGACCTCATTTATCGCCAAGGATTCAATCCTCGGTGCCTCACTGTCTGGAACCATTGGCTTTGATACAACAACCTCATGGCTACAACTGGGTGTCTGGGTTCTCTACCTAGGCGCGGTTTTGGTCCCTTACCTTGCTAAGCCAAAGGTCACAGCAAAAGCGTAAGTAGGTACTGTTACAAATCCTTACTGGCGAGTAACATTTGGCTCATACCTAACAAAGGATGAACCATGTCTCGCACCGTAGTTCTCGTTGATGCTGTTCGTACCCCATTTGGAAAGGCCGGCGGCATGTACGCCGGAACTCGTGCAGATGATTTGATGGTCCGCGCAATTCGTGGCCTCTTGGAAAGAAACCCAACAATTGATCCCGCTTCTATTGAAGATGTCGCGATCGCCGCTGCAACACAAACCGGTGATCAGGGAATGAATATTGGTCGCAGCGCAGCTTTGTTATCAGGTTTACCTAACACAGTTCCTGGATACTCAATTGATCGTTGGTGCGCAGGTGCGTTAACCGCTGTCACAACTATTGCAGGTGCGATTGCAATGGGAGCAAATGAGATCGCTATCGCCGGTGGAGTTGAACATATGGGCAACCACCCAATGGGTGAAGGCATGGATCCAAATCCACGGTACTTAGCAGAGCGCATCGTTGAACAGGATGCACTTGCAATGGGAGCAACAGCTGAGCGTTTGCATGATCGCTTTCCGCAATTGACTAAAGAGCGCGCAGATCGTTACGCGATGAACTCGCAACTTAAAACTGCCCAGGCGTATGCAGATGGAAAGATTCAGAGAGATTTAATTCCAACTGCAGCACGTAGTGCAGAGCTTGGTTGGACAGTTGCAACAGCTGATGAAGCACCTCGCCCACAGACAACGATGGAGGGTCTTGCAGGATTGAAGACACCATTTCGTCCAGCAGGGCGTGTGACACCAGGAAACTCATCTGGTCTCAATGATGGTGCAACAGCTGCGCTGCTAGCCAGTGAAGAAAAGGCCCTTGAACTTGGATTAACAATTAAGGCAAAGATGGTTACCTTTGCATTTGCCGGTGTTGAACCAGAGATCATGGGATATGGACCGGTGCCATCAACTATTAAGGCGCTGAAGCAAGCTGGTCTAAAAATTGAAGATATCGGTGCCTTTGAGATCAATGAGGCCTTTGCTGTTCAAGTAATCGCCTTTTTAGATCACTTTGGAATTGCAGATGATGATCCTCGTGTAAATCCATATGGTGGTGCAATTGCTGTCGGTCACCCACTTGCATCATCTGGTGTGCGCTTAATGCTCAACCTTGCTCGTACCTTTGAAACACATCCAGAGGTACGTTATGGAGTTACAACGATGTGTATCGGTTTAGGCATGGGCGGAACTGTTATCTGGGAAAACCCACACTTCAAGGGAGCAAAGTAATTATGAGCGCAGATATCACTCTTCCAGCTGGTGCACCTGAAGAGGTTGTCACCAACGCTTTAGTTCGCGATATTGATCTTGCCGCTTTTGGTGGCAAAGGATCGATGGCGTTAATTACTTTGGATAATGGCCATGACCACAACCGTCCCAATACCTTTGGTCCACAATCTGTAAAGGCGCTGGATGCTGCGATTACAGATGCGATTGCTCGCAAGCCAGCAGCGATTGCAATTACAGGTAAGCCATTTATCTTTGCAGCAGGTGCTGATCTTTCAGCGCTCTCATTTTTAAGTGAGCGCAGTCAATCATTAGCGATTGGAAAGTTAGGTCATGATGTATTTCGCCGACTTGGCGAAAGTTCAATTCCTACCTTTGCCTTTATCAACGGTCTTGCACTCGGTGGTGGACTTGAAGTTGGACTTCACTGTCACTACCGCACAGTTGCATCAACAGCATTTACCGCACTGCCAGAGGTTTTCCTTGGTCTAGTTCCGGGCTGGGGCGGGGCGACAATCCTGCCGAAGTTGATCGGGCCGGAGCGTGCAGTTCAGGTAATCATGCTCAACGCTTTAAATAACAACACAATGATGAAGGCAAAGGATGCCCTGAAACTTGGTGTTGTCGATGCGATGTTTGAGCCAGCAGATTTCCTAGAGCGCTCAATTGGCTTTGCAGTTAATGTTTTGAATGGAAGTACAAAGATCGAACGCGCCGATTACAGCAACGATCCCGCATGGGAAAGTGCCTTAGCGACAGGAAAGGCAGCTGCACTTAAGAAGTATGGTGGAGCTCAAATCGCATCTCCAACAAAGGCACTAGAACTTATTGCCGCGGCTCGAACAAACACATTAGGTCAAGGTTTTGATGCTGAGGATCAGGTGCTTGCTGATTTAACAATGTCCGATCCCCTACGTGCATCTCTGTATGCATTTAATTTGATCCAGAAGAAGCGCAAAAAGGTAGAGGGTGCACCAAGGCCCGCTCTTGCTCGTAAGGTAACCAAGGTTGGTGTTGTTGGTGCGGGATTGATGGCATCACAGTTGGCACTGCTCATGGTGCGCAACCTTAAGTGTCCTGTCGTAATGACAGATATTGATCAAGCCCGCGCTGATAAGGGTGTTGCTTGGGTGCACAATGAGCTCGCAAAGCTAGTTGAGAAGAAGAGAATGAGTCCAGAATCTGCTGGACGTTTATCACTTCTTGTCTCTGGCTCTGCAGATCAATCAGTGTTTGCCGGATGTGACTTTGTCATTGAAGCGATCTTTGAGGAGCTGTCACTTAAGCAAGAGCTATTTAAGAAGCTCGAAAACATTGTTTCTCCAGAATGTGTATTGGCAACTAACACCTCTTCCCTATCGGTTGAACGCATGACTGAAGGATTGAAGAATCCAGAGCGGGTTGTTGGCTTCCACTTCTTTAATCCAGTTGCAGTTATGCCGTTGCTAGAGGTTGCACGCACATCAACAACAGATGATGCGACAACTGCAACAGCTATCGCAGTGGGTAAAGAGCTCAAGAAGACAATGATTATTTGTAAGGATGCACCTGGATTTGTGGTCAATCGCTTGCTGACACGTTTCATGGGTGAGGTTACCGATGCAGTTGATGAAGGAACATCTCCTGAGGTTGCAGATTCAGCGATGATGGAGATTGGTTTCCCAATGTCTCCATTCCAGCTACTGGATCTTGTAGGTCCTGGTGTTGCTTTGCATGTGTCTGAAACATTGCATAACAACCTCGGTCCTCGTTACAGAATCTCCCCAACTATGCAGCGCATGGTTAAAGAGGGTGTTCGTAACTTCTACATCAAGGGCGAGGATGGCTCAGTTGGTGCAAACCCTGCAGCACTTGCTCTCATCGAAAAGGGTTCAACTCCATCTACCGCCGAGCAGGTACGTGCGCGTGCACTGAAGGCGTTAGCGGAAGAAGCTCGCATGATGTTGGATGAAGGCGTTGTAACAACACCAGCAGAGATCGATCTGTGTATGTTGATGGGCGCTGGATGGCCGATGCATTTGGGTGGAATTCTGCCGTACTTGGATCGCGAAGGAATTAGCGAATCAGTAACTGGCAAGCGCTTCCATGAAAAGGGAGTTGCATCTCTTCCTTAGATCGCTGAAGTTTTTAGGTTAAGAAACCCACCCTGCAATCTGTTGCACAATTGCAGCAGGGGTGATTTCTAGGTCATCAAGAATTTCATTGCGCTTTGAGTGCTCGATAAATTCCAATGGGACACCGATGGAGTGCAAGGAACAATTTATTCCTGCCTCTCTCAAGCTTTCAGAGATCGCACTTGCGATACCTGCATGCTTAATTCCATCCTCAAGAACAACAACAGTTGAGTATTCACCACACATCGAAATCACTGTCGGAGAGATCGGCTTTACCCAGACAGGATCTACGACTGTAATCTCAATTGATTGCTCGTGCGCGATTTGCGCTACCTCAATAGCCATTCCCGCCATTGCTCCAACGCTTATCAGGAGAACCTTCTTCGAAGCAGAGCGATGCAAGATATCGACGCCCGCTACCCGTTCAATGGCTGGAATGTCAGCAGGTACAGCGCCCTTTGGGAATCGCAGCATAGAAGGGGCGTGAGAAATTTCTACACACTCACGCAATACTTCCTTCAAACGTGCACCATCGCGTGGAGCTCCAACGCGCATATGTGGAACTATTCCAGTTAATGCTAAATCCCAAATTCCGTGGTGCGATGGACCATCATCTCCTGTAATACCGGCGCGGTCTAAGACAAAGGTGACACCTGCATTGTGTAGAGCGACATCAAGGAGCAGCTGATCAAATGCTCGATTGAGAAATGTTGAGTAAATCGCGATCACTGGATGCATTCCAGCGTAGGCCAATCCAGCTGCGCTGGTGACCGCGTGCTGTTCGGCGATACCAACATCGATAGTTCTGTCTGGAAAGTTATGCGCGAACTTGTCTAAGCCCGTTGGACCAAGCATTGCAGCGGTTATTGCAACAACCTTTGAATTGTCTCGGCCAATTTGTGTAATTTCTTCTGAAAACACGTTGGTCCACGATGGTGCAGAAGCTTTAACCGGCTTACCAGTAACTGGATCCACAATTCCAACAGCGTGAAACTTTTCCGCAATATCTTCGAGGGCAGGTGTGTATCCACGTCCCTTTTCGGTAATCGCATGAACAATCACGGGTGAGCCAAACTCTTTCGCCATCTGCAAGGTCTTTTCCATCGCAGCAATGTCATGGCCATCAATGGGTCCTAAGTACTTAAACCCTAAATCTTCAAACATTCCTTGCGGGGCAACCATGTCCTTGATTCCCTTTTTCATGCCATGCAAAGTTCCATAAATGTACTTTCCAACAACAGGAGTGTTATGAAGCATTCTCTTGCCACGGCCCAAAATCCGTTCATACTCTTTGCTCGCACGTAACGTTGTTAGATACGTCGCCAATCCACCAATTGTAGGTGAGTACGATCGTTCATTGTCGTTTACAACAATTACTAAATTTCTATCGGATTCAGGAGATAGGTTATTCAGCGCCTCCCATGACATTCCTCCAGTTAAAGCTCCATCGCCCACAACAGCAACTACATGGCGTTGAGATTGACCTGTAAGTGAAAAACCCCGTGAAACTCCATCTGCCCACGATAGAGCGGTCGATGCATGAGAGTTCTCAATGACATCGTGCTCACTTTCACGACGATTTGGGTAACCTGAAATTCCATCACGTTGTCTTAGAAGATCAAATTGATCTGCCCGACCGGTGAGAATCTTGTGAACATATGATTGATGTCCAGTGTCGAAGAGAACAACATCGCGTGGTGATTGAAAAACTCTATGTACAGCGATGGTTAATTCAACAACACCTAGATTTGGGCCAAGGTGGCCACCTGTGCGAGATACCTTCTCAATGAGAAACTCACGAATATCAGAGGCCAGCTGATCTAATTGCGCAGGGCTCATGCCCCGCAGATCTTCTGGCGACTGAATATTGATTTTCATTGTCTATGAGTAGGTTTTACTCAACCAGTAATGAACGCAGTACGTACTGCATGATTCCACCGTGACGGTAGTAATCGGCTTCACCAGGTGTATCGATACGAACCTTTGCAGTAAATGTTGTGTCCCCGGCTGCAACTGTGAGCTCCTTTGGAACTCCACCGTTATTGAGCGCAGTGATACCGGTGATGGAGAAAACTTCTGTTCCATCGAGACCAAGTGATGCAGCGGTTTGACCATCCTTAAACTGCAATGGCAGTACACCCATTCCAATTAAGTTAGAACGGTGAATTCGCTCAAAGCTTTCAGCGATTACAGCGCGAACACCAAGTAATGCAGTTCCCTTTGCTGCCCAGTCACGTGAAGATCCTGATCCGTACTCTTTACCAGCCAAAATAACTAGTGGAATTCCAGCTGCTTGGTAAGCAACTGATGCCTCGTAAATGGTTGTCTGATCACCATTGGCCAAGAAGTTTCGGGTGAATCCACCCTCAACACCATTGAGCAACAGATTCTTCAAACGAATGTTTGCAAAAGTTCCACGAATCATTACCTCGTGGTTACCACGACGAGATCCATAAGAGTTGAAATCTGCTCTTTCAATTCCATGCTCTGCTAAGTACTTTCCTGCTGGTGAATCAGCCTTGATATTTCCAGCTGGAGAAATGTGGTCTGTCGTAACTGAATCACCAAGAACTGCCAAGACACGTGCACCTGAAATATCAGTTACAGGAGTTGGGTTCTTTGGCATTCCTTCAAAGTATGGAGGTTTGCGAACATATGTTGACTTGGCATCCCACTCAAAGACCTTGCCGGTAGGAGTTGCAAGGGACTTCCAACGATGATCTCCCTCGAAAACCGTTGCATAATCCTTTGTAAACATCTCAGATGAGATAGATGAATCAATAACAGCTTGAATCTCTTGAGGTGATGGCCAGATGTCCTTGAGGTACACATCATTTCCTGATGTGTCCTTTCCGAGTGAATCTGTTTCAAAATCATGATCCATGGTGCCAGCAATTGCATATGCAACAACTAGCGGAGGTGAAGCCAAGTAATTCATCTTCACATCTGGGCTAATGCGACCCTCAAAGTTACGGTTTCCAGATAGAACCGCTGTCACAGCAAGATCTGCCTCATTGACCGCTTTGCTGATCTCAATAGGAAGTGGTCCTGAGTTACCAATACATGTAACGCAACCATAACCAACGAGGTTAAAGCCCAGCGCTTCCATGTACTGAGTCAGATTTGCGCGATCGTAATAATCTGTAACAACCTTTGATCCTGGTGCCAAAGTTGTCTTCACCCAAGGCTTTGACTTCAAACCCTTTTCTACCGCCTTTTTAGCCAGCAATGCGGCACCGATCATGACAGATGGGTTTGAGGTATTTGTACATGATGTGATTGAAGCGATTACAACATCACCATTTTTAACACGGGTTGAACCAGCTGCAACCTCACCCTTTTGAGTCTTATCTCCAAAGTAGGTTGGAACAATCTTTTCAAAAGCACTCTTTGAATCGCTCAAAGAGATGCGATCTTGTGGGCGCTTTGGTCCTGAAATCGATGGAACAACTGTTGAAAGATCTAGCTCTACAACTTGTGAGAAACGTGGCTCTACAGATGGGTCATGCCACATTCCTTGAGCCTTTGCATACTTTTCAACCAAAGCAACTTGATCATCTGTTCGTCCAGTGAGGCGCAGGTAGCGAAGAGTCTCTTCATCAATTGGGAAGATTGCACATGTTGAGCCGTACTCAGGGCTCATGTTTCCAATTGTTGTGCGGTTAGCCATTGGTACGGAGGTAACTCCTGGGCCAAAGAATTCGACAAACTTGCCGACAACACCGACCTTGCGCAGAATCTCAGTGATGGTAAGTGCCATATCAGTTGCTGTTGTTCCTAATGGAAGCTCACCAGTTAACTTGAAACCAACAACACGTGGAATCAACATCGATACAGGTTGTCCAAGAAGTGCAGCCTCGGCCTCAATGCCGCCTACACCCCAGCCAAGGACTCCGAGTCCATTGACCATGGTTGTGTGTGAATCTGTTCCTACAACTGTATCTGGGTACGCGCGAAGAGTTCCTTCAACTGTTCGAGTCATCACAACGCGAGCCAGGTATTCAATATTTACTTGGTGAACGATTCCTGTTCCAGGTGGAACTACCTTGAACTCATCAAATGCGGTCTGGCCCCAACGCAAGAAACGGTAGCGCTCTTGATTGCGCTCGTATTCAATATCTGTGTTTTGCTCAAATGAATCCTTAGTTCCAAACTTATCTGCGATGACTGAGTGATCGATGACGAGTTCAGCGGGCGCAAGCGGGTTCACCTTTGATGGATCTCCCCCAAGATCAACGATCGCTTCACGCATCGTTGCAAGATCTACAACACAAGGAACTCCGGTGAAATCCTGCATGATCACACGAGCGGGCGTAAATTGAATCTCTGTATCTGGCTCAATTGTTGGGTCCCACCCAGCAAGTGCCTTAATGTGATCAGCGGTGATGTTTGCGCCATCTTCGGTGCGCAATAAGTTTTCAAGCAGTACCTTCAAGCTATAAGGAAGGCTAGCTGCGCCATCGATCTGCGAGATATCAAATATCTCGAAACTCTTACCCGCAACTTCTAGATTCTTCTTTGCGTTGAAAGAGTTTTTACTCATTATCTGCCTTTCGTCGATGCGCTTGACCAGCGCTCAAGATACCTCAGCACGCTCATAGAGGGCAACACATTCGATGTGATGTGTCATTGGAAAGAGATCAAAAGCACGTAAAGAGGCGAGTGAATAACTGTGATCTTCAAGATAGGCGGTATCTCTGGCCAAGGCAGCTGGATCACATGCCACATACACAATTGCTCGAGGTTTTAATGCAGTTATCAGCGCAATGACATCCTTGCCCGCACCTTCACGTGGCGGATCAAGTACAACAACATCTGCAGCTGAAACTCGTGGCAGAAGTTTGGCGACATCACCGGTTGCAATAGTTACATTTTTAAATGCTGAGAAATTCCTACGTGCATCCTCCGTTGCAACTTTGCTTCCTTCAATTAGATCGACATGGCCGCTGTCACCAACAACATCAATGATGGCGGCGGTAAATAAACCAACGCCACCGTAGAGATCTAATACATGTTCCCCCGGCTGCAATTGTGCAAAATCAAGTACAGCTGCGGTTAAAACTTCAGGAGCTTTGATGTGACTTTGCCAAAATGATTCGTGGCTCACTTCAAGGGTTCTTCCATCAACAACCTCGTGCAAAACCGCTGGGCCTTCGGTAAGTCTGGCTTTTTCCTCACCACGTGTTGGGGCTAGAGCAATACTTCTTTCTCCGGTGTTTGATGCACTTATCTCGACGCGAACATCTCCCTTAAGTTCATGGGATGAAATCTCCGAGAAATTCATACCTTGGACACAAATCAAACAGTTATCAACCGGTGCGATGGAGTGAGATCGTGATTTATAGAAACCTAACTTTCCGTTGCGATTGGTTGTGGCAATAGCCCGAGTTCTCCACCCTAAAGATTGGCCAACTTCTTCAACCTCAACAGTTATCTCTTTCTTGGCAATTCTTGAGAACTGCTCTGTAATCACATGTGACTTGAGGGTTCGTTGATGTGCGGATGAAATATGTTGAAAATCGCATCCTCCGCAACCTGCTCGATGAGAATGCTTACATGGTGGCTCAACTCTGAATTCAGAAGGCTCACTTACCGCCACGACATCGGCTCGATTAAAGGATGAACCGGTACTTGTAATTTCAATGGTGCATTTTTCACCCGGGATAGCGTGCCGAACGAAAATTACAGCCCCATCGTGACGGGCGATGAAATGTCCGCCGTGTGCCACTTTTTCAATAGTGAGTTCGATCAAATCACCGATTTTTAGGGCCGAACTCTTGTTTGATGCCATAGAAGGAAGTTTATGGGTGTAAGTTACATCCTGTGCACGTAGTCATCATGGGTTGCGGTCGAGTTGGATCATCACTGGCCACAGAGCTCGAAGCCGCAGGACATACAGTGTCCGTCATTGATCAGGCCCGCGAAGCATTTCGTCGCTTAGGTCCAAACTTCAAGGGACGTACAGTTACAGGTGTCGGCTTTGATCGAGACACACTTCTTGAGGCAGGTATCCAAGAAGCAGATGCATTTGCGGCTGTAAGTAATGGCGATAACTCAAATATCTTGGCGGCACGTGTCGCTCGCGAAACATATGGCGTACAAAATGTTGTCGCCCGAATTTACGATCCAGGCCGTGCCGAGATCTACCAGCGCTTAGGTATTCCAACAGTTGCAACGGTTTTATGGGCAACTGATCAAATCCTGCGTCGCCTAGTTCCTGAAGGCTCTCGCTCTGAATGGAGAGATGCAACTGGCATGGTTCAGTTGTGCGAAATCCATCCGCACCAGAATTGGTATGGCCGCCCGATTCTTTTAATCGATGATTTAACTCCTGCACGAGTTGCATTTGTTACCCGTCTCGGAGAAGGACTGATCCCCGATGAGCACACCGTTTTGCAGCAAGGTGATCTAGTCCATGTAATGGTCTCTGACACCGATTTGGCACGCACTGAAGAAATCCTCGCAAGTACTCCGGAAGGTGAACGTGCATGAGAATTGCTATCGCAGGTGCCGGAAATGTGGGAAGAGCTATTGCTCGCGAACTATTGGACAATGGCCATCAAGTTCTGTTGATTGATAAGGATCCTAAGGCGCTCAAGCTTGAAAGTGTTCCTGATGCCGAATGGTTGATGGCCGATGCCTGCGAAATTACCTCACTTGATAACGCTCATCTGAATAACTGCCAGGTTTTAGTTGCTGCAACCGGTGATGACAAGGCAAATCTTGTTACCTCACTTCTTGGAAAGACTGAATACGGCGTTCCACGTGTTGTTGCACGTATCAATCACCCAAAGAATGAATGGCTCTTTGACTCTTCATGGGGTGTAGATGTTGCGGTATCAACTCCACGAATCATTGCCGCACTTGTTGAAGAGGCTGTAAGTGTTGGAGATGTAGTACGACTCTTCTCATTTAGAAAGGGTCAAGCAAATCTTGTAGAACTTACTCTTCCTGATGGATCGGCATGTATTGGTAAGACTGTTGAAGAGATTGAACTTCCTGAAAATGCAGCACTTGCTGCAATTGTTCGAGATGGAAGAGTTATTACCGCCAAGGCTCATGATGTATTTGCTGCTGGGGATGAACTTCTCTTCGTTGCATCAGCAGATGCTGAAGCGCTGATTAAATCCTGCTTTATCTCTTAATCAGCTACTTTCACAGCCGGTGGACCGGATTTAATCACTAGCCAAGTTCCATACGCTGCGGCGAAAAACAACGGATATCCCATCGCTAAGTTCACAGTACCAAGCAGATTCACATTGCCACTCTTGTAAATCGGATACTGAACAGCGATGCGAGAAAAGAACATCGCAACCCAAATCCAACTAGCTTTAACGTACATACGCTTACGAGCAGGATTATTGCGCCAGGTAAAATTTTCTCCGAGCAGTGGTCCGAGCACGACACCTAAAATTGGCCATCCCACTAGGTTTGCGATCAGATAGACAGTTCCGTAACCAAGATTTGTAAGTAACTTTGGAATATAAAAATCAGATGCATTTCCACTCTTATTGGCAAAGTAAGCACAAATCAAAACACCAATTACTCCAGAAACAGAGTGCTGAATGGTGTCCTTCTTGATCAATCTAAAAATTGCGAGAATCAAAGAAAGGGCCAAAGCCGACATGATGGCTGTGTTGACCTCTTTTGAAATGTTGAAAACAACAAGAAAAACGATTGAAGGAACTCCGGAATCAATAAGGCCCTTCTTTCCACCTAAAGCGTTAACTACCTTGTCGCGATCCTCGTTATGTTGACTCATGAACGTCCCGTCGATCCAAAACCACCTGTACCGCGACCAGAACCTGGCAAATCCTTTACTTCAACAAACTCTGCTCGCTCAACCTTCTGAATAACAAGCTGTGCAATTCGATCCCCCTTTTTAAAGGTGATTGACTCGTGTGCATCATGATTAATCATGATGCATTGAAGCTCGCCTCTAAATCCTGCATCTACTGTGCCTGGTGCGTTCACCATAGTTACCCCATGTTTAATCGCTAAACCAGAGCGAGGATGTACAAAGGCGGCGTAACCATCTGGCAATGCAATTGAAATCCCAGTTGGAACGAGAGCCCTCTCCCCCGGCTTTAAGGTGATATCGATACGAGAAACGATATCGGCTCCCGCATCGCCTCCCTTTGCATAGGTTGGAAGCGGAATTGATTCATCGAGACGAGTAATTAGTACCTGAAGATTTTTCATACCTAAGGATTAACCTCAAAGGTTGGATCTACAAAGGCCATGAGCTCTGGAGATTTTGCGATCTGCTCTAAATACTCCTTAGGAGCGTTATTCATAAAGTGATCCATGGGAACAACAATATAAAGTGCAGCCGCCTTTACCGCGATTTCTCCGTCAGGTGAATTAAGTCGGCCAATCGCAGATGTGTATACCTTGCGATTGACTTGTCCAGTTATCTCTGCAGTGATGTGAAGAGTTGATCCCATCGGAACTGGCTTAATGAAATCTGTCTCTAGGCGTCCAGTTACAGCTGGTGCGCGAAGTAACCACATCAACTTTCCTAAAGCTTCATCAAATGCTAAAGATAAAAGTCCTCCATGTGCCAGACCTGGTGCACCTTGATGATTTTCTGTAACGGTGAACTCAGCGGTTATATCAAGACCAGAACCTGCATAAGCAACTAAGTGCAATCCAGTTGGATGAAGATCACCACAGCCAAAGCAGTGGCCAAAGTGCGATGGAATTTTGCTTCCAGCAATTGGAGCTAAAGGATGGCGCACCGGAATCGGTGCCCCCTCAGGTGCGGTCGTACTTGGAATACGTGCCATACCTCAACTTTACTCCTTGAATATCCGATACGGTAATCCCATGCCAGAAAAAGGTGTGAGATATAAAGAAGTGATACGTGCGCCACTATGGCTGATTGCCTTTGTGTACTTTTTGATTCTCTCTTTAGTGATGTCGATTTGGGCCGCTCTCGGAAATACACCTGCTGTTGTGAGTTTAGGCATACTGAGTATCTGGGTGATTGTTGTGTACTTTAAAAGCGCATTAACGATCGAGGTTGATGAGAAAGAGTTGCGAGTTGGTGCTGCACGAATCGAACACGCCTATATTGGCGATGTCGTCGCTTTGACACCGGATGAAATGAAATCCATCAGAACTCGAGATGCTGACCCATCTGCATACTTAGCGATTCGTTTTTGGTCCAGCAACGGCCTGAAATTGAAGGTTTCAGATCCAAGAGACCCAACGCCTTACTGGCTCATAACAAGTAATAAAGCTACAGATTTAGTGAAAGCTCTTAAAGCTTAATTACACTCTTTGCAGACAGCTTTAGCGCCTTCACCCTTAGCTAACTGGGTGATGTGGTGAACCAAGAAGCATCGTGAGCAAGTGAACTCATCAACCTGCTTTGGAACAACACGCACTGCAAGCTCTTCGCCTGAAAGATCTGCACCTGGAAGTTCTAGGTTTTCTGCAGCTTCAGCTTCATCAACATCGATTTGTCCGGATTGAGCATCAACACGCTTGGCCTTGAGTTCTTCTAGAGACTCCTCATGAAGTTCCTCATCAGTTTTTCTGGGTGTGTCGTAATCTGTTGCCATTGCTCTCACCGCCTTTTAGTCTCTCGACTTTAACTCTTCAAATTGTGCTTGCGGGCGCATCATGGCGCACTTCAAGCCTTCCATGCTCTATAACACTCGGCGTGTCGGGGTTATTCCCCACTCATTGCTGAGATTTATCGGTTCCTAGGGCCTTTTCAATTCTTTGCGACAAGCCCCCATCTACACGGGCGTGAATTGAGGTTCCCTCTGCGATGTACTGCTCAGAGAAGATCTCACCCCGTTCATGAATCGCATGGACTAAATCACCACGGTCATATGGAATGACAACATTTATTTCTACAGATGGTCGCGGTAAAGAGTTTTCAATAGCATGCAATAAGCCATCAATTCCAAAACCTGTTCGTACTGAAAATGCGTAACTATTTGGCTCTTTTCGCAAAATCTCCATAATTACATGAGGATCTGCAATATCTACCTTATTAATAGCAATGATCTCTGGAATATCTTTGCCACCGATTTCATCAATGACTAAACGCACAGCTCGAATCTGCTCAAATGGATCTGGATGAGAGCCATCTACAACATGCACAATTAAATCTGATTCAGAAACCTCTTCAAGGGTTGATTTAAAGGCATCGATTAATTGATGAGGTAAGTGCCGCACAAAACCTACAGTGTCGCTGAGAGTATAAATTCTTCCATCGCTGGTTTGGGTCTTTCGCACAGTGGGATCCAAGGTCGCAAAGAGTGCGTTTTCTACCAATACACCTGCATCAGTTAACTTATTGAGCAGTGAAGACTTTCCGGCATTTGTATATCCAGCAATAGCAACAGAAGGAATATTAAATCTGCGTCTTTCCTGACGTTTGGTGTCACGAGAAACCTTCATCTCGGCGATTTCGCGGCGAAGTTTGGCCATCTTGTCTCTAATGCGGCGGCGATCGGTTTCTATCTTTGTTTCACCTGGTCCACGACCACCAATACCCGCACCACCTGCGGCGCGACCACCAACCTGACGTGATAAAGAATCACCCCAACCACGAAGACGCGGAAGTAAGTATGCGATTTGAGCTAACTCAACCTGTGCCTTACCTTCCTTGCTCTTTGCATGCTGCGCGAAAATATCCAAAATCAATGCGGTTCGATCAACGACCTTCACCTTTAACTTATCTTCCAATTGGCGAAGTTGCGACGGTGATAATTCGCCATCGCACACGACTGTGTCAGCTCCGGTCGACATAACAACCTGCTTGAGTTCGATCACCTTTCCAGAACCAATATATGTTGCTGGATCTGGTTTATCTCGACGCTGGATCAATCCTTCTAATACTTCAGAGCCTGCAGTTTCTGCCAGCGCTTTGAGTTCTGCTAAAGAGTTTTCCGCATCTTTGATTGTGCCTTCAGTCCAAACGCCAACTAGGACTACTCGTTCTAGTTGAAGCTGGCGGTATTCAGCCTCTGAAATATCTTGAAGCTCAGTGGAAAATCCCTGAACACGACGCAGGGCATGACGTTCTGATAACTCCTGCGATTGATCAATCTGCTGATCTTCCTCGCTAGCATCAAACTCTGCTGCAACTCGAGCACTTTCCTTGAGTAATCTTTCAAACTCTAAATCAAAATCCTTACTCAACTAGAAACCTCGAGATATCAACATCTCTAATCAGTACTGCAGGACCAGTTAAGGTCGCATTTGAGTGTCCATCAATTGAAACTTCGAGACGACCCCCTGGCGGATTGATAATCCATGTCGCAGGAAGTTTTCCCTTAGTGTGAAGTGTTGCAGCAAGTGCAACAGCACATGTTCCTGTTCCGCAGGAACGGGTTTCGCCCGAACCTCGTTCAAATACCCTCATCTGAATTAAGTTGCCCTCAGTGATCTTCACAAACTCTACGTTGACGCCTTCTGGGTATGAATCACGTGGGCGAACTACAGGCGGTTCGCTGAGCGCACCGATTTCAGCCATCTCATCTACAAAAACAACTGCATGGGGATTTCCAACGCTGATGTTGTACCCATTCCAAATATGTCCATTGGTAGCTGCGGTGATTGCTTCACCCTCATCGGTAACTTGTCCCATATTGACTGAGATGTCATCGATTAAAGGAACTCGCAAATGCTTAACGCCATCTCGTGTATTGATCGCAAAAATACCTTCTGGCTGATGACCGCGTTCAACAAGATAGCGTGCCATCACGCGAATTCCATTGCCGCACATTTCAGCTAAGGAACCATCTGCGTTTCGGTAATCCATAAACCATTTGCCATCTCGTTTGATCATGCGAATCAAACCATCGGCACCAATACCTGATTCTCTATCGCAAATGGCTGCTGTCTGAGCCGTTGTAATCGAATGCTCATCATTGGGATCGAAAACAAGAACAAAATCGTTTTCGGTGCCGTGGCCATAGGTTGCGATCATTATTACTAGTTTATCGATTCAAGGATGCGCTCGAGGGCGTTTTGAGTTGGTGAGATCCAGGTAATGCGCTCATCACGAGAGAACCAGGTTTCTTGACGACGGGCATATTGGCGAGTTGCACGTTTTGTCTCTTCCTGCGCTTCTTCCTGAGAAACTTTGCCTTCAATCTGTGCGATCACTTGGGCATACCCCAAAGCTCGTTGAGCTGTTGTTCCGCGCATGATTCCAGCGGTTAACAATTTTTCAGCCTCTCGCACCAACCCCTTTTCCCACATGCGTTCAACACGCACAGAGATTCGCTCCGACAAGGTGTCGCGGTCCATTACTAATCCAAACTGCTTGGCATGTGGATACCTAGAACTCTCTTCTCGTGGAAGATTTGCGGTAAATGGTTTACCTGTAATTTTGATAACTTCTAATGCGCGGATTACACGTCGAGAGTTAGCTTTATCAATTGCAAGAGCGGCAGTGGGGTCTAACTTTTCAAGTCTTTCAAATAAAGGCGCTATCCCCTTCGTGGCAAACTCCAACTCTAACTCTGCTCGCACTACAGGATCTGTGTCAGGGAAGTTGAGTTCATCCAAAATCGCTTTGATATACAACCCTGTGCCACCAACGATGATGGCATCTTTTCCTCGGGCATGAATATCTGAGATCACCGCACGAGCATTTTCCTGATACCAAGCAACGTTGGCATCCTCCGTTACATCAAGTAGATCCATCATGTGATGAGGAATCCCTTGGCGTTCTTCAATACTTGCCTTAGCGGTACCGATATCCATGCCTCTATACAGCTGCATCGAATCAGCGTTGATGATTTCAGCGCCAATTTCTTGAGCAAGCCGAACTGCAAGATCGCTCTTTCCAGTTGCGGTTGCACCACAAATGACAATTAACCTCATCGCTTGACCGTTGGGATACCAAGCATTGTTGAAGCAGGCCCTGGGGTTTCAACTCGTACTTGATGAGCTTGGGCTCCCCTAGTTTGGCGAACAGAAATTGGCTCACCAATCAAATAATGTGCAGAGGCTTCAAAGATTTTTACCTCAACTTCATCACCGGGGCGGGCAACAAATTTATTGTCGAAGTGAACTAATCTAAAATCTTCACTGCGGCCGGTTAATCGTTCCTGTGCTTCATCGCGGCGACCTTCGTAATCGCCAACTAAAACTTTGTGTGTTGTACCTATCGCCTCTTGATTTACAGACAAAGAGATCGCCTGTTGATGATTGTGTAAACGTGTATATCGCTCACCTACAACTTCTGCCGGAACTTGATCAGGCATAGTTGCGGCAGGGGTACCAGGTCGTTTTGAGTATTGATATGTGTAGGCGGCTGTAAAACGAGCCGTGGTGCACAGATCCAAGGTTGCTTGGAAATCCTCTTCTGTTTCACCCGGAAATCCAACGATAATGTCTGTTGTAATCGCCGCGTGTGGAATAGCGGTGCGCACACGTTCCAAAATTCCTAAGTATCTATCGGTGCGATATGAACGGCGCATCTGCTGCAGAATTCGATCGGAACCTGATTGCAACGGCATATGTAGATGTGGCATCACATTATGAGTCTGCGCCATTGCTTCAATCACATCATCGGTGAAATCTCGTGGGTGAGGTGACATAAACCGAACTCGCTCAAGTCCATCTATCTCGCCACACTTGCGAAGCAGTTTGGCAAAAGCCTGGCGATCTCCAAAATCAACACCGTAAGCATTTACATTTTGCCCCAGCAAAGTAATCTCGATAACCCCTTGATCAACAAGGGCTTTAACCTCAGACAAAATATCATCTTCATTGCGATCTTTTTCGATTCCACGTAGTGCTGGGACGATGCAAAAAGTGCATGTGTTATTGCAACCAACTGAAACTGAAACCCATGAAGAAAAAGCTGATAAACGTCGGGCCGGAAGGGTGGAAGGGAAATGTTCTAGCGCTTCAAGGATTTCGATCTGTGACTCTTCTTCTACTCGAGCCCGCTCTAGCAATACAGGTAAGGAGCCGACGTTATGAGTGCCGAAAACTACATCGACATATGGTGCCTTCTTTAAAATTGTTGCTTGATCTTTTTGAGCAAGGCAGCCGCCGACGGCGATCTGCATATTGGGATTAGCCTTCTTGATTGGTGCAAGGAAGCTTAAATTCCCGTACAACTTGTTATCTGCATTTTCTCGAACTGCGCAGGTATTGAACACAACTATGTCTGCCTGCTCACCTTGTGTTGCTGGTATGAAACCAGCTTCATCCAGTAGCCCTGCGATTCTTTCAGAGTCATGGACATTCATTTGGCAGCCGTATGTTTCGACTGTGTAAGTACGACTCATAGAGGCTGTATTGAATACTCTAATGTTGAACGATCAACTATCAGCATTTGATGGTTATCTAAATGATTCCAATCCCCATTGCCCCAACCAGTTGATGCAACAACGATGTCATTACCACGCTTGGTAAAGCGAAGCTCATAATGATCAGGACCACTCCATTCGCTCTTGTTCTCCTCATTAAACTCGCACACCGCAATTAAAGTATCCGGGGTCTGCACCATGATGTTTAAGGCAGAGTAATCCGCTATTGAGCGAATTTTGTTGACGATTGCACGAACACCATCAACTAAGCCAAGTTCATCAACTTGTGACAAGAGAGCGTAAAAGAATCTCTCGCTGTCAGTTGTGCCAGTGATTAACTCCTTGTATTTATCGTTGATGAACTGCTCTGCTGTATCTGAAGGGCGAATCGTTCCGTTATGCATGAATGTGGTTGTGCCATGTGTGAATGGATGATTGTTATCAATGTTGATGGTGATGCCCTTGGAAGCAAGGCGCAGATGCAATAGCGCACCATCGGTGATGGTATCCACGCTCGCTCGCGCTAGAGAGTCAGAGTCCTTTGCAGCCTTTACATCTTTTAGGATTTCGCCATCATGGGCTAAGCCCCAGCCATCTTTGTGTTCGGCAGAAAGAGCGACAAACTTCTCAAAATCTGCACCTACGACATCGTAAAAGCTTTTACGCTCGAGGGAAGTAAAGGCTAGCAATCTGCACATAGGGCAACTCTACTTGATGGTTAGAGATTCTTCTTTGCGCGCTCTGCTGCTTGGGCTGCGCGCCACTTAGCTATCTCGCCATGATTTCCGCTGAGCAAAATGGCAGGAACTTCGAGCTCTCGCCAAACAGAAGGTTTAGTGAAGTTTGGATACTCAAGATATCCCTCTTCATTGTGAGATTCCTCCGCTAATGATTCAGGGTTTCCTAAAACACCTGGGATTAATCGTGTGATCGCTTCAATCATGACAAGAGATGCAACTTCTCCCCCGCCCAAGACATAATCTCCAATTGAAACTTCGTGGACTCTGAAGTTCTTTGACTCGTAATGTTGGCGCACGCGATCATCAATACCCTCGTATCGTCCGCACGCAAAAACAAGATGGTCTGACTCAGCAAATTTTGCTGCCATTGGTTGATCAAATCTCTTTCCAGCTGGAGTCAAAATGATCAAATCTGTTTGCGTGGTCATTATTGGATCTAGCGCTTTGCCCCATACTTCTGGAAGCATCACCATTCCAGCACCGCCACCATAAGGAGTGTCATCTACTGTGTTGTGGTTATCTGTAGAAAATGCGCGCAGATCATGAATACCAAATTCAACTAACCCTTGTTCTTGAGCCTTGCCAAGCAATGACAACTTTAAGGGTGCAAAGTAATCAGGAAAGATTGTTACGGCATCAATTCTCATTGCATAACCCCCGTAATGGCTGGCGGAATAACAACTAACCTCTTATTTGCAATATCTACCGTTGGAACTAATTGATGTACAAATGGAATTAGCTGCTCGCCATGTGCTGTCTTGATCGCCAATAGATCTTGGCCTGGCAGATTAATGACATCACTTACTTCGCCAAATACATCGCCATTTTCTAGAACAGCTTGGCATCCAATTAACTGCAGTACGTGATACTCATCTTCAACATCGCTTGGCTCATTAATATCGACATCTGCGTACAACATCGTGTTTCGCAGCTTCTCGATGCCATTTCGATCTGTAATTCCATCAAAGCCGAGTAACAAAATTCCATTGTGAACACGTCCAGAGATGATCTTTAGATCTCCATGGGTATCTGTCTGAACAGTTGCACCAATGGCAAAGCGACGATCAGGTTCATCTGTACGAACCTCTATCGTCGCCTCACCAAGAATTCCGTGAGCGCGACCAATTCGCCCCACGAGCAAACGCATTGTTAGCGAACTTCGTCGGTCTCGATGAGATCGACGCGGACTGTGCGTCCTGCGAGCGCACTTACAACTGTGCGAAGTGCCTTTGCAGTACGACCATTACGACCAATGACCTTGCCGATATCTTCAGGGTTAACTCGCACCTCTAAAGTTGTCCCGCGACGTCCGCTCTTTTCAGCCACAACGACATCATCAGGGTTATCGACGATTCCCTTGACCAAATGCTCTAGGGCTTCATCCATCATTGTTACTCTGCAGCCGCTTCTTCAGTTGGAGTTTCAGCAACTTCAGACACAACTTCTGGAGTCACATCTGCAGCTGGAACCTCTGCCACCTCGGCGATAGCTTCTGGCTCGGACACAGCTGGAGTTTCTTCAACAACAACCTCTGCTACCGGATTCGCCTTAGCTGCAAGCTTCTCCTGTGCCTTCTTCTTCAATGTTGTTGCGCCTTCTGCAGGTTCTGCAGCGGCAGCCTTCATCGCTGCTTCGTAAGCAACAATCTTTCCTGGCTTAACAGCTGCAACCTTAAGAGTTCCTTCAGTTCCAGGAAGACCCTTGTACTTCTGCCAATCGCCAGTCACCTTCAGCAAAGCCTCTACAGCTTCAGATGGTTGTGCACCAACGCCGAGCCAGTACAGAGCACGCTCTGAGTTGATCTCGATAAGTGATGGCTCTTGTCCTGGTACGTAGCGACCAATCTCTTCGATTGATAGACCATTACGTGCCTTGCGTGAGTCTGTAACTACAACGCGGAAAAATGGTGTGCGGATTTTGCCCATGCGCATTAAACGAATTTTTGTAGCCAAGAAAGTTGTACTCCTGTAAATGTGTGTCATGCGTATCGACCGCAGCGGGGTGCGCGATCAATTCATATGACTATCGAATTGTGGATGTTGCTGGGGGTAGAGGGCCCCTTCAACAGGTTCCCAATTCTGCCATTTAAGCCCCCAGATGCGAAATCGAGGGCTACTGCCCCTCTTCCTGGGCTCGCTTGGCGGGGTTTCCAGATTTGGATTTCTTCTTCTTATTGACCGGCGCATTGAGCTTTGGCATGGCTGGCATTCCCATTCCGGGTGGCATACCAGCTGGCATCCCACCATTGCGAACCTGCTTCATCATCTTTTGCGCTGCGGTGAATCGATCTACCAAATTATTGACATCGGAAACCTTGCGACCTGAACCCAGTGCAATGCGCGCTCGCCGAGAGCCATTGAGAACCTTAGGATCGCGACGCTCTGTTGGAGTCATCGATTGAACGATCGCCTTTGTACGAACAATCTCGCCCTCATCAAAGTTTTCAATCTGCTTCTTCATTTGTCCTGCGCCAGGAAGCATTCCAAGCAACTTAGACATGTTGCCCATCTTGGACATCGCCTGAAGTTGTTCCAAGAAATCTTCCAAGGTGAAATCTTCACCGCTAGCAAACTTTGCTTCAAGTTTTGCAGAGGTATCGGTATCAAAGGCTTTCTTGGCTTGTTCGGCAAGTGTTGCAACATCGCCAAGACCCAAGATGCGAGATGCCATGCGCTCTGGATAGAAGATGTCGAACTCATGAAGTTTTTCACCAGTTGAAGCAAACATGATTGGACGCTTGGTCATCGAAGCGATTGATAGCGCCGCGCCACCACGTGCATCACCATCTAGCTTTGTTAGTACAACACCATCAAAGCCCACGCCATCCAAAAAGGCTTGCGATGTTCTGACGGCATCTTGTCCGATCATCGCATCGACGACAAATAAGATCTCATCTGGATTAATAGCATCACGGATATCAGATGCTTGCTTCATTAAATCTTCATCAACACCTAAGCGACCTGCGGTATCGACGATGACCATGTTGTACAACTTTGATTTTGCAAATTCAATACCATCTTTGGCAACTTTTACCGGATTGCCTTGGCCGTTACCGGGTTCAGGTGCAAAAACGGGAACATTAACTGATTCACCAACTACCTGCAGTTGGGTTACCGCGTTAGGGCGTTGTAAATCAGATGCAACTAATAATGGTGTGTTTCCTTGATCTGCGTAAAACTTCGCAAGCTTTCCAGCCAAGGTTGTCTTACCAGCACCTTGCAAACCTGCCAGCATGATCACCGTTGGAGGATTTTTAGCAAAACGAACTCTGCGTGCCTGTCCCCCAAGAATTTCGATCAAGGATGCATTAACGATCTCAAAAATTGCGTTAGCTTGATTGGTTCCAGATTGCAGAGTTGGAAGCGCATCAAGAGATTTCTGACGAATATCGGCGATGAAATTTTCTACAACGGAAAGTGCTACATCGGATTCAAGTAATGCCTGACGAATCTCTTGGCAGGTAGATTCAATATCTGAGGTAGATATCTTTCCCTTAGAGCGCAGCGAGGAGAAAGCCCCACTAAATCGCGAGGTAAGTGATTCAAACATAAGGAGGGAAGACTACTTCAAGGCCTGCTTAAGATGCGAAGCGACCTCATTGGCACGCTCGGTTGAAAGTGGTCCACCCGTTAATTCTGTGACATACAAGGTATCAATCGCCTCAGCACCAAGGGTAGTAACAATGGCTGATCGAATATCAATCTTTGATTGTGTGATTGCCGCACCAATTCTAAAGAGCAGTCCAGGTCTGTCATGACTGCGGACTTCAATAACCGTTGCATCGGTTGCCGCATCGGTAAAGATCTCAACCTCAGGGTCTGGAACTGGGATTGTAGGAATAGATGCGTAGGCCGCTGCCCGTGCAAAGAGTTTTTCCTCAACATCTTTAGAGTCAACAAGTGCTGCAGCGATCAATTCATGCAGTTTTGTATCGGTGATCTCTGGTGCATGTGGTTCAGGTGTCACGATCCAATACATCACCGCTGAATTTCCAAGTGTTTTAGTACGAGCGGATTTAACATCTAATCGTGAAATATTGAATACTCCGGCAACAATAGAAAGCAGTCCAGGCTTATCAGGAGAAATAACTTCGACCGCGTACCCACTGGAATGTTCTTCCAAGGTGACCCGCAAGACGCCTTTTTCTGCTTGAGCGATCTGTTCTAGGCTGACTTCTGGTTGTTGAGCAACTTCAGCACCTGCCATCGCCCCCTTAACTCTTTGAACTAAATCATTAACCAGGGTTGCTTTCCACTCGCTCCATCCGGCACTTCCTGTGGCTTCGCCATCGGCGATACTTAAAGCGTGAAGCAGTTCTAAGGTATTAACATCGGGAATCACTGAAACAACAGATGCAATTGTGGCTGGGTCATCTAAGTCGCGTCGGGTTGCAGTCGATGACAACAAAAGATGATGCAGCACTAAATTCTTCAGAACCTCAATATCTTTTGCATCAAATCCAATGCGCTGGGCGATGGGTTCAATTAAACGAACGCCTCGCTCTGAGTGATCCTCTTGGGTACCTTTGCCGATATCGTGAAAGAGTGCGGCAAACAACAGTAAGTCGGGGCGCTGAACCTTTCGAGTTAAGGCAGCGGCATGAACCGCGGTCTCGACCATGTGTCGATCCACAGTGTGACGGTGTAACGCATTGCGCTGTGGGAGAGATCTAACGCTCATCCATTCGGGAATCCAATGAAAGATGATCTCCTCTTGATCCAAAATCTCAAAGATACCCACCATCGCCTCGCCTGCACCGATTAATGTTATTAACAGTTCGCGGGCTTCACGTGGCCACGGATTGCTGAGCACTCCTTCACCTTTTTTAAGGGCTTCTGATAATTCAGTGCAGGTATCAAGCGAAAGCGGCAAACCAAGTTGCGCAGCTGTTGCGGCAGCTCTTAAACCAACTACTGGATCATCATTTAATGAGGTAAAAGGATCTATAACGATCTCTCGATTTGAGGCGCTCACATTTTTAGCAACTGTTGCAACACGAGGACGTTTAAGAATGCGTCCCAGGCCATCTTTGCCCTTATGTTCCAGTGTGTGCCAGGTGTAATCCAGCAAATAATCTACAGAACGGGCAGCACGTGCGACATCGCCCATCATTGCATCTGCATCGGCGTACTTCAGAAGCTGCGCAACCTTGTCCTGCTCTTGAAACAACAAGCGATCTTTTCCACGACCACTGGCGATATGTAAGGACTCGCGCACATTGTTTAATGTTGATTCAGCCCAACTGATTTTCTCTAGCGGAACAGTTACCGCTCCAGATAGAGCGATTGCCCGTAGCGCTTGAATATCTCGCAAACCTCCACGAGCCTCTTTTAGATCTGGCTCTAATAAGTACGCTAATTCGCCTGCACGTGTGTGACGCTCCTGCAGACTCTTGTGTAAATCTTGCAAATTCTCTTGAGCATTTTTACGCCAGAGCTCCAAAGCATCACTTTGAACATTGGCAACAAGATCGGCGTTGCCCGTAATCAATCGAATATCTAATAAACCCGTCGCTACCCGTAAATCAGATGTTGCGGCATCTCTGGTTTCGCTGCGGGTTCTTACTGAATGATCCACGCTCTTGGTATCCCACAATGGGTACAGCACCTCGTTGACAAGTGCTTTGAGCTTTTCCGATGAAACTCTTCCGGAGTGAATAAATAAAATATCTAAATCTGAACCGGGAGATAACTCGCCGCGACCGTATCCTCCGACCGCGGCGAGTGCTATCTCCTTACCCAGTTCTGCTTCACCAAGGTCTTGGATAGCTTTGTGAAACAGTTGAGATAGAAATCGATCGCTCTCGTTCGATCGATCTCGTCTCTCACGGGTACTCATAGGAGTAAGTCTAGATGGCGTCTACGCCGCGCTCTCCTGTACGCACGCGAATTACCTGATCAACTGGTGTTGTCCAAACCTTTCCATCACCAATCGAACCTGTTGAAGCAGCCTTAACAATGACATCGACTACAGAATCTGCATCCTTGTCATCGACTAGTACTTCTAGACGGACCTTCGGAATCAAGTCGACTGTGTATTCAGCACCGCGGTAAACCTCAGTGTGACCACCTTGACGACCAAAACCACTTGCTTCAGAAACAGTCATTCCCGTGATGCCTGCGCCTTGAAGGGCGTTCTTTACATCCTCTAACTTGAATGGCTTCAAGATTGCTGTAATGAGTTTCATTATTTATGCCCCCTTCGAGAATCCAAGGACGCTGCCCTGGCTGTTATCTGTTAGCTCGTATGCACGTTCAGCATGAATCGCTACGTCAATGCCTGCAAGCTCTTGATCATTGGTAATTCTGAATCCGATTGTCAGATCCACAATCTTGCCAATGATTAATGTTGCGATAAAGGAGTACGCAAGAACCGCACCCGCACCAATTGCCTGCTTAACAAGCTGCTCTGTCCCGCCACCATTGAATAGACCAACATCTACGCCGACAAAACCGATCATGATTGTTCCGACGATTCCGCCAACAAGGTGAACTGCAACAACATCAAGAGAGTCGTCATATCCAAGCTTGAACTTGAGGCCCACTGAAAGTGCACAGAGCGCACCAGCTACAGCGCCAATAATCAAAGCACCGCTTGCATTAACAGCGGCACACGCTGGAGTAATCGCAACTAAACCTGCAACTACACCTGATGCCGCACCAAGGCTTGTTGCGTGACCATCGCGAATTTTCTCAACAAGCAACCAAGAAAGTAATGCAGCTGTTGTTGCACCGATTGTGTTAAGAAGTGCTAGACCTGCTGTTCCATTTGATGCAACTGCAGAACCAGCGTTGAAGCCAAACCAGCCAAACCACAAGAGAGCAGCACCTAGCATCACCAAAGGCAAGCTATGCGGACGCATTGGAATCTTTCCGAAGCCAACACGCTTTCCTAAAATAAGAGCAAGTGCTAAACCTGCTGCACCTGCGTTGATATGTACCGCGGTACCACCTGCAAAGTCGAGCGCACCAAGATCATTTGCAATCCAACCACCTGTCTTTGCGACAAAGTCATCGAAGGCAAATACCCAGTGAGCAACTGGGAAGTACACAAGCGTTGCCCAGATACCTGCAAATACCATCCATGCACCAAACTTCGCACGATCTGCGATCGAACCAGAAATCAATGCAACTGTAATTGCAGCAAAGATTCCTTGGAAAGCGATAAATACCGCAGCCGGAATAGTTCCGATTAATGCAGTTGGGTTATCGAGTCCACTCAAAAATGTAAATTGACTGATGTCTCCAATTAGACCTTTTCCACCCACTGAATCGCCAAAGACCATTGAGAAACCAAATGCAATCCATAGAACAAAAACAATTGCTAGCGCACCAAATGACATCATCATCATATTAAGAACGCTCTTTACGCGAACCATGCCACCATAAAACAGTGCAAGTCCCGGAATCATAAGAACAACGAGACCCGTACTAATTAACATCCAAGCGGTATCGCCTGCATCTAAAACTACTTTCTCCATGAAAGACCACCTAATTTGTGTCGAGAAATTTCTCGCCTTTGAGATGGCCAAACCTTCTCTAACCCCAGTTACAAAGAAGGGCTCACTTGATTTCAGGTTGGTGACAAAAAGAGGTGTTGTGTTACATCTGGGTTACGCCAGCAGCCCCTTGATATAGCTCTGAGCCTCAAAGGGAGCAAAATCCCCCTCGGACTCCCCTGTTCCGACCCATTTGATTGGAATCCCGAGTTCAGCCTCGATCGCTAGAGCTACCCCGCCCTTAGCACTTCCATCTAACTTGGTTAAGACAATTCCTGTTACTTCAACACTTTCAGTAAAGATCTTTGCCTGTTGTAATCCATTTTGACCCGTTGTTGCATCAATTACCAACAGGACTTCATTAATGGGTGAAACCTTTTCAACAACCCGCTTTACCTTTGAAAGCTCAGCCATCAAATCACTCTTATTGTGCAAACGACCTGCTGTATCGATGATGAAAATATCACTTTTAGAATCTTGAGCACTTTTCGCTCCATCAAATGCAACAGATGCTGGATCTCCATTTTCTTTTCCAGAAACAACCGCAACTCCGATTCGATCTCCCCACGTCTTTAATTGATCAACCGCTGCTGCTCTAAAGGTGTCACCTGCTGCAAGCACTACGCTTTTTCCGCTGCGCTTGTAATACGAAGCTAACTTTGCAACTGAAGTTGTTTTACCGGTGCCATTAACCCCAACAACCATGATCGTTGTTGTGGCTTCACCGAGTATCGGTTCATGAGAGTTAGAGGAAAGGTTCTTCGTCATGATTTCAACGAGCGCTTCTTCAGCGTTCTCGCTCTTTACCTTCTTTGCAGCTTCCAAGAACTCTTGGGTAAGACGTGGTCCTACATCAGATGAAAGGAGTTCCTGCTCAAGATCAGCCCAGTCAGCTGGAGAAAAATCATTGGTGCCCTTTATCTTGGCGATGAACTTACTAAAAAGACCCATCGTGCAACGCCTTAACTTGCGTCAGATTCGCGCAAGCGTTGTGAAATAACTTCAGTAACACCATCGCCACGCATTGTTACGCCATACAAAGCATCTGCAATCTCCATAGTGCGCTTCTGGTGGGTAATGATGATCAGCTGAGAGCTTTCACGAAGCTCTTCGAGAACACCCAACAAACGGCCAAGGTTTACATCATCAAGTGCAGCCTCGACCTCATCAAGAACATAGAACGGGCTTGGACGAGCTTTGAAGATAGCGACAAGCATTGCCACCGCAGTCAAAGACTTTTCTCCACCTGACAGTAAAGAAAGACGCTTTACGCGCTTTCCTGGCGGACGTGCTTCAACATCAACACCAGTTGTTAATGGATTATCTGGATCGGTCAAGATCAAGCGACCATCTCCACCTGGAAATAGTCGAGCAAAAATTTCTTCGAAATGCTTAGCGGTCTCTTCGTAAGCTTCCATGAAGATTGATTGAACTCGGTCATCAACCTCTTTAATAATGTCCAAGAGATCCTTCTTTGTATTCTTCAAATCCTCTAACTGTTCAGCAAGGAACTTTAAGCGCTCTTCAAGTGATGTGTACTCCTCAAGTGCAAGAGGGTTGATCTTTCCGAGCAGATTCAATGAGCGCTCAGCAGATGCCAAACGCTTTTCTTGCTGATCGCGACGGTATGGAACCATCTCAGTTGAGATGATTTCGCCATCTTCAGTTTCGTGGAAAGTTGGAACATCCTTATCAGGACCATACTCATTGACCAAAGTTGCGGTATCAATACCAAACTCTTCAACGGTCTTTGCTTCCAAAGTTTCAATGCGTAAACGTTGTTCAGCCCGTGCGATCTCATCCTTATGAACACTTGATGTTAATTGCTCGAGCTGAGAGGCAAGCTCTCGTCCACGTGTACGGACAGTTAAGGTTTCGCCATCGCGGGCTGCACGAGACTCTTCGAGGCGACCACGCTCTGTTGCAGCTTTAGCGATAGAGCGTTCGATATGAATCAAAACCTCATATGCTGCCTCTGCTACCGCTTGAGAAATAACGGCAGCTCGTGCACGTGCGCTACGTCGAACAATTGCTCGCTCTGAAGCATCTCGCTCCGATTGTGCTGATTGCTCTAAGGCAAGTGCACGTGCTGCAACTGAATCTACGCGCTCTTCAATTGTGCGAACTGCAAGTCGTGCCTCAACTTCAGAGGTACGAGCAACTGATACTTGGTTGCGAAGTACTTCGGTACGTGAATGATCTGGCTCTGCTACTTCACCACGTTGCTGAAGTTGAGATTGTGCGATTGCAATTTCACCTTCATCGCGGGATTTTGCAGCTGTTGCCTCATTGATCGAGGTATTCAAACGCTCAACCTCAGCCATTGCAGATTTCATATTTTGACCAGAAACAGCAAGTTGTTCAGTTAGCGCTGCAATACGGGCATCAGATTCGTTGAGCTTTGAAAGTGCTGCATCAAAATCTGCCTGACGAGATGCAACTTCGGTGCTGGCAGTTGAAATCTCAAACTTAAGGCGATCACAGTTGTGTGTAATCTCTTGCAACTTAGTTTCTAATCCATCA
Organism: Actinomycetes bacterium; assembly: GCA_947383695.1. Lineage (GTDB taxonomy): Bacteria > Actinomycetota > Actinomycetes > Nanopelagicales > Nanopelagicaceae > Planktophila. The sequence goes on along the minus strand of OX376642.1, from coordinate 556,252 downwards.
ATTAATGCTTTGATCTCGATCAGTGAAGATGAAGATTTTGATCCACCACGTGCGCGATCTCGTGAAACTACATCTCCATCGCGGGTCACAACAGTGACTGAAGGGTGAGATCTTAAAATCGCTTCTGCAGAGTTGGCATTTTCAGCAACAACTGTTGATGACAAAAGCGATGTGATCAAATCACCAATTGATGATGAACGAATATGTGCTGATAGTGGATTTAGCCCAGATGGAATTGATTGGTGTGAACCTTGTCCCGGTTCAAATACCAAAACATCTGCTTGTCCAAGATTTTCATTGCGCAAAGTAGTCAACGCGGTAACTGCTGATGAAAGATCCTTCACCACAACCGCATCGGCCAAAGATCCAAGTGCAGCAGCAGCTGCTGCTTCCCATCCACTATCAATTTCAATCAACCCTGCGATGCTTCCAAGGATCGAAACTCCACGCGAATCACGAAGGAGCGCTGAAGCACCATCACGTGTTTGCGAGGTTAACTTCATCGCTTCTAGCTTTGATTCAACAGCATTTCGCTCACGATCTGCCGCACGTTCTGCTTCAACTAAATCGGAGTACTTGGTTTTTGAATTTTCTAGCGCAGACTTTGAGTTTTCATACTGTGAATCCAGACCTAGCTCGCCTGAATCAGCACTTGCAATTTCAAGTTCATGAGATGAGTACTCACGCTTTGCTTGATCTACACGAGCTTGTGCCTCATCACGTGCTTTGATCAGACGAGCAATCTCTTCAGCGATCGCTTCAAGGCGAGCATTAAGGGATTTGATATGTCCCTCTTGGCGCGCAGTTCCTTCTCGCGCATCAGCGATAGCACGCATTGCTGCGGCAATAGTGTCTTCATCGCTCTTTAGGGCAACCTCTGCCTGAGCCAGCGCTGTTGTTGCTTGCGCTAATTGTTGTTGTGCAGAAAGTACATCTGCGCGCAGTTGTGTCTCTTCTGAGCGAAGTGTTCGAGCTTCAGCATCCAAGCTTTCGGGATCGCGACCTGAAGTACGCGCTTCCTCTGCTTCTTCATTGAGGAAACGTGAACGCTCTTGCGCCAGGCTTTGGGTTCCGCGGAACTTTTCACGCAATGAGTTTAAGTTGTAGAAAGTTTCCTGTGCAGCAAGTAGCAATGGACCTTCATAGGCAGCTTGTGCATCCAGCGCTTCTTCACGACGTCTCACCGCGTCAAGATCATTTTCTACTGAGGTTCTGCGTTCGCGTAATGCGTTCTCATCTGCAACTTCAAGCTCTAAGGTCTTAGACATCGAAATAAAGTCATCGGCTAGCAGGCGAAGCTTTGCATCGCGAAGATCTGCCTGAATCGTTGCAGCTTTCTTTGCAACCTCTGCCTGCTTACCCAATGGGCGAAGTTGTCTGCGTAGCTCAACTGTTAAATCCTGAACACGTGCAAGGTTTGCTTGCATTGAATCTAATTTGCGAAGCGCCTTCTCTTTACGTTTACGGTGCTTAAGAACTCCGGCAGCTTCTTCAATGAATCCTCTGCGCTCTTCAGGTGTTGCCATCAAGATCGCATCGAGCTGACCCTGTCCGACGATGACGTGCATTTCGCGACCGATACCCGAATCGCTCAGCAGTTCTTGAATATCTAACAGACGTGAAGCTTCACCATTTATTTGGTACTCACTTTGTCCATTGCGAAACAAAATTCTAGAAATTGTGACTTCTGTGTAATCAATTGGTAAAGCACCATCAGAGTTATCGATCGTAAGTGAAACTTCTGCGCGACCAAGTGGTGCACGTCCACTAGTTCCAGCAAAGATGACATCTTCCATCTTGCCGCCACGTAGTGATTTCGCGCCCTGCTCACCCATAACCCAGGTGAGAGCATCAACAACATTGGATTTACCGGAACCGTTGGGACCAACCACGCAGGTGATTCCGGGTTCGAGTCGAAGAGTGGTTGCCGAAGCGAAGGACTTAAAGCCCTTAAGCGTCATACTCTTCAAATACACGCGGTAAACCTATCGCCTATTGAGCGTGATTTTGGCGAATTTAGCCTTGCGGATTGGCGGTTTTTAAAGCCTCATAAGCAGCGCGGGCGGCGACTTGTTCCGCCTCTCGCTTGCTCTTTCCAGTACCGGTGCTCAACGCTTGCCCAGCTAACATCGCAACCGCGGTGAAGTTCTTATCGTGATCAGGACCCTCTTCGCTGACAATGTATTCCGGCGCACCCTTACCTAATGAGGCGGCCAACTCTTGTAGCGCGGTCTTGCCATCAAGTCCGGCGCCACGTGCCACCGCTGAATCCATCGTTGGGGTAATTAAAGTACGCACGATCTCGGTGCATCGTGCAAAACCAAACTGTAAATAAATAGCGCCAATCAATGCTTCGAGAGCATCTGCTAATAAAGAGTTTTTATCGCGACCATTTGTAACCTCTTCACCTTTTCCAAGGCGAATGTGCTGGCCGAGTTGTAATCCACGTGCGATATCTGCCAATGCACGCATGTTGACAACACCAGAACGCAATGGAGATAAACGACTCTCATCAAAATCTGGATATCGTTTGTACAGCTCTTCAGTAACAATTAATCCAAGAACTGAATCACCAAGAAATTCAAGGCGTTCATTTGTTTCTTGACTTCCCGATTCATATGCAAATGAACGGTGAGTAAAGGCCAACTCAAGCAAAGCTGGATCGAGTGTTACTCCCAGCTGCTCACTGAGCATGGAGCTCAGATCAGACCTCTAATACCTGACGACGGTTGTAAGTACCGCATGTTGGGCAAGCGGTGTGCTGCAACTTTGGTTGCTGGCATTGACCACATGTTGAAAGAGCTGCTGCAGTAGTTTTCCACTGGCTACGTCGTGAACGCGTCTTTGAACGCGACATTTTTCGCTTTGGTACTGGCACTGTTCTAACCTCTTCTCAATCATGGAGCAGCATGGCTGCAGAGGGAAAGTATCCCTCAAAAGGGCTAAATCTTGAAATCGGGATCCTCGAGGCTAAGCCCACCAAGACCGGCCCAACGGGCATCTATGCTCTCGTGTGCGTGATCCTCGGGTAGATCGGCCCATTTGCCCCCACATTCAGGACATAGGCCTAGGCAATCCTGCGTGCAAAGCGGGTTGATTGGAAGGGACAAAACGACCGCATCGCGGATCGGTGTTTCAAGATCCATGATCTCGCCATCCATCATGAGCTCATCCTCGATCTCTAAATCTTCGAGGGTTTCTTCCTGCTTTTTCTTTCTCTTGCCCCGCTCATTGGTGGGTTCATAGTTATATAACTCTTGAATCTTTCGATCGATAACAATTTCAACTGGGTCCAAACATCTGATGCACTCGCCCTTTGCTACCGCATACACATCTGCGCTCAGCAAAATACCTTCAGTGACAGACTCAAGACGAACATCTACTTCGATCAAATCTCCTGCTGGAACAGCTATTAGATCGACTCCAAAACTTTCCTTTACAACAATATCTAGCTCATACTCTTTCATCTCGCCTGCACGACGAGGTAACTCATAAGTATTGAGCTGAAATGTATCTACTTGTTTGCTCATGAAGTTCTTCTAGGAATCAATTTTCATCTGCAAGTTGAGACAAAACATCCTTATCATTTGCCCCAGCTAAGCGATCTCGACCGCGAGAAACGGCATCCATTGTCTTGTTGAGAATTACTTCTAGAGTTGCAAGACGACCATCGATGTACTCTTCAACCTCAGCCTTTTCAATCTCTGCGGTTTCACGAGCATCATCTAGAATTTTACGTGCTTCATCGCGTGCAATCTGAACGATTGATGTTTGCTCGACCATCTGCGCTACATCTTCACGGGCGATTGCAATCATTTGTTCAGCGCTCACACGTGCTTCTTCAATAATGGCATCACGAGTTTCGATAATTTTCTGCGCTGAAGCAAAATCAGTCGGGAGTGCTTCGCGGGCATCATCTAGAACTTCGAGCATCTCAGCGCGATGAACAACGCAACTTGCAGACAAAGGAACTCCACGAGCCTCTTCGACCATCGTGATTGCTGCTGTTAACTTCTCAACTGAATCCATTTTACTTCCCCGCTATTCGTAGCTTGAGTGCTTCGTTAATTGATGGTGGGACCATTGTTGAGACATCGCCGTTGTAATGGGCCAGCTCTTTAACTAATGATGAAGAAAGGAAAGAGTGAGTTGGGGCTGTTGCCATAAACATGGTTTCAACTCCCGATCCTTGCAAATTGACCTGCGCCATCTGTAGCTCATAATCAAAATCTGAAACAGCGCGCAAACCCTTTACGATCGCCTGAATCGAATTGCTCTTGCAGTAATCGACCAGCAATCCGCTCCATGAATCAACGGAGACATTTGGAAACTTTGCAACGACCTCGGTGATCATTGAAATACGCTCTTGAACTGTAAAGAGGCTGGATTTAGTTCGGTTTTCAAGTACCGCGACCACGACATGATCAAACTGCTGAGCTGCACGCTCAATGATGTCTAAATGCCCATATGTAATTGGATCAAAGGATCCTGGGCATGCCGCGCGCTTCATGGCGTAAACGCTAGCAAGATGGAGCCAAGTAATCCATTCTTACGGCTGGTAATTAGCGTAATAAATGGTCGCCTGCCCGTAATTTCGCTCACGAGCGGGTGCAAAGGCATCAGGCCAAATGAATTGAGCCCCTCGTGCTGTGCGCTCAACTGCAATGAAGGCATCGCTACTTAAAAACTCTCCATCATGTAATGCAGATAAAACATCTTCAACAGCTTGATTGCTGAAATCATATGGAGGATCGATATAGACAAGGTGGTACTTAGTTTTTGGAAGATCTTTTAAGAATCGCTCTGCACTCATTCCAAAGAGTTGCATCTTTCCACTTGGGCTAGATTTTTTGACTAATTCGTAATTAGTTTCAATAGTTCTTTGCGCTTCATGATCTTTTTCAACAACGTGGACCAAGGTTGCACCACGTGAAAGCGACTCCAATGCAATTGCACCAGATCCTCCGAAGAGATCTAAAATGTGCAAACCCTCAAAACTTCCAAACTCGGAGGTCAAGGATGAAAATAAACCTTCTCGAGCTCGATCAGAGGTTGGACGAGTTGCACCTGCAACAGTTCCTAAGGTTCGACCTCGTGCAACACCGGCAATGATTCTCAATGTTCTAACCCTTATCCAAATAATCGACCGCTTGATCTCGCTGCAATTGGGCGAGCTCTTTCCTAAGCGCAGGATAGTCTCTTAACTCATTATCTTTAGCGATTAATTGCTCTGCATCATCGCGGGCTTGTTCAATCAATGATTCATCCCTTAAGACACGCAAAAGGCGCAGATGAGATTGAGTTCCTGATTGATTTCTACCTAAAACATCACCTTCGCGACGTTGTTCTAGGTCGATTCGTGAGAGTTCAAAGCCATCCAGAGTTCCGGCAACGGCATTTAATCTTTCGCGTGCAGGGGTTAACTCTTCGCACTGTGAGACCAAAAGACACAGTCCAGGTGATGTTCCGCGACCAACACGTCCTCTTAATTGATGTAACTGGGAAACGCCAAACCTATCCGCATCCATAATCACCATGATTGTTGCATTAGCAACATCTACGCCAACTTCAATAACAGTTGTTGAAACCAGCACATCGATATCGCCTTGTGAAAAGGCTTGCATCGTGGCCTCTTTTTCCTCTGCAGGTAGTCGGCCGTGCAGCACCGCAATTTTGAGTCCCTGTAGCGGTCCAGAGTGCAGCATGGGTGCAAGTTCTTCGACTGAAGAGATCTCATCTGATTCTTCGCCAAAGAGAAAATCTAAATCTGCATCAGCGCCTGCATCAGGATCTGCAGTGATGCGCGGGGCAACTATGTAGGCCTGATGGCCTTGTGAAACCTCTTCACGGATTCTGGCCCAGGCTCGATCCAAGTAGTTTGGCTTTTCCTTTACAGGAACTACATGGGTAGTAATTGGCTGTCGACCCAACGGAAGTTCGCGAAGGGTTGAAACATCTAAATCTCCAAACACCGTCATAGCAACTGTGCGAGGAATCGGAGTTGCGGTCATTACTAGTAAGTGAGGAGGAAGCACCGCTTTCTCTTTCAGCGCATCTCTTTGTTCAACACCAAATCTATGTTGTTCATCTACAACTATTAAGCCGAGATCTTTGAATACAACTGATTCGCCCAATAGCGCATGGGTTCCAATAACAATTCCCGCACTTCCATCAGCAGCTTTTGCTAGGGCTTCTCTTCGCGCTTGCGCCGATTGCGATCCGGTAATCAAAGTAATTTGTGTACCTTTATCGGATCCGCCCAGCATTCCACCTTGTGCCAAAGTACCCAGCTGTCGTTGGATAGTTCGAAGATGCTGAGCAGCAAGAACTTCTGTTGGTGCAAGAAGTGCGGCCTGTCCCCCGCTATCAACAACCGCCAACATTGCGCGTAAGGCAACGATTGTCTTTCCAGATCCAACCTCACCTTGCAGTAAACGATGCATCGGATGCGGTTGTGCTAAATCACTTTCAATCTCTTTGCACACCGCGAGCTGCCCTGCCGTTAATTCAAATGGAAGTGATGAATCAAAGGTATCTAGAAGACCACCTGCAACCCTTTTTCTGGAAGTCGAGTTGAGCTTCTTTAGCTCAATTCTGCGCATCACCAATAGGGATTGAAGAAGAAATGCCTCATCAAAGGTTAAACGCTCACGTGCAGTCTCTGCATGATCTAAATCGGCAGGTTGATGTAATTGCACCAGAGCTTGATGCAGTGTTGGGTAATTGTGTTTTTCGCGTATGGATTCAGGCAGGAAATCATCGATCTCATCTAATGCGCCAATTGCAAGTTGTGCGCATTGAGAAATCTTCCATGAAGGAAGTTTGGATGAGGCGGGATACACCGGCAGAAATTTTCCGGCAAAGCCTTCAACAGCAGAATCAACATCGGAGCCATCTGGGATTAATTCATAATCAGGATGTGCCAACTGCTTCTTGTTATTAAAGACTCCGATTTTTCCAGCAAACAAACCTTGTCGCCCAACCTTTAAACCCTTTTCTCGCCAGGCTTGATTGAAAAATGTTAGGGATAACTTGTCGGTTCCATCAGTGACAACGACCTCAAGGATGCTCCCCTTGCGACCTCGCAGCGGTCTATTTGTTGTGGAGTAGATCTGCGCCAAGATGGTGGTCTCATCACCTTCGCGTAGTTCAGAGATATCAGATAGCTCACCACGGACCATGTACCGTCGTGGATAGTGACGCATGAGATCGCCGACAGTGGCAATGCCAAAGACCGTTGAAAGAACTTTGGCGGTGCGGTCACCGACAACGGTGGAAACCTTGTTCTCTAATGTGGCCACGCGAGCATTCTCTCTCGCATCTACGCTAAACCAGCCAACCCGCGCATGAGAGTTGCTCGCACACGCTCAAATTGGCATCTCAGCCCGCCTTCACGCTACCCTTACGCCCTGTTCCCATTGGAACTAGTCGATATTTAAAGGAGTACCGCTGTGGCATCAACATGCGATATCTGTGGCAAGGGGCCCAGCTTCGGAAACAATGTTTCTCACTCACAGGTGAAGACCCGTCGTCGTTGGAATCCAAATATCCAGCGCGTGCGCACCCTTGTTGGTGGAACTGCAAAGCGTCAAAACGTTTGTACTTCATGCCTTAAGGCTGGAAAAGTAACGCGATAAATTTCTTACCTTTGTACAGTTTTAATTGAAATGGCGCCAGGTATCTGGCGCTTTTTTCATTTCTACACCAACTACACCTGAGCCTGACTGAACTGAGCCGATACGAAATCCATCTAGCTCTTTGCCAGTTGCTAGGAATACATGATCCTCGCCGCCAGCCAGAATCCATTGCCACACATCGATGCCTTGCGAATCAGCAAGTTCACTTAAAGTTCCAAACTCAGGGTGCTTACAAATCAAATCCTTTTCAATACTTAACTGAACCTGTGATGCGGAAGCGATTTGCTCTGCCTGAATCACAAGGGCATCGCTGATATCGCACAGCGATGTGGCTTTACCATTTGAAAACTGCACCGCTGCTGAGTAATCAACCGTTGGTGCGCAAAACTCTGATACAGCGTGAAGGGCTAAATCTGTCTCCAGATCCTTGTCAATAATTGCCAAGCCTGCAGCAGACCAACCGGGTAGTGAAGAGATGTAAATGGAATCTCCGGCTTGTGCACCAGATCGTGTAATCGCGGTATCGATCTGGCCTATTGCGGTAATTGAAATAACTTTGCAGGGGCCCTTTGTAAGATCTCCTCCGACAACATAAGCGCCACAACTGCTGGCCTCATGTGCAATACCTTCGGCAAGATCTTCAATCCATTCCATTGACTCTTCACCTGTAAGAGTTACCGCAGCTACCAAGAATTTTGGTGAGCCACCCATCGCGTAGATATCGGCCAGGTTTGCTGCGGTGATCTTTCGACCAATATCAAAGGCGCTACTCCACTGAGTAGAAAAATGTGTTCCTTCAACAGCGATATCGGTAGTGATTGCGGTTCGCTCAGATGTTTTTACAACAGCTGCATCATCTCCGATACCGATCTCGACTCCGCGCTGCGAGGTGCCAAAGATGCGTGCCAGTGCGGCAATTACCCCAGCCTCATCGAAGTTCATACCGCTTAGCCTAATCGACTACCTCGATGGGGCTCATCTGCGGTAGCGTTTGCCATCGACCAGAAAGGACATCTCATGTCAGTACAGGCTTTTATCTTGATTCAAACAGAAGTTGGCAAGGCAACTGGAGTTGCAGATGCCGTGGCAAAGATTCCTGGCGTTACATTGTCTGAAGGAGTTACTGGTCCTTACGATGTAATCATGCGTGCAGAAGCATCAAGCATGGAAGAGTTTGGTCGCCTAGTTCTTTCAAAGGTTCAAGCAGTTCCTGGAATTACACGTACCTTGACCTGCCCAGTTACACACCTGAGCTAAACTCTTTAAACCGCCTTATTTATTGCAGAGTCGATAAGAGCTGTAATCAAATCTGAGTAGGTAACACCCGTTGCTTGCCATAACTTGGGGTACACACTGGTTCCAGTAAATCCAGGCAAGGTGTTGATCTCGTTAATGATGATCTGATTCTCATTGGTATAGAAGAAATCACAGCGGGCAAGCCCGGCACATCCGATCGCATCAAAGGCTTGCATTGCTGCAATTTGAATTGCTTGAGCATCTGCCTCAGGAATATCAGCGGGAATCTTTACAGTTGTTGCATCATCTAAGTACTTAGCCTCGAAATCATAAAACTCAAATTGAGGGTTAACAACAATTTCTCCGACAACGGATGCGTAACTAGTTCCATCTCGTTCCAGAACTGCACACTCAATTTCCCGTCCATTGATGGCGGATTCAATCAACACCTTTGAGTCATACAAGAAAGCATCATTGATGGCAGCAGTTAATTTGTCAGCTGATTTAACTTTGTGTGTGCCACGGCTAGATCCACCGCTCGATGGCTTTACAAAGACTGGGTAGGAAAGTGAGTTCGCATCTGGGTGTGGATCTGATCTGTGCACAACAATTCCGGGTGCAACCGTTAACCCCGCTGCAGAAAAGAGCTCTTTAGCCAGTGCTTTATCCATTGCATCTGCTGAAGCCTTTACTCCGCTACCGACATAGGGAATATGTGCATCCTCTAGTAGCTGCTGAATCTTTCCATCTTCACCAAACTCACCATGAAGAATTGAAAAGATGCAATCAATCTTTACAAAGGAACCATCAATTACTAACCCACCTTGTGCAAGCTCGACCCTTGTTCCATTGTCTTCAATCGTTGGCATGACCTTGTCTTTAATTGCTAACGGGTAGTTTTCATCCAGTGCAACCCACTTGCCCGCCTTGGTTATTCCAATTAAAATCGGCGTAAAGCTCTTCTTATCGAGGCCCTTTAAGACTCCCCCGCCCGATACACATGAAACCTCATGTTCACTACTTGGGCCTCCACAAATAATCGCAACTGTTAGTTTGCTCATCGAATGAAGTTTTCTGCTTTAGTGGTTATTTCCATAAGCCGATCAAGTGCTTGTTCTGGAGTCAACGAGCCTGAAACTACATCTGCCACCGCTTCGATAACTGGAACTTCGATTCCGACGCGGTGTGCAATTTCGAGTACCGCACTTGATGAGGCAACACCTTCAACTGTTTTTGCCACCTGAGTTTTAGCAACCTCCATAGAACCGCTTTTACCTAAAACTTCACCAAAGGTACGGTTTCGAGAAAGAGCTGATCCACAACTAGCAACGAGATCTCCCATACCTGCAAGACCTGCAGCGCTCAGCGGATCTGCGTTATGAGCTGCACATAAGCGGGCAACCTCATTGAGGCCACGAGTAATCAGCATCGCTTGGGTGTTTTCTCCGTACCCCATTCCAATGGAAATACCCACCGCTAATGCAATGACACTTTTGATTGCACCAGCAAGTTCGCACCCTAAAACATCGACCGATGTGTAGACGCGGTAATACGGAGTTGTAAAAAGCTGTTGAACCTTTTCTGCGATTGCAACCGTTGCCGCTGCAGAAACCGCACCTGCTGGTTGGCGCAAAATAAGCTCATTAGCCAGGTTTGGTCCAGTAATGATCGCGATGTTTTCAGTCTGCATGACCTCAGTGATAATCTCCGTCATGCGAGACATCGTGCTTACTTCAATACCTTTGAGCGTACTGACGAACAAAGCGTTGGGTTGAACCATCGATTTCCAGGCGGTGAGATTTTCACGAAGAGTCTGAGCAGGAACTGCCAGTACATAAACATTGGAGTATTCAAAAGCCTCACGTAGATCAGTTGTTGCCTTCAGACCAACCGGCAAAATGTTCTCATCCAAATACTTGGAGTTTGTGTGCTTGTTATTTACTTCATCTACTAATTCTTGGCTTCTGCCCCACATCAATACATGGTTTCCGGCATCACATAAGACCTGGGCCATTGTTGTGCCCCATTGACCCGCGCCAAGAACTACAACCTTGCTCACTTCTTCTTCGCCTTCTTGAAGTTTCCAGTGCGTGGGAGATCCGAGTTATGCGGATCAAAAATTTCAACTGGACGTTTTTCACCACGAAGCTCTTCGACAAGATTAGTTAGTTCACGCATTACGAAGGCGGTTGCTTCTCGAAGTGCTTCTGGATCATTCTCTTTTCCATACCAAGGAGATAGATCAAGAGGCTTACCCGCCAACATTTTTATGGGAGTTCTAGGAAAGAGCTTAATTTTCTTTTCATAGGTTGGCATAACGATTTGAGAGCCCCATTGTGCAACTGGAATTACAGGTGCATGGGTAATGATTGCCAATCGCGCTAATCCTGTCTTTGCCACCATCGGCCAACCATCAGGATCTCGAGTCAAAGTTCCTTCTGGATACACCCCTAAACAATGTCCAGCTTCTAAAAGTTTGATTGCGTGCTCTAACGCCTTGGCAGCATCTTTACTTTCGCGCATCACAGGTATTTGACCAGCAGCTAAAAGAATCTTGCCGATAACAGGGACTTTGAAGACCCCTTCCTTACCTATAAAACGAGGGGCTCGACCATTGCGAAAGAGAAAGTGAGCAAAGAAAAGAACATCGAGGTAAGAAACATGGTTGCTCGCAATAATGACCTTTCCACTTTTGGGGATGTTATCTCCCCCACGCCACTGCTTCTTTCCGACGGCATTTAAAAGTGGGATGACAATTTTGGTGCAGATTTTGAAGGTGAGATTTGTGCCAAGAGGTTTTCCCGTTGGAGGAGCGTATGAAACCTTGTACTCCGTCATGGAATTAATAGTAGTGCTGGGGATGCAAAAACGGGGCCAGCGTTAGCTGACCCCGTCTTTAAAGTAAAAAGAATTACTTCTTCTTACCCTTCTTTACAACCTTCTTCGCTGCTGGCTTCTTCTTAGCAGGTGACTTCTTAGCCGCCTTCTTTGGAGCAGCCTTCTTAGCTGACTTCTTTGCAGCCTTCTTTGGAGCAGCCTTCTTAGCTGCTGGCTTAGCAACAACCTTTGGCTCTGGCTTTGGTGCAGGAGCTAGCTTGCGATCTCCTGAGATAACTTCCTTAAGTGCCTTTGCAGGTAGGAAGCGAGCCTTCTTTGATGCCTTGATCTTGATTGTCTCGCCTGTGAATGGGTTACGTCCCATACGTGCCTTGCGGTCAACCTTCTTGAACTTACCGAAATCGTTGATCATTACATCTTCGCCCTTTGAAAGGTTGCGAACGATTGTGTCAAAAACGATATCTACAGCGTGAGCTGCTTCCTTCTTGCTGTCGTTGAAGTGTGGTGCTAACGCAGCAATGAATTGGGCCTTATTCATTGAAATCCCCTTATTTACGCGTAAATGTTAAGCAACCGCTTAACGTGTTCATAAACTTACGCGCTTATAAGGGGTGATTAGGCTATTGAAATGCGCGTGTCGCAATTTTTTATTACAGCCAAAATCCAAAAAACAGTGATTTTTATGCGTAGAAAACTCTAAATCATAGATTGAGAGTTCTACAGAAGCGGCTTCACCCTATGCAAAAAACAATGAATTACGCTTGTTTTGAACCCTTATGAACGAATTGGAAGGGTTGCAGGTTTGTAAGCAGGGCGCTTTTTCTCAAATGAGTCAATGAAATCAGTCTGTTTTAAGGTCAGACCGATGTCATCTAGGCCCTCCATCAAACGCCAACGGGTGTAATCATCGATGGCAAAGGGCAGGCTCTTTGATCCGTAAGACACTGTGCGCTCTTCTAGGTTTACCGTGATTGGCGTTGCGGGATCGGCTTCAATCGCCTCCCACATCGCTTCTACCTCTGCTTGATCCAAAATGATTGTAAGCAATCCACCCTTCAGCGAGTTTCCGCGAAAGATATCTGCAAAGCGGCTTGAGATAACTACCTTAAAACCATAGTTTTGAAGCGCCCATACAGCATGCTCACGAGATGAACCCGTTCCAAAATCTGCGCCAGCTACTAGAACCGTTGCGCTCTTAAATTGTGGCTGGTTTAAAACAAACTCAGGATCATTGCGCCAAGCAGCAAATAGCCCATCTTCAAACCCACTTCGTGTAACTCGCTTTAGGTAAACCGCGGGAATGATCTGATCTGTATCAACATTGCTGCGACGTAGAGGAACACCAGTTCCAACATGTGTAATGAATTTTTCCATAGTCAGTTGCTCCTTACAGATCCGCAGGTGATGAGAGAGTTCCACGCAACGCGGTTGCAGCTGCGACAAGTGGACTTACCAAGTGGGTGCGACCACCCTTGCCTTGACGTCCTTCAAAGTTACGGTTTGATGTTGATGCTGAACGCTCTCCGACAGCTAACTGATCTGGGTTCATGCCAAGACACATTGAACATCCAGCATTGCGCCATTCAGCTCCTGCATCAAGAAAGACCTTGTCTAACCCTTCAGCCTCTGCTTCAAGACGAACACGAGCAGATCCTGGAACTACCAACATTCGTAGAGATGATGCGATCTTCTTTCCCTTCAAGATATCTGCTGCTGCACGTAAATCCTCAATACGACCATTGGTGCAAGAGCCCAAGAAAACAGTGTCAATCGCTATCTTTTTCAAAGGTGTTCCCGCTTCAAGGCCCATGTAGACCAGTGCTCGCTCTGCCGCTGTGCGCTGTTCAGAGTCTGCAAAATCTGCAGGGTTAGGAACAACCGCATTGAGTGGCAGACCCTGGCCTGGGTTAGTTCCCCATGTAACAAATGGCTCAAGATCATCGGCGTTGAGATCAACTTCGACATCAAACTTCGCATCAGAGTCGGTAAACAAAGTCTTCCAGTAAGCAACCGCTGCATCAAAATCTTCTGGCGCATGTGGCTTGCCCTTGATGTAATCAAAGGTGGTTTGATCTGGAGCGATTAATCCTGCGCGGGCACCAGCTTCAATAGACATGTTGCATACAGTCATGCGTGATTCCATAGACAGCGCACGAATTGCACTTCCGCGGTATTCGATGACATAACCCTGTCCACCGCCCGTACCAATCTTTGCGATGATCGCAAGGATGATGTCCTTTGATGTAACGCCTGGCTTGAGTGAGCCCTCGACATTGATCGCCATAGTTTTTGGGCGCTGTAGCGGCAGGGTTTGAGTTGCAAGAACATGCTCAACCTCTGAGGTACCAATTCCAAATGCAAGTGCACCAAAAGCCCCGTGGGTGGATGTGTGTGAATCTCCACAAACAATTGTCATACCTGGTTGAGTGATCCCAAGCTGAGGTCCAACTACGTGCACTACCCCTTGGTCCTTGTCACCCAATGAGTGAATACGAACTCCGAACTCTGCACAGTTGGCACGCAAGGTATCTACCTGCAGCTTTGAGACAGGATCTGCAATTGGCTTATCAATATTCATTGTAGGAACGTTGTGATCTTCAGTTGCAATAGTCAGATCTGGGCGACGAACAGGGCGGCCGGCAAGACGCAAACCATCAAATGCTTGTGGACTTGTTACCTCGTGAATTAAATGAAGATCGATGTAGATCAGATCTGGTTCACCATCTGCCTGGCGAACAACATGCTCTGCCCATATCTTCTCCGCTAAAGTTTTACCCACGGTGTCGGTGCTCCTTTTTCTTTCCCAAGTTGATGTATCAGATACTGAGATGCTAATATCACTCTGTGAACAGAAATAATAGCGGAGTTGGCGTATTAGACAAAGCGGTGGCAATTTTGAGCACCCTTGAAGCTGGTCCACACTCACTTGCAGAACTTGTTGCCGCAACCGGTATCGCTCGCCCTACAGCCCACCGTTTAGCTGTTGCACTTGAGTTTCATCGTTTAGTAGCCCGTGATTTAACCGGACGGTTTGTATTAGGTCCACGTTCTGGCGAATTAGGTGCAGCAGCTGGTGAGGATCGCTTGCTAGCCGCTGCCGCACCTGCCCTATCTGCTCTGCGTGATGCAACTGGAGAAAGTGCGCAGTTGTACCGTCGCCAAGGTGATTTGCGAATCTGTGTTGCCGTCGCTGAACGTCTCTCTGGTCTGCGCGACTCTGTTCCAGTAGGTGCTGCTTTAACTATGCAGGCAGGATCTGCGGCACAAATTTTGTTGGCCTGGGAGGATTCAGAGAAGATTCATCGCGGTTTAACCAATGCGCGCTTTACCGCCGCTCAACTCTCCGCTGATCGTCGTCGCGGGTGGGCGCAATCTGTTGGTGAACGTGAAGCAGGTGTTGCATCTGTATCAGCACCAGTTCGCGCTCCTAATGGAAAGGTAATCGCCGCTGTAAGCATTAGCGGCCCGATCGAACGTCTAGGACGTCAACCAGGCCGCATTCATGCCGCTGCAGTAGTTGCTACCGCTGCTCGTCTGACTGAATACCTAACTCGCGAATAACCCGCGAAATAGTTGAAAAGGCAAAACCTTTTCGCTGAAGCAGAGATTGAATTCTGCGAATTTGAACCTCTGGTTCTAATCGACTCATGGTGCTGTACTTGCGCATTGCCAATGAAAAAGCCGTGCGGTACTCAGACTCATCATCGATCTCGTCAAGAGCTTCATCAATACTGTTTTGATCTACTCCCCTAGTGCGAAGTTCACCAGCGATGATCCTCTTGGATAACTTCTTTGAGGTGTGACGGGATTGGGTCCACGCCTTGGCAAACTCAGAGTCGTTGATCAACCCTTTTTCTTGAAGTCTAAAAATAGTTGCTTGGGCAATATCATCTTCAACCCCACGCTTTTTAAGATGTGCCAGTAGCTCACCCTTACTCTTGGCCCGCGCAACTAAAGCATTTAATGCGATGGTATGTGCGATTGAGTAAGGGTCAGCCTCCTGGTCAACCTTTAGGTACTCCAACATTGGAGCTTAGAAATCCACCTCTGCGGCGGCCTCATCGATCGCAGCAACTAACGCTGGATCAACCTCGACCGGAACAAAGTGAGCGCGGATTTTGGTCTCAATATCATTGGCTAGATCTGGGTTATCCAAGAGGAATGCACGAGCATTTTCTTTACCTTGACCCAGTTGGTCGGCCTCGTAGGTGTACCAAGCTCCGGACTTCTTAACGATACCGATATCAACACCCATGTCGATCAATGAACCTTCACGGGAAATTCCAGTTCCGTAAATGATGTCAAACTCGGCCTGCTTAAATGGTGGAGCCATCTTGTTCTTGACTACCTTTACACGGGTACGGTTACCAACAGATTCTTGGCCATCCTTAAGGGTTTCAATACGACGGATATCAAGACGAACAGATGCGTAGAACTTAAGCGCCTTACCACCAGTTGTTGTCTCAGGAGAACCGAAGAAGACACCGATCTTGTCACGGAGCTGGTTGATAAAGATCGCTGTTGTCTTTGATTGGTGAAGCGCACCAGTAATTTTACGAAGCGCCTGTGACATCAAACGAGCCTGTAGACCCATGTGTGAATCACCCATCTCGCCTTCAATTTCAGCACGTGGAACAAGTGCTGCAACTGAGTCAACTACAACGAGATCAAGTGCACCTGAACGAACAAGCATGTCCATAATTTCAAGTGCTTGCTCACCTGTGTCAGGTTGTGAAACAAGTAGTGCATCAATATCGACACCAAGCTTCTTTGCATACTCAGAATCAAATGCATGCTCTGCATCGATGAAGGCACAGATTCCGCCAGCCTTTTGAGCGTTTGCGATTGCGTGCAATGTAAGAGTTGTCTTACCTGATGATTCTGGTCCGTAAATCTCTACAACGCGGCCTCGTGGAAGTCCGCCAATTCCAAGAGCGATGTCGAGTGCGATTGATCCTGTTGGAATAACTTCGATAACAGTGTTCTGTCGCTCTGACATCTTCATTACCGCGCCTTTACCAAATTGACGTTCGATCTGGGCTAGGGCTGTGTCCAACGCTTTATTGCGTTCGCTGTTGGCTTTGTCTTGTGCTGCTTCATTGGCTTTGTTGCTTTTTTCAGTAGCCACTTACATTCCTTTCGATAGAACGTCCTGCAGTGTGCAGAGCCGTTTGGTGTCGGCCCAGAAGGTACGGAGACCCAACGACGGAGTACAGAATCTCCACATCGAGTGTGGAGAAGAGCTATACGCGGAGGTTGGAACCGCTCTGGCTTTACGAGATAATTCTATCCGAACATCTGTTCGAAAGGTATCAGGCGCCACTGACAAGAAAGGCTCGTGTCGCCCCCCATACTGAGCCGGTGTTGATCCTGCTGCCCCCTTCGGAGAAGAAAGCCGCGGCGCCCGCCCCTGCCATCGAGCTCTACACGGGGGTCTTATACACCGCCCTGGGATGGAACACCGTTACCAAGGCGCAGCAGAAGCTCGGCCAATCCTCCATCGTGATTATTTCGGCCAAGTACGGAGCCTTGCGCCCGTTAGATCCCATCGAACCGTACAAAGAAAAGATTGTTAATAAGGAGATGGCTCCAAAGGTTGCAGCGGTCCTTGATGGGCTCACACCTCCATTGATTATTGATTGCCGTTCATCGACCTATCAAACGGTGTGGCAATCCCCTATCGAAAAAACGGTAGAGATCAAGGTCTTTACAAATGTTGATGGCGAGAAGAAGGTAATTACCCATATGTCCAAGAAGACTCGTGGAGAAGTTACCAGGTACTTATTGCAATCAGCTGTAGTGCCGCAAACACCACAAGAGCTTCATGAAATTGTGTCACAAGGTTTTACCTGCACTTTAATTGAAGCAACTTCAAAAGAGCCTTGGGTGCTAGAGGTATATTGCTAAGCCAACTTTGCTGTTCGTTTGATGAAATCAACTGTCATATCAGGATAGTTCCACATAATTACATGGGCGCAGTTATCAACTACGATCCAATGAGAATGATGGGGTGCAACCTCTTTTTCCTGAGCAATCTCTTCAGGTAACGTTAAATCGTAATCACCGAAAATTATTGAAATATCTACATGTGATGGTACGACTGATTCAAATTTTTTGCCTCTTAAACCATTCCATAAAGGCATGTAACCCTTTGAGTTGGCCATCGCCAACACTGAATCGCGACAGGCTTCAAAACTTAACTCTCGCCATAAGTGAGTGATCTTTTTGTAACCAATAGCCTTCAGCGGTGGCGTGTGATATGCAATCCGCATAAAGTACTGCGAAATTTTGGCAAGCACGCGTGCATCTAAACTTGGTGGATACTTGCCCATCGGAAGCTCATGCCACAATCCAGCTGGAGCAAGCGCGGTAATACTTTTTACCTTATCTGGTGCAACCGCTCCCATTTCAAGTGCAATCCATCCACCTAATGAGTTTCCAGCCACATGCATCTGTTGAACTCCATGAGTCTTGCTGACTTCATCGACAATCGCAGCGGCAAGTGAGTGTGGATCAACCTTTTCATCGGGTTCGATCGGCGCAACACCATGGCCTGGAAGATCAATGGCGTAAACGGTGAAGTACTTGATGAGTTGTGGAATCAAACTTTTCCAGATTGTTCCGGCAGAGCCCAAGCCATGTACCAGAACCAAAGCAGGCTTTTTGGGGTCTTCAGTAAATTGGTGAGCAATGATTGGCATTAGTACTTGTATTTTTCAGTCTCTGTTGGGTGAGCCTTGCAGACAGCTTTCCAAATAACATCGGGCTCAAACCCTGCCGCTAGCGCTTCATTAACGCTTTTACTTCCTAATTCAGATAGCGCAATATCTGATGAAAATGAGGCGGCCCAAGAATCCCCAAATGACAGGGTAATTCGTTCGCGAAGATCAGAGATTCGCAATGCCTGATATAGCTTCTGCTTGTGCGCGAGATTGTTGTGCATTGATTGGATGTAGAGCCTGTCCCAATAGCCAACGTAGCGCTAATGCGCTCTTGCCCTCACCCAAAAGATGTGTCAATGCAATAGAAAAAGCTTTCCATAAATTGTCATCATGCTTTGATAACGCTAATGTCAAAAGATCTGGATCCTGAACGCGCATCGCAGCTAACGCTGGATCAGATGAAACCTGAAGTGAAATCTGTTCCAGCGCTGATGTTGCATCTGGTGCGTTCTGTGCAATTTCTACTAATCGAGCTAACTCAGATTCGCACAGAGCGAGCAGAACGCTGTCCTTGTCGCGATAGTGGTTATACAAAGTTGCACGAGATACCTGTGAAACATCGGCAATCTCAATCATGGACATTTTTTTCAGCCCAGTAGTTGCAATTAACTCTTTAGTTGCTTCAAGGATTGCGTTTTGTGTACGGCGGTGAGTTGCTACTTGTGGCGCGTACTTATTAAGCGGCATCGACAACAGTGAGAGTGACGCCCTCACGGCTCTTAAGCTCTGATGCAACCTGCGCAAAAACACCTGAGAGTGAAAGACCTAACGCTGTGCAGATCGCGTTGAGAAGTTCTGAGGAAGCCTCTTTCTGACCACGCTCAACCTCAGATAGGTAACCGAGAGAGACACGGGCATCGCGGGCAACATCACGCAAGGTACGACCTTGAGATGTACGAGCAGCACGAAGGGTTTGTCCAACAGCTTCACGAACTAGAACCATTGTCATTTCCTCCCGTCCTGTCGAACTTTCTATCTGATCTTTATGGTCGATGTCTAAGGATACGCGCAAAGGTGGCAATCGCGCTCGATGTAGCTGCGTTTCGTACAGATTCACGTTCACCAGACAAGGAAAGTTCAATGGTCTGGCTTATTGGGCCTTCGATAGCAACCCATACAGCGCCGACTGGATGTCCATCTAATGGATTTGGGCCGGCAACTCCTGTTGTTCCAATCGCCCATGTTGTTCCAAAGGATTTAATTGCACCCTTAGCCATTGCAACGGCAACCTCTTCGCTAATTACTGTGTGCTTTTCAATAATGGCTGGATCCACACCTAAGTGAGAGGTTTTAATCTCATCGCGGTAGGCGGTTACTCCCCCAACAAAAACATCTGATGCGCCGGAGATTGTGACGATCGCTGAACTAACAGCACCGGCGGTTAAGGATTCTGCGGTGCTAATTGTTTCACCACGTTGGCGCAGGTGATCAACGATCTCGGCTGCAAAGCCAATAATCTCCTTTGGAAGCGCCATCAAACTTCTCTCTTCTAGCCTAAGCCTTGTGGGTCATGCTTTATGTGTTAGGGCTGATTTTACATAGTACGTACCAGTAAAGATAGTGAGCGCAATAGCTATGTACATAAACCCATCTCGGAACCAGTACAGGCTTTCATCCAGAGGTAATACATAAAAGCCAACACCAAAGCCTTGCATCATTGCTTTAATCTTGCCACCACGGTTGGCTGGAATAACTCCACGCTTGATGACAGCTAATCTAAAAATTGTAATTCCGATTTCGCGGCTCAAAATCACAATTGTGATCCACCATGGCATGCGTCCCAATATAGAAAGTGAAACCATCGCGGTACCGATCATGAATTTATCCGCGACAGGATCGAGAAACTTTCCAAACTCGGTGATCGTTCCGCGGCTTCTGGCCAACTTGCCATCTAAAACATCTGACATACCCAGTGCAAAGAAAACACACCACGAGATGTACTGCCAGGTGGTGTCATCTCCACCATTTTTGAAAAGTGTGTAAGCACCGACCGGTACAAAAACCAATCGCATGACGGTGATGAAATTAGGAGTTATGAAAGCAGGTAACTTCATAATGGCTTAGCCACCAAATCCGCACCCATTGAATCAATAACCACAGCGTCAACATACTGCCCAACTTTAAAATCAGTGCCAATAAAGGTTGTTGTTCCATCAACTTCAGGGCCTTGGTGGGCGGCTCGGCCCTCTTGCAGCTGCTCATCCTCGATTAATACTCGTACCGTTTCTCCGATTCGAGCCTGGGCGCGTAAGGAAACCATTTCATCTGCCAATGAAGACAGAGTCTCCACGCGCTGTGCGATCAGATCAGCGTCAACTTTGTCAGTTAAGTTAAGGGCTTCAGTGTTGTCCTCATCGGAATAACCAAAAACTCCAACCGCATCTAATTTGGCTTGTGTAATGAAGTTTGCAAGATCATCAAAATCCTCTTGTGTCTCGCCAGGAAAACCAACAATAAAGTTAGATCGAATTCCTGCCTCAGGTGACAGTGCGCGGATCTGACTGATTAAATGTAGAAACTTTTCAGTATCTCCAAAGCGACGCATTCTGCGCAGAACAGTTGGGCTTGTGTGCTGGAAAGATAAATCAAAGTACGGCGCGGTTTTGTCAGTCGCAATCATCGCTTGAAGCAAAGTTGGTCGCATCTCAGCGGGCTGCAGATATGACAGACGTACCCGTTCGACACCTGGGAGTGCGGCAATTTCAGGCAGAATCTTCTCCATTAGTTGCAGATCGCCAAGATCTTTTCCATATGAAGTCGTGTTCTCACTTACAAGGAACATCTCAGAGACGCCATTGTCAGCTAACCAACGAGCCTCGGCGATAATTTCAGTAGGGCGTCTAGAAATAAATGAGCCACGGAAATATGGAATCGCGCAAAATGAACATCGTCTGTCGCAACCAGATGCGATTTTCAGCGGTGCCCAAGGCGCGTTACCTAAACGTTTGCGCGAGAACTCTTCTTCCTGTCGAGCATCTGCTCGCTCGGCAGGTGCGATAGGAAGCAGTGCGCGACGATCGCGTGGAACATGTGCTTTGTGTGATTCACCCGCAACAATTGATTGCAAACGTGCCGAGATATCTTTGTAATCATCAAAGCCCAAGATTGCATCCGCCTCAGGAAGAGCCTCTGCAAGTTCATTTCCATATCGTTCAGCCATGCAACCAACGGCAACAACAGCACGTGTGGTGCCGTGACCTTTAAGGGAGTTAGCCTCCAGCAAAGCATCTACAGAATCTTTTTTCGCTGATTCGATAAAGCCGCAGGTATTTACGAGGGCAACCTCTGCAGATTCAACATCATCGACAAGGGTCCATCCATCGGCAGCTAAACGGCCGGCAAGCTCTTCGGAATCAACTTCATTTCGTGCGCACCCTAAAGTGACAACTGCAACTGTGCGCTTCATTTGCACAATCTTACAGTGCAAAGAGGGATTAAGAATCTACTCCGTACGACACGCTAACAACCTGTCCATCAATACCTAATTGGTCAACCTGCGTGCCATTTACCGATAGATCTACTCCGCCTGCGTTGCCAACTTTGAGATTTAGCTGTTCTCCACTTGTGAAGGTTTTTGTTACCCCTCGTGAAATCTGGCCACTAAATAAGACCCGACCACTTGCATCTGAAACAAAGAGCCAACTCTTGGCACGAGTTGCGGTGATGATTACTTCAACGCCCTCGCCAGTTGAAACTGTAGCTTCATCGGTTGCTTCAGTAACTGTCCCTGCAGTTGACTCCGCTGACGGTTCAGTTGATGCAGATGGTTGAGGACTCTCCTCAAGTGCAACAGGAATGTCTGGGGTGGAGTTATTTGAGATGACGATTTGAGCAAGACCTGCGATAAACAAGGTTGAGATAGAGATTGTTACTAAAACTTTCCATGAGACCTTGCGTGATTCTCCAGGTTCACGCATCACACTATTCTCAACCAATAAATCTTGCATAGAACGATCTATATGCATCTGCTCTTCTTCAAAAGCCGTTAAAAATAATTGAGGATCGACATTCAATTTAACTGCGAGATTTCTTAAATGTCCACGAGCGTAAGTTTCGCCACCACATTGCGTGAAATTATCTGACTCCATCTGTCGCAACAGTGGACCACGAATATTTGTGGCTGCCGAAAGATCATCGATGCTAAGGCCAGCATCCTTACGCGCCTTAGTAATCATGGATCCAAGTGACATTAAATATCCTCTATGCAGCCAATGTGTGAAGGTTAAGTGTAAGTCGCAAGGGGTCAGGGTGACTAGTACGAGGTGTGAGCCAGAGGGGTGAAACTCACCCCTTCACGCTTAATTCACCGGCCGTTAATAATCGCGCAGAGTTGCAAGCACTGAGTCGAGTTCATCAGGCTTTACCAACACGGTGCGAGCTTTAGATCCTTCAGAAGGTCCAACGATTCCACGAGACTCCATCAGATCCATTAAGCGACCAGCTTTTGCAAAACCAACTCGCAACTTTCTTTGCAACATCGAAGTCGATCCAAACTGAGTACCTACAACTAGTTCTACCGCTTGGCACAAAATATCTAAGTCATCACCGATCTCTTTATCAACCATCTTCATTTGGTTAACAGGGGCGGTTACATCATCACGGTAGCGTGGCTTGAGCTGCTTCTTAACATGTGTTGTTACCGCTTCAATTTCACGTTCTGAGACATATGCGCCTTGAATTCGAATCGCACGGCTTGCCCCCATAGGGATAAACAGACCATCTCCTTGGCCGACAAGCTTTTCTGCACCTGGGCTATCTAAAATAACGCGACTATCGGCAAGAGAGCTTGTTGCAAAGGAAAGACGGGATGGAACATTTGCCTTGATCAATCCAGTGACAACATCTACTGATGGACGCTGTGTTGCCAGCACCAAGTGAATACCTGCAGAACGAGCAAGCTGTGTAATTCGAACAACTGATTCTTCAACCTCTTTAGCTGCAACCATCATCAAATCTGCAAGCTCATCAATAATCACCAATAGGTATGGATAAGGCTCTACCGTTCTATCGCTGCCTTCGGGAACTGTAACCTTTCCTGCGCGAACCGCTTTGTTGAAATCATCAATATGTCTAAATCCAAAGGTGGATAGATCCTCGTAACGAAGATCCATCTCGCGCACTACCCAAGTAAGAGCATCTGCGGCCTTCTTTGGATTCGTAATAATTGGAGTAATCAAATGCGGAATGCCTTCATAGGCATTGAGTTCCACCCGCTTGGGATCGATCAACACCAATCGAACATCGTCTGGGGTTGCGCGCATCAAAATTGAGGTAATCATTGCGTTAATCATTGAAGACTTACCAGCACCGGTTGCACCCGCAACTAAAAGGTGTGGCATTTTCGCAAGGTTTGCGCAGACAAAGTTTCCTTCTACATCCTTACCCAGCGCGACTAGCATGGGGTGTAAATCTTGACCTGCAACTGTTGAGCGCAAAACATCACCTAAAGCGACGATCTCGCGATCCGTATTAGGGATTTCGATACCGACGGCAGACTTGCCTGGAATCGGAGAAAGAATTCGAACATCGCTACTTGCAACCGCATAGGAAATATTCTTTGCAAGCGCGGTAATTCGCTCCACCTTTACAGCGTTACCAAGTTCAACCTCATAACGAGTAACTGTTGGACCACGCATAAAACCAGTCACTCTTGCATCAATATCAAACTGCAAGAAAACCTCGGTTAGTGCGGCAACAACAAGATCATTGGCCTTGCTCTTGGCCTTTGCCGCAGGTCCTGTACGCAGTAGATCTGGTCCAGGTAATTCATACTTCACATCTGCAGTTAACAGAAGTTGCTCTGGTCGCTTTACAGCCACCGTACTTTCATTTGCATGGGTAATTGCAGGAATTGATTCTTCGACGGGGAATTCATCATCAAAACTCTCCTCATCTAGCTCTTCTTCCTCCTCATCGACAGGAGCGTTCCAAGCAGCTACCACTGGTGATTCAAATGGAGGTGTATCTGATATCTCAAACTCTTCCTCAACCTTTTCGGCACGCTCTGGTCGCTTTGACCATAGCCAACTACTTGCCGATGAAATTTTTGCAAAGAGTTCACTAACGGGGGTAGCTGTAATAACTAAAACACCAAATATAAAAAGAATAATGAGTACTGGATATGCCAACACAGAAGTCATCAAATTAACCAACGGCCAAGTGACGGCGTAGCCCAGCCAACCGCCACCTTCTCGCATCATCGTCGCATTTGTCGGGAACGGGTTCAATACTGTTCCAATAGAACCATTGAGAAGATGTGCAAGACCAGTTGATGAAAGCAAAAGAGCTAAGGTGCCAATGATGATTCGGCCTGTAGCTTTGGAATCCTCTGGAACTCTAAATAATCTAAAAGCAAAATAAATAAGAACAATTGGTGCGAAGAATCCAACTCGACCAAATCCACCATAAATTACTGAATACACCGCACGTCCAACAACGTTATCTGAGTTGAACCATGTTCCCGCTGTTGCGATGAGCGCGACAATCAAAATAAGAAATGCGATTCCATCACGCTGATGTGCGGGATCTAAATCGCGAGCTCCTCGAGCCAGAAAGCGAACACTGCTTCCTAAAGATTTTGCAATAAAACGCCAAACAGATGCAAGGCCTCGACCTAGAGCGCCGCCAACAGCTCCAGTCTTACTTTTCGCCTTTTTTCTTTTAGCCACACGCACGATCGTAAAGGGTGAACAAATTGGAACCTACTAGGCGCGCCGTTCTTTAAACTTCAATAACGACAGGGACAATGATCGGCTTCCTGCGATGCTCTCCCCCGACCCATCCACCAATAGTTTTTCTAACAATCTGTGAAAGTTGATGGGTGCCGTTATTGCCATCAGCAACAGCGGTAGCAAGCGCCTTTTCAATTCTCATTTTGACCTCATCAAACATCGCTGCATCCTCATTAAATCCACGAGCATGAATATCAGGACCTGCGACAATTTTTCCGCTTTGTGAATCGATCACGACTACACATGAGATAAAGCCTTCTTCACCAAGAATTCGACGATCCTTTAATGAGCTTTCGGTAATGTCTCCGATGCTCTGCCCATCAACAAAGACAAATCCAACCGGAATTGCTCCAACAACTTCAGCCTCGTGGTTCACCAAATCGATTACAACTCCGTTATCGACAATGAAGGTATTACCTCGTGGAACTCCTGATTGAATTGCAAGCTCTGCATTTGCTTTCATATGTCGCCATTCACCATGGATCGGCATTACATACTTAGGTTTTACGATGTTGTAGCAGTACAGCAATTCGCCCGCTGCAGCGTGGCCAGAGACGTGAACCATCGCATTAGCTTTATGAACAACCTTTGCACCAAATCGTGTTAGCTCATTGATAATTCTAAAAACTGAGTTTTCATTACCTGGAATCAACGAGGAAGCCAGAATTACAGTGTCACCCTCACCTACTCGGATCTGGTGATCACCGTTGGCCATGCGAGATAAAGCTGCCATTGGTTCGCCCTGTGAACCAGTACAGATCAAGACAACATTGTCATCGTATTGATCAAGATCCTTTGCATCGAGCACTAGATCAGCGGGAACATGAAGGTAACCCATATCTTCAGCGATCTTCATATTGCGAACCATTGAACGACCAATAAATACAACCTTGCGTCCATGCTGAGCTGCGATATCAATTACCTGCTGAACTCGGTGCACATGTGAAGAAAAGGATGCAACGATCACACGGCGCTTAGTTGATGAGATGACCCTGTTCAGCGCTGGCATGATTTCACGTTCTGATGGAGTGAAGCCAGGAATATCAGCGTTAGTTGAATCCACCATAAAAAGATCCACGCCTTGTTCTCCAAGACGGGCAAAGGTACGCAAATCTGTAATGCGACCATCTAAAGGAAGTTGATCCATTTTGAAATCACCAGTTGCAAGTACGCGACCTGCTTCGGTGTTAATAACAACCGCTAATGCATCTGGAATCGAGTGATTAACAGCAACAAACTCCAAGGTGAAAGGTCCAACATCTTCCGTGCCACCTTCACGAACTTCGCGAGTCAGCGGAGTAATTCGGTGTTCCTTCAACTTAGCTGTTATCAAAGCAAGGGTTAACGCTGATCCGTAAATTGCGATATCACCACGCTCGCGCAATAGATATGGAACAGCGCCGATGTGGTCTTCATGTCCATGGGTAAGGAAAATTCCAATGACATCCTGCAAGCGATCTCGGATGTATGAAAAATCGGGCAAAATCAGATCAATTCCAGGTTGTGTATCTTCTGGAAATAAAACTCCGCAATCGACAATGAGCAGCTTTGATTTGTACTCAAATACCGTCATGTTGCGGCCGATTTCAGTTAAGCCACCAAGTGCAACGATACGTAAGCCGCCATCGACTAACTTCGGCGGAGTACTTAAGTTGGGATGTGGGTGATTCATTAGTTAACTGCAACGCCACCGGCACGAAGATCTTCACGCAGTTGCGCGATCTGTGCATCGGTTGCATCGACTAGAGGAAGACGAGTATGGCCGCCTGGTAGGCCCATGAGAGTAAGTGCTGCTTTTGTAAGAATCGCACCTTGTGTACGGAATGTTCCGGTGTACACAGGAAGAAGCTTTTGATGAATCTCTAATGCTCGCGCTGAGTTACCGGCAAACCATGCATCGAGAAGTTCGCGCAAATCTTTACCAACTGTGTGCCCACATACAGATACAAAACCAACCGCACCAACTGATAACAGTGGCAGATTGAGAATGTCATCACCTGAATACACAGGAATTCCGCAACGCTTAATAACCCAAGAAGTTGAGGCAACATCGCCCTTTGCATCCTTGAGCGCAACGATCTTTGGATGTTCAGCTAAACGAACGATGGTGTCAGGTTCGATTGGAACACCAGTACGACCTGGAATGTCATACATCATCATTGGAAGATCTGTTGCATCGGCAACTGCGCGGAAGTGAGCTTCGATTCCAGCTTGTGGTGGCTTGTTGTAATAAGGAGTAACAACTAACAAACCATCTGCGCCAGCTTTTTCAGTTCGCTTTGCTTGATTGATTGAGTACTCGGTTTCATTATCACCAGCACCGGATAAAACTTTAATCTTGCTTCCAACGGTATTTCGAACTACACGAATGATCTCCTCTTTCTCAGAGGATTTTGTTGTTGGAGCCTCACCAGTTGTTCCGTTAACAACAATCCCATCGTGGCCAGTAGCCACAAGATGTGCCGCAAGGGTTTCAACTCCAGCCCAGTCAATCGCCCCATCTTTTGTGAAGGGGGTGACCATCGCCGTCAGAAGACGTCCAAATGGAGCAGGCGTTGTCATGCGTCGAACTCTACCCGTATTAAGGGGCGATTCGTCCAGACTTTTCAAAGGCTCCGTATGTAAGTGGCATTAATTTCGCAAATTCCGCTTCCATTTTCTCGGCAACCATCTCAATTTCGCGCTGAGGGTAGCTTGGAAAGTGAGAGCCTTCGCGAGCTGTTCGAAGGGATAAAAAGTTCATCAATGCGCGAGCATTCATAGTCACATACATCGATGAGTAAGTGGCGACAGGTAAAACAGCGCGAGCTACCTCACGTGCAACTCCTGCATCCAACATCTTCTTGTAACTGTCATAGGCAGCGATGTATGCAACCTTCATCGATTCAACGGTGACATCAAATTGTTCCTTTGTGCCATCGACAAATGTGTAGGCACCGGTCTTTCCAACTTGAATTAACTTTCGTTCAGCTGATGGAATATAGAAGACCGGCTTGAGTTCGCGATAGCGTCCGCTTTCCTCGTTGTATGAAGCGATGCGATGGCGCATGAATTCGCGGAAAACAAAAATTGGTGCAGAGACAAAGAAGGTCATTGATGTGTGCTCAAATGGTGAGCCGTGACGTTCACGTGCAAGATAGTTGATCAATCCGGCGGAGCGTGCAGGATCTTCACCGATCTCATCCATTGATTGTTCTCCAGCTGTAGACACACGTGCCGCCCAAATAACATCGGCATCACTTGCACTGGATTTGACCAACTCAACAGTTACATCATCGCGATAAATAATCTCTTCACTCATGGACGCACCCTATCTATGCGCCCCTATCGACTCTCGGATTTATACGGCACAATAGCCGCGTGTCCAAAGTTGCCTCCACCACTTTTAGGGACTCCATGAGTGTTTCCATCACAGTTGGCGCTTATGGGGTGGCTTTTGGGGCGGCAGCGGTCGCCAATGGTTTCACCGTTCTCCAAAGTTGCCTCCTGTCTTTACTGACATTTTCGGGAGCATCTCAATTTGCAGTCATTGGTGTTATCGGTGCAGGAGGTTCTGCACTGAGTGGAATCGCCACCGCATCTTTGCTTGGCGTACGAAATGCTTTATATGGAGTAATCATGGCTCCGCGTTTGAAAGTAAAAGGTTTGAAGCGAGTTATTGCTGCGCAGGTAACGATTGATGAATCAACAGGTGTTGCACTCGGTCAAGAGCCACATGGCGTCGATGCGATGCGAAAGGGTTTTTGGTACACAGGTTTCGGTGTATTTGTGTTCTGGAATCTCTTTACTCTTGCGGGAGCACTTGGCGCGCAAGCCATGGGAGATATACGCGCATTTGGTTTAGATTCAGCCGTTCCTGCTGCATTTTTAGGACTTGTCTGGCCACGATTAACAGGAAACTTTGAACGCGCACTTGCCGTTGGTTGTGCGATCTTTGCAATTGCAATGACCCCGATACTTCCAGCAGGTTTGCCGATAATTGCCACCGCATTTATCGCTATCGCAGTTGGGTTGAAGCGATGACCATCTTCTGGATCGCAACAATTGGCACAAGCCTGATGGCTTTTCTACTGAAGTACTCGGGACATTCAGTGCCTGAACGTTGGCTGACGCACCCAAAAATCCAAAAGGTCAACGCATTAATTCCTATTGCATTGCTCAGTGCTCTTGTGGCGGTTCAGAGTTTTTCTGAAAAATCCCAACTTATGATTGATCAACGGTTGGTTGGTTTATGCGCCGCGATTACAGCATTGCTGCTTAAGGCGCCATTTCCAGTAGTCGTGCTTTCCGCAGCTGTTTCATCAGCTGCGGTCTACAACTGGTTTTAGATAATTCCTAAAGCTTGAAGCTTTGCCTTCAGATCATTATCAGATGGCTCAGTTAAGTGAGTTCCGTCTGAGAAAACAATAACTGGAATCGACTTAGCTCCACCATTAATTTCAATTACCTTGTCAGCAGCGGTTACATCTGCATCGGTATCAATTTTTGTATATTCAACATTAAGCTCATTTAAAAGTCGCTCAGATCTGCGGCAATCTCCGCACCAATCGGCACCATACATAGTGATTTGATCTTTAGACATTGCTAGCTCCTTACATGAACTTGTCGAGGCCATGGGTTAGGCCTGGCGTGTTAACAATTTTGCGTACGCCAAGAATAACTCCTGGCATAAATCCTGCACGATCAATTGAATCGTGACGAATAGTTAAGGTCTCCCCTAAGCCACCAAACAAAACCTCTTGATGGGCCACCAATCCGCGAGCACGAACAGAGTGCACTGGAATGTCTCCAACTAATGCACCACGTGCACCATCTAACGCCGTTGTTGTTGCATCTGGCATTGCACCTAGACCTGCTTCTTTACGAGCAGCAGACATCAATTCAGCTGTGCGCGCTGCAGTTCCAGATGGGGCATCAACCTTTGCAGGGTGATGGAGCTCGATAATTTCAGCAGATTCAAAGTAACGGGCCGCCTTGGCAGCAAACTCCATCATTAACACCGCACCGATAGCAAAGTTAGGAGCGATCAAAACGCCAACTGAAGGGTTTTTGGCAAGCCATCCATTAACTGTTGCTAGTTTTGCATCATCAAATCCTGTTGTACCAACTACGACATTGATTCCATTGTTAATCAAAAACTCTAGATTGGCCATAACGCTATCTGGCGTCGTGAAATCTACGACAACATGGGCTGCTGATCCCTTGAGTTGATCTAATGAATCCCCCAGATCAAGGGCGGCAACAAGTGCTAAACCATCAGCTGCCTCAACAGCTTTAACAACCTCTGAGCCCATTCGACCACGAGCACCTAAGACGGCAACATTGATCATTTGCTTAACACCTTCTCAAACTTTGACTCTGATTTGAATGGACCAACAAGAGCAAGGGTAGGCGTTTTAGTCAGAAAGGCGCTAGCTATTTCCTTAATGTCTGTGGCGTTTACGCGTGAGATCGCCTTAAGGATCTCATCAAAATCCATGACATGTCCGTAGACAATCTCGTTTTTGCCGATTCGGCTCATACGTGAACCAGAGTCCTCTTGGCTCAGAACTAACGAGCCACGCACGGCACCCTTTGCTCGCTCAATCTCCTCATGTGACATTCCATTATCTGCAACATCAGCTAAAACTTCACGAATGATTTCAACAACTTCAATCGCCTTTGATGGATTACATCCGGCGTAAAAACCGATCTGTCCGCTTCCTGCAAACTGTTGTGCATAGGCATAAACAGAGTAAGCAAGTCCGCGCTTTTCACGAATCTCCTGGAATAAACGGGAAGACATTCCACCACCAAGTGCAGATGCCAGAATTCCCATTGCAAAGCGGCGATCATCATGTCGGGCAACACCCTCCATGCCGTAAAACATATGTGCCTGTTCAGTTGGACGTGAAATAAGTCCAACGGATTGCTGAGGACTCTTACGAACAGGAGTATTCGGGCGGATTACTGGAGCACCTTTAACATCAAGGAAACCATCTTGAGAAAGAGCAGCCTCGACCATTGCAACAACTTTTTTGTGCTTAATGTTTCCAGCAACAGCAACCACTAAATCCTGAGGAAGATAGCGCTTCTTGTAGTAGTTAAAAACCAAGTTACGTGACATGTTATTGATTGAATCAATAGTGCCGAGGATCGGACGACCCAATGGAGTATCCCCGTAATAGGTTTCTGCGTAAAGATCATGCACTAAATCGCTGGGATCATCATCGCGCATTGCAATCTCTTCAAGGACAACCTTGCGCTCTGCATCCACATCAAGTGCGGTAACAATTGAAGAGGTAATCAAATCAGAAACTACATCAATCGCCATTGGTAAATCGGTATCGATCACACGTGCATAGAAGCAGGTGTACTCCTTGCTGGTGAAAGCATTCATCTCGCCACCAACAGATTCGATGGAAGAAGAAATCTCTAGAGCATTGCGTCGCTTAGTTCCTTTAAACAGTAAATGCTCTAGAAAGTGAGAAGCCCCAGCAACCGCCGGGGTTTCATCACGTGAACCAACATTTACCCAGATACCGATCGCGGCGCTGCGTACCGAAGGAACTTCTTCAGTAACGATACGCAGACCGCTAGGTAAAACTGAACGACGAACGCTCATTTATTCAGCTGAACCAGTTGTTCCATCTTCAAGCACAGGAACCAAAGAAAGCTTGCCCTTTGGATCAATCTCGCCGATTTCTACCTGGATCTTGTCGCCAACCTTCATAACCTCTTCAAGGTTTTCAATGCGCTTTCCACCATGCATCTTGCGAATCTGAGATACGTGGAGCAAGCCATCTTTACCTGGCATCAATGAGATGAATGCACCAAATGCAGCAAGCTTCACAACGGTACCTAAGTAACGCTCGCCAACCTCTGGCATCTGTGGGTTTGCAATTGCATTGATCTGTGCACGAGCGGCTTCAGCTGATGGACCATCAGTTGCGCCGATGTAAATAGTTCCATCATCTTCGATAGAAATATCTGCGCCGGTCTCATCTTGGATCTGGTTAATAATCTTGCCCTTAGGCCCGATTACTGCACCGATCTGATCAACTGGAATCTTTACAGAGATGATGCGAGGAGCAAATGGGCTCATCTCATCTGGAGCATCGATAGCTTCATTCATGACTTCTAGAATCGCAAGACGCGCTTCCTTAGCCTGAAGAAGAGCACCAGCAAGAACTGATGCAGGAATTCCATCAAGCTTTGTATCTAGCTGTAACGCTGTAACAAAGTCCTTGGTTCCGGCAACCTTGAAGTCCATATCTCCGAATGCATCTTCTGCACCCAAGATATCTGTCAAAGCAACGTACTCAACCTTGCCATCGACATCATCTGAGATAAGACCCATTGCAATACCTGCAACTGGAGCGCGTAGTGGAACACCAGCATTAAATAGTGCAAGTGTTGAAGCACAAACAGAACCCATTGATGTTGAACCATTTGAACCAAGTGCTTCAGAGACCTGACGGATTGCGTAAGGGAACTCTTCGCGAGTTGGTAGAACTGGAATCAATGCGCGCTCAGCAAGTGCACCGTGGCCGATTTCGCGACGCTTAGGTGTACCAACACGACCGGTCTCACCAGTTGAATATGGTGGGAAGTTGTAGTTGTGCATGTAACGCTTGTGATTTTCTGGGTTCAAAGTATCGAGCTGCTGCTCCATCTTCAACATGTTAAGAGTTGTGATTCCAAGAATCTGTGTCTCTCCACGTTCGAAAATTGCTGAACCGTGTACGCGAGGAATAACTTCTACCTCTGCAGATAGCGCACGAATATCGCGAAGACCGCGACCATCGATACGGATCTTGTCGCGCAATACACGCTGACGTACAAGCTTCTTAGTTAATGAACGGAACGCTGCAGGAACTTCCTTTTCGCGTCCTTCAAATTGTGCGCTTACTGATTCCTTTACAGAAGCAGAGATCTCATCGATCTTTGTTTCGCGCTCTTGCTTACCAACGATTGTTAGCGCTTTTGCAAGATCATCCTTAGCTGCCTTATCAACAGCCGCAAATACATCATCCTGGTAATCCAAGAAGACTGGGAACTCTGCAGTTGGCTTTGCGGCAACCTTTGCAAGCTTTGCTTGTGCATCACAGAGAATCTTGATGAATGGCTTAGCCGCATCAAGTCCTTGTGCAACAACCTCTTCAGTAGGCGTTGGTGCGCCACCCTTGATCAATTCAATTGTGCGCTCTGTAGCTTCTGCTTCAACCATCATGATTGCAACATCATCCTTATTTACGCGACCTGCAACAACCATGTCAAAGACTGCATTTGCAACCTGTGAGTGATTAGGGAATGCAACCCACTGACCATCAATCAAAGCAACGCGAACGCCACCGATTGGACCAGAAAATGGAAGACCTGCAAGCTGTGTCGACATTGATGCTGCGTTGATCGCAATAACGTCATACATGTGATCTGGATCGAGTGCCATAACTGTCACAACGATCTGAACTTCATTACGAAGTCCCTTTACGAATGATGGACGCAATGGGCGGTCGATCAAACGACAGGTAAGAATTGCATCCTCTGATGGACGACCTTCACGACGGAAGAATGATCCTGGAATACGACCAACTGCATACATCTTCTCTTCAACATCGACTGTTAAAGGAAAGAAATCAAATTGATCCTTTGGAGTTTTTGATGCTGTTGTCGCTGAGAAGATCATTGTTTGATCATCTAGATAAACAGCTGCAGCTCCAGCTGCTTGGCGCGCTAGGCGACCTGTTTCAAAACGAATCTCTCGTTTTCCGAATTTTCCGTTATCAATAACTGCAACGGCTGACTGAACCTCTTGACCCTCCATGGGTCCTCCTCTTTGTAGATTGAAAACACAACAGAATTGTTGAGTTTTTAATCTGCCGAGAGAATGAATCTTCGATCGAAGTTCACGCGCAAGTATTCAAGCGCGGAAACCACTACCGAGGACCATCGCTCTACGGCAGATTGGTTGTACTTAATTAGCGGCGAATACCGAGTTTTTCGATAATTGCGCGGTAACGGTTGATATCTGTCTTCGCTAGGTATTGAAGGATGCGACGACGACGACCAACTAACAACAAAAGACCACGACGGTTGTGGTGATCATGTGGGTTAGCCTTCAAGTGATCAGTGATCTGATCAATTCTCTTTGAAAGTAGCGCTACCTGTGCTTCAGGTGATCCTGTGTCAGTAGGGGTAGAACCGTACTGAGCAATGATTTCCTTCTTTACTTCTGGTGTTAATGCCATTTCTTGTTCTCCTTATGTACTGAGCACGAGGGCTTCTCGGTTTGACTCACGAGAAACTCGCTAACTCGATTGAAGGGCAAGGGTAACAGTCAGGCTCGATATACCTGAAATCGGGTCAAAATCCCCGCTTACAGCTCGGTCAATCGACGGGCCTCTTGGCAATCCTTTGCCATCTGCTCCAATAGTGGATCTAGACCATCAAATTTCAATGTATCGCGCAGACGCCATCCAAACTCGATAGTTGCCGCCTTTGTATAAAGATCTAATCCAACTTGATCCAATGCATAAGCCTCAACCTGTCGGCCACGTACACCTTCAAATGTTGGGTTTGTTCCAATCGAAATCGCAGCTGGCCAACGATCAATTCCGACAGTTAACCAACCAGCGTAAACACCATCTGCCGGAATTGTTTGGCCATCAATATTTCCAAGGTTTGCAGTTGGATATCCAATTTCACGACCTCGCTTTTCGCCATGAACAACGATTCCATCTAAGCGATGTGGGCGGGTCAACATTTCTCGGGCAGCTTCAACATTTCCTTCAACGATTGCTTTTCGAATTCTGGTGGATGAAATGCTTTCATCATTATCTGCCTGCAAATCTAAAACAACGGTTTCAAACTCTGTGTGCTTGCTCAGTGATTCAACATTGCCCGCAGCCTTAAATCCATATGTGAAGTTAGCCCCCACGATCACGGTCGATGCTTTGAGCTGTTCAACCAAAACCTTGTTAACGAAATCCTCTGGGGCCATCGCTGCAAACTCTTTAGTGAACTTAATAACCGCTACTTGATCTGCGTTGTGGATCTTTAACAACTCAATTTTGTCGCTCAAGATTGTCAAAAGCGAAGGGGCTCTTTCGGGAGCAAAAACTGAAACAGGATGAGGATCAAAGGTCAATGCAACTATCTTCTCATCGCCTGCTAGCGCCTTGGCGCGGTTAAGGATCTGCTGGTGTCCTTTATGGACTCCATCAAAATTTCCTATTACAACGATGCTCATGCGCTCATTATCTCAGAATCAATGCGCTGCCGCGAATACAGCGATCGGTTTGGCTTTTCCATCAACATTGCTCAAGAGTGCGATTAACTCATTCGCAGGTGAAATACCCGCATAAATCCCATCTGCAGGATTTGCTGCAAGAGTTCTACCAAATGAGAGCTCGAGCTTTTCATCCAATGCAATCTCACGTACTGGAAAGGTGGCTCGTGCAACATCTGCTAGATCTAATGTAGAAAACTCGGCACTCTTTAACGCTGCAATGGATGCGGCACCGGTTGTAGTAAATCCTGCTACTCGAGTACGGCGCAACGCTGAAAGGTGTCCCCCGACTTTGAGCGTATCTCCGCAATCACGCGCGATTGCTCGAATATAAGTGCCCGCCGAACAAGTGACTTCAATATCAATTTCTACTCTTTTTTCAATACGACGGATCTCCACAATATCCAATTGCGAAATTGTGACCTCGCGAGATGCCAGAACAACGGTTTCGCCAGATCGCACTCGATCATATGCACGTTCACCATCGACTTTGACAGCTGACACAGAGCTTGGGCGCTGCATAAATGTTCCACGCATTGTGTCGAGTTCTGCATTGATTTGTTCATCGGTGATTGCTGATGCATCAGCAGTGGCGATTACTTCACCCTCAAAATCATCGGTGATAGTCGAGACACCCAGAACAACCGTTGCTTGATAATTCTTGTCGCCGTCGGTGATGTACTGCAACAAACGGGTTCCATTGTTAAATCCAAGTACTAAAACACCTGTAGCCATGGGATCTAAGGTTCCAGCATGGCCGACTTTTCGTGTTCCAAGAGCTCTTCGTGCAATGGCAACC
Organism: Actinomycetes bacterium; assembly: GCA_947383695.1. Classification (GTDB taxonomy): domain Bacteria; phylum Actinomycetota; class Actinomycetes; order Nanopelagicales; family Nanopelagicaceae; genus Planktophila. The sequence continues at coordinate 520,019 of OX376642.1, read as the reverse complement.
ACATCGTGGCTTGTCATACCTGGTTCTTTATCTACAACCAGAAATCCATGCTCGCCGATTTTTTGGGTCACAACTACTCTTCAATAACACGTGGAGCTTTGTAAGGATCTTCTCCCCCGGCGTATTGCGCATTCTTGCGAAGTGCAGCTACTTGGGCATCCTGCTCATGAACCTTTTCCAGCAATGAATCTAAAGCTTTTGCGCTCTCTGGTAATCCATCCTCAAAAAATTCGATGCTAGGAGTAATACGAAGTCCTAGTTCGCGACCCAATGCAGATCTAATGGCACCCTTAGCGCTCTCGAGAGCGGCCGCTGTTGCAGCACGCTCATCGAGATCACCAAGAACGGTATAGAAGATTGAGGCTTGTTGAAGATCGCCAGTCACGCGCGCATCAGTAACAGTTACAAACCCAAGACGTGGATCCTTAATCTTTGTCTCAAGCAAGTTTGCAACTACCACTTTGATGCGGTCGGCAACCTTTAGTGTGCGATGTGATTGACCCATTGCTTATGCTCGCTTTTTCTCGCGCATCTCGAAACACTGAACGATGTCGCCTGGTGCGATCTCCTTCATGTTTCCAAGGCCAATGCCGCACTCAAATCCTTCACGGACTTCGGTGGCATCATCCTTGAAGCGCTTGAGCGAATCAATGGTGAGGTTATCAACCAAGACAGCGCCATTACGCAAGATTCTTGCCTTAGCGTTACGACGGATAATTCCATCCTTAACGACAGAACCTGCGATGTTTCCAGCCTTAGATGACTTGAAGATCTCACGAACTTCAGCGGTACCGATGATCGCTTCTTCGTACTCAGGCTTGAGCAAGCCCTTGAGAGACATTTCAATCTCTTCAATTGCGTTGTAAATAACTGAGTAGAAGCGAACTTCGACGCCCTCTTGATCTGCGTAGATCGCAGTTTGTGGTTCTGGCTTAACGTTAAAGCCGATCACAACTGCAGTTGAAGCCGATGCCAAGGTGATATCGCTCTTGGTAATTGCACCAACACCACGGTGAATAACGCGAAGATCAACTTCAGCGCCAACATCTAGTTGCATCAACGCATCTTCGAGCGCTTCAACAGAACCAGATACGTCACCCTTAAGGATCAGGTTAAGTGTAGAAATCTTGGATTGCTCCATGAAGTCTTCAAGTGAAACCTTCTTGCGAGCCTTAGCGAGTTGAGCATTTCGCTCAGCTGCCTGACGCTTTTCAGCGATCTGACGCGCGGTACGGTCTTCATCAGCAACAAGGAAGGTATCGCCTGCACTTGGTACAGATGTAAATCCGAGTACCTGAACTGGACGTGATGGTCCAGCGGTTTCAACATTGTCACCATTCTCATCCAACATCGCACGAACGCGACCAAATGCACTTCCGGCAACGATTGCATCACCGATCTTTAATGTTCCGCGTTGTACAAGAACAGTTGCAACTGGGCCACGACCACGGTCGAGGTGAGCTTCAATAGCAACACCACGAGCATCATCATTAGCGATTGCGCGAAGATCGATTGCAGCATCTGCCGTTAGAAGAATTGAATCGATCAACTGATCGATACCAATTCCAGACTTTGCTGAAACATCAACAAATATTGTCTCGCCGCCGTACTCTTCAGCGATCAAGTTGTACTCAGTTAATTGCTGGCGAACCTTGTCTGGGTTTGCGCCTTCCTTATCAACCTTGTTAACAGCTACAACGATTGGAACATCAGCAGCCTGAGCATGGTTTAACGCTTCAATCGTCTGAGGCATGATTCCATCATCTGCAGCAACAACCAGAACAGCGATATCAGTTACCTTCGCACCACGTGCACGCATAGCGGTAAACGCCTCGTGACCAGGTGTATCGATAAATGTAATTGCGCGGTTAGTTCCATCATGATCATGGTGAATTTGGTACGCACCGATGTGCTGTGTAATTCCGCCAGCCTCACCCTTCATGACCTCTGATTTACGAATCGCATCCAGAAGTGATGTCTTACCGTGATCGACGTGACCCATAACAGTTACAACTGGAGGACGTGCAACCAGTGAATCTTGATCCACATCAGTTAACTCACCTGCAAGATCGATATCGAAATCTTGTAGCAATTCGCGGTCTTCATCTTCTGGGCTAACAATTTGAATGTCATAACCCAGTTGAACACCAAGAATTTCAAAGGTATCGGCATCAACAGATTGTGTTGCAGTAACCATTTCACCTAAGTGGAATAGCGCTGCTACTAATGCTGCTGGATCTGCACCAATCTTGTCTGCGAAATCTGCCAAAGAGGCTCCACGACGCATGCGAACTGGAGTCTTGCCATCACCATGAGGAACAACTGCGCCACCAAGTTGTGGTGCCTGCATATTGTCGAACTCATCGCGTAACGCCTTACGAGACTTTTGTTTACGTCCTGACTTCTTACTTGCATTCTTTCCAAATGCTCCACCTGCGCCACCACGTTGTGGTGGACGACCGCCACCTGGACGCTGTGGACCACCACTTGGTGCACCAGCTCCTGGTGTATTTGATTTGTATGGAGATGAAGATGATGGTGCAGATGATCCGCCTGGACGTGGAGTAAATCCACCACCGGCAGGACGCGGTGCACCGGGACGTGCAGCAAAACCTGGACGAACAGAACCTGGACGTGAACCGGCCATTCCTGGTCGCGGTGCGCCACTTCCTTGTCCACCTGCAGGACGTTGTGGTGGACGCGGTACTGCGCCACCAGTTGAAAATGGATTGTTACCTGGACGTGGTGGGCGTGGAACTGCTCCACCAGTTGAAAATGGATTGTTGCCAGGTCGTGGTGCTGGAGCCGATGGCTTTGATGTTGGTGTTGACTCCGAAGGTGCTGGAGTTCCAGCGTTTTCAGCTGCACGCTCTGCAGCCTCATGCTTTGCAGCCTCTTCCTTATTAGCAATCGACTTAGCTTGCTCAAGTTTGAGCGCTTCAATATCGACACCAAGTTCAGCAGCTAACTCCGCTGCCTGCTCTGCGCTGACCTCGCCCTTTGGCTTTGCAGCTGCTTTCTTAGCTGCAGCCTTTTTGACAGGCTTCTTCTCCTCGACCGGTTTTGCATCGGGATACATTTCGATCAGCTTGCGCACTACTGGCGCTTCTACTGTTGATGATGCGGAGCGAACAAACTCGCCCATTTCTTGGAGTTTTGCAAGGACAACCTTGCTCTCCATACCGAGTTGTTTTGCCAACTCATGTACGCGGACCTTTGACACATTTCTCCTGTCTTGGCCCGCATTTCTCAAATGCAAGCCTTAGTTGAACGACCTCATAGTTCTAACGAGCTCATTTGAGTTTCATAACTTTCATATCCATTCGTTTGTTAGTAAGTACTGCTGAAGTTCCGATACATCGACCGCTTCTGTCTGCGCCTTATTTGTTTTAAAGGCAAAAACAAAAGCTCCTCGACTAATCGCACCTTCTGCACATTTCTTGTGGAGCCAAGCGCCGCGACCTGCTGCGCCACCCTTGAGATCTGGAATTACTTTTCCATCAACCAAGACCACTCGAATTAATGCTGAAGGATTTGCCCTCTTGCGGCAGCCAATACAGCTGCGAACAGGAAGGGTTAAATCCAACGGCTTAATGGTATCCGAGCCTTGCTTACTTCTCATAATGACGAGTCTGCAGGCGTGCTTTCAACGGTATCTGGATGGATATCAATACGCCATCCAGTTAGACGTGCTGCGAGGCGAGCGTTCTGCCCATCCTTACCAATCGCCAATGAAAGCTGGTAATCAGGAACTGTCACCTTTGCGCTGCGTGTGGCTAGATCTGTGATTTCAACTTTGCTTACCTTTGCAGGAGCAAGTGCTGCAGCGACAAACTCTGCAGGATCTTCAGACCAATCAACGATGTCAATCTTTTCACCATGCAGCTCATCCATTACCGCACGTGCACGAGATCCCATTGGACCGATCAATGAACCCTTAGGGCTAACTCCTACGCGATGTGTTTTTACTGCAAGTTTGGTGCGGTGACCTGCTTCTCGTGCAACCGCCATGATCTCAACGATTCGATCATTGATTTCTGGAACCTCAAAGGCAAAGAGTTGTTTAACAAGTGCAGGGTGAGAACGTGACAACATGATTTCTGGACCCTTAAGCCCTTGCTTTACTTCGACAACAAAACACTTAATACGATCGCCATGGTTGTACACCTCGCCAGGAACTTGTTCCTGAGGCGGAATACGGCCTTCTACTCGACCAAGGTTGACGTTAATCATCTTTGGATCTCGACCTTGTTGTACGACACCAGAGATAACATCTCCGACAGATGCGGTGAACTCGCCAACGATTTCTGCATCATTGGTTTCGCGCATCTTTAACTTAATAATCTGTCGCGCAGTTGAAGTGGCAACACGAGAAAATCCGTCAGGTGAATCAACCTCTTCGCTAATGCGAGTTCCATCTTCTCCAAAAATTGGTACCAGGATTTGAATTTCACCGGTCTCACGATCTAGGTGCGCTCTGGCATGACGCTTTGCGGTATCGGTCTGGTTATAGGCACCTAGTACAGCAACTTCGATTGCATAAATAAGCTCTTCAAGCGGAATGTCTTTTTCTGTGGTTAAGGCGGCAAGCGCTGACATCTCTACATGCATTAGATCTCATCCTTACGATTGAATTCGATCTCGACTTGAGCCTTCTTAATATCTGCAAAATTAACTTCGTGAGTCTTCATGCGACCCTTAATGTTTTCAATGAGTACCGCACGAACTTCATCAAACTCTGTAAGACGACCAGAAACTTCGGTCTCATCCATCAAGGTAACTTTTACAATTCGAGTTAAGTTCTTAGTCCAGTGGCGTGGCAGAGTTAAAGGGCGTTCAATTCCGGGCGATGTCACTTCTAATGTAAAAGCTTCTGTGAGCAAAGGTGATTCATCTAAAATTGCAGAGATTTCACGGCTTACGACCGTAACCTCATCCAGGCTTAACGGCTTTAATCCATCCACCATGCAGGTAACGATTCGGTGATTGCCAGGATTACTTGTGAAAACATCCTCTAGAAAGAAGCCTGCGCTTTCAACAGCAGGGCGGATTAAATCGGCGATTGAATCTTTAAGGGCCACAAATCTCTTCTTTCTATTAAGTTGTGGCGTAAGTGTAACCCAAACAATTAGAAGGTATCAATTCCTACCTTGATAATCAGCGCAACTGTGACAATTAAGAAAACTTTACGCACCAAGGTTGAGCCCCCCTTGATGGCAAGACGTGAGCCAAGGATCGCCCCTGAAATATTGGCAACACCCATAATGATTCCTATTTGCCAAATAACTGCGCCATTGAAACCAAAGATCATGATGGCTCCAACATTTGTTGCCACATTTACAACCTTGGCGATAGCACTAGCGGTAATGAAGGCGTACCCAAGGGATGCAACCAATATAAGCATCAGGAAGGATCCAGTACCTGGTCCAAAGATGCCATCGTAAAAGCCGATAACCGCTCCAGCAAATGCTGCAATTTGAATTCGCTGCTTTGGAAGATGGCGAAGATTTTCATACTTACCTAAATCTGGTTTGAACCAGGTATAAATCGCAACAATGATCAAGAGCACCAACACCATAGGTCGCATGCTGCTGGTGGGAATTTTTGAGGCCAGAACCGCACCTGCTGCAGAGCCTAAAAAGGCAGGTATGCCCATGCCGAGTAAAACTTTGGGATCCGGTTTAATCTGCTTTCGGTAAAGGGCAGCAGCCGTTGTTGTTCCGAAGACAGCAGATAACTTATTTGTACCTAAGACTTCAGCGGTTCCAGATTTAGGAAGTCCGATTAAGAGCGCAGGTAATTGAATCAATCCCCCACCACCTGCGATGGAATCGACAAACCCTGCAAAAAATGATGCCGCTAAGAGAAATAGTGCGGTGGTAAGTGTTAATTCGTAAAACACAATTACTTCAGAAGATCAGTAATTGCAGCTACAGCGGAGGAAAGTGCAACTTCCTTCTTTTCTCCACTCTTGCGAACTCGAACTTCAACATTGCCCTCAGCTAATGCTTTACCGACAACGACAATAATTGGGTTACCAATTAACTCGGCATCCTTGAACTTAACGCCTGGGCTTGCATCACGTCGGTCATCCAACATGACTGAGATTCCCTGCGCTTCTAGATCAGTTCCTAGCTTGAACGCGGTTTCAAAGAGCAGGTCATCTTTACCTGCCGCAACGATGTGAACCTTTGCTGGTGCAAGCTCTGCTGGCCAGTTAAGTCCGATCTCATCATGTGTTTGCTCGGCGATCGCAGCAACAGCACGTGTAACACCGATTCCGTAAGAACCCATTGTGACGATTTGCGACTTTCCATTGTGATCCAACACCGTCAAATTAAGCGCCTCTGCATATTTGCGACCTAACTGGAAGATATGTCCAATCTCAATCGCGCGATCGATAACAACTGGTGTTGCACACTCTGGGCAGGCATCTCCGGCGCGGACTTCAGCGGCTTCAACATATGCATCTGGTGTGAAGTCGCGGCCATTAACAACATTGCGCGCATGGCGATCCTTTTGATTTGCACCAGTTACCCAAGAAGAACCAGGAGCAATTCGTGGATCTGCGTACACAGTAATTCCAGATTTCTTTGCATCTTGTGGTCCGATGTAACCCTTTACAAGTGCGGGAAACTTTGCAAAATCTGCATCTTCAAAGACGCGAAGTTCATGAATGCCACCAAGGTTTTCTTGGAAACGCTTGAGATCAACTTCGCGATCACCTGGCACCAAGACGCAAACCGCTTTGTTATCTGCCATCAACATCACATTTTTCAATGTGTGCGCTCCTGTGTATCCCCCACCGAACTTTGAGTTCAGTAGTTCGACAAGTGTGTCGATAGTTGGTGTGTTGGGAGAATCAAAAGCTTCAACCGCTGGAACCTTAGAAGAGTCTTGTGCATCTACCTTTGTGACCATTGCTTCAACATTTGCTGCAAATCCACACTGAGGACACAACACATAGGTGTCTTCTCCAGTTGAACATGGAGCTAAGAACTCTTCAGATTTAGATCCGCCCATCGCGCCAGAAACCGCTTTAACAATGTTGTACTTCATGCCTAAGCGATCAAAGGTCTTTACATACGCATCACGATGGTTTTGGTATGAAACTTCAAGACCTGCATCATCTAAATCAAATGAGTATGAATCCTTCATGACAAATTCGCGTCCGCGGATAATTCCACTCCGTGGTCGAGCCTCATCACGGAACTTTGTTTGAATTTGATAAATGCTCAGTGGAAGATCCTTGTATGAGGAGTACTCGCCCTTGACCATCAAGGTAAACATCTCTTCATGGGTTGGGCCTAGTAAGTAATCCCCGCCCTTTCGATCCTGCAAACGAAACAGGGATGGGCCGTACTCTTCCCAACGATTTGTTGTTTCATAGGCTTCACGAGGAAGAAGTGCTGGAAAGTTAACCTCTTGGAATCCTGCATTGTCCATCTCTTCGCGGATCACACGTTCGACATTGCGAAGTGTGATGACACCTAATGGAAGCCATGAGTAAATTCCGGCAGCGATTCGACGAACATAACCTGCTCGTACCAAGAGTTTGTGGCTTGCAACCTCAGCATCTGCAGGGTCATCGCGAAGAGTACGCAAAAATAGCGTAGACATTTTCAACATATGTGAAGCCTATCGAACATCAACTGAAGGTTGCCCTGAAGCAACTCCGGCGGCTTCCATTTCTTCAGCTAAACGCATCGCTTCTTCGATAAGAGTTTCAACAATCTGCGCCTCAGGCACAGTCTTGATGACCTCACCCTTAACAAATATCTGGCCCTTGCCATTTCCAGATGCAACACCGAGATCTGCCTCGCGTGCCTCTCCTGGTCCATTAACAACGCAACCCATTACAGCAACGCGAAGTGGGACGGTCATCCCTTGCAAACCTGCTTGCACCTTTTCAGCCAAGGTGTAGACATCTACTTGTGCACGTCCACATGATGGGCAGGAAACAATCTCAAGTTTACGTTGGCGCAGGTTAAGAGATTCAAGAATTGAGATTCCAACCTTTACCTCTTCAACAGGAGGTGCTGATAGTGAAACACGAATTGTGTCGCCGATACCTTCTGCTAACAAAATTCCAAATGCTGTTGCAGATTTAATCGTTCCTTGGAAGATTGGTCCCGCCTCTGTAACACCTAAGTGCAATGGGTAATCACACTTAGCTGCAAGAATTCGATAAGCATTAACCATCGTTACTGGATCGTGGTGCTTTACTGAAATTTTGATATCTGAGAAGCCATGCTCTTCAAATAATGATGCCTCCCACAGCGCAGACTCTGCGAGTGCTTCTGGAGTTGCCTTGCCATACTTTGCTAACAAACGCGGATCGAGAGAACCTGCGTTTACGCCAATTCGAATTGGAATGCCCGCATCTCCTGCAGCTTTTGCAACCTCTTTTACTTTGTCATCAAATTGCTTGATGTTTCCAGGATTTACACGAACCGCAGCACACCCTGCATCGATTGCAGCAAAGATGTATTTAGGTTGAAAGTGAATATCTGCAATGACGGGGATCTGAGATTTTTTTGCAATCTGCGCTAATGCATCGGCATCATCCTGGCTAGGAACCGCTACGCGAACAATCTGGCAACCAGATGCTGTTAACTCTGCGATCTGCTGAAGGGTTGCGTTGACATCTGCTGTCAAAGTTGTACACATCGATTGAACTGATACCGGTGACTCACTTCCAACACCAACTGATCCAACCTTGAGCTGACGAGTCTTGCGCCGTGGATGCAGCGTTGGAGGTGGTGCGCTTGGAATTCCGAGATCAACCATGGCTTTATTCTGCACTACATGGGCAAATTCTGCCGTATTACAGGTTGAGGGTCACCGGATTAATCACATCTGCCACTAAGAGGAGCAGAGATAGCGTTGCCAAAACAACAAAAACAACCATTGTTATTGGGGTTAGAACTGTCACATCAATAGGTGCTGGACGTGGACGACCTCGCAAACGTGCAAAGAAGGCGCGGATCTCATCGGCGATAGCAACCGCCATGTGTCCTCCATCAAGAGGAAGGATTGGAAGAAGATTAAAGATTCCAACAAAGATATTGAGGCTCGCAACAATCAATACAAAGGTTGCCAAACGCTCCATCGGAGTTAATTTGTCACTGCCAACCGCTTCACCAGAAACACGGGCGACGCCAACAACACCAACTAAACCATTGGCATCTCGCTCTTCACCGCGAACAGTGGCTCCCCACAGCGCTGGAATCTTCTCGGGCAGTTTCGCAAGTGATTTAACACTTTCTGTTAGGAAACCTTTGGTGACGGTTGCAGAGTTCTTAAGTGAGACAAAAACTCCAGAACGCTTCAAGCCAACATCATTGATAATTCCTAGTACGTATCGTTTAGTGCCATCAACATCGGTTAGCCGTGCATTGGTTACAATTGTCAGTAACTCACCATCTCTGGTGAGATCAAGAGTTAACTCAGCTCCTTGAGATTGGCGAATAGCTTCTACATCTTTGTACCACTCTGTAACCTTCTTGCCATTAATTGCAACAATTTCATCGCCTGGCTGAATTCCCGCCGCTTGTGCCGCTGAGTTGGGCACAACCTGGCTAATGACAGGTAAAACTTGGTTGGTGCCGATACCGACAAAAAGTAAGAAAAGAAGTAGGAAACCTAAAACAAAGTGAAGAAATGATCCCGCACCTAAAACAATTAACTTCTTTGCGGAAGAGGCTTTATAGAAAGCACGCCCTTCTTCGCCTTCAGGCATCTCATCATTAGGAGCCATGCCTTCGATCTTGCAGTAGCCACCAGCTGGAATCGCCTTCAGGCCAAACTCTGTTTCTCCACGCTGGAAGGACCAGATTCGCTTACCAAACCCTAAGAAAAACTCAGAGATCCGCATGCCAAATTTGCGTGCAGTTATGTAATGGCCAAACTCGTGGACCATCACAGAAAAAAGCAGCGCAACAACAAAGGCCAGGATTCCAAGAAGTTCCATTAATTACCTATCGTGAGAAGTTGCATCTGAGTATGCACGATACCGCTGACACCTTAGAAAACTTCACTTATCGATCGAGAAGGTTCTGAGTTGCTGAGTATGGGCTGCCATTGCGGCGCTTTGCGATTGCGCTCAGAGCTTCGAGAACAACACGGTTAGCCAAGATCGCTGTGATATCCGCTGAATCAAATGGTGGTGCAACTTCAACTACATCGATTCCGACTACTGGAAGTTCGAGACAAATTCTGCGAACAGCTTCTAGTAATTCGCGGCTTGTCATTCCACCTGGTTCAGGGGTCCCGGTGCCTGGAGCCATTCCTGGATCTACAACATCAATATCAACAGATAAGAAAACGCCATCGCAACCATCGGTGAGCGTTGCAAAAGATTCATCAAGAACAGCTTTTAATCCACGATTGTGAATCTCTGTCATTTCATAGGAACGCATACCTTGATCGCGCATCCAATTAAGGGTTGCATCCTCTGGCCAATATCCGCGCAGACCAAGTTGCAAGAAACGATCTCCGCGAACAAATCCATTGTTAATCAAATTTCGCATCGGAGTTCCGTGACCAACAAGTGCGCCAAATTGATCTTCACCAGTATCAGCATGTGCATCAAAGTGAATCATCGATACCGAACCCATGCCGCGATGGGTCGCGATGCCAGCAACATCTGCTGATGCAATCGAGTGATCGCCTCCCAAAATGACTGGAATTATTCCGGCTCGTGAAATCTTTTCAGTTGCATCTTTAAGAACAGCAAGGGATGCAACTAAATCTCCGCCCGGCATCATGAGATCGCCTGCATCAAAAACCCTGAGATCCTTTAAACCATCGGTACGTAAAGCAAGGTGTGGTCGAGATCCATCATGTGGCAGGTAATCTCCCCCGCGAATTGCTTGTGGTCCAAACTTTGCACCAGATCTATGGGATGTACCGCTATCAATAGGTGCGCCAACGATGATGACATCGGCACCTTTGTAAGTGGCTGGATCATCAAGATCGCAAGCAGGAATACCTAAAAAGGTAAAGCTGGGTCCATACATATTGCCGTGATTGGTCACTTAGCAACCTTTACTTTTTTACCAACAAACTGTCCTGCAATAACGATGATTAGAGCCAAGAAAAACATCGCGGAACCGATCACATTTGCTTGTGCTGGAATACCACGAGCTGCAGATGTGTACACAAACTCTGGGAAGGTTTTCAATGTTCCAGAGTTGAAGTTGGTAATAATGAAATCATCAAAGGACAAGCTAAATGCCAGCAAAGCAGCTCCCGCAATTCCTGGAGCAACCAAAGGCAAGGTCACTTTTCTAAAGGTTTCAACTTCGTTGGCGTATAGATCCATCGCTGCTTGCTCAAGACGTGGATCTAATGAGGCGATGCGTGCCTTTACCGTCACCACTACGAAAGAGATACAGAACATGACGTGCGCAATAACCGTTGGCCAAAAACCTGGGTTGATGTGGAACACAAGAAATAAGGAGAGCAGAGATGCACCCAAAACAATTTCAGGTGTAGCCATAGGTAAGAAGATTAAAAGGTTTGATGATGAACGACCCTTGAATGCATAACGTCCAATTGCAAAGGCGATCATTGTTCCCAATATCGTTGAAAATATAGTTGCCAATAATCCGATCTTGATAGAGTTGCCAAGCGCTGCGCACACCTCTGGTGCACCACATGGGTTCTTCCAGTTATCTAATGTGAAACCCTTCCACACGAGGTTGGACTTTCCTGAATCATTAAATGAAAATGCAAAGGTGTAAGCCACTGGAATAAACAGATAAGTAAAACCAAAAACCGCATAAATACGAATTAAGTTACGACCAAACCAACGAGAGATGCGGGCGTTGAGCGGAATAGTAGGAATTGATGCATCTTTTTGCTTTGCATGGTGTGTCATACCAACTCCTCCGTTCCGGCCTTGCGGATATACACAGTTACCAAGATCAAAATCGCTGCCATCAAGGTAAAGGAAAGTGCTGCTGCGGTTGGGTAATCCACGATCTTGAAGTACCGGGACTCGATCACATTTCCGATCATCTTGGTATTTGGAGATCCCAAAATTGCAGCGTTGACGTAATCACCAGCTGCAGGAATAAAGGTCAATAGGGTTCCGGCGACAACTCCTGGCATTGATAAAGGCAGGGTTACCTTTCGGAAGGTAGTTAAACCATTGGCATAGAGATCACCTGAGGCCTCCATAGTGCGCGGATCAATACGCTCTAGAGATGCATATAACGGCAAGGTCATAAATGGTAAGAAGTTATAAGTCATACCCATAACTACTGCAAATGAGGTTGATGTCAGGGTCGTACTTTCACTAATGATCCCCAGGGTTCGAAGCCCTGGAACAACAAAACCTTCTTCACCAAGAATCTGCTTCCAGGCAACGGTTCTGAGCAAAAATGAAACAAAGAATGGTGCGACAACAAGCACTAATAGAAAGTTCTTTAAACGTCCAGCTTTAAAGGCGATTGCATATGCAAGTGGGTATGCAATCGCTAAAGCTAAAATCGTTGCACATAGTGCGAAGATAAAGGAGCGCGCAAACTGTTCTTTATTTTCTGTAAAGGCGTTGAGGTAGTTTGCAAAACGCAAAGTCTGCTCATATTGCCCTGTGTCTCCCCCAGCTATTGGGGTCTGAGTTGAAGTTTGTGCAAGATTGACAATCGGTAAAATAAAGAAGGTAAAGAGAAAGAGAAAACCTGGAAGTAGTAACAGGTAAGGCATCTTCACCTTAGACAAGGTTGTGCTCATTCCTCGTCTAGATCCTCAGGAATTACCTCTGTGCCAGCATCGGCATCCTCATCTCCGCGCAATGCAAAGGTGAAGTTAGGCTCCCAAGAAATTACAACTTCATCGCCCTTATCAAATGGTGCAACACCATCATCATTTTGTTCAAAGACCATGAGCTCTTGTCCCCATGGCATAAGAACTTGATACTGAGTTGAAACGCCGATGTAAGAAACATCTTCAATACGACCACCGGTCAAGATATTTCCACGAGTAGGTGTTCCTACCAATGAGATACGGAATTTTTCTGGTCGAATACCGGCATAGATTGAGTTATCAACGGCGTGTGAACGCTTCTTAGGCATCGCAATCTTTTGTCCAAAGAGATCTACAACTAAGTTGTCTCCATCTGAACCTTCGATACGACCCTTAATGAGGTTGGATTGACCTAAGAAGTTAGCCACAAATGCCGTCTCTGGATTGTCATACAAATCTGCAGGAGATCCCATTTGCTCGATCTCTCCCTCATTCATTACCGCGATGGTGTCAGCCATAGTCATGGCCTCTTCCTGATCGTGTGTAACGTGAACGAAGGTAAGACCAACCTCGCGCTGGATCCACTTGAGCTCAATCTGCATCTGACGACGAAGCTTGAGATCAAGTGCACCCAATGGCTCATCCAAAAGCAACAATGCTGGGCGGTTAACAATGGCGCGCGCTAAAGCGATGCGCTGCTGCTGTCCACCTGAAAGTTGTGTTGGTTTGCGTTGTGCAAGATGCGGAAGTTCAACAAGCTCTAGAACTTTGTTTACATCTGCATCAACATCTTTGATTCCACGACGACGAAGACCAAATGCAATGTTCTCAAAGATTGTTAGATGAGGAAACAATGCATAGTTCTGGAAAACAGTATTAATTGGACGCTGATAAGGACGCTTGGTAGTGATATCAGTTGAACCTAAGTGAATACTGCCAACAGTTGGCTCTTCCAACCCTGCGATCATTCGCAAAGTTGTTGTCTTGCCACATCCTGAAGGTCCAAGTAATGCAAAGAATGAACCCTCAGGAATTGTTAATGACAAATCATTAACTGCGGTGAAATCTCCATATGTCTTTGTAATACGAGTAAGACGTAAATCTCCTCGTGTTGCAGATGAAACGTCAGCCACTAGTTGCCGGCGGCCTTCTGGAACGCTTCGCCCCATGAAGTTTCTTCAGCTGGGGTTAGTGAACGGAAGACGCTGAGCTTTGCTGATGTTGCTGCATCAGGGAAGATAAATGGACTGCTTGCAAGCTCTGGAGAAATCTTCTCCATCTCAGCTTGTGCACCCTTTACCGGACATACGTAGTTAACATACGCCGCTACTTCAGCAGCGATCGCTGGGTCGTAGTAGAAGTTAATGAGCTTCTCAGCATTTGCCTTACCTTCTGCAGATGCAGTTGATGGAATCATCAAGTTATCACCTGAGATAGTTCCGCCTGAATCTGGAATAGCAAAGTCGAACTTGCCTTCATTTTCAGACTTGAGGATAAACATGTCGCCAGACCAGCCAATTACAGCTGTTGCATCACCTGATGTGAGGTCTTCTGCGTACTCGTTGCCCTTAACGCCACGGATCCAACCATCTGCGATCTTCTTAGCCATAAAGTCAACAGCGTTCATGAATTGATCCTCTGTAACTGTCTGAAGATCTACGCCCTGCGAGCGCAAGATAATTCCGATGGTGTCGCGCATTTCAGAGAGAACAACAATCTTTCCCTTGTTCTGTGGTGCAAAGAGTTCATCTAATGTGCGAATTCCCTTTGGATTCTTTTCAGTATTCCAACCAAAACCAGCCATGATACCTTGCCATGTCAATGATTGCTCACGGTTTGGATCAAATGATGGTGTTGCCAATGAATCCAGAATGTTTGACTTGTTAGGAATATTTGCTGCATCAAACTTTTGTGTGTAACCAAGACGGATCCAGCGAGCTGCCATCCAGTCTGTTGGTGTAACTACGTCGTAACCGATGTCCTCACCAAGCTTGAGTTGCGCTTGAACTTTTCCGAAGAACTCATCGTTATCGTTGTAATCCTCAAAGTAATTTGGAGTGATACCAGTCTGCTCTTTGAATTTTTCTAGTGTTGGGTACTTCTTTGTATCCTCATCGTAATCAAGGTACAAAGGCCAGTTGCCCCAGCGAACACTGTTTGCACTATCTGCAGAGTCTGATCCTCCACCACACGCAGCAAGTAATCCCGCTGCACCTAAACCACCTGCGCCTGCAAGTACTGCACGGCGAGAAACCATTGCACCGATGATTGATCGGGCTTCCGGTGAGAGTGAACTTTCTTTTGACATACTGATTTACTCCTTAAGGATTAAGCACAAGCTAGTTGTCGGATTACCGAGCCTCAAGCTTTCTGTGGGTAGTGGGTTGATAGAAACAGTTGGGGCGGTTGCTCCAACAGGGGGAAATACTACGCCCCCAGATTAGTCATCACATGCTTGATTCGCGTGTAATCCTCGAAGCCATACCCTGAGAGATCCTTGCCATAGCCAGAGCGCTTGAAGCCACCATGTGGCATCTCGGCAACTAGTGGAATATGGGTATTGATCCAGACGCAGCCGAAATCAAAGGCCTTGGCCATCCGCATCGCAGTTCCATGGTTGGCGGTCCAGACGCTAGATGCCAATCCATAATCCACGCCATTTGCCATTGAAACCGCTTGGGCCTCATCGCTGAACTTTTGAACGGTGATGACAGGCCCGAAGATCTCCTTCTGGATTAGCTCATCATCCTGGCGAAGCCCTGCAACAACGGTGGCTGGGAAGAAGAATCCTGGGCGATCAAGGGCGGATCCACCTGTCATGACAGAGGCGTGAGCTGGAACTCGTGAGAGCAGATCGCTCACCCGTGCCAATTGATTGCTGTTATTAACCGGTCCCAAGAAGACATCATCATCATGAGGTGCTCCCAGTGCGATGCCCTTTGCTTGCTCAGTTAATAGCGCAACAAAATCATCATAAACAGATTCTTGAACGATAACGCGAGTTGCTGCGGTGCAGTCTTGGCCAGCGTTGAAGTATCCAGCGATCGCAATCGCTTCAGCAGCTGCTGCTAAATCAGCATCGGCAAATACAACAACCGGTGCCTTTCCACCTAGTTCAAGATGTACGCGCTTAACCTGCTTAGCGGCAGATTCTGCAACTTGAATTCCTGCGCCCACTGATCCAGTAATTGAAACCATGTCAGGACGTGTGTGATTAACAAGTGAAGCACCGGTTTCGCGCTCGCCACATACAACATTAAAAACACCTGCAGGTAAAAACTCTGCCATTAAATTTGCCATCCAGACAGTAGATGCTGGAGTTGTATCACTTGGCTTGAGAACAACGGTGTTACCGGCCGCAATAGCTGGTGCCCACTTCCAGACCGCCATCATCATTGGGTAGTTCCAAGGGGTTACTTGTCCAATAACACCTACTGGTTCGCGGCGAATCATCGATGTCATTCCTGGCATGTATTCGCCAGCCGACTTTCCTTCTAGATTTCGAGCAGCACCTGCAAAGAAGCGAATTTGATCAACCATCGGTGGAACCTCTTCCGAAGTTGTCAGCGAGACTGGCTTACCAGTGTTTTCAACTTCAATGGCGATTACTTCATCAGCACGTTCTTCAATAGCATCTGCAATTTTCAAGAGTGCACGTTGGCGTTGCGATGGAGTTGAATCGCGCCAATCTACAAATGCATCACTTGCTGCCTTGAAGGCTGCATCAATATCTGCAGCGTTTGATTTAGGGGCTGTTGCAAAGGGTTGTCCAGTTGCAGGATTGATTAGAGTTGTTGTCTCACCTGACGTTGAATCAACTGATTTGCCATTGATGAAGTTACTGAGCTTTTTCATGTTCTAGAGCCTAGCAATTAGCCCCAGATCTAACTAGTCGCAATTTAAGCGACCGGCTTACCTTTTTCCGCAGCGGCTAACTGGCCACAAGCCCCATCGATTTCGCGACCACGAGTATCACGAACAGTTACAGGGACTCCGTAGCTTTCAAGAATTCGAACAAACTCAGCCTCATCCTCGCGACGAGATGCGGTCCACTTTGAACCTGGGGTTGGGTTGAGTGGAATCAAATTCACATGCGCATTGCGGTTTTTGAGTAGACGGCCCAGTAAATCTGAGCGCCAGGATTGATCATTAATGTCGCGGATCAATGCGTACTCGATTGAGTATCGACGCCCTGTTTTCTTCTCGTAGGCATCTGCGGCAGCAAGGACTTCTCGGATGTTAAAACGATTGTTAATTGGAACCAAGGTGTCTCGCAGCTCATCATCTGGAGTGTGTAGAGAAACCGCCAAAGTGCAGTTGATTCCTTCATCCATTAACTTTTCAATTCCATTGACTAAACCAACGGTTGAAACGGTGACAGAACGCGCACTAATTCCTAATCCATCTGGATTGGGATCAGTAATGTTGCGAAGAGTACGAACAACTGCGTTGTAGTTTGCAAGCGGTTCGCCCATTCCCATAAAAACAATATTTGAAAGTCGAGCAGGACCTCCAGGAAGTTCACCATTGGCACATGCTCGTGCCGCAGCAACAATTTGATCTGTGATTTCAGCGGCAGACAAGTTGCGAGTTAAGCCGGCTTGTCCCGTTGCACAGAATGGGCAGTTCATTCCACATCCTGCTTGCGATGAAATACACACAGTTACGCGATCGGTGTAACGCATCAAGACGCTCTCAACAAGAACGCCGTCGTGCAACTTCCACAAATCTTTGCGGGTCATACCGTTATCTGTTGTACGAGTTGTAACAAGTTGAATCATCTTTGGGGTCAATGCATCAGCAATCGCTTGACGCTCTGCCGCCGGAATATCGGTCCACTCTTCAGGGTTATTTGAAAGGTGTGAGAAGTAATGGTTAGCAACCTGGGTTGCACGGAAAGGTTGGAAGCCCAGCTCTTTTGCAAAGGCCTTTCGATCGGCAGGTGAGAAATCAGCTAGATGCTTAGGAGCTTTCTTTCGTTGAACCGGCTCATCAAAAACAAGGTTGATCTCTGGCACTTTGCCGCTCATAAGAAGTGCTTCACAAGTTCAAGGGCGAGCCACATTGCAGGAGATGACAAAACTACTGAATCCAAGCGATCCAACATTCCGCCATGTCCAGGCAACAAGGTGCCCATATCCTTCAAACTTAAATCGCGCTTCATGGCGCTTTCAATGAGATCCCCACACGTAGCGGTGAAAACAATCATTAATCCAACGATGATCCCGATCCACCAGTGCATATCCATGATGTATTCAAAGGCTAAAGCGCCACCGATCATGGTGAAGATCAATGAACCAGCAAGACCTTCCCATGTTTTCTTTGGAGAAATCTTTGGAACCAGTGGATGTTTTCCAAGTAGAACACCAACGATGTATCCAAAGGTGTCATTGCATCCAACCAAAACCACAAAGGTCATAACACGTTGGAAACCTGTGCTTGGTCGAGCCAGCAAAATTAAAAAACCAGCTAAGAAAGGTAGGTAGAGCAACCCAAAGGTTGTGGCGGTTGCTTTTGCTACAAATCCTTCAGGGCCTTGCAACAGTGCGCGAATAAGTAAGAGTGGAAATGCGATCGCAGTAGCTACAGCAAGACCGGCAACTCCCCCAACCCACGCCGCATAGGACAGGCCAATAGCTGCCAATGTGAGGCCGTTAAATGAAATTACGATTCCTCGCGCAGAAAAAGCACGCACTAATTCGCGCACACCTAAAATCACTGCAACCGCAACAACGATTGCGAAAATTTCGCGCTGATAAGAAAGGGTGAACCACACTAAAGCGATCAGGGACAAGCCAACAACAATAGAAGGAAGTAGCTTTCGCCCAGCCTTTTTATTGATCGCTTCGTTGATCGAGTGCAGATCTGACATAAGAGTGCCCCTATACCTCTAGGAGTTCGACCTCTTTGTGCTTGAGCAGCTCATCAATCTTTGCAACATGATCAGAGGTGATTTTTTCTAGCTCCTTTTCACCACGTGCTAGATCATCTTTTCCAATATCGCCATCTTTTTCCAACTTCTCCATCGCCTCTTTTGCAGCACGACGAATGTTGCGCATTGAAATCTTTGAATCCTCAGCCTTGGTCTTCACAACTTTGATGTACTCCTTGCGGCGCTCCTCGGTAAGTTGTGGGAAGTTAACGCGAATAACTGTTCCATCATTGCCAGGATTTACGCCTAAATCTGATTCTCGAATAGCTTTTTCGATAGATGCCATTGCACCCTTATCAAAGGGAGAAATCAAGGCCATGCGTGCTTCTGGAACTTGAATCGTTGCTAATTGTGAAAGCGCTGTATAGGTGCCGTAGTAATCGACCATGACCTTGTTAAACAGAGATGGATGAGCGCGACCTGTGCGGATCGTTGCAAAATCATCCTTTGCAACCTCAACCGCTTTGTTCATCTTGGTTTCAGCGTCCTTTAGGGCGCTTGCTACATCTGCCATGGTTTTGCTCCTCTTACCGCTGTGTACTTCATTCTCATCGCTTATGCGACGAGAGTTCCAATTACTTCGCCACGAACTGCGCGACCGATATTTCCATTTTTCATTAAATCGAAGACAACGATTGGTAACTTGTTTTCGCGACACAAAGCAAAGGCTGCAGCATCTGCAACGGCGAGGGACTTAGACAAAACCTCGTTATAGGTGATGGTGTCGTACTTTGTTGCGCTTGGATCCTTCTTTGGATCTGCGCTGTACACACCATCGACACCACTCTTTGCAAGAAGCAAAGCTTCTGCGCCAATTTCAAGTGCGCGTTGGGCCGAGACTGTGTCTGTTGTGAAGAATGGCATTCCGGCACCTGCACCGAAAATTACTACGCGACCTTTTTCAAGGTGACGAATTGCGCGTAGAGGAATGTACGGCTCTGCAACCTGACCCATTGTGATGGCGGTTTGGACGCGAGTTCCAACACCCTCTTTTTCTAGAAAATCCTGAAGTGCTAAACAGTTCATGACTGTTCCAAGCATTCCCATGTAGTCAGCGCGTGAGCGATCCATACCGCGCTGTGAAAGCTCTGCGCCGCGGAAGTAATTACCTCCACCAACAACGATTGCCACCTGAACTCCGGTGCGAGCTACATCGGCGATTTGTTTTGCAATATCTTGAACAACATCGGGATCAACACCGATGCCTTTCTCTCCACCAAAAACTTCTCCAGAAAGTTTAAGGAGCACTCTCCGATACGTTCCTCTTGTACCGGGCATGAGTGCTCCTTACCTTCTAATGATTGTTCGTTGTACTAAGTCTAAGCGATCCGACCTACTACTTATTGACCCACGCGGAAGCGATGGAAGGCCTTAACAGCCGTTCCTGCCTCATCGAGGATCTGCTTTACAGTCTTCTTTGCATCTTTAGCGAATGACTGCTCGATCAAGGAAACTTCCTTAACAAAACCTGTCACACGGCCTTCGATGATCTTTGACAGTGAAGCCTCAGGCTTACCCTCTTCGCGCGCTGTCTCTTCTGCGATACGGCGCTCGTTCTCGATCAACTCAGCTGGAACTTCTTCGCGAGTAACAAACTGCGGAGCAAATGCTGCAATGTGCTGTGCGATGTCCTTACCAACTTCAGCTGCATCCTTAACAAGTTCAACCAATACACCAACCTGTGGTGGTAGATCTGGGCTTGTACGGTGCAGGTAAATTCCAACTGGTGAATCCTTGATTACTGCAATGCGACGAACTTCAATCTTCTCGCCCATAGTTGCATTTGCCTCATCAACTGTTGCCTGAACGGTGTTGCCGTTAGCCATTGTTGATGTCAAAAATGCTTCCAGAGAAGCAGACTGTGCATTTTGTAGGTGAGCAAGTAGCTCATCTGCAAGTGCAACGAAGCGCTCACCCTTTGCAACGAAATCTGTTTCGCAGTTCAGTTCAAGCATTACGCCAAGGTTGCCCTCGACCTTTGCAACAACTGCACCATTTGAAGTCAGACGACCTTCGCGCTTTGTAATGCCCTTAAGGCCCTTTACGCGAATGATGTCTAGCGCCTTGTTGTAGTCGCCATCTGCTTCATCTAAAGCCTTCTTGCAATCGAGCATTCCTGCTGCAGTTGCTTCGCGAAGCTTCTTTACATCTTCAGCTGTGTAGTTAGCCAATTTATGCCTCCGGTGTTGTTGGTGCTGGTGCTGATCCGTCGAGAATTTCCTTCTCCCAGTCAGCCAATGGCTCTCCTGCAGCAACAGCTGCTGGTGCATCTGACTTTGTTTCTTCCTTTACATTTGCAGAACGTGCCTTGAGGCCAGCTGCAATTGCGTCGGTGATAACGCGTGTCAGCAAGTCGATTGAACGGATTGCATCATCGTTACCCGGAATCTTGTAATCAACCTCATCTGGATCGCAGTTTGTATCCAAGATCGCGATAACTGGAATACCAAGCTTCTTAGCTTCCTGAACCGCTAGGTGCTCCTTCTTTGTATCAACAACCCAAATCGCTGAAGGCAGCTTGGTCATGTTGCGGATACCATCAAGGTTCTTAAATAGTTTTTCGCGTTCGCGACGTAGAACAAGAAGCTCCTTCTTTGTTAGAAGTAGATCGTTCTTCTCTTCAAGAGCTTCAAGCTCCTTCAGGCGCTGAATACGCTTGTACACAGTTGGGAAGTTAGTAAGCATTCCGCCCAACCAACGCTCAGTCACTGTTGGCATTCCAACGCGTGCTGCGTGATTGATGATTGGCATGTGTGCTTGCTTCTTTGTTCCAACGAACAAAACGTGGCCACCCTTAGCAACAGTGTCCTTAACAAACTCATATGCTGAATCGATAAGTGCAAGTGATTGCTGGATGTCGATGATGTAGATGCCATTGCGCTCTGTGAAAATAAAGCGCTTCATCTTTGGGTTCCATCGACGAGTCTGGTGTCCGAAGTGGACTCCGCTGTCGAGGAGCTCTCGCATTGTTACAACTGCCATGACGGCATACTCCTTCTTAGGTTTTTTCTGCGCAGCAGAAGAAAACCCGCTCGGTTTATGGCCAAACAATTTGTTTAGCCCGTCGCACTCGAAATCACCGACCACAATTTCTTGTGGACCGAGGTGGTTATGCCAACCGAAGTCGGTGAGTGCTGAGATGTCACCAATCCGAAGATCGATGCAGAGCAAATCCTACCTGAGCGTGAGCGTGGAAATTACCGCCCAATCAGGCGCAAAGCTCCCCATGCAGTGATCCGAAGCACCGCTTCTAGCGCGATGGCGAAGGACATTTTGCTGACCCCGTGGGCTCTTTCAATAAAGGTAATTGGAATTTCAGCAACCGATCCCCCGCGAGCTATCGCTCGTCGGGTCATCTCAATTTGGAAGCAGTACCCCTCGCTTCGAATTGTTGAGATCTCCATCTTCTTTACAAGCGCTGATGTATAGATGCGAAAACCAGAAGTAGTGTCCTTAATGCCGAGCGAGAGGATCACATTTGCATACTTATTTGCTGATTTCGATAAGTTCTTGCGAAAAGTGCTCCAGTTGGCAACGCCGCCATCCTTTACATATCGCGATCCGATCAGTAAATCCGCGCTTCCAATCCACTCCATCATCTTTTCAAGATCACTCACCTGGTGTGAGCCATCTGCATCCATTTGAATGATGTAGGTATATCCGCGATCCATCGCCAGTGAAAAACCTGCACGATATGCGCTGCCCAAACCCTGCTTTCCTGCTCGTTCTATTACTTCGATACCAAGGTTGCGCACAATCTGTGCCGTGCCATCAGGTGATCCATCATCGATGACAAGTACATCGCAATCCAGAGGCTTTAGCGCAGCAAGAATCTCGCCGATACTTTCAGCTTCGTTATAAGTAGGTATAACTACGAGTGCAGATCTCATGCGCGTGGATGTGCCTGCTTGAAGGCTTTTTGTAAACGTTCAGTGGATACATGGGTATAGATCTGAGTTGTGGCAAGTGATGCATGCCCCAAAATTTCCTGGACTGTACGCAAATCTGCACCACCTTCTAATAAGTGCGTTGCGGCTGAATGTCGCAGTGCATGGGGACCCATGCGTTTGATCCCTTCAATTGCTTCAAGGGCGTTGTACACAACTGTACGCACTGTACGTTGATCGATGCGTTTTCCGCGTGCTCCAAGGAAAACAGCGTTTTCGGATTGCGAGTTCTTTACTGAATCTCGCCCATCCTTTAACCAAGCATTCAAAGCCTTCATCGCAGGGTTTCCCAACGGAATCGTGCGCTCTTTGTTTCCTTTACCCAAAACGCGTATTGTTTGACGGTCATAATCGATATCACTTAAATCTAAGCCACATAGTTCAGCCACACGAGCACCCGTTGCATACAAGAGTTCGACCATCGCAACATCCCGTAATGAAATAGGTGTTTCTTCCTCTGCGGCACGAGTAGCAAGTGAATCCATAGCCACCTTTGCATCAGCAATTTCTAAAACCTCAGGCAGTGTGCGATGCCCCTTAGGCGTTGCCAGCGTTGCTGCAACATCTTTAGCTAAATACTTGTTTTTAACCGCCCATTTTGTAAACAAGCGAACCGATACCGCTCTGCGAGAAAGGGTTGTCCGCGCTCCCCCTTTAATCTGTTGATTGGCAAGCCAAGAACGCAGATGCACTAGTTCTAGCTGTGAAATGTCTTGAACACCAATTGTTTCTAAGTGCGTAAGCAATGATTCAAGATCGCCTAAGTAAGCACGGATTGTGTGTACAGATAGTGAGCGTTCAACCTCTAAGTGGCGAGTAAAAGCTGCAATCAGCTTTTCATAATTTTCGCTCACGTAAATAGTTTACTCGGGCTTACGTCCCTGACGCATAAGGCCGAAGGTAACGGCATCTTCAAGTGCCATGGCAGATGCAGCTATAACGTTTTCATGAACACCAACGGTGTTCCACTCGCCCTTGCCATCGCTAGTTTCAACTAATACGCGTGTTACAGCGCCTGTTCCTAAACGACCTTCAAGGATACGTACCTTGTAATCTGTTAATTCAAGGGTTGAAAGCTCTGGATACAAAGAGATCAAACCTGTTCGAAGCGCATTATCAAAGGCGTTAACTGGACCATTACCTTCGCCGCTGCAGGTGATCTCTTGACCCTTTGCGGTCACTGTTACTTCAGCCTTGGTTGTAATTGTCTGATCAGCTGCGCGTTCTACAGATGTAACCCAGTGATTGATAGTAAAGAATGATGGACGCTTGCCTGACATTTCCTCATGAACTAATAGTTCAAATGAGGCATCGGCTGCTTCAAAGGTAAATCCGCGTGATTCCATCTCTTTAACTCGGTCAACGATGCGACCAATGAGCTCTTTATCTCCACCAAGATCTACGCCAAGTTCTTGTGACTTTAATTCAATTGATGCACGGCCAGCCATATCTGACACAAGCATGCGCATATCGTTTCCGACAGATGATGGATCTTCATGCTGATACAAAGAAGGATCTACCTTAATTGCGCTGGCGTGAAGACCGGCCTTGTGAGCAAATGCTGAAACACCAACATAAGGTTGGCGACTACTAGGTGCCACATTTGTTACCTCAGCAACTGCATGTGAAATTCTGAAGGCTTCTTGCAGCGCATTTTGAGGAAGAACTAACTGCTTCTTTTTCAATTCTAAGTTTGCAATGATTGTTACTAGATCAGCGTTTCCGGTTCGCTCGCCATATCCATTGAGTGTGCCCTGAACATGTGTGGCACCTGCAGCAACAGCTGCCATTGAATTTGCAACCGCGCACCCTGTGTCATTGTGGCAATGAATACCTAAGCGAGCAGAGCTTGCAGTTAAAACATCATGAACAACTTGCGATAACTCATCAGGCAACATTCCGCCGTTGGTATCGCACAAGGCAATTACATCTGCTCCAGCCTCTGCAGCTACCCGTACAACTTCTAGTGCGTAGGCACGGTTGCTGCGATACCCATCAAAGAAGTGCTCTGCATCAAGGAAAACACGTTGGCCTTCTTGGATTAAGTGAGTAACAGAGTCACGAATCATCGCAAGGTTCTCATCCAGTGTTGTCTTAAGTGCAAGATCAACATGGCGATCAAAGGCCTTTGCAACAAGGGTTACAGCAGGAGCTCCGCTGTCGCGAAGTGCTCCGAGCAGTACATCATCTGCAGCTTTTGCATGAGGGCGACGTGTTGCACCAAAAGCAACAAATGTTGCGTTCTTGAGTTTTAACTCTTTTTTCGCAAGTGCGAAGAATTCAGTGTCCTTTGGGTTTGCCCCAGGCCATCCACCTTCGATAAAGCCAACACCTAATTCGTCTAGGTGGCGAGCGATGTTGAGCTTGTCATGAACAGAAAGATTTAAGCCCTCTTGCTGCGCACCGTCGCGAAGGGTCGTGTCATAGATATGAAATGAATCATTAACTGGCATTACTTAACCGCACTCATCCAGTTGTGCGAATCTGCAATTGTTCCGTGTTGAATTCCTAATAAGTGATTACGAATCTGCATGGTGATAGTTCCTGGTTGACCATCGCCAGTTACCCATGTACCCATGGCACTTTTTGCCTGACCAACAGGAGAAACAACGGCAGCGGTTCCACAAGCAAAGATTTCAGTGATCTCTCCCGATGTGACACCATCGCGCCAATCATCAACTGAGAGCATTACCTCATCGACTTTGTACCCAAGATCGCTAGCCACAGACAAAATTGAATCGCGCGTAATTCCTGGCAACAAGGTTCCGGTTAACTGTGGAGTTATGACAGTTGCATCTGCGCCTTTTCCCTTTACGAAGTAAAGGTTCATGCCGCCCATCTCTTCAACCCATTTGCGCTCTTTTGCATCGATCCAGACAACTTGATCGCATCCCTCTTTAGCAGCAGCTTTTTGTGCAACCAGTGATGCTGCGTAATTTCCACCGCACTTTGCTTCACCTGTTCCACCTTGAGCTGCACGAACATACTCAGTTGAAATCCATACTGAGACAGCCTTTGATGGATCAAAGTAAGCACCCGCTGGTGTTGCAATAAGAAGGTATGTGGCTTTGTTTGTTGGACGTACGCCTAAACCAACCTCAGTTGCGATCATAAATGGGCGGATATACAGCGACTCCCCGACCTTGTTTGGAACCCAACCAGCATCTTGGTGAACAAGTGCTTCAACCGTTTCCATGAATAATTCAACCGGCATTTCAGGAAGTGCTAAACGCTTGGCAGAGTTTGCGAAACGCTTTGCATTTGCTGTTGGGCGAAATAATGAAATCGATCCATCTGGTTGGCGATACGCCTTCATGCCCTCAAAGATCTCTTGTCCGTAGTGAAAAACCGCGGTTGCTGGATCTAATGAGATTGGACCGTATGGCATTAAATGTGGTTCGCCCCAACCATCCTTTTCACTCCACTCGCACATCACCATGTGATCGGTGTAGTACTTACCAAAACCACCTTCAGCAACTAGCGCATCACGCGTAGCAGCATCTTTAGCGTTGGGGTTGAGAGTGATCTTCATGATTACAGTGCGCTTGCTAGCGCATCTCCAATTTCAGTAGTGCTGCGCTTCTTATCTCCACGTGCCAAAAGATCTGCAGCAACCGCCTTTTCAACTTCGCGTGCAGCATCGGCAAGTCCTAAGTGATCAAGCATCATGGCAACTGACATCACAGTTGCTGTTGGATCAGCTAAGTTCTTTCCGGCAATATCTGGTGCTGAACCATGAACCGGCTCAAACATAGATGGGAACTTTCCAGTTGGATTGATATTTCCAGATGCGGCAAGACCAATTCCTCCGCAGATCGCTGCGGCGATGTCAGTCAAGATGTCTCCAAATAAGTTATCTGTAACAACTACATCAAAGCGCTCTGGATTAGTAACAAAGAACATCGATGCGGCATCAACATGTAGGTAATCAGTTGTGATCGCTGGGTACTCCTTGGCAACCTCATTAAAGGTACGAGTCCACAAACCACCTGCACGTGTTAGAACATTGTTCTTGTGCACCAGAGTTAACTTCTTGCGCTCACGCTTTGAAGCACGCTCAAATGCATCACGAATTACACGCTCTGCACCACGTCGGGTATTTAAACTTTCTTCAGTTGCAATCTCAGCATCTGTACCTTCTGCAAGGACTCCACCAGCGCCAACATATGGGCCTTCTGTGCCTTCGCGAACTACAACAAAATCAATGGGAGCTTTAGTTGCAAGAGGTCCCGTAACACCAGGCATCAAACGTGCAGGACGCAGATTGATGTAGTGATCAAAGGCAAAGCGAAGCTTTAAAAGAAGTCCGCGCTCTAGAACACCACTGGGAACAGTTGGATCTCCAACTGCGCCAAGCAAGATGACATCAGCCTTTGCAAGCTCTGCCAAGGTTGCATCAGGTAGTACCTCGCCTGTGCGATGCCAAAACGCTGCACCAAGATCATAGGAAGTTTTCTTAAACTCCACTGAATACTTCTTAGCAACAACATCTAAAACCTTGAGGCCTTCACCAACAACCTCAGGGCCGATTCCATCGCCTGCAATGACAGCTAAATTAATTGTTCTCATTACCCCACCAAAGTTACGGAGCGAACAAGTTCTGCTCCAGTTTCCTTCTTCACTGAAGTAATGAGATCATCACTGATTTGTGAATCAACGGTAAGTGCCATCAACGCTTGTCCACCTGCAGCGCTACGCGCTACCTGCATACCTGCGATGTTGATGCCAGCTTTTCCAAGTGCATTACCTACAGCGCCAACGACACCTGGCTTATCTGAGTAACGAAGGAACAAGAGATTTTCTGTTGGTGGAAGATCAAGATCAAAACCATCAATAGCAATGATCTTTTCCACCTTGCGAATTCCCATCAAAGTTCCATCGACAGTAACAATCTTTCCATCGGCAAGTGCTGCGCGAAGAGAGATCATGCTGCGGTATTCAGGGCTTTCTGGATCTGTTGTTACAGAAGATGTGACTCCACGCTCTGCAGCAAGTGCTGGAGCATTTACGTAGGTAACATCTGAAAGTCCACAACCAAGTAATGCACCCTTCAGTGCACTAGTTGCAAGGATTGATGAATCATGGCCAGAGATATCGCCCTTAACAGTCAGATCCATACTTACTGGAGCTTCTCCTGCGATTGCAGTTGCAATCTGAGCCATCTTTTCAACCAAAGGCAGGCTTGGACGAATCTCTTCGTGGATTGCTCCGCCCTTTACATTAACCGCATCAGGAACTAACTCGCCAGCAAGTGCTTTACGCACTGAAACGGCAACGGCGATTCCTGCGCGCTCTTGAGCCTCATCAGTTGAAGCACCTAAGTGAGGTGTTGCAACAACTTGATCCAAAGTAAATAGTGGTGAGTCTGTGCATGGCTCTGTTGAGAACACATCAAGACCTGCACCTGCTACACGACCTTCGGTGATTGCATCAAACAATGCCGCCTCATCAAGTACGCCACCACGAGCAGCGTTAATGATTCGCACAGTTGGCTTAACCTTTTTCAGCGCTTCTACGCCAATTAGGTTTGCAGTTTCCTTAGTCTTTGGAAGGTGAATGGTGATGAAATCTGAAACCTTGAGAAGTTCATCAAGTTCAACTAAACGGACGCCAAGTTGTGCCGCGCGTGCTGGCTGTAGATATGGATCGTAAGCAACTACATCCATTCCAAATGCCTGCATGCGATGAGCTACCAATTGACCGATGCGACCAAAACCTACAATTCCAAGAGTCTTTTCAAAGATCTCAGCACCTGTGTACTTTGAACGTGCCCACTTTCCATTACGCAAAGCTGCATGAGCTGGAGAAACAAATCGAGCAGATGCCATCAAAAGTGCAATTGCTAATTCAGCCGCTGACACAATGTTTGATGTAGGTGCATTAACAACCATGACACCAGCAGCTGTTGCTGCAGGAATATCAACGTTATCAAGTCCAACTCCGGCACGAGCAATAACCTTCAGGCCCTTTGCAGCTGCAATCGCTTCTGCATCCATCTTTGTCGCAGAACGGATCAAAACCGCATCTACACCTTTGGCAAGTGCTGCTAGAAGTTCAGCGCGGTTTGCACCGTCACAGTTAACAACTTCAAAATCAGGACCTAACGCTTCAAGTGTTGCAGGGCTGAGCTCTTCAGCGATTAAAACAATAGGTTTAGCCACGCGCTGCGCTGCCTTCCTTGTAATCGTCACCCTTTGACTGCTTCATCCATGAAAACATCTTGCGAAGTTCGCGACCAACAGCCTCGATTGGATGTGTCTCGCCCTTAGCGCGAAGTGATTTAAATTCAGGTGCTCCAGCCTCTTGGTCATCGATGAAGCGCTTTGCAAATGCTCCGCTTTGGATATCTGCAAGAACCGCCTTCATGTTCTCCTTCACGCGTGGATCAATGACGCGTGGGCCTGAAACATAGTCACCGAACTCAGCTGTGTCAGAAACTGACCAACGCTGCTTAGCAATTCCACCTTCATACATGAGGTCAACGATCAACTTAAGTTCATGCAAGCACTCGAAGTATGCAACTTCTGGCTGGTATCCAGCTTCAGTCAATGTTTCAAATCCGTACATAACTAGCTGTGATGCGCCACCACAAAGAACTGATTGCTCACCAAATAGATCTGTCTCTGTCTCTTCAGTAAATGTTGTAAGGATTCCGCCTGCGCGAAGTCCGCCAATTGCCTTTGCATATGAAAGTGTCAATGGCCATGCATTTCCTGTTGAATCCTGCTCAACAGCAACAATTACTGGAACTCCACGACCTGCCGCGTACTCACGACGCACAAGGTGTCCTGGACCCTTTGGTGCAACCATGCACACATCAACTGATGCAGATGGCTTGATGTAACCGAAACGGATATTGAAGCCATGTCCAAAGAACAATGCATCGCCATCTTTTAGGTTAGGAAGAATTGAATCTGTGTAGATGTGGCGCTGTAGGTGATCTGGCGCCAAGATCATGATGACAGTTGATTCCTTAACCGCTTCAGCAACACTTACAACGCGAAGGCCTTCAGCCTCTGCCTTTGCACGTGATGGTGAGCCGTCCTTTAATCCAACTCGAACATCGACACCACTGTCACGCAAGTTAAGTGCGTGTGCATGTCCTTGTGAGCCGTAACCGATGATCGCGACTTTGCGACCCTGGATGATTGATAGATCAGCATCCTCTTCGTGATACATCGTTGCTGCCACGGTATTTCTCCTCATCGTCCTTTGTTGGTTTTAGTTTTGATAATCAGCCTGACCGCTGTCAGCGGTAGGAATACTTTGAGTGCTAAGGGTACGGTCTGCGAGCGAGCCGCTGCCACGTTCGATCGCGACTAAGCCTGATTGAGCTAATTCACGGATGCCAAAACGCTCAAGAGCGTTAAGTAGATCACTGATTTTGGCAGCATCACCCGTCGCCTCAATCGTCATGTAATCAGCGCCCTCATCAACAATTGATGCGCTGTAGGTCTCGAGAACAGCATCGACATCAAAGCGATTCTTTGATGTTGCAGAGATCTTTACGAGCAAGAGTTCAGCCTGAACTGATTCGTCCAGTTTTAACTCAGCGATATGGATGACATTTACTAACTTATCCAGCTGGCGAATAACTTGTTCCAAAGAGTGGCTTTCGACATTGATAACAATTGTCATTCTGGAAATATCTGGATTTTCTGTAGGACCTACCGCCAATGAGTCGATGTTGTAGGCACGACGAGAGAACAAGCCTGCAACACGTGCAAGTACACCCGGAGAGTTTTCGACGAGAACGGACAGCGTATGTGTACTCATTAGAGCTCCTGTGAATCCCAGTCGGGCGCAAGTTCTCGCGCGATCATGATGTCATCATTTGATGTTCCCGCTGCAACCATTGGCCACACCATCGCATCTCTGAAAACTCGGAAGTCAACAACTACTGGTTGATCATTAATTGCATTTGCCTGCTTGATGATTGCATCCACATCTTCAGGACGCTCACAACTTAAGCCAACACAACCCATAGCTTCAGCAAGCTTTACGAAATCTGGAACTCGCTTTGAATCCAAACTTGTATTGGAGTATCGCCCCTCGTAGAACAGGGTCTGCCACTGGCGAACCATTCCGAGAGATTCATTGTTAATGATCGCAACCTTGATTGGAATGTTGTTGAGCGCACACGTTACTAACTCTTGGTTAGTCATCTGGAAGCATCCATCACCATCGATCGCCCACACAGTTGCATCAGGTGCGCCAACCTTTGCACCCATTGCAGCAGGGACTGCATATCCCATTGTTCCGAGACCGCCAGAGTTCAACCAGGTACGTGGATTTTCATACTTCACAAACTGTGAAGCCCACATCTGGTGCTGACCAACACCTGCAACATAAATACCTTCAGGACCAGTTAACGCACTGATTCTTTCAATTACATATTGAGGAGAAAGTGATCCATCCTTTGGAAGTTCATATCCCAATGGATAGGTTGCACGAAGCTTGTTCATTGATGCGATCCATGGCGTTAAATCAGCCTTATTCTTAGCAAATTCCGCCTTAACCGCAGGGATTAACGCTGCGATGGTGCGCTTCAAATCTCCAACGATTGGTACATCGGCAAATCGGTTCTTACCGATCTCTGCTGGGTCAATATCTGCGTGAATAACCTTTGCATTCACAGCAAAAGTGGAAAGCTTTCCGGTTACACGATCATCAAAACGCGCACCTAATGTAATAAGTAAATCAGCCTTTTGAAGTGATGTAACAGCGGCAACTGTTCCATGCATTCCAGGCATGCCAAGGTGTTGTGGGTGGCTATCTGGGAAGGATCCCAATGCCATCAAAGTTGTAACAACTGGAGCACCAACGAGTTCAGCTAACTGCATTAACTCCTTAGATGCATTGGACTTGATAACTCCGCCACCGACATAAAAGACAGGCTTTGATGATTGTGCGATGAGCGCAGCTGCATCCTTAATAAATTGATTTTCAGGTTCTAGTTGTGGGTGATATCCAGGAAGTGAAAGCTCCTTTGGATATACAAAATCAGTCTCCTTTTGAAGTGCATCCTTTGCGATATCAACCAAGACAGGACCAGGTCGACCAGAACCTGCAATATAAAAGGCTTCAGCGATTGCGCGCGGAATATCCTTGGGATCGGTGATCAAATAATTGTGCTTAGTAAATGGCATCGTGATCCCACGAATATCTGCCTCTTGGAATGCATCTGTTCCAATTGCAACAGATGGAACCTGGCCTGTGATTGCTACAAGTGGAACTGAATCCATCGCAGCATCAGCAAGTGGTGTTACTAAATTTGTAGCTCCAGGTCCAGAGGTCGCAATACACACTCCAACACGACCAGTGACTTGGGCGTAACCAGTTGCAGCATGACCTGCACCTTGTTCATGGCGAACCAAGATGTGGCGAATCTTGCTATCAAAGATTGGATCGTAGGCAGGAAGGATCGCACCGCCTGGAAGTCCGAACATCACATCGACGCCGGCAGACTCCAAAGATTGCACGAGTGAACTAGCTCCACTCATCTTCTTGCTCATATCCATCTCCTTTCGATTCGCTCTTTAATGTGGCCCACCATTTCTAGGTGTGAAATGAAAAAACCCTCAGATAACTGAGGGTGGCGCATGATCAATTACCGATCACGCGCCTTTAAATCACCACCACAAATGTTGTGCTCATGTGCTTATTCTCCAATGAAGCAGGCTCAACGTCAAGGGTTGAGATGCAGATCTCACAATTTGGGCAGATCTGCTTAATCGCAGACCGCGCCCTTGGATGCAGATCCCACCAACTTTGAATACTTGGCCAAAACTCCACGTGAGTACTTATGTCCCAATGGCTTCCAGCCAACTCTGCGAGCAGCTAATTCAGCGGGATCAACTAAGAGATCAAGGGTGCGATTGGTGATATCGATTCGCACGATATCGCCATCCTTAATAAATGCGATCGGTCCCCCATCAACAGCCTCTGGTGCAACATGGCCAACACATAAACCAGTTGATCCTCCAGAGAAACGTCCATCAGTTAAGAGCAGAGTTGATTTACCTAAACCTGCACCCTTGATGGCGCCGGTAATCATTAACATTTCGCGCATTCCTGGTCCACCCTTAGGGCCTTCATAACGAATGACAACAACATCACCGGCTTGAATAGTTCCATTTTCAAGTGCATCCATCGCAGCTTGTTCACGTTCAAATACTCGTGCCGGTCCTTCAAAACTTTCAATTCCAATTCCGGCTGTCTTACACACAGCACCTTCTGTTGCAAGGGTTCCGCCAAGAATTGTGATTCCAACATCGGTAGACATCGGTGAGGAAACAGCTTTCAGAATCTGTCCATCTGGATCTGGTGGAGCGATCTCCTTGAGATTTTCCGCCATCGTCTTTCCGGTAACAGTTAATACATCTCCGTGAAGTAATCCAGCATCGAGTAATCCCTTGAGAACAACTGGGATTCCGCCAACCTTATCTACATCGCTCATTACAAACTTTCCAAATGGCTTGAGATCTCCAAGCAATGGGACCTTTGAGCCAATGCGATGGAAATCATCGAGTGAAAGATCAACATGAGCTTCATTAGCAATAGCTAAAAGGTGGAGAACTGCGTTTGTAGAACCACCAAGCGCCATCAAAATAGTGATTGCATTTTCAAAGGCAGGTTTTGTCAAAATATCGCGTGTAGTGATTCCTTGACGAATAAGTTCAACGACAGCTGCACCTGATGCGATTGCATATGTATCGCGTCGACGGTCAACAGCTGGAGGTGCTGCAGATCCCGGAAGTGAAAGCCCAATAGCCTCACCAATACTTGCCATGGTGTTTGCGGTGTACATACCGCCACAAGCACCTTCTCCTGGGCAGATCGCACGTTCAATTTGATCGACACGTTCTTGAGTAATCAAGCCACGTGCACAAGCACCAACCGCCTCAAATGCATCAATGATGGTGACATCTTTGCCATCAACCTGTCCTGGCAATGTTGAACCTGCATAGACAAAAACACTTGCCACATCGATACGAGCCGCTGCCATCATCATTCCTGGAAGTGATTTGTCACACCCTGCAAAGGTAACCATGCCATCTAAACGTTCAGCCTGCATTACGCATTCAACTGAGTCTGCAATCACTTCACGAGATACAAGTGAAAAGTGCATACCTTCATGGCCCATTGAAATTCCATCAGAAACAGAGATAGTTCCAAACTGCATTGGGAAACCACCTGCATCAATAACGCCTTGCTTAGATGCTTTAGCTAAACGATCTAATGAGAGGTTACATGGTGTGATTTCATTCCATGAAGATGCAATACCAATTTGTGGCTTGACCCAATCTTCATCACCCATACCAACTGCGCGCAACATTCCACGCGCTGGCGCTCTTTCGAGTCCATCGGTAACTACTCCAGAGCGAGGTTTCATGGTGGGCATGAGAGAATTCTACCCTCTTGATAACGCATTTATCAGTCGAATAATTGGAGTAATAAAGTGTCACAATCCGCCCCTGCCGAAACCTTAGATCCAACCAGATGGCGAACTTTGTTCGTTGTCGCGATTTCACAGTTAATGATCGTGTTGGACAGCTCCATTATGAACATTGCGATTCCAAGCGCAAAGGTAGATCTCAGAATCTCAGATGCTAATCAGCAATGGGTTATCACCGCCTACACCTTGGCCTTTGGTTCACTGCTTCTACTGGGTGGACGTATTGGCGATTACATGGGCCGCAAGAAGATCTTCTTAATTGGATTGATCGGCTTTGCTGCAGCATCTGCCCTTGGTGGTATCGCATCAACTCAAGGAATGCTCTTTGCTTCACGTGCTCTACAAGGAGTTTTTGGTGCCCTACTAGCACCTGCCGCACTTGCAATTATTTCTGTGACCTTCACCGTTCCAAAGGAGCGCGCAAAGGCCTTCGGTGTCATCGGCGCTATCTCTGGTGGCGGAGCGGCTATCGGCTTAATTCTTGGTGGAACCCTCACTGAATTCTTCTCGTGGCGCTGGTGTCTAGGAGTAAACACTCCTATCGCGATCTTTGCTGCAATCCTTGCAATCAAGTTTGTTAAGGAGTCAAAAGCACAAGGTGACAACACATACGACATTCCAGGTGTAGTTACAGCAACAGCAGGTTTGTTCTCACTGACCTACGGATTCAATGAAGCAGCTACAAAGGGTTGGTCAAGCTCTACAACGATTTCTTTCTTAGTTACAGCAGTTCTTTTACTTATTATCTTTGTGATGATTGAAATGCGCGTTAAGAATCCTTTGATGCCACTTCGTGTAGTAACAGAGCGCAACCGTGGAGGTTCATACCTTGGATCACTCGTTGTTGGAGCCGGTTTGTTCTCAATGTTCTTATTCCTAGGTTTATACCTTCAGGTAATTTTGGGTTACAGTCCTTTGAAATCTGGTTTTGCATTCCTACCATTTACCGCAGGCATCATCGTCTTTGCAGGAATTGCATCGACACTGCTTCCTAAGGTTGGACCAAAGCCATTGATGGTTCCAGGATTATTAGCAGCAAGCCTTGGTTTGCTTATGATGACTCGTATTACCCCTGAAACCTCATATACAACACATGTTTTGCCATCACTATTGATTATGTCCAGCGGAATGGCTTTGGTATTTATCCCGCTGACATCAACCTCATTACACGCGGTTTCAAACCATGACACAGGTGTTGCAAGTGCGATGGTGAATACCAGCCAGCAGATTGGTGGATCACTTGGAACGGCGCTGTTGAACACTGTTGCAGCAACTGCGACCACAACATTTGCCGCGGCAAATACTCAATTAGGTGACAAGGTGATGCCATTTGCAATGACACATGGTTTTACCGTCGCATTTAAGTTCAGTGCTGCTCTGCTCTTTGTTGGAGCGATAGTGCTGTTCTTCTTTATCAATATTGGTAAAGAGTCACTGGTTGAAACTGAAGGCGCAGGCTTTCACTAACTAGAAATTAGTTCCCTTGTCCAAGGTGGCCAAGTAGAAGCTCTCGTACGCGAGCAGCATCTGCTTGGCCCTTTGTCTCTTTCATGACAGCGCCAATGAGCGCACCTGCTGCAGGTAAATGTCCGTT
Source organism: Actinomycetes bacterium (assembly GCA_947383695.1). Lineage (GTDB taxonomy): Bacteria > Actinomycetota > Actinomycetes > Nanopelagicales > Nanopelagicaceae > Planktophila. The sequence continues at coordinate 484,335 of OX376642.1, read as the reverse complement.
GCGAACCTTTTCTGCAGTCTCTGCCTGCTCTGCGCATACCTTTTCAATCGCTGCCATCAGTGCGCCATCATCATTTACAACCTTGATGCCACGTTTTGCAACTACCTCTGAAGGCTTTCCTTCACCAGCGATAACACCTTCAACAACTTGGCGAGCAAGTTTGTCAGTTAGCTCCCCTGCATTAACAAGGGCCACAATCTCGGCAACATCCTGTGGAGTGATTGTTAAATCTGCAATCGCAACATCTTTATCATTTGCAATTCGTGAGATCTCACCAAGCCACCAACTGCGCGCCTTTGATGGATCTGAACCTAGCAAAACTGTTGCTTCAACAATATCAAGAACATCTGCATTGATCATCGCAGACATTTCCTTATCAGGAACAGCCCATGCTTCCTGCAAACGCTTGCGACGAATTGATGGTCGTTCTGGCAAAGTCGCACGCAACTCTTCAATCCATGCAGCATCAGGTGCAACCGGCACTAGATCTGGCTCTGGGAAGTAACGGTAATCCTCTGCTTGCTCCTTTGAACGACCAGAGCGAGTTAACCCTGTGTCCTCTTGGAAGTGGCGAGTCTCTTGAACTACTCGTCCCCCAGCATTTAACAGCTCTGCATGGCGAATCATTTCGCCACGGACTGCGCGCTCAACAGAGCGCAATGAGTTCACATTCTTTGTTTCGCTGCGAGTACCTAGTTTTTCAGCACCGATCAAACGTAAGGAAACATTTGCATCACAACGCAGTGAGCCTTGCTCCATCTTCACATCACTTACGCCAAGTGCGCGCAAAATGTCGCGGAGTTCTGCAACGTAGGCCTTAGCAACCTCTGGTGCGTACTTTCCTGTGCCTGGAACAATCTTGGTGACAATTTCAACTAAAGGAATTCCGGCACGGTTGTAATCGAGAAGTGAGTATTCAGCCCCATGAATACGTCCCGTCGCACCACCAACGTGCAATGACTTTCCGGTGTCCTCTTCCATGTGCACGCGCTCAACTTCAACGCGGAAAGTTTTTGGACCCTCATCAGTTTCAATTTCAACATCTACATATCCATCAACACAGATTGGCTCGTCATACTGCGAGATCTGGAAGTTCTTAGGCATATCTGGGTAGAAGTAGTTCTTACGAGCAAAACGTGAAAATGGCGCGATCGAACAGTTCAGCGCAAGACCGATCTTGATCGTTGACTCAATCGCCTTTTCATTAACTACCGGCAAAGCTCCTGGCAGCGCCAAACACACTGGACATGTTTGAGTATTTGGTTCTGCACCAAAGACGGTGCTGCAACCACAAAACATCTTTGAGTTTGTATTGAGCTCAACGTGTACTTCAAGACCTAGTACGGGTTCGTACTTTGCGATTACATCATCATAAGAAAGTGTCATCGTGCACCTCCTAGAACAGGAGCTTTGTCCAGCAATGGAGCTCCCCACTTGGAAAGCAGCGCAGCTTCAAGTGCTGCACCTACTGAGTACATGCGCTCATCCTTCATAACAGGAGACATGATCTGGAAACCAACTGGCAATCCATCTTCGTCAGCTAAACCTGAAGGCAATGACATTCCGCCAATTCCAGCCATATTTACCGGAATAGTTGCGATGTCATTGAGGTACATAGCAAGTGGATCATTAGCTTTCTCGCCAATTTTAAAGGCTGTTGTTGGGCAGGTTGGTGAAACCAAGACATCTGCCTTTTCAAACGCCTTTGTGAAATCTTGTGTAATCAGTGTGCGAACCTTTTGAGCACTGCCGTAATAAGCATCGTAGTAACCAGATGACAAGGCGTAAGTTCCCAAGATAATGCGACGCTTTACCTCTTTGCCAAAACCTACTTCGCGGGTCAAATTCATTACAGATTCAGCAGAAGCACCATCAACATCGCCAACACGCAAGCCATAACGCATCGCATCAAAACGAGCCAGGTTAGATGAACATTCAGATGGTGCAATTAAGTAGTACGCAGCAAGTGCGTATTCGAAGTTAGGTGCAGAGACTTCTACAATTTCTGCTCCAGCCTTTGCCAATAATTCAAGTGATTCTTCAAAGCGCGCACGAACTCCTGGCTGATAACCATCGCCGTTAAGTTCCTTAACCACACCAATCTTCATTCCCTTTACATCACCAGATTTTGCAGCGGCAACTACTTGAGGAACAGGTGCATTAATACTTGTTGCATCCTTTGGATCATGTCCTGCAATTGCCTCATGCAATAAGGCTGTATCTAAAACTGTTCGTGCACATGGACCTGCTTGGTCTAATGAGGAAGAAAAAGCAACCAAACCAAAACGAGAAACGCCGCCGTAAGTTGGCTTCACTCCAACAGTTCCAGTAACCGCTGCAGGTTGGCGAATTGATCCACCTGTATCGGTACCAATTGCAAGAGGTGCTTCAAAGGCGGCAAGGGCAGCAGATGAACCGCCACCTGAACCACCAGGAATACGAGTTAAATCCCAAGGGTTATGTGTTGGACCATAGGCAGAGTTTTCAGTTGATGAACCCATTGCAAACTCATCCATATTTGTCTTACCCAAGATAACAACATCATTCTTCTTAAGATTTGCAACAACAGTTGAGTCATATGGTGGACGCCAACCTTCAAGAATCTTGGAGCCACAAGTAGTTGGAACTCCCTTTTGCGCCATAACATCCTTGAGGGCAAGTGGAACACCAGCAAGTGGTGACAATTTTTCACCCTTTGCACGCTTTGCATCAACTGCAGCAGCTTGTGCCAATGCACCTTCGGTGTCTACATATAAAAATGCATGAACATCTGCATCAACGGCGGTGATGCGATCAAGGTGTGCTTGAGTTAAAGCAACTGATGTTGTTTCTCCAGCAGCAAGTTTTGCCGCCATCTCGGATGCTGAGTTACGAATCATTCTTCACCCAAAATCTGAGGAACGCGGAAACGTTGTTCTTCTTGAGCTGGTGCACCAGAGAGTGCTTCTTCAGGGGTAAGACTTGGGACAACTACATCTGCACGAAATACATTGCGCAATGGCAATGGGTGCGAGGTTGGTTCAACATCTGCTCCGGCAACTTCCTGCACGCGAGCGACCGCATCCAAAATAACTGTGAACTCATTAGAAAGATTGACTAACTCTTCCTCGCTCATTTCGATGCGGGCTAGGCCTGCAAGTTTGGCGACATCATCGCGGGAAAGGCTGCTCATAGGCGCAAGTCTAATTAAATTCAGCGCTAACTGCGAATTTGCCCATTTCCGGTAACGATCCAAGTAGTCGTTGTCATCGCCTCTAGCCCCATTGGACCTCGGGCATGCAATTTTTGATTTGAGATACCGATTTCAGCCCCAAAACCCATCTGCTCACCATCTGTAAATCGCGTGGATGTATTGACCATTACCGCAGCACAATCAGCCAAAGCTATGAATTTCTTAACTACATCCTTGTTCTCAGAAATGATCGCCTCAGTGTGCTGAGTTCCGTACTTAGCAATATGTGCACTTGCAGCTTCAACTGAATCCACCATTGCCACATTCATCTCGAGCGTTCCATACTCGGTACAGAAATTTTCATCTGTAGCTTGAGTTGCAGGAACTCCAACCTTGTGTGCGATTGCCAAGCTAGCGCTATCGCAGTGCACAATCACTCCGGCTTCATGCAGAGCCTTAAGCGCAGTTGGCATAAATGAATCTGCAATCGCTGAGTGCACCAACAATGTCTCGGCAGCGTTACACACACTTGGTCGCTGAACCTTTGAGTTAATGATGATCGGAACCGCTTTGCTGAGATCGGCAAACTCGTCGATGTACACATGGCAGACGCCTGCACCGGTTTCGATTGTTGGAACCGATGACTCATCCACAACCATGCGAATGAGCGCTGCGCTTCCGCGTGGAATTACTAGATCTACTTTTCCGCGGGCGTTCAGCAGTGCTTTAACAGTTTCGCGATCCTCTGAAGGAACAAGTTGAATTACATCTGGCGAAATTGAGGTTGAAGCTAAGGCTTCACGCATGACGCGCACCAGAATTTCATTGCTATGAGCCGCACTTGATGAGCCGCGAAGCAAAGCTGCATTTCCGGACATCAACAAAATTACCGCAGCATCAACCGTTACATTGGGACGAGCTTCGTACACCATTCCAATAACCCCAAATGGAACTGAAATCTGTTCTAACTCGATGCCATTAGGCAAGGTTGATTTGCGCAATGTATTTCCGAGTGGATCTGGAAGTTGGCTCACTTGCCGCGCTCCCCCAGCAATTCCCTTAATTCGATCTGGTGTTAACAAGAGTCGATCAAGCAGCGATGAGTTCAACCCAGCTGCGCGACCTGCCTCCATGTCTTTCTCATTAGCAGCAAGGATTTCTGCACTTCTAGCTTCAATCGCATCGGCGATTACATTCAAAGCCGCTTTGCGCTGCCCAACGGTGGAAACACTCAAGGTTCTTCCGGCAATGCGGGCAGAATCTGCGAGGGAGGAAATCAAAAGTTGTGCGCTCATTTAAATCAACACCAAATCATCTCGGTGGACTAGTTCGCGTTCGTATTCGGCACCTAAAGCCGCTGCAAGTTCCTTTGTTGATCTACCCAACATCTGTGGCAGATCCTCTGAATCAAATGCAACCAGCCCGCGTGCAATAACCACACCATCTGGACCAACAAGTTCTACCGCATCGCCTGCAATGAAATCACCCTCAACAGCGGTGACTCCTGCAGGTAGCAATGAAACACCTCTTTCAAGAATCGCTGTGACCGCGCCTTTGTCGAGAATCAACTTTCCTTGTGACTTAGTCGCGTGTGCTAACCACAACAAACGTGAGGTTGTCTTACTTGCTTGTGAATGAAAATGGGTGCCGAATTTTTCTCCAGCAAGTGATTTATCGGAATCCTCCAGCGAAGTGAGCAACATTGGAATACCAGCTGAGGTTGCGATGCGTGCAGCTTCAACCTTGGTAACCATTCCCCCGCTGCCAACACCTGCAGAACCGGCTCCACCAAGAGTTACGCCCTCGATTTCGGCAACAGATGAAACCTCATGGATTCTTTGTGCTCCAGCTTGAGTAGGAGGCGCGTCATACAGTGCATCGATATCAGAGACTAAAACTAAAAGATCGGCACCAATCAAAAGTGCAACTAACGCTGCTAAACGATCATTATCACCAAAGCGAATCTCTTGAGTTCCGACAGAGTCATTTTCATTAATGATTGGCACAACACCTAGTTGAAGCAATTTGTACAAAGTACGTTGCGCATTTTGATAATGAGAACGACGAACAACATCCTCTGTTGTTAGCAATACCTGTGAAGCGGTAATTGAGTGACGTGCAAAGCTTTGGGTGTATTGAGCCACAAGTAATCCTTGGCCTACCGATGCAGCAGCCTGCTGCGTAGCTAGATCCTTTGGGCGGGTTGATAATCCAAGTGGTGCAAGCCCTGCAGCAATCGCACCTGATGAAACTACGACAACTTCTGCGCCACGCTTCTTGCAGGCGGCTACAACATCAACAAGTTTGTTTACTGCAGCTGCATCGAGTGCAGATCCGGCTTTACCGGTAAGAGAGGAGGAACCAATCTTGATGACGATGCGTTTTGCAGAGGTGATCTGCTCTCGGCTCACTTGTCATCTCCATCCTCTTGATTTTCCTCTGTGGTGTCTGTATTTGTGATTATCGGTGCTGAAAGTTTAGGCGTGTGAGGGTCAACTACGTTGTATTCCCACTGCTTTGCGATTTCATCATCGGTCAAAACATTCTCAACACGCTCAGGCATGTTCCAAGTTGATTCAAGACGTGAATCCTCGCCTCGACGGTGCAGGTGACCGGCAAGTTGTTCAGCGCCAGCCTCAATAGTTGGCTCCCAATCAAATACAACTTCAGTATCACCATCGCCGATACGTACTTCGCTGCCAGCAACGGCACCCTTTTTGTACAACTCTTTTTCAACTCCGAGTTGTGCCAAACGATCTGCAAGGTAACCAATAGCTTCAGCGTTCTTAAAGTTAGTTTGGCGAACCCAACGTTCAACCTTCTTGCCACGAATCGTGAATGATTCATCGGCGTTTGCATGGACTGTGAAACCTGAGTCATCAACTGCAACTGGTCGCAAGATAATTCGTGTACGTTCTGGAACTCCAGCCTCGACACGATTCTTATGAACTAACCGACCCATTGCATAGATTAAATCTTGTAAACCTTCACGAGATGCTGCAGAAACTGCGTACACCTCGTACCCCTTATCGCGAAGCTCTTGTTCAACCATTTCGGCCATAGCTTTGCCATCAGGTAAATCGATCTTGTTCAAAGCAACGATACGGACGCGATCTTCAAGACCACCGTATAGAGCTAACTCATTTTCAATTGCTTCAAGATCTGCAACAGGGTTGCGATCTGTCTCTAAAGTTCCGCAATCAAGTACATGTACTAATGCAACGCAGCGTTCTACGTGACGCAGAAACTCAAGGCCCAAGCCCTTACCTTGTGATGCACCTGGAATAAGGCCTGGAACATCTGCAACGGTAAATCGAGTCTCGCCCGCCTGCACAACACCAAGGTTTGGAACCAAGGTTGTAAATGGATAATCAGCGATCTTTGGACGAGCAGCAGAAACCGCTGCAATCAAAGAGGATTTTCCAGCACTTGGAAATCCAACAAGAGCAATATCTGCAACGCTCTTTAACTCCAAAATCAAAGTGCGTTCTTCACCTGGTTCACCAAGCAATGCAAAACCTGGTGCACGACGCTTAGAAGATGACAGTGCAAGGTTTCCTAGACCACCAAAGCCACCTTGAGCTGCAATAAATGTTGTTCCATTGCCGATTAAATCGGCGATCTGCTCGCCATCTTTATCGTAAATAACCGTTCCATTAGGAACTCCAAGGATTAAATCCTCACCCTGGTGACCATCTTTGCGATCGCCATAACCCTGGTGACCAGATGTTGCTTTGCGATGTGGAGAGTGGTGAAAATCTAGAAGTGTTGTCACATTTGGATCGACAATAAGAATGATGTCTCCACCGCGTCCGCCATTACCGCCATCTGGTCCACCCAGTGGCTTGAACTTTTCACGCTTTACAGAAACACAACCATCGCCACCTTTTCCGGCAGCGGCGTAGAGAGTTACACGATCAACAAATGTTGTCACTTATGAACTCCCTTCGCTTCTTACAATGGTGATGAATGAAAAAAGCGAGCCGCATGATTACGGCTCGCTCTTTTACAAGAAACCTAAAATTAAGCTACCGGAGCCACATTCACTACACGGCGACCGCGAGCGCGACCGAATTCAACAACGCCTGCAGCTAGTGCAAACAGAGTGTCATCCTTACCGCGACCTACGTTCTTGCCTGGGTGAAAATGTGTTCCGCGCTGACGAACTAAAATTTCGCCAGCATTAACTTCTTGTCCGCCGAAACGCTTGATACCAAGGTACTGTGGATTGGAATCGCGACCGTTTCGTGTCGAGGAGACACCCTTCTTACTTGCCATTTACTTCGTCTCCCTTACTTCGCGCCGTTGATGGCGGTAATTTTTACACGAGTCAGTTGCGCACGGAATCCCTGGCGACGACGGTGACCTGTCTTGTTCTTGTAACGCAAGATATCGATCTTTGGACCCTTAAGCTCTTCAAGAACTTCGCCAGTTACCTTTACGCCAGACAAAACCTTTGGATCTGTTGTAACTGCTGCACCATCTACTACGAGCAGGGCAGGGAATGAGACAGTTGCACCAGCAGCAGCGTCGATACGATCAACGATTACTGTGTCGCCAACTGCGACCTTCTCCTGGCGTCCGCCAGCTTTAACGATTGCGTACACGTGTTACTCCAGTTCATCTTCTAAGCCGTGGCCTAATTGAGGCTCGTGGGCAGAGGGTAAGCGTACGCAAGCGTGTGCTCAGCGGTCAAATTGCGATGAGACGATCCTGGTCACAGCCTTTTCCAGCGCATAAATAGGGTCGCTGGCCGCACCCTTTACTTCAGCATCTGCCAGGGCGATCGCCCCAACGGCATCGGCGATTTGGGCTGGGCTCCAACGGTTGAGCTGTCTGCGAGCCTTATCAATCTGCCATGGGGCCATTCCTAATTGCCCAGCTAATTCAAATGATTTTTGATTGCGATTTGCTCCTGCAACCTTTGCCAATGAACGCAGTGATGATGCGATTGCGCTTGTGATCATTACTGGGTCGGTTCCGGTTTCTAGGGCACTGCGTAGAGAAATAAGTGCAGCGGAAAGATTGCCATCTAGGGTTGCATCTGCGACATCAAAACCTGTGGTCTCAACTCGACCTTGGTGATACTTATCAACCATCGCTTCATCAATTAATCCAGAAGGAGCATCCGCTGCAATCTGTCCAACCGCGCCTTGAAGTTCACGCAAATCATTTCCGAGCGCACCCACTAAGGCAGAGACTGCGCCAGCTGAGGCTTTCCGTCCAAGATCAAGGAAAAGGGATTTAACAAACTCCTCTTTCTCCGCCTCTTTCTTCAAAGGATCACATGCGATTAATTCAGGCTTAATCTTTTTGATCGCATCTAGAAGTGCTTTACCTTTTACTCCACCTTTGTGAACAAAAATTACAGTTGTCGAAGGATCTGGTTGATCTAGGTAGCGGGTAATTTCATCCCGGTTATCTTCAGGCAAATCTTGAAGATCGCGAATGATAAGTGCGCGTCTTTCAGAAAAAAGCGAAGGCGCTAGTGCATCCGCAATATCGCCCACAATTGTGTCCGCAGCAAACAGAGTTGTGATTTCGCAGTTTTCATCTTTGAGCTGTGCGTTGAGTTTTGTTAAGGCACGATCTGCCAACGCCGACTCGGAGCCAAGGATTAAGTAAAAAGAGTTCATCCCATCCCCTTCTAGCTCCAGTAAAACAACCTTACTCTGCCTTTGCTTTTTCGAACCCTCAAGTGGTGAGCTGAGGCTGTAATAGCTACCGCACCATCTCTATCTGTCCGAACAACTTGCGTGCCGAGTCTAGTCAAAGAGTCGACGATTTCTGCAGCGGGGTGACCGTACGGGTTTTTTGCTCCCACGCTAATAAGTGCAATTTGTGCAGACAGGGCTTGCATTAACCCATCATCTTGATACTTAGAGCCGTGGTGGCACACCTTGTATATATCGACCGGTCCCACACGATCTATCAATTCATGTTGTGCTGGCGGTTCTAGATCTCCTGCAGAAAACAAACTCCAATCCTTAGTCGATGCAATCACCGCGATGCTGGAATTGTTGATCTGAGATCCTTCACCAGGTAACTCCTCAAAACTTCTTGTTGTTGCCTCTGGCCACACTACCTTCAGATTTACTTCTCCAATTTGTGCAATTAATCCTCGTTGCACTGTGATGACCTGTGCTCCCCTCAGTTCCTTTAAAGCCATTTCACTTTCTACCTTTGGCTCGAGATTATTTGTAATCCATACCTGTTGTACCGATCTTCCATCGAGCAAACCAGATAGCCCGCCGACATGATCTGCATGAAAATGAGAAAGGATCAGCAAGGGGATGTGTTTAATACCCAAAGCTTTCAGACATTTATCTTCAGCCGCTGAATCTGGCCCGGTATCAATTACTACTGCGCGATGATTTCCGAGATTGATGACAAGTGAATCGCCTTGATCTACATCGCACTGGGCTACCTGCCAATCTCCTGCGGGCCAACGTTGCAACCATCCTAAGGAAATGACAATGATTAATAGGATTGCGGCACTGTGCTTCCAGTGTTTCTTGAAAAGGATCAGTACCAACAAAATTGCAGCAACTAATACGAAGCCAATCAATCCGTTATGAATCGTTAACACCGGAAAATCTGCAACCCAGTGCGCAACCCATGTAATAAACCCAGCTGGAAAGCGAATACAAAAGATAATTAACTGGGTTATCCATGGGGCGACGGGAGAAATAAGGGCTGCAATGAATCCCAGTACGGTGATGGGGGCTACGGCAGGTGCTGCAAATAAGTTGGCAACAACGCTCATGGGTGACAAATACCCCGACAGTGCAACAAGAATAGGTGCGCAAAAGACCATGGCAGCTATCGGCGGAGCTAGCGCACCCGCTAACTTTTGATGTGTCGGTAGTTTTTCTTCAATTTTCGGCGCAAGGAGAAGCAAACCCGCAGTTGCTAAGACGGACAGTGCAAAGCCGGCATCTCGAGATTGCCATGGATCTCCAAGAACAACCGCGCAGATTGCAAAACCTAACGCTGGCAAAGAATCTGATGCACGTTTGCCCAGTTGGGCCGATAGCAATACCGCAGCCATCGCGGCTGCTCGCAAAACCGATGGAGAAGGCCGAACTAATGCGATAAAGCAGACAAGTGCAACCGCAGTTGCCAATACTCGATAATTCTTTCGTCGAATCAAAAACTGCATGCACCACAAAACAAATGTTGAAACAATTGCAAAATTTGCACCACTTACTGCAACTAGGTGGGTCAGACCAGAACGTTTCATCGCCTCCTTAAATTCAGGTGATTGCTTTGATGTATCCCCCAAGACCATTCCAGGAATTAACGCTCCAGCATCACCATCACCTGAGTTGTTACGTAATCCTTCGCGGATAGCACCTAACCCTGATGCCCACGCAGATGGCTCAGTCAAAATGGTGATATCTCCATTAACGATGACAAGAGCGGCAACCCGTGCCTCTTTACTTTTAAGGGCGGTTGCGGTCGCCGCGATCTTTTGTCCTGGCAACGCTGTGATCTGATTTTTACTAATAACACGAATTGGAGTGCGAACGGTGTAACTCTTGCCATCTGCTGTAAAGCTCAACAACCGTGCGGTGAATGAGTAATTACCGCTACTTGTTTTGGTCGGATCGGTTTTCACCTGAGCGACAAAATCAACTCTTTGATTGAGATAAGCATTGATTACAGAGTGCTCTAGCGAGGCTTGTCGCAGCGACATCGCAGCAGCACCAACCATGATTGTGAGCAGCACCAGGGTTAATCTCTTCTTGCTTTGTGCTACTGCAAACCCTGCAAGAAGTATGGTGGCGGCACAAATACGCCATGGTGCAACCGCACTTTGAATCAGCGCTCCGGCCCATAAAGCCCCGCCTAAGGCAAGGGCTCGGTAATCAATTAAATTCTGACTTTTGATTTGATCTGAGCGAATTTTGCAGCACCGATTCCACTTACCTTTTGAAGATCATCAATACTTAAAAAGGAGCCATTCACTTTTCGATACTCAACGATTCGAGCAGCGATTACAGGTCCGATTCCATCCAGTGCATCTAGTTGACGAGCGGTTGCTCGGTTGATGTTGATCGGCCCTAATGGCGTTTTCTTGCTAACTCGCTGGCCTGCGCTATTCATAACTAATGAATCAACATAGATTTGTTCACCATCATTGAGTACACGTGCCAAATTGATAGTGCTCAAATCCGCACCAGGTGCGCTATCTCCCGCCACTTTTATCGCATCGATTACCCGTGATTTTCCGGTCAAGGTATAAACACCAGGCTTATTCACCGCACCGGTGACATCAACAAATATTTCAGGTTCGGCGAGCGTTATTGGAACAATTTCGGGAGCTGTGCTGCTCTGTGTGTTTCCACGAATAACTATGAAAACAGATAGGACAAGAACAATCGCTGCTATTAAACCGAGAGCTCTTTTTTGATTGTGTGAAAAATGTAAATCAAACCACCACTGTGACAAGGATTCGAAGGCTGTGCGAAGTTGTTCCATCTGCCAATTCTGAAGTTGGCATTAAAGCCTTACAGAAATGGGTGAGTTAGTTGTTGATAACGATATTTACTAGCTTTGGCGCACGAGTAATGATTTTATTGACCGTCGCCCCGGCTAGCGCTTCAACAATGCTTGGTAGCGCAAGAGCTGCTGCCTCAAGATCTGCATCTGAAATTGTTGGTGCTACATCGATGCGATCTTTGATCTTTCCATTAATTTGAATAACAACAGTTACCGCATCTGCAACTAAAAGCTTTTCATCAACTGCAGGCCAGCCAGCAAGTGCTACACATGGCTTATGGCCAAGGCGCTCCCACATCTCCTCTGCGGTAAATGGCGCAACAAGAGACAACATGATCGCGATCGCTTCAACCGCTTCACGGACCGCAGGATCTGCAGCTCCACAACCCGAATCAATAGCTTTACGTGTTGCATTTACTAACTCCATCACGCGAGCTACTGCAACATTGAAGCGGAAGGATTCAACTGCAAAGCCAGCATCATGGAGTGCTTTATGGGTTGCTTTGCGCAACGTTAAATCGCCGGTACTGAAATCGACTCCTGCCGGGCTTGTAACATCCCCTGACAATCTCCATGCACGAGTTAAAAACTTAACTGAACCTGATGGCGAAACATCAGACCAATCCACATCATCTTCTGGAGGCCCTGCAAAAACCATAGATAAACGAATCGCATCGACTCCATGATTTTCTAACTCATCTGACAGGCGAACAAGATTTCCACGGCTCTTAGACATTGCAGAGCCATCCATGACAACCATTCCTTGGTTGAGCAAGCGGGTAAATGGTTCATTGAAATCAACCATTCCCATATCGTTTAACACCTTGGTAAAGAATCGGCTGTACAGAAGGTGCAAGATCGCGTGAGTAACTCCACCAACGTATTGATCTACAGGCAACCAGGTATCAACATCTTTCTTAGAGAAAGGTTCGTTGGCGTTGGTTGGATCTGCATAACGCAGGTAGTACCAAGAAGAATCAACAAAAGTATCCATCGTATCTGTGTCGCGCTTTGCATCTGCAGAACACTTTGGGCACTTTACGTTCACCCAATCAGTTGCAGCACCAAGTGGTGATGTTCCCTTTGGCTTAAGGTCTAAACCTTCAGCATTGGGAAGAGTCAAAGGCAGTTGATCGGCAGGAACTGGAACCTCGCCGCATGATGGGCAGTGAATGATTGGAATTGGTGTGCCCCAGTAACGCTGACGTGACACTAGCCAATCGCGCAGGCGGTAGTTACGTGCAGCAACACCTTTTCCTTCTGCCTCTAACTTCTTGTTAATTGCCGCGATTGCATCAGCCTTGTTCAGGCCATTCAAAATATCTGAGTTAACTAACTTTCCATCACCAACGGTTGCAACACCCGTTGCATTGGGATCTTCCTCGCCAGTTTCGACAACAACCCGCACAGGTAGTTTCATGGCGCGAGCAAAATCTAAATCGCGTTGATCATGTGCTGGAACCGCCATGATTGCGCCAGTTCCGTAATCAGCTAATACATAATCACTTGCCCAGATCGGCAATTTCTCGCCATTTACTGGATTTATCGCGAAACGATTAAGGAATACGCCGCTCTTAGGACGATCTGTTGCAAGACGATCAATATCACTTGCCGCCTTGATAGTTTCTAAATACTTAGCGAACTCAGCTTCAACGCCGGTGCCTTGAACAAGTTCGGCAGCAAGCTCACTGTCGACTGCAACCACCATAAATGTTGCACCAAACAATGTGTCGGGGCGGGTTGTGTAAATTGTTACAGGCTCGGTACGACCTTCGATTTCAAACTTTACATTTGCACCGGTTGAACGACCGATCCAGTTGCGCTGCATCGTTAAAACTTTGTCAGGCCACTTACCTTCAAGCTGTGCCATGTCATCAAGCAAGCGATCGGCATAATCAGTAATTTTGAAGTACCACTGGTTCAACTTCTTTTTAGTAACTGTTGAATCACATCGCTCACAGAGTCCCGCAACTACCTGTTCATTAGCCAAAACTGTTTGGCAACCTGGACACCAGTTAACCGCTGAATCTTTGCGATAGGCCAAGCCACGTTCGTAAAACTTTAAGAACAACCATTGATTCCATTTGTAGTATTCAGGATCGCAGGTGTTGAAGACTCGATCCCAATCAAATGAACATGCATAACGTCGCATCGATGCCTTTTGCACCGCGATGTTTTCATAGGTCCAAATACGTGGATCTGAGTTTCGCTTAATCGCAGCGTTTTCAGCGGGTAAACCAAAGGCATCCCAGCCAATCGGGTGCATAACATTGAAACCCTTTTGCGCCCAGTAACGAGCGATTACATCGCCAAGTGCGTAAGCCTCGGCATGACCCATGTGAAGATCTCCCGATGGGTACGGGAACATATCCAAGACATACTTCTTTTCACGTGTGTCATCTGCGCGCCCTGATTTAAATGGTTGAAGTTCATCCCAAACAGGCAGCCATTTTTCCTGCACGTAGGCAAAGTCATATGCCGCGTGCTCGCGCTCATCATTCACGTTGTTATTCATACGTGGAGCTAAGGGGATTTGAACCCCTGACCCCCTGCATGCCATGCAGGTGCGCTACCAGCTGCGCTATAGCCCCGATTTTTTCTGCGAGTGCAGACCTTACCGCATTTACTGCGGTCAGCCTTAAGCTGAAGTTGCACCGCTTTCTTCGCCATAAACAGGCTCTGGAATAGAGCCCGCATTATGTTCGATCAAATTCCATTGTCGTGGGTTACGTTCGAGAATCGACCACGATGCATTAGATAGTCCGCCGATTACTCCCCAGTGGGACATCGGAAGTTGCAGCAGAGATCCCAAGATGCAACGCGCTGTTCCACCATGGGTTGTCACAACTAATAACTGATCTGTCTTATCCCCTAATGCTTTTTTGATTGCTCGAACTGCGCGATCTGCAACCTCGCTACGTCGCTCACCAGTTGTACCTGCGGGATTATCTTCACCATCAATCCAACGAATAAAGTTTTGGAAATCCTCGGCGCGATTTTCTGCACCTGTTTTTCCTTCCCATAATCCTCCATTTGTTTCACGAAGATCCTCATCGATTTCGACAGATAAACCAGTGAGATCAGCTAATGATTGCGCAGTATCTCGTGCACGTCCCAGATCACTTGAAATAATCATGGTTGGCTTCATACCTGCAAGAATTTGCGCAGCATGCTGAACTTGAAAACGACCGACCTCGTTGAGAGCAATATCTGAGTGACCTTGAAAACGATTTACTACATTCCAATCAGTTTGGCCGTGACGCCATAAAACAATGCGATTACCGGCCATTGACGGCGGCCTCCCTCACTGCTTCTAAATCAATTGTTGGGCAGTCATTCCACAAACGATCCAACATGTAGTACTTGCGAAGCTCAGCACTTTGAACATGTACAACAAGATCTGAATAATCTAACAAGATCCATTCAGCACCATGTTCGCGGCGAAGTGGCTTGTCACCAATTGCTGCAAGCTGGCGCTCTACCTCATCTGCAATCGCATCAACCTGTGCCTCATTTTGGCCGGTTGCAATTAAGAAGACCTCGCTCAGAACTAATTGATCAGAAAGATCCAATGCCACTACATCTACCGCAATCTTGTCGATTGCGGCTTTGGCGGCTACTTGGGTGATCTCGAGTGTTCTGCTGCTAATTGTCATAGAGGTTATTCTCTCGTATAAATGCAGCTACCGATGACGAGAGATCTGCGCTCAATCCCTGGCGAATCGTGGTCGCAGCAACATTGAGAGCACCAATATCAACACCATCACCTGAATATCCAGGTCGTCCGATGATCAAGAATTCGACCATGCCTCGTAACTCATCGATGCGATGCCATTGATCCAACTTTTCTGCAGCATCTTGGCCGATCACCAAAACAATTGTGTCATCAGGATAATTTTGAGCAACCGCTTCAACGGAATCGATTGCATAGCTCGGTCCCATTCGCAGAACCTCGATTGGATTTACCTGCACTTTGCTGGCGACAGCTGCTGGTAAATCGGCAAGTGCTAACTGACACATTGCTCGTCGTTGTTGAGCAGTTGCAATCGGTGCGTTCTCGCGCAGTAAAGGTTCTCCTGCAGGAACAACCAATAATAGATCTACTAACTTCTTTTCAATTAACTGGGTAATTACATGCAGATGACCCAAATGAATTGGGTCAAATGTTCCTCCGTAAATACCAACTCGGGACAAATTAGTCTCGGTCTAGGCGAAGTACTAAGTACAGAAAGAGTGACATCACAACAAAGGTGAAGATTCCAAAAAAGACTGGAGGTGCTGGAAGTTCGCGGGTTATCTCGCTAGCAAGAGTAATCATGGATGAAATACTACTACTTACCAGCCAATAGCTCTTTAAATCTGGCTTCGTCGATTACCGGAACACCTAATTCCTGCGCCTTTGCCAGCTTTGAACCTGGGTCACTTCCGACAAGCACATAGTCGGTCTTTTTCGATACCGAGGATGAGGCTTTGCCACCATGGGCTGCAATTGTTTCTGAAATTCCATCACGTGAAAATGATTCAAGTCCGCCAGTTACTACAAAGGTGAGCCCTGCCAGAGTTTGCGGCAGTTGTTCTGTTTGTTGGACAACCATACAAACACCCGCTTTTTCCCATTGCGAAATAATCTCTTGATGCCACTTCACACCAAACCATTCGACAATTGATTCAGCGATGATCTGCCCAACGCCATCAATATCTGCTAACTCTTGTGCATTTGCTTGTGAAATTGCTTTGATCGAACCAAGGGAAGTTGCGAGTGCTTGTGCAGCTGTTGGTCCAACATGGCGAATAGATAAGGCAACGATTGTTCGCCACAACGGACGGCTCTTTGCTTCCTCTAACGCTGCTAATAACTTGTCAACGTTGGCAGCCTGAGATCCATCCTTCTTTGTGAAAAACTCTGAGGTTACGAGTTTTTCTGCCGTTAAATCAAAGAGATCTGATTCATCATCAATGATCTTGGCATCTAATAATGCAGATGCTGCTTCATACCCAAGGACATCAATATCCAGCGCTGCTCGTGAACCAATGTAGTAAATCCGCTCGCGTAGTTGAGCAGGACAGCTTTGAGTATTAGGGCAACGAATATCAACATCGCCTTCACTCATGGCACGTAGTTCGCCACCACATTCAGGGCAATGGGTTGGCATAACAAAGGCTCGCTCTGTTCCCTTGCGTTTTTCTACAACTGGACCAAGTACTTCTGGAATTACATCGCCGGCTTTACGAATAACAACGGTGTCGCCGATTAAAACCCCTTTACGGACAATCTCTTCAGCGTTATGCAACGTTGCATTTGTAACGGTAGATCCTGCGACCTTTACCGGCTCCATGTATGCAAATGGGGTAACTCTTCCTGTGCGGCCAACGCTGACTTTGATATCCAGCAAAACGGTAGTGACCTCTTCAGGTGGGTACTTGTACGCAATAGCCCACTTAGGTGCCCGCGAAGTAAAGCCTAACTGCTGTTGCTGCGATAAAGAATCTACTTTGATAACAACGCCATCGATCTCGTGCTCAACATCATGACGATGATCTGCGTAATACTGAATGAATTTCTCTACCTCTGCACGGGTGCCACATACTTTAAAGCGATCACTTGTTGGTAGACCTAGCGCCTTTAACTGTTGGTAGGCACCACTCTGGGATTCAAATTCAATACCTTCTCGTGCGCCGACACCATGCAGCACAACCGACAATGGACGAGACGCGGTTACACGTGGATCCTTTTGTCGCAACGATCCTGCAGCGCCGTTACGTGGATTAGCAAAGAGTTGTTTGCCGGCTTCTTCGAGCGACTCATTGAGTTCATTAAAGGCTTGTATAGGAAAGAAGACTTCTCCGCGAACCTCCATGATTACAGGTAAGGAATCACCCTTTAACTGATGAGGAAGATTTCTAATAGTTTTCACATTTAATGTGACATCTTCGCCGGTCACGCCATTTCCGCGGGTTAGGCCTCGAACTAAAACACCATTTTCATAGGTCAAGTTGATTGCTAAACCATCAACCTTTACCTCGCACAAATACTGTGGCTGCGGGATCTCTTTTTCAACTCGATCAAACCATTGTGCTAACTCATCTGTATCAAAGACATTGTCCAAGCTCATCATCTTTTCAATGTGATCACGTTGCTCAAACTGAGTTGAAAAACCTCCGCCAACATGTTGCGTTGGAGAATCGGGTTCGCGTAGCTCTGGATTCTTATCCTCTAAGGTCTGTAGCTCGCGCAAGAGAGCATCAAACTGCGCATCTGTAATTGTTGGTTGATCCAAGACGTAATATTTAAATTGATGATCGCGAATTTCGTTGATCAGCTCGGTCATGCGATGACGGGCTTTATTGCTCATTGCGTCTCACAGATTGTTGCTGACCCTACGACGCGATCACCATCGTAAATAACCATCGCTTGACCGGTAGCAAGTCCCAATAAAGGCTCATCTAATGTTGCAACCAGCAGAGTTCCATCGAAGAAATACGTACATGGCAAAGCCGCTCCATGAGCACGAACTTGAACAAAACCACGCTTGTGCTCTGAAGTAACTGCAGGACCACACCACACTGGACGCTCTCCACGCATTGTTGTGATCGCTAAATCTTCACGTGCACCAACAACAACTGTGTTTGAAACCGGTTCAATCTTTAAAACAAATCGTGGAGAACCATCTGCCGTTGGAACGGTAAGTCCCAAACCTTTTCGTTGTCCGATTGTGTAGGTGTATGCACCCTTGTGCTCGCCGATTTTGTTTCCATCTTGGTCAACAATTGGGCCGACCTCGCTGCCTAATCGATCTCGTAACCAACCCGCGTTGTCTCCTGATGGAACAAAGCAGATGTCATGGCTATCTGGTTTTTGCGCAACCGCTAATCCACGGCGCTCTGCCTCTGCACGAATATCAACCTTGGTTGTATCCCCCAGAGGAAAGATTGCACCATTGATCTGTTCAATAGTCAGTACAGATAAAACATAGGACTGATCCTTTGAATGATCGACGGCGCGGTGCAGCGTTTTTCCACGAGGACCAATTTCAGTTCGTGCATAGTGACCGGTAACAACTCCGTCATATCCCATTGCTCGTGCGCGATCTAAGACAGCTGCAAACTTAATCTTCTCGTTGCAACGCAAACATGGATTAGGTGTTCTTCCCGCTGAGTATTCAGCAAGAAAATCTTCAACTACTCCATCGTGAAACTCTTCAGCCATATCCCAGATATAAAAAGGGATTCCAATTACATCGGCGGCGCGTCTGGCATCATGAGAATCTTCGATAGTGCAACAACCGCGTGCACCTGATCGGTACTTCTGGGGATTTGCAGCTAACGCTAAATGAACACCAATTACTTCATGACCTGCTTCAACTGCGCGGGCAGCAGCTACCGCTGAATCAACTCCACCGCTCATCGCTGCTATTAACTTCATTTAAGGTGTGCCGCCCGTCCTGTACTAATTACATCGGGCAACACTGACATTACAAAATCAACATCTGCCTGCGTAGAAGCGGCTCCAAATGAGAAGCGAAGTGAGGATTGAGCGGTCGCTTCGGTATGGCCCATCGCAAGCAGTACATGGCTTGCCTCATGAACTCCTGCACTACATGCAGAACCAGTCGAAGCTGACACATGAGCGTTATCGAGAAGAAGCAACAAAGTATCGCTTTGAGTTCCGGGAAAAGTTACATTGACAATGCCAGGCAAGCGTTGGCTTGCTTCGCCATTGACATATGCATCTGGAATTTCCTGATGTAACGCTTTAATAAAATTATCGCGCAGAGTTTGAACCTCATTGCTTGGATACTTTTCAGTTGCAGCGGCCGAAAAAGCGACGATGCTCGGTGCATTTAAAGTGCCGCTTCGAATTTCTCGTTCTTGTCCCCCACCGTGAAGTAGCGCTGGAATCTCATACGCTCGACGCAGAATTAATGCGCCGATTCCAAGCGGGCCTCCGACTTTGTGGGCACTTAGGGTCAACGCGGTCACACCTAAATCTTTGTATGACAGTGGAACCTTCTTGAAACTCTGAACCGCATCGGTATGCACCGGAATTTTTCCAGCCATAGCAACAACCTCTTGAATTGGTTGAATGACACCGGTTTCATTGTTGGAGTGCATGATTGAGATAACTGCAATTTCTTCAGATCGTTTGGTGATCAAATCTTTGAGAAAATCTAAATTGATAACCCCATGAACATCTACCGGAACTTGGATTACTTCAGCACCTTCATGGGTTTCTAGCCAATGTGCAGGATCCAAAATCGCATGATGTTCAACTGCGGAAATAACTACAACTTTCTTGCCATGGGCCTTTCCATTCCACCACAAACCCTTAAGCGCGATGTTATTTGCCTCTGTTCCAGAAGCTGTGAAAATTACTTCAGAGGGCAGGCAAGAAACTTGTTGTGCAATTGCTTCACGAGCATCCTCTAACGCTTTACGGGTTGCGCGTCCATGGGTGTGCAGACTTGAAGGATTACCCAGCTCTTGAAGTTGAGAGGTGATCGCCTTAAATGCGGCAGGCGACAGTGGTGTCGTTGCAGCATGGTCTACATAGATTGAAGGCACGGGCCTAAGTCTATGACTTGTGGGCTTTAACGCCTTCCGTTGCCTTCGGTAGAACGGCAAACAGGTCTCCTACAACGCCGAAATCTGCGATTTCAAAGAGCGGTGCTTCAGGATCTTTATTGATCACGACGATCGTCTTACTTGTCTGCATTCCTGCGCGATGCTGGATCGCTCCTGAAATTCCACATGCAACGTAGAGCTGTGGGCTAACTGTTTTGCCGGTTTGTCCCACTTGATAAGAGTGTGGGTACCAACCCGCATCAGTTGCTGCACGTGATGCACCAACAGCTGCACCTAATGAGTCAGCAAAACCTTCGATAGCAGAGAAATCTCCATTTGTTCCACGTCCACCAGATACAACGATGTTCGCCTCTGTTAACTCTGGACGACCACCCTGAACTGGAGGTTGTGATGAGGTAACGGTTGCTTTCTTTGATGCATCTGAAACTTGTAGTGAAAGAGTTTCAACGGTAGGTGTTGCAGCAGCTGTTTGTGCATCAACTGAGTTTGGGCGAACAGTAATGATTGGTGTTCCATGAGAAACTTTTGAGTGAACCGTTGTCGATCCACCGAAAACAAGTTGGGTCGCTGTTACATCTGCAGAGACATCAACCGCATCTGTGATGATTCCAGAACCGCTCTTAACCGCTGTGCGAGCAGCAACCTCTTTGCCAAATGCATGTGATGCGATCAAGACCGCAGCAGGTGATTGCGCAGCGATAATTTGCGCAAGGACATCAGCAACGGCAGCAACGCCATTGTTAACAAATGCATCTGATTCAACAACTACAACTTTTGTAACCGGACCCTTATTGATCTCGGCAGCCATCGCTGCACCTTTTCCTGCAGGAGCAAGAACTACTGCGGTGACTTCGCCAATACGAGCACCAGCTGTTGCTAATTCAGCATTTGTCTTCGTGGCCTTACCGCTTACAAAGTCAGCCAAAATCAATACATTGCTCATATCAACTTCTTTTCTGCTAGGAATGAAACCATTTGATCAGCTGAATTATCATCGCTGACCTTGATTCCGGCTGCACGTGGTGGACGTGGTGATGAATCTGCAACTAGTGACCATGCTGAATCAACAGTCACACCAACAGCAGCTAAATCTCTACTTTCAATACTCTTTTTCTTCGCCGCCATGATTCCCTTAAATGATGGGTAACGAGGTTCATTAATCTTTTCAACAACTGAGATAACACATGGAAAAGCGGCGTTCATTTCATCAACGCCAGCTTCGGTAACACGTGTAATAGAAACCTTCTGTGCTGCAGGATCTACATCAACCTTTGAGGCAAAGGTTAACTGTGCAACATTTAAACGTTCAGCCAACATCGCTGGAACAACGCTCATACGTGCATCGGTTGATTCTGTTCCGCAAATAACTAAATCAAATCCACCCTTTTCAATGACTGCTGCAAGAACTGCAGATGTTGCGAGCGCATCTGCACCTGCCAGCTTTGCATCCGTCACCAAGATCGCATCATTGGCACCCATTGATAATGCTTTGCGAACCGCTTCAGTTGCACGCTCTGGTCCCATTGAAATGACGGTAACTGTGTGTGGGCCACCCTCTTCATTTCCACCATGAGCTTCTGCGATACGCAGCGCTTCTTCAACTGCGTACTCATCAAGATCATTTAAAACCGCATCAACATTCTCGCGATCAAGAATTCCATTGACCATCTTCTTTTCGGCCCATGAATCTGGGACCTGCTTTACGCAAACGGCGATTTTCATAGCCACAGGTTACTGGTGAGTAACCATTTTTTCTACCGATGTCAGAGATTTCACGCACGGTTTGCCGACTCGTAACCTCAACTTCTACTTTAAGCCTGAGAGTTGCCTCAATCTGACGACATGAAGCGATCCCTTCGAGTTGTCGTGGTGACGGAGTCCTTCCTGCCTCAGGTCAATGGCGTTACCAACTCCGTGCTTCGCGTTCTGGAGCATCTACGAGCGCAAGGACATCAAGCGCTTGTAATTGCCCCGGAAAGCGCCGGAGGTATCACTGAGTACGCCGGATTTAGAGTGAAGCGTGTTCCAAGTTTAGAAATGAAAGGTTTATTGCCTTTTGGATTCCCACAAAAAACTATGGAACCTCTGATCGATGGGTTCAACCCAGATGTGGTTCATCTAGCTTCTCCGTTTTTTCTTGGAAATTACGCTTCAAGAGTTGCTGAGCGTTTAGGTATTCCCACTTTATCAATTTATCAAACCGATATCGCAGGTTTTGCGCGTCACTACGGCTTAACAATGGCGCATGATTCGCTGAAGCGATGGGTTGCAAAAATTCACTCCCGCACTACCCGAACATTGGCGCCTTCAAATTGGTCCTGTGAAGATCTGAGAGCTTCTGGAGTTTCTAATGTGCACTTATGGCCACGTGGTGTTGATTCCGAGAAATTTTCGCCAGACAAGCGGGACATCACTTTGAGATGTGAACTTCTCGGCGATCGTCCGGATCGAAAACTTGTTGGTTATGTCGGACGCTTAGCAAATGAAAAACGAATCGATGATCTTGCAACATTAGATGCACGAGATGATATTCAGCTAGTAATCGTTGGTGAAGGTCCTGCACGATCAAGACTTGAAAGAGTTTTGACCAATGCTAAATTTGTCGGATACCAGAGTGGTGAAAACTTAGCCCGTTACTACGCTTCTCTAGACATTTTTATCCACACGGGCAAACATGAAACTTTTTGTCAGAGTGTTCAAGAGGCGCTGGCTAGCGGTGTGCCTGTCATCGCACCAAATTATGGCGGTCCAACCGATCTTGTAAAACATGGTTGGACCGGCTATCTAATTGACACTGCAAACTCGTACAGCCTTAACCATGCCGTTAATCAGATTATTCAGTTAGCTGAACCAGCTCTTATGGGGTTTAGAGCTCGAGAGTCTGTAATTGAGCGAACTTGGCACTCTGTAAATACCCAATTGATTGCTCATTACGAAGATTTAATTAAGAGCAAGGTTCAAGAGGATGAGGTAAAGGTCGCATGAAAATCGTCCACATCGCAAACTTTTACGGACCTAAATCTGGTGGGATAAGAACAACTTTGCATGAGCTTGGCAAAGGGTATAAAGCCCGCGGGCATGAGTTCACTTACATTGTGCCTGGAAATGGATTCTTTTGCGAAGAGACCATTCATGGAAAGAAAATAACGGTTCCTTCAGTTGTTCTTCCATTTAGTGGTGGGTATCGAATAATTCGAAACAACAAGGATGTAAAGAAGCTTCTGATTACTTTAAAGCCTGATGCACTCGAAATCTCTGATCGGTTTACACTTTCTGGTGTCGGCTTGTGGGCTAAGAAGAGAAATATTCACACTGTTGTTTTCAGTCACGAAACTCTTTCAGGTTTAGTCAAATCAATTATTGGATTTCGATTCGAAAAGTTAGTCAACTGGCACAATGCCCGACTTGCTTCACGGTTTAACCATGTAATTGCAACAACAGCCTTCGCATCAAGGGAGTTTGAGTCAATCAAGGTCCAAAACCTAGTTAACATTCCACTAGGTGTGGATCTGGAGACTTTTTCTCCTCAACTCAGAAATACACCAATGCGAGAAGAGCTCTTGAAAGGTCAAGATGTTCTTCTGATTCACTTGGGTCGAATGTCTCCTGAAAAAAACCCACAAAACTCAATCCTTGCGCTAATTGAATTGCGTAAACGTGGAATCAATGCACGTTTGATCTATGTAGGAATGGGTCCAATGTTTGCCAAACTCAAGAAATTGGCTGAAGGTCAGCCTGTTACTTTTTTGGGATACATAGTCGATCGCAAAAAATTGGCTGAAATAATGGCTTGTGCTGATGTTTCAATCGCTCCAGGACCTATCGAAACTTTTTGTTTAGCAGCTTTAGAATCATTGGCATCTGGAACGCCAGTAGTGGCATCTGCAACGAGTGCAGTTGGTGAGTTTCTGATGTTGGATTCGAAAAACCCTGTAGGCGCTGTTGCTGAGAATAAGCCCGAAGCATTTGCTGATGCCATTGAAAAGGTTCTGACAACAAAGAATTCTCATCCCGACTTACACCAACGGTGCCATCATCAGGCGGAAAACTTTCCTTGGAGCTCAACCCTCATGATGATGTTACGACTCCATGGTGCTGGTCGAGAAGTAACTGCCCTTCAACGAAAATTGCGAGCTGCTTAAATGGAAAGAGTTATCACTTTCACGGTTTTGGGTGATAGCGCGGCATCTGGTGTTGGAGATGCAGATATAAATGGAGTTAATAGAGGGTGGGCTTACTATCTAACTCAATCAATTCAACATCCCATCGTCTATACAAATCTTTCAAGGCCTGGTGCTAAATCATTAGAAGTTTTAGAAGTTCAACTCCCTCAGGCTTTACTTTGCAAGCCTGACATTGCTGCCGTCATTGTAGGAGGAAATGATGCGCTTAGAAATGGGTTTAACCCATCAAAACTTCACGAGAACCTTCAACAAACTATTTCCAAATTGAGAGCTTTGGGCAGTGATGTGGTTCTGCTTCAACTTCATGATCCAACTAAAATAGTTCCACTTCCAAGATTATTGGCAAAGGTGCTTAGACGGCGAATCAATGCCGTAAATCGTGTTACTCAATCGTTGGCAAATGAGTTTGGTGCCGATGTATTGCAAACACGTCGCATTGACAATATTTATGATCGAAAGGTTTGGCACGTAGATCGAATGCATCCCAGCAAGTTTGGACACCAATTACTTGCCAAGCATTTTCGGGAAATATTGATTCAAAAGGATTGGAGTATTTCTCCTATCGAAGTTGAAGCTGTAAAAGAAATTTCTAAAGTTCAATCAGTTAAGTGGATGCTTCGAAATGGGACACCTTGGTTTTTGAAACGGTCAGTCGATTTATTTCCTGCAGCAATACTATTGATGGTTGCAGAATTGTTACGCGGATTTACAAATCGAAGCGAATCAGACCTATCAAATTTGTATTTTGCAGATTTTCAGCCACAATCAATCGCTGATTTACAAGAAGTTTACGAGGAAAGAGTCTCTTAACTTCAAAATAGGGCTGCTCATAGGGCAAGATACCCACCATGCTTCCTGCAGATCCCCGCACCCTTGGCTCCACCGTGACAGATGGTGGAACCAACTTTGCGATCTGGAGCAACGCCGCCGATGCCGTGGAGCTATGCCTCTTTAATGAGGTCAATGGCAAGTTGGTAGAAACCCGCTTTGCAATGTCTCATCGCAATGGACCTATCTGGCATGGATACCTTGCCGGGGTTCGTCCAGGACAACGGTATGGGTACCGCGTTTATGGTCCTTGGATTCCTGAATACGGTGTTCGATTTAACGCCGCAAAGTTACTGCTCGATCCTTATGCCCATGTCATTGATGGCGAGGTCACTTACTGTCCTGAAATTTACGGCCATGTAGCTCATGATGGTTTAGGTACAGGTGATTTAAATGAACGAGATCCACGGGACAGTGCAGGAAAGGTTCCGTATTCAGTAGTTACTGATCATGCCGTTCGTGAAGTTAATCGACCTTTAGTTCCATGGGCAAAGACAATTATTTATGAAGCACATGTGAAGGGTCTTACCGCTTTCAATCAAGAGATTCCAGAGAATGAACGCGGAAGTTATAAAGCCCTTGGTCATCCCAGCACCATCGCGCATTTGAAATCAATTGGTGTCACCGCACTTGAATTACTTCCGATTGCACAATCCATTACTGAGCCAACGATCCATGGTCGAGGACGCAAAAACCATTGGGGCTATAACTCTTTGCTTTTTACCGCGCCACATAAAGAGTATGCAGCAACATCAGATCCGATCTCGGAACTTCAGTGGTCGGTAGATCAACTGCATGCTGCAGGGATCGAAGTTATTTTGGATGTTGTTTATAACCACACCGCCGAAGGTGGCGTTGGTGGACCAACCCTTTCTTATAAGGGTATTGATGGGCATGCTTATTACCGGCAGGATGCCCATGGAAATTATGTAGATGTAACGGGTTGTGGCAACACCTTTGCTGCAAGTAAGCCACATTCTGTACGACAAATCATTGACTCTTTGCGTTGGTGGATCGAAGTGGTCGGAGTTGATGGTTTCCGTTTTGATCTGACTACCGCTTTGTACACCAGTAATAGCGCATTTAACTCTTCGCTCATGGCAGCGATTGGCGCCGATTCAGTGCTGCGTAACTTCAAGATGATTGCTGAGCCTTGGGACATCTCTCGGTACTCACTAGGAGATTTTCCGCATCCTTGGCGTGAATGGAATGATGCGTATCGAGACTCTGTGCGACAGTTCTGGCTTGGCGATCTAGCGCGAGGCTACGGCGAAGGCGTTTCAGATATCGCAGCGAGCATCAGCGGATCGAGCAATATCTTCCATTATCGCGGTCCAACTTCATCTATTAACTTTGTGGCCGCCCACGATGGATTCACTGTTCATGACATGGTCAGCTACAACGAAAAGCGCAATCAACCTAACCTGGAAAACAATGGGGATGGCAATGATTCAAATCGCTCATGGAACGTTGGGCACGAAGGTGAAAGTAGCGAACCACATATTCAAGAGATTCGTCATCGTCTGAAGAAATCATTACTTGCAACTTTGATGCTGTCATCAGGTGTTCCGATGCTCAATATGGGCGATGAGGTAAGTCGTACTCAAAACGGTTCTAACAATGCGTACTCATTGCCGATTAATGATTCAGATTTAAGTGAGGCTGCTTTCAATGGTGGGTGGGCACTACCGTGGAATCTCAATGACAATCAGACCGACATTCTCAATGCTGTTAAGTCATTAGCTCAGATTCGTGAAACCTATTTAGCAGATGTTGCTTCCGAGTTCTTTACTGGCGCCGTTGATAAGGGAACCAATAGAAAAGATATTGCTTGGTTTTCATTAGGCGGCAACGAGATGAGTGATGACCACTGGCGGGATGAAGAAAAACGAAGCATCACAGTCTTTGTTGAAGCAGACCCAAATAAGGGTTTACTGCTGATGCTCAACTCTTCCAGCGAAGAAACTACTTTTACTTTGCCTGATTCAAGTTGGGGTGAAACATTTAGATGTATTTTTGATGCATCTAAAAAGGTTGAAACCTACGAACCAGTAATTGCTGCACCAGCTGCAAAGGTTCAAGTTCCAGAACACAGCGTGCTTGTGTGGTTGGTGTCGCGTACTAGATAGTAAGTAAGAAGCACCACTAACATTTGGCTGTGCTCGCAATCATCGCTCCAGGTCAAGGTTCACAAACACCTGGAATGCTCAATACGTGGATAGAAAACCCAGAGCTCAAGGCGCTGATCGAAAGCTGGTCGCAAGCCATTGATTTAGACCTGTTGCATTTAGGAACCACAGCCGATGCCGATGAAATCAAGGACACCGCAAACGCTCAACCTTTAATTGTTGCAACCTCTCTATTAGGTGCACATGCACTTGGTCTCACAAACTATGCCGTGACTTCGGGACATTCCGTTGGCGAGTTAGCAGCTGCAGCGCTTTCAGGAGCAATCAGTAGCAGTGATGCTCTTTCCTTAGTGCGCTCACGTGGCGTAGAGATGGCCAAGGCCGCTGCAGCATCACCTGCTGGAATGTCAGCTGTTCTCGGCGGAGATCGAAATGAAGTTTTAGCTGCGATCGCTGCGTTGAACCTTGTCGCTGCAAATGACAATGGTGCTGGACAGATCGTTGCCGCGGGAGACTTAAGCGCACTTGCTCAACTATCTGAAAATCCACCAGCATCAGCGCGAGTTCGCGCACTTGCTGTTGCTGGCGCATTTCACACCTCTTATATGCAACCTGCAGTCGAACCATTACGCACTAAAGCGGCAACGATTGCAACTCACCCAGTTCAGATTAATGTGATTTCAAACAGGGATGGCGAAGTTGTTTCAGATGGCGCTGAAGTCTTAACACGCATCGTTAATCAAATTGCAAACCCTGTGCGTTGGGATCTATGCATGGAGACAATGAAATCACTTGGCGTTACGGGTGTCATTGAGCTTCCACCCGCCGGAACTCTGGTTGGCTTACTCAAGCGCGCTGCAAGTGAGATAGAAACCTTTGCATTAAAGAGCGTAGATGATTTACCGGCGGCGCGAGAGTTTGCAGAGAGGCACTTATGAGTATCAAAGTTGCACCAGTAGGTAACAGTCGCATTCTGTCGGTCGGCTCATACCGTCCAAAGCGATTAGTACCTAACTCTGAAATTGTGGATCGCATTGATTCAACTGATGAGTGGATCCAGCAGCGCACCGGAATTGAAAGTCGTCGCTTTGCCGGAGATGATGAAACCGTTATTTCAATGGCTAAGGCTGCCTGCGAGATAGCACTCAAGCGCGCGAAGTTAACTATTGCCGATATCGATACGGTGATTCTTTCTACTATTTCATATCCTTTTCAGGCACCCAGTGCTGCCACAGAGTTAATCAACGAATTAGGAAATCCAAAGGCTGCAGCATTTGATATCAGCGCAGCATGTGCCGGTTTTTGCTACGGCGTAGGCATGGGTAGCGATTTAGTTCGATCTGGCACATCAAAAAATGTATTAGTAATCGGTGTTGAAAAGTTATCTGATTACACAGATCCTGATGACCGAGCGACAGCTTTTATCTTTGCAGATGGCGCAGGCGCGGTCGTTATTGGCCAAAGCGATGAACCGCGAATTGCTCAAACTATTTGGGGATCAGATGCTGATTCTCGTGATGCCATCACTTTGACGCCATCATTTTTGGATTACAAGAAGAATCCCACTAAAGGTGTTGCAGATTTAGGATGGCCAAATATTTCACAGCAAGGTCAAACCGTATTTCGTTGGGCTGTGTATCAAATGAGCAAGGCTGGAATCAAAGCACTTGAAGCGGCCGGAATTACCGTCGATGAACTTGGCGCTTTCATTCCGCACCAAGCAAATATCCGCATTATCGAAACCATGGCGAAGGAAATGAAAATTCCTGATTCTGTGTTAATCGCCGATGACATTAGAACAAATGGAAATACTTCAGCAGCCTCCATTCCCCTAGCGATGGATCGAATTTTAGAAGAGCATCCAGAATTGCATGGAAAGTTAGCTTTGCTGATTGGTTATGGTGCAGGACTTGTGTACGCCGCTCAAGTAGTAGAGCTACCACCTCGACCATAATGTACGCGTGAGCCTTGAGATTTATGCCACTTACGGCGTGCAATACTCGTAAGTAAGCCAGAAGTTGATACACAATAATCACCTTGCACAGCCCGATCGAGATAGAAGAGGATGAAATCACCATGGCACTTGCACAAGCAGATGTACTTGCAGGATTAAAGGAAATCGTTGAAGAAGTAGCTGGTATTCCTGCTGCAACAGTTGAAATGGATAAGAACTTCACAGATGATCTAGATGTTGATTCACTCAGCATGGTTGAGGTTGTTGTCGCTGCTGAAGAGCGCTTCGGAGTAAAGATTCCTGATGACAGCGTTACAGATCTAGTAACTGTCGGAGATGCAGTTAATTTCATCGTCAACGCATCAAAGTAAGTTTTTAAGTACATGACCCGTCGTCGCGTTGTAGTCACTGGACTCGGTGCAACCACTCCTTTAGGTGGAGATGTCACATCTACATGGGCAGGCCTTTTGGCAGGCACAAGTGGAGTGCGTTCTCTGACTGAGGATTGGGCACAGACCATTCCAGTGACCTTCGCAGCGAGGGTCGCAGTAGAACCAAGCGAGCAGATGGAGCGAGTCGAGCTACGTCGCCTTGACCGTTCGGAACAGTTTGGATTAATCGCATCTCGCGAAGCATGGAAAGATGCCGGCTCACCTGAGGTTGATAAAGAGCGCCTCGGTGTTGTTGTTGCATCAGGCATCGGTGGAGTTACAACTCTTCTTGAGCAGTATGACATTTTGAACAGCAAGGGCTCTCGTTTAGTAAGCCCTCATACCGTTCCAATGTTGATGCCTAATGGCCCTGCAGCAAATATTGGCCTTGAACTTCAGGCGCAAGCAGGAGTCCACACACCGGTGAGCGCATGTGCATCTGGTGCAGAAGCTATTGGTTATGCATTCGACATGATTCGCAATAACCGCGCAGATATTGTTGTTAGTGGTGGCGTTGAAGCTGCATGTCACGCACTTCCGATGGCAGCTTTTGCTGCGATGAAAGCACTTTCTACTCGTAATGATGAGCCAGCACGCGCATCACGTCCTTACGATCTCAATCGTGATGGATTTGTTTTGGGTGAAGGTGGCGGAATCTTAGTTTTAGAAGAGTACGAGCATGCAAAGGCACGTGGCGCAAAGATTTACTGCGAGATTGCAGGACAAGGTTTGTCATCTGATGGGTATCACATCGCAGCACCAGATCCATCTGGAGCTGGAGTTCAACGTGCTGTTAAATTCGCACTACGAGATGCTGAGTTAACTACGGCAGATATCGTGCACTTAAATGCCCATGCAACATCAACTCCCGCAGGAGATGTTGCTGAAGCTAACGCTTTGCGCGCTGCATTGGGCAAGGATGCTGATCACGTCGCCGTATCTGCGACAAAATCAATGACCGGCCACTTATTGGGTGGAGCAGGCGCAATTGAATCTGTATTTATCGTTAAGACCTTGCAGGATCGCATGGCTCCCCCAACAATTAATATTGAAAATCTCGACCCTGCTGTAACTGTAGATGTTGTACGGGATAAGCCACGCGCACTTCCTGCCGGAGATATCGCAGCGCTTAATGATTCATTTGGTTTTGGTGGACACAACGTTGTATTGGTCTTTAAGAGCATATAAATGTCTCCCACCTCGCATGACCCACGCGATCCAATTGCACGAATTGAACGCCTGGTTGATGATGGAAAGTTTGAGTTCTTAGTCCCTCGCACTGAATGCGGAATGCTTGCTGTAACAGGCAGCGTAAAGGGTTGCAAGGTTGTCATCTTTGCATCTGATGCAACCATCAAAAGTGGTGCACTAGGTATAGATGGTTCACAGGTAATTGTCACCGCATACAAGGCAGCAATGGGTGCACAGCTTCCGATTATTGGAATTTGGCACTCAGGTGGAGCCCGTTTATCTGATGGTGTTGCATCCCTAGATGCCTTTGGTGAAGTTTTTCAATCAATGATTTCAGCAAGCGGTCGTATTCCGCAGTTGTCATTGGTGTTAGGCCCAACAGCTGGTGGTGGTGCATACGGTCCTGCATTAACCGATGTTGTTGTACTTGCACCTGAAGGTCGAATATTTGTAACTGGACCTGATGTTGTAAAGAGCGTTACTGGTGAAGATATTGATATGGCATTACTTGGCGGGCCTGAGGCGCATAAGAAAAATAGTGGTCTGGCACATGCAATCGCCGCAAGTGAGGAAGAGGCTTTTGAGGATATTCGAGATCTCACCGCGCTCTTTGCTAACCAAGGCTTCATGAATCCAGATGTTGATGATGTAGATCTTTCGCAGTTTGTTCCACCATCAAAGGTACGCACTTACGAGGTGCATCCGCTTGTTGATGCAATTTTAGATAAGGATGCAGAACACATTGAACTTCTTTCAATGTGGGCTCCTAATATGACGACGATAGTTGGTCGCTTAGGCGGTGCAACCGTTGGAGTCCTTGCAAACAACCCAGCGCATTTAGCTGGTGTTCTGGATGCAGCAGCTGGAGAAAAAGCTGCTCGCTTTGTTCGCACCTGTGATGCCTTTGGAATTCCACTTATTGTTATTGCAGATGTGCAGGGCTTCTTGCCAGGTGCAGGACAAGAATGGGAAGGCGCTGTTCGTCGCGGTGCAAAGTTGTTGCACGCCTTTGGCGAAGCGGTTGTCCCGCGAGTAACACTGATTACGCGACGTGCATATGGCGGTGCCTACGTCGCGATGAACTCTAAATCATTAGGTGCCACACGAGTCTTTGCCTGGCCTGACGCTGAAGTTTCAGTGATGGGCGCAGTTGCTGCGGTAAGAGTGCTACACCGTCGAATATTGGCTGATATTCCTGTTGAGCAACGTGAAGCTATGGAGCTTGAATTAGCGGCAGAGCATGAAAAGGTTTCGGGTGGAGTTGCAAAGGCAATTGAGATTGGTGCAGTGGATGAAATGATCACACCTGCACAAACACGAAGTGCGCTAGCAAAATCGATTGCTAACGCACCTCATCGCCGTGGATCACACGGCAACATCCCTCTTTAGCTTTTGAAAGTTACCGAAACGGTAGCTGTTACTGTCTTTTCAATAGTTGATGTGTCATAGGCACCGTAATCAGCTGTCATTGTTGAATCAGGTGTCGTGATCTGAATTGGGCCAGCCTTTACATTGACAAGTGATCCAATATTTCCGCCAACAGCCTTTGTGAGTGCTTCTGCGCGAACCTTTGCATCCTTCATCGCCTCTGCCATTAACTGTGGGCGAAGCTCTGGAAGGTTTGAGATGTAGTACTGAGGTCCGTAGTTGTTGGCATTAATTCCTGTTGCAAGCAATGATCCGATTCCTTGGCTCAACTTTGAAACAAGCTGTACATCCTTTGAACGAACAGTTACTTCACGAGTTGCACGGTAGGAAAGAATTCTTCCTGTTGCATTGCCGTTGATGTACTCCTCATTTGCAAAGGTAGCAACCGCACCAAGTGTTAAACCCTCTGCAGCGATTCCACCTTCAGTTAAGTACTGAGATAGCGCTGCAACATCTGCATCTACCTTTTTAACGGCGGTTGCAACTGTTGGTGATGAAAGACTGACATTGAGAACCCAGACCGCGTTATCTGCTGTCGCTGTAGTTTTTGCAGAACCGGTTACAGTGATTCCATCGCTGCTTCGCGAAGCAAAGCCCGAACCAACCTTCATCAATCCGCCACCAATAGCAAGTGACATGATGACAGCTGCAATAATAATTGTGACAGCTTTGCGACGTTCTACGGTGATGATTGGGCTTTCATTAAGTTGAGTCATGTCTATATCTTACTTCTAGATTGCGCGAAGGTGAGCAATTTCTTGAAGGTCAACACTCCTGAAGCGATCGAGCTCTAACTCCCATGGGTTTCCCAGAAGTGAAGAAATTGCTTCGCGAATACTTTCTTCATCAAAGGCGTTTTTTAATACCGCGCTCAGTTGATTTTCAGTAAGAATGACCGCACCTGTCTGATCAACGATTGCGCGATGTATTCCAAGCTCGGGCGTACATCTAAATAATTCGCCACCATTGTCACTGTTTTCAATAACCTCAAAGTTTAAGTAATGCCAACTACGAAGTGAGCTTGCAAGTTCGGCAGCGGCTCCTGCACGATCACGAAACTCAATTTGTGTGCGATAAGAGCCAGGAATTAAAGGTTGTGGAGTCCACGATGGTTTTACCCAGGTTCCAAGAACAGCTTGAACCGCCCAATCAATATGGTGGCGCAAAGCAGATGGCGTTGAGTGAATGGTTAGAAAGCCCCGAACCTGCTGACGGTTTGAAGGCGTGGTTAAACGTTCCATGGTTCTCCTTGCAAGGTTGCCCAAATGCGACCTTCCCCAGCAGCATTTTCGGCTCAAACTTGCGGAGCGAACACCTCAATTAGACACCAATGAGCCTGAAACTGTCTACTCCCCCTTTAGGCATACGGAGCGGTAGGCGGTACAGTTGGGCTCAGTCGGACGCTTAATCAGTACCCGTTTCATGTTTTGCATAATCGGTATCGCTGGAGCAAGAGGAAGACCGTGAACCGAGGATTTCTCGGATCACCCACATATCGAAGGAAAATAAATACATGGCAACAGGCACAGTTAAGTGGTTCAACTCTGAAAAGGGTTTCGGTTTCATTGCAGTTGATGGTGGCGGACAAGATGTATTCGTTCACTACTCAGCTATTCAAGGAAACGGTTACAAGTCCCTTGAAGAGGGTCAGGCAGTTTCATTTGAGGTCGTACAGGGTCCAAAGGGTCCTCAGGCTGATGCAGTAAACCCTGCCTAATCAACACTAACTATTAAAAAACCCCGCCGGGTAACTGGCGGGGTTTTTTTATTTACTTCTTTGGTTCTGGTGGAAGCTCTCCCACCTTTAATTTGCGAGCATTAACTTCTTTAACTGGAGATAAATCCTTTCCAGCTTTCCATGCATCTAGATACTTCCACGGCAATACTTCACCGCGACGAACCCACCAAATATTTTCAGCTGTTGGCCAGGAAATTCCAAAGTGAAGATGTGGCGCAGTGCCTCGCGCACTTCCGGTTGAACCGACAGCACCTAACGGACGACCTGCCTTCACAGATACTCCTGGTTGAATGCTTGCTGGAATCGAACGCAGATGTGAACCGTAATAGCGAACTCCATCAACGCCGATGATCGATACATACAAACCACCGCGATCGATACCTAGATTTGTCTTACCTTTCCAAAGATCTGTTCGATTAACCTCATCTACAACACCATCTATTGGCGCAACAAACTTGCACCCGGCTTTTGTCAAAATATCTGTCGCAGCATAATCATGGTGTGCGCGTGCATAGTTAGCTTCGCAATTGGCGATTGGGAATACATAAATCGGAGCGGCCTGTGCCGGAGTCAATGTCGTTGCCACAATAAAGGCAGCAATCACACTTGCTTTTAACTTCATGAGCTTAGGCTAGTGCTGCACGATCCAATTTAGCGGTAACTACCATGTGAGGCACAGTGAGCGCCCACACAACTACTAACGCCATCCAGAAAAACTCATCGGAAAAACTCTGGCCACTTAACGCTAAAACCGCAGCAACTACAAAGGTTCCAACCAGAGCAGGTAATCCTGGAATAACGGCGCAAAAAAAGGCTTTTCTATTCAAGCCTAGATTCAAACTCTCAATACATTTCGGCAGAGAAAGGGTCAAGCGAGCTGTGTGCCGCATTGCATGCCAGCATCCAAAGTAGACAGCAAATGCAATTAATGGAGGTGCGAGATGGGCCAAGAGCAAAAGCAAAGTTAGATCCACACCTTCTCGTTTTCTCTTTCCCACAAACATCACAGCAATGGAAAGTACGGCAAAGGCAGAGACAAGTATCAAGATTTCAGAATCAAATCCCTGGTGCCAATTAATCAACGCAGGATTCACAGATGCCAGCGCTTCGGTGCTTGCAGAGTTCACTAAAGGTATAAACACCGGAGTAAATCCGGCTGCAGGAATATAGCACCAGCGATTGAGTTTTCTCTCAGGATTGGTGCGCTTATCTATCTCGCTAATAAAGGCGGCATCACCAATTCCAAAGTGGATTGCACTCATAAACAAGACGAGAATAAATCCAACAGTGTTGAACTTCAGAATTCCAACAACGGCTACAACCGCGACGGCAACATAAATAACAATAAAGATCGCCATCTTTGATGGCTGCGACTTTGGAAGAGTTACTAAGTGATCCAAAGCTCCATGAGGAATACCTATTGCTAAAGCAACAACTGCGACAACAACCTGCCACCCCATAGAGCTTGTTTGAAGTAACCCAGAGAAAATTAAGGAAAGCAGGATTCCGATCGCTGCAGCCACCGATGAAAAGAGCCGTACCTGTTTAAAGAGCGCAACCACGTTTTCCTGCATGTCTGCCCCCTTTTTGATAACCCTATCAAAGGTGGATGTGAGAAGATCTGACGTGGAAAAATTCGGTTATATGGCGATGCTCGCCTTCACCGTTTGTGGCTCTTTTTGGTTAGAGATCGTTTTGAAAACCAGCGTACTTCGTCGTTGGAAGCGTGCACTCTTGAGCATTCTTCCGATCAGCACCCTGTTCTTAATTTGGGATGCCTATGCAATTGCCCAAGGTCATTGGTTCTTTAATCGCGATCGCATGCTTGGTATTTATGGACCTTTTGATATTCCGCTCGAAGAGTTTCTCTTTTTCATCATCGTGCCCATGGCGGCGATCTTGACCATCGAAGGAGTTACAACAGTTAAGCCTCATCTGCGCGAAAAAGAGTTCGGAAAGGATGAGGAGAAATGAGCTATAGCGATATCGCGGTAGCGGCGGTCTTTGTCGCGGTTGTTGTTGATCTCTTTCTTTTCAAGAACTCTTTGCTTACACGCCTAGCCTTTTGGCTTTCCTACATGATCATTCTTCCCTTCCAGTTATTAACTAACTGGTGGCTTACTCATCTTCGCGGTGATGGAAAAGCGATCGTTATGTATAACCCAGATTCAATTACCGGATATCGAATTGCAGCAGCTCCCATAGAGGATCTGCTCTTTGGTTTTGCGCTTGTTCTCTCCGTTATGGGGCTTTGGGAGTTCTGGGGTCGCAGAGGATTCCAGCGCGAGAAAAAATCAAGGTAAAGTTCACACTCGTTAGGGGCGGTAGCTCAGTTGGTTAGAGCCCGGAACTCATAATTCCGTCGTCGTCGGTTCGAGCCCGACCCGCCCCACTAGTTTCGGCGTTCTATTACCCAACAAGCCATGAAGCGATATCTACGCCCTTCACAACCAGCACCATCAAGATAAACACGATGACTCCACCGATGCGATAGATCTTTCGACCCTTGTCTGTGGTTTTCCAATCCGACTCTGGTGCATCTGTGATTGCATCTAAGTAGTGCAGGAAGAAGCCAGGCAAGGCCATCACCACAAAGCTCCACTTTAAGAAGGCTTCAGGTGATGAAAAAGCACCTTCGATTAGATTTGAGGTAAGTGCCATTACAAAGATCATCACAACCGTCTTGAAAACACCCTTTGGTAGATACAACTTCTTCTTAGGCAGGTTGTCTTCAAGGCTAAGTGATGTGATCTGAGGAATCGCAAACAACAAGGTTCCTAGAACCAAGTTCAGTGTTGAACCGACAAATGGCGCGGCCATAATGAAGAAGACAAAGATTTTGAAGGCAAGTGAGCGAATCTTCTGATTCTGTGATGGCTTCTTGATCTCAACATGTAGCGCACGAAGACGCATTGGATAGTGCTCAACCGCAATATCTTCCAAAGCAACGCGGATCAACAACAAACCGGCAGCAATAAAAGCGAGCTCAGTTCCATACTCTGTAATTGGCAGCTCAAGACGAGCCAAACCGTTCATGGCAGCAACCATCTTTGTAATTACCCAGAAAGTTAACAATGTTCCAAGCGCATAATCTGTAATGCGCTCCCACATATCATCTTGATTTCGAACCAAACGACGGAATGGACGGAATGCACTTGCAAGCAAAGCTGGTGCAAAGAACAGAACCATTACACCAATTGATGTAAGCAGCTCAGGACGGTTAGTGATGTTTCCAGTTAGCAATGCTGCTAAGAAGAAAACAAAGCCTGCGATAAAGCCCGCAAATGCATCAAAGATTGCAACCGCCATAATGGCACCGACGATTGCCCAAACAGGTGGCAACGCCTGAGCGCCTGTATTGATCGCTGCAATGATTCCAAGAATCAAACCAATAGGGATCAATAGCGCTGCAAAGGAGCCAATGATTGCTCGCACTGTGTTGCCGTCTTGAATCGTGCGGGTAAGCAATGGCGAGAAACGGTTAAAGCGATGTGCTAAAGATACAAAAGCGAAATCTGTCTCATCTGTAAATTTGTTGTCCCAGGTTTGTGACAGATCGCCCTTGCCTGGTTCATTCTTCAGTAACTTCAACGCTCCTGATGAGACAGATTGCAAGGACTCCTGCTCTGCCTCTTCATCACTTTGCTTCTCATTGCGCTTGACCGATGTCAACGCAGCAAGGGCAGCAAAAGCAGCCAAATGCAGCCCCTTTGTCGTCTCTGGATCGCCCAGTGGATCGTAAGGCTGTAACCCTGTCTTAATCGCCTTTACCGGTTCTGGATCAGCAGGTGCGGGTTCTTCATCCAAATTCAAATTAGGGCAGTTGTTATCCCACTGAACAACACCCTCTTCATCCTTACAAAACTCAATCTCTTTCTGGCTTACCGTTCCATTGTCGTCATAGACCTCAATGGTGATGGAGTGAAAACCTGGAGGGACTTCATCAGGGATTTCGATATCAAGATCCTCAGCCTCTGACTGAGTAAGCCTGTCGATGACAACCTTTTTCTCGGCGGAATCAGCTGGCAAAACCGAAAAGTTCAGAAAGATTAACGTCAGCAAAAGTAATTTACGCATCATGGCTTTGGCTTCACATTCACAGTTACCTTAACCTTTTGGCCAGGCTTTAATCCAGAGATTGTCGCTCGAGTTGAATTCTTGCCTGTTGAAACACCTGGCTTAGCAGAGATGACCGCTCTTGATGGGATCGTCGCAGCTGCAACCTTTGCAGCGGCTGCAACCTTTGCCGCTACTGCAGCCGCGGAAGCTGCGCGAACGGCTGCTGTTGCTTTGATAGGAACCGAGGCGAGTAACTGATCTACCTTTCTTACCTGGGCTTCTGCAGTGGCTTTAGTTGCTTCAGCAACTTTAATCGCCTCTGCTTGTGCAGCAATTGCTGCATCGGCCTTGCTTACCGTTTCAGTGACAGCTCTTTCAGCCTCTGCAATCTTGATATTTACCGTATCAAGTGTCTTTTGGGCCTCTGCTCGTACTTCCTCAGAAGCCGCGGTTGCAACCTTTTCGGCAATCGCAACTTTTTCTGTTAATAAAGTGACCAAAGTTTCAGCAGCTGTCTTTGCTGCAGCAGTTGCAGCAATCTTTTCTGTAGTAGCGGCGCTTGCTTTATCTGCAGCAACTTTAGCCTCCGTGGCCAATGCCGCAGCCACCTTTTGTTCAGCAATCGCTTCTGCAACAGCGGCATTTGCCTCATTCTGTAGCGCCGTTGCCGTTACTCTAGATTCAATCGACTTAACTTCTGCTGCAGCAGCTACCTCATTGGCAGCCGACTTTCCAGCGCGTGCAGCCGCGTCAGCCTTTGCTGCAGCTTGCGAAGCCGCAGAAGCGGTATTTGAAGATCCAAATGCAATCTCTGGCGTATTTGAAGTCTGCGCCTGCGAACTTGCCGCGGCCTTTTGAGCAGCATTGGCTGCAGCCTTAACTTGAGTAGCTGCCGTGTTTGCCTTGGAGTTTGCAGAAGCAGTACTTGCAGCCTTAGTTGCTGCAGCTGGTGCACTCTTTATTGATGCAGCAGCCTCACTTGTAATTTTGGATGTACTTGTTTGCGCAGCATTCGCTGAATTCACCACGGTACTTACCGCGGCCGCAATAGTGTCAACAGCAACCTTTGCGACAGTCGCAGCGCTGACTTTCTCAGCAGCGGCAGTTGCTGAAGCTACAGCCGCACTCACATCAACTTTTGCCTTCTCTGCAACTGCAACCGCCGCAGCTTTGTCAGCTATTAACTTTTCAGCGGCTACCTTCTCTGCCGCTGCTTTATCGGCAGCAGCTTTTGCTGCTGCATTTTGTGCAGCTACACATGTAGCGTTACAAACAGGTTCCGGGGCTGGTTCAGGTGCTGGAGCAGGTGCTCCCCCGCCACCTCCACCGCCGCCGCCATTATTGTTGTTTTGAACAGGCGCAGATTCAGTTGTGATGCTGCTACTTGGCGATGATGAAGATGATGTTAAACCTGCAGCGTTAGTTGCGGTGATCGAGAATGTATACGCCGTTCCGGCCGTTAATCCAGAAACAGTTATTGGCGATGAAGAACCAGTTGCAGTAATGCTTCCTGGACTTGCAGTAACTGTATAAGTTGTAATTGCAGCACCACCAGTATTTGCTGGGGCGGTGAAAGCAACTGTTGCCGTTGTTTGGCCTGTTGATGTCGCAGCACCAATAGTTGGAGCACCCGGTGCGGTTGGCTGATTGGTGACGGCAAAAGCAAAGGTGCTTGCCTCTGAGGCGCCATTTGCATCGGTGGCAGTCACTGTATAAGTGGTGCTTGCAGCTGTACCTGTGGCTGTACCGCTAATCACGCCCGTTGAAGTATTAAGTGAGAGCCCCGCTGGCAAGCTTGGAGAGACAGAATATGTGACTGGCGATGTTCCACCGCTAAAGCTAACTGGCGTAAATGCCGTTACTGCCACATCTTTATAGACTCCTGAAGGAACCGTTCCTGTCGTAGAACTCAATGCCGCATTGACGCCTAGTGAGAAGGTTGCGGTTGAAGTTGATGATCCGTCAGTAACAGAAACTGTGTAGCTAGTCGATGCACTCGCTCCTGTCGGCGTTCCTGTAATCGCTCCTGTTGAAGCATTCAATGACAATCCAGAAGGTAGTGATGGAGAGATTGAATAGGTTTTAGAACTTCCTCCTCCAGAAGCATTAATCGGGGTGAAAGAAGTGGCAGCAGTACCAGCCGTTAATGATTTACTTGATACGGATACAGATGTCGCTAATGGTGCAACCGAGAAGCCAAAATTGTCGTAAATCGTGATATCACCCGAACTGCTAGAACCATCTGAATTAAATCCCAAACCAATCTTCTTAATTAGTCTGCCATCTGCGAAACTAATCTGATATCTAGTCGACGGCACGGAAGAAGCATTGGCTGTTAGGAGATAGCTAACAAATCCTGAATTGCCGACATAAAAACTGCTCGGATTTGAATCTTCGTATTGAACTAATACATAAACAGAGCGATCAACGCAACAAGCATCAAAAGTGAAGGAATTTATCGGCTGTAATAAATTAAGGAATACCGACCGATTCGTATCAACGAACATGTTATCCGCATTTACATTTCCAGATGAATAGTTGGTTGGCTCCCTGTTACACGAGCCGGATGAAAACGTGATTGTGTAATATGAATTACTTGCACATGGATCTGTGAGTGTTCCAGATTGTAATGAAATTGGTGTGTCAGTTGCATTATTTGATTCATCTTTATGGACCGTCAGAGTCGGTGCAACAAGCGTGACAGCACTTGATGACGGAGAAGAATCAATTCCTGATCCAACTGTATTTGTCGCCTTCACCTTGAAGGTATATGACGTACCGGCAGCTAACCCAGTGCAGTTGTATGTGGTGCTACTTGCACCGGCTGCACAAACAGCTCCTGAAGGTGTTGAAGTAACCGTGTAACCAGTGATTGCAGAACCACCATTTGAGACCGGGGCTGTGAATGAAACCGTCGCTGTCGTTGATCCAGTAATGCTTACTGCAACAGAAGTTGGCGCTCCGGGTCTCGCTGCCGTGACTAGAGTATTTCGCATAGGAGTTTGAACAAGACTTCCACTTGAGTTCGTCGCGGTAATCTTCACACCCATGTATTTGCCAACATCTTCACCTGTGAGTGTGTATGTACTCGATGTAGCACTAGGAATTTCGGCACAATCATTTGAGCTATACGTAACCGTCGGGCATCGCAGAAACTGATAAGACAGAGTTGGGTTTGGAAAACCATCAAAGGTCATTTGGTTAGTAATGGTGTCCCCAACTTTGAAGACGCCTGGGGAAGCTAAATTCTGTGGTGCTTCATTAGTTGCCACTGATGGGGCTTGAAGTGTTGTCTGGGGCGATGTGGCAATAGAAAAACTTCCATCTCCAGCCGAATTCTTGGCTTTGACGCGGAAAATATAACTCGTATTTGCTGTTAATCCAGTAACGAGAATTGGATTCGTAGTACTTGTTCCATTGTTAAAACTTGTCCAAGTGCTTCCATTATTGCTTGAGTACTCAAGGTCATAATCCGTTATCGAAGCACCATTTGAGGCCGGGACTGTGAATGCGATCGATGCTGTTGTGGATCCTGTAATTGTCGTTGCAACGGAAGTAGGGGCACCAGGTACGGACGCCTCAACCTTCGCTGTAGCAACTCCAATTTGAACGGTCGAGCCCTGTGAGTTGGTTGCAGTTATTTCTACGCCAATATGCTGACCTGCATCTTCAGCCGTCAAAATGTAGGTGCTCGTCGTTGCACCAGGGATATCGACGCACGTTGGCACCCAATTACCTGAAACACTTGGGCAGCGCACATATTGATAACTTATTGTTGGCACAGGAAGCCCTGAAACAGACATTACATTAGTTAGCGTCGATCCAACTTTGTCAGCTGGACTTGACGAAGATGGTCGGGTAGGCCCCGAAATAGTGGGGCTACTAGCAGGATCAACTTTGACTAAATTGGTACTTCCGCTTGAGATATTTCCGGCTTCATCAACAACATAAAGTTTATAGTTATATCCAGTTCCAAGGTCCAAAGTGGAAATCGATGTTGAAGTGTTGGCAACAACTGCCACAGAATTCCAAAACTCCGAGGCCTTCGTGGTGACATCGGCAGGCGTTGAAGGAGTATTAGTCGATAACCAGCGATACAAATAAGCCGTACCTGTGTCAGCAACTTGGATGGAAATAGACTCCCTATCTGACACGGTTTGAGCAGTTATCGTCGGTGTTGACGGTGCAGTGGTGTCAACAGTGATCGATAATGTTTCAGAAGTTGCACTATTTCCTGCTGCATCTCCGTCTGTGACTGTGATGTTCCAAACTCCATCGCTCAAAGTGCTGAGAGTGCAAGTACTTGATGAAACGCTACACGTCACGCTTGTAGAGCCCATTTTCGCAGCAGTAACGGTTGCCGTCCCCGTGAATGTTCCTGTTACGTTTATAGTCGGAGTGTTGTCATTTGTAAGGTCATCGCTACTCGAACTTCCAGAATCAGATGAAGTTGCCAAATCCGGTCTGGCAGGCCTAGAGATAGTCGCTTTGTTAATAACAACATTTGCGAGTGCGGTACTGGTATCTGAATTGATTCCGCCAAAAGATTGAACAGCGGTTATGGAGTAGGTTCCATTCGAAAGTGAAGTAAAGGTACAAGAACCACTATTACCGGTTGAAGTAAATGAACAAGTTACCGCGTTTCCAGAACTTGGTGTTGCTGCCACGGTAACACTTGCTCCGGAGATAAGGGATGAGAGAGTGAATGTAGGAGTGTCATCTGAAGTGTTATTGTCATTGTTCGTTCCAAGATCTGAAGCAGAATCGAGATCAGGAGTTCCAGGTGTGGCTGGTTTAATCGAAATCGAATTTGTAGATGCTGCAGAGAGATTTCCGGCACCGTCAGTCGTATAGAGCTTGTAGGTTCCAGGAACTAATCCGGTCGCTGCGAGATTTGTGTTGGTATTTGCCGTTGTAATTGAAACAGAGTTTTGCAGATTGTCAGCCGCTCCAGTAATACTTGCCAAGCTGGTCACAGTGACCGTTTCATTCACGAGGTATGCAGTACCAGCCTCAGAACTTTGTACTGAAGCGTTTCCCGAGGCAAGAATTGTTGCTGTTGTCACTGATGCTGTGGGAG
Source organism: Actinomycetes bacterium (assembly GCA_947383695.1). Lineage (GTDB taxonomy): Bacteria > Actinomycetota > Actinomycetes > Nanopelagicales > Nanopelagicaceae > Planktophila. Next base: position 441,053 of record OX376642.1, on the reverse strand, counting down.
CGAAACTGTCTTTAGTAATAGTGCTTGTTGTTGTGGCGGCACTTGCAGGACCATCAAACGTGCTTCCCGTTACAGAATTAGTCTTTATTCTAGGTTGAATCGTTCCATCGGAACACGAGGAAATACTTAAGGTATAGGTAGTTCCTGATCCAGTTACTGTGTAAGAACATCCCGTTGCGGTGCCTGCATTTTCAAAGTCATCAGTAGTCAAACCTGTAACGCTCTGGGAGAAAACAAGACTGTATGAAGCATTTGAATCGTTACGTGGAGTTGTTGTACTGCTCGAGAAGGTGCTGACAGTTGGTGCATTAGGTATTCCAAAATTGTCAAACATGCTCGGATAGTTTGAGAAAGATGTACCCGATGAGTTGTAGCTGAAGCCAATTTTTGTTATTTGTGTGCCATCGCTAAATGACACTTTGTATCTGGTTGACCAACCCGACCCGCCACTGTAATTGAGTGTTAACGGAAAACTCACATAAGCAGAGGTATCCGAGTAGAAATTTGTGGGAGTTTTGTTCTCAAAGAAAACGTGAATATATGCTTGATTGTCAGCAACAACGCCTCCGGAGTCAAAGATGAACTCAGAAACAGGATTTACAAATGTGATTTTGAAAGAATTATAGTTGTAACCCGTACGCACATGATCACCGTCAATGTTTCCATAGCGCCCAGGCTCATTAGAGTCACATGTAGAATTGTCAGGGGCAGTTTGATTGTTTACGTATGAGTATTGCTGCGCTCCATCCAAGCAAGGCCTGGCGATATGGGTCCACCCTGTGGCGGGCAAAGGAATAGATGTATCAGCATTAGTATTAGACTGGTCTTTCACAATGGTCAAAGTAGGGGCTAAAGCCGACGCTGTTCTGAAGTTACTTTCAAGAACGATTAAGAAAAATGCCGAAATTGCAATTAATAGTGGGACAAGTATGCGTGATCTGAAAAGTCTGTTCCGCCAATTCAGATTCATGATTGAAACCATGCGGGAAAAATACTTTTCTCACCTCAAGAAATAGGGGTGGATGCACCTATTCACCCTCAAATCCCCCCAGAATTCACCCAACCGGTTAAGCCAACGGCGATTGGCAGCGTGGAAATCGGGGGTTAGAGGGTGAAAAGGCGGGTGAAACGGCGGAATTGGGGTGAGAAATCTTCCAAAATGTGAAGTCACATTCCAAAATAACCCCATGGGATCCCAGCTTCTACTGCGCCGGCGCTTAATCAATACGATCAATAGTTCAACTGACAACGTTGTTTATATCTACGGACCAACTGGGTTTGGGAAATCAGTACTGGCAAGGCAGTGGGCAGACACTCAGTCAGATCCGATCATTTGGTTTGATGGCTTCGCGACATCTCAAGTAGCAGAACTATTTGGTTCGATCGTTTCTGAAATTAGAAAAAGTATCCCCTCGCTGAATAAAAGTTTGGCTCAGTTTGAAAACCTTAAGGAAGTTGATGATGGTGTTCTTTCCCAATTCCTAAAGGTCATCGAGAAGGACAAAAGTAAGTTTCACATCGTCATTGACAATGCCGAAGTAATTCGGAGAGATCACAATGGATTTGCACGTTTCTTAGTCGGCAAGCTCCCTTCACACATAAAATTGATTTTACTTACCGAGACATCCCCGCGAACTAGCTTCTTACAAGAACATGGCGCAGGACGATTCACAATTATCACACCTACAGATTTGAACTTCACATCGGATGAGGCTGAGCAATTAGCAGTTCAATCTGGCGTCGAACTTAGCACTAGTAATTTGATTGAAATTCAAGAATTATCTCAAGGATGGCCCCTAGGCGTTCATATCGCACTCTCCCAGCTGGCGGTAACCAAGGATTTTAAATCTCTAATCTCTTCAATTCAGAACAAGGGCCAGGATCAATTCACAGTTCCCGCCCAAAGAATTTTGGCGAGTTTGGCTCAAGAGGAGTTAGAAATTGTTACTGAACTTTCCTTGCTTGAGAGTATTGATGCGAAAACAGCATTGACCCTTACGGGCAACATTGATGTCGTTCGGATACTGACCTTATTGAGTCAAGATTCAATGGTGGTCGCACAGACTAATGACAGCCCACCTGAATTCGCGATTCATCCTTTGCTCCGTAAGGTGCTTGTTAGTGAATATCAGCGTTTAGATGAGTTCCAAGCTAAAAGCGAGAACCTCATTTCCTGTTTACTGGATAGCGGAAGAATCCGTGAGGTCACAAAAATTTTGTTGCAGCTAGGTTCGATGGATAAATTGATGAAAATTGTTCAGGAGCCTACTGTGGCTCGACACATAGATTTGAGCATTCAAGAAGCTATTTACTCATCCAGAATCGATCACCTCAAGAATTGGCTAGATGTTTTTGAGTATGTGCCGAAAATTGAAGAGCTGGCGAAGAGAATCATATCCTTCTACATAAGTATCTTGTGTGGCAATTTTCTCGATGCTCAATCTAATCTGCAAGCACTGCACGTGCTTACTTCAGGTCAATCTGGTTTTGAAATTAAAGGCTTGAAACGAGAGTTGCTCGCATATGAATCGATTCTCTCTTATGCAAAGGGAGATCTCAATCAATGTTTTGAAAAAGCCATGGAGTGCGTCGAAACTCCGGCTGAAGAGATCTTTGTATCTAGAGGCAACACGGTCACATTTTTGCAATTGGCATTATGGTGTGCGGTGATCCAAGATGATGATTCAAAAATTAAGAGAATCTCACAAGCTCTAAAGTCAAAGAGTTTTACAAGCGCTACTCTTCATCACACAACGATTATTCATTCTATGCACGCCTTAATTGCGGCACATGAAGGTCGGTTTATTGAGGCGAAGAATGAACTCGCGGTGCCACTTGAATCTGATGGGCAGAAACACAAAGGCTTCTTCGCATCCTTTGGTGGGTACTTGGCAGAGTTCATGATCGTTTCAGAAAGTGGTGATCACCAAAAGGGTTTAGCTCTTTTGCAGGCTGCGCTTGATCAAGCCATTGGGGCGAAGAACTTTCCAATGGTTGCAACTCTGCTCGGACGCATGTCGTATCAGCAAGTTCTTCTTGGAAACACAGAGGAAGCCTTGTCCTGCATTAATCAAAGTAGAGAAATGATTACTGACAACGACCTTTCGGAAGAGCTTCATCAAGCGGTAGATATCTGGGAGGCGCGAGTTAGGTACTGGGTTATGGATTACAAGCGCGCGGATGACCTCTTATCTCGATCTCCGAACTCATATCTAATGCGCGCCTTCAAGGCTGGAATTTATATGAGTAAGGGAAACAACTCCAAGGCTCTAGAAATAACTGAAACTTTTGATTTACAGATTCCCCGACAAAAACTTACCTATCACTTGTACAGAGCACACATTTTCTCTGATTCCCCTCGTGGCCAATTCAATGAAGTGCGGCAAGCGGTGGAAATTGGATCTAAGCATGGGTACTTCAAGCATTTTCTTACTCAGCGGTCAGATGTCATTCAACAATACATTTCGCTCGTTGCAGAGTCTCCAACCCCGTTTAATGAGAGATTAGCTAAAGCCGCGGGAGAAAGATTGAATGAAATGATGGTCGGAAGCGATGATCCAACACGTTCACTTACTAGACGCGAAGCTGACATTTTGAGACATTTGGGTACAGGGCTGCCAATTGGGCAAATAGCAACCGATCTGTGTATCTCGAAAAATACGATGAAGACACACTTAAAGAGTATCTATCGGAAATTAAACGCCACCGATCGAAACGATGCTGTAGTAAAGGGAAAGAAGCTACTTAAGATCTAATCTCAAGCAAGTAGCCCGACCCGCCCCACTTCAGTAAAGAATTTACTTGAGATCGAAGCGATCTGCGTTCATAACCTTGGTCCATGCAGCAACAAAGTCCTTAACAAACTTTTCCTTGTTATCGTTTTGTGCGTAGACCTCGGAGTATGAGCGAAGAATCGAGTTTGAACCAAAGACCAGATCAACACGTGTTGCGGTCCAATCAACAGCACCGGTCTTGCGATCACGGATGTTGTAGAGGTTCTCCCCTGCCGGCTCCCATACATATTTCATATCAGTTAGGTTTACAAAGAAATCAGTTGTAAGTGCGCCAACATTCTTTGTAAATACACCGTGTGAAGTTCCTGCATGGTTTGTTCCAAGTACGCGCATTCCACCCATAAGAACCGTCATTTCAGGAGCCGTTAACCCCATCAATTGTGCACGATCGAGAAGTAACTCTTCAGGCGACACTGCGTAACTCTTTTGAACCCAGTTGCGGAAACCATCATGAATTGGTTCTAGGACCTTGTAGCTGTTTACATCGGTCTGTTCTTGAGTTGCATCACCGCGACCGGGTGCAAATGGAACAGAGATCTTTACTCCAGCTGCAGCTGCAGCCTTTTCCACTCCAATATTTCCAGCCAAAACAATTACATCCGCAATGCTTGCGCCAGATTCCTTTGCGATTGGTTCAAGAACGGCCAGAACCTTATTTAAACGTGCAGGTTCATTGCCCTCCCAATTGCGAGCAGGCTCTAGACGAATGCGAGCTCCATTTGCACCTCCGCGAAGATCGGATCCGCGGAATGTGCGAGCACTATCCCAAGCGGTTGCAACTAGCTCTGATACAGATAGACCAGTTGCTTCAATCTTTGCCTTAACAGCTGCAACATCGTAAGAAGTTGTGCCTGCAGGAATTGGATCCTGCCAAATCAAATCTTCTTGTGGAACATCTGGTCCGATGTAACGAACCTTTGGACCCATGTCGCGGTGGGTTAACTTAAACCAAGCGCGAGCAAATGCATCATCAAGAAGTGCTGGATTTTCATGATACTTCTTAGAAATTTCGAGGTAAATCGGATCCTTGATCATCGCCATATCTGCATCAGTCATCATTGGGTTGTAGCGAATTGATGAGTCTTCAACATCTACAGGCTTATCTGCCTCTTGAATATTTGTTGGCTCCCATTGATGAGCACCTGCTGGAGATTTTACGAGAGCCCACTCGTGCTTAAACAACATCTCAAAGTATCCGGCATCCCACTTTGTTGGCTCTGTAGTCCAAGCGCCTTCGATTCCACTTGTAACAGTGTTGCGACCAACGCCACGCTTTGTGTGGTTGTTCCAGCCCAAGCCTTGCTCAAAAATATCTGCAGCCTCTGGTGCTGGTCCTAGCAACGCTGCATTTCCATTTCCATGTGCTTTACCAACTGTGTGACCACCAGCGGTTAATGCAACAGTCTCTTCATCATTCATCGCCATACGCGCAAAGGTTTCGCGAACATGTTGAGCGGTCAACAATGGATTTGAAACTCCGTTGATTCCTTCAGGGTTAACGTAGATCAATCCCATCTGAACAGCTGCTAATGGATTTTCAAGAGTTGAAGCATCAGTGGTGTCTGCATAGCGCTCATCACTTGGCTTCATGAGTTCAGATTCTGATCCCCAGTAAATATCCTTTTCTGGATGCCAGACATCTTCACGTCCGAATGCAAAGCCAAATGTCTTTAGCCCCATGCTTTCGTAGGCGATAGTTCCCGCCAAAATGAATAGATCAGCCCAACTTAATTTGTTTCCGTACTTCTGCTTAATCGGCCACAGCAAACGGCGGGCCTTATCAAGGTTGCCGTTATCTGGCCATGAGTTAAGAGGTGCGAATCTAAAACTTCCGGTACCTGCTCCACCGCGTCCATCAGCTACACGATATGTACCTGCTGAGTGCCATGCCATACGAATCATTAATCCACCGTAATGACCCCAATCTGCTGGCCACCACTCTTGTGTCTGTGTCATGAATTGGTGCAAATCTTTTTTCAATGAGGCGACATCAAGTGTCTTAACCTCTTCGCGATAATCAAAATCTTCACCGAGGGGGTTTGTCTTGCGATCATGTTGGTGCAAAATGTCTAGATTCAGAGCGTTTGGATACAAGTAAGTATTTGTCTCAGCTCCGTGAGTGATTGCACCATGTGCAACTGGGCACTTTCCATCCATGATTTCCTCCTATGAATACAGTGAACTGACCTAAGTATGGGTTGCGTTGTGTTTGCCCGCAAATTATGAGAGATAGGCTTTGATCATGACGAGAACAGTGAAAAAGTGGAGCGCAAGAGATGCTGCGAAATGCATTATCTCCCCATCAGACTTAGACCATAAATACAGTCGCGGAGTGTTGGGTCTGATCACAGGTTCTGCGCAGTTTCCAGGAGCTGCTGTATTAACAACAGCTGCAGCATCAGCAACCGGTGTTGGCATGGTGCGTTTTCATAGTTCATCAGGTTTAGCCCATCTTGTTTTGCATACAACTCCATCTGCAGTTGTTCAACCAGGAAAGGTTGCAGCTTGGTTGGTAGGAAGTGGAATTAGTGCCAAGAAGTACTCAGACTTCACAACCTGGTTGCGTCATCGCTGGTTCAAATTAATTCGTTTGCAATCTGTTCCGACAATTTTGGATGCTGGAGCTTTGTCATTAGCTGGATCATTGGAACAGCCAACGGTAATTACTCCTCATAGCGGCGAGCTTGCGACCTTGCTTTCAGCACGTGGTGTGCAGGTAACAGCAGAGGCGATTGAAGGAGATCCTAAGAAGTGGGTGCAGAATGCAGCCGATACTTTGGGAGTAACAGTTTTACTCAAGGGTGCAACAACCTATGTTGCCAATGATGAGGTTTTAATTCAGTTACCTGTGGCAACACCATGGCTTGCAACTGCAGGTAGCGGCGATGTTTTGGCGGGAATCATGGGAGCGTTGGTTGCAACTAATGCAATTGAGATTCTCAATGATTACAACCACCTTGCATACGTTGCTGCATCAGCGGCCTTCATTCACAACCAAGCGGCGGAGAAAGCATCTGCTGGCGGACCAATAAATGCTGAGGCAATCATTGTGGCAATCCCTGAAACGGTAGCCAAACTTCTTAAGCGACAATGATGTAGGGGAAGCCCTATCTGGCGCTAACTCTCATAGTTAGTACTCCATGCTTCACTATCAAGATTACTCAGCGTAACTTTAGAGGTATGAGTGATCGTGTTTTGGTGATCATTGATGATCCCTTTGAGTTATCTAGTGTTGGTGCAGCGTTAAAGCTGCATAGCGTCGATGTTGTTGGCGAGGCGCGAAAAAAGAGTGCAGCGATCAATCTATTCAGAAGTATGCAACCCAATGTTTTACTCATAGATATGCATAAAACCAACGAAAGCTCTATCGATATCGCCATTGCGATTCGAAAAGAGGCACCAACTATTGGTGTGGTTATCTTGGTGGCTTGTGCAGATGTCAGATTATTTGGAGAAGATGTATCGAGTTTGCCTAGCGGTTCTTTGTTAGTTTTGAAAAGCACGATAAATACGGTTAACGCTTTATGTGATGCGATTTCAGCGTCACGGTCATTTGAGCCAGATACTCCTGTTTCTTGGGTCAATGGCGGTGTTACTTTGCATGACAAGGAGTCTCGATCACTGATGTCAAAGCTTTCAGATCTTCAGATTGAAACCCTTCGCCATGTTGCTAATGGATTAACCAACGCCGAAATAGGACGTTTACGATTTGTGAGCGAAAAGGCGATTGAGCAGATCCTTTCTCGGGTTGCTATTACTTTGAATATTCAGCCAGATCACAGAAAAAACATGAGGGTTCAATTGATTAATGAGTATCTCAAGTGGATTGGCGCGCCGACTCACTAAGAAAAGAATGTCACGGGGTTGAAAGGTAAAGTTCAGCCCTATGGAGATAGAGCAGATTCGCAGCCGCTGGAACGATGTTCTAGATAACCTCGAATCTCACAATCGCGTTGCATGGATCGCATACTTTGATGCGCGATTAATCTCATTCCAGGATGGGGTCATAACCCTAGATTTTTCCGACAGCCGTAAATTTGCAACATCTCATGAGTACTCAGAGACACGTCCCAATCTCAAGGCAGCGTTAATCGCTTCTATCGATCAAATCCTTGGTTTAAAGGTGGAGATCCGGGAACAATGAAAATTAAGGTATTTCTACTGGCGGTAGCGCTGGTACTTGGCGTTGCAGGTGCACCGCAATCGCTAGCTGCTGCATCGACCTTGAGTATGCAGATCCGACAAACCCCCAGCGCATCTGAATCTCTACTAACGATGTATGGAAATTTGAAGCCCAACAAATCAGGCACAACGGTAAAGATTCAAGTTGATATGGGTGGCAAGTGGACGACAACACGGTTTACAACAAAGGTAACCAAGGTTGGAACCTGGAAAGTCACCGCACTTGCAACGGCACTTGATGCACAGGTTCGCTATCGCGCAGTTTCAGTAATTGCTGGAAAGAGTTTGTACTCCCCTATTCGGGCAATCACCGTTAAGCAGCAACCCGAGATTTCAAATGCAGACCCTGCACAATTTATTGATTTGCTCGGACCAGGTGGTCGAATTCATGGCGCAGATGTCAGTAGATGGCAACACCCCAATGACAAGCCCATTGATTTTGTAAAGATGTATGAAGCGGGAATGCGTTTTGTATTTATTAAGGCATCCGATACCCGTGAATCTGCCGATCTGCTGGCGGTTAAGTATGCAGCGATGGATCATCATGCTGCGCAAGCTGCAGGAATCTATACAGGTTTTTATCACTACGCGGTATTGCCAGATGTAACCGATCCCGAAGATGTTAAGAAGGATGCCCTGGCACAAGCTCAAAAAGTGGTGTGGCGATTAGCGTCTATGGGTGGGTACTCAGATCGAGATTTGCCATATGCATTAGATCTTGAAAATAAGTGTGTTCGGTATTCATCTTCGGGTGCTTGCCAAAAGTATGCAACACGAAGTGCGGTAACTTTGTGGGCAACAACTTTCTTGGCATCGCTCAAGGAAAAAACGGGTCGCACTCCGATCCTTTATTCATATGCCAACTTTCTTGAAAGCTCGATGACTCGCACACCCGAACTTGCCCAATATCCATTGTGGCTTGCTCAATATGCGATTGATCCAGCAAATCCAATAAACCAACCTGGATTAAAAAATGGTGGTTGCTATGTTCATTCATGGACTGGCGCTAACTGTGATTCGCAATGGACTGTGTGGCAATACTCCTCCTGCGGTATCGCCCCTAAGTACGGAGTACCTGGCAATCGATTAGATCTCAATGTTTTCAGAGGGACGCCTTCTTCTTTCCTAGCGTTAGCAAAGGGAAGCTGGACACCTTCTCTAGTTGATCTAATGCCACAACAAGAGCCAACGGTTTTGACTGTGGTGAATCAATCGGCAAGTACCACCAACAAATTAGTTACCTTTAAGGTCAATGTCGTACGACCAAGTGGATCGCCTGTTGTAACTGGAAATGTGAAGCTGGTATTTGATAAAACTACACAGCCTGCAGAAAAACCAACTCAAACAATTTTGCGTGAAACAAGTGGAGTGTGGACCTTAGCCCTTAAGGGAGTTCCTGCTGGAAGTTACATCGGTAAGGTTTTATTCCAAGATATTTCCGGAACCCATGCAGAATCTACTTTTCCAGTTACCTTTGAAGTGCTTCAGGGGCCAACACCAACCCCGAAACCAACACCATCACCTACTGCAACTAAGAAGCCAACAACCGATGGGTGCAGAGGACAGATTAAGAATTAGCCTCAAGTAGCTCATCTAACGCTGCTAGTTCTCGATCTACAAGCTCTTCGTACGCTGCAATTGATTCTTTACGCTCCTTCGCACTCCATCCAAGAACGGGTGCAATCAATGCGCCAACCTCATCTGCAAGATGTACGCCATGACCTTCAGCTTCAAAAGCCAACCGTGTACGGCGAGAAATAACATCATCAACAGTGCGCGCACCTTCATGAGTTGCTGCGTAAACAATCTCGGCTTTGATGTACGGAAGATCTGCATCTAACTTCTTGGCAAGCTTTGGCTCTTGCGCAATGAGCTCAAGAATTTCGCTAATCAGCGAGCCATAGCGATTAAGCAGGTGGGTAACAGTCTCGACATCTAGACCAGATTCCTGGGCGATGCGCTCTTTTTGTTGTTCCAAAGCAAAGTATCCATCTGCTCCAACGAGTGGAAGTTTTTCAGTAACAGAGTCTTGAGTAATACGACGAAGTTCAATAACTGCCCGATCTACCGCATCCTTACCCATGACTCGATAGGTTGTGTACTTTCCTCCGGCGATGGAAACAAAACCTGGCGCAGGACGATCAACTGTGTGCTCACGAGAAAGCTTTGTTGTTGTTGCACTCTTTATATTTGCTACCAATGGACGCAAACCTGCGTACACACCAATAATCTCTTCAGCCATTAACTTTGGCTCTAGAACGCGGTTTGCTTGATCCAAGATGTACTGAACATCCTCACGTGAAGCGTACGGTTCAGCGCGATCTCCATCGTATGGAGTATCTGTTGTTCCAACAATCCACTTGTCTCCCCAAGGAATTAAGAACAGCACAGAAACCGCTGTCTTTAAGATGATTCCTGCATCAGATTTAATCGCAGAACCTGGCAGCACAATGTGCACGCCCTTGCTCATGGTTACGCCATAGCCGGCTTTTAACTCAAACTTTTCATGAAGCTCATCACTCCAGATACCTGCACACATAATTGTGGCTCCGGCCTTTATTGCAATCTTCTTTCCGGATTCAAGATCACGGGCGTTAACACCAACAACACGCTTGCCTTCACGAATCAAAGACTCTGCAGCTACACGTGTAGCGATAATTGCACCGTGACGGGAAGCTGTCCGTGCAACTGACATTGTGTGCCTTGCATCATCAACTTGTGCATCAAAGTACTTAATCGCACCAGTAACAATGTCATGGCGCAGCGATGGTGCGATCTCATTAATCTGCTTTTGGCTTAAGTGTTTGTGCCATGGCAATGCACGTTGGAATCCGCGAAGAGCATCGTACAGAGCAAGACCTGCGCCAACATATGTGCGCTCTTTAAACTTTTCAGTTAAAGGAAAGAGAAAACCAACCGGCTTTACAAGATGAGGACACAAGGTTGAAACCATGAGCTCGCGTTCATGCAACGCTTCACGAACAAGTTTGAAGTCATACTGTTCTAGGTAACGAAGACCGCCATGGATTAACTTGCTAGATCGGCTCGATGTTCCAGATGCAATATCTTGAGAATCAATCAAAGCAACTTTCAGTCCTCGAGATGCCGCATCAAGGGCGGCACCAACACCGGTAACTCCCCCGCCAATGACCACAATGTCGAAATTTTCGGTGGCTAATTGTGAGATCGCAGAGTCACGCTGGTCTGGGCCAAGTTGCGACAAGAACATATGCGTTGAATCTCCGTTACGACTGAGTACTCTAAGACTAACTTACAGCGAGAGGTTTTGTGCATCGTGGCTTATATCGGCAGCTTGGATCAAGGAACCAGTAGTACTCGTTTTATGATCTTTGATCACTCGGGTCAAGTGGTTGGACAACACCAACTAGAACATCGTCAGATCCTGCCTCAGGCTGGTTGGGTGGAACATGATGCCGCTGAAATTTGGGAGCGGGTGCAAGAAGTCATCGCAGGAGCGTTAAAGCAAGCCAATATCTTGGGCTCAGATTTAGCGGCAATTGGTTTAACCAATCAACGTGAAACCACCGTTGTCTGGGATGTAACGACAGGCCAGCCCCTGAGCAATGCAATTGTGTGGCAGGACACTCGTACAACAGATTTCCTTTCAACTTTGACCCAAGAACAACAGAGCACAATTCGGCACAAAACCGGTTTAACGATCGCTCCGTACTTTGCCGGAAGCAAGATGAACTGGTTTCTATCCCATGTTCCAGCAGCAAAGGGTGAGAACGCCCGTTTCGGAACTATTGATTCCTGGTTGCTCTGGAATCTGTCTGGTGGAGTTCGCGGCGGAGTTCATGCAACTGATGTGACTAATGCAAGCCGCACCCTTTTGATGAACTTAGAAACCCTTGATTGGGATGAAGAGTTGCTTACGATCTTTGGAGTTTCTCGTTCTGCTTTACCTGATATCAAATCCTCATCTGAAATTTATGCAATGACCGATCCCCATGGACCATTTGGAACAGCGATTCCAATTGCAGGAATTTTGGGAGATCAGCAATCTGCAATGGTTGGCCAGGTCTGTTTTGAACGTGGTGAATCAAAAACCACATATGGCACCGGTAACTTTGCACTTCTCAATACTGGAACAGCGATTGTTAGATCGAAAAATGGTCTATTAACAACTGTATGTTTCAAGTTAGGTGATCAACCTGCGCATTACGCCTTAGAAGGATCGGTTGCTGTAACAGGCTCTGCGATTCAGTGGTTACGCGATCAATTAGGAATCATCTCAAACGCGGCTGAAACTGAAGCGCTTGCTTCATCTGTGGCAGATACCGCTGGCGTCTACTTTGTTCCAGCCTTTTCAGGATTATTTGCACCGTACTGGCGAAGTGATGCACGTGGAGTAATTGTTGGTTTAACACGGGCTGCAACCAAGGCCCACCTTGCACGAGCAGCACTTGAGGCGATCTGTTACCAAACCCGCGATGTTATGGATGCGATGGTTGCAGATAGTGGGGTGCCCATGAAAGAAATGCGTGTAGATGGTGGAATTACCGCTAACTCTTTATGTATGCAGATGCAGGCCGATGTAATGGGAATTGATATCACCCGCCCATTAATTGGTGAAACAACAGCTCTTGGTGCCGCCTATGCAGCAGGTCTTGCAGTTGGATTCTGGTCATCAACTGATGAGGTTAGAAAACAGTGGCAACAATCTAGGCGTTGGAGCGCTACTAGTACTGAACAGCAACGAACAGTTGGTTACGCCGGCTGGAAGAAAGCTGTTGAGCGAACCTTGAACTGGATTGATTAAGCTTTCGTAATCTCAATCAAGAAGGCGTTTGCTGGCGCAAGTATTGGCGCAGTTACACCAATTGATGCAAGTGCAGATCCTGAAAGAGTAACTCCGCTCATCCATTCAGGTGGAGTAATCAACATGAATCGTGGCTTACCCGCAGGGAACACCGCTTTAACCGTGTAGCTTGCTGATTGATCTAAACCAGGAAACTTTAGTGGTGATGGATGAATAGCAACATTTGGTGTTAATTGAACATAAGCAAAGATTGCGCGTGAACGATCATGTGCTGTTACACCATGAAGGTAGGCATGTGCTTCTGGGTAATCAACACGAACCATCTTGCCGGTATGCAACAGCCCTCTATTTTCCTTGTAGTACTTAGCCCAGGTTGCAAGGTGTTTACGCTCTTGCTCAGTTGCTTCGGTGATATTCCATTCAATACCGGCGTGACCAAATAGAGCAGTAGCAGCACGCATTGATAATTCAAGGGTGCGCCCCGTTTGATGTCCATGAGTTGGACCAATGTGGGTACCAAGTAATTCTGGTGGAATTACTTGTGCTGTCCAACGTTGAATTGTTTGGCGCTCAAGTGCATCGTTGTTATCACTAGTCCAGAAACGATCTACTAAGTCAATTACTCCAAGATCAATACGTGCACCACCTGATGCACAGGATTCAATCTCTAAACCGGCGTGACGCTTCTTGAGCTCTGCAAACAATCGATAAATAGCTTGTGTTTGGCGGTGAACTCCTGCTTGACCAAGATGGCCAGCATCGACAAGTACACGGTTGTGATCCCACTTTATATAAGCGATGTTATGTGCTGAAAGCACGGCAGAAGTTTGCTCCAAGACATGAATGAAGGCGCCCTCATGTCCTAAATCCAAAACTAATTGATGTCTCCAGAGCGGAGGAACTCGATCTCCTTCATGCAAAATCCATTCAGGATGAGCGCGGTAAAGATCTGAATCAGGATTAACCATCTCTCCTTCAAACCACAAACCAAACTCAATTCCTTTGTCATTGATGTACTTAATGATGGGTGACAAACCATTAGGCCAAACAGCAGGATCGATGACCCAGTCACCAAGACCGGCTCGATCATCTCGGCGTGAGTGGAACCAACCATCATCCAGAACTACCCGTTCGATGCCGATTTCAGCTGCAACATCGATCAGCGCTTTGATCTTTTCTTCATTGTGATCGAAGTACAGCGCTTCCCACATATTGAGGGTTAATGGGCGTGGGCGTTGTGGATGCATTGGACGTGCACGAAGATGTGAGTGATACGCGGTGCTAACGCCATCTAAACCTTCAGATGAGAAAACAGAAATAAGTGCAGGTGCTTCATAACTTTCTCCTGCAGCAAGAGTTAATTCGCCAGGAAGTAACAACTCTCCTGCACCAATAGAGACTGAACCATCAAAGAGTTTTTCAACTAAGTAATGTGAATTTCCGCTCCAAGCAATACTTGTCGCCCAAGCATTTCCGAATTGGAATGAAGTTTGCGGAGTTAATGCAATATCTGCAATCGAGAAGTTGTGTCCGCTACGGCCTTCACGAGATTCGCGAACCCAGGTACCAGTGGCGATATCTTTTCTCTGCGGGTTTCGCTCATTTGACCAACGACCTGCAAAATCTAAGGTTTGTGTTGCTTCCTTTGGAAGTGGAAGCCAATGGATGTATTCGTTGAGGGAGTAATTAGTTGATCCAATGTTCTTCACTGAACTCTTTTGGGTCAAGACTCCGTGTGCATCGAGATCAAAGGTAATGACAAGCTCTAATTCGGCATGAAAATCTCGCAAGGTAACTGCGACATGATTAGTGTTGTGATGAAAATCTGTTACCTCAAACTTTGTTGACCACGCCTTTCCTTGGCGATGTCCTGACAAAGTTGGACGTCCTAAAAATCCTCGAGAGCTTTCACGCATAATTCCTGGAAATTGAGGAACATCCCACGAGCTGTTTGCAATTGATGGGCGAATTGCTGTTTGCACCGATGCGAGCTCTCCCTGCAGAGGTGCTCCCCAGTGTTGAATGATGAGCGCTCCATCTACTACTTCAAGTAACAAGGCAGATGTAGGGGCGCTCAATAGTGCAGATTGCTTGCTCACAAAGGTAGAGTAACGACACTATGAGCGAGAGTAAAAAACTTAACGCCGGCGTCACCAGAAATGATCGCCAGATGGCAGATGGCCGAACAATTCGTTATTACGACACCGCTGGCCAAGCGCGTAACGCTCTCGATGTTCGCCCTCAAGAGGAACAACCTGGAATTGGTGAACTTCGCTTAGATCCATTGGTCAATGAGTGGATCGCAATGGCAGCTCACCGACAGGGGCGAATCTTTTTGCCACCTAAAGAGTTGTGCCCTCTGTGCCCAACTACGGGTGAGCTTTTAACTGAGATTCCTGAATCAGATTTTGAAGTTGTTGTCTTTGATAACCGCTCCCCTTCGTTGCGACCACCAGTTGGAGATTGGGCGCTTCCTGACATTGTCGGCCCAGATACCGATTTAGGAACTGCAGCTGGAAAGTGTGAAGTAATTTGTTTTACCGCAGAACATGGAAATGCATTTAAGGATTTATCTGCCCAGCGTGTTCGAGTTTTGCTAGAGGCGTGGATTGATAGAACCGCTGAGTTATCAAAGGAAAGCTTTATTCAGCACATCGCACCATTTGAAAATCGTGGTGAAGAAATCGGCGTAACCCTTTCTCATCCTCATGGACAGATTTATGCGTACTCCTACCTGCCTCCACGTGTAGAGAAAATGCTGGCAGCGGCAAGTAAGTACCACGAGGAAACTGGCAAGGTTCTCTTTGACGAGATCGTTGCACGCGAGCTTTTGGATGAAGAACGAATCGTTGCCCGCAATGATCGTTGGGTTGCTTATGTACCTTACGCCGCCCGCTACCCATTTGAAATTCATGTCACGCCTCTGAACCCGGTTGCAGATTTAACTGAACTTACCGATTTAGATCGGGATGCATTCCCTGAAATCGCACTTGAAGTAACTCGACGTTTAGATGGCGTATTTGGAATTGAAATGGCATATATCGCCGCTTGGCATCAAGCACCGGTTCGTGTCGGAAGAGATCTACTGCGCCTACATTGGCAGATTACAAGTGTTCGACGTGCACCAGGAAAGTTAAAGTACTTAGCAGGATCTGAGTCAGCAATGGGTGCTTTCATTATGGATATGCGACCAGAGCAATCTGCTGCACAACTTCGCGAAGTGGTTTTGTAATGCGAGTACTAGTCACTGGTGGAACTGGCTATATCGGATCTACCGCTGTTGAGATTTTGCTTGGTCAAGGCTTTGAGATTTCAATTCTTGATGATTGCAGCATGGGGCATGCCGACACTGTGCCAGCGGGTGTGCGTTTCATACAAGGATCACTGCTCAATTCCGCTGAGGTTGCCGATGCCCTAACTGGATGTGACGCGGTCATGCACTTTGCTGGTAAATCCCTTGTTGGCGAATCAGTTGAAAAGCCAGATTTGTATCACTCGGTCAATGTTGATGGAACCCGAATTTTGCTAGATGAAATGCGCAAGCAATCAATTACAAAGATCGTATTTTCATCATCTGCTGCAACTTACGGTGAACCAAAGGTTGTTCCAATCCTTGAAACCTCAGAAACCAACCCAACAAACCCCTATGGTGCAACAAAGTTGGCGATTGATCACATGATTACTAAGGAAGCATCAGAGAATGGAATCTCTGCGGCCTCACTGCGTTACTTCAACGTAGCTGGTGCTCTGAAAGCAGATCGTGGCTGGCTCGCAGAACGCCACAACCCCGAGACTCACTTGATTCCAAATGTTTTGCGCAGCACGCAAGCAAACCCAGTAAAGATTTTTGGTACAGATTGGCCCACAGCTGACGGCACCTGCATTCGAGATTATGTTCATGTGATTGATTTAATTGATGCGCATATAAAGGCGCTGAACTCTTTAGGCGCAGCAGGACATGAAATTTACAACTTGGGTAGTGGTTCTGGTTACTCGGTTCGCGAAGTAGTAAAAGCTGCAAGCGATGCCATCGGTCATCAGATTCCATTTGTTGACTCACCACGTCGAGCTGGAGATCCAGCGGTACTCATCGCAGATATTTCAAAGGCCAAGCGAATGCTTGCGTGGGAACCAACCCGAGATATGACAACAATGGTCGCCGATACCCTTAAATCAATGGCTTAATCATGAGCAGGATTGAAGAAAAGTTTTTAGAGACCTTTGGTGAAGAGCCCGATTTAGTTGCCGCAGCACCTGGTCGTGTAAATCTGATCGGCGAACACATTGATTACAGCGATGGTTTTGTTCTGCCCTTTGCAATTAAAGATCGAACTCTAGTTGCCGCCAGAAAACGCAGTGACTCAACGGTTCGTATCGCATCTGCTCAACGCAGAAACAAGGTGGTAACAGTTGATATCAATCAGGTTAAGCCTGGGCTCAAGGGTGAATGGGAGCGTTACGCCCTGGGCGTCTTGTGGTCTATGGGAGTTAAATCTGGTGTGGATCTCATGATCGATGGCCATGTTCCACTAGGTGCTGGCTTGTCATCATCTGCCGCCCTTGAGTGCTCAGTTGCAACTGCGATGAACCACCTCTTTGATTTGGGATTTAATCTTGAAGAGTTAGCCCGTTTAACTCAAAAAGCTGAGAATCAATATGTGGGAGTTCCATGCGGAATCATGGATCAATCTGTTTCTTTGATGGCGACACAAGGATCAGCGTTACTTCTAGATTGCCGGGATCTTTCTACCAAGAACATTCCATTTGATGTTGCATCCAGCGGTTTAGAACTACTGATCATTGATACCCAGGCCCATCACGCTTTGACTGATGGTGGATATGCAGAACGTCGTGCATCCTGTGAATCAGCGGTTGCAAAGCTCGGCATTACCTCGCTGCGCGAATTAACACTAGAAAAGCTACAAGAATCTGCTGCTTTACTTACTGAAACAGAGTTCATTCGTGTTCGTCACGCTGTTACTGAAATGAAGCGGGTATTGGATTGTGTCGACGCGTTGAGTGCCTCCGATTTTGAAAAGGTAGGTCAGTTGATCAACCAATCGCACATCTCTTTGCGTGATGATTACACCGTTTCTTGCCCCGAATTAGATACCGCGGTCGATGCAGCACTTGCTGCAGGTGCCTTAGGTTCGCGAATGGTAGGTGGAGGATTTGGTGGAAGCGCTATCGCATTGATTCAGGCTTCAAAAACTACTGAAACAATTAAAGCGATAGAAAAAGCATTTTCACAAAAAGGATTTAAAGCTCCACGCTTCTTTACCTCTTTGCCAAGTCAAGGCGCAGAGCTACTTTCTCGACGCTGATTACAAAGGGGTAATTGAAAGAACTTCTACCCCACCGATTGCACCTAATACATTGAGCAAATCGGTTGGATCGCTTCCTGGCACAGCAACAGTGATGTCATCGTAACCACGACCATCTTCAGATTTCACAACTGCGAGCGCACGAATATCTCCACCAGCTGCTCCAATTGCAGAAGCCAATAATCCAAGTGAACCCGGGCGATCTGGGATTGCTACATTAAGTTGAAATAGTGCCATGTGAAAATCTTATCTCTAATTGAGTTTATCGCCACGACTATTTTTGTAAATCTAAGCTAAAACTACCCAGCCGCTCTTTACTGCAACCTTCACAGTTGGAAGTGGATCTACCGCAGGACCTGTCACAACTGCGCCCTTTTTAAATGGATCAAAGCTTGCGTTGTGCACTGAACACACCAATAACTTTTTTGGGCTGAAGTACTTGGTTAATCCACCTTGGTGGGTGCAAATAGTTTGATATGCAAAGACACCTGTCTTTGTACGAAACAAGAGCGCAGGAGCACCATTTGGTAATTGGAATTGATAGGTTCCGCCGACCTTGATTTTGGTGAGTCGGATGATTTGAGCGCTGGCAGCCTGTGCTCTGCTTCCAACAAGTGATGTTGCAACGCCGGCCAAAGCCATGCGAAGAGCGGATCGGCGTGTGAGTTTCATATGCTCCCTGACTTGGATTCGAACCAAGAACCTGTCGATTAACAGTCGACTGCTCTGCCGTTGAGCTATCAGGGATTAGGCGTGCAAGCGCAAACTCTAGCGCACACACGCTGAAGGGCAAAAATTAGAGGGTTGCTTAAAGGCTTCCGAGCGCCAGATCATGCAGCGAGCGACGGGCACTTTCGAGGGCCACTAACTGGGCAAAGGCGGCGTTGTACTCAATCTCATTTTCTACAGGATTGAGGCGCTGCAGTGATGATTTGAGATCGGCGATAGAACGTGAAATTGCTACCTCACGCAGCCGAGCAACAATGCTTGCAACGTAGAGCTGAGTTGGCTTTCCATCGGCGCGGATTGGTTCGACAGTTAGTTCAGTAAACAGCGCTCGTAAGTTTTCATCGTTGATTACCTCTGGTGAAATCTTCTGGTGTGCATCAATCGCAGTGCGCATGGCGCTGTAAGCAGGGTGTGTAAATGCGCCCGGCTCGATTGAACTCCACAGATCACCATCAAAAAGTTGTGGCTCTTGCAAACGAGACTTAAGAACTTCACGTTCTAAAATCAATCGAGCCTCGTTGGGATCTGGTCTGAAGTTTGATTGTGCCGGTACTTCTTCAACTTGTTGGCCAGATTGTTGTGGAGCAGCTTTGGCACCTTGTGCAACTGCGCGTGTAACTATCTCAACCTCGACACCTAACCACCCTGCTAACAAACGTGTGTACTCAGGTCGCAATGATTTATCTCGAATCTGCGCAACCAATGGTGCTGCAGCATTTAATGCATTGACGCGACCTTCGGCGGTATCTAATTTATGATGTGCAAGCTCTGCACGGATAGCAAACTCAAAAAGTGGAACTCGGCGAGCGATCAAATCGCGAAGTGCCAGATCACCCTTTTCTTGGCGTAGTTCACATGGATCTAAACCATCTGGTTCAACAGCAACAAAGGTTTGCGTTACAAACTTTTGATCCTCGCTAAATGCACGAAGCGCAGCCTTTTGACCTGCAGCATCTCCATCAAAGGTAAAGATAACTTCGCCGCGGAATGAATCATCATCCATCAAGAGACGACGCAAAATTCTGATGTGGTCTGCACCAAAGGCGGTTCCACATGTTGCAACCGCGGTTGTAATTCCTGCAAGGTGGGCAGCCATGACATCGGTGTACCCCTCAACAATGACCGCCTGGCGCTTCTTGGCAATCTCTTTTTTAGCTACATCTAGGCCGTAAAGAACCTGACTCTTCTTATAAATCGGGGTTTCCGAGGTATTTAAATACTTAGGACCTTGATCCTCTTCATCACTTGCTAACTTTCGAGCACCAAATCCGACGATGTCGCCAGAGATATCTTTAATTGGCCACATCAACCGATTGCGGAACTTATCAATTGGTCCGCGTTGACCCATCTTGGATAAACCAGCCAGCTCTAACTCATCAATTGAGTATCCCAAACCACGCAGATGCTTTGTTAATCCATCCCATTCATCGGGTGAGTACCCAACACCAAACTGTTGGCAGGCGGCTTTATCAAAGCCACGTTTAGTTAATAGATCCCGACCATGTGCTGCATTAGGAGAAGTGTTGAGCTGCTCTTGATAAAACTTTGCAGCCTCTGCATGGGCTGCGATTAAACGGTTGCGAGTACCAGATGTAACAACGGGTCCTGATGCGGCGGAGTTTCCTTCTTCATATCGCAGGGTGTAGCCGATGCGATCTGCCAAACGTTCAATTGTTTCGGTGAAAGTTAAATGATCGATCTTCATTAAAAATGCGATGACATCGCCACCGGTTTGGCAACCGAAGCAATGAAAGTATCCCTTGCTTGGTGTTACGTGAAATGACGGTGATTTTTCATCATGAAATGGACATAAACCCTTTTTCTGACCGCCGCCAGCATTTTTTAATTGAACGTAATCTGCAACAACCTCATCGATGGGTGCACGGTCGCGGATGTATGCAACATCCTCTTCCTTAATGCGACCGCTCATACCCTCACCTTACCGATTCGCTAGTAAGCGTGCATGAAGGGCGTATGCGCCAGGGTCAGTTAGCGCGGCAACTTGATCGATAATCACGCGCATTTTGGCGGTTTCATCGGAGGCCTCATTCCAAGGCTTTTGGAAAAAGGAGTCCATCTCGTGTGGGTGCTTGAGCAACATCTCAACAAGCTCTTTGATAATGACATGTTGCTTTGCATAGCGATCTTGCGAGTGTGCAGCATTAATTAAGTAATGCCCGGCAATCGCCTTGAGGAAATCTACTTCGATCTTTTGCTCACGTGGAATCACTAAATCAGCGCTGTAACGAGAAAGGGGTCCATCTCCATGAACCTTGCGAGTTTCAAGCTCGGCCGCTAAAACAAAGCGTCCGATTAACTGGCTCGTTGAATCCTTAAGTCGGGCAAGGCTTCTGTGGCTTCCATCGTAGTAATGCGGCCAAGCAGACAATGATGACAAACGGGCATGAGCATCAATGGCCTCTTGTTCAGTTGCATCGCTCTTATAATCCTTCGTCATTACTGAATACAACTGTGAAAAATCATTACTGAAGTTCTTTACCGAAACCTGTCCTGCAAAGATTGCATCCTCTAGATCATGAACAGAGTAAGCGCAATCATCAGACCAATCCATGATCTGGGCTTCAATACACTTCTTGCCAACTGGTGCCTCTTTTCTCATCCATGTAAAGATCTCAACATCATCGTCATAGACACCAAACTTGCGAGGATTTTCAGATCTAGGCCATGGGTACTTGGTCGCACCATCTAAAGATGCCCGAGTTAAATTAAGTCCAATACTCTTTCCATCAGCATCGACTGTCTTTGCTTCAAGTCGAACTAACAATCTAAAACTTTGAGCGTTACCTTCAAAGCCACCAAAATCTTTAGAGATCTCGGCGAGTGCTTCTTCACCATTATGACCAAAAGGTGGATGACCTAAGTCATGTGACAAACATGCGGTGTCTTGAAGATCAGGATCTGCACCCAGCGATTCTCCAAGTTCGCGGCCAATTTGAGCACACTCCAAAGAGTGTGAAAGTCGAGTACGTTGAAAGTCATTTTCCCATGGGACTGCAACCTGTGTTTTTGCAGCAAGACGTCGCAGTGATGCTGAGTGAATTACTCGCGCACGATCACGCATGAACTCGGTTCTACCTGCACGCTTGGCAGGTTCATCGAGAAACCGTTCTTGATCATGGTTGGTGTAGCTCACGGAAGTACCTTAGTAACAATGTCTGCACCTGGTAAGTGATCACTTACATGAATGCCTCGTCGTCCAACGGTGATGTAGGCCAAATACGCTGCCGCTTCACGCAGAAGATAGCGATATCCGCTGTTATCAAGGGTATTTGGCCCTGTTTGAACTGGTGAACAGGTTCCTAGAACTCCTTGATCATTAGCCATCTTTATTGCACGTGCGCAGTGAAAAGGATCGGTAACAATAATGACATCACTGACGTAACGCTTTTTCATGACCGCTGCATAAGCTTTAGTACTTGCTAATGTGTCACGACCTTCTGCAACTGCAGTGATTTTCTTGGAAGGAACGCCGTTATTGCGTAGCCAATACTTTCCGGAGGCCGCTTCAGTTGTGCGATCACCAGGAGCACCTGCACCCACAGTAATGATTGATGGCGCATATCCAAGTTTGTAAATTCGTTGCGCTTCAACCAAACGGGCTTCAAGTGCATCGCCAGGTTTTCCATTGAGCTGCGCTGTTCCTAAAACAACAATCACATCAGCTTGTCGCACCACAGGATTATTTGCAGCTCTCCATACCTGCGAAATTCCGTAGGCAGGACCAATTAAGGCAAGAATCACAATGACGGTAATTGTGCGACGAATCCATCTAAAGAGAAACACTTATCCGCCCGAAAACGCATCCTCTAGTTCAACATGAACTAGCTCATCGGGATCATTGAGCCAACCATCAGGCAATGTTGGTGGGCGACCATGACTTGTACGACCACGTGGTTTTTCTCCAACCTCAGTTGGGTATGGCTGATCCTCTAATTGATCCAGAAGATTACGCATCTCTTGCAGAGAAGAAACCATTCCTAGATCATGACGAATCTCGCGTGGAACACGGAAACCCTTGAGATACCAGGCCATGTGCTTTCGCATATCGCGCATTCCGCGATCTTCAGATTCTAAGTACTCAACTATGAGATTTGCATGACGGAACATAACTTCGCGGACTTCATGCAAAGTTGGCGTAATTTGTTTGCCTTCACCTTTAAGGGCTGACACAAGATCGGTAAATAACCACGGACGTCCTAAACAGCCACGACCAACTACAACTCCTGCACATCCGCTTTGCTCCACCATCGATACCGCATCGCTGCCAGACCAAATATCGCCATTGCCTAAAACAGGTACTCCTGTTGGCTTTAAGTGCTCAACTAGGCGTGCGATTGCAGACCAATCGGCTTTTCCTTCATACATCTGCGCAGCGGTTCGGGCATGCAGCGCAACCCAGGCAACTCCCAAATCAGCGGCAGATTGCGCTGCCTCTAGATAGGTTTCATGATCGCTGTCGATACCAATGCGCATCTTTACTGTTACTGGAATTCCAAATGGTTTTGCAGCTTCAACAGCAGCACCCACAATATTTGTAAATAGCCTGCGCTTAAATGGAAGCGCTGCTCCCCCGCCCTTACGAGTCACCTTAGGTACCGGGCAACCAAAGTTCATATCGATATGGTCGGCAAGGTTTTCCTTACCAATCATTGTTACAGCAGCTCGCATCGTTGTTGGATCAACGCTGTACAACTGAACTGAACGTGGCCACTCATCTTTACCAGGAACAATCATTCGCAATGTCTCTGGTCGTCTTTCAATTAACGCTCGTGCGGTAACCATTTCGGAAACAAATAAACCTGCGCCTTGTTCGCGACAGAGCGTGCGAAATGGTGCGTTGGTAATTCCGGCCATGGGTGCGAGAACAACCGGCGGATCAATGAAATGATCACCGCTTGCTAGTGGAAGTAAGAGTGGCTTTAGCAACCTAGTAAACGAGGTGCTAACCATGCCTCGACCTGATCCAGGCCGATGCGCTCTTGCGCCATTGTGTCGCGATCGCGAATTGTTACCGCATTATCTTCAAGTGTCTCGAAGTCAACGGTGATGCAATATGGAGTACCGATCTCATCTTGGCGACGATAACGACGTCCGATTGCACCTGCATCATCAAAATCAATGTTCCAGTTCTTGCGAAGTTGTGTAGCAAGATCACGGGCCTTTGGTGAAAGGTCTGCGTTACGTGACAACGGCAAAACCGCAGCCTTAATTGGTGCTAAGCGATGATCAAGCTTTAGCACTGCTCGCTTTTCCATCTCGCCCTTGCTATTTGGCGCTTCATCTTCAGTGAACGCATCCATCAAGAAGGTCAGGGTGCAACGATCTACACCTGCCGCAGGCTCAATTACATAAGGAGTCCAACGCTCACCCTTTTCTTGATCAAAGTAAGAAAGATCCTTACCTGATGCAGCTGAGTGGGCTTTCAGATCGAAATCTGTACGGTTAGCAATACCTTCGAGCTCGCCCCATTCAGTTCCGGCGAATTCAAACTTGTATTCAATATCTGCTGTGCGCTTTGAATAGTGTGACAGCTTCTCTTTTGGATGATCGTAAATACGCAAACGATCTGGGTTGATACCAAGATCTACATACCAAGCAAGGCGTGTGTCGATCCAGTACTGGTGCCATTCTTCATCGCTTCCAGGAACAACGAAAAACTCCATCTCCATCTGCTCAAATTCACGTGTGCGGAAGATGAAGTTTCCAGGTGTAATTTCATTACGGAAAGATTTACCAATTTGGCCGATACCAAATGGTGGCTTCTTGCGAGATGTCGTCATTACCTGATCAAAGTTAATAAAGATTCCTTGCGCTGTTTCTGGTCGCAAATATGCAAGACCTGATTCATCTTCAACAGGTCCTAGAAAAGTCTTAAGCAATCCACTGAACTGCTTTGGTGTTGTGAACTGTCCCTTGTTTCCGCATGCAGGGCAGTTAATGTCAGTTAAGGATTCAGGCTTCTTCTTGTGCTTTACCTCGTACGCTTCTTCAAGGTGATCTGCACGGTAACGCTTGTGACAAGCGGTGCACTCAGTGAGTGGATCACTAAATGTTGCAACGTGTCCCGATGCTTCCCACACTTCCTTTGCCAAGATCACACATGAATCAAGGCCGACAACATCTTCGCGGCCCATAACCATGGACTTCCACCATTGGCGTTTTACATTGTTCTTGAGCTCGACTCCTAGTGGGCCGTAATCCCATGATGCGCGAAGTCCGCCATAAATTTCAGATGATGGGTAAACAAACCCACGACGCTTTGCTAGTCCTACAATATTTTCTAAACGGTCCGTTGCCATCACTACCTCATCCGGCGAATTCAAGAGCCGGTGAAACATGGGCTTGCCCATCCGGCTGGCTGTCGGCGAAAAGCAACGTGTGTTACTTCCGTAGGAGAATTTTACTCTGAGTATGGCCTTTCATATGCACCTGGCTCATCGATAGCTTGTGCCAGAAGCGGGATCGCATTCATCTTTACATTGAGATTGCTGAGCGCTCTGCGATATGAACCCACATTTTCCCAATGGGTAACAAGTGACCACAAAGTTGTGTCATCCAGGTTTTGCCCAAACTCACCGCTGACAAAACCCGCGCACGCAGAAAAGGCATCGAGGGCAACCGATAACTGCGCCTCAAAATGGGAGGCATTAGCCAAGGGTGTTGAAAATCGAGCGATTGCGAGCATGGGCTGAGCGTAGTGGGCTCCAGATGGAAATGATAATCATTTTCATTTGTGATAGGTTCAATCCATGAATACAGCCATTGCTCTTGCCGCACTCACAGCCCTAGCCACAACATCTGGTGGCTTTATCGCCATCAAAGTCAGGGATCGTCTTCACCTAGTCCTAGGTTTATCGGCCGGACTTCTTCTGGGCCTTGTCGCATTTGATCTATTGCCAGAAGTTTTCGAGATGAATACCTCTACCTTCGGCAATGTCCCCGTTGTTTCAATCGCATTAGTGATCGGCTTTTTAACACTTCACTTTGCTGAGCAGCTATTCGGTTCTCACGAACCAGCCCATAGCGATTACGGTCACGATCACGAACACTCGCTCAACATCGCAGGCACGCTAGGTGCTGCTGCAATGGCAGGACATGTGTTTCTAGATGGACTTGCACTTGGTCTTGCTTTCAAAGTTAGTGATGCATTGGGTTATGCCGTCTTTATTGCAATCTTGGCACACGCATTTAGCGATGGTCTCAACACTGTTTCATTATTGATTAAGAGTGGTCATTGGACCAAGACTTCGATTTTATTGTTAGGCGCAGATGCTGTGATGCGCATTAGCGGTGCTGCACTTGGAAGCTACATCGCATTTTCAGATCAATCCATGGCTTTGTACTTGGCAGCCTTTTCAGGTTTTGTTATCTACCTTGCAACTTCTCACATCTTGCCCGAGGCCCACTCTCGTCATCCATCTCGCTTAACAATGCTTGCAACAATTGCAGGTGTCGTTGCAATGTGGCTGATTGTTGGAAACATCGGTGAGTAGATCTAATCCACGCGTTCTCAGCACTTTAGAACGAGCTGGTGGTTTTGCTAGCGCGCAAGAGGTGTACAAACTGATGCAGCGAGAAGGCGAAAAAATAGGTCTAACAACTGTTTATCGCTCTTTGCAATCTTTGGTTAATGACAAGATTGTGGATCTCCTGCGCCGAGAAGATGGTGAGGCTATCTATCGCTTATGCGGAGAACACCACCATCACCACTTAGTGTGCAAGAACTGCGGTGACACCGTTGAAATTGAAGGCGGAGCAATTGAAAAGTGGGCCAAAAGTATGGCTGAGGACCATGGCTTTAGAGATGTTGGGCATACAGCGGAAATCTTCGGCATCTGTTCGAAGTGCTAGTTTTTACGCTTTTCCGCTAGCTCTTCAATTCGGAATCGCTACGCTTTTCCGAATCTTCTATCTCTTGATGAATATTCCTCTATCGCTTTCCATAAAGTTTTGCGTGTGACATCTGGCCACAGCACATCCATAAATACAAATTCAGCGTAAACGCTTTGCCATGGCAGGAAGTTGCTGGTGCGCTGCTCCCCCGATGAGCGCAGGAAAAGATCCACATCGCTCATTTGTGGGGAATCAAGGTACTTAGAAAACACCTTTTCAGTAATTGCATCGGCCTTAATCTTGCCCCGCTTAACATCGCGAGCAAGTTCAGCTGCAGCATCAACTATTTCGGAACGTCCGCCGTAATTTACGCACATGTTTAAAGTAAGTACTTTGTTCTTTTTAGTCAGCTCCTCTGCTTCTTCGAGCTCTTTAATCACAGTGCTCCATAAACGCTTTGGGCGACCTACCCACCTAATGCGTACACCCATCTCATTCATCTGATCTCGACGTCTACGAATAACATCGCGATTAAAGCCCATTAAGAACTTCACCTCATCTGGTGAACGTCGCCAATTTTCAGTAGAAAATGCATACGCACTAATCTCTTTAACGCCGTATTCAATTGCGCCTTCTACAACATCAAAGAGTGCTGCTTCGCCCGCTTCATGACCTGCGGTGCGTGGTAGGCCTCGTTGCTGTGCCCAACGTCCATTGCCATCCATAACGATTGCAACGTGATGAGGAATCTTGATCGTCATACCCGCTCCACCATTGGTAGTGAACGCAAGCCGCGCTCTAGGTGCCATTGTAAATAAGCTGCAATCAAACCACTAGCCTCTCGGCGATACTTTCCTTCACTTGCTGACGCTAAATCCCAGTCGCTACTTAGTAGCGCACCCATAAGTTCAAGGGTTTCAGGTGCTGGTGTTGCACATGCTGATGGTCGGCAATCTGCACACACTGATCCACCGCCGACCAATGAAAAATAACGATGTGGTCCAGGTTTTTCACATCGAGAACAGATCGTCATCGATGGTGCGTACCCTGCAACAGCAAGTGACCTCAGTAGAAATGCATCCAGAATCAACAATGGCTCGTAACGATTTTCAGCCAGAGCTTTCATTCCGCCCACAACTAATTGAAACTCTTGTAAGGCGGGTTCATTTTCTTGACTAGTAAATCGTTCGGCAGCTTCCAGGATCGCGGCAGCAATTGTCCAGCGCTGGTAATCCTCTGTTAACGCTTCTCCGTAATTCATCAACGCTTCCACTTGAGTAACGGTGTCAAAGGTTTTTCCGGTGTACAACTGAATATCAACATGGCTGCCAGGTTCAAGTCGTGCACCAAACTTAGATTTTGTGCGTCGCACACCTTTTGCCACGCCACGGATACGCCCATGATCACGGGTCAGCATGGTGATGATGCGATCGGCTTCACCTAATTTTTGGGTGCGCAGGACGATTGCCTCATCCCGGTACAAACTCATACGGGTAAAGGTAGTGTGTGAATTAACGAATTGCGCGGTTTATCGCAGACACGACAGCCTTTAATGAGGCTGTTGTGGTGTTTGGATCGATTCCGACGCCCCAGAAGACATCGCCATCGATTGCGCACTCAAGATATGCCGCAGCGGATGCATCTCCACCTGCAGACAGTGCATGCTCGAAGTAATCAAGTACTCGAACATCAACACCGTATGCCTGCAAGATGTTACAGAAAGCTGCGATTGGTCCATTGCCCTGGCCTTTGAGTTCATGCAATTGACCGCGATCTGTCAGCGAAACTGTTAGGTAAACATCTTCACCAAGAACAGAGCTTTGTGACAACCCCTTCAGACGGAAACGTCCCCACGGTGCACCTTCAGTTGGTAGGTACTCATCCTCAAAGATGTTCCAAAGATCTTCAGCACTTACCTCGCCACCTTCGGCATCTGTCTTTGCTTGAACATTTTTAGAAAATTCAATTTGCAAACGTCGAGGTAAATCAAGATGGTGCTCATTCTTCATTAAGTAAGCAACGCCGCCCTTACCTGATTGTGAGTTCACACGAATCACAGCTTCATATGAGCGACCAATATCTAATGGATCAATAGGCAAGTAAGGGATAGCCCAAGTGTGATCACGAACCTCTTTACCTGCAGCCTTTGCATCACGTTCTAAATGATCAAAGCCCTTCTTAATTGCATCTTGGTGTGAGCCAGAGAAAGCGGTAAACACGAGATCTCCACCGTAAGGGTGGCGTTCAGGAACACGTAATTGATTTGCGTATTCAACGGTGCGACGAACCTCATCGATATTTGAGAAATCAATATGTGGGTCAATGCCATGTGTAACCATGTTAAGACCAAGGGTTACCAGACATACATTTCCGGTGCGCTCACCATTTCCAAAAAGTGTTCCTTCGATGCGATCAGCGCCTGCTAAATACCCAAGCTCTGCCGCTGCAACTCCGGTGCCTCGATCATTATGTGGGTGAAGAGAAACAATTACGCTGTCGCGATTATTTAAGTTGCGACACATCCACTCGATTGAATCGGCGTACACATTTGGCATCGCTAATTCAACAGTTGCCGGAAGGTTCATAATCGTCTTCCACTGCGGGGTTGGCTTCCAGACATCATTAACGGCGTTACAAACTTCGACCGCAAACTCAAGCTCTGTACCTGTGTATGACTCAGGTGAGTACTCAAATGACACCTTGGTCTCAGGGACGGTTGCCATCAGGTCTAAACAGATCTGAGCTGCATCTGTTGCAATCTTCTTGATGCCCTCTTTATCAAGACCAAACACAACGCGTCGCTGCAAAGTAGAAGTCGAGTTATATAGGTGAACGATCGCTTGCTTTGAACCCTTGATAGCTTCAAAGGTGCGGACAATTAACGCCTCGCGAGCCTGCGTTAAAACCTGGATTACAACATCATCAGGAATTAAATTCTCTTCGATGATCTTGCGAACAAAATCAAAATCTGTCTGACTAGCACTTGGGAAACCAACTTCGATCTCTTTGTAACCCATTTCAACAAGAAGTTTGAACATCGCTAACTTGCGAGGTGTATCCATTGGATCGATAAGGGCTTGATTTCCATCGCGAAGATCTACTGAACACCACTTAGGTGCCTTTGTAATCTTCTTGTTTGGCCAGGTGCGATCGGCAAGATCTACCGGATGAAATGGCGCATAACGATGCACAGGCATCTGTGACGGTACTTGGTGAGGAAAGTTCATGTAATGCTCCTTGGTAATTTAATGGGCGGGCTTTGTCATGGGTGAACCGGTACGACAAACCCCGCGGCGAGGGGACCGGTTATTTGGCCCCGCCACGGCAGCTAAGGAGGAGGCTGCGGTTGATCATGGGTAAAGGGTAACGCGAGTATTAAAGGACTGGCAAGTAACGATCGAGTTCGAAAGCACTTACCTGACGACTGTAATCAAGCCACTCTGCACGCTTATTGCGCAATACATACTCAAATACATGCTCGCCCAAGGTTTCGCGAACTAATTGGCTCTTCTCCATTTCAATGATCGCTTCATTGAGATTTGAAGGTAGCGCTACCGGATTCTTTGAATCCTCAAGAATGTACTTTTCTTCAACGCCTTTCAGCCCTGCAGCAAGCATCACCGCATATGCAAGGTATGGATTACACGCTGTATCGGGAGAACGGAACTCAATACGTGTTGAATTTTCCTTCTTTGGCTTGTACATCGGTACTCGTACCAATGCGCCACGATCGCTTTGTCCCCAGTTAGCAAAAGCTGGAGCTTCTCCTCCACCATGTAAACGCTTGTAAGAGTTAACCCATTGATTTGTGATGGCAGTAATTTCAGGTGCGTGCTTAATTAGACCCGCAATAAAACTACGACCGACCGCTGAAAGATTGAACTCTGCTGTTGGGTCATAGAAAGCATTATCTTCACCCTTAAACAATGAAACGTGGGTGTGCATTCCGCTACCTGGATGATCGGTAAATGGCTTTGGCATGAAAGAAGCATGGAAGCCCTGGTCCATCGCTACCTCTTTGATCACATGACGGAAGGTCATGATGTTGTCTGCAGTTGTTAATGCATCTGCATAACGAAGATCAATTTCCTGTTGTCCTGGTGCACCTTCATGGTGTGAGAACTCAACGCTGATTCCCATAGCTTCTAGCAAAGTAATAGCTTGGCGACGGAAGTCATGTCCCACCGCTGCTGGCGTGTGATCAAAGTAGCCGCCTTGATCGACGGGAACTGGTGCAACACCTGCTTCAGGAGGATTCTTAAATAAGAAGAACTCAATTTCAGGGTGGGTGTAACAGGTGTACCCCATCTTTGCCGCTTTATCTAAGGTGCGACGTAAAACATTTCGTGGATCTGCAGGAGATGAAGTTCCATCTGGCATTGCGATATCGCAAAACATACGAGCAGCACCCGGAGCTTCGGTGCGCCACGGCAAGATCGAAAATGTTGCAGGATCTGGCTTGGCCAACATATCTGACTCTGTAACGCGAGCAAATCCTTCAATTGCTGAACCATCAAAACCGATACCTTCAGCAAAAGCATTTTCTAACTCAGCTGGTGCGATTGCAACAGATTTTAGAAAGCCCAATACATCCGTAAACCACAAACGGATGAAGCGGATGTTGCGCTCTTCCAATGTACGAAGGACGAACTCCTGCTGCTTATTAGTATCTGCTGACATGGCTGCATTCTTACAAATGCAGGTTACGGCTATGTTAACTAGCCATAGTTGGCTTAAATGACGAAGAAATCAGCCTTATCCAGCAGGGTCTTAGGGGCTAAATCACTCGTAATCACAGCGTTAGCGCTGATGCGTGAGCCAGATCCAACTGTCACATTTCCAAGAACTCGAGCACCGGCTCCGATAATTACATCGTTACCAATAGTTGGGTGGCGCTTTCCTCGTTCAATGCCGCGAGCTCCCAAAGTTACATCGTGATACAGCATCACATCGTCGCCGATAATTGATGTTGCCCCAATGACAACCCCCATGCCATGGTCGATAAAAAAACGTCGACCAATAGTTGCCGCTGGGTGGATCTCAATTCCAGTTGTTGACCGAACAAGGTTTGAGTGAATTCGTGCAATTAACTTCAAACCACGCTTCCATAAGAAGTGCGAGATTCGATGTCCCCATACCGCATGCACACCTGGGTATGCCAAAGCGACCTCTAAACGATTACGTGCAGCCGGATCATGGCTTAACGCGTTGTCGAGATCTTCGAGTATGCGGCTAAAGATTGGCACTAATTAATCAACCAAATCCTCGTAAAGAACTGTTGATAGGTAACGCTCGCCAGCAGATGCGCAAATAACTGCGATGTTCTTGCCTGCAAACTCAGGACGCTTTGCAACTTGGATCGCTGCCCACAATGTTGCACCTGATGAAATTCCAGCAAGGATTCCTTCTTCAGCAGCTGCGCGACGTGCATACTTCATAGCATCCTCTGCCGTTGCATCCAAGATCTCGTCATACACAGTGCGATCCAAAATGTTAGGAATAAAGTTTGGTCCAATTCCTTGTAGTGGGTGTGGTCCTGGAGCTCCACCATTTAAAATTGGCGATGCAGCAGGTTCAACACCAAATACCTTGATTGCAGGGTTCTTTTCCTTCAAGAAGCGACCTGTTCCAGTAATTGTTCCGCCAGTTCCAATACCTGACACAAATGCATCCACCTTGCCATCAAGATCGCGCCAGATTTCAGGACCAGTTGTCTTGTAGTGAATTGCAGGGCCCGCCTCATTTTCAAATTGACGAACAAGAACAGCACCTGACTCGCCTAGCTTTTCAGCTGCAGCAACTGCACCCTTCATACCTTCGCCCGCTGGAGTTAAAACTAGCTCTGCACCAAAGGCGCGGATGAGCTTGCGACGCTCCTTTGATACCGACTCTGGCATTGTAAAAATTGATTTGTATCCGCGGGCAGCTGCAACCATCGCGACAGCGATTCCGGTATTTCCTGATGTTGCTTCAACAATTGTGCCGCCCGGCTTTAATGCGCCACTTGCTTCGGCGGCATCGATCATTGCAATACCGAGGCGATCCTTTACTGATGAGCTTGGGTTGTAGAACTCCAGCTTTGCGTACACATTTCCGGCCGCACCATCATTGATTGCGTTAATGCGAACAAGAGGTGTATTTCCAAAAGCTTCGGTGATGTTATTAAAAGTTGTCATGATTCTCCCTGAAATTGGTGTTTGAATTAAAAATTAAGTTGGCGGCTGAGGTGAATCAAAAATCAGCAGCTGCAGGATGTAGAAAGGCAGAAATCAACAACACGGTTTCGTGTAAATAACCAGTTGATGATTGAACGCATGCCTAAATTCTACTGAAATACATTATTAATGCGAGTTGCCAATCGTTTGCAACTAGCGTTTGCAACTAGCTCTCATTCCAGCGTGAGGTCATCGGCAATCGACGATCTTTTCCAAAGGCTCGGCCTGAAACCTTGGTGCCAGGTGGATATTGGCGGCGTTTGTACTCAGCCTTATCAACAAGGGAAATAACTCGACGAACTAATTCGGGATCAAAGCCATCAGCCAACAGCGCCTCGTAACCATGGTCTTCATCAACATAGGCACGCAATACCTGATCCAACAATGGATAGTCCGGCAGCGAATCAGAGTCTTTTTGATCTGGACGAAGTTCTGCACTTGGCTCTTTAGTGATTGAGCGCTCAGGAATTGGAGGCGTCTCACCACGTTCAACAGCTAATGCATTTCGATAGCGAGACAAGGCCCAGACATCTGTTTTATAAATATCTTTGATAGGAGCAAAGCCACCAACTGCATCGCCATACAAAGTTGAGTAGCCAACCGCTAACTCGCTCTTGTTGCCCGTTGCCAAAACTAGGTGACCCTCTTGGTTTGAAATTCCCATCAAGGTTGTTCCGCGAACACGTGCCTGCAGGTTTTCTTCAGCTAAACCCTTTAAAACAACATTGTTCATAAAGGCATCCACCATGGGTGCAATTGGTGTAATTCTGAAATGAATACCTGTGGCATCTGCCAGGGCCTGTGCATCTTCTACTGAATGGCCAGATGAATACTTACTTGGCATCGCAACACCATTGACCCGCTTGGCCCCCAGCGCATCAATTGCAATAGCTGCAACTAAGGCAGAATCAATGCCACCTGAAAGCCCTAAGACAACTGATCTAAAACCATTTTTACCTACGTAGTCACGAAGACCCATAACAAGTGCATGCCACATTTCAGCCTCATCAGAAAGTGGTGTGGCAATTGAAGAATTTGCAGGGGTCGAATAAGAAGTCGGCTCTTCGGAAATAACTACATCAGGCCGCGCGCCACCTTCAGCACATTCAATATCTACAACAATTAATTGATCATCAAACTGCGCGGTACGAGCAAGAACTGTTCCATCCTTACCCACCACAATGCTGTCGCCATCAAAGACCAGATCATCCTGGCCACCTGTCATATTGACGTAGGCAACAGGGGCGCTAATTTCCTTAGCCCGCTTTTGTACAAGCGCCAATCGCACATCATCCTTGTTGCGTTCAAAAGGTGAACCATTGGGAACTACCAGTAACCCTGGGGTGCGTGATGCAATGGAATCAAGTGAGTGCCAAATATCTTCACAGATAGCAACGGCAACATCGACTCCGTGAATTCGTACGACCAAGCTTTGATCCCCTGGCACAAAGTTTCGGAACTCATCAAAGACACCGTAATTAGGTAGGTGGCGCTTTACATATGTTGCCCGAACTTTTCCATCATGAATAACTGCAACCGCGTTTTTTGGCCCTTGGTCCAAGTAACCAACAACGGCCACGATGTCGCCTGTAATGGAGGCTGCAATCTCTTGAACAGAACGGATGCTTGCTGCTTGAAAGGATGGACGCAACGCTAAATCTTCAACTGGATATCCCGTCACAATCATTTCGGGAAAAACGATCAGATTGGCGTTAGCTTCTTGTGCCGCTGCAACCGCCGCTGCGATCAGCCCAGCATTGCCCGCAAGATCTCCAACTGTGGGGTTGATTTGGGCCAGCGCCACGCGCAACTTCATTTTTCAAGTGTAACGGGGGTACCCTTTTCCATGTACCCGGGGACTGCTCAGGCGGCTTCGAGGAGAGGAAGCAATGACACCTATTAATGGGGAATCTCTTTACGGCGGCGCTGTGCACCGACGCGTCACTATTGTCGATCTTGCCACCGCAAAAAAGCGTGGTGAAAAGTGGGCGATGCTCACCGCCTATGAATCGATGACCGCCGAGATCTTTGATGAGGCGGGCATTCCTGTTCTGCTGGTTGGCGACAGCGCCGGCAACAATTTCTTAGGTGAAGCGAACACAATCCCTGTCACCGTTGATGAGTTAATTCCATTGGCCCGCGCCGTTGTTCGCGGCTCCAAGCGAGCATTGGTTGTGGCAGATCTGCCCTTTGGTTCATACGAGGCTTCTGCAGAATTAGCCCTTGCCACATCGATTCGATTTTTCAAAGAGTCTGGTGTGATGGCTGTAAAGCTAGAAGGTGCACATATTGAAACCGTTAAAAAGTTAGTTGCCAGCGGCATTCCGGTGATGGGCCACTTAGGTCTGACCCCACAATCGATGCATCAACTAGGTGGGTACCGAGTCCAGGGTCGTACCGATGGAGATGCAATTGTTGAAGCCGCCCTTGCCCTTGAAGCAGCTGGTGCCTTTGCGATTGTTCTTGAATTAGTTCCGGCAGAACTAGCAGCCAGAATTACCGCCGCCCTTTCAATTCCAACTGTTGGCATTGGTGCAGGAGTTAATTGCGATGCCCAGGTTTTGGTGTGGACCGATCTGATGGGTATTACTAAGAAAGCCCCCAAATTGGCAAAGGCCTATCGCAACCTGCGTGCTGAAATGTTGGCGGCGACAACTGAGTTTGCCGATGATGTTCGTGCAGGCAATTTCCCCACCGAGGCACAGACCTTCAACTAGTGCCATATAGAACTAGAGTTGGTGTGTGGCCAATTTTGCAATTGATCTAGCTCCCTTAAGAAAGTCCAAGGACTTTTCACTGTTGTGGGCTGCCGGTTTGATCTCGTACTTCGGCTCGATGATCACCTACGTTGCAGTGCCTTTTCAGATCAAAGAGTTAACCGATTCCTATGTCGCTGTTGCTATCAGCGGCTTAGTTGAGATCGTCCCGCTTGTAATCTTCGGCTTATATGGCGGGGTCTTGGCCGATGCACTAGATCGTAAGAAATTGATCTGGGTAACTGAAGCGCTCAGCCTTTTATTCACCGGAATGCTGCTGATTAATTCGATGATGGATTCGCCCAATTTGTTATTGATTTACATTGTCTCTGGCCTCTTTGCCGCCACCAGTGGTTTGCGACAACCTGCGATGCAGGCCGCTTTACCCCGGCTAGTTGATCATGAAGATATGACCGCGGCTGCAGCGTTAATGAGTCTTCGCTGGCAGGTCGGAGTGATCGTGGGACCTGCAATTGGTGGAATTTTAATTTCGACATATTCAGTAGCTGTTGGCTACGCCGCAGATATCGCAACCTTTGTAATCTCAATCGCCTTAATCGCCTTTATGAAAAAGATCCCTCCCTCCCACGAGGCTGAAGCCCCATCTCTGTCAGCGTTAATCGATGGGGTCAAATACGCCTTCAGTAGAAAGGATTTACTGGGCACGTACCTGATTGACTTAGCGGCGATGTTTTTTGCAATGCCAACGGCGTTGATTCCATTTTGGGCAGATCAACTTGGCGCGCCATGGGCCCTGGGTTTGTTGTACGCCGCCGGAACAATTGGATCGATCGCAATTACCTTGACTAGTGGTTGGACCAAAAATGTTCACTTCTACGGTCGGGCAATTATGTGGGCAGCCATTGGATGGGGCGTAGCGATCGCGTTATCCGGAGCTACTAATTACCTATGGCTGGTGCTGCTATTTCTAACCTTGGCTGGGGCCTCCGACATGATCAGCGCCCTCTTTAGATCGGCGATGTGGAACCAAACAATCCCCGACAATCTTCGCGGACGGTTAGCAGGAATCGAATTACTGTCGTATTCATTGGGACCATTGGCCGGTCAGATGCGAGCTGCATCAATGGCGGCGGTTACTACATTAAGTATTTCGGTAACTAGTGGCGGAATTATTTGTGTGATTGTGGTCGTATTACTGGCCAGTTTTCTGCCAGATTTTAGAAAATTCGACATCAGAACCAACAAATATGCCCTCGAAAATCAGAAAATGGCGGAAAAATTACGCTCAAACCCTCAATCAGAGGGCGAGAATTCATAACTTGACACCGATTTGCGGGATTTTCGGCGATTTTCACAATTTCAAATGATGTGCGAAATAAAAATTGATGAAATTTTCGCAAATGCATAAAAAAATATAAAAATTAATTTGCGACACGCACTAAATTTTTTCTCACAAAATGTTGGCATTTTTGCCCAATTGATGTCACGCTTATCCACGAACAGGTTTGGGTGACGGATCCGAACCATTCCGATAGGAGAAGTACGTGGCCGCAGCAAAGAAAGCAGCACCAAAGAAGCGCAAGAAGGCAGCAGCACCAGCTGCACCAAAGAAGCGCCGCAAGAAGGCAGCTGCAGTAGCAGCAGCACCAAAGAAGCGCCGCAAGAAGGCAGCAGCAAAGAAGGCTGCTCCAAAGCGCAAGAAGGCAGCTAAGAAGACAGCTGCAAAGAAGGCAGCTCCAAAGCGTCGCAAGAAGGCAGCAGCTAAGAAGGCTGCTCCAAAGAAGCGCAAGAAGGCAGCAGCTAAGAAGGCTGCTCCAAAGAAGCGCAAGAAGGCAGCAGCTAAGAAGGCTGCTCCAAAGAAGCGTCGCAAGAAGGCAGCAGCTCCAGCAGCAGCTCCAAAGAAGCGCCGCAAGAAGGCAGCAAAGAAGGCTAAGTAAAGCCCTTCAGCTTATTAAAAAAACCCGCCACTTTATGTGGCGGGTTTTTTTATGCAGTTTTTATCTTTATACCTGATTACTTTTCCTCAAGTGTTTCTTTACGCAAAGACTCCTCAATACGTTCAAAGATTTCAGCCAGCGTTTGTTGATCACTCTTTGATAAGTGATCCATAAATCGATTACGAACACTTTCAACATGATCAGGTGCGGCGGCAACGATCGCCTTCCACCCCTTAGGGGTCATCACCGCGAAGTACCCTCTTTTGTCACCTGGGCATGGCTCTCGGCGAACCCAGCCCTCTTTCTCCATCACCTTCATTCGGTGAGATAAACGGGAGCGGGATAACAAGGCGTTGGCTGCTAGTTCACTCATTCTCATACTGCGATCTGGAGCATCGCTGAGTTGAACCAAAATTTCATAATCTGGCATCGATAAATCATGGGCATCTAGATCGGTATCGAGCGCCTCCAGTAGGCGGCGACTGGCGATGATGTAGCGACGCCAAGCCTTCATTTCAGTGGGGTTGAGCCACCTAGGTGCGGTAGCGTTTTCACGTGCCATGAGTGCAGTCTACGGCAAAGGTTGAAGCTTCAACTACTTTTATAACCATTTAAAAAGGAGCACTTCGTGAGTTTGAGTAAAGCTGGTTTGGATTTCACACATAAGGATTCATCTGTTCGACCACAGGATGATCTCTACCGTCACTTCAACGGCCAGTGGCTCAAGACCGCGGTTATCCCCGCCGACCGAGCAACCGATGGAGCCTTCATCACCCTTCGAATTCAATCAGAGGCTCGTGTTCGAGAAATCATCGAAAGCGCAACAGGTTCAGATGAGGCGACAAAGATCAGCAATATCTACGCATCTTTCATGGCAGCAGATGCGGTCAATGCAAAGGGCTGCTCCCCTATCGCTAGCGAGTTAGCTGAGGTTGATTCCATTACCTCGCTGAAGGATTTCACATCAACTCTTTCAAAGCTGGAAGCTCGTGGCTTGTCAGGAATTTTTGGAACCTTTATTTACGCCGACATGAAGGATGCATCAACCAACATCATGTATCTGCAGCAAGGCGGAATTTCATTGCCTGACGAGGCGTACTACCGCGATGAAAAGTATGCAGATATTCGCATCGCTTATGTGGCCCATGTTGCAAAGATGTTTGCGTTGGCAGGTGTTGCCAATGGCGCAGATTTAGCGGCCAAGGTCATGGCCCTTGAAACCAGTATCGCTAGCCATCATTGGGACCAGGTCAAGGATCGCGATGCGACCCTGACCTACAACAAGAAGACCCGAGCTGAAGTAACAGCATTAATGTCAGCCTTTGATTGGAACCTGTACTTAACTGATGGCGAAATCCCGGCCGTTGTTTTGGACTCTGTCATCGTCCAGCAGCCATCATTTTTTGAAGGGCTCAATTCAATCTTGGCCGCCTTTGATCCTGAAAGCTGGAAGGCTTGGATGAAGTGGCACATCATCAGCGGTGCTGCTCCTTATCTTTCAGATGAGCTAGTCAATGAAAACTTTGCATTCTTCGGAAAGACATTGTCTGGAACACCAGAACTTCGCGAGCGCTGGAAGCGTGCTGTTTCCATGATCGAAGGATCACTGGGCGAAGCTGTTGGAAAGGTCTATGTCCAGAAGTACTTTCCGGCAGAGGCCAAAGCCCGCATGGAAAAGCTTGTTGCTAACTTGATCGAGGCCTACCGCGTCAGCATTAATGAACTTGCCTGGATGAGCCCTGACACCAAGGTGAAGGCGTTAGAAAAGTTAGGCAAGTTCCGTCCCAAGATTGGCTACCCAGATAAGTGGCGTGATTACAGCGCTTTGCAGACAACCCCTGATGATCTGTATGGCAATGTGGGTCGCGTAATTAAGTTCCAACGAGATCATGAACTTTCTAAAATCGGAAAGCCTGTAGATCGCGATGAGTGGCATATGGCTCCTCAGACCGTTAACGCGTATTACAACCCGGTCATGAATGAGATCGTTTTCCCAGCAGCAATCTTGCAGCCACCATTTTTTGGGTTAGATCATGATGACGCGGTGAACTACGGCGGAATCGGTGCGGTCATTGGCCATGAAATCGGCCATGGCTTTGATGATCAAGGCTCTAAGTACGACGGTGATGGAGCACTTAATAACTGGTGGACAGATTCAGATCGCGCAGCATTTGAGGAGCGCACTAAGGCGTTAATCGCGCAATACGATGCCTTAAAGCCAGAGGAAGCACCGGATGTAAATGTGAATGGCGCTTTGACGATTGGTGAAAACATAGGTGATCTTGGCGGCCTCACAATCGCTTACAAGGCGTATCAAATTTCATTGGGTGGAAAGCCATCCCCTGTCATTGAAGGCCTTTCTGGCGAACAACGTTTGATGTTGTCATGGGCACAGGTGTGGCGCGCAAAGGTTCGCCCAGAAGAGATGCGCCGTCGTATCGCAACTGATCCGCACTCCCCTGCAGAATTCCGCTGCAACCAGATCGTAAAAAACTTCACTCCGTTTTATGAAGCATTTGGCGTCACTGAAAATGATGCCCTATGGCTTGATGAACAATCTCGAGTTCAGATTTGGTAATACTTTGAGTTTTTCATTTGATATCCAGCACGCCGACAGTAATTCGCTGGCACGTGTTGGAACTATCAATACCCCTCATGGACCGATTCAAACCCCAGCCTTTATTCCGGTAGGAACAAAGGCAACGGTTAAATCAGTGCTGCCAGAATCCATGAAGGATTTAGGTGCACAAGCTTTGCTATCCAATGCGTATCACCTGTATTTACAACCAGGCTCTGATGTACTGGATGAGGCTGGTGGGCTGGCGAAATTCATGAATTGGCCCGGGCCAACATTTACCGACTCTGGTGGCTTTCAGGTCTTGTCATTAGGTGTTGGTTTTAAAAAGGTTTTGGCGATGGATGCGCAGACAACACGACATGATGATGTGATCGCTGGCAACAAGGATCGCTTGGCCCATGTCGATGATGAGGGCGTGACTTTCAAGAGTCATCTTGATGGATCAATGCATCGCTTTACCCCTGAAGTTTCTATGCAGGTGCAACATCAAATCGGTGCCGACATTATGTTTGCCTTTGATGAGTGCACCACCTTGCACAACACCCGTCCCTATCAAGAGCTTGCGATGGAGCGCACCTATGCCTGGGCGATTCGTTGCCTGGATGAACATAAGCGATTGACGCAAGAGCGAGTGGGCAAGCCCTACCAAGCATTGTTCGGCGTTATCCAGGGTGCTCAATATGAGGATCTTCGGAAAAAAGCGGCGACAGATCTGGGTTCTATGGAATCCAATGGCCAATCCTTTGATGGCTTTGGAATCGGCGGGGCTTTGGACAAGGGGCAGCTGGGAACAATTGTTTCCTGGGTCAACGAAACCTTGCCAGAAAACAAACCCCGTCACCTATTAGGAATTGGGGCGCCGGAAGATCTCTTTGTTGGCGTTGAAAATGGTTGTGACACCTTTGATTGCGTATTAGCGAGCAGAATTGCACGAACTAGCGCCGTGTACACGATGGAGGGGCGTTTTAACCTGTCTAACAGCCGTTTTAAGAGGGATTTCACCCCCATTGATAGCGAATGTGACTGTTACACCTGTACGCACTACACACGGGCTTATATGCACCATGTATTCCGCGGAAAAGAAATCCTTTCTGCGACCTTAGCAACGATTCACAATGAAAGATTTATTGTTCGATTGGTTGATCAGATGCGTCAGGCACTTCTTGATGGAAACTTTGCCGACATGAAGGCGGATTTCTTGGGCCGATATCTGCACCGCAGCGGACAAGCTAGAGATTAAGGGTTCTTTACAACCTTAGGCAGATTCCAGTTGTACTTGATTGATAGCTCGCGGACCAGAACCACCACAAGACCCGCAATCGCCACGACAACAGCTTCATTGAGGTCAAGGGCATCAAGGGCTAAGTAGACAACCGCACCTGATAAACACGCGGTTCCAATAGTTTCGCGGTGAAGTAGCACGGGCTCTGTCTGGCACATGATGTCGCGGAACAAACCGCCCGATACCGCACCGACTAATCCAAGAACAGCGGCTGCAACTAATGGCGCATTGTTCGATAGTGCGAACTGAACACTTGAAACCGTTGCAACAGCTAGCCCCAAAGTATCCAATGACAAAGCAAAGCGGCCAACATCTTGGGTCTTTCCCATTGCTACGGTAATTAAAAATGCAGCAATGATGGGCAGGAATAACCAGGGGTATTGAATCCATGGTGGTTGCTCGCCCATAAATAGGTTACGCAAAGTTCCACCAGAGATTGATGCGATCGCTGCGATGAAAAGAATTCCACCAAAATCTAAACCTTTGCTTGCAGCCACTCGTGCTCCCACCAATGCAAAAGCAAAGGTTGAAACAAGGTCAAGGCCAAAGACCAGTAGGTCTAGATCCATCGAAATTACTTCTTAAGAGCTAAACGAGCCTCGCGACGAATCTTCTGCTCCTTTGGATCTGGTACAGGAACAGCTGAAATAAGACGCTTGGTGTAATCGTTTTGAGGGTTCTTCAAGATCTGGTCGCGATCGCCAACTTCAACAAGCAAACCATTTTGCATCACTGCAATTCGGTGAGACAGGATGTCAACAACAGCTAAGTCGTGAGAGATGAACAAGCATGCAAAGTTCAACTTGCCCTGTAGCTC
Source organism: Actinomycetes bacterium (assembly GCA_947383695.1). Lineage (GTDB taxonomy): Bacteria > Actinomycetota > Actinomycetes > Nanopelagicales > Nanopelagicaceae > Planktophila. The sequence continues at coordinate 398,841 of OX376642.1, read as the reverse complement.
TTGCAGTAGCTCGAGGAAACGAGCTTGTACAGAAACATCAAGTGCAGATGTTGGTTCATCGGCGATCAAAAGATCTGGAGTCAGTGCGAGCGCACGTGCAATACCTACGCGCTGACGTTGTCCACCTGATAACTCATGTGGGTAACGGTTGCGATAGCTACGTGGAAGCTCAACCTGATCAAGCAACTCTTCAACCTTATGTGCAAGCTCTGCACCCTTAGCAAGACCTGCAAGGAATAAAGGTTCACCAATTGATTCACCAATTGGCAAACGTGGGTTAAGAGATGAAGCTGGATCTTGGAAAACAATTCCTGTGTGACGTCGAATTGCAGAGAGCTGCTTTGAGTCAGCACCTGCGATCTCCTTGCCAACAATCTCGATACTTCCAGCCTTAACTGGAAGCAGACCAATTGATGCACGACCAACAGTTGTTTTACCTGAACCAGATTCTCCTACCAAGCCAACAATTTCACCTGGATAGATTTCAAGGCTGAAGTTCTTCACCGCTGTAAATGCTGGTTGGCGTCCACGCTTTGGATATTCAATAGTTACATCAGTGAGCTTCAATACTGGAGCTGGCTTTGCACTCTCCTTGTAAGGAAGTTCGCGCTTCTTTGATGATCCCAGCTTTGGAACAGAGCCCAACAACTGCTGCGTGTAAGGATGCTGAGGCTTATTGAAAATCTGATCAGCAGTTCCCTTTTCAACGGTGATTCCATCCTTCATTACAAGGATCTCATCAGCCATATCTGCAACTACACCCATGTCATGGGTAATCAAAAGAATCGCTGAATTGAGCTTGTCCTTTAAACCACGCATTAAATCAAGGATTTCAGCCTGAACTGTTACATCCAAAGCCGTTGTTGGCTCATCGGCAACTAATAACGCAGGATCGCAAGCAAGTGCTTGAGCGATCATCGCGCGCTGGCGCTGTCCACCTGACAATTGGTGCGGATATTTAAGAATTGATTGCTCAGGGTTTGGAATATCCACCATTGTGATGAGTTCTAGAGCACGAGCATGTGCTTCCTTTGGACCCATCTCAAAGTGGTTACGCAGTGTTTCAACAATTTGATATCCGATAGTAAAGAGCGGATTCAAAGCTGTCATTGGCTCCTGGAAGATGTATGCAACTTCTTTTCCACGGAATTCGCGAAGACGTGAAGATTTTGCATTGAGCATCTCCTCGCCCTTAACCACAACACTTCCTTGCATACGAGCATTGGATGCGAGTAGTGACATTAGACCCAGTGCGGTTGTTGACTTACCTGAACCTGATTCACCCACGATTGCGGTGACCTTGCCAGCGGCAAGTCCAAGGTTCATATCGATTACTGCTGGATACCAAACGCCATCTACCCAGAAATCAACATTGAAGTCGGTGATTTCAAGTACGTTCTTTTCAACCATGGTTACTCACCAGCCTTAATCTGAAGCTTCGCTTGTAGGCGATCCTTCTTTGTGATTCGACGTCGTTGACGTGGGTCAAAGGCATCACGCAGACCATCACCAATGAAGTTGACGCATAGCGCAATAGAAATGATGAAGAAGCCAGGCCACCAAAAGAGCCATGGTCGTGTTGTAAATGAAGACTCGTATTGGCTAATTAATAGACCCAGCGAAACATCGGGTGCAACCACACCAAAGCCAAGATAGGACAGAGCGGTTTCAGTCAAAATTGCACCAGCCATAATCAAAGTAACTGAAACTATAATTTGTCCAACCGCATTTGGCAGAATGTGCTTAAAAGCGATTCGAATATTTGATGCTCCAGCAACACGTGCAGCATCAACAAACTCCATCTCACGAAGTGACAAGAATTGTGCTCGCACTAAACGAGCCAACCCGGTCCATCCGAGAATACCTAGGAAAAGAGCTAGGAAAAATGGGCCTACGCGGCCTGCGGCCTTACCGATAACTGCTGCGATGATGATCGTTGGAACTGTCTGAATGAAGTCAACAAGACGCATCAAAACTGCATCAACTCTCTTGCCGTAAAAACCAGAGATAGATCCAACAACTACTCCAATAAATCCAGATACAGCACCGATCACAAACATAATCATGAGTGATCGACGTGCACCATTCATTACTAAGGCAAAGTAATCGCGACCGATGTCATCCTGGCCAAATGGATGGTTGCCCATTCCAAAATCACCAGTTGGGTTGAGTGAAAGTGTTGGGCATCCCGTTGTTCCACCAGGGCAATCCTCAAAGCGAAGCTCTGGGATATCTTCAACTGTCCACTTCCACCATCCAGGAATACGTATTGGACCTATTTTGGTATCTAATGAAGTTAGTACAAAGAGAATAATTGATGAAAGCGCTACAAGAGCAATCACAGCGGCACGGTGACGGAAAAATCGTCGACGAACAATCTGACCTTGGCTTAAGCCTTCAACCTCTTTATTAGCAATCGCATTTTCGCCACCGGCAAGAATTTCACCAGTTGCTTTTTCTTTGCGTCCGAATAGTTTCATGGTTACTTACCCAATCTAATGCGAGGATCTAAAGCTGAATACACCAAGTCTGCAATCAAGTTTCCTGAGATGACCAAGATTGAAAGCAACAAGTTAACGCCCATCAGCAAATTAAGGTCGTAACTATTGATCGCCTTGATTCCAAGAGTTCCCATTCCTTGCCAACCAAAAACGCGCTCTGTAATAACAGCGCCACCAACTAGTCCCACAAACTCACCTACGAAGAGGCTGGACAGTGGAAGCATCATGTTTCTAAAGGCGTGTCGAGTAATTACTACTCGCTCATTGAGTCCCTTAGCTCGCGCTGTGCGGATGTAATCTTGATTTAATACCTCCAGTAGCGCTCCGCGTGAGTAACGGATCCAGCCAGCTAGTGAAATTAAAATCAATGCCAGTGTTGGAAGGATCAAGTGCATGATGATGTCCAAGTTATTGATCCAAAAATCAGTAGTAACCAGCTGATCTTTGCGTTGGCCATAGGTAGGCACTGGGCGTCCATTTACCGCATCTGTGGCGCTGTATTCAGCCCAGCTCTGCATAATTCGATCAACGAGTATCAAGATTCCAGACATTAATCCAGTGATGATTGCGGTTCGTGCTATCGGACCATGATCAATTTTGCTAAAGACACGAGATAGCCCAATACCCGTCAATACAATCAATGAAATCATAATCAAGATCGTCAAGTATGAGCCAAAGTTATTAAAGATCCATTGCGCTGGGTAATACCAAACGACAGCAAGGCCGGCCATTGTGAGAGCCGCTTTTTTAGCGGTTGAATTACTCAGTCCTGTTGAAATGGCTGTGACACCAAAGGCAATTCCAATAGATAGGAATGCAATTAGAATTGGGCCAAGGCCAGGATTGAGATACCAATTAGTTAAATCAATTGCCCACAGAATCACAAAGTTGGTGGCAAAGGCTCCTGCAAAGACACTCCAAAATCTCTTTCGCTCTCCACCAAATAGCGAGCTCCAGAAGATTCCTGTGAATATTGAGAATATAAACATCCATTTAATGGGGATATTCGGTTCACTTAAGAAGTTGTTGAACTGAATTGCCATGAACTCTTTTAGAAGAACGGCGACCCAGAAAATTGGTAGTGAGTAAAGGAGGAAGGCCAGGAAAGTCATTCCGTAGTCAAAACGGCTGTACTGGCGAAGCGCAGAGATGATTCCAAGTGCTAGACCCAATAGAAGAGCGGTAATTGTTGCAACTAATACCAAACGAATAGTTACTGGAATTGCATACGCTAACTCTTCTTGAACTGAGGATGCTTCACGAGTCATGCCTAGATTCAAATTACCAACAAATAATCCAAGGACTCCCTTGAGCCACAAAAAGTAACGAATCGGTGGTGGGACATCGAGCTGAAGATCACGAGTCAAAGCAATGATCTGTTGACGGGCACCATCATCGGTGCTGAGACGAAGCTCTGCTAAAGGATCACTTGCATACGCTGCAAGGTTGTACACCAGGAAGCTTGATCCAAAAAGGATCATGATCGATACGCCGATTCGACGCAGGATGTAGTTCAGCATTAAATGCTCCTTGCCAGCATGGTCCGTTAGTTATTCATTAAAACAATTGCCAAATAATAGCGCGAACGGCACTTGATTTTTCAACCAAGTGCCGTTCGCTTAGTACTTTTTCCGCCTTTACGACGGTACTAATAGCCCAGAAATCAAGCTATTAGTATGACCACTCCCACCAGTTCCAGACAACGTCATCTGAAAGTGGTGATGGCTTGATGCCCTTGAGGTTCTTGTTAACTGCAGTAACTGCTGGGTGCAGGAATACTCCAGATGTAAGTCCCTCTTGGTGGATGATGCGCTCAGCCTGGATAATCGTTGAAATATATGTGCGGTTATCCATTGGAAGTTGCAACTTGTTTAGAATTGCATCCAAGTTAGGCAAGCTAATTCCGTTACGGTTATTTCCGCCACCGATCTGGAAGTTTGCATTTGATCCAGCCTGTGTCACTGCTGATGGGCAGTAAGCAAAGAACTGTGCATCGTAAGTTGATAGCTGAATCTTTGGAGACCATGAAGCTTGAACATCTCCAACTAGATCAAAGCCAACCTTGAGTGCGTTTGCCTTAGCAAGTGCGAACTCAGCTGCGCGACGTGGGTTGTTACCAGGAACAAGTACGTTCACCTTTACTGGGTTGCTTGGGCTAGCACTTGGGTAGTGCTTCTTTAGTAGACGAGCAGCCTTCGCGTTAAGTGCTTCCTGTGATCCAACATAATAGCCAGAACCGTTGTTAGCGACGAGACGCTCGTAGCCTTCAAATCCAGGTGCGATGAATGTAGAACCCAAGATTGGAGCATTTGGGTTAATTGGCTTGATCAACTTCTCGTTGATTTCTTCACGAGGAATTGACAATAGGAATGCACGACGTAGATCTGCACCCTTTCCGCCATGTCCCTTGAAGATTCCGTTGTAGTCAGGCTGTCCTGGAGCGTTACCCACGCGTGTATCCCAGTGCTCGTAGCAAGCGTTAATTCCACCAATGAGGTTAACGTTTGAGAGCTTCTTCAATGCAGCTACAGCATCTGCTGTTGGCTGACCTGAGTAAACATCAAGCTCACCGTTTGCGAGTGCCTGAGCAGCTGCAGTTCCGTCTGAGATGAACTTAAAGATAACAGTATCGATAGTTCCGCTTAGCTTTGGACCTGAGTTGTACTTAGGGTTGACCTTGAGAGTCACAGATGACTTTGTCACTGCGCTATCAACAAGGAATCCACCGTTTCCTACGAATAGAAGTGGGTTTGTCTTGTCATTAACTTCAGTGATGTTGTAAGCCTCTGACCAAACCTTACCCATTGCCTTCAGAACAGCTGTGTTCTTTGAGTTATATGCAGCTAGGAAGCGATCGCGTGCTGCCTCGTTGTCCTTAACTGACTGCAAGCCGTTCTTACCTTCGGCAAGAAGAACAAGTGTGTGAACAGGTGCTGGTCCAGGACCGTAAAGATCCCAGTTAGCAATCTTCTGCTTAAACTGAAGCGTTACTGACATCTTGTCAGCTGAAAGAACTGGCTGACCAACAATGTTGTCGTTATAAGTTCCGCCGTAACCGTTTGAGTTAAACGCTGGAACGTTGTCGCTGTCAGGATCTCCAAGGCCGGCAGCCTTTGAGTATGTGTTGCTTGAAAGAACGTGTGTTAGCAATAGGTCAACAGCGTTGATTGGTGTTCCGTCTGACCAAACAAGACCCTTGTTAACTGTGTACTGAATACGGAAATCAGTTGCATTGTTCTTTACAATCTTGAAATCACCGAATGTTGTATTGCGTACAACGTTCTTCTTATCATTGATGTAATAGAAACCAATACCTGAAAGATTTCCAACCTTGCTGTTGATTGTTAGGTTGGTATCAGGTGTGCTTGAGTTAAATGATGTTAATGAGTTTGTATCGTGAATCACGATAGTTGAACGTGTTGCAGCTTGTGCAGGCGTGAGCAGTGAAACTGCCAACGCTGCTGATGCTGCAGCTGCGAGTGCAAACTTTGCACTTCGTGTGAACTTCATAGTTCCTCCTTGAGGGTTAAAGAAAAGCGTCTGTGGAGAGTCGACCACCCCATAGGCGCTTTTGGTGACGAAAGTCTGCCTTAGGCAAGGCAAGGTAGCAACACGCAAGTTCTTTGCATGAGCGTGGATTTATAACGTCTAGATAACCGTTCCCTTACGGTGGGGTGAGACTGAGGCTACTTTTTCGCGTCGGCCCGAGCCTTTTCAATCGCTGAACTAGTCAGCCGAGGCGCTGCGATCAGGAAGATGAAGACCCCCAAGATCGCTCCTAATAAGTAAGGTGCACGAAGTGCGGATTCACGTGAGAGAAAGTGCTGACTAAGGGTTACCAAACCTCCACCCAGAACCATTCCAATGGGAATTGAACCCCATGCAAAGAATCGATAAACACTATTTACTCTGCCTAACAACTGAGATGGAATGATGCTTTGGCGCAAAGAGACTGTGATGGTGTTCCATAAAATTGCAGAGATCGTTTGAAAAACAGTTACTACCCAGACAATCTGCCATGAGGAGCTCAGGCCAATAATTGCGGTGCCCAATGGTGCAAGGATTAGCGCCACCCATAGTGACGGTCCGCTTCCAAATTTTTCAGAGATCTTTGGTGCTAGCAACCCACCAATAATTCCTCCGACCGCTCCCGCCATACCTAAAATTGCAAATACAAAAACAGATGTTTCTAAAACTTCTTGTGCAAATAAAATATAGGTCGCACTAACCATCGACCCAACACCATTCATTAACCCTAAAATTATTGCCATTGGACGAAGTAATGAGTGTCCCCACAGCCACTTAAAACCCTCTTTGATTTCAGATTTGAAGTTAAGTTTAACTCTAGGTTCTTCACTTATTGGTTTAAAGCTTCCACTGATTGATGCAATTAATGCGACAGCAACAAAAAATGAAACAGCATCAAAAAAGAATGGAATGAAAATCGAAATTCCAATCAGCAATGAACCCAAAGGAGGTCCAATAAAACTATTTGTTAGGGATTCCGCCGACCAAATTCGGCCATTTGCTTTTTCTAAGTTTTCTTCTGCGACAACGCTAGGCATCAGGGTTTGAGCGCTGTTATCTCGCAGAACCTCCGCCATTCCAAACAAGAATGAGGCAATCACTAGGGTCACATAAAGGGCCCAATTAGTATCCAAATCGGTAAGCGATTTCAGCTCATTTAAAGAAGGCAATGAATCGTGGTTGAGCAAAACTATTGCCCCAACGACCACGGTCAATAAACCACGAAAAAAATCCATTCCAACAATCAGCTTTCGGCGATCAAAACGATCGGTAATCACACCTGCATGGAGGGTAAAAATCAGCCATGGCAATCGAGAAGCAAATCCCGCTGCGGCAATGAGGATGGGTGAACGGGTAACGGCAGATGCAAGCCATGGATAGGCAATTGCCGATACCCCATCACCTAAATTTGAAATAGCTGTCGCTGACCAAAGCTTCCAGTATGCACGTCCAAGCTTTGTCTTCATGGAAGAGATTATTGTGGTGTTTCAGCACTCTTCGCAACGCTGAGGAAGAATTTAATTGATGACACCGCAATTACAGTTGCAATGACTCCTCCGACATACATAGGAAGTCGCAAACTAAAGTGCGCAAGTACTCCTCCGATGAGTGAACCAATAGGCATCATTCCCCAGACCAAAGTTCGACGGGTGCCATGGATGCGTCCATATAGTTCATTAGGAATGACTGTTTGGTAAGTGGCCATCAACAAAATATTCCACTGGGCAATTGCAAAGCCTCCGAAAGTTGCAAGGGCCACAAATACATAAATATTTGGGGCAAAGCCTTGAAGTAACAAGACCACTGAACTCAAGGTAATTCCTAAGGTCATCATGATGCTGCGACCAAACATCTTTGAAGCTTTAGGGGCAACGATCGCACCCAGCAAAGCACCAACTCCTTGAATCGTCAGAATAACTCCGAAGTACTTCGGTGCTAATTCAAGCTCTTTGATGATGAACAAAACCATGGTTGCTGTACCCATCGAGTAACACACACCAATAGTTGCTGTTGTTATCACTAAACGTCGCAAAACCTTGTGGTTATACAAGTAGGCAATTCCAAATTTGATGTCTTCGATGAAGTGCGGCTTTTTCTCCGTTGAACTTTCTGTTCGAACATCTTGCAAGTATTGAATTGGAATAGACAGCGCCAACAATGTTGCTACTGCGTAGCCAATGCTGTTGATGAAAAAGGGCAACCAGATTGCGAGCGCATATAAGAAGCCACTAAGTGGCGAGCCGATAAAGCCCTGAATTACGGTCTCTGAAATCTGGAGCCGGGAATTTCCTTTTTCATAATGCTCTTTATCCAGAATTTGAGGAATCAAGGATTGAGCTGTTGTATCGGTTGCAACTTCGCACACGCCAATGATGAAGGCGGAAAAGATCAACCAATAAATAGTCACATGTCCCGTTGCAATGCCTAAAGCCACTACTCCCACTACCGCACTTCTTATGGCATTTGACCCGGCCAAAATGAAGCGACGGTCAACGCGGTCAACCATTACACCTATCGGCATGGCAAAGAGCAACCATGGCAACATCACCATCGCGCCAATGATGGAGATCAAAACGGTGCTATCGGTCAAGGTAATTGCAAGAAGTGGGGCTGCGGCGATAAGAACGCCATCAGCTAGGTTTGAAATGATGCTGCCGGCCCACAAACGATTAAATGCCGGACCCATGACTGAAACACTAGCCCATGTAATAAAAGAGCAGCTGCATTTATTTAGATTAAGAGCAGTTTTCTCGCCTTTTCAACCGCTGTATGACGGCCATCCACCCCCAGTTTTCGATACACGTTTCGCAGATGTGTCTTCATCGTGTTTTGAGAGATGTGAAGTTGTTTTGCAATAGCGCTGAGTGGAATGCCAGTCGTTAAATGCTTGAGAATTTCCAACTCTCGTGAAGTCAATTTTTCTTCAAGTGAGCCGGTATCGCTGTTCATCGCTTGAATGCGCTGCGTCATTTCATGAACCACACTTTCTCTAAAGACGGTGGGTTGCGCGGCTGCTGCTTTCACCATGATTGGATATAGACGGTGTTGACGGACGAAATACTCGTGATAACCAACCTCAGCGCCAATCTCTAGCGCTTTATTGAGGTGGGCTAACGCTAAGTTTTCATGATCGATGTTGATCGTGGCTTGATACAAATACTTATTAACGCGCTCTCGCGGAGTGTTTTCTGGAAAAGCATCAACAATCGCGGGAATTTTTTTAGGATCAGCTTTGAAACGTGCATTTAAGTCAATTTGCCGAACCATTTCAGTTTTAGGCATTCGGCGTAATAGCTCTTCCGCTCGCTCCCAATCATCAAGGGTAAAGCGCAGAAAGACTTCAGTCATATCAATTAACCAACTAAGTTCATTGGGAGATTTCAGCTTAGCTACGCGATCTCTTTGCTGCTTGATGATCTCCATCATTTGTGGGACCTGCCCCTTGGTGATGTTAATTCGAGCTCGAGTTCCTTCAGCCATAAAGAACCAGGGCCACATTTGTGAATCCCCTGCTTTTTCCATTATTAATGTCAAAGTTTCAGTCGCATCTTCTAACTGTGAAAGCTCTAACTGGCAGCGCGCAAGAACCATGTAAGCATCTAGTGGGGCGCTGATCGATGAATACCCAATCAGCAACGCTTGATTAATCGCAATGTCTGCATGCTCTGCAGCTTCAAAGAATCTACCTTCGCTCCACAACGCAAGAGCTGTCATACAGGTGAGGTGATACGGAGCGTTGATGGGGTTGCCTTGACTCATCAGCGCTCGAGCAGATTTAAGTGCAGAGGTAACTTCATCAGGTTGGTCGTACAAAAAGTTGATTGAAGCCTTTAGGCGAAGCAAGGCAATTCGATCGGTGTTCTCAAGTGATGGTGTTGGTGATTGATGGTTCAGCGCTTTCTCGATCATCTCAAGAGAACGGGTGAATTCTCCGCGGGCAAAGTACACATGCGCGAAAACCATTGAAGTCAGTTGAGTTAAGAATTCAAGTTCCTTGCTCTGGGTCGAAATTAACTCGAGCTCTGTTGCCATAGCCTCAGCTTTGGCAAAATCTAAATTAACTAAATGGCCTACCACTTTAATTGTCTTCTTCATTACCTCACCGTGCATAGAAGAATCACCCGAAAAATCCGCCCACTTGATAAGAAGATCTCCGCGACCAATAGCGGCCATCTCGCGGATACTGGTTTCTAGGACAGTCTGTGCGCGTTGGTAATTTTCTGATTTAAAGATGAATTCAAGGGCTTTATTGGAATTACCTTTGAGCAAAAAATGATCAGAAAGCTTTTCGTAAATCCTCTTTCTTTCAGCCTGATCGCTTAACTTAACTCCAGCCAACCCTTCATAGACGATTTCGTTAAACCTAAAGACACGGCTGCTTCCCGATGAAACAGAGACAAAGATTCCATCTGTTGCCAATTTGTTGACATAACTTTCGGAAAAATCCTCGCCTAAAATAATGGCGGCAATCTCTAAATCAAACTCTTCAATTAACAGTAGTCGTGAAATCTTCGACTTATTCTCTTCATTGAGCGAATTAAAGGTTTCCAGGGCAAGAATTGATAGTGGGTTGGAAGCACTGCTCATTTCAAACTGTGAATGTTGTTGTCCCCGAGCTATTGATCGAGTCATCATTTGAACCGCTGCAGGCCAACCTTCACACCGTTCAATCAACCGTGAAGAGTTTGGTTCAACCTCATTGACACCATTGAGCTCTGCAACCCTTAAAACTTCATCCTCTGAAAACCTAAGATCCTGGCTTGTGATTAAACTGAGATTTCCAAGGCTTGCATATCGAGCAAGAGAAGTAGTCGGGGTCACTCTGCGAACAACGACAAGGTGAACATTGTTGGGTAAGAAATCAATCATTGCTTGAGCAACTGTTGATACTTCGAGACTGTCAGTTGGTCCATTATCAATAACAAAGTTAAAGGGCTCTTTTACCTCACCAGCAGCCTCAGTTAATCTCTTTACATTTAACATCGGATTTGCACTCGGTTCATTTTCAAAATCTGAACCAAAATCAGGAAATTGCACTCTGATTGCGGCAAGAACATGTTCAAAAAATGTTTGCGTCGAATCAGCTGAATTAATGTTGAGCCAAACAGTTGGAATGGGTGAATTCTCTGCCCAATGAGAAACGAGTGAGCTCTTTCCATATCCGGCAGGTGCAGCTACAACTGTGACGCCCGGTAGCCCTGTCTCAAAGAGGTGGAAAAGATGTTTTCTAGAGATGAAGTTGGCGGGAACTGCGGGTGCGACGATGCGTGAGCGATCAATGGATGGGGTGATAACTTCCTTTGGGCTCATTCCTTAAGGGTGAGGCCTGCCCAACTGAGAATCAAGCAAATATCACCCTACTAGGGGTGATATGTAGAGGCTATTTAACTGAGCCAAAGTGGGGCAAAGAGAATGGCGGCCAGGTCTCCCCAGCCGCCATCCATACCCTCGTTAAAGAATATTTAGCCGATCTTCGCAACCTGAGCGAGTGACTTCTTAAGAAGCTCGCCATCGATTACTGAGAATCCAAGAGCTCCACCAACATCCTTTGAGCACTTTGTGCTCAAGATGTATGTTGCGAACTCTTTTACAGCCTTTGCCTTAGCAGCATCTGGGTACTTAGTGTCTGCAAGTAGGTAAGAAACGATACCCAGTGGGTAAGCGCCCTTTTCCTTAGTTGCGTAATCATAAGTAAGGAATCCATTTGCATCCTGAGTTGCTGATGCAAGGAATGCACCAACACCAGTTGAATCTGGTGCAACTGATGAACCAGCTGGGTTAATAACATTTGCAATCTTTAGATTGTTTGCAGCTGCGTAGTTAACTTCAGCGTATGTGATTGAGTATGCAGTCTTACCAGCAAGCTGTGCAACACCTGTTGAAGATGCAGCGCCAACTACACGACCAAGGTTTGCAACATCATTGATGTTTCCAGGGAATGAATCCTTGAATACCTTGTTCTTTGCCTTTGTCCATACTGAACCAGCTGACTTGTTCAAGTAGTTAGTAAAGTTTTCTGAGGTACCGGATGAATCTGAACGGTACACAACCTTGATTGGCTTATCTGGAAGTGTGTAGTGACCAGTGATCACCTGTGTACGAAGAACAACTGGGTTGCCCTTTGCATCTTTTGCTGGGTTGCCGTTCTTGTCTAGCTTGTAAATTGTCTTTGTTGTTGAACGGTTGTTATCAGCAACGATCGCTGGATCGTTCCAACGTGTGATTGTGCCGCCAAAGATTCCAGCGATTGTTGAAGCTGAAAGCTGAAGTGTTGTCTTTGAAGGCAAGTTGTGAAGAATTGCGATTGGTGCTGCAACTAGTGGCACGTGAATTAGTGATGCGCGCTTTGTTGAAGCTGTGTAAGCACCATCTGACATCCAGAAGTCACCAATTGACTTGTCTGAGTTTGCCTGTCCTGTACCTGATGATGATGAAGCATAAACATATGTGTGTGATGTGTTTGATGCGAAACCAGCTTTGCAACCTTCGATTAATAGCGCTGGGAAAGATGCGCCTGAACCTTGAAGATCTACTGCATATGCTGGAGTTCCTGCTACCAAACCGAACGCGAGTGCAAGTGCTGCAACTTTCGCGAGCTTTGAAATTCTCATGTACTTCCCCTCATAGATGTTTGAACTACGGGGTAAACCTATGGATCTAAAGTGAACGAAGAGCGCTCGGAATCCGAACGCTCTTCGACTTTTAGGTGAACAGTAAGTAAACGATTTAGCCGAAACGACCTGTCACATAGTTTTCGGTGCGCTGATCCTGAGGGCGAGAAAAGATGTCGCTCGTAGGTGCGCATTCGATCATCTGGCCAGGGCCCCCATCAGATAGGAAGAAGGCGGTGTAATCAGAGACGCGAGCTGCCTGCTGCATATTGTGGGTAACGATGACGATTGTCATTGTGTCTGACAGGTGACGGATTGTTTCTTCAATACGCAAGGTTGAACCTGGATCTAGAGCTGAACATGGTTCATCCATCAGCAGAACTTGTGGGCGAACCGCAAGAGCGCGAGCAATACAAAGACGCTGCTGCTGACCACCAGATAGCGAACCACCATGTGCACCAAGGCGATCCTTCACTTCATTCCATAGACCTGCGCGCTCTAGGCACTCTTCTAACAAATCATCTTTGTTATCAACCTTGAGCTGTGCAAGCTTTAAACCTGACAAAACATTTTCGCCGATTGACATCGAAGGAAATGGGTTTGGCTTTTGGAAAACCATTCCGATTTGTAAGCGAATCTTTGTTACATCTGTGCCCGGTGCATACACATCTTTTCCATCAAGAAGGACTTCGCCGGCCATCGCAGCACCGGGAATGAACTCGTGCATTCGGTTGATTGTGCGAATAAATGTTGATTTACCGCATCCTGATGGACCAATCAGTGCGGTAACTGTTCCTGCGGCGAAATCTAAGTTGATGTCAGCTAAGGCATGGTGCTTTCCAAACCATGCGTGTACACCGCGTGTCTCAAGACCTGTACCGAGTGCCCGTGTTCCAGGAACCTTGTTGTGCGAACTTGCTACATCCGCCAATGAACTTGGACGAACAGCTGTCTCCATTGTGTTCTCGCTTTCTGGTGTGTTACTCATTTCGCACCTTTTCTTGATCCTAGATAACGTGCTGAAGTGAAAAGAATTAATACAAGCCCAACTAGAACTAATAGACCTGCCCAAGCGCGAGTGATCGCTTCAGGAGATCCAGCATTAAATGATTTCCAGATGTAATAAGGCAATGAACCCATTGGGCCATTGAATGCATTTGGATTTACTCTGTCGCCACCACCAGTAAGCAAGAGGATCGGCGCAGTTTCACCGGCAATGCGAGCAACGCCAAGAATTACTGCTGTGATCAATCCACTCTTTGCAGCTGGCAAAACAATCATGGCAACTGTGCGCCACTGAGTTCCACCAAGTGCCACACCAGCTTCGCGAAGATCATTTGGAATTAAATTGAGTACTTCTTCTGAAGTTCGTGCAATTGTTGGAATCATCAAAATAGTTAACGCAAGTGCACCCATAAATCCTGAGTACGACTTTGTAATTGGGTACAAAATCGCAGACAAGATAAATAGTCCTGCAACAATTGAAGGCACGCCGCTCATCGCTTGGACCAAGAATCGAATAGGACCAATAAAACGTCCTTTGATCTCAGTTAAGTACAGAGCGGTCAAAATTCCAATAGGGACACTCATAACGAGTGCTAGTGCAACTAAAGTCAATGTTCCGGTAATTGCGTGCAACAGGCCGCCATTAGTAAGTGGATCCGTTGGTGTGGCCATAGACATATCGTGAGTGAAAATGCTTGGCTTAATACCCGGCAAACCCTTTTGCAGCACTGTAAATAAGATACTTCCGATTGGGATAACGGTAACGATTGCACCAATTGCTACTAAGGAATTTACCAGTGCATCTTTTGCTGCAGCATTACCTCGCTGCAACCCCTTAAGTGCCGCCGTTAAAAACATGTAGACCAGGAAGAACACAGCAAAAAGTGCAAGCTTTCCCTTCATTGGCGTTACTTCTACAATTAGGTAAGAAGCCAGCAAGGATCCAGCAAAGATTGAAAAATCAATTAAGCGATCCTGAGTTGAAGCCTTCCAAGGCTTTGTAGGTTGCACAGTTGTACTCATCGTCCCGACTTTCCTGTGCGCTTTACGATTGCATTTGCTCCCGCATTTACTACAAGTGTTAATAAGAACAGAACCAAGCCTGCGGCCATCAACGCTTTAATTTCATATGGGCTTGCATCGCCGAACTTCAAAATAATCAGCGAAGCGACATTGCCGCCCACACCTAGCAATACATGCCAGTTGATCTGGAAAACAATGTTCAGAACGGTAAATACAGCAACCGTTTCTCCCATTGCGCGCCCTAAACCAAGCATCGCCCCACCAATTACACCGCTGCGTCCATGAGGAATAACTACCGCCTTGATCATTGCCCAGCGAGTTGCACCAAGCGCATATGCTGCCTGGATTCGATCAAGAGGTGCTTGTGAAAATACTTCACGTGAAACAGATGTGATGATTGGAATAATCATGATTGCAAGAACCACGCCAGCTACAAATGGTGAACGTGTAAAAACAGGTACCTGTAAATCAAATAAAGGTATCCACCCCAAGTAGCGGTGAATCAACTTCGCCCAATATTCAACACTTGGCATCAACACTAAGAAGCCCCAGATACCAAACAAGATTGAAGGAAAAGCGGCCATCATGTCGATGATTGCAACTAAAAACTTCTTGAGCCAACCTGGTGCGTAAAAGTTAAGGAATAACGCTGAAAAAACCGATATCGGCAGTGCAATGACCACAGCAACCAATGCGCACATGATTGTTCCGACAAGCATTGCAGAAAGTCCAAAGTGGCTTTCAGTTACATTGCCTGCATCGTCGGTTGTGATTGACCAATCTGCGTGCGTTATAAATCCAATTCCTTCTTGGCGCAAAACTTCAAATCCGCGATACCCAAGAAATAAAGCAATTAGGCCTAAAATAACAAGTGAGGATAAACCGCCAGCAGTTACTACTGATCTGAAAACTTTGTCAGATCTACGAGGCTCAGTTGAGATCTCGCGTGGAGTTGGTGTTGCCACAGTTGACAATTTATTTACGCAAACTTTCCTGTTACAAGGAAGTACACGCGACGAGATACAGAAACCGCATGGTCCGCATAACGCTCGTAGTAGCGGCCGAGCAAAGTAAGGTCGATTGCAGTTTCAACTCCATGTGCCCACTGCGGAGCAATGAGTGAGCCAATTAATTCGCGGTGCAGAGAATCCATTTCATCATCATCGCGTTCAACCTCTAGCGCAACATCTGTATCGCGTGAGCCGATAACTGAACCAGTCTTACGTGCAATCTTTTCTGCTGCTGTACCCATGTCTTGAAAGATATGAGTCAATTCTGAAGGGATAGCAGAGTTTGGGTGACGAAGACGTGTAATTTTGGCAACGTGATGGGACATGTCTCCCATACGCTCTAGATCGGCGCTCATGCGCAGAGCAGTTACCAACGCACGTAAGTCACTAGCAACGGGTTGCTGACGCGCAATGATGTCGATGATGCGTGCATCAAGATCATGTTGAAAATCATCAATTGCATCATCGCTGGCGATGACATCTTCTGCGAGCTTCAAGTCACTTGTTAAGATTGACTTAGTCGCCTTTGCAATTGATTCAGCAACCATGTTGCTGAGGTCAACTAGTGACTGAGATACGCCGTCGAGTTCATCCTGGAAAACTGATCTAATAAGAGCCATGCTGGAAACCTAGGGCGCGGTCATGAATAGATTCTGACGCTTAGGTGAACGCAAGGTAAACTGCCTAGATAGCGTTATACAGTTCCTTCATGAAGCTCTTCCGCAAGGATTCACCCGGGTTAGAGGCTTCAATTTTGCCCAAAATCCTGCTTGAAACCCTGGAAGAGCTCGATGGGGATTCACTTATTTTGGCTCCAGGTGAGGTCCCAGTATTTGCCACTGAAGGGATCGAGCGGCTTGGCGTCTTGCGAGATGGCAAGATCCAAAGCCCTGAACTTATGGCCACCGTTAGAGTTGTTCGCAGAACCCACTCAAAGCAGGTCGGACAGATTGAAATCCCACGTGGACCCATCGGCGAAGGCAAGCACGAGTTAACCGTAAATGTGATGCCCCTGGTTAAGGACAATTTAGTTTTGATCCACATGAGCGATGAAAGCGAAGCGCAAAGAATTCATGATGTTCGTAGAGATTTCGTAGCTAATGTTTCGCATGAGTTGAAAACACCAATTGGTGCGCTATCGCTACTGAGCGAAGCGGTCCTTGGTGCAAAAGATGATCCTGCTTCAGTTGAAAAGTTCGCCTTACGAATGCAATCTGAGGCAAAACGCTTAACTGACTTGGTGCAAGAAATTATCAACTTGTCTCGCCTGCAGGATTCAGATCCTTTGCAAGTTGCTGACGCCGTGAGTATTGAATATGTAATTCGAGAAGCAATAGATGAGTGTCGAATTAATGCTGAAAATCGTAGAATTGAAGTTGCATACAATGACAAATCGGTTTCACAAGTACTTGGTGATCGGGATCAATTAATTATGGCGGTTCATAACTTGCTTGAAAACGCGATCAATTATTCGCCTGAAGGAACCAAGGTTTCTATCACTTGCAAAAATCACGATGGCATCGTTGATGTTTCAGTAACTGACCAAGGAATTGGTATTCCCGATTCTGAGATTGATCGTATTTTCGAACGTTTCTATCGCGTCGATCCAGCTCGCTCACGTCAAACAGGAGGAACCGGGCTTGGTTTATCAATCGTGAAGCACGTAGCTGCCAAGCATGGAGGAGATGTTTCTGTGTGGAGCGCACCAAATGTTGGAAGTACTTTCTCTTTGCTATTACCAATTTACGAAGAAAATGAGGAACAAAAGTAATGTCGAAGATTCTAATTGTTGAGGATGAGTCATCTTTTTCTGAAGCATTAGCTTTCTTGCTAGGCAAAGAAGGGTTTGAAACCGTTGTCGCAGAAGATGGACGACAAGCGCTAGATATTTTTGCAAAAGAGGGCGCTGATTTAATCCTGCTTGATCTCATGATTCCTGAAGTATCAGGTGTTGAGGTCTGTCGAACAATCCGAACTACTTCAAATGTTCCGATCATTATGTTGACCGCTAAAGATGCCGAAATTGACAAGGTTGTTGGGCTTGAACTCGGTGCAGATGATTATGTGACAAAGCCATACTCATCACGTGAACTCATTGCAAGAATTAAGGCGGTGCTCCGCCGAGGTGTTCCAGAAGATGGTTCTGTTCAAGAACAGGATTTAATGGAAGTTGGACCCGTCCGACTAAACATCGGAAAGCACCAGGTTTCAGTTAAAGGTGTTCCAGTTTCGCTTCCACTTAAAGAGTTTGAACTCCTCGAATTCTTAATGCGTAATTCAGGCAGAGTTCTAACTCGTTCGCAATTAATTGATCGCGTATGGGGTGGCGATTACTACGGCGATACAAAGACATTAGATGTTCACATTAAGCGCTTGCGTGCAAAGATTGAAGCAGACCCAGCAAACCCGGTTTTGATTCAAACCATTCGCGGGCTTGGTTATAAGTTAGAAAACATCTAACTCTTTCGAATCATTCGCTGGTAAAACTTTCCTGGTTGGCGAGTGCTTGGTGTGTCTTCGCCCATCTTTACAAAACCTAACTTTTCATACGCAGCGATAGCACTGAAGTTATCTGTCCAAACGCCTAAACCCTGGACTTCCCAACCTCGCTGTTGCGAATCTACAAATCGCATCATCGCTGAAAATAGACCTTTGCCGCGAAAGGCAGGATCGCTCCAACATCCGCCTATCCAACAGGTCGCTCCAAAATCACCATCTAGAACTTCAATGTACATAATTGCTGCATCAGCTCCATCGACAGATGCAACTAAGAACTCATTTTTGATGAACTTTTCACGCCAAGCAGCTTCATCCTCAGCACTTTCCTTTTCGAATGTTCCACCAAATGCTTCAGGGTTTTCTTTCAAAGAGCGCAAACGAATATCGCGTATTCGAGCCCACTGATCGACATCAACAATTTCGACGATTACATCGTGACCCATGCCCTAATGATGCCATCTACACAATGAACTGTCATAAAGATTAGAATGAAGCAATGTTGATCAAGTGGTCACAAGCAGCTGTAAAGGCTCGTTCACTTGTTCTGGCCATATGGATTGCACTCACCGCTTTTGGTCTCTTCGGCGCATCTAACTTAGATCAATACCTAACGACCTCACTAGTTGTGCCAGGCAGTTCTTCAGCAACTGCCAACGAAATCTTGAATGAGAAGTTCAAGGAGAATACCGAAGGCACATTCACCGTTATGTATAAGTACAAGCAGGCATCAACGGCTGAAATCGAAGGTTTTAAAATTGCGGTTCGTGAAGCTGCTGCGGTAATTCCGGGTTCAGAAATTACTCAAGAAAAAGCCATTGCAGGGACTCTGTACGCAAACATCGGAACCCCATTTGATCTTAAAGAGGCTGCCGAATACACAACGGCATTTCGCTCGGCATTATTAACTCAAGGCCTGAAAGGTGCATTAGTCAGCGGTCCCCCAGCAATTGAAAGCGACGTTGTTCCAATCCTTTCTAGTGACTTACACCGAGGTCAAGTAATTGCAGTTGTACTAGCAGCATTACTTCTCGTAGCTACATTGGGCTTTACCTGGGCGGTTTTAATTCCTCTCATTTTTGGTTTAGTAACAATCTCAACAACTTTGGGAATTATCTATTTGCTGGCTCAACATTTCTTAATGGTTTTATATGTTCCAAGCATTGTTGAATTGGTTGGCTTAGGAATTGCGATTGATTACTCACTTTTGATGGTTAGTCGCTATCGCCGAGAAATTGGTATTAGCAATGATCCATTAGCCGAAACGATGAAAACTGCAGGCAGAACAGCTGTTATTTCTGGTGCAACAGTGGCCCTTGGACTATCAACCTTGTTGCTAGTGCCTGTCCCCTTTGTTAAATCCTTAGGCCTTGCCTGTTTAATCCTGCCTTTGGTGTCAATCGCTGCTGCCGTAACACTTCAACCAATTCTGTTACTGACACTGGCAAAGACAGGCAATTCAAAGTTCAAAGGTTTTCTAAACATTTCATTTGACCGCTTAATTGAGGTAGCAATCAAGCGACCTCGTATGGTGCTTGCATCATCTCTAGCCGTTGTGACGCTACTAATGTCGGCATTGACGTGGTTTCAAGTCACTCCAAGTTCGTTAAGCGCGATCCCTGACCATCTTGAGTCTGCACAAGCGCTAAATGCAGTGACATCTAAGGTTGGCGTGGGAGTAATAACTCCTTCAGAAATTGTTGTCGATCTAGGACCAAATACAACCGCACAGCAATTAGCTGATGTTCGATTTGAGTTTGTGAAGAGAATCGCAGCTGACAAAGAGGTCTTCACGGTAGCTAATGGCGAGAAGTGGCCATATGTTGATCCGACGGGGCGTTACCTGCGCATCTATGTTTTTGGAAACCATGATCTTGGCTCAAGTGAAACCAGAGGGCTAGTTTCAGATCTAAGAAATAAGTACATCCCCGAAGCTGGTTTTCCTACAGGGACAAAGTTCTATCTGGGCGGTGCCCCTGCGCAAGGCATTGATCTGTTTGATGCAATTTCAGCTTCGCTGCCGCTGATAATCACCTTAATTTTGCTCATTACTTTCCTGATTTTGTTACGAACTTTTCGTTCAGTGGTATTGGTTATAAAGGCGATTGTTTTAGATTTAATCTCAATTGCAGTTTCGTTTGCTGTTCTTGTTCTGGTCTTTAAATTTGGAATTGGCACCTATCAACTTGAGCAACTTGAAGCCTGGGTGCTCGTATTGCTATTTGCCGTCTTGTTTGGTCTTTCAATGGATTATGAAATCTTTATAGTTTCTCGCATGCGTGAAGCATGGGATCGCGGTGCAAGTAATGAGGAATCAATTCGTGAAGGAATGCGAAACTCTGGAACAGTTGTAACTGCAGCGGCATTAATCTTCATAACTGCTCTCACCGGTTTGATAACTGGACACTTTGCAGGCTTGCAACAACTTGGAGTCGGACTAGCAGCTGGCGTTCTCATTGACGTAACAATAATTCGTGGATTGCTTCTTCCTAGCGCCATGATGTTATTAGGCAAATGGAATTGGTGGATGCCAGGGCAAGGAAAAACCCCGTCTAACACCTAAGTGCTAAACGGGGTCTTAGTCCCGGTATTTTTTACTTCACAATTCTGATTGCAAAGTAAACAGTTGGAATCTGATAACCAAGTGCTAGACCTGGAAGATCATTTTCTGAGGAAAGAATTGGCACCATTCCATATGGAGTGTTAGCAAATGATGGTTGCTGTGTGTAAAGCAATGGGCGCATTGAAATGATGTGTGTTCCCACGCCTCCCATAGCCTTCAAGTGAACAACTAGGTATCCATTTGAGTTAAATCCACATCCGTAACCAACATAGCTATTGTCATATGCCACAGCCAAAGTGTTATCCATCTGAGTCCAGCCAACACCCTTCATACTTAAAGTGAACTCTTCGCCCTCTTTAAATGTATAGGTAGGTATTCCCTGACCACCACGTTGGAATGCATCAACTGATCCTGATAGATCGGCCTTGGCAACTCCCATTGTGATTACTTTTCCTTTTGAATCTAACAATGGCTGAATGCTCTCTTTAACATAAAAGACTTGCTGAGCTTCGATGACATCGCCTGACTTAATTTGAACTACGTGATATCCGCCAAGGTGGTCAGGAATTGTTATCTCTTTATTTACGGTTCCATCTGTTACATCAACAGTGCCAAGTGGCAGTGGGTTGTAGATCCAGCAGGTACCAGTTGTGCAGTTAACTCGGTTTCCAGTGACTGTTGACCACACGATTGTGTGAACACCCTTTGTAGGAATACCGCTCACTTTGATTGTTGTCTTGCTACCGACGACTCCGCGATCTGGGGACAATGTCATTACTGACTTTGTTGCAGGATCCAGACCTGCATCAGACAAAGTTGTCCGTTGATCAACTGTTGCAGTCATAAGTGGTGGATAAATCAAGTATGGCTTGAAAATACCCGCATCCTTAGTGACAGTAAAGGTTCCCATCTCACTATTAGCAAAGGGAACTGGAGATTGCATGGCGTTCAGATAAGAGAAGCTAATCGCTTCATTTGCCTGAATGTAATGCTTCCCGACAGGACCAGTTGCAAGAATTGTTGTTGTCGCTGTTCCACGAGTCCAACGAGCCTGCATGGATCCTGTGTACTTTCCATCGTAATAAAGAGCTGAACCTGCTGCATACAGAGAAGGCCCAAGACCTGTGTAGGTAATTGTTATTGGAGTACCTATTGGTCCGCTCTTTGGGCTAATAGTTAAGGTACGCGCAACTTGTAATCCACCATGTGCCACAGCAACATTGTTGTTAACGGCATAAATATCATGAACGCCACCAAAATCTGATGGCACCTTTGTCTTATACACAAAACCGCCTAATGCATCAGTTGAAATTGTTGCAATAACGACGTTGTACTTTGAGTATGAAGTTCCCATGTAGTTAACGGTGTTTGGTTGAACATCAGCGATCCATGTTGCATCACTTGTTGACCAGGTCAGAGTCACCGGAATGTTTCCCGGAAGTCCCTTTCCAGTGATCGTAAGTGCATCACCAATGACAACCTGAGATGGTGAGACCTCAAGATTGACCATATTTGATGGAGTTGAAAATGCCTGCGCCTTTAACCCTGTAAATGGAATCGCGGGTATTCCAACGATCTCCTTTGGAGCAACTAGCTTTACAGGATTATCTGCTGCGTAGGCAGGTGCGATAAAGCTTGCAAGCAATACAAGTACCGCGCCTGCCCCTACGAAACGTAACTTACTTTTCATTGTTCTCTCCGATTCTCTAATTACTTAGTTGTTGGAACAGCAAACAGACTGAGTTGAGATGTCTGAGTGAAATTAGATGCCCATGTGCCAGTTGCACCCTTGAGTGGAACTGAGAGATTGACTGTGCGGTAGTAGCTGACGCGCTCATAGACTGTGCGTCCATCGCTACCGACAAGGCGCTTACCGTTTTCTAGCTTTGGAACTAGCTTTGTTGAAAGCACCTTCATTGTTGTTGAATCTTTGGCGACGAGAGTTACTTTGTAGTTGATGACACCTAATGTGCTGTACAAAGGAGCTGCACCTGTCTTTAGGATTCCAGTCCAGAAAGCAACTCCGCTGTGGTTTCCATACGCGAGTTGAATTGGTGTACTTACGCCAGCTACCTCAATAAATGCCTTTGAGGTATTGGATGTATCCATTACTGCGCCACCTTGATCAGCGTTGTTGGCATACACGCGGAAAACAATTGTTTGCCCAATCAAGTACTCATTTTGGATCGCACAGCCATTGAATCGAGGTGCCAAAGCGCCAGTTGATCCGCTTGCAAGCACTGTATCTACATAGATGTGAACAGGAGAAACAACGCCCTGCACTGGAACACCGATCTTCACATTCAATGTATTTGAGTTAGCTGGTGCAAAAGCAGCAGCATCTGTTGGTGTAAATACTCCTGTAATTACTGTTAACCCTGCAGCAGCTGGAAGCCATGAGCACTTAGCAACAAAAGGAGTAACGGTAGTTGTTGCAACGGCTTCACAACCAACAACAGCCTTTCCATTAACTGTAAATGCAACCGCACCAGGTGCACTTGCTGTTCCGTTAATAACGATTGGGCCAAGGTCATACACACCATTGCCACCCGACATAATGAGCGTTGATGCTGCTGGTGCTGCGTACGCTGAGCCACCAGTTACGGCAAGTCCCAAGGTCGCCATACCTACGACAACTATTGATGAAATCAATCTCTTCACGTGAATCTCCTTAGTTTGTTGTAAAGCTGTTATTTAGTTTTAATGTTTCCGCTGACATCCATAGTGAATGCAGCATCTTCTTTTGAACCGCCCTTAACACTGAAGGTTCCAGTTACCTTCAAAACACCAGTGGCTCCCGCGTACTTTCCGGTTCCACCTGTGATGGTTGCAGTTCCAGTTATTTTGATTGTTGTTGGTGCTGATTCATCTTCTGCGCAACCTTTTGCGCTGGAGTCAAAGTTCACGTTAAGAGAACTTCCTCCACCTGCAATCGATCCCTTTGCATCAAATGTGTCACACAATCCAGCAGGTGCGGCAGATGCAGTTCCTGACATATCTGTTAGTCCTAGAACATTTCCTGAACCAGTTCCGTTAACACCTGTTACTTGTAGGTATGTATCGCCCCACACAATCGAAAGTTTTCCCTTATATGTTCCAGAGAATGCAACGGTTGCACCAGCCACAGGCTTTGTGGTTGCAGCTGGTTTAGTTGTCGCCTTTGGTTTGGTGGTTGTGTAGCCAGTTGGGCACTTTGGATTTGCAGCGGTTACCTTTTTAACAGTGGTTCCCTTGTAACAGGTAATCGTTTTATTAGCTGCGTTCGCTGGTACACCTTGTGCAAACAAAAATGTAAATGCTGTAAAAAGAACTAGCGCCTTTGCTTTTCTTGAGTAATTTTGTTTCATCGTTAACTCCTTCTCTCCTTGAGTTACTGCTGTTCTTACAAGGAAAAGAGTGTCACTTTGAAAAAGTTATTAAAGGGTTTTGCTGAGGGGTACCTCTTTACAAGGTATTACATGCATCACGAAATGAACATGAACTATGTGTTGATTTTTTGATGAGTGCTAGCACTTGAATTTTCTCCGGTATTTATTGACGTGAGTAAAAAACATTAAGTTCCGATGTTGCAAGAACCTTTCCCACCATTAATTCACGCAAGGATTTTTCTGTTGCTAGAGCTGCCGAAATACTGAGCCTGGAATTAAGTGCATACAAATAGAAGGTGTATTTCTTATTTCCAGAACCTTGGGAACATGGAGGCGTATATCCAAGCTTCTTACCTTGAAAATTTTGTCCCAGAACCCCAACATTGCTTGCCCCAGCAGCAATTGAAGTTACGGTGGGTGGAATGTTGAAAATCGTTAGGTAGAAATGATTTCCGATATCTGTTTCACCTGGTCTTAAGGGTCCAGGCACGGTATCCATAATCAAAACTAGCGATTGAGTTTCAGCAGGAACATCGCTCCAGGATAAAGAGGGTGAAACTCCTTTTCCATCACACGTAAAATCTATTGGCAGTGAACCACCCTCTTTGAAATCGGGGCTGCTCAGCACCAAGTTTTTTACTGCGCTACCAGAGATTGTCGAAGTTTTTATAACTCGCCTCAACAAAATGGTGTTATCCAGTTTTAGATCGGAGGACCATATTAATGAGGCAGATGGTGACCAGGAGAAATCAAAGAATCCATCTTTCACTCCCACAGCTTCTCGTGAGTACTCTGATGCATTCTTCCATGAGGTGTCTTTGAACGTTGATGAAGCCCAAGTTGAAGGAATTGATGTGATCAATGATTTGCACTCTGTCAAAGGATTGTTCGACTTAACACATTCAGGATTTAGCGGTGCTTTATTGACTGTGAGGACTTTCCAATCACGTGATGAGTATGCAATTACTTTTCCGGTGGCGACTTCGCGAATTTGAATGATGATCCCACCATCTCCAATTTGCTGATTCGGTTTACCTATATACTCAAGGCCGGATGAATTCTCAGTAAAATCTTTTGCGATTACTCCTATCGTCAATGGATAAGAAGCGGTGAACTTGATTTTTTCACTATTAAAGGATCGCTCAGTTGAAATTGAGACCGAGTCCTCCCCAACTTTCTTTCCATTTATATATAGCGAGAACCAATTATCC
This sequence comes from Actinomycetes bacterium, assembly GCA_947383695.1. Lineage (GTDB taxonomy): Bacteria > Actinomycetota > Actinomycetes > Nanopelagicales > Nanopelagicaceae > Planktophila. The sequence goes on along the minus strand of OX376642.1, from coordinate 373,525 downwards.
GCCCAAATTTCGGCTTGAAAGGAAATGTTTTTTGAGGTCACAGCTTGAGCTGGGCCTGAGGGAATGCAGATTGAAAGGATTAGGAGCCCGAGAAAGATTCTCTTCATCTTTAGGCGCTTCTCGTATATGCGTCGCCGATTGTTCCATCAAATAAAACGAAATCAACCTTTGCTACATTTCCTGAAGTTGAAACTTTTATGAATCCCGATCCCCCAACACCTTTTCCGGATGTGTATCCATACTGATTGACGTTGATCTTGTTTCCTGGGTGGCTTGGTTGTGGAACAGTTTGATAGATAATTCCATCTAACTCTTGTTTTACATACAAGTGATCATGTCCCTTGAAAACAAATCCGACTTTGTGTTCGATTAATAGCTCGTGAATTGGTTTACCCCAACCTGGTCTATTTGTCTCAAATCCAAAGCTGCCATCTACATTTTTCCCACCCCACTCATTTCGAAGTGCGACTTCGACCCCACCTCGCGAAGTTTGATCTCCGACTAAGAGGTGATGAATGTAAATGAACTTATGAGCCGCCTTAGAATTTCGTAGTGTTTCAACAAGCCAGTCATATTGTGTCTTGCCTAAGGTCCATTCCCATCCGGCTGGTGTTGGATTTTTGACGGTGTAGGTGAATGGATCCAAAACAATGTGTAGCTGATCAGGACCAGTAAATGCAAAGTAGGCTAAATCGCCAGTTTGATCTGGAAAATACTCTTTTCGATACTTCTTTGTATTGAATGAACTGTACCCAAGCTCGCCGTCATGATTTCCCAAACAAATCTTTAGAGGGATACTCCCTAGTTTTTGATAATAACCTTTCATAAGTTCAAAACGAGCCCTGATATTGGTCTCAGTTTTGTTAGGCAATTTATCAACCATAAATATGTCACCAAGGTCCATAAGAAATGCTGGTGAGGCGGCAACGATTTGCTTCAGCGTTCCTTCATAGACTTCCGCACTTGAGTTTTCATCCATATGTGGATCAGCCTGAACGGCAAAAGTACTTGAGGATAATTGTTGAGCGCTCAAGGTTTTAGTTGTCCGTTGAGTTAAAGAAGCGTAATTAAGGCTTGTGCCCAAGGCATATTTGACTCGATAGTAAATTGTTGCGTTTGACTTTAGGTTAGAGACAATCAGCGCTTGATTCGAACCCTTTGCAATATTAATAAATGGGGTCTTGCCGCTAATAGAGCTTTTGCTATAACCATATTCAATATAAACCCGAACCGTCGAAGTAGCGGAGATCGCTACGGAAAATGAGCTTGAAGTTGGTTCCCCAATCAATTTCGCTGATATGGGAAGAGCGGCCATAGCCTTTGATAGTGGCGTGCTCATCAAGATTCCCACAAGTGAAGTTTTTAGGAACCCCCGACGATTGATAAAGTTAAATGGGTTGCTCATTTTCGCTGATACACCTCTGTTCGACTTGTCCCATTTGAATCTATGAACTCCATACTTACCTCCTTGAGAGAAGCGGTGTACTTGACGTGAAATTCGCCCCCATTGAGTGAGTACTTCACATCAAATGAGGAGTCACTTATTCGCTCAAATCCTGTAATGGTCGCTCCCCTTAAAGGGGTGCCGGCAGGTCGGAAACCTTTTGTCAAAGCTTGAGGATCAACTTGTCCATCTATCTCAGTGACCACACCTTTGAAGCCACCGTTTATATATGGGTAGCTCTTTGTGGCGTGATAGTGGTAATTCTTTTTTGAATCAAAGTGACCATTAAGGGAATCTAATCCAGTAACTTTTTTTCCATCTATCTCAGTTTCTCCATAGATCGGAAATCCATCTAATGCGTAAGCGATTGGGACTTTTTTTCCTACAACACTTTGTAGATGTGTTGGGGCTATGTGATAGTGGTAATCATCTGCGCGGCCGCAGTGCCCTCCCCATTCATCAAGTTCACCGGCTAAAAGTGCATCATCTCCCCGATTATTTAAAGCATTAAAAATCGGAACACCATTTACAGCTAAGGCAATTGCGCCTCGCAGAAAGTGATTTCTGGCTGACATTGGGTTGGTAGCAATCACAGGCTTTATCGGTATCGGCCATGCGTTTGTACCACTGTAGTTTTGAATGGTTGGTACTTGTTGTTGCCAACTTCTTATACCAACCATCATTTGGTGAGCTGGAATTCCACTGCTTTCGACGAGATAGTACTTTTCGCTCTTGAATACTTTCACTGAATTTGCAAAAGCAGTAAATCCTGCAACTTTGGCCGGCGGCAGAGCATGTGCAGATTGATTTAAAGTTATCGAATTAACAAAAGCTAACCCGGTTGCAAAACCAGCAATTTGAAGAAATCTACGGCGATCTAATTCAGAAAGATGATTAATTTCATGGTCATGGCTCATTTCTAAACCTTTGGCTTAACTATGTAGCTGTGTGCAAGGCTCATATTTTTGCGGTCCGTATCTTTACTTCGTGCCGCCAGGAAGTACTCAACCTTTGCTTGCGAAGGTGCAACAGTTACGCGGACATGTCCTGAATTTGGTGCCTTGACTCCGCTCTTGTATGCATCTGAATTAAACATTGAAAATGTGTCATCAGCAGGATTAGGCATTGATTGGTAGATCAGGCCATCGCGCTCTTGAGTACAGAAAATATGATCATGGCCCTGGAAAAATATGGAAACTTTGTTTTTAACCATAAGGTCATGAATAGGTAGCTCCCAATTTGGCCTTTCCTTTGCAAAGGTTGTTTGACCCTTTGGATCTTTACCGCCCCATTCGTAGTTTGTAGATACTTCTACCGCGCCACGTCCAGTACCCATCACATGATGGGCAAATACAAATTTGTACTTTGCTTTACTTGTTTCAAGGGTCTTTTTCAGCCATGCATATTGTTCATCGCCAATGCCGATACTCCACAGATTGGTTACTTTCCCATTACCAGTTGGAGCTGCAGGTGCGGTTGCTATTGGTGTTGCTCCACCTTTTTTACCACCTCCGCCACCGCCACCACCTTTCGTGCCAGCTTGATCTTCTGGAACCAATACACCAGCTACGTTATCGACGGCATTTTTTGAGTGCCAATAAGGATCTAGTGTTACAAACAAGGCATCTCCCCAAGTCCATGCATAGTAATCGCGTGGAAGACCTACCCCCTCGACTGGAGTTGTATTTCCGGTGTAGAACGCATCAGGTGCAGGTAGTGGGTAGTACTTCAAGCGCGCGTTACCCGCTAACACCGCAGGATTAGTCGCCGTTCCATCGAGCAAATAAGCCGCAGCTTGCTCATGGTTACCATTGATCAGAAATAGTGGAACTGAACTTGTTGCTGTAGTTAACCAATTTCGATGGGTGCTGTAAATCTTTTCGACATTTGTTTGATCTGCTTGACCTTTTCCGATCAGTGGATCAATGCTGAAGTCATCACCCATCATGATGTGGAAATCAGGCTGTTGAGTAGCAATATTTGCAAGTGTCACACCATAGAGTTCTGAGTTAAACATTTTCCCAGCGCGTTCAGGGTGAGTATCTCCATGAACTGAAAATGCAAAGGTGGAGCCAGCTTTTCGAGCGGTCGTAAATGAATACTGCTTTCCGCTAGTAAATTTTGCATCAGTTGAACCTTTGTAATTCACTCGGTAATAGACCTTCGAATTTGCCTTTAAAGCTTTGAGATCAAATACTGCAGGATTTCCGGGTGAGGTCTGGAGCTCTTGACTCTTTCCGGTATATCGGGTTTTGGTGTACCCATATTCGATGTAGATGGCTATGGGTTGTGATGCTAAAACACTTACAGCGATTGATGAATCAGTTGGGCGACCAAGAACTTGGGTTATAACCGGTGCAGTTACCCCAATAGCCTTCCCAAGAGATGTTCCAGCAACTGCAGTAGTTGCTGCCATGAGCAGAAGTGATCTGCGAGTAACTGGTGCCTTAACCCAAGATTTCAACAAGTATGTAGAGTCAGTATTCATACAAAAACGGTAGAACTAATCCGTAGCTTATGCATCATTCTCTTGGTAAAGGTTTGGGTCGAAAAGGCTGAGAAATCTATGTGTTACGCGTAGATTCGATGCGTTCGCGTGCAACCTGCATCGCTGGTGGCTCTGGCCCCAAGATTGCAAGAAAAATATCCAGGCTAACTCGAGAAATTCGAAGCCACATCTTTGATCGTGGAGTCAATCCCAGTAAATCTAATTCGCGCTGGTCTAATGTTGCGATCGCAGCATTTGCAATCACCTTATAAAAGAACTTACCCACTCCCCCAAATGGTGGATTCAAAATAAATCGAACTACTTCATCAGTTCGTTCAACATGTGCCAAATCATGTGCTCTGAAATCATCCAGAGTTGCTTCTAGCTCTGCAACTGACATTGGTGCGTTGGTTAACCCAAGAGGAATCGCGCTCTTGCTCCATTCGGCAACATAAGCATCAGCGCCTTTATCAATCGGATAACCAAGAGCCAGATGTGCCTTTAAAAATGAATCTGTGAAGGCGCAATGCACCCACAACAAAAAGCGAGGATCTTTCGCTTTGTAACTTTGTGCATGACCTTGCTTGTCAGTGAAATTACCTTTCACATGATCATGCATGGCGTTAACGCGTGCTGCTTCGCGAGCAATTACCTCTTCTGCTGCAAAGGTTGTGACCGTTAACCAACGAGTCGTACCCGCCAGGCGTCCTAAAGGATCTGTTTCATATCGAGAGTGCTCTGCAACTCCAGATAGTGGTGCAGGATGCGCGGCCTGCAAAAGTAATGCTCGAACTCCCCCAACTAATGTTGCGATAGTTCCATGCACCTGCCACACAGCGCTGTTCGGACCAAATAATCCTTCTCCGGAGCCTTGTCCGATTGTAAGTACCCAATCAGGGCGGCCATCACGTGAACCGGAAACATTTTCGCGAAACTTGTCCGCTAAAGGTTTAGTCAGTGGAAATTTATGAAGAGCGAACACGTGGCAATGCTATGCAATAGATAAATGCTTCGCCAATCGAAAAGGAGTTTAGGAGCCGAAGTTGGTTTTCTTGTAGGGCTTACCTTTTTGGTCGTATGTGATCCATACGCCTACTTGCTTTCCATTCTTAAATGATCCTGAGCGCATAATCACGCCATCTTTTCGAAACCATTTCCAATCACCGTGGAGTTTGTCGGCCTTCATCTTTCCAATAGCTTTCAGAACACCATTTCCATAAAACTCTAAATACTCACCTGTGCGCTTTGGATAGCTCGCATTTATTTGACTAATGCGCGCCTTAATAATCTTCTTCAGTAGAGGCTTTGGAAATCTCTTATCTACTGCAAAGTGAATAGAGCCTTTGGTTTGTTCATATCCAGCCAGCTCCTTTTCAAGCAACATATTTGTAGCGCCGCTATAGGGAAACAAACTGTTGTGATTTTTGTATCCATCAAAACCAAGAATCGCTACCCCTTCGATCAGAAAGGTGGGTATTCCGTATTTGATTACCTGGGTAGCTGTCGGAAGTTCTTCAGCGATCATTTCACGCAGATTATTGAGAATCTGACGCTGGCCGATTTCAAAGCCTTTCAAATGCTTGTCAACTAAAACCTTGCTCATGCTGCAATAACACCAGTTGCTAAGAGAATAAGAATCACTGTGCCTAGTGTGACCCTGTAGATGATGAAGGGCATAAAGCTCTTGGTAGAAACAAACTTAAGCAACCATGCGATAACTAGGTAGCCAACAACAAAAGCAATTCCTGTTGCCATGGCGGTCTCTGTAAGTGAAAAGACATTTGAGCTATCAGATGATGAAAGCGCACTTTGAAGTTGATAGAAGCCGCTTCCGAACACAGCAGGCAGAGCTAACAAGAATGAGTAGCGAAGCGCTGCTTCACGTGTGTACCCAAGAAAGCGACCCATAGCGATCGTTGCACCTGAACGGGAAACTCCTGGCATAAGCGCTAAGGCTTGAGCTGCGCCATACAAAATGCCGTGACGAGTTGATAGCTGATCTAATGTGCGAACTTTCTTTCCATATGTATCTGCCAAACCGAGAATCACGCCAAAGACAATCAAGGTTGTTGCGATCAACCACAGCGAGCGAAGATTGTTTTCAATGATGTCACTACCAAGATAGCCAAGAACAACGATTGGAATTGTTCCAACGACAATTAGCCAACCCATTCGAGCCTGCGATTTAGCTTCACCTACAAGCTCTTTGCGCTGAATCGTTTGCCCAAACCACGAGCGAAGAATGGCTGCGATGTCTTTTCTGAAATAGAGAAGGACTGCTAACTCAGTTCCTATTTGGGTGATTGCGGTGAAACGAGCACCAGGATCATTTGCACCATCGAGGAACTCACCCACAAATCGAATGTGGGCACTTGATGAGATTGGTAGAAATTCGGTGAGTCCTTGAACAATTCCAAGAATTATCGCTTCAAACAATTGGCTTGCTCCCCGATCCCTAGAGGTCAATAGTAGCGAGAATGGGTATGTGAACTCAATGTTCAGCCGAACAATGGACGCAGTTCGACCTTTCGGTTACAAGCCTTTGATCCTTCTGCAGCCAGCTGTTGCGCGGTTTCCAAGGAATCAACCTTAACGATCCAGAAACCACTGAAGTATTCTGCTGATGAGTGATGCGGGCCAGGGATTGATATCTCCGCACCATCTCTTGAATCAAACACGACCGCTTTATCAGGCGAATCTATTCCGCAGGCGAATAAGCGCTGTCCAGCATCTTCAATCTTGTCGTTGAAATCATCAATCGCCTTCATCTCTTCAGGCGTATGAGGGGAACGAGTTTGAGTGTCAATAACAGAAATTAAGAAGCGCATAACCGAATAATAAGGCGGATTTACCAAATATTTCAAAGGCATTATGTAAAATTTAGCCATGACATTTTCTGAACTTAATTTCGTGGGATTCCTCGTTGCTTTCTTTGTCTCCTTCATAAGCGGAGCGATCTGGTTCGGTCCAAAGACTTTCTACCCGGTTTGGATGAGAGCAAAGGGAAATGCTTCAGGTCAGTTAACAGGTGAGCAAAACAAGCCAGTTCTTCTTTTTGGCGGAACGATCATTGGCGTACTTTTTCAAACACTAACTTTAGGTTTGATTATCAACTCGCTACAAGCTAATAATCCTGAATTTTCAGTAACTGATGGCTCGCTGGTAGGCCTTGCACTTGGCGTAGGCATTGGAATGTTTGCATCTCTGAGTCACCGAGTATTTGGCGGGGAATCGCTAAAGGTTTGGATTATTGAGACTGCAAATGATGCGATCAATCTAACGATTGCCGGCGCAATCATCACTTATTTCAACTAAATATTTGTAGCAGCACCAGCTGGCGGCGTTGTCTCAAATAGTTCGAAATCCCAAATTTCTGACATTGGAAGAGATTTAATTGAATCTATTGCGGCGGCTTCGCTGTCGGCAAATGCCTCTAGGAAGACAGTTCTCTTGGGCATGGCAACCTTGATTGTTCCTAGCAATCCTTTATCTTCAAGAATCTTGGCTTGAATTACTTCAGCTGGAATAAGGGCTTTGATTTCTTCGGGAGTAACGCCATCTTTAATTCGCGCTACGACCATAAAACTCTTCATGTGTTTTTCTCTCTGTTGGTGTAGCTCGAATGATTGACAGCACTTTATGAGCATTTACTTGACATGTCAACTAATAATGCTAGCCTACAGATGTGGCACAAAAAGGAATGAAGGAGCTTGATTCACGGGCGTGGAGGGCGTTTCATAAAATTGGAACGCGTCTTCTTCCACACTTAAGTCGTCAAATAACTAATCACTCAGGCATAACTGGTCCTGAGTACGTTGTACTGACAGCTTTATCCGAACTTCCTAATTCATCAGTGAACTTAAATCGACTTGCAATCGGGCTCGGTTGGGAGACAAGCCGGATGTCCCATCAAATTTCCCGAATGCAAGAGTCAGGGCTTGTAAAGAAGATTCAAAGTGAATCTGATGCACGTTGCTTTGATGTGAGCATTACCCCTGCTGGACGAAGAATTGCTGAAAAAGCTATTCCACTTCAATCCCTAGAAATTAACCATTGTTTCAGCGAGGTTTTAACTAACAAGCAAAAAGAAGCTCTCATCGAAATTTCTGAGGCTATCGCCTCCCACATGAGAGAAAATCACCCAATTAATAAGAAGGTAGAAACTGAATGAAAATCGCACTAATTATTTTTGGATCCCTATTGGCATTTGCCTCAATCGGATCAGCAATAGCTAAGCTCAAGAAGGTTCCAGATGTCATGGCTTCCATGGAATCTGTAGGAGTAAAGCCAAGCCAAGTTCCTGCTCTTGCTTTCCTAGAAATCGCAGGTGGCCTCGGAGTAATTGCTGGAATTTGGAGTCCTGCTCTGGGATTGCTCGCCTCTGCATGTTTAGTTCTTTACTTTGTAGGTGCAGTCGTGTCGCACATAAGCAAGAAGCATGGGCCAGCTGATTTTGGTGCTGCACTTGGTATTTTGATCATCGCTGTCGTTACAACAGTTTTGCAGCTACAGCGCTAAACTTTTTTCATGCACACATACGAGGATGAAGTCGGTAAGCGTTGGGGAGATACCGAGGCTTACCGACAATCTCAGGCAAAGACATCTAAGTACTCCAAGGATGATTTTGAGGCGGCAAAGGTAGATCAAGAAGCGGCTACTGAGTTATTCGTTTACGCATTTGGAAACTCACTTCCAATCGACTCCCCTAATGCCCAGGAAGCGGTTCGTGCCCACAGAGATGCAATCACCAAATGGTTTTACGATTGCTCTGTTGAAATGCAAAAGAATCTTGCCGTTATGTATATCGAAGATCCGCGATTTAAAGAGTATTACGATGGACGCGTCCGTGGATTAGCTCAATATGTCCACGATGCAATTGTTAATCAGTAGTTAAGAAGCTCTCCAGCAGTACCAAGCAACAACACTTCGCATGCCCGTAAATGGCTCTCCTAGTAAATGTAGCGCTTTGGGCTTGATGGGCTCTGAGTTTCCATGCAGGTTATCCCAGCCTCGGCGGACTGCAAGATCATCAATAGGCCACACATCTAGGCGACCCAAGTGGAAAATTAAGAACATCTCGACGGTCCAACGACCAATTCCAAACAGTGGAACTAAATCTTTGATGATCTCTTCATCTGACATATGAGTAAATTTCCGGAAGTTAATATCACCCGACAGTGAAGCCTCAGTGAGCTCACTAATTGTTCGAACCTTTGCCCCAGTAAGTCCTACAGATTGAAGCTCCTTCATGGAAAGTGCGCCAACCTTTGCCGCTGTAATAGAACCTCCACACTTTTCCTGTAAGCGTCCAGATATTGTGCGTGCCGCTGCCGTACTTACTTGCTGAGCAATAACCGATCTAATGAGTGACTGATAATGAGTAACAGTCGGCTTTTCTAGACCGAATGTGCACGGCGCAAGGTTTTTAATGGCAGGTGCAAAGGCTTTATCGATTTTTACGATCTTGCGATTAATTGATGCTAACTCTTTTGCGCGATCCACATGCGAAACTTACCAGTTCCTAATTAGGACTCTAAATTCTCAGCAATTAGCGGGCCTAGGGATTCGAACCATTTTTCATATCCCAATTTGTTCAAGTGGAGTCCGAAGGTATCTGGATCTTCGCAATACTCAATTTGGAGCTTGTCCTCTTTGTCATTTTTCAACAATGGAAAAATGTCATGGAATATGAGCTCCAGCTTTTCCATCTCGGGATGAATCGCTGCATTTACGACAAGCATACTTTGAGAAAATTCATCACTTCGAGGAGTAAGAGAATGCCAGATGATCGGAGTATTAGGTAATGCGCTTTTAAGTTTGGTCGCAACATTCAAGATATTTTTGATTACCTGCTCTTCAGGAAGACGATGCTTACCAAAATCATTAGTTCCTATCATTACGATGAGAATTTCTGGTTGCGATGCCACAATCGAAGGAATAAGAGCATCTAAGTCTTCTGTCGTGTGTCCTGGAAAAGCAAAATTTGTTACGTAATGCTTCTGCAACCAGTACTGCCATGGCCCGCCATGCACAATGCTGTCTCCTGCAAATACGACTCTTCTCTTCATTAGATTCCTTCCTTCATCCAAAAATCCAAAGCCGCAGGTGCATAGTGCGCCCAAGTAGCGTTTGAATGAGCGCCTTTATTTAAAACGCGTGTAACTAAATTCTTGTTCTCAACGTATCCCCGCGATTTGATCAGCCTGTCGGCAAGATCCTGGGAACCCTCATATAAAGCATCTAAACCTTTTGTTCCACGGCTCATCCACAACTTATGTTTTCCTGGAGCTGGAAATTCACTCATCATTTTTGAGGCTAATTGATCCCCACCTATAACCCAGTGAGGAGAAAAACTCAGAGCGGTGTGAAAAAAGTCAGATCTTTCAATTGTTGAATAAATCGCCGCCAGCCCGCCCATGCTCGCTCCGATAATGGCTGTACTTTCGGGCGAAATGAGTTGATTAATACGTGAAGTAATTTGAGGAACGATTGATTCAGTTATGTCGGTAATTAACTGATCCGCATCTAAATCTGCCAAAAAGCTATCGACTGAAACATTGTAGAGACCATAACTTTCGATCATCCAATTATCCCGTTGTCCCATAAATCTCTTGGGTGTGTACTCCTTGAGTCTGCCTAAATTATCTTCGTCGTAAGGAGTGTGATAAACACAAATAACAGTAGGTGGAAGAATGTTGTTCTTTTCAGCGATCCTGACCGCTGATTGAGCCAACTCCCATGTTGCCCTTTGGTGAGGGTTAATTCCTATGTTTCTTTTATCCAAAACATTTTGACCATCAAAAGCAACAATTATGTGCTTGCCTGGATTCTTTGGTGCCCAATAGTCAACGGTGCGATTGCCGATGCGGACCTTTTTAACGCTTCCGCTTACCCCACGTACTTGGAACTCCTCAAGATCAATCATTATCCCATTAACCCTTCGTCGCTCCGCTTACTAATCCTGAAACAAGGTGCTTCTGCAAGAAGATAAATAGGGCCATGACGGGAATAGTTGCCAATAAAGCACCGGCGGTGAAAGGTCCCCAGTTCTTTCCATATTGACCGTAAATAAACTGTTGTAGACCAACCGCAACAGTCATGTTGTTTCCATCAAGACCCAGAATTACCGAGGTAATGAGGTACTCATTAATAATCGCGATGAAAGACAAAAGAAAAGTAACCACAAAAATTGGAGTCGCAAGCGGAACGATAATTTTCCTAAAGATCTCAAAATGGCCCGCGCCATCTATTTTTGCAGCCTCATCGATTTCAGTGGGCAATGTATCGAAAAAGCTCTTGAGCATCCATGTATTTATGCCTAGAGCAGATCCGCCAAAAATAAGAATCAATGGAAGTTGGTGACCTAAACCAAGGATGCTAAAACTCTTACCAAAGGTATTTATGATGAGAAAAAGGGTAGTTGCCGCCAGCAGTTGCGGAAACATTTGCACGATTAGGATCGTGGAAAGAGTTAACTTTCTACCTCTAAATCTATGACGGCTCAGAGAATAGGCAGCCAATGCGCCGATAATGACCTGCATTCCAGCCGCAGAAATAGCTATAACCAGTGAATTTTTCGACCATATTCCAAATGGTTTCTCTGTATTACTGAACAGCTGGTGGAAGTTATCTAAACCTTTGTGCACAGGAATCAACTGCTGCGTACTTATCTGTCCTGTTACATCAAAGGCAGCAGAAATCATCCAAACCAATGGAAACAAGGCGAAAGATGCAACGATTATTCCAACAATGTGGCGCCACAGAACCTTCTTGAGCCAGAAACGCATCTTTCTATTTTTAATGGAATCAACTGACTTCATTTAATTGATCCCCTCCATTGTTTTCATCTTTCTCAATCCGTAGATTGAAATAATGCCGACCATCAAGAAATTTAGGATAGAGAGTGCACTAGCTAAACCGTAGTTATTTCCCTCTTGGGCATTGAAAGCCAATTTGTATGTATACGAAATCAAAATATCGGTTGCTCCTGCATTTCCATTTGAATTTGAAAATGTGGGTCCTCCGCCAGTCAGCAAATAAATTGCACCAAAATTATTGAGGGCCATCGCTATTGAAGCCACCAATAATGGTGCGACAGTTCGAACCACCAGCGGAAGCTTTATTTGGGTGAATGATTTCAATGCACTGGCTCCATCAATTTCGGCAGCCTCCAAGATTTCACCGGGAATAGCTTGAATCGCTCCAGTTGTAATGAGGAACATGTAAGGAAAAGTTGACCAAAGCTCCACGATTAAGACAGCCAAGCGTGCCCACCATGGATGAGTTAGCCATGGAGTAGAGATGTTAAAGAGCCGATCAATGACTCCGGTTTCGGCAGTGAAAAGCCCGGACCAAACAAGTATCGACAAAACGCTAGGGATGGCCATGGGAATGATGAATATGGTTCTGTAAAACCGCTTTGACCGTAAGGCGGGGAAATTGAAAATTAGAGCTAAAACCAAGCCCATTAGAAAGCTAAATAACACCAGTAAGAAAGCGTTAGCGAAGGTCCAAATCAGGACCGCCAATAAGGGTCTGCGAATTTCCTTGTCGGTAATGATTGAAGAAAAGTTTCGCCACCCAACATTTGCCTTCCAGCCTGGGTAAAGAGCTTCTCCAGATTTACTTACCATTTGCCCATTGTCATTAGGTGTGTAAATCTCACCTGACAGGGTATTTACCAGCTCATCTTTTGCAAGGTTATAAACAAATGCCGGTTGAGAAACTTCCAAAGACTCTAGGTCTTGCGGTTGTAAAGATATTCCTGATTCTAAATTGATTACTAAATTTTGAAGAACTGATACCTGGCCCTGTGCTTGCTCCGTGTTTAATACTGCAAAGCCGTCGATCTCCTTGATCGTTCCATCCATCGAAATATTCTTGGAATCAATCATTAGAGATTTAACTGTGTTCCCATCGCTTAGCCAATAGTCTTGGCTATCGTATTTAAATATTACAAAGAGCTTATCTGAGTCATTTTCCAGTAGAACCTGATACTTAATTGGTTCTTGAGAATCGATTGGGACTTTTGAGTCCTGCACAATTGCTGCTATGGCCTGCTCTTTGGATAGTTGATGACCGTTGGAATCATTAGTAAATGCGACTGCACCTGAGTAAAAAGCAGGGTATATATGGAAAAGAGTTAAAAGCAATACACCGGGAAGTAGATACTTTCCTGGAGTGTTCTTACTTATCGAATAAGTATAAAAAATCAGTGCAGCAGATAGGTAGAAAAATATGGCAAGGAACCATGCCTTATCTTGAAATAGCTTGGTTCCCATAAGGAGTAGAAGCAAAATTACTCCAAAGGAGATCACATATTTGGAGCCCTTTGAAACTGCTTTGATATTCATGATCCCCCCTTCTGAAATGTAGATGCTGCAAATAAATGCTGAAAGGGACCTTGGTGTTTAACCCTCGTTCACCAAGGTCCCTTATCAAGCAGATTTAGCTGTTGCCTAGAGCCTTATTCAGGTTCTTTGATGCAGATTCCATGGCTGCACCAAACTTAGCCTTACCGCTTGCCCAATCTGCAAATGAGTTATTCCAGTAAGTCCAGACCTGGTTCATCTCAGAAACATTTGGCATTGGGATACATACAGCACCGTAAGCACCAAACTTTCCAGCAACGCTGTTTGGATCGATGCTAGAAGCCGCTTCAATATTTGCTGGGAAACTGTTATTCGCAGCTGTAATTGCTTTGCTGAATGCGGCGGTTTGTACTACCTCAACTAAGTACTGCTTAGCCAAAAACTTGTTCTTGGCAAAACGGTTTAGATAAACAGCGGTAACTCCGCTGAATGCACGAGCTGTTCCACCGTTGATCGATGGGATGCTTGAAATCTGGTACTTGATTCCAGCCTTATCTAATCCGTCAATCGACCATGGACCAACAACTGCGTAAGGTGCTTTTCCATTGGTGAAATTAGAACCATCGTATGTATTTGACTTATCAAAGATTTTCTTCTCTAACCATGTGTCCATTAATGAAGCATTCTTGGCAAGTGACTTTGAGTAAATTCCAACCTGCTTAGTATTTGTGTATGCACCGTTCTTATTAGCGAAGACATAACCACCAATAGAATCAAAGAAAGGCTGCATGAAGTAACCATCGATATGTGTTACTACTCCGACATTTGCCTTACCTGATGAGATAAGAGATGTCGCTGTGCTCTCAAGATCTTTCCAAGTCTTCGGTGCTCCAGCTGGAACAAGACTCAAGTTTGTTGCAAGAGCAATATTGCTGACCGCAATTGGAATTCCCCATTGCTGGTAATTGAAACTCACGCCAGAAATTACCGCTGATGGATAAGCGTTCTTCTTAATGACAGAGCTCAGTGAGGTAACAACGCCTGACTTAACAAGTGAACCAGTATTGTCATGGCTTGCTGTAAACAAATCTGGACCAGCTCCTGCAGGACCAAGCTTGCTCAATCCGCAATCTCCAAGTCCGCACTTGGCAACAACGTTTACTGTTACACCAGTCTTTGCTGACCATGCTGCAGATGCAGCTTTGTATGAAGCCTCTTCACCGGAGTTAACCCACACAGTGATTGAACCGGCTGCTTGAGCAGGCGCCATCGAACCGAAAAATGCTAGAGAAACACCCAGGAGACCCACTCCCAAACGATGCAACTTCATAAATCCCCCTTAGTTCCTATAATTCGTCGACGCGCGTCGACAATGATGTAATCTACATACAGCCAAAGTAAGAGTCAAGGGTTTAGGCCCACGTTTTGAGAGATTGGAGTTCGCTAGTGCCAACACGTGCAGATGTCGCAAAGTTAGCTGGCGTCTCCGAAAGCACGGTCTCATACGTGTTGTCGGGCAAACGCCCAATCAGTGAGGCGACCAAAAAGCGTGTTCAAGCCGCGATAGATCAAGCTGGTTATAAATCAAACTACGCAGCCGCAGCGTTAGCAGGCGGCGCTCCCCGCATGGTTACCATGATGATCTCTAACTTGTTTACAACCCCATCATCTCGAATCAATGGAGCGCTCGTCGACGGAATCGTCGACGGAGTACGTGAAGCTGGTTTTCATAGCGTCATCTGGCCGGTATCCAATGATGATGATGCCGATGTGAATCTCTTAATTAAGTCCAATTTCTCAGGTGGCGTTATTTTGATGAACGTCAAAGAGAATGATCAGCGAGTTCATCTTCTCAACCGTGAAAGAGTTCCATTTGTTGTACTGGGCCGCACCGATGTTGGATTCAAGTACAACTACGTCGATCGTGACTTTGAAAATGTGGACAGAATTGCACTATCTAAGTTGAAGGAACTTGGTCACACACATATTGGTGTTCTTGTTTCAGATACCCCAATTCCTCAACATCTAATGACAGAAGCCTCTCAACTAAAAATGAAGCTAAAGGCAATCGATATACCCAATTCAGAGGCGGGCGGTGAAGAATTAGCTTCTATCTTCAAAAAAGAGTATCGATCAATTACTGGAATAGTTTCATTGCTTGATGCCGCGACTATCGGCTTTGTGAATTCAGCAAAGGAGTTTGGGTTGTCAATTCCGAAAGATCTTTCGATCATCGGTGTGAATATGCTTGAAAGCCAAGCTGAGTCAACCCATCCAACAATTTCTACAGTTGCTTTTGATGCTTATGAAATGGCCAAGTCATGCGGAAAAATGATGGTCGAATCCATAGAAGCTGGAAAAAACAATAAAAAGAAACGCACTGAATTGTGGGTTGGCGACTTTGTTGACCGAGGTTCGGCAACCCACATCCAGTAACCTTTTTAGCCTTGTAGTCCTAAAGCTTCCTTTAGAACTGCTTCGGTAATACCTAGCTTCTTAGCGGCAGCTGCAAAATCTGGTGGCATGATCATTCCAAATGCCTCCTTCAGCGCATCCTCAGTAATTCCCAATTTCTTCGCAGCAGCTGCTAAATCAGGTGCGGGCATTCCAGACATTCCCATTCCCCCACCCATATTTGGCATCGCCTGAATTTGCGATGAATCTACAACTCCGTGGAAGCAAGCAATCGATGATCGAACATCTGCAGTTCCTAAAAGAACGTAGTGGTAAATCCCCTTCGGAAACTCGGGTGTAGCGCTGTAGATACCATTGCACTGATCCAAATTCTTAGCGGTTAATTGCTTACCCTTAATGTCACGGTCACCATAGATTGGAAAACCATCAAGAGCGAAGCCAATCACATGTGATGGCTTACCCGTTGTATCAACCTTTGCAGTTACACAACTAGAGAGACCGTGATAATGGTAAGCACCTTGCATTGGAATTGGATGACCAGCGCACTTATCTACAAATGATGCTGTGGTTCCGTTTGAATCTGTAATGGTGAAGTTATTGGCCATTGCAGGAGTCTTATTATCTCCTTCAAACGGGTTGTACAAGACCGCTCCAGAAATCATTACACCAATTGATCCAAGTGATGTCTTGGTCACTGTCTTCGAGTATGTAGGCGTACTTGGAATAGTGAACTTATAGTTCTGCGCCTTAGTTGGATCTTTCACAACTGTCGCCGTTGTTGCATCCGGAACAACTACATCCTGTGACTTTGGGACGGCGTAGTAAGCATCGCGCGGATGGTTAGGAATTCCATCTGGCTGCATAATGATTGCTTTACTCGTGTATGTAAGTTTGACTGTGGAATTCCACTTGGCTTTTTTTACTACTGAGGTTGTAGATACCGCTGTTGATGTTCCAGCAGCAGTTGCCACGTAAAAAACAGCCCCATTGAGCGAAATGACAATAAGTGCAGTAACTCCAAATACTGTTATTTTCTTCATTTCACACCAAGTTTTAACTTAAGTTCCGCTTCGGTAATTCCTAGTTTCTTCGCAGCGCTTGCAAAATCTGGTGGCATCTTGTTACCGAAGGCATCTTTCAATTCGGTCTCAGTAATTCCCAATTTCTTTGAAGCAGCTGCTGTATCGATAGCTGGAGCACCTTGTCCTCCAGGTCCTTCATTGCTTGCCAATGGATCTACAGCTGTCAGACCCTTCACGCACTTTACGACCAAGTTTTTCTCTGCAGATTGGGCGTAGTAGTGGTAGCCATCTTTGTCTGTAGTTCTTCCATTGCATTCATCAAGTTTGATTGTGCTCTTTGAACTCAAAGGTGCAAAAACAGCGACCCCGTCCATTGCGTAGCCAATAATTTTTGTTTCGGCATCAGGGTTGTCGATATGAGACTCATATTCGACCCCTTCACACCCGGTGTAAGCATGCAGGTGATAACCAGCGGTTGGATTGAAGTGTCCACCACAATCATCAAAAGCTGCAATTGTGTACGCACCGAGAATTGCGTCAACTGGTGCGGATGCAGAAATAACTAGACCATTAATCGTGACTCCCAAATTTCCACGAGGGGAAGTTACAGCAGTAGTAAGAATTGGTTTTACAGGAACAAGAATTGAGGTTGGAACTGGCTTAGTTGTCTCAGTCCACTCCCAAGTTCCTTCTACACAGTGATACTTATATGCCTCTTGGACATCAGGTCGAGCAGCTCCTTGAAAAGCTTCTTTGGTATCCGTGACATTTACCTTGCCTGAATCGTCGTAGAGCTTCCACTTCACATCCTTGTAAATAGTCGATAGGTCCATGATGAATTGACCATCTGCGTTATACATGTTTTCGCCATCGAGCCAGATCCCAGTTACCTCAGCGGTTGATGAAGTCGACTCAGGGCAAAATGGCCCGATCTTTGTATCTACCGGAGCGCCAGTTACTTCAATTCGATAGCAGGTTGATTTCTCGCCATTCGACAAGGTGCACTCTTCGGTCGTGATCGCTTTTGTGAGTGATCCATCAAGAAAATTAGCTGCCGCTACCCCCGGCGCTTCAAGCTCCGTTGACGTTCCATCAGAGCCCAACCAATTGACTCCTGCAAAGGCAATGACCCCTGCTGCAATTATTGCCGTTGAAGCTACGGCGTACTTTTTTCTAGTCATCTTTAGCATGGAAACTCTTTTCATCTCTACTCGGGTGATGCCTTGGAAGTGAAGTTGGCATTATTTACCTAGGTAACTAATTTATGCAAGCTCATTTGCTATATTTGCTCCATGGAAAAGGCTGAGAAAAAATCTAAAACCCTTCCTAAAAAGCCGCCGCCTTCATCGATTCGCATACTTCCAGCCTCTTTAGCCTCACTTTTTATTGCAGCAAGTGTTGGTCGCCTTAGCCATCTTTTCCCACGATGGATGATCGCAAAGGTTGAAACTGAGCACGACATCACTTCATCACAAATGATGGTGCTGTTCCTTCTATCCCAAAATGGTGAACTCACCATGGGGCAAATTTCACAAATGCTTGATCTAACTCCTAGGGCAATTACGGGACTAATGAAAGGACTCGAGCTCAAGAAATACATTGTGCGCTCAAAAGACAAAAAGGATCAGCGTGTCATCTGGGTGAAGTTAACGCCAGCAGGGATTGGCTTTATGAAGATTGCTCGACCAGATACGGCCACAAAACTAACCTCTTTATTTAGCGTTCTTAGTAGAAAAGAACAAGCAGAGCTAGTTCGAATTATCGAAAAATTGACCGACCATATGAAAACTCAGATTGATGAAGAGAGTGGACGACCTTAATTTAAGCAGTACTACCCGTTGGTTTTTTCAAACTCCCAAAGATCCAAGTCATCTAGGTTTACAGGGGCAAAGCCTTTAGCTTCTAATGCGGAGGCGATCTGTGCTCGGTGCTCAGTTGCGTGATGAATCGCCTGCGACAAAATCGTAGATCTCCAACGCTTAACCAACTTGTCCTCGTAATTTACAAACTCGATCTGCACATCATCTAGCTTTACGCACTCCAAAAGCATTGCATCGACTGCAGCTGCTTGTTCTTTAAGTCTTGCCAGATCGGCAATGACATTCACATCATTGATACATGGATCTCCTGGCTGAGTTAGTGCAGGCTTGCCAGAGATCCGAAATGCATAGTGATCAGCGCTATCAACAATGTGATGAGCAATTTCTCCCACAAACCATTCAGGATTTGTAGCAAATGCCTTGAGCGATTCCTCTGGGAGTGTTTGAAGGTGCTCGATGGTCTTTTGGTTTGCCCACACCATGTGAGCCAAGAGGCGATCAAGTGAAATAGTCATTTAAGGATTACATCTCTTTAAGTGAGCGGACAGCAAGCTCACTCAGCAAGGCGGTTCCGCAATATAAAACGGAATCATCAAACATCGCTCGAGGTGAGTGATTGACCTCAGATTTGGTGACATCTTTATCAACAGATGCACCTAGGAATATGTACGAGCCTGGAACTGCTTCCAGAACGCGTGAATAATCTTCAGCTCCTGCAATGGCGTGTGGCATCTCCATATATCCCTCATCGCCAAAGAGTTCAGCTGCAACTTTGCCTACAAATTGTGCATGTGCATCGTTATTAACTGTAACTGGATACTGCTCAACAACCTTTACTTCAGCCTTCAATCCATAGCCATGAGCGATCGATTCACACAAACGAACCGCTTCGGTCTTGATACGGCTTCTGTTCTCGGGAGAGAAAGTACGAATTGTTGCTTGGAACTCTGCAGTGTCCGGAATGATGTTTGCCTTGGTGCCAGCGTGGAATTGGCCGACTGTGATTACTACAGGATCAAAAGCATCAAAGGAGCGAGTAATCATCAATTGCAGTGCGCTCACCATTTCAGCGGCAACTGGAATCGGATCTTTTGCCGTATGTGGTTGTGACCCATGTCCACCCATGCCAACAACGGTTACATGTATTTCATCAGCAGATGCCATCATGGTTCCACCTTTTGTGGTGAATGTTCCTGTTGGGACAGAGGATGACATCACGTGAATTCCATATGTTGTATCGGCTTTTCGTCCGCTTGCAGTTAAGACACCTTCTTTGATCATGTGTCCGGCACCATCGAAGCCTTCTTCGCCTGGTTGAAACATAAAGACCACATCACCGTTTAATTCAGCTTTATTCTTAACTAGTAGCTTTGCTGCACCAATCAACATTGCAACATGCAAATCATGGCCACATGCATGCATCGCGCCATCAATCTGGCTCTTGTATGGAAGATCGGCTAGCTCTGATACAGGAAGTGCATCCATATCGGCACGCAACAGCACTGTCTTGTCAGATTTCCCAGCTCTGAGCACAGCGGTCACCGAACTCAATGATTTACCTGTCGATATCTCAAGACCTAGTCCTTCAAGCGCTGCAACAATCTTGGCTTGGGTTTTTGGTAGGTCTAAACCGATCTCTGGCTCTTGATGGATCTGTCGGCGAATGGTGGCTAAATCATTTTGAATTGCGGTTGCTTCACTTAGAAAATTAGCCATTTTCAATCCCCCATCAAGTTAAATAGATGGCGATCATACTTAGCCACTTAACCCAATGTCTATGAGTTAGAACGAATCTGTTGCGCGTGCTCTAGTGGGTGATTGATGTAGGTCTCGAGCCAGGTTTTGATTGTGTATTCACCGCTTTCGGTGTGGATTCCTGAATTCTCTAATTGTGGTTCGCTCAGTCTCTTAATTATTTCAAGGGATGATGCGCGTACAGCTTTAAAAACAGCCAATGACGGCTCTATAGGTAGATCTTTGTATCCCAGAGTTTCATTCTCTCCCCATCCACCTTCGTCATACCCTTGAATTTGCGTTCCAGGTTCAGCGATCAAACGTCGAAGGCGTGCGTAGGACTGAGCTTCGCTATCTGCCACATGGTGAATTACCTGACGAGCTGTCCATCCTCCAGAAGGTGAAGAATCAAGTTCGCTTTCGCTTAAATTTTGAGCGATTTTCAAAAACTCAGCGGTTGCATTTGCGTAAGAGTCAGCGACATTCTTTAAATCCATGTCTGTATTAAACCGCAAAAAGAATAAAGAAGAGTCGCCCTATAAGCCGGAGATACTGTGGTTATGCGTGAGCACACGCTCACACATAACAATTGCCCCTGATTTTGCCCCCAAAAGTTTGGAAGCTTTACTAATTTGCAATGGTGGTTATCTGGTCTTTCTCGGTCCTGACAAGATAGGTGACAGTGATAGTAATTAGGGTTAAGAAAATGAGGCTTGTAACTGTTGTTCCTAAACCAAAGCCACCAGCTTTCCTATCTTGAGAGAGTAAATCTCCGATTGAGGCTCCAAGCGGTCTAGTAAGCACATACACAGCCCAGAATCCAAAGACAGCATTGATAACTTTCTTTTGCCACAAGATTGCAATGAGCGCAATAAGGGCTGCGAACACGAAGAGAGAACGGGCATAACCAAGAGCGAGCCTTTCAGCAAAGAGATCTCCGGTTGCTGTTCCGAGTGCGAAGGTGAAGAGAATAGTGAGCCAATAAAAGGCTTCGCGAGTCGGAGTGTGGATACTATGAATTGCAAGCGTCTTCTCCTTCGCGTACCAAACAGCAAAAACTGCCGCTAGGCAGATAGAGAAGATAATGGATGAGGTAATGAGAGAAATACCAACATTATCAGTCAGGTTATCCGTGACCAGGGTTCCGGCGATACTGATGAGAACAATTGCGAGCCAATAGACGGGTGGTTTGTATCCCTTACCATTGAATTGAAAGAACAGCACAATGGCTAGAGCTATAAATGTTGCAATAGACGTTCCACTTAGCCCTAATCCAAGATTGGTATTAAGAAAATCAGCAAAAGTTTCCCCGACGGTTGTTGCCAAAACTTTAATAATCCAGAAATACATAGTAATTTCCGGGACCTTCACCAACATACCGCTAGGGCGTTGCGCTAACTTTTCCATTTTTCTCCCTTTAAATTTATCCAATTAAAATCCACGGAAGCCAATCAACGGCTCCCGTGGATTATTTTAATTAATTACTTGCCAGCAACTTCTAGACCTTCAGATGCATCGTCTGCAGCATTTTGGTCTCCCTCTTGAACATTGTCTGTGTCTGTTGCAGACTCAGTTGCATCGTCTGCTGATTCTGTTGCAGACTCAGTTGCATCGTCTGCAGCATTCTGGTCACCCTCTTGAACATTATCTGTATCAGTAGCCTCTTGTGCTTCTGCACCAGCTACAGGGGATGTAATAGCAGGGGCTGATGGAGCCTCTGCTGCATTGGCTGAAGTGCTTACTGCATAAAGTCCACCAACGCTTAGAAGTGATCCTGCAGCAATCAGTGCGATTTTCTTATTGAAATCCATAGTATTTCCTTCCCTACATCCACCGAAGTGGATAGGAGAATTTCTCCTGACTTAAAGGTATGTGTGACTACCTGAGTAGGAGATGAAATTCACCTCCAGATGCGCCGTGAATAGAGAGAGCTTTTCCTCCATGAGCATCCATGACTGCAGAAACAACGCTCAAACCAAGTCCCGTACCACCTTTACCGATAGTTCTAATTTTTTCAGATCTATAAAAACGCTCGAAGATTTTTTCATTTTCAGAAATTGGAACACCGGGACCATCATCTTTGATGATGAGGTGCAAGCCATCTTCTTCAAGTCGAGCACTTACATCAATCTCTGATTCTGCGAATTGAAAGGCATTTTCCAAAAGGTTTCTTATTGCAAGACCATAAAGTTGCCGGTTACATAAAACGATCTGAGCTAGTGAGTCATCTAATTGGACTTTTATTTGCTTATTGGCGTTTCCAAAAGTCCTTAATTGTTCTTCAATAACATCAATGAGGCGATGGTTTGTCTTCTGTACTTCTTGCCCATCAACTCTAGATAAATCTAACAGATCATTACAGAGCTTGGCTAAGCGCCCGATTTCATTAGATATGTCTTTTAACTCTGCTGAATCATGGGACGCTCTCATCGCATCAATGCTTAATTGCATTGTCGTGAGTGGACCTCGGAGTTCATGCCCAGCATCTGACGTAAAACGCTTCTGATTGGCCGAAGATGCTTGCAGTCGATCCAGTAGCCCATTAAGAGACTGTGCAATTTTGCCAATGTCATCTGAAGGGTTTGTGACTTGAACCCTTGATTCCTCTGTTGCCTGTTCAACCTGGAAAATCAAATTTTTGACGGGATTGAGGGCATGTATGGATAAAAAACGTCCAAGGAAAAATGAAGAGACTGTGCCTACGGTAACGAGTAGAAATAAGCTGATGAGAAGTGATCTAGTTGTGGCTTCATAGTTACCGCCCTGATCTTCACGCCATACATTCCAATAGATAAGGGCGCTCGCCCCCGTTAAAGTGACCGCAACGATGAGTGAGGTAGAAATGGCAATTCGATTACGGATTTTCATTGGCTCTTGCCCATTTTTACCTCAGAAGTAAATCTGATTCCATGACCTCTAATGACTTCAAAATACTCGCTGCCGACTTTCTTTCGCAAATATCCCATATAAACATCTAATACGTTACTGCTAGGCATATCGCCCCAAATAGAATCCTCGATATCTACACGTCTTACAGTTGTACCCTCAGCAAGCATGAGTAACCAGAGGAGATCGAACTCAATTTTTGTTAGATCTACCTCATGTCCAGCAAGTGTGCAAACTCTTTTGCCACTATCTATTACAAGATTTCCTGATGTTAATTCCGTATAGGAACCAATCGGTCTGCGACGTAGGACGGCCCTAATTCTTGACTCTAAAGTGACAGCATTAAATGGTTTAACAATAAAATCATCAGCACCGAGATCAAGGGCATCCGCTTGGTCATACTCGCCATCCTTAGCGCTCACCACAATCACTGGAATTGAAAAACCTTGACGTTGTATTTGCTTAAGAACCTCGTATCCATTTAATTGCGGAATCATCAAATCGAGGAGTGCGAGGTCAAACTTGCCTGTTGCAATTTTTTCAATCGCTGACTTTCCGTCATTTACTGCTTCGGCTTTAAACCCACAACGCACAAGAGTAGACATTAGGTTCTTTGCTAAGGCGGGATCATCCTCAATGACTAAAATATGCTCTGTCACTGAGAATGATCCTTCATGCCTATAGCCTCACACATCAACATGAAAATTGACTGAGAGTGGCCCGTTAATCGACTTTTTCGCCCGTTCCCTTGTCCTTTACGGCACTTGCAGAGGCGATTTTGTAGCCCTTTGCGCTCAATTGAATATTGAATTTAACCTCATTGGTAGATGAGCGATACAGGCTGAACTTGTTCTCTGGAAAGTGTCCGCTTCCAGTTTTTCCATCAAAGTTCAGATACCCAGTTGCCCCCGCTTTAAGAGTAAAACCGGTTAGCGGGAGGTAGTAGTTCTCTGTTGCCTTGGTGACGCTATCTGTCATTGAATAGAAAATTTCAAATCCAGTCGCAGCTTTGCTTCCCTTATTTGCGACAGCTATCAAAAGGCGGTCCGTGATCGCTTTCTTGGTTTTAGGATCGACGTTGTCTTGAACCATCGCTGAAGTAATCGATATTCCGGCGAGTTTGCTTGTGTTTACAATCGGATTTTTTGCAACTGGTACGACAGGTTTACTTGCTGCAGTAGCTCCAGATATACCGGACGCTAGCACCGTTACGATCAGACCAGATATGAAAGCTTTCTTCGTCAAATTTTTCATTAACTTCTCCTTCGTAGTGTTTCTTCGTTTTGTGAAATCAACACGGTGCTGATTCCAATTAGAACTGTTAATAGAATTACAGCTATCAAACTTGATTCCAATGCCTTTGCGACCGAAGAAATCGGAAGCTGGTTATATTTGTCTTTAATGCCGAGAAATGCGAAGGCAACTCGTTCAAATAATTTAGTTATAGATGTAACCTCTAAACCATTTCGAATAACATCAAAGCTATGAAAGTGCGCCAAAATGGAGGTTTCCGTAGCCTTAACAATCCCAAGTGATCCAAATAGCCCACCCGGTACTTGATTATCAGGATCCATAGTGTCGCCGATTTGTGGAATAACAAGCACGACCATCAGCCATGCTGTAATTCCAACAAGAATTGCAGATGAAAACTGCTTTAAACGAGCAGTCACTGCCACTGCAAAAAAGCTCCAAAATAGTAGATAGATATCTGCAAATAAAAATACAATTCCCAGTCGAACATAATCAATCACTTGCAATCTCCCGTGACCAATACCGATGATTGCAGCAATAGATGTGAGATAAATTGTTGCCAAGACCGAAGTCCAAATCACTAATAAACCTAAAGACTTAGCGAGCAGAATTTCTGACTTTTTGATGGGACGAGAGAGTAAGAGAAGGCTCGTGCCACGAGATCTCTCCCTAGATACGCTAGTGAATCCAATAATGAAGGCAAATAAGGCACCAAGAATCTCGATATATTCGATACCACTGCGGATGAGAGTTAATGGGAATAGCTGTGGCCGAGACAATGCTTGAGAATGCATATCAGGGGTTAACGCGGCGAGATAAAGGTTGTACTCATCCATCTTTATTGAAAATGACGCTGATGCCACCCACACGGAAATTAATATCGAAAGCGATAGAAAAGCAATAAGAGCAAGAGCCTGCCTACTTCGAATAGCATCTTGAACTTCTTTTTTTGTGACAATTAACAATTTACGCATCTAATTTTCTCCCAAAACTCTTACTAGATATGACTACAGAAGCCATAACTCCAACTCCTGCAAAAAGCGAGAATGAAAGCAGATCAACCAGGGACAATTGGATGGATTTATCAACTCCCAATATTGCATTTGCTATGGCTTTAAAATTTTCCATCACTGCCAATGGTGAAATTACATTAATTACGCTTTGCGCTAGTCCTGTGCCAGTTGAAACTGCTGGGGTTGGATTCAATAGCGCAACCGGGTGGATTGAAGTAATGATTTGAGGAATTGTGAAAGTAACTAAGGCCCATCCAACGATCGGATAGAGAAGGGAGGATTCCTCAGATTTTGAAATCGTGCCAAAAGTAAAGCCAATTGCCGCTAAGGCAATCATGAGAATTGCTGATACTGCGCCATAACCCAGTAGCGAAAATACTGCGCCGATATTCAGCGGTGTTTTCTGTATAACCCAAATCAAGATGAAGCTTGTAAGTAGGGCAACAATTTCTAACAATACGATAATGGATGCAATCGCACTTAACTGTCCTAATATTCTATGAACAAGATTCACGTTGCGTGTTTTTATGAGCTCGTTTGCATTGGACTTTCGATCTCTTAGGCTCGCTTGAGCTCCAAGAATAATCGACATAAGCGAGCCGATGAGAACAACATAGATAACGGAATCTCGCATATAGTAAAGGGAGGGAACATTTGTAAATGGATTGGGAGCTTTCGTTAGATTTTGGCTCACAATGTCGTTATAAATTTTTGTTACATTTCTAACCGTCAGCCATCCAATAATCGAAGAGATTGAGGTTAAAACTAGGAATACGGTTACAACTAATTGAGGGGATTTGGAGCGAAGGCTAGAAAGTAACTCATGCTTGAAAGCTGCTTTAAAGACCATCACGGCTTAGAAGCTCCATCAATCTTGAAGTAAATATCTTCTAGGGAGTCAGTCTCATCAAAGGAATCGATTGTTGACGAGAGGCTATTCTCGTAAATCAGTTTGCCATTTTT
Organism: Actinomycetes bacterium; assembly: GCA_947383695.1. GTDB lineage: Bacteria > Actinomycetota > Actinomycetes > Nanopelagicales > Nanopelagicaceae > Planktophila. The sequence goes on along the minus strand of OX376642.1, from coordinate 347,178 downwards.
TAAGATACCGATTTGAGTGCAGAGTTTGGTTACCTCTGAGAGAAGATGGGTATTCATGAAAATTGTCATACCGAGTTCTTTATTGAGTAAAGAGATGATCTCCCTGAGTTGAATCACACCTTCAGGATCAAGACCTGATGTTGGCTCATCAAGAAAAAGCACTTCTGGTGAGTGCAGAATTGCTTGTGCTACACCTACTCTCTGCTTCATACCCTTGCTAAACGTTGAGACTTTCTCATGTAAATGGGACTTGAACTCCAGAAGGTCCAAAACTTCGAGAATGCGATTTCGTGGATTTTTTAGACCAGATAACTTTCCCAAATACTCTAAATTTTCAAACACTGACAGGTACTCATATAACTGAACATTCTCGGGGAGATATCCAATGCTATTTCTTACCTGGCTTGCTTCTTTCGCAATGTCATGACCATTGATAGTTGCCTCACCAGAAGTGGGCTGAATAAGTGTAGTAAAAATACTTACAGTCGTGGTTTTCCCTGCGCCGTTATGGCCGAGCAAACCGTAGATCTCGCCTCTATTTACTGAAAGGTTTAAGCCATTTAAGGCTGATTTTTCCCCATAGTTCTTTGTAATATTTTTTGCCGCTATAGCAATCTCTTTTGTCATGCCTTAATAATGGATTACCGAACATGAAGAGAAGGTGAGAGTCAGATGAGCTTTTACCTATTAATAATCAGTTGAGCGCTGAAAGAAAAGCCCCAATTACGATCAATAGCAGGCCAAGCCAATTTACCTTCGAATACTTCTCGTTGAGAATGATTACAGCCAAAATTACGGCAAGTGGCATGCTGAGCTTATCTATCGGGGCGATTTTAGAGATGCTTCCAATTTGAATAGCTTTGAAATAGAAGAGCCACGAAACGGCACCTGCAATCCCAGAGGCACCTATCCAAAATAGAGGCCATCCTCTGACATTCAAGACCTTTGCACTCAATCCAGAGAGAACAAGAATCCCAACCAGAAATGAAGTCATCACAAGACTTCTGAGAGTTGTCGCTACGGTGGAATCAATTCCGCTGTTTCCGCTCAACCCAACTTTCCCAAAGATGGCAACGAAGGAAGCGGAAACCGCAGAAATCAATGCGTATATCAACCAACGGTAATCTGTCATTTACTGAGTATAAAGAAGAGTCGCCCTATAAGCCGGAAGAATTCACGTCGGGCCTAATTTGGCCGATTTTCCATACTTTTTCCCATATAAAGTTGTACAACACTCGAAATGAAAGCCTCTCAATAAACCGGCCTTATCCGATCCGCTTGAGCATTGCATTCATCTGAACAATTTGGGCAGATTGATCCTTTACAACGTTCTCACCAAATATCTCGATATCAGGGTTGCTCGCATCTCGAATCATTGTGGTCATGTGGATTGCACCATCGTGATGTCCAATCATTCCTTTAAGCCAAAGTGCATCGAAGTTCTTTCCCGATGCTGCTGAAAGAGCAGAGAGTTCAGCATCATCAAGCATTCCACCCATTCCCATTGAATGCCCCATGTCGGTGGTGGCTCCTGCATCTTTTAGCCAGGTCTTCATCTGAACAATCTCTGCTGTTTGGGCTTTGATAATTGTGTTTGCAAGTGCAAGGAGTTCTGAATCTTTTGATGTTTTAAGAGCAATGTTTGAAATATCAATCGCTTGCTGGTGATGAGGAATCATCATCTGCAAGAACATCACATCGGCACCTGTATATGTGGCAGTTCCTGAGTTGTGACGCATACCCATGGAATTGTTTCCACGCATCCCAAAGAATCCTTCGTCGCTATTCCTGCTTATTGAAAATCCTAGAATTATTCCAAGCAGAACAACGATGATTGCAACGAGCGAACCAGTCTTCTTATCAATATTTATTTGCATCTCTAACCCCTTTGATATTGCAACCATACTCGCAGTTTCTGAGAGTTTTCTGTCAGACTTAAGGAACTATGGAATATCCTGCCGCTTGCACTGCTCGCTCGATTGAGTCCTGTGGTATTTCTGAGTCAGCGCTGATAATGGCATTCCCATTTTCGGCACTGGCAACGACTTTGATTACACCCGGAATTGCCATAATCTCCTTGCTTACACGGCCTTCACAGTGGCCACATGTCATTCCTTTTATTCCAACAGTCTTTTCTGCCATGTATTTCTCCTTTGATTACAAAACCTAGTCTGATCGCCATCTGCTATTGAATGCACGAAACAGAAAAAGGAAATTGCTTATTTTAGGAAATTTTCCTAAAAATCTTACCCATATTTTTTGATGTATAGATATCTGAGCCCACGGTCACCAAGATCAACTGGTCACTGGCGCTAAGAATTCCAGTAGCTCCTTTAAATATATTGAGCTTATTCCAGCTGTTTCCAAGGTCCGATGACATGTAAAGAGAAGTGCCACTTAAAGCGTAAAGGCCAGAATCGCGCCATTCGACCTGTGTAAATTTGAGAGTACTTTTCAATTCTTTTGTGGATTTAAGGGCATTCCTAGTGAGGAGCAATTTAGAGCCCTTTATCGCCACAGCAATACCTGACATATCTGGCGAAACCGCAATATCTGTAAAGCTGTTTGCTCCTAGCGAGCTCCAACTCTTTCCAGAATCTGCTGAATACATCAAGTTTCCACTCTGCGAATCAGCACCATAAAGATCAGTCCCAGCACCTTCTAGAAAGTGGAAATCTACTTTCCCGACTAGCGAAACAGATTTCCAACTTAATCCGCCATCGGTTGACTTCACGAGGCCGATAGGATTTAACGCTTTTGACCCTTGAGCAGGGTGCCCGCTTGCAAATATATCCTTACCTGAAGTTGTAACCCCCATCACATCAATTTTATCTTGCCCAACTAACTTCATATTATTTTTGCCAACGAGCTCATAGAGACCTTCGTGAGTCATTACCAGAACTTTGTTGCCCACAACTTTTACATGATGAATATGTGAGACGGAATCAAGCGTCTGAGCGATAGCGCCGTTGTTTACTGTCATCAGTGCAACAATTGCAAAGCAAGAAAATCTGAACCTAAAACTTTTAATATTTTGCGTTTTCATATTAATCCATTCTCTGTTTGATGATTTTCTTCTAAACTCGGCCAGCAAATGGCATCATTCCTTGAACACTATAAATATTGGAATACTTCAGGCCTGTTGCAGTAGACCTTGCTTCCCACATCATCCCATTTCCAGCATAGATGCTCATATGATGAATTGTGCTCTGGGTGCCTTTATAAGAGTAAAAAATTAAGTCGCCCGGTTGCATTTCAGCGATTGGAACTTGTTTTGTATAGGTGTAATAGAGTCCTGAGTTGAGTCGATCCCAATTAGGCCAGCCAAGCCCTGCGTACTTGTAGGCTGCATAAACTAAACCTGAGCAATCAAAAGAATTAGGACCTTCGCTACCCCACACATATGGTTTCTTTGCCAAAACTTGTCGCTTCGCAAATTCAACCGCCTTCAGACGTTGCTCAACAGTTGTTCTCGAAGATGACGCACCGTTTGGGCCACCGCCCTTCCAAACTTTAGCCTGGTTTGGAGCTTTGGTAGCTTCATTAGATCTTGTTTCTTCAAGGATGGCGAGTTGGCGTTTTTGTTCGAGTGTTAGCCTTACTTTTTTAGCCGAGGCTAACTCCTTTTGTAGCTTGTCCTGTACGGCCTGAAGCTTGTCCACTTCCTTTTGTTGAGCATCACGGACAGAATCTGCTTCTTGCTTTGCTATCGCAACCTTCTCAGTTGCTCGCAATTGGAGCTCTTTAGCGGCTTCAGCAACTTTTCTAGCCTCTTTCGCGATGATCTCTGCAGCCTTGAATTGTTCGAGAGCAACTTTGTTCTTAGAGCCCAAATTTTCGAGAATGGAAATAGTGTCGATTACATCTTGTGGACCGTTTGCACTAAGAAATGTTTCAATATTTCCCATATTTCCTCCCGTCATATATGCAGCGACAGCTAACTTTCCAATATTTCGGTGAGTTGCTGAGACCTCAGCCTCGGCAGCTTGAACAGCTTTCGTCGCTGAATTTAATTCTTTCACAGCTACTGCTAATTCATTCTTGGCAGACAGGTACCTTTTGTTTACCGCCGCAGCAAGCGCTGCAAGTTTTCTAAGGCTTCCTTGTGCAGCTACAAGTTTTTTAGCAGCATTAGCAGCATTTTGTTTTTTCTGCAGTTCAAGTTTTTTGGCTGCTTCTATCTGTGCAAGCGTTGGTTTGTGATTAGCGCCAAATGCATCAGGCGAGATTGTAGTTAGGATACTAATTGATAGGAGGACTGAATGTAACTTCTTCACACGCAATAGCTTCATAACCTAGTAGCCCCCACGAATGGTTTTCTTCCAAACATCTTTGTCAGTGGAACTACTTCAACCTTCTTCCCAGGCCGCGGTGCTTGAACCATTTTTCCACCACCCATATAGATCGAAACATGGCTAATTGGTTTACCAAAGAAAAGTAAATCCCCAGGCTTTAATGATGAGTAAGAAATGGGCTTCCCATATTTAATTTGAATGCGTGATGAATGTGGTAGCGAAACTCCTGCCGCCTGAAATGCCCGCATCGTCAGACCTGAGCAGTCCCAACGAGTTGGGCCCGCTGCGGCCCAAACATAAATATCACCTATTTGTTGGAGGGCGAACTTGAGGGCAATTGACCCACGTGTGTTGTCACCTTTGTAAGAAGCGGCATATCCTTTCGAAGCAATCAGAATCTTATTCTCTCGATCTGTTTCTTCTCGAAGAAGACGCTCTCTATCGGCCTTTGCAAGTGAATTAAGAAGTTTTTCTGCCTTTGCTAAGGCACTCTTCGCTTGGGTTACTTGTTGATTGAGTCGTTTTTGTTCCACAAGTAGTAGCGCAGTACGATCGCCCAAAACTAACTGTGTGGCTTGAACTCTTTGTTTGGTAGCTACGTACTCACGTAACTGCTTCGAATATCCTCGACTGACACTATCTAGTACAGATACATCCATCAGATATTTCGTTGGATCGGAGGAAAAAAGCAATTCAAAGGATTTACCAAAACCACTTCCTTGATATTCAGAAATCGCAATTTTTGCTAAAACTTTACTGACTGTACTCAGCTCTTTTTTAATTACTTCCTCGCGCTGTTGCAGCACCCCTTTCTCTTTTTGAAGTGCCTTAATTTTCAAGGTTGCTTCATTCGCGGCTTCATATTTTTCTGCAGCCAGAGTCCGCAGTCGGTCAATCTCGCGCTGCACAGATGCCACAGTTTGCGCAGCCTGTACCTGTATCGACTGCGCCATGAAAACTGCAACGAGCAGTAAGGCAAGGACTCTTTTCATAAATTGACCTAGGACCTTACTTACTCTTAGCCAATAATTTCTTCATGAGAGTGATTTCAGCTGATTGTCCAGACCGAATATCAACCGCAATCTTCTTGGCTTCACCATTCTTTGTACCGTCGAGCATAGAAACCATCTCTAAAGCGCCTTCATGATGAGCAATCATCGATTGAAGAAACGCCCTGTCGAATTTGCCACCTTTGAGTTTTTTCAAGGTAGTCATTGAGCTCTCAGGGAGCATTCCACTCATACCCATATCGTGGTCCATGGTCATTGACGAGTTAGTTGCAGTCAACCAATATTTCAGCTGGGCCATTTCTTTACTCTGTGCAGAAATAATCGCCTTTGCCAAATTCTTAACCTTTGGGCTAGCACTATTTTTGAGTGCCATCTTGGACATTTCTATTGCCTGTTGGTGATGAGGAGCCATGCTCTGCGCAAACATAATTTCGTTCATGCCTAAGTTCTTCAAGCTCTTGGCATGAGAACTTGCTGATGCGGGTTGGATAAAGAATGGAAGGGAAATTACGGTAAGCAGAAATACGATTTTCTTAAACATTTGGAATCCTTTTCGATGTGATTAATTGGTTTATTTAGTCAATAAAACAGTAACTTCTATCGAAGACGGATTAGATGCGGATAACTCCCAATTGTGCGCGGGATAGTGAAAGTTGTATAAATTGGTTTCGTTGCGCGCTAATTAAACGTCTACCATTTGTTAGATATTCTTTTAATTGAGAGCTTGGCGCTCTTAAATAATGGAGCTTTCGTCCGAGCAAAAGTACAACAATGAAAAGTACTGCACACCCAGCATCCATTAAGGCATTTGAGCTAGAAGCAACGCTGAGCGGCTTAACTGAAGTTGTAGGAGCGACGTGATCTCCTGAATGGTTTGCTTGAATGGCTACTTGATCGCTTTGCATTGAGTGACATTGATGTGCAATCACGATGCCAGTTGAAAATACAGCCAATAAAATGGCAAGGAGCAAGCTCATTCGCTTATTGCTCTTGATTACCATAGCCATGACAATAAATTACCAGATGAGAACTTTTTTAGGTCTATTTGGAGACGGCTCGCTTACGAATTGTGATGGAAAGTACAGAAAAGTGAGCGCAGTTTTAACCTGCGCCCACCTAATTTAAAGAAGAGTCGTTCTAAGAGTTTCGGAAATTGACCGAGTAGGAACAACTTTGGGATGTTGTTTGTAGTTGAAATCTGCCCATCGAACTGCCCATATTTGCCCATCGATTCCCCATAAAAACATTCAAATCTGCGACAGGTTATGTAACAACTTGTACAAGGAAAATGCAGAAAGGTGAGCGCAGTTTTAACCTGCGCCCACCTAATTGGAAGAAGAGTCGCCCTATAAGCCGGATCCTGTCCTCTTGCGAGGGATCACCATCCATCTAGATCTGTAATTGCTTACAGATTCAAGCAACCTACCCGTTGACTCGAGCGAGCAGCTCTCAAACGCCAACTGCGTGGTCTTGCTTCAGGCGGGGTTTACATAGCTAACTGCATTACTGCAATTACTGGTGGTCTCTTACACCACCGTTTCACCCTTACCAACTTTCGTTGGCGGTTTACTTTCTGTTGCACTGTTCCCGCGGATTGCTCCGGGTGGGAGTTACCCACCGCCTTGCTCTGCGAAGTCCGGACTTTCCTCGGTGTCTTGCGACAACGCGGTGATCCGGGCGACTCTTCTACGGTAAAGAGTACGCGAGATTAGTAGCGCTATGTAATGAGTTCCTTTAGGGTGGCACCCATGATTACGACTGTTGATGCAGATTTCCTAGCTCTACCTCTCGAAAAAACCTCTGATGCGGCGATAAGTACAGCCACCGGCGCGGGCGCATCTCATGTCGATGTGCGTATTGAGCGTACTCGAACAGGGTTGTTATCCCTGCGCGATGCAAAGCCTGAGACTCAATCAGATGAGACCAACTTCGGAATAGGAGTGCGCGTCATTGTTAATGGCGCATGGGGCTTTGCTTCATCACCAGATGTAAGTGTCGAAACTGCGCAAAAGTTGGCGTTGACAGCGGTTGCGATGGCGAAAACATCAAAGCCACTGTCTACCGATGAAATTTCACTAGTTCCAGAACCTGTGTATGCAAAGAAGAGCTGGGTTTCTGCTTACGAGATTGATCCATTCTCTGTGACAGATGCAGATAAGAAGGATCGCCTTGCTTCGCTAAGTTCAAAGTTGCTTGCCGCAAAGGGAGTTAATCACACCAGCGCACACACGATGTATGTGAAAGAACAAAAGCATTATGCAGATTCTGCTGGAACTAGCACCACACAGCAACGTGTTCGCGTTCAAACACAGATCGAAGCGATTTCAACTGGTGATCATGGTTTTGAATCTATGAGAACCCTTGCTCAACCTGCAGGTTACGGCTGGGAGTGGATGGGTAACTCAATCTGGAATTGGGATGCAGAGATCGAGCAGCTTCCAACTTTGCTTGCTGAAAAGGTTGCAGCTCCTTCAGTTGAACCAGGTCGTTACGATCTTTTGATCCACCCATCAAATCTTTGGCTGACTATTCACGAGTCAATTGGTCACGCGACCGAACTTGATCGTGCAATTGGATATGAAGCCAATTACGCAGGTACATCATTTGCAACACCGGACAAGCTTGGTAATTTGAAGTACGGATCTGAGTTAATGAATGTAACTGGGGATCGCAGTACCGAGCATGGCTTAAGTACAGTTGGTTGGGATGATGAAGGTGTTGCGGCGCAGCGCTGGGATATCGTCAAAGATGGTGTTTTAGTTGGTTACCAACTAGATCGCAGAATTGCCGCTGCTGTTAACAAGGATCGCAGTAATGGCTGTGCTTACTCTGATTCACCTGCACATGTGCCTATCCAGCGCATGCCAAATGTTTCACTTCAGGCAAATCCAACAGGACCAACTCTTGAGAAGTTAATCGAGTCTGTCGAGGACGGTATTTACATCTTGGGCGATAAATCATGGTCAATTGATATGCAGCGCTATAACTTCCAATTTACTGGTCAGCAGTTCCACCGCATTAAGAATGGAAAGCTTGTTGGTCAGCTAAAAGATGTTGCCTACCAAGCAACAACTACAGATTTCTGGGGCTCAATGAAAGCAGTTGGTGGTCCTTCTACCTATGTTCTAGGTGGTGCATTTAACTGCGGTAAGGCACAACCTGGTCAGGTAGCGGCGGTGAGCCACGGATGTCCGGCTGCGGTGTTCGACAAAGTCAATGTTCTCAATACAGTTGCGGAGGCGAGCAAGTGATTTCAGCTCAAGATCTCGTTGAAAAGATTCTGTCTCGTTCAACAACCGATGATTGCATCGTCGTAGTTCAGGACAGCACACAAGCTAACCTGCGTTGGGCAAGCAGCACCCTCACAACTAATGGTGTCATTCAACAGCGCAATGTCACAGTGATTTCATTTGTTGCAATGGGTGGATCAATGGCATCTGGTGCGGTTACTCGTACCAATGTTGATGAGGGCGATATCGATGCAATCCTTGCTGAAGCAACTGCTGCTGCAAAAGCATCAGGTGCTGCAGAAGATTTTGCACCACTTGCACGCGATGTTGCTTTTGGAGATTGGAGCGCTGCACATACTCCAACTGGCCCAGAGGTTTTCGCTGGCTTTGCCCCAGAGCTTGGCGACATGATGCGCCGATCAAAGTCAGATTCAATTGAATTATTTGGTTACGCCGAACATACCCATCAAACAATTTGGGTTGGCTCAAAGGGTGGAATGAGATTGCGTCACGATTCACCTGTTGGTCGCGTTGAGATGACAGGTAAGTCGCATCAACGTTCTCGTTCAACATGGGATGGGGTGGAAACCCATGATTTTAAGGATGTTTCCGTATCAGCAATCGATGCCAATATTCGCCAGCGTTTAGAGTGGCAAGCAAAGAAGATCGATATTCCTGCAGGCCGATATGACACTATTTTTCCTTCAGGTTCGGTTGCTGACATCTATGTCTACATGATGTGGGTTGCTGGCGGCCGTGATGCCTTTGAAGGTCAGAGCGTCTTTTCTAAGAAGGGTGGCGGCACCAGAGTTGGAGAAAAACTCTCCAATGTAGGACTACAACTTTTCAGTACGCCAACACATCCTGTGCTTGCTGGTTCTCCCTTTGTATCTGCTTCAACAAGTAGCTCATTTACTTCAGTCTTTGATAATGGGCAAAAGCAATCGCAGGTTGATTGGATCAAAGATGGCGTATTGCAATCCTTGGTTCAGACTCGTGCAAGTGCACAACTCACATCACTTCCATACACACCATTTGGCGATAACTTGATTATGAGTGTTGATGGTGGCAGCGGAAAGCTTGAGGATCTGGTTAAGAAAGTTGATAACGGATTGCTTCTGACAACCTTGTGGTACATCCGCATGGTTGATCCAAATTCATTGCTGCTCACTGGACTTACCCGTGATGGCGTTTATTACGTTAAGAATGGTGAAGTTCAGGGAGCTACAAACAACTTCCGTTGGAATGATTCTCCAGTAAGCGCCTTGTCGCGAATTGCGCATGCAGGTGCAACAGAGTGGACACAGCCACGCGAATGGGCTGGAGATATGACCAGCATGTCTGTTCCGCCGATGGTAATTAAAGATTTCAACATGTCGACTGTGAGCCCGGGTAGTTAAACCCCGGACTCACAGTTCAACATTGTGAGTTTACTTTTCCTCTTCGCTAGCTGTAATACGTCCAGCATGTGCAATTGCTGATGGATCCTTCTTTGATTTCATCAAGCTTGCCACAGTAGAAACCACAAGAATGAGACCGATTACAGACAGGCTTCCGACCGTTGGAATCTTTGGAACTTCATACCAAACCTCGTGTAGATAGGTCATAATCAACTTAACGCCGATAAACATCAAGATAATTGAAAGACCAAGAGATAGGTAAATCAGCTTATCCAGCAAGCCCTTGAGCAGGAAGTACAGGGCACGCAAGCCAAGAAGTGCAAAGGCGTTAGCCGCAAAGACTAAGAACGGCTCTTGAGTTACACCAAATGTTGCCGGGATTGAATCAAGTGCAAACAGTAGATCTGTTGATGCGATTGCAACCATCACTGTCAGCATCGGTGTCGCAAGACGCTTTCCATCAATCTTGATGAAGGTCTTGGATCCATGGAACTCATCTGTCATTGCGATGCGCTTCTTCATCGCCTTAACTAAACGATTGTCCTCTGGACTTGGATCTTCATCCCAGTGCTTGAACAGACCCACACCGGTCCAGATCAAGATTGCACCGAAGATAACAAATGTGAAGCTAAATGCTGCAAGGGCTGCTGCGCCAACGGCGATGAAAATTCCGCGTAAAACAAGTGCGAGCAATACACCAAACATTAAGACGCGTTGGTGGTAAATCGATGGCACTGCAAACTGTGCCAAGATGATGATGAAGACAAAGAGGTTATCTACTGACAATGATTTTTCTACTAGGTAGGCGGCAAAGTACTCAGTTCCAAATTGTGAACCAGCGGTTTGCCAAACCCACACACCAAATGCAATAGCAACACCGATGTAAAATATTGACCAGCCAGCTGCTTCTTTGAATTTAACTTCGTGGGGCTTGCGACTAACAGTCAAAAGATCTACAACGATCAGCGCCACAATCGCACCGATTACAACAAACCATGTGGTTAATGAGACATCCATGTATTTCACCTATTTCGTTAAAGGGGCCAGGTGCCAAGGTCTCCCTCAACCGCTAGCTAATTAATAGCTATTCGGTCGCAGCTCCGGGATATTTCTATCCGTATTGACGAAGATGCCGAACGAGGTACTCCCCTTAACGTAGGTAAATAGTAGGTTGGGGGAAATCTGGGTGCAAATTGAAAGCAGAGTTAACCCCGTTTTCGCCTTGTGCTCAGCGTGCAGATACGCCACAGTTCACGAATGCAAACAGGTAGAAGCGTTGTTTATGCTCGAAATGGTGGGGCGGCGGCAAGTCAGCCGTTAGCGGTCAGTGCTGCGATCAGCATCCTTAAGCAAGGTGGTTCATTTATCGATGCTGCGATCGCATTAAGTGCGGTCATCTGTGTTGTCGAACCTGGTGCTTCTCACTTGGGAGGCGATGCATTTCTGGTTACTCACCACAAAGCGAGCAAGAGCAACCTTGCTTTCAATGGAAGCGGTGAAGGATCACATGCTGCTACCCCTGAAAATTATAAAGATGGAATTCCATTGCATGGATACAAATCGGGAACTGTTCCCGGTTTAGTTTCAACCTGGTTTGAAGCTCATAAGCGCTACGGAAAGTTGCCGATGGCAACTTTGTTGGCGCAAGCGATTGATTACGCAGAAAATGGCTTCCCGGCAAATACAGGTTTTGTTCGCAGAATCGCGGGCCACTTAGCGATTGCACCAGATACCCAGGTATTCAAAAATATGGGTGTCGATGTAAATGTAAAGGTAGGCGATTTAGTTGTTCAAAAGGATTTAGCGCGCTCACTTCGCGAAATCGCAGAAGGCGGTCGAGCAGCGTTTTATGAAGGTCGAATCGCACAGCAATTGATCAAGGGATCTGATGGTTGGTTCAATGAAGCGGATTTAAAGAATCACACGACTCGCGTTCTGGATCCACTGTCAGTTAAGTATCGTGACATCACTATTTATGGTCAGCCTCCTCCAACACAGGGAATGATCTTGATGGAGGAGCTCTTGCTCAATGAGCGTTTTGACATTGCGTCCCTGTCAGAAGCGGATCGAATTCATGTTGGTGTTGAAGCAAAGAAAATTGGTTTTGCCGATCGCAATGGGATTCTGGGTGATCCAGAGTTCATCGCTGTAAACACCGATCGAATCTTGTCTAAGGCTCATATTGATCAACGCGCATCGCATATTTCTATGGCTTCGGCGGGCACAGATATTGCACCTGTTACTGAAGGCAGCGATACAACCTACTTTTTAGTGGCAGATTCCGATGGAAATGCGGTTTCTTGGATTCAATCTGTGTTCCATGGTTTTGGTAGTTCATGGGTAATCCCTGAAACTGGCATCATTTTGAACAATCGTTTAACTGGTTTTTCATTAGATCCGCAATCCCCCAACATCATCGCACCGGGTAAGCGACCGGCGCATACCTTGAACGCATTTACCGCTGTGCGCGCAGATGGTTCTTTGTATCTAGTGGGTGGAACACCGGGTGCAAATATCCAAGTTCAAACAAATCTACAGCTGCTTGTAAATGTCATTGATCTAAAGATGAATGTGCAGGAAGCAACTGAAGCTCCACGTTGGCAACACTTGAACGCACCCGGACAAAGCTCTGATGAAGAAAAGGGTCTTGGTGTTCTGGAGATTGAAAATAGAGTTGCGACAGCGGTACTTGATGAGTTGCGTGCAAAGGGACATGAGGTTCGTCCATTGGCGGCATGGGGACATGGATCATCAGTTCAGATGATGGAGGTTCTAGCTAATGGCACCTTCGCATTTGGATCAGATCCTCGTTGCGAAGGCCACGCTTCAGGGGTTTGAGTTCTTAGAGAGAAGCGAGTGCTTCATCAAGAACGCTTAGCGCATCCTTCAAGAGCTCGTCGGTAATAACAATTGGTGGCAAGAAGCGAACAACATTTGAGTATGTTCCAGCGGTAAGAACTAAGACGCCCTTGCTCTGGCAATACTTTGTAATCGCATTCATCGCAGCGGTGTTAGGTGTCTTTGTACCTGGCACTACCAATTCAATAGCTTGCATAGCACCGCGACCACGAACTTCACCGATCACTGGGTACTTAGCCTGCATTGCGCGAAGTGAATCACCAAGAATCTGGCCGATGTGGTTTGCACGTGCAACTAAATTTTCTTCTTCCATTGTCTCGATCGCACCAAGTGCTGCAGCACATGCGATTGGGTTTCCGCCGTATGTTCCGCCAAGACCAGAGACGTGAACTGAATCCATAATCTCTGCGCGGCCAGTTACACCAGCAAGTGGAAGTCCGCCTGCAATGCCCTTTGCGGTTACGACCATATCTGGCACAACATTCTCATGCTCTACCGCAAACATGTTGCCAGTACGAGCAAAACCTGTTTGGACCTCATCAGCAATGAAGATAATTCCATTGTCAGTTGAGTACTTTGAAAGCGCTGGGAGGAATCCCTTAGGTGGAACGATGAATCCGCCCTCGCCTTGAATTGGTTCGATCAAAATCGCAGCAACGTTGTGTGCACCGATCTCCTTATCAATCTTATGTGTGACCATCTCGATCGCATCTTCAGTAATAGTTGCCTGATCGCCTACCCAGTGGAATGAGTACGGCATTGGCACTCGGTAAATTTCTGGCGCAAATGGACCAAAGCCTTCTTTGTATGGCATGTTCTTTGCAGTCAACGCCATAGTTAAGTTAGTGCGGCCGTGGTAGCTGTGTTCGAAAACAACAATCGCCTGACGCTTTGTGTAGTGACGTGCAATCTTGATTGCATTTTCTACAGCTTCTGCACCTGAGTTAACAAGCAAAGACTTCTTCTTAAATGTTCCAGGTGTCATTGCATTCAACTTTTCGCACACTTCGATGTAACCCATGTATGGGGCAACGGTGAAGCAGGTGTGTGTGAAAGCTTGAACCTGATCAATTACGCGATCAACTACACGTTGTGCTGAGTTTCCAACATTGGTAACACCGATACCTGAGCCAAGATCAATAATCTGGTTGCCATCGATATCTAAGAGAATCGCATCACTAGCGCGCTCAATGACGACTGGGAAAGCAAGCCCTAGTCCCCCAGATGTCGCCTCACTGCGGCGCTGTAGCGCCTCGAGAGATTTTGGTCCCGGAATAGCGGTAACCAACCGACGCTCTTGAGTCAATGCGGTAGTTGTAGTCATGGGTAAAGTCTAAGCCATCATTTCCTACTCGCGAGTCCATTAGTTAGGCTTAGAAGATGAACTCACGGTTACGAGATAGCGCACCTTTGCTTGATGCATATCTGTCCTACTTCGAAACCCAGCGCACAGCATTCACAATTCCAGGTCACAAGCAAAAAGCACACCGCTTAGATGAGGGACTTGGTGCGGTAGTTGATTCAGATACTCCGCTTTACGGTGGGCTTGATGAGATCAAACTTACTGAAGGAACGCTGAAGAAAGCAGAAGAGTTAGCCGCATCACTGTGGGGTGCAGATTACGCACGCTTTTCAACTGGTGGTTCAACCCATGCAAATCAAGCGATCATTTTGGCGTTGGGAAAACCTGGAGACAAGGTTGCCATCACCCGCACAGCTCATCGTTCGGTTCTGAGTGCCTTAGTACTTACTGGGTTAGAACCAATCTGGTTAACCCCCGATATTGATGAAGCAACTGGTGTGCCAACTGGAATTCCGGTTTCAGAGCTTGAGCGAGTGTTGGATCAAAAACCAATCGCGTTGCTGTTAACAGAGCCTGGTTACCTTGGAACGATTTCTGAACTTCCTGCATTGATTTCAAAGGCGCATGAAAACTCGATCCCGGTAATTGTTGATGCTGCTTGGGGCGGACACTTTGGTTTTAACTCTCAAATTCCTGCACATGTCATGCAGCTTGGCGCAGATGCGTTGATTACAAGTGTTCACAAGGCGCTACCGGGTTACAGCGCATCTGCATTGTTACTGGCACAAGGAAAGTTCTTGAACCTTGCACGAATTGAACAAAGTTTTGAAACTACCCATACGACTTCTCCTGCAGGTGCTCCGCTTGCATCCATTGATGGTTGCCGCGCATTGCTGCAAACCCGCGGAGATCAGTTAACAGGCGAACTCCTGAAGTATGTCCAAGATTTCAAGAACTCTGTTCAATCTCATTTTGATGCTCCTATTTTTCTTAATCCCAGTGACTTTGTCGCAGGACGGTTTGATCCCGTCAAGATTGTTTTGCGAGCAAATCTCTTGGGGCTTTCAGGTGTAGATGTTGAAAAGCAGCTACAAAAGGCCAATATCCGAGTCGAGATGGCAGATCGCGACACCATCGTTTTCCTGGCAACACTTGCCGATGATGCGGATGATTTTGCAGCCCTTGCAGATGCACTCATTCCAATTTTGAAATCATTGCAAGGAACACCTCGTGCTACTCAAACATCACTGAGCTGGTCGATTGTTCCAACGGTTGCGGTATCTATGCGCGATGCTTACTTTGCCGATACTGAGTATGTCTCAGCACAAAAGGCTATTGGCCGTGTAAGTGCTGACTTGATCGCACCGTATCCCCCAGGTGTTGCAGTTGTTGCACCTGGTGAAGTTTTAACAGAAACAATTGTTTCTGGATTGTCAGCTACACAAATAGCAGGAGTTCGAATCGCTTACGCCAGTGATCCAACCCTTGCGACCTACAGAGTTATTAAGTAAGTAAGTATTTATTCTGGGAAGTGGCAAGCAACTTGCTGCTTACCTAATGTAATCAATGCAGGCTCAGTTGTTGTACAGGCCTCTTGAGCTTTCCAGCAACGTGTGCGGAAGCGACACCCTGATGGTGGATTTGCTGGGCTTGGAACATCTCCGGTTAGAACAATTCGTGAAGTCTTGCGGATGCGCTCTTGCTTTGGATTAGCTAGAGGAACCGCAGAGATAAGCGCCTTTGTGTAAGGGTGCTTTGGATTATTGAAGATCTCTTCACGAGTTCCGATTTCAACAATCTTGCCCAAGTACATAACCGCTACGCGAGCTGAAATATGTGAAACCACAGACAAGTCATGCGCCACAAAGAGGTAGCTAAAACCAAATTTTTCACGAAGATCATCAAGTAGGTTAAGAATTTGTGCCTGTACTGAAACATCCAGTGCAGATACGGGTTCATCTAAAACAACAAGCTTTGGACGTGTAACCAAAGCGCGAGCGATACCAACGCGCTGGCGCTGACCGCCTGAAAACTCATGCGGGTAGCGGTTTCCGAACTCACGTGAAAGTCCACAAAGTTCGATCATTTCATCTACACGTGGATCTGAATCATCCTTTGCCATGCCATGAACAATCAGTGGCTCAGCAACGATCTGACGAACTGTCATACGTGGATTCAAAGATGCATAAGGATCCTGGAAAACAATCTGCATATCTTTGCGAACTGCGCGAATCTCTTCGCGGGTCATCGCATGGATTTCCTTGCCATCAAAGAAGATTTCTCCTGATGTTGGATCAAGCAAACGCAAAATCAAACGAGCTGTTGTTGATTTACCGCAACCAGATTCGCCGACAAGACCTAGGGTTTCGCCAGGTGCGATCTCAAATGAAATACCATCAACTGCGTGAATCTGCCCAACGGTTCTCTTGAACATACCGCGTTGAATTGGGAACTTCTTTTCAAGGTTAGAAACTCTTAGCAATGGCTCTGTCATTTGAGTACCTTCACAAAGTTAGGCTCGTTAACACGATGGCAACGAACCAATCGGCCAGCAGCATACGTTTCTAGCTCTGGTACTTCTGTTTGGCACTTATCAATTGCAAACTCGCAGCGTGCAGCAAATGCACAACCCTTGGGTGGGCGTGACATAACTGGAGGTGATCCAGGAATTGTGTACAAACGCTCAGATGAGAACTCATCCATCTGTGGGATCGACTTCATCAAACCCCATGTGTATGGCATTAAAGGACGTTCAAATAGATCATCAACTGGTGCTTCTTCAACAATTCGTCCGCCGTACATAACCGCTACACGATCACAGATTCCAGCAACTACACCTAGATCGTGAGTAATCAGAAGTACCGCAACATTTAGCTCGCGTGCTGACTTTTCAAGGATCTCAAGGATCTGTGCCTGGATCGTTACATCCAGCGCTGTTGTTGGCTCATCGGCGATAAGTAGCTCAGGATTACATGACAAAGCCATTGCAATCATTGCTCTTTGGCGCATTCCACCCGAGAACTGGTGAGGGTAATCATCTACACGCTGCTTAGGATTGGGAACTCCTACAAGATCTAACATTTCAATTGAACGAACCTTGGCCGCCTTTGCAGAAATCTTTTCATGCACACGGATCATTTCAGAGATCTGATGGCCGATTGTGTACACAGGGTTCAAAGATGTCATTGGATCTTGGAAGATCATTGAAATCTCGCCACCGCGGATTTCGCGTAGTTCGCGATCTGGTGTTGTAAGAAGATCGATGCCCTTCCAAAGAATTCTGCCCTTTGGATAAATCGCTGGTGGCTTTGGAACTAATCCCAAGATGCTCATCGCGGTTACAGATTTACCAGAACCAGACTCACCGACAAGACCTACGATCTCGCCAGGATTTAGAGTTAAGGAAGCACCATTGATCGCTTGGACAACACCATCGCTAGTATTGAAGTGAACATGAAGATCATCAATGTGCAGAAGTGGCTGATTGCTCACTTAACACCTCGCAACTTTGGATCAAGGGCATCACGTAATCCATCGCCGATCAAAACAATTGAAAGTGTCAGTAGTACCAAGACAGAGCCTGGAATAAAGAATACAAATGGCTTGTCAGTGAGGTAGTTACGAGAGCTAGAGATCATTACACCTAGTGAAGGAGTTGGTTCGCGGAAGCCCACACCAAGGAATGCATAAACAGATTCGCTCAAGATTGCTCCTGCAACCGAGAAAGCTAGAACAACAATGATCGGTGGAATCGCATTTGGTCCGATGTGGCGAAGAATGATGCGCTTTGTTGTCGCACCAGTTGCACGGGCAGCTTCAATGTATTCAAGTGATTTCACCTGCATAACCGATGCGCGGAACAAACGGGTTGTTGAGTACCATCCTGTAAACACCAAGGCGGCAACGATTACCCAGAAAGATGAGCCAAATACAGTGATAATTGCAAAGCCGATCAATACAAATGGGATTACCTGCCAGGTATCGATGAAACGGCTAATAAGAGTATCTACCCACCCGCCGAAGTAACCAGCGATTCCACCAAGAGTAACTCCAACTAAAACAGAGATTGCAGTGACAACAATTGCCACAGTTAGAGAAAGGCGAATTCCAAATGTGACTCGAGTAAAGATGTCGCGACCAAGATCATCGGTACCTAGCCAGTGACCATTGGTACCTGGTCCAACCAAAATGTCAGTGCCAAGATCATCATATTTCCATCCGCTAATGAATGGTCCAACAATTCCAGCAATGATGAGCGCGACCAGAATTACTAGTCCCACGATAGAGATTTTGTTTCCAAAGAAACGCTTACGCACATCTTGCCAATATGACAAGGAAACGGGAACTTGTTCCTCCATAGACATTAGTGCACCGCCTTTGCATCAATCTTGATTCGTGGATCAATCAGCGCGTAGCTCAGATCCACAACTAGGTTTACAAATGCACCAAAGGCGATGACCACAATTGCTAATCCAAGAACCACTGGTGCATCTTGTGAGAGCGCAGAGTCTGCAATGGTTGAACCCATGCCCGGCAAAGAGAAGACTTTTTCCGTCTGAACAGCTACACCAAAGATTGCAATCAATGATGTTCCGTAAACGGTTACTACGGGAATTAAAGCGTTACGTAATGCGTGGTGTAACCACACGCGGCGAGCAGATAATCCCTTTGCAAAAGCGGTACGGATGTAATCTGCACGCAAAACTTCAAGTAATGAAGAACGGAGCATTCGCGCAATAAAGGCAGCATCAACGACTGCAACCACAAGTGCGGGCAAAATCATGCCCTTCCAACTATCGGTTGGAATCACACCCAATGTCCAGGTCTGTGGCCACGGTTTAAAGAAGTTGAGCCAATCCCATCCCACTTGGAATGGAAGAACTCCGAATAGGTACTGAGCAAGAAGGCCAGATACGAATACTGGAATACCCTGAATACCTACGGAAAACACTGTTCCTAGACGATCGCCTAAAGATCCGCGCTTGATAGCGCTAGTTAAACCAACGGCAAGGGCGATGATTAGTTGGAACAAAGCTCCCCAGAACAAAAGACGTGCACTTGTTGAAAGGCCGTCATGCAAAATTGTATTGACGGATTTGTCATTCTTATATGAGTAGCCAAGATCTCCGCGGAACAAGTTGCCCCAGAAGCGGAAATACTGAACATAAGTTGGCTTGTCTAATCCGTACTTTCTTTCGATGTTATCCAAAATCTCTGGCGGTAGTGATTTTTCACCGCTCTTAAGCGAGATTGGGTCTCCAGGAATAATGAAGAAGAGAGCAAACATCAAGGTAACTGCAGCCCAAACCACTAAGAGGCTTTGAAGCAGACGCTTGATTGTGTAGGTAAACATGACTCTCAATCTTAGTGGTGTTGCGGTACTAAAAGAAAATTTTGAGGGTTAAATCGAAGTGAGGGGCTCCCTTTCGAGAGCCCCTCACTTAAGGAACTATTTAATTAGCCCTTTACGATTTGATCGTAAACAATCATTCCAAGTGGAGTGATTGGGAATGTTGATGTGCTTGGTGCAAGCACAACAGCAACTCCGCGGTTTACGGTTGGAACCATTACTACGTCATTGCGAAGAGCTTGTACCTCAGCACGACGGTACTGGCTCTGAGCGAATGACTTGTTTGTTGAAGAACGTGCTGAATCAACAAGAGCATCAAATGCCTTGCTGTTGTAACGCTCTAGGTTGTCTCCATCAATAGTCTTTGAGTGGAGCAATGGGTACAAGAAGTTGTCAGCGATTGGGTAGTCAGCGAACCAACCACCACGAATGATCTGACCCTTACCTGAACGCATCTTTGAGAAGTACGTTCCATCAGCTGCGAATGGATCTAGCTTTGCAGGAATACCGACATCCTTAAGGTTTGCAACGATGATTGATGCAACCTTGTCCCAGCCAGCACCGTCGTTGTATGACAGGCGGATTGGAGCAGGAGTCTTGTTTCCAAGATCTAGCCACTTCTTGTAATCAGCCTTAGCGCCATCTAGATCGCGGCCCTGAGTAAGTCCCTGTCCAGCCTTGTAACCAGGAATTCCTGGTGGCAATAGGCCTGATGCAGGCTTACGTACGCCTTGGTAGATGATTTCTGAGATCTGGTTCTTATCAATTGCCTTAGCAATTGCTGAGCGAAGCAACTTGTTCTTTGTTCCGCCAACTGTTGGATCTTCCCAGTTGAAGCCCCAGTAGTCAGTTCCAAGAACAGTCTTTACACCCTTTGTTCCCCACTTAGTGAGAAGCTCTGTGTAACGACCTGCTGGAATTGGACCGTTGTCGCACTGACCTGATGCAAATGCGTTGTATGCAGCGTTTGTATCAGAGAAAATCTTGAATGTTACCTTTGAAAGCAAAGGTGTCTTTCCACCGTAGTTAGGGTTTGGCACGATTACAACTTCGCCACCTGCACGCTTTGTAATTGCCTTTTCCAACATGAATGGACCGTTACCAACAAGCTTGGTGCCATCTTCTTCTACCTTCTCAGTAGCGCCAACCATTGAAGTAGGAATTGGTGAGAAAACTGAGTGGCTAACGATTGCTGGCCAGTCTGCAGTTGGGTTATCCATCTTCACAGTAAGTGTCATTGCCTTGTCATCTGCAACTACAGATGAAGCAGGGAATGCGCCCTTACCTGTTGAGTATGCGTTCATACCTGCGATGAAGTCACCGTGGTACGCAACCTCAGAAGCTAGCTTTGAATCAAGCGCGCGCTTCCAACCGTTAACGAATGATGATGGAAGAACCGCTTCACCATTTGAGAACTTGAGGTTCTTCTTCAGTGTAAAGACCCAAGTCTTTGCACCATCTTTAGTAGTCCACTTTGAAGCAACCTCACCGTATAGGTTTCCGTTTGCATCTGTGTCTGTAAGACCATCAAACAACATTGTTGCTGTGTTTGCACCAACAAGTGTTGAAGTCAGAGCTGGATCAATGTGATCAGGCTCGCCTGCTGCGAAGTTCTGGCAATCGATGTATGCAGGTGCTGCAGCGTGAGCTGAAACAACTGTTCCACCGACAGCAAGGGCAAGAGCCGCTAGAACTGCAGCGCTCTTTCCTAGTGTCTGTACCTTCATGTAAACCATCCTTTAAATAATCTGCTCCGACGAGGGTCTTTGCATGGATTGAAGAGCTCTGTGCTCTTCGAGGGTGGGCCTACTCTAGGCGAATTTTCAGTATTTCCCAAGATTCATGCGTGGGGATCATGCTAAAAGCGGTCAAAAATTAGAGTAAATGCCCCTGCTCATTGAGGGTGCGTAATGCACGCAATCCATCACTTGGCCAGATGCTCACCGTTGTGATGGAACATGGTGAAACATCGATGTGGAAGATGGATTCAGCTGGTGCACCAACAACGACCTTGGCTGCAGATTTAATTGTTCCGTTGTGAGTAACAACAGCTACACGCTGACCTGGATACTCGGCGGCAATCTGACTCAACGCTGCATCAACTCGTAAAGCAACGTTGTCATATGACTCGCCGCCAGGTGGAGCAAACCCAGTTGAAGAGATCCAAGATTGGTAGTCGGCAGGATATTGTTCCTTAACCTCTTCTATTGAAAGTCCATCCCAAATACCAAATGAACATTCAATCCATGCATCTTCAAAAACAATTGGCAATCCAGTTTTTCTAGAAAGTGCTTCAGCGGTCTGTGTTGTTCGCTTCAGTGGAGACGCGATGATTACCTCTGGATTTAAATTAGCAACAGCTGCGGCAACTTTTTCTGCTTGCTCAAGACCGGTCTTAGTTAACTCGGGGTTTAACGGACCATCCCCTGAGAACTTCTTATACGGTGTCAAAATTGTTTCACCGTGACGTATCAAAAAGATTGTTGTTGCCTTTTCACCCGACAGAAGTCGCTCTGTTAAGTAATTTTGTTGGGTTTGTATTACTTCTCCCCCACCTGCTTGTAGATCCAAAGCTTTATTTGCAAGACGATCTGCATGTGAATTCTCATCTCGAGGAATCCATGTATAGCTAACAAGTGATGGATTGTGTGCAGATCGAGCAGACTGGGCCAAAACTCTCATATCTGCGTGTTTAATCTGCCAACGGCCGGACATCTGCTCGACTACAAGTTTGCTATCCATCTTTACATCAACGGTAGCATTTGCATCAATCTCGTTAATTGCTGTTAAACCTGCAATTAAACCGCTGTATTCAGCAACATTGTTTGTAGCTACTCCGATGAAGTCATATAACTCAGCAACAATTTTTCCGTTTTCGGTAATGACTGAGCCGTACCCTGCAGGTCCTGGGTTACCACGAGATCCACCATCGGCGGTCAATAAGAAATGACGTGCCATTTAAACTCCACGCACCAAGATGCAACGGCACTCTTCGCAACGCACAACCTCATCCTCAGCTAAATCAACCATGCGCTTAATTTCAACGGCGTTAATGGAAAGGTTGCAACCCGTACATGAACCCGCTGAAAGCGCTGCCGCACCCGCTCCGCCAGTTGTTTCTTTGATTTTTTCATAGAGATCAACCAAGGCTTTATCAATTCCATTAACAGTCTCGGAGCGATCCTTAGCAATTGCATCGAGATCATTGTGAAGAATGGTTAAAGCATTCTCTTTGCGAATCTCAAGGTCTGCAATAACAGCAGCATGCTCTGCTTCTTCTGTCTTAAGTGTTCTGATGCGCTCGTTGATGGCATCAACGCGCATCATGATTTCAAGTTCTATCTCTTCAAGTTCAGCTCGACGAGCACCTAGCGTTCCGACTTCGTGTTGCAGTTGCTCTAACTCTTTTGGAGATGCACTTCCACCAATCAGGCGTGCTTCGTCGCGAGTAATGCGAGAAACGATTTGTTCAACATCGCCTTCAGCACGCAGTAATTCGCGCTTAACATCATTGAGCTCTGTTTCTGCTGCAATGCGAAGATCCCGTGCATTATTTGCTTTAGTAGTGGTGCTAGCTAACTCTGCTAGCTCTGGAAGATTTGCTGCCTTGTGGCGTAAAGAGTTTGTTTGTTGATCAAAACGTGCAATATCTAAAATCGAACGCTGGTCGCTTGGAGATGCCTTCATCGATTGTCCCCCGACCGCTTATGTAAGTGTGGCTTAAGTTTAGGTCAGCCGGTAGTGATTGCCAAATAGAGATTAGGAGCCTGATAGCGTTTTCTCGTGGCAACTCTTAAAGCACTTCTGGAATCACCAGATAAGTCTGTGCGTTTGCAAGCTGCCTTAGCCGCGGGTACTTATCCTGAAGATACATATATTGAAGTGCTTGTTAAGCAGTGCGCACACGAGCCAGATTTTTTTGTCAGAGATACCCTGTCGTGGGCACTTATGCGCCATGAAATTTCCAAGGTTGTAGAAAGACTTAAATCTGAATTGAACTCAGATAATCCGCAAGCGAGAAGCCAGGCTCTACATACTTTGTCCAAAATCGGTGATAAGCAGTTCTATTCATTAATCACCAATAACCATCACTTTGATCCATTGGACAAGGTTGCTGTAACCGCTTGGCGTGCCGCATCGGTGTTGGTGCCTGATAGCGAAATTTCAGTTCTGGCAAAAATCTTGGTGAGCCAACTTGGGCGTGGAGATTCTGATGTGCAGTTTGATCTGACGAGATTTCTGTGTGCACTCGGCGATTCAATAGTTCAACCTCTCAGTGAGGCAGCTGCCACTTCTAACGAAGCGGTGAAGTTGCATGCTGCATTTACGCTTATGCGATTTAATGAAATGAAATTAGAAAATTCAAAGAAATCTTCTCCGGGCGGCGACTCTGTAATACAGTAAAACCATGAGTAATCCATTGGTGGAGCGTTCTTTCAAGCACATGGCATGGGCCAACAAGCAGATGCTTACGATTTTGCAAGGTCTACCTGATGAAGCAATTAACTTTTCAGCATGGAATCCTGATTGGACCGTTGGAACTATCGCTCATCACATCGTGATTGCCGAAGGTCGATTGATTTCACGAATCACACAACAGCCTGCACCTGTCGAATTTGATCCACCGAAGGCCGCATCAGATATCTCTCAGCTGATTACAGTGTGCGCTGATCGTGATGCGCAGCTTCTTTCACTCATCAACACACCTGATGAGATGCGGGCATTTGTTCGCTATGGCATTGAAGTTGAGTTTTTGACCTCAACTATCTTGGTTCAAGCCGTTCACCATGCATCAGAACATCGCGCTCAGATTTCAGATATTTTGGCGGCAAACAGCATGGATGTACTGAACCTTGATGAGATTGATTTATGGTCTTTTGAAAAGTGGGAAAAATCCCTCTGAAGTAAATCTTGTGGGCGGTGAGGGTTTCGAACCCCCGACATTCTCGGTGTAAACGAGACGCTCTACCACTGAGCTAACCACCCGGTATTGCAGACCCAAATCTTAACTTACGAGCCCACAATCTCCTAAATCACGCTTACAAAGCAGCAATCGCCGCCTTGTAATCAGCGTTTTCACGCGCTGCCCAGCCATTCTTAACTTCCCAACGAAGAATTCCTTCTTTATCAATAAGGAAGCTTCCACGTAATGCGCAACCCTTTGACTCTTCAAAAACTCCGTACGTCTTTGCAACTGCGCCATGTGGCCAGAAATCAGAAAGAACAGGGAACTGATAATTCTCTTGCTCTGCAAAAACACGTTGTGTAAATGGAGAATCACATGAGATTGCAAGCAGTTGAAGATCATCATTTTGGAATGATGAAAGGTCATCGCGCAATGCGCATAATTCGCCAGTGCAAGTTCCTGTAAATGAGAATGGATAGAACATCAGCAAGACATTCTTCTGTCCCTTGAATGAAGAGAGTGAAACCTTTTCTCCATGCTGGTTTGCAATTTCAAAATCTGGTGCGGCTTGTCCAATAGTTAAAGTCATGCCTCAAACTTACCTCTTGCCCGCTTTACGTGCCACTAATCGAGTTGCGGTCCAATCCTTTGCGAGCGCAATGGTCGATGTAACGCTAAGGCCAGCAATGGGAGCTGCATCTTGAATATCGCTGGGTTCAACATGTCCTTCGCGTCCAACCTTTGGTGTTAATACCCAAATAGGTCCAGTTTCAGACAAATATGTAAGTCCATCCATTAACTCATCAACTAGATCTCCATCGCCATCGCGCCACCAAATAATCACCGCATCGACAACTTCAGATGTTGATCCCTCTAAAAACTTGGTCCCTGTAATTGCCATGAGCTGATCTCGAAGTGTGGAATCACAGTCACTATCGCGGCCAACCTCCAAAACAAGGTCATCCTTGGCCAATCCCATACGTGTAGGCACGGGCTAAGTCCACACTTTGGCGGGGCTGAGCGCAAGAGGAAGACTGGCTCTATTTCACACCCTCTCAATTTCCACTTACGGGGCAGTAAGGGCGAGAATAACCCCATGAGCGAAAACTTCGAGGCGCCAGATCTCAATATTGAGCAGCTAGTAGATACAGACCCATCTGAGTCAGCTGAATGGAGAGCCTCCTTTGATGCCGCTCTCAAGGCCGCTGGTCCAGTTCGCGCTCGCTACTTAATGCTCAACCTCCTGCAACATGCACGTGAGAAGAATGTTGGAATTTCAGCGCTTCGTGCAACTGATTACATCAACACAATCGCCCCAGAGCATGAAGCGAAGTTTCCAGGAGATGAAGATTTAGAACGAAAGATTCGCCGCATCAACCGTTGGAACGCAGCGATGTTGGTGCACCGTGCGCAGCGTCCTGGTGTTGGCGTTGGTGGACACATCTCTACCTATGCATCATCTGCTGCACTGTATGAAGTTGGTTTCAACCACTTCTTCCGCGGACAGGATCACCCAGGTGGCGGAGATCAGATTTTCTTCCAGGGACATGCAAGTCCCGGAATGTATGCACGTGCATTTCTTGAAGGTCGTTTAACTGAGAACCAACTCGATGGTTTCCGTCAGGAGCTTTCACATGAGGGTGGCGGACTTTCTTCTTATCCTCACCCACGTTTGATGCCAGATTTCTGGCAGTTCCCAACTGTGTCAATGGGTATCGGTCCGCTAAACGCAATTTACCAAGCACGTTACAACCGTTACTTACACAACCGTGGAATCAAAGACACAAGTGATCAAAATGTGTGGGCATTCCTTGGTGATGGTGAAGTTGATGAAGTAGATACATTAGGTGCAATTGGTCTTGCAACTCGCGAGAAGTTGGACAACCTAACCTTTGTTATTAACTGTAATTTGCAGCGCCTTGATGGTCCGGTTCGCGGAAATGGAAAGATCATCCAAGAGCTTGAAGCGATCTTTGGTGGCGCTGGCTGGAATGTGATCAAGGTTGTTTGGGGTCGCGGCTGGGATCCACTATTGGCGCAGGATCGTGAAGGCGCACTTGTAAAGATCATGAATGAAACCCTTGATGGTGATTATCAAACATTCAAGGCGGAATCAGGAAAGTTTGTTCGCGATAACTTCTTTGGTCGCGATCCACGCACCGCTGCAATGGTTGCCAATTGGTCAGATGATCAAATTTGGAACCTCAAGCGTGGTGGACATGATTATCAAAAGCTATTTGCTGCATACACAGCGGCTACACAAAAGAATGGCCGCCCAACAGTTATTTTGGCTAAGACTGTTAAGGGCTGGACTCTTGGTTCTCACTTCGAGGGTCGTAACTCGACTCACCAAATGAAGAAGATGACGCTGGAAGATATTCAGAAGTTCCGTGACACATTGCACTTGGATATTCCAGATGAGAAGTTAGATAAGTATCTACCTCCTTATTACAAGCCTGCTGCGGATTCACCTGAGGCTAAATACCTAGCTGAGCGTCGCGCAGAGCTTGGTGGATCAATTCCTCGTCGTCGTTCAAAGTCTCGTCCATTAACAATGCCTGCAGATTCTGTTTATGAATCTGTTAAGCGCGGTTCAGGACATCAAGAGATCGCTACAACAATGGCATTTGTTCGTATGTTGAAGGATCTTGTAAAGGATCCAGGTTTGGGCAATCGCATTGTTCCGATCATTCCTGATGAGGCTCGTACCTTTGGTATGGACTCTTTGTTCCCAACAATGAAGATTTACTCACCTCATGGTCAGCAGTACACAGCTGTAGACCGTGAATTGATGTTGTCATACAAGGAATCAACTTCAGGTGTAATTCTTCACGAAGGTATCAATGAGGCTGGTTCAGTCGCATCATTTACCGCTGTTGGATCTTCATACTCAACACATGATGAACCGATGATTCCTATGTACATCTTCTATTCGATGTTTGGTTTCCAACGTACAGGAGATGCATTCTGGGCAGCTGCAGACCAAATGGTTCGTGGATTTGTCATTGGTGCAACCGCTGGACGTACAACACTTAATGGTGAAGGTCTGCAACATGAGGATGGTCATTCACACCTACTGGCTGCAACTAACCCTGCAGTCGTTGCATATGACCCAGCTTTTGCTTACGAGCTTGGCCACATTGTTAAAGATGGTCTACGCCGTATGTATGGCGAGAATAGTGAGAATGTTTTCTACTACCTCACCGTTTACAACGAACCATATGTACATCCTGCAGAGCCAGAGAATCTCGATGTTGATGGATTGCTTAAGGGAATTTACTTGTACTCACCTGCAAAGAGCACACGTAAGAAGAGCGCGCAGATCTTGGCATCTGGTGTGGGAGTTAACTGGGCTATGAAGGCTCAGCAACTTCTTGCAGATGACTGGGGCGTTAACGCATCTGTTTGGTCTGTGACATCTTGGAATGAGCTTCGTCGCGATGGTCTAGAAACAGATCGTCACAACCTTCTTAATCCAACTGATCGTCGTAGCGCTTACATCACCAAGAAGTTGGCACACACAAAGGGTCCAGTAATTGCGGTCAGCGATTTCATGCGCGCTGTGCAAGATCAGGTAGCTCCTTGGGTTGATCAGCCTTTCTACTCTCTTGGAACAGATGGCTTTGGACTTTCAGATACACGTGGCGCTTTACGTCGTCACTTCAAGGTTGATGGAGAATCAATCGCAATCGCCGTGTTGCAGCAACTTTGTAACCAAGGTGAAATCAAGCAAAGCATTGTCACCAAGGCAATGGATAAGTATCGTATCCATGATGTCTCAGCTGCAGATGCTGGCAATACAGAAGGATCGGGTTGATCTCTAGAATTCCAATCACAGATATCTCCCCCGCGGTTTTCTTCGGGGGAGAATTTGTTGCGGTAAAGGCGATCGCAAAAGAGAGTATCCCGGTCTCAGCAACAATCATCATTGAAGGTCACGAAACACTTACTGCAGAGGTTTGTTTATATAACGCGAAAGAGAAGATGGTTGATTGTCAGCCACTTATTCAACGCTGGCCCGGAACCGACAGATACGAAGGTCAGTTCACAGTTCCCGCTGAAGGTGATTTCTACTTTGTCATCAAGGCATCAAGTACATCTACCTACCGAACCGTCACGGGAGAATCTGAAAAGTATCCTGTACGTGCCGATCGAGATCGCGCTTTAGTTGGATCTTGGTATGAGTTTTTTCCTCGCAGCGAAGGCGCAATTAGAAATCCAGATGGTTCAGTAGTAAGTGGAACATTTGCAACAGCCACAAAACGTTTAGCTGGTGTAGCTGCAATGGGATTTGATGTTTTGTACCTGCCACCGGTGCATCCAATCGGAATTGCTCACCGCAAAGGTAAGAACAACACCTTGGATGCGAAAGCTGATGACTGTGGTGTTCCGTGGGCGATCGGTAACTCTGATGGTGGACATGATGCGATCAACCCAGCACTTGGAACGATGAAGGATTTTGAGGATTTTGTTAAGGCTGCAGGAAAGCAAGGCCTTGAAGTTGCAATGGACTTAGCGCTTCAAACCTCACCTGATCATCCTTGGGTAAAGAGCAACCCTGAATGGTTTAACAAGCGCGCCGATGGAACGATCGCATACGCTGAAAATCCTCCCAAGAAGTATCAAGATATTTACCCTATTAACTTTGATGATGATTACGAGGGCATACGTAACGAGGTCCTGCGAATTATTCGTCTGTGGGTTTCAAAGGGAGTAAAGATCTTCCGCGTTGATAACCCACATACCAAGCCAGTCCACTTCTGGCAGGACATATTGGCAATTGTGTACAAAGAAAGCCCAGAGGTCGTTTTCTTAGCGGAAGCATTTACCCGTCCTGCGATGATGCACGCATTAGGCAAAGCTGGATTCCACCAGTCCTACACATACTTTACGTGGCGTACAAGCAAGTGGGAGTTAACTGAATACGGTCGCGAAGTAGCACAATCAACCAGCGCATTCTTCCGCCCAAACTTCTGGGTCAATACTCCAGATATCAATCCATTCCATTTACAAGATGGCAACCCTGCAATGTTTGCACTACGAGCCGTTCTTGCTTCAACACTTACTCCTTCATGGGGAATGTATGCCGGTTATGAATTGTATGAACATCGCGCCTTCAAAGAAGGTGGCGAGGAGTACATGGATTCTGAAAAGTACGAGATTAAAGTTCGTGACTGGGAAGGTGCCGGTAAGAAGGGTTTAACACTTGCTCCATTTATCGCTCAACTCAATGCAATTCGTAAAGCACACCCGGCTCTGCAGCGTTTACGTAATCTAACTTTCCATGAGACCGATTCTGATGCGATCATCGCGTACTCAAAGCGTGAAGGCAAAGATCTAGTGTTGGTTGTTGTGAACCTTGATCCAAGTTTTGCCCAAGGAACAACGGTTCATTGGAATACGGAGGCTCTCGGCTTTAATGCTAATGAGTTCGAGGTAAAGGATTTACTAGATAACTCCACCATGACCTGGAGTCCACACACATATGTTTCTCTCAATCCAACACGTCCCGTTGGAAAAGTTGCTC
Source organism: Actinomycetes bacterium (assembly GCA_947383695.1). Lineage (GTDB taxonomy): Bacteria > Actinomycetota > Actinomycetes > Nanopelagicales > Nanopelagicaceae > Planktophila. Next base: position 317,298 of record OX376642.1, on the reverse strand, counting down.
ATATTGTTTCGGTAAAGATCTAACGTGGGCGTATTTTCTAAGTTCTTTAAGGGTCAGGGCGAGAACAACCATCAGCCTGCCTCATTTCTTAACCCACATTCATCCTTAGGCGAGCTGGATCTGTACTTAATCGCTGAAGGACGCCATGAACAGCTTTGGAAGGCACTTGGAGCGCAGGTAAAGAGAGATGCTTCGGGAGCATTGCTAGGCACAGCTTTTTCAGTATGGGCACCTAACGCACAAGCGGTTTCATTGATTGGTGATCACAATTACTGGGATCGCAACTCACATCAAATGCATCGCATCGGATCTTCAGGTATCTGGGAGATCTTTGTCGCCGATATCTGCGCCGGAACTAAATATAAGTTTGCAGTCTGTGGAATTGATGGTCGCTGGGTAGATCATGCAGATCCCATGGCACGCGCAACGGAGATTCCACCTTTAACAGCATCGGTAGTCGAAGAGTCCCAATACCAATGGAATGATGGTTTGTGGATTGAGCAACGATCACAATTTCAATCGTGGCGCTCAGCGGTATCGGTGTATGAAGTTCACCTAGGTTCTTGGAAGATTGGTTTAAGTTATACAGAGCTTGCTACCGAATTAGTTGACTACATTCAGCAACAAGGTTTCACACATGTTGAGTTCTTGCCGGTTACAGAACACCCATACGGACCATCGTGGGGATATCAAGTTACTTCTTTCTTTGCTCCAACATCTCGCTTTGGCTCACCCGATGAGTTTAAGTTTTTAGTTGATGCCCTACATAACGCAGGTATCGGAGTTATTTTGGATTGGGTGCCAGCTCACTTTCCAAAGGATGAATGGGCATTGGCAAAGTTTGATGGAACCGCGTTGTATGAACATGCAGATCCACGTTTAGGTGAACACCCTGATTGGGGAACCCTGATCTTTAACTTTGGCCGCAATGAGGTTCGAAACTTTCTTGTAGCTAGCGCTTTGTACTGGTTAACAGAGTTTCATATCGATGGTTTACGTGTGGATGCGGTTGCATCGATGCTGTACTTGGATTATTCGCGCGAAGAAGGCGAATGGTTGCCCAATAAGCATGGCGGCCGTGAAAACTTAGAAGCGGTTCAACTGCTTCAAGAAGCCACTTCTACCGCTTATAAAACCCATCCCGGCATCATGATGATCGCTGAAGAATCAACCGCTTGGTCTGGCGTTACCGGTGACACATCCGGCGGTGGACTTGGCTTTGGCTTTAAATGGAATATGGGTTGGATGCATGACACTTTGCAGTACTTGTCGCATGAACCAATCCATCGCGTGTATCACCACAATGAAATTACTTTCTCGATTTTGTATGCCTGGAGTGAGAACTTCATGCTTCCGCTATCCCATGATGAGGTTGTGCATGGAAAAGGCCAACTAGTAAATAAGTTCCCTGGAGATCGCTGGCAAAAGCTTGCAACCCTAAGAGCGCTATATGGATTTATGTGGGCACATCCAGGTAAGAAACTGCTTTTTATGGGTAGTGAGTTTGCACAAAATGATGAGTGGAATGAAAGCGCTGGTTTGCAGTGGTATTTAACTGAGTATGCAGAACACCAAGGTGTTCAAAAAACCGTTGCTGAACTCAACGCTGTTTATAAAGCAACCGCTGCCTTGTGGGAGAAAGATACAAACCCTGAAGGATTCACCTGGTTGGTGGGAAATGATGGAGCGGCAAATGTTGTTGCCTTTGCCCGTTGGGATGACTACGCATCAGCCCTTGTAAGCATTACCAACTTTTCACCAGTCCCCCACGAGAATTACCAACTTCCATTTCCAAATGCAGGAATTTGGACTGAGGTGCTCAACACCGATGATGTTAGCTTTGGTGGAAGCGGCGTAAGCAATGAGCCTGTAATTGTTGGAGCTTCTCAAATTGCATCTGTGCGGATTCCGCCACTAGCAACGATCTGGTTTAAGCGTTCTTAAAGATCTTTGCAAAGTAAGGAACGGTTAACAACATAACCGCTGGAATAAGTAATGCAAAGGTCAAGGAAGTTGCTTGCGCAGTCCAGGCAATGACCCAGCGGACAACAAATACCAATGAAATATTGATGACACCTATCTGGCCAATAACGACACTAGAAGGGAACTTGGAGCGTGTATTTGCCGCGTTCATGACCGATGGGCCCAAGAATGAGGAGCCAAGACCTGCGATTGTGAAGCTGATTGAAAGGATCACAATTACTAGGGTTTTATTTGATGTGCCAGTAACAGTAACTCCAAGAATTCCGGCAATAAATGAAATTCCTGAGATCAAAGAAGCCTTCACCGCTAAATTGTGAATTGAGTAATGATTTAGAAGTTTATGCAGGTTTAAACGGCCCGCAATCATGGCAACTGTAAACAAGATGTAAGGCAGGGTGTTTATTCCACCTTTAATGCCCATGTCCTCTTTTACAAAGATTGCAGCCCAGTCGCCAATCGCAAACTCCAACATAATTGCACACAGAAGTCCGCCGGATACCAATCCATCGATCTTGAATCCTTTGAAAATATCTCGCGCCCGATGATCTGAATCAGGGTTTGTATTAGCCTTGACTAAATTAGGGGCTAACTCGTTGATGATGTACAACATCGCTATCAAACAAATAACCGCTAAGAAGTTTGAGTAAGTTCCAAGTTCAACACGATCCACCATGAGTCCGGCAAGGATTGACGTGATGAGAGCTCCGCTACTCCAGAAACCGCTAAGCAGGGTAACTACTTGGCGTTTTGTTCTATCTTGAAAGTGAAACCCTTGAGAGTTAATGCAGATATGAAAAGCAGAGATCGATGCACCCTGCAAAACAATGAATATGAAGAAGAGCAAACTAGATGTGCTGTGAGTTAAGTAGCTCAAACTCACAGCCATAGTAAGTGCTGCAATCTGCATAATTTGTCGAGCACCAAACTTATGAACCAGGTGTCCAATAATCAAAAGTGATGTCAGATTTCCAATAGAACCTAGACTTAGAAGTGAGCCAAATTGGCCATTTGAAAGCTGAAGATTTGCCTTTACCTCTGGAAAGCGTGGGACCCAGGACATAATCTGAATTCCAAAAAGGAAAAAGAGGGTCTTAAGAAGGTTAATTTCTCTATCTGTGCCTAGAGTTTTCATTAAAACAACGCACTGGCTAGCTCTTTACGAGCCGCCACCAAACGTGGGTCACCTTGGTCAACTAATGCAAAGAGATTGAGCAGATGATCTTTCACCTTTGCGCGATCATCCCCCGATGTTGCACGAATAGCATGCAGCAAACGGGTAAAGGCTGCCTCTACCCCACCATTAACTATTTCGACATCTGCCGCTTTCAACTGTAGATCAATATCAGTTGGGTTCTTAGTGGACTCATCAATAACAGCGTTGAGTTCTAGTCCTTCGGTACGCATTAACAACTGCGTCTGCGCCAAACCTAACTTCGCAAGGTTTTCAGCTGGTTTGCGTGAGAGCCACTTCTTGTACGCAGCCTCGGCAGCGATGTAATTACCAGACTCGAGCGCTTCCATAGCTTCGATCTCTTCTGCTTCCATCTGTTCAACAGGGGCTTCACCAACACCTTGTTCAGCTGCAAGTGCGATGACCTTATCGATAACCATCTTCACTTGTGCTTCAGGATACGCCTGTTCAAATAATGGAACCATTTGTTCGGCAATAATTGCTACCGCATAAGGAATTGATTTGGTTTGAAATGCTTGTGCCACTTGAGGATGGGCTTCGATATCAACACGTGCAAGTGAAAAGGCTGCTTTGTAATCTACTTCGAGTTTTCCGAGAACCTTGACCATCTCTACAGATTCTGGAGATCGCGCAGACCACATCAAAACTATTACGGGACGTACAAGAGATAACGGAAGAATGTCACTACTTAAGTTTTCGACAGATACTTCAATTCCAGGCAGCGGAATCGATGGATCTACCTTTGGCTTAGTCAAAGAACTTAAATCAAAGGCTTGACCGAAGTTAGGTGGCAAGCTCATGTTGCCATCCTATCTATTCAACAACTATGTCGACGCCTGAGTCGCGGCGAAGCGGCAGGATTTCGGCACAGTAATTGTCTGTAGCCTCATCTAACCCAACGTCATACCCTGCTTTTTCACTCAAATACCAGCGATTTTCAAGGATTTCATGGAACATCTGTGCGCGTTCCACGCGACCTCTCATGTGATCCGGGACTCTACTTATGACTGGCTCAAATACCTCTGCGATCCATTTCTTTGCCATCTCTTGAATACTTAAACCTAATTTGTTTTCGCGTGCGTTGTAACGATCAAAGGATGCAAGTAAACGTTTAGCTTGTAACTCTTCTGCATCTAGTCCTGTTAAATCTCGCAGACGCTGAGTGTGATAACCAGCTGCAACTAACTTTGGTTGGAAAGAGATCATTTGGGTGTCACCATCGATGGTGATCGCTACCTCTTCAACAGCAAATCCAAGATCATGTAGCTGGCGCATCGCACGTTCAACAGCGTGACGATCCTTTGGATCTAATAACTGTCTTTCCTTGAGTGCCGCCCAGATGCGACGATAGCGACGGATAACCGCTTCCGATGCACGTACCGGCTCCATGCCTGGATACAAAACTCCAGACAATGCAAGATCTTCGAGCTCTGCAGCAACATTGAAGTGCACAATTTCTAAATCATGTTCGCGTTGACCATCACTGAGGGTTTTCTGAAACTCACCAGTTTCAGCATCAACAAGGTAGGCGGCAAAGCCCTCTGCATCGCGACGGAACAAGGTATTTGAAAGTGAACAATCTCCCCACCAAAAACCCAAAAGGTGCAATCTGACCAATAAGAGCGCTAACGCACTTGCCATGGTTGTAATCTCATGAGCGGTAACGGCACCCGATAAGAGCACTCGATAAGGCAATGAGTAGGGCAAGAATCGAGTAACGATTGCACATGGAAGCTCTTCGCCATTTGCATCGGTGCGTCCTTCAACCACCGCTACTTGTTCAACACAAGGAGCATTGAGATGAGTCAATTCGCGCAAAATCTTGTACTCGCGATTTGCAAACTCTGACACCGTCTCTTTAACCGCATAAACCTCGGCGTCGGGATCATTGCTTGCACGCACTAGGCGCACAACATGTCGAGAAATACCGCGTTTTTCCGCAAGGGCTGGATCTTCAGGCCACTCTTCAAGGGGCAGATGCCAGGGCAGGCCAGTAACAGCTGCGATCTCCTCGCCTAAGCCGGTAATGCGTAACGCCATAGTCGGTATTCTCTCGTATAAATGTGTCAGGAACATGAACACCACGTCTCAATAAGAGTGATCTATTCACTTTAGAATGTCCCTATGGCTATTACAGCGCGCATCAAGAAGGCAACTACTCGATCACCGAAGGCAGAGAAGATCGCTGCAGATTATGGAACGTTAGGCGCTCCGATCAACCGATCTCATCCCTTCTACTTTGGGTTTATTGCAACGTTGGGTGCGCTCACAGCGATCGTGCTCATGCGTGCACTGGCTAGCGTAAGTCAGATCTTTGTATTGATTTTGATCGCATTGTTCCTTGCTACTGGTTTGAACCCTGCTGTCGAAGCGCTAAGAAAACGTAATTTGTCTCGTAATGCTGCAGTTACCGTTATTTTCTCATCGGTAATTCTCTTTGTTATTTTCTTTTCCTTCGTTGTGATCCCACCAGTGATAAGCCAAGGTACTCATCTCATTGAGAATGCACCACAGTTGCTTCAGGATTTGATGAAAAATGAAACAATCAAGCAACTCAATACTCAATACGGCTTAATTGATACTTTGCAAACTCGCTTGAAGTCCATTACCTCAGATGGAACCTTGTTGATTTCTACATTTGGCGGAGTCATCGGAGTTGGAAAATCTGTTCTTTCAGGGTTCTTTACCGCCCTTACAATTTTGGTGTTAACTCTTTACTTCATCACCTCACTTCCACAAGCGATCAACCTTGGTCTTTCTTTAGTTCCAGCTAGCCGTCGTGATCGTGTTGGGCTTTTAACTCATGCTGTTATTGCTCGCGTAGGCTCTTTCGTGGGAAGCCAGATTTTGATCGCAGCTATGGCGGCCTTGTTTGTAACTATTCTCTCTACGATTCTGGGCCTGCCTTCTCCGATTGCAATCGGAATGTTTGTCTTAGTTGCGGCGTTAATTCCTCTGATTGGCCACTTCATAGGATGTGGAATTTTCACCTTGATTGCGCTCACACAATCATGGGTTATCGGCTTAATTGCATTTGTTGCATATGTTGTTTATGTACAAGTAGAAAATTATGTTGTGACTCCACGCATCATGAAGCGCACACTTTCTGTTCCGGGTGCTGTCACAATTATTGCGGCCCTAATCGGCTCATCTCTTCTGGGTTTAGTGGGCGGTTTGTTAGCCGTACCAGTAGCTGCCTCAATTATTTTGATTCTCGATGAAGTTGTAATTCCTCGAGCAAATAACGCTTAAAACTCAAGCGGAAGGGTTGTAGCTACGCCCGTAACGATTGATGTGATCTCCGAAAGAACTCTGTGGACTGATGGTTCTCCAAGCCACAAATGCTTTGCCTCATCGACAGCAATTATCTTTATCTTTGGAACGATTGCAAATCTTTCACGTGCTGCCTCTGGTTGTAAATAATCATCAAGTTCTGGAACCAATGCGGTTATTGGTCGAGGGTCTGAATTCCAATACTCAAGCTGTTCATTTGTTGTAGTGCGAAGCGGCGGGCTCAAGAGAATTAAACCTTTATGACGAGGATCCTTTGCATGCTGTAAGGCAAGATCTGTGCCAAAGGACCATCCAGTAACCCACACATTCTCTAACTTCAAATCATCAAAGCAGTAACGCAACATTGCTTCAACATCAAAACGTTCAGTGTTTCCATTATCAAACTCTCCGGCACTGGTTCCTGCTTCACTTGTTGTTCCACGGGTATTGAAACGAACAATAGTTATTCCAGCCATTGCAGGTAGCCGGTTTGCAGCTTTTTTATACACATGACTATCCATCATTCCGCCTGCTGTTGGCAGCGGATGCAAGCACAGAATCGCACCCTTAGAACCGTTAATTGGTGCGGCAACTTCACCGATTAAGTCGATGCCATCTTCAGTCAAAAGATGAAAGGGGGTTCGCACCGCATCAAAGACACTGCTTGGGCGAACCGTCTGACTCATACTTCAAATCCTATCGATACACGACTAGGCTTTATGACATGTCAAAAACCTTTAACTCCTTTAATCCTTCTACCGGCGAGGTTGTTGGTCGCTATCCGATCATGACTCCTAAGGAGGTTGCCAGTGTCGTTGAACAAGCTCGCGAGGCATCTGATGGATGGGTAAAACTAGGGTTTAGTGGACGAAAGAAAACGTTGCTCGCATGGAGCACTTACATCATTAACAATGTTGAGCAAATTGCACAGTTGATCTCGTTGGAAACAGGTAAGCCGCTCAGTGATTCACGATTAGAGGTTTCTAATACTGTTAATCACATCGGATGGGCCGCACGGCATGCAGAAGAGATCATGCGCACATCTCATCGTGCACCAGGTGCGTTAATGGCCAATATGTCTGCCACTGTCGAGCGTTCACCGTTAGGTGTTGTTGGTGTGATCGGACCATGGAATTATCCGATCTTCACTCCCATGGGTTCAATCGCGTATGCATTAGCCGCTGGAAACACCGTTGTTTTCAAGCCAAGCGAGTACACGCCAGGTGTTGGAATGTGGATCAATGAAAGCTTTAACGCCATCGCACCATTTGCTGGAATTTTCACAACCATCACAGGATTAGGTGAGACCGGAAATGCACTGTGCACTTCCGCAATTAACAAACTTTCCTTTACAGGTTCAACGCGTACTGCAAAGTTAGTAGCCGCTGCCTGTGCAACACAAATGACCCCCGTTGTACTTGAATGCGGCGGAAAAGATCCAGTAATCGTTGCAGCTGATGCACATATCGATAGAGCGGTAGATGCAACTATCTGGTCCGCCATGGCTAATGCGGGTCAATCCTGCATTGGTGCCGAACGTGTGTATGTCGATGAAAAGGTTGCAGATATCTTTATTGAAAAGTCGATCGCATTAGCGTCAACCCTTACAGCTGCAGCGCCAGGTGAGGGTAACTATGGTGCTTCAACCATGCCATCTCAGATCGGTGTTATTTCATCTCATATTAAAGCTGCGATTAAAGATGGTGGAAGGTTCGCGTACGGAAGCATGAAATCGATTCAGGAACCATTTGTCCAACCAGTAATTTTGGTGGATGTGCCTGAAAGCTCTGCTGCTGTTCGTGAAGAAACCTTTGGGCCAATAATCATTATCAACCGTGTTAAATCAATGAAGGAAGCGATTGAACTATCCAATAACTCTCGCTACGGGTTAGGTGCAAATATTTGGTCCAAGCGTCAAGGCAAGAAGATCGCTTCTCAATTACATTGCGGAATGGTTGCAATTAACTCGACATTCTCCTTCGCAGCGATCTCATCTGTGCCATTTGGTGGCGTTAAGGACAGTGGTTACGGTCGAATCCATGGTCCTGAAGGATTGCTTGAATACACCTATGCACGAACAGTTGTAAGAACCCGCATCAATCTTCCACTTAAGATTTTGAGTTTCAAGCGCACCGCTGGAACAGATCGATTGATCGTTCGAGCTTCTAAGTTTCTTAAGGGACGTTTAGGTTAATTCAATAAATTGCCGTGAAATTTAGAATCGTGGAGCGTTTCTAGTTCGCTCAGTATTTGGGCGACGCTTATCTTTCTTAGACCAACACGCTGTGTGCCAATGGCGACGACCATCCTCGTCATACTCTTTCCATGCAACAACGTGTGGAGTCGCTAATGGAATCATTTGATCGCACCCTGGACATCTATAGGGTTTTGTTGAGCCAGAACCTGTTAAACGTCGAACGATGTACACACCATCATTATGTTCTTCCACGCTCTCACCCGTAGAGGCAATGTTGATCTCCCGAGGTTCTTCGGGCTTTTGTCGCTTCTTTGGGTAGTTTCTACGCGGGCTCACAGGTGTATTTTCGCATAGTAAAGTAGCCACATGAGCCTCATCGAAGTAAAAGGGCTAAAGAAAAGCTATGGCGAAGTCCATGCTGTGCGCGGGCTAGATCTTTCCATCGCACAAGGTGAGATTTTTTCACTACTCGGTCCAAATGGAGCGGGAAAAACAACAACGGTAGAAATTCTCGAAGGTTTTCGAACTCGCGATGCAGGGTCTGTCTCTGTTCTTGGCTTTGATCCTCAAACTCGTGGCCATGAATCACGCATCTGGCGCAATCGCATTGGAATTGTTTTACAAAGCTCCTCGGATGCTGGTGATTTAACTGTCATTGAAACCATCAAACACTTCAGTGGTTACTACTCAAATCCTCGCAATGTAGATGAGGTCATTCACTCCGTAGGTTTGAAGGAAAAAGAGGGTGCATTAATTCGAAATCTTTCAGGTGGCCAACGTCGTCGCTTGGATGTGGCTTTAGGAATTATTGGCAATCCCGAGCTCTTATTCCTAGATGAGCCAACAACAGGGTTTGATCCCGAAGCACGACGGGCATTTTGGGCCTTAATTCAACAGCTTCGAACAGATGGAACTTCGATTCTGCTCACAACCCACTACTTGGATGAGGCAGAGGCGCTAGCAGATCGCGTTGCGGTCATTAACAACGGCGTAATCATTGAAGTTTCAACCCCGGCAGAACTTGGTGGGCGTGCAACCTCGCAAGCAACGGTTCAATGGCGTGATGGGGATTCTATTAAATCTGAAAAGACAGATAACCCAACCGCATTAGTGTCGAGCTTGTCATCCAGCTTCAATGGAGAGATCCCAGAACTTATTGTGACTCGTCCTTCCCTTGAAGATATTTATCTAGAGATGATTGGAGGCGCTAATGAATAAGATTCCTAGCGCACTTCAATTAGGTATTCGCCGCGGTGGTTTAGAGATTCGCCAATTTGCGCGTCAACGTGAATCAGTTGTCTTTACCCTGTTATTTCCAGTTATCTTGCTTGCAATCTTTGGCTCAGTTTTCAAGGACACAATTGCACCGGGTGTGACTTTTTCACAGTACTTTGTGGCTGGAATGATCGCATCTGGTCTTGTGAATACCGGCTTTCAAGCATTGGCGATCACAATTCCAATGGAACGTGATTTTGGTGCTTTGAAGCGCTTACGCGGAACCCCAATGCCAGCATCTAGTTACTTTATTGGAAAAGCAATCTTGATCTTTGCAAGTATGGTTATTCAGATTCTCTTGCTATTGGGCTTTGGTGTGCTTTTCTTTGGCTTAGAGATGCCGACAGATCCAGGTAAGTGGCTCACCTTCACATGGTTAGTTTTATTGGGAAGTGCCTGTTCGACCGCGCTCGGAATTGCTTTTTCGATTGTTCCAAAGAGTGGCCGTGGCGCATCCGCCGTTGTCTCTCCGATCGTGATCATTTTGCAGTTCTTTAGCGGCGTCTTCTTTGTCTTCACCCAACTTCCTTTATGGATGCAACAAGTAGCTGCGATCTTCCCGCTGAAATGGCTGACTCAGGGTATGCGATCAGTGTTCTTGCCAGATTCATTTGCAACTCAAGAGGTTGCAAAGAGTTGGGAGACTGAAAGAACCGCCGCCATTCTGCTGGTGTGGCTAGCAATTGGTATTTTCTTCAGCGTCCGTAAGTTCAAGTGGGATCGCGATTAAGAGGGTAATTGCACTTATTCTGGCGCTTATTGTGTTGGCACCAGCGGCTCACTCTGCTCCAACAACGTTCGTTGCAAAGGCAAAGGCGAAGATAACCCCGTCACCATCTCCAGTGTGGCCACCTAAAGGTTTTATTAAAAGCAAAGATGGAAATACCTATGCCAAGATTCCAACAGCTAAAGAGTTAGTTGGCTTGGCTTCTAATGACAAGGTTTTAACCCGTGCCCTGGCCAAGAAGATTGATGATGTTCCTGTTTGTGAGAAGTTTTCTTGTGGCGCGGTACAGGTTGCATCAACGACCGGCTGTACTTGGTGGGTCGTAACTTCAACAGTTAAAGGTGTTGTCTCAGCTGAAGACAAAACACAAAAAACCTTTGGAACGGTGCGCACAACCTACGGAGAAACGGGTGCAAAAAAGTACGCCACAATTTTGATCATTAGCCAAGAGCCGATCGAGCTTGAGCACTCAATCTCAAATATAAAGGCTTCTTGCCGCAAAGATGTTCCGCAAGAAAAGGTCCCGGGAACTACCTACACAGTAAATCCTTAGCGGTTAGCTCCAGGTACCCACAGCTGATCGCCGATCTCTTTATTGGCAAAACGTGCAAGCACAAAGAGCAGATCAGAGCAACGATTTAAATACTTTGCAGTTAATGGATTAACTCCCCCACCAAATGCGTGAATGGCAGCCCAGGTGCATCGCTCGGCGCGACGAACAACGGTGCGTGCAACATGAAGGTGGGCTGCGGATGCAGTTCCAGATGGCAATACAAATGAACGCAATGACTCAAGGTTCTCGTTGTACTTATCGATTTGTTCCTCTAAATAAGTAATCTGTGATTCAAGAACGCGCAGTGGCTCAAATGCTGGTGAATCTACAACTGGTGTACAAAGATCTGCACCCACATCGAAGAGATCATTTTGAATTCGCACAAGAAGAGCGCGAACATCTTCGGTTAACTGATCGGTTGCAAGAACAACACCGATAGTTGAGTTCGCCTCATCGACCGTTGCATACGCTTCAAGACGTGGGTCATTTTTTGAGGTACGGGACATGTCTCCAAGGGATGTTGTTCCGTCATCGCCAGTCTTTGTGTAAATGCGCGTTAAATTAACCATGTGCTTACCTTATAAGTAGACTGCGGCTATGGCATCCCACGATCGCTTCCGCATACAAGGCGGCACCTCATTACGTGGCGAAGTCTCTGTTACAGGGGCTAAAAACTCTGTTCTCAAGCTTATGGCGGCCTCATTATTGGCTACCGGCAGCACCACAATTCGAAATGTTCCAGATATCGCCGATGTAGACATCATGGCGGATTTGTTGACTCGACTTGGATGCACAGTTGTACGTGGTGCAGATACGGTCACAATCGATGTTCCTCAAGAGCCTGCACATCGCGCTGATTACGATCTTGTCAGAAAGATGCGTGCATCAATCAATGTGTTGGGTCCACTTGTTGCCCGAGTCGGACAGGCAGATGTCGCCCTACCTGGTGGAGATGCAATTGGATCTCGAGGTTTAGATTTTCACATTAAGGGTTTAGAGGCACTTGGTGCTAAAGCCCACATTGAACATGGCTATGTAATTGCAGAAGCACCTCATGGCCTAACTGGAGCACCAGTTGAATTAGATTTCCCAAGTGTTGGCGCAACTGAAAACATCATGACCGCCGCAGTATTAGCAAAGGGTGTTACAACAATTGATAACGCTGCTCGCGAACCTGACATCGTGGACCTTGGTGAGTTCTTGATTTCAATGGGTGCAAAGATTGAAGGCTTAGGAACACCTGTCATCACAATTTCAGGTGTGCAGAAATTATCACCAACAGATCACACAACAATTACCGATCGCATCATCACCGGTACCTGGGCCTTTGCTGCAGCGATGACTCGTGGAGATATCACTATTCATGGCGCTGTTGCCGAGCACTTGGAACTTCCATTAGAAAAGTTGGCCTCTGCTGGTGCAATCATCACAACAACTGCAGATGGAATTCGGGTCAAGATGGATGTGCGACCACAAGCAATTGATGTTGCAACACTTCCCTACCCAGGATTCCCAACAGATTTACTTCCAATGGTGATCGCACTCAACGCCATTGCTGAAGGCCATTCATTGGTAACTGAAAATGTCTTTGAATCCCGCTTCATGTTCGTCAATGAGCTCAGCCGCCTTGGTGCTCAAGTCAGCGTCGATGGCCATCACGCCTCAATTACAGGCGTACAAGAGCTATCTGGCGCACCTGTTGAAGCCCATGACATCCGCGCAGGTGCAGGTTTAATTCTTGCAGCCCTTGTCGCAGAGGGTGAAACTACGGTGGATCAAGCTTTTCATGTCGACCGTGGATATCCGAACTTCGCCGAGCAGCTACAAAGCCTCGGCGCACAAGTCACTCGTGAATAGGTCTGGAAATAAAAATAGATTTTCAGTTTCGAAAAGATGAAGAAGCAACTACACACTTTTCTACACTGAAAATCTTATTTTTATTTAGTTAACTGACTCCGTAAGGATTGATACACGGTTGTTTGCGACCGATAGGAATCCGCCGCTGACCTTGAACTCAGTTGCTTCTCCGTTGGTTCCGTGGATTACAACCTGACCGTCAACTAGAACTCCAAAGAGCGGGGAGTGATCGGTGAGAACACCGATATCACCTTCGACTGTGCGGGCAGAAACAGATGTTGCTTCGCCCGACCAGACGCGCTGCGTTGGAGATACTAGTTCGACTTTAAGTGTCATGATCGATTACTTCGCCAAGCTTGCTGCAAGTTCAGCTGCATTGCGCTCGACATCTGCAAGACCACCGCACATGAAGAATGCCTGCTCTGGAATGTGATCGTACTTTCCATCTGCAAGTGCTTCAAATGCTTCGATTGTCTCTGATAGCGGAACGAATGAACCGTCGATTCCTGTAAACACCTTCGCTACGAATGTGTTCTGTGACAAGAAGCGCTGGATACGACGTGCACGGCCTACGAGTACGCGGTCATCTTCTGACAATTCATCGATACCGAGAATTGCAATGATGTCCTGTAGATCCTTGTAACGCTGCAGGATCTGCTTGATGCGGTTAGCAACACGGAAGTGGTGCTCTCCGATGTAGCGTGGATCCAAGATGCGTGATGTTGAGTCAAGTGGATCCACAGCTGGGTAGATACCAAGCTCTGAAATCGGACGAGACAACACTGTTGTTGCATCTAAGTGCGCGAAAGTAGTGTGTGGCGCTGGGTCTGTAATATCGTCAGCAGGAACGTAAATCGCCTGCATAGATGTAATTGAGTGACCACGTGTCGATGTGATGCGCTCCTGTAGCTGACCCATTTCATCTGCAAGTGTTGGCTGGTAACCCACAGCAGATGGCATACGGCCTAGAAGTGTTGAAACCTCAGAGCCTGCCTGTGTGAAACGGAAGATGTTATCGATGAACAGAAGAACGTCCTGCTTTTGAACATCGCGGAAGTATTCAGCCATTGTTAACGCTGACAAAGCAACGCGTAGACGCGTTCCAGGTGGTTCATCCATCTGACCGAACACTAACGCGGTCTTGTTAATAACACCGGTCTCGGTCATTTCGAGGAACAAGTCATTACCTTCACGAGTACGCTCACCAACACCGGCGAATACAGACACACCACCGAAGTTTTCAGCTACACGGTAAATCATTTCCTGAATCAAAACTGTCTTACCTACACCTGCACCACCGAATAGACCGATCTTTCCACCCTTTACATACGGAGTGAGTAGATCGATAACCTTGATACCGGTTTCAAACATCTCAGTCTTTGATTCCAACTGATCAAATGCTGGTGCATCACGGTGAATTGGCCAACGCTCTTTGATGTCGAGTGATGAGGTTGGAACATCGAGTGACTCGCCAAGTGTGTTGAACACATGGCCCTTTGTCACATCACCAACAGGAACTGAGATCGGTGTCCCTGTATCGGAAACTTCTGCGCCACGGACCATACCGTCAGTTGGCTGCATTGAGATTGCGCGCACGAGGTTATCGCCAATGTGTTGAGCAACCTCGAGTGTCAAGGTACGAGTAGTACCTGACATGGTTGTCTCTACATGTAGCGCATTAAAGATCGCTGGCATTGAATCGGCTGGGAATTCAATATCCACAACCGGTCCGATAACGCGAGCTACGCGGCCCTTTTTTGAGTTCGACATCATTCACTCCCTGCACTAGCTGAGGCCAACGCGTCTGCGCCGCCAACAATTTCACTGATCTCTTGAGTAATTTCGGCCTGACGAGCCGCGTTCGCAAGTCGTGTTAACGACTTGATTAAATCATCAGCATTGTCAGTTGCTGACTTCATAGCGCGACGACGAGCTGCATGCTCTGAAGCTGCAGATTGCAACATCGCGTTAAATACTCGAGCCTCAATGTAACGAGGTAGAAGTGCATCAAGCACTACACCTGCATTAGGTTCGAATTCATACATTGGTAGCAATCCAGCTGGTGCTGGTGCATCGCTTTCAACAACTTCCAGAGGAAGCATGCGCTTTGCCATTGCATTTTGGATAAGCATTGACTTGAACTCTGTAAAGACGATGTGGATCTCATCTACGCCCGCTGCGTCTGTTTGTGCATCTGCAATAAATGCCTTAATCAACGCATCAGCAACTTCCTTAGCGTTTTCATAGGTTGGGTTATCTGAGAAACCTGTCCACTGCCCTGCAATCTGACGATCACGGAACTTGTAGTAACCAACCGCTTTACGTCCAACTAGGTATGGCTTAACTTCAAGACCGCGCTCACGAAGAAGGGCGGCAAGCTGCTCCCCTTCCTTGATCGCGTTGTTTGAGTACGCGCCAGCCATTCCGCGGTCTGCAGAGATAATTAAAATCGCTGCGCGGATTGGTCGTTCAGAAGCTGTTGTTAATGGGTGATTGGTTGAAGAGTAAGTGGCAACTGCAGATACCGCACGGGTCAACTCATTGGCATAAGGAGTTGAAGCTGCGACTCGTTGCTGCGCCTTAACGATACGAGAAGCAGAGATTAACTCCATAGCTTTCGTAATCTTTTTAGTCGCTTTAACGGATCGCATCCGTCGGCGATATATGCGAAGTTGGGCACCCATGGGTTACTTCTTCACCGCCGGAGGAACAAACTTAGTGATCTGCTCTGCATCTTCTCCATCGAGGGCTTCAGCTGGAGCTTCATTAAGAGCCTGTGATGCTGATGATTTGAACTGCTTCTTGAATGAAGCAACCGCTTCCTCCATCTTTGCAATGGTGTCATCATCTAGCTGCTTAGTTTCAGAGATAACTGCGTTGATCTCCTTGCGTTCGCGAGCGATAAAGTCGAGAAGCTCTGCTTCAAAGCGACGAATATCTGCAACTGCAACATCATCAAGCTTTCCAGTAGTACCTGCCCAGATTGAAACGATCTGACGCTCCAATGAGTATGGTGAGTACTGACCCTGCTTAAGAAGTTCAACCATGCGTGCACCGCGCTCAAGCTGAGCCTTTGATGCAGCATCGAGATCTGAACCGAAAGCAGCGAAGGCTTCAAGTTCACGGTACTGAGCAAGGTCAAGACGTAGACGACCAGCGATCTTCTTCATCGCCTTAGTCTGCGCAGAGCTACCTACACGAGAAACAGAAACACCTACGTTGATCGCTGGGCGAACACCGGCGTTGAAAAGATCTGTTTCGAAGAAGCACTGACCATCAGTAATCGAAATAACGTTTGTAGGAATAAACGCAGAAACGTCATTTCCCTTTGTTTCGATGATTGGCAAACCGGTCATTGAACCGCCACCTAATTCATCGGAAAGCTTTGCGCAACGCTCTAGCAAACGTGAGTGTAAGTAGAAAACATCGCCTGGGTAGGCTTCGCGGCCTGGTGGACGACGAAGTAGAAGTGAGACTGAACGGTACGCCTCAGCTTGCTTTGATAAATCATCAAACACGATAAGAACGTGCTCGCCCTTGTACATCCAGTGCTGACCAATTGCAGAACCGGTGTAAGGAGCTAAGTACTTGAAACCTGCTGGATCTGATGCAGGTGAAGCAACGATTGTTGTGTACTCCATTGCGCCAGCTTCTTCGAGTGCGCCCTTAACAGCTGCAATCGTTGAACCCTTCTGGCCAATAGCTACATAAATACACTTAACCTGCTTCTTCTTATCGCCAGATTTCCAGTTTTCCTTCTGGTTAATAATTGTGTCTACAGCAACCGCTGTCTTACCTGTCTGACGGTCACCGATGATGAGCTGGCGCTGTCCGCGACCAATCGCTGTCATCGCATCGATCGCCTTGATACCAGTTGCGAGTGGCTCCTTAACAGGTTGGCGCTGAACTACAGAGGGAGCCTGTAGTTCAAGTGCACGACGTGCTTCAGATTTGATCTCGCCCTTGCCATCAATTGGATTTCCAAGTGCATCAACGACGCGACCTAGGAAACCATCGCCAACTGGTACAGAGAGAATCTCACCAGTACGACGAACAGATGTTCCTTCTTCAATTCCTGTTGTGCTACCCAAAATAACGGTACCGATTTCACGGACGTCTAGGTTGAGTGCGAGGCCGAGTGTGCCGTTTGCAAACTGCAACAACTCATTCGCCATTGTTGATGGCAACCCTTCAACACGTGCGATTCCGTCACCTGCCTGGCTAACGGTTCCCACTTCGTCGCGAGCTGCAACGCCTGGATCGTATGACTTAACGAAGTTCGCTAAGGCACCCTGAATCTCTTCAGGATTGATCTTTAGGTCTGCCATGTGTTTCTCCCTTTATTTGCTTCCAGCAAGAGCGCGTGCGGCTCCAGCCAAACGATTTGAAACTGATCCATCAACGATTTCATCTGCAAACTTCACTGAAACTCCACCCAACACTGTTGGATCGATCTCAATATTGATTCGAACTGGTTGTCCAACCTTGCTAGTTAAAGTTGTAGCTAGACGATCTTGCTGTGCTTGGCTTAATGGAGCTGCAACGCGAACCAAAGCAATAACTCGGTTACGACGTGCTGCTAGCGCTGCTTGGTAATCAGCAAATGCTGACTCAATACTGCGCCCTCTCCATGCATTCACCATCTGTGAAACCAGCTTTACAGTTGAACCAGATGCGCCCTTGAGAATGTCGGCAACTAAGGTCGCCTTGGCATTCGTAGCATCTGATGTCAGCGCTTTACGTAGCTCAGTTGAGCTAGCAAAGGCTGCTGCAGCTGTGAAAATTTCATCTTCTACACGGTCTAGTTCGCCTGCAATATTGGCAGCTGATGCTTCCGCCTCGATCGCTAGCTGTTCTAGAACAAGTACAAGATCCTTTGGTGCTGACCAGCGCAGGCTTGATAACTCGGTAACTAAACCAAGTGCAACCGCGCCAACCTTCTTGCCAAATAGTTCAGAGATAAATGCTGCCTTTGCCTTTCCATCGCGAGATGGATCGGTAAGAGCGCGACGTACAGCAATGTTTGTGCTGAGTACATCTGCAACAAAGAAAAGCTCAGAGCTCAAAGCAGATGCACTGTTCGCATCTACGCCTTTGACGGCAGCATCAAGTGACACACGTGAAGCCACGAGTGACTTACGGCTGCTGCCTCCGAAGTGAGCTCTCATTTTTTTCTCTGCCTCTTCCTAACTATTGACTTACCGATTGACTTACTTGGATTTTTCTAGATCTTCAAGGAAGCGATCAACGATTCGTGATTGACGAGCTTGATCATCCAAAGCTTCTCCAACAATCTTTGAAGCAAGTTCAACTGCAAGTGCACCAACTTCATTGCGAAGTGCTGTAACCGCCTGTTGACGTTCTGCTTCGATTGAAGCGTGAGCAGTTGCTGTAATGCGAGCTGCTTCTTCTTGTGCCTTGGCACGAAGATCTTCAATGATTGCTGCACCTTGAACACGAGCTTCTTCACGAAGTGTCTGTGCCTCTGATTGTGCCTTTGATAGCTGCTCCGTGTATTGAGCCAATGCGCGTTGAGCTTCTGCCTGTGCCTTTTCAGCACGTTCGATTCCACCTTGAATTGCATGGGTTCGGGCTTCGAAAGCCTTCTCAAACATTGGAACTACAAACTTACGAAGCGTTAAGAAAAGAAGGGTGAAGGCGATCGCACCAACCACAAGCTCAGCTGTGTGAGGTACGAGCGGATTCAACTTCTCTCCCGCTGCTAAGTTAACAAATTGCATCAGTTGTCCTTAATTTTTCTTAAAAATAATGAATTAGAGAACGAATGCTAGAACGAGACCGAAGAGTGCGAGAGCTTCAGCAAGCGCGAATCCAAGGAACGCGATTGGCTGTAGAACGCTACGTGCTTCTGGCTGACGTGCGACGCCGTTGATATATGCGGCGAAGATAAGACCAGTTGCGATACCTGGACCAATTGCTGCGAGGCCGAAACCAACAAGGTTCAGCGTGCCTGTCATTCCTGTCATTTCTTTCCTTCTTTCCTATTAGTGCTCGTCGGCAAGGGCGCCGGCGATGTATAGAGCTGCGAGCAGAGTAAAGATGTACGCCTGCAAGCATTGGACCATGAATTCAAAGAAGGTCAGCACAATGCCAATTGCGAAGGCAAATGGGCTGATCAACTTCAAACCAATAACACCTTGAAGTAGATGTTCTCCACCCAAGATAAACACGAGCAACAACAAGTGGCCCGCAAACATATTTGCAAAGAGACGAAGTGAAAGCGTTAGTGGGCGAACAACAAAGAAGGTAAGGATTTCAAGTGGAGTGATCAAGATGTATGCAGCCTTTGGAACGCCAGGCATAAACATGATTTCCTTGAAGTACTTAAATGCGCCTTGCTTTCGAACTCCAACGTAGTGGAATACCAAGTATGTAGAGATTGCCAAGATGTACGGGAATGAAACTCGGGACATCGTTGGGAATTGAATAAAAGGAATAATTCCAAAAATATTGTTTACAAGAATAAATGTGAAGAGCGAGAACAGGTATGGAACAAAGCGCAGGAAGTCATGCCCGATAACCTCTTTAGCTAGATTCTCGCGAACAAATGAGTAGACGGATTCGCCAGCAAATTGGAACTTGCTAGGAATAATCGAAGCCTTACGTGAAGACAAAATGAAAAATGTTGAAATCAAAATTACTGAAAGTAAAACCAGAAAAATTGGCTTAGTTGTGTATGGGTTGTCGCCGAAAATTGGAGGAAGTTCGAAGTCATTGCTGCTAGGCGGGACGAAACCCTCACCCTCAGCGGCAGAACGCAATTGAACGCGCACGCATACTCCTCAAAATTGATGGGGCGGGAAGACGGGGCAACTCTATGCGAGAGGGGTTATTTATGAGAAATCGAAATAGGCCCAGGGGCTGTGATGTTGAGCGTGGCTGAGGGGGTTATTCGCGGCCGAATCGGAGCCAGATCAGATAGATCGCCCCGCTGATTCCTACGAGCAGGCCGGTCAAAGTGAAGTACCCGGTGTTGAGCCACTTATCCAGGGCGATTCCGACGCCTCCCCAGAAGATCAACCCAGATAGGAGGTATCCAAAGATGGACCACATTGCATTCTCTTCACGGTTAGCCATGGGAACTCCTTGCCTCGGGGTGGTAAATCTACTGCTGCTTGTTGGACTCAGGAAGGGGCAAATGTAGGCGAAGTTTCATGTAACTGGCAATTTCGCCCCATAGCCATGCGATGGTCAGCGCCACAGCGGTAATCCCAAAAGCTGTTCGGTTGATCGTTTCTCGCTCGGTGAATTTGGAGATCGCCCACAGCAGTAAACCCAAACCAAACAACTTGGCGAAGTAAGAAAAGAGCGCCATCGCCATTGTCGAAATGGGATCTAAGTTTCGAGTCATTCGCGAAACGGCGATATGGATAACAAAGAAGATCACTACAACAAACTGCGCCAGTAAAGCTCCCCAAAAACCACTCAAGCCCTGAATAAATGCAGAGATGGCGATCGCTACCAATCCAACAATTAATGTCGGAAGAAATGCGCCACGTAGCAACTGCGATTCATTGCTCTTTTCCGTCATGCTGAAACCTTGTTCTTGCTTTTCATGACAATCACACTAATTCCAATTAAGACAACAACGGTAATCAATGCAACCCACCATGGCGCAAATGCAAGAACTGTTACTGGAAATGCGATTGTTGCTGTCCAGAGATACAAAATCACCGCGGTCTTGTTTGTTGAGTTACCCGCACTGAGCAAGCGGTGATGTAAATGTTGATTGTCAGGTGCAAACGGAGAACGTCCCGCTTTAACTCGTCGACCAACTGCAAGCAGCAAATCCAAGAATGGAATGGCAAGGACAGCAAATGGAAGTAACAGAGGAAGCAATGTTGGTCCAAGTGATTCAGCAGAAATTGCATTGGGATCTACTTGGCCGGTCAAAGTAATTGCTGCAGCTGAAAGGAGTAAGCCCAACAACATCGAACCGCTATCGCCCATAAAGATTTTGGCGGGGTTAATGTTATGAGGCAAGAAACCAAGGCAAATACCCACTAAAACCGCGGTTGTCAGCGATGGCGCACCTGCGCGGCTAAAGCCGTAATCCACCGCTAATAAGTAAGCAAAGGCGAAGAATGCAATGCCTGAAATCGCAACGATTCCAGCTGCTAATCCATCCATTCCATCAATAAAGTTAACTGCGTTAATTACTACTAAGACGATCAATACCGTTACTAATTGACCAATGGCCGGTGGCAAGGTGATCACACCGTTGATAGGTAGCCACAAAATTTGAATTCCATAGATAAGCAGAATTCCTGCAACGAAAACTTGGCCCGCAAGTTTTGTTAAAGCATCTAATTGGAAGCGATCATCAGCCATTCCCAGCAGAACAATCGCCGTTGATGCTAAGAAAATTCCTTGCGCTTCATGGCCAAAGGATTTTCCAACGAGCGGCAGATGGTTAACGATTGCAAAGGTCAGCGCCATCGATGCCCACATCGCAACTCCACCCCACCGTGCAGTGGGAACGCTGTGAATATCTCGATCGCGGATCGCGGCAACGGCACCAAATCGAATCGCTTGGGTGCGCACTAGCGGAGTAATGAGGTAACACAAAGCCGCTGAAATCAGCAGCGTGATCATGTACTCGCGCATCGAAGCTAATTACGCCTGGTAAATAGGAAAACGCGCCGTTAAAGCATGAACTTCAGATTTAATCGCAGCATGTGCTGATGCATCATCGGTTTTAATCGCTCGCGCAATCAAAGTTGCGATCTGCTTCATCTCTTCAACACCCATTCCTTGGGTAGTTGTTGCAGGTGAACCAACACGAATACCACTTGTGATTCCAGGCTTTTCTGGATCGTAAGGAATTGAGTTCTTGTTCATCACAATTCCTGCAGCTCCACAACGCTCATCTGCAACCTTGCCAGTAACACCGGTGCTTCGAATATCCATCAATGCAAGGTGGGTTTCAGTGCCACCAGATACTGCGCGCATACCTTCTGCTTCAAGTGCTGCCGCTAGGGCCTTTGCATTAACAATGACATCCTTTGCATACTTTTGATACGCAGGGGTTGCACACTCTGCAAGTGCGATCGCTTTTCCAGCAACGGCAGACATGATTGGACCGCCCTGCATTCCAGGGAATACCGCCTTATCGATTGCAGCAGCATGTTGTGCCTTTGCCAAAATCATTCCACCGCGTGGTCCACGCAAAACTTTGTGAGTTGTAAAGGAAACAACATCGGCATAAGGAACAGGTGATGGAATCGCCTTTCCAGCCACAAGACCGATGAAGTGCGCTGCATCTACCCACATGATTGCGCCGACTTCATCGCAGATTTCGCGAATCTTTGCAAAATCTACAAGTGATGGATACGCAGTTGCACCAGAACAAATCATCTTTGGCTTTGTGCGAATCGCTTGTTCACGTAGTTGGTCATAATCAATTAATTCATTGTCTTGGCGAACACCGTAAGACTCGATGGTGAACCACTTTCCAGAAAAGTTAACTGGAGATCCATGGGTTAAGTGACCACCATGTGCCAAATCCATAGCAAGAACAGTGTCGCCAGGCTTTGTGAATGCTTGATACACCGCAACATTTGCAGATGCACCTGAGTGCGGTTGAACATTTGCATGCTCTGCACCAAATAAAGATTTTGCACGATCGATTGCAAGGTATTCAGCCTTATCTACCTCTTCGCAACCACCGTAGTAACGCTTACCTGGATAACCTTCGGCGTACTTATTGGAAAGGGTTGACCCTAAAGCTGCCAGAACTGCACGTGATGTGAAGTTCTCAGAGGCGATTAACTGCAGATTGGTCTGTTGACGCTTGAGTTCAGATAAGAGAACCGCTGCGATCTCAGGATCCTGCGAGGTTAAAAGGTTGAAATCTGGGCCATAAAAAGTTTCGGACATGTCCAAACCCTATAGGGCGAAGGGGTTACGCGCTCGTAGCACCAGGAACGATTGCCTGAATTTCCTCGAGCGAGACCGCTCCAATGCGCAGTACCCGCACGCCGGTTTCATCCGCCTCAATCACAGTCGAGATCGGGCCCTTGCGAAGCTTTCCATTATCAAATTTGAGGGCAACATCTGAATCCAAAACCAAGACATCGCTTAATGATTGTGGGGCGGGCATCGACTTTCGAGCCGCACTAGCAATAGCAAGTGGTCCTGTTTGTGAGACTAAGGCTTTTGCAAACTTTGCTTTCGGAAGTCGAACACTGACACGATCGAGTTGATTGTTATCTCCAAGATCCCAGCTAAGACCTAGTTGTGGTCGCAGGTTTAAGGAAACCATTCCGGGCCAAAACTTTTTCATTAAACCTTTTATCTCAGGTGTTACTTCGCGAATAATTCCTTCAGTAGTTTTTACACTTCCAACAATCACTTGTGCTGCAGTGAACAATGGATCTCCACGTAATACATGCATCGCACGAACCGCATCCTGTCTAAAGGCATCGCATGCAAATGCGTAACTGTGCTCCATCGGAATGACGATGATGAAACCATCGGCGATTGCTTTAGCAGCCTTGTTAACATGACGAGAAAGTTCACCCTTTTTAAGATCAATATCCTTTGCCATGGCTACCTCCTCACCGCACTAGTCCAACGTGGTCGTCCTACTAGGTCATCATGCAGGGCAACCTCTGAAAAATCTACTGACAGCGCGGATGCGATTGCAGCGCCCTGTTCTTCAGTGTGTTCAATAACTAAAACGCCCCCAGGCTTTAAGAGGCGAGCTGCAGCGGTAATAAATAGCTGCGGAATCTCCATACCTGTTGGGCCACCAAATAATGCGATGTGAGGCTCAAAACCTGCAACATCTCTGGGCAACACTTGTGAATCAGGAACATAGGGCGGGTTAGCAATTACTACATCGCATTTAATACCCGGAAGAACATCCACGACATCGCCTTCTACAACACGTACATTTTCAGCAATAACTGAGACATTTTTCTTTAACCAGAACAAGGCTTCTGGACTTTTTTCAACAGCGATCACACGTGTAGTAGGTGCCTCTGTTGCAATAGCCAATGACAAGGCACCAGAACCTGCACCTAAATCAATAACGCTAACTGGGGCAGGAAGATTCTCAATGTGTTGCAAAACAGCCTCTACCAATAATTCAGATTCTGGACGTGGAACCAATACACCAGGGCCAACTTCGATATTTAAATATCTAAATCCGGCGACTCCTGTTAAATACTGCAACGGTTCAAAATTAAGGCGGCGATCTAACAGATCGTAAAACTGTTCCTCTAAAACATCTTTATCTTCAAAGGCAAGCAATGTTGATTCAACTAAGACAGGGTTATGAAGATCCATACGTGACAGGCCCAATACATGTGCCAAGAGATGTTCTGCATCAACCTCAGAAATACCAGATTCAGCTAACTGGGACTTAGCATCCCGCAGTATTTCCTTAATTTTCATTTAAGCCACACTGCGCATTTTAGTTAGCGTTAGCCAAACGTGCCGCTTTGTCAGCATCCAGCAAAGTTTGGATCATGTCATCTAAGTCGCCATTGAGAACCGCATCCAAGTTGTTTGACTTGTAGTTAACGCGGTGATCGCTAATGCGGTTTTCCGGAAAGTTGTAGGTGCGGATTCGCTCTGAACGATCCACTGTACGAACCTGGCTCTTGCGCTCGGCAGATGCGATCGCTTCAGCCTTTTCCTGAGCATCTGCCAACAAACGTGCGCGCAAAATACGAAGGGCAGATTCCTTGTTCTGTAACTGGCTCTTTTCGTTCTGGCATGAAACAACAATTCCAGTTGGCACGTGGGTTAAACGCACAGCAGAGTCAGTTGTATTAACTGACTGCCCGCCAGGACCTGATGAGCGGTACACATCTACGCGAACATCATTCATGTTCAGCTCAACATCAACCTCTTCAGCCTCAGGCAAAATCAATACACCAGCTGCTGATGTGTGAATACGTCCCTGGCTTTCAGTTTCCGGAACGCGCTGTACACGGTGAACTCCGCCTTCAAATTTCAAACGTGCATATGGTGATTCTCCAGGTGCGGCAGTTCCCTTTGATTTAACCGCAACAGAAATATCTTTGTATCCACCCATTTCGCTTTCGGTGGCATCAATAATTTCAACTTTCCAGTTGTGCTTTTCTGCATAACGCATGTACATGCGCAGTAGATCGCCAGCAAATAGCGCTGACTCATCTCCACCAGCACCGGCTTTAACTTCTAAAATAACATCACGATCATCATTGGGATCACGTGGCAGTAACAACTCTTCTAGCTTTTCAGCAGCAGCATCACGTGCCGCCTCTAACGCTGGAATTTCAGCAGCAAAATCAGGATCAACATCGGCAAGTTCTGCAGCAGCTAACAAATCATCCTCTGATGATTTCCAGGCTTTGAACCCTGCAACAACTGGACCAAGCTGGGCATATCGTCGTCCAAGTTTGCGAGCATTTGCTTGATCTTCGTGAATAGAAGGATCAGCCATCTTCTCTTCAAGTTCGGCGTACTCGCGCACCATTTCATGTGCTGATGCAAAGCGATCATTGCTCATCGACTGCTCCTTTCTATTAGTTATCTACTGCGGGAAATAAAAAAACCGCGACCGCAACCCGACAAGGGCTGCGATGCGGTTTCTTTAGAAAGCTAGTTGGCCGAAGCGTTGTTCTGCTTTTTAGCGCCATTACCGAAGCGCTCTTCGAACTTAGCCACGCGACCACCAGTATCAAGGATGCGCTGCTTACCTGTGTAGAACGGGTGGCAGACTGAGCAAACTTCAACATAGATTGAACCGCTTGCAACTGTTGAGCGAGTTACGAACTTCTCACCGCAACCACAGGTTACTTGGGTCTCTTTGTACTCTGGGTGGATCTCTGGCTTCATGGTTATTCCTTATATTCGTGTTTGGGTCTCACATCTTGTTACAGATGTTGAGTGAACCAAACGGACGGTTAACAGACCCCAAGGGTAGGCGATAAGCCCACAATTGAGAAATTTACGCTTACTTTGAGTCGTCTGGACCCGAAGTTGTCTTCTGAATCTGCATCAAGAACTCGACGTTGGACTTAGTGCCCTTCATCTTCTCAAGCAATAGTTCCAAAGCAGCCTGTGGTTCTAGAGCGTGCAGAACGCGACGTAGCTTCCAGACAATGTTGAGCTCTTCTGAACCCATAAGGATTTCTTCCTTACGAGTACCTGAAGCAACAACGTTAACCGCAGGGAAGATTCGCTTGTCAGCCATCTTGCGATCAAGGATGAGCTCCATGTTTCCAGTTCCCTTGAACTCTTCGAAGATAACTTCATCCATACGAGAACCTGTATCAACAAGTGCTGTTGCAAGAATCGTTAATGATCCGCCATCTTCAATGTTACGAGCAGCTCCGAAGAACTTCTTTGGTGGATACAGCGCAGCTGAATCAACACCACCAGAAAGGATGCGGCCTGATGCAGGTGCTGCAATGTTGTACGCGCGACCAAGACGTGTGATTGAGTCAAGAAGAACAACTACATCGTGACCAAGTTCAACTAAACGCTTTGCACGCTCGATTGCAAGCTCTGCGATTGTTGTGTGGTCATCAGCTGGGCGATCGAAGGTTGAAGCAATAACTTCACCCTTAACGCTGCGCTGCATATCTGTAACTTCTTCTGGACGCTCATCAACAAGAACAACCATCAAGTGACACTCTGGGTTGTTAGTTGTAATCGCGTTAGCAATTGATTGAAGAACCATTGTCTTACCAGCCTTTGGAGGCGAAACGATAAGACCACGTTGACCCTTACCAATTGGTGCGATCAAATCGATAACACGTGTTGTAAGAATGTTTGGCTCAGTCTCAAGGCGCAAACGCTCCTGAGGATAAAGCGGAGTTAACTTTCCGAACTCAACACGGTTACGTGCCTCTTCCGGTGTCATTCCGTTAACGGTTTCTAGGGTGATCAAAGCGTTGAACTTCTGCTTTGTTTCACCTTCGCGAGGCTGACGAACCTGACCTGTAACAACATCTCCCTTGCGCAGACCGTTCTTACGAACCTGCTGCAATGAAACGTAAACATCGTTAGGGCCTGGCAGGTATCCACCTGTGCGGATAAATGCGTAGCTTTCGAGAATATCGAGAAGTCCGCCAACTGGAACGAGAACATCATCTTCGCCAATTACTGGCTCACGCTCTTCACGTGGTGCGCGGTCACGGTTGCGGTCACGGTTGCGGTCACGTCCACGCCCACGGTCGTTGCGATCAAAGCGACCACCACGGTCGTTGCGATCATTGCCGCCGCGGTCGTTGTTTGCCCGATCGTTGTTGCTGAGCGGCGCTGAATCATCATCGCCATCATCATCTGAATCTTGAGTGTTGTTTGAAGGCTTTGACTCCTTCTTGCGATTGTTGCGTGCTTCGCGACGTGCTTCGCGTTCAGCCTTTGCAGCTTCGCGGTTCTTCGCCTGTAAATCAGCGATCGCTTCTACTAACGCATCCTTCTTCATCTTTGCTGCGCCATCAACACCAAGTTGTGTTGCTACTGTCTTCAACTTTGGAAGGGTCATTGCAGCAAGCTCTGGACTGTTGGAGCGAACTGGTTCAATTTCTGTTGTCATGTATATCTTTTCGCTATTGGCTCCGGATTTTTAACTTGGTTTTTAAACTAAGTGTTTAAACCCGAAAGAGCCTGGATTTTTGGAATTTACCTGATGTGTTACTGGCTACTAGATGAGCCGTTCAGATGAGTAAAGGTTAGCAGGATTGAGCGGGAATCCGCAAAATCAGGCTGTGACGACGCTGACTCCTGTGCGTGAAACACCCAAAGGAATCATCTGGAACTTCTCCCCTGCGGCACGCTCTAACTCAGCCGCTTCAGCATCTCCACCTGTGTGAAGAACCAAAACTGTTGGACCGGCCCCAGAAATAAATGCAGCAACGCCTGCTTTGCGAAGCTTTGTCATTAAAGCAAAGCTCTGTGGCATCGCATCTTTTCTGTAACTCTGGTGCAGGTAATCCTCAGTTGCTCCCAGCAAAAGATCTGGACGGTGTTGTAACGCCTGAATTAAAACCGCTGTATTTATTGAGTTACGAACCGCATCCTGGTGTGGGATTGATTCAGGCAGCATCTTGCGTGCCTTTGATGTTGAAAGCTCAGTGGATGGAACAAAGGCAAGAACACCGATACGTGGATCTACTTCGATATTCAGAGATTGCGCAACAACATGATTGCGTTGACTCTCTTGCCAGGCAACATTTGCACTGCCGTAAATCGCAGCGGCAACATTGTCAGGATGACCTTCCATCTCATTGGCGATATTCAACATATCTTCATGTGACATCCGCTCATTACCGCCAAGAACTAATGCGCGAGCAAGTGCTAACCCGCCAACAATCGCTGCTGCAGATGAACCTAGTCCGCGACCATGTGGAATGACATTGAGTTGACGAAGTGAAATACCGCGAGGACGTCCACCTAAGAAATCAAAACCCTTGTACATCGCTTTGATTACTAAGTTTTTGTCACTGGTTGGAACCGCATCTGCACCTTCGCCGGTGACATCAATATCTACACCAGATTCATCCATAACCTGAGCCATGTAACGATCATGCATATTCAACGCTAAACCAAGGCAGTCAAAGCCAGGACCCAAGTTTGCACTTGTTGCAGGAACTTGTACCTGCATGGGCTGAGCTTTAAATGTTGGCTTCATTTTTTATGCAAGTCCCAAAGCTTTTGCTGCAACCTTTGCATTTACTGGAACCACAACAGGCTTCTTCGCAGCTTCTAGTGCGTAAGGGATGTCCTTTAATCCATGTCCTGTCACAGTAATAACAATTGTCTTGTCCTTAGGCAGCTTGCCCGCCTTCTTGTATTTGATCAAACCTGCAAGACCTGCTGCAGATGATGGCTCAACAAAGATTCCTTCTTTAGCTGCAATTAAGCGGTATGCCGCAAGAATTTCGCGGTCTGTGACTGAATCAATCACACCACCTGATGTATCGCGTGCTTCAACAGCTTGCTGCCACGATGCTGGATTTCCAATACGAATCGCTGTTGCGATTGTTTCAGGGTTCTTAACTACCTTGCCCTTAACGATTGGTGCAGCTCCTGCTGCTTGGAATCCGTACATCATCGGAAGCTTTGTTGTAAGTCCATCCCTGTTGTACTCCTTATAGCCCTTCCAGTACGCAGTGATATTTCCTGCGTTACCAACTGGAAGTGCGTGAATATCTGGAGCATCGCCCAACATATCTACAACTTCAAAGCTTGCAGTCTTTTGTCCTTCAATACGGAAAGGGTTGACCGAGTTAACAAGTGCAACCGGATAGTTTTCAGAAAGTTCGCGTGCAAGAGTTAAGCAATCATCAAAGTTTCCGTTGACCTGCAAAATTGTTGAATCATGAATAACCGCTTGGGCTAGCTTTCCCATTGCGATCTTGCCCTTAGGGATAAGTACCGCTGGACGCATTCCGGCCTTAACCGCATATGCAGCAGCAGAAGCTGAAGTATTTCCAGTTGATGCACAGATAACCGCCTTTGCGCCATCTTCTGCAGCCTTTGAAATCGCCATTGTCATTCCGCGATCTTTAAAGGAACCCGTTGGGTTTAGACCTTCGTACTTAATCCACACATTGTTACCAAGAAGCTCTGAAAGATTGCATGCATAGATAAGTGGTGTGCCACCTTCGCGCAGTGAAACGATTGGTGTCTTGGCACTTACTGGAAGACGATCGCGATACTCCTCGATAACTCCGCGCCACTGATGTGCGCCAGCTGCCTTCTTTTTTGGAAACAACGCCATTAGTTCTGTGCCCCTTCAACGCGAATCACGCTTTCAACCTTGCTTACGATCTCCATCTTCTTTAACCTCTCAACACACGCATCTAATGCATCTTCAGATGCAGCGTGCGTTACAACGATCAATTCTGCATCTTCACCTAAACCGGCTTGGCGAACAGTTTGGATCGACACATTTTCACTGGCAAAGGTTTGCGCGATTGAGGCTAAAACACCCGATTTATCAGCTACATGCAAGCGTACAAAAAACTGTGATTTAACTGCGCCAATAGGTGCGATATCTAAATCTGCGTAATCCGATTCTCCATACCCAACAGTTGAATATGCGGCATGACGAGCAACTGCAACTAAATCACCAAGGATTGCTGACGCAGTTGGAGCACCACCTGCGCCACGGCCGTAGAACATCAACTGTCCTGCAGCTTCAGCTTCTACATAAACAGCGTTGAAGGCGTTACGAACAGAGGCCAGTGGGTGTGAAAGCGGCAAAATTACTGGGTGAACTCGAACTGAGATCTCATCCTTAACAGTTAGCTCTGCAATCGCGAGCAACTTAATAACGCTGTTCATTGATTTGGCTGCAGCAACATCATCTGATGAAATCTTTGAAATACCTTCGCAGTAGACCTCATCGATAACTACCGTGCTGTGGAAGGCAAGGCTTGCAAGAAGTGCGGCCTTTGCTGCTGCATCATGTCCTTCAACATCTGCAGTTGGATCTGCTTCTGCGTAACCAAGTGCCTGTGCTTCCTTTAGAACTTCATCAAAGGCGCGACCTTCTTCATGCATCTTTGTCAGAATGTAATTTGTTGTGCCGTTAACAATTCCCATGACACGAGTGATTTGATCGCCCGCTAAAGATTCACGCATTGAACGAATAATTGGAATCGCACCGGCAACGGCAGCCTCGTAATACAGATCAACCTTGGCAGCATCTGCTGCGTTAAATAGTTCGTGGCCATGAGTTGCAAGCAATGCTTTGTTGGCAGTGATAACTGATTTGCCATTTTTAATCGCTTCAAGGATTAAGGTTTTTGCAGGTTCAATTCCACCCATAACCTCAATAACGATATTGATACTTGGATCTGAAACAATTGAATGTAGATCTGTTGTGATCAGTGATGGGTCGACTCCTTCACGTGGGCCAGCGTTGCGTACGCCAACCTTTGAGAGTTTTAGGACCGCACCTGAACGCTCTGAGAGCTCTTGCTCATCATCTTGAAGCAGGCGAGCAACCTGGCTGCCGACAACGCCGCAGCCGAGCATGCCAATTGAGAGTTGCTTTGCGCCCGAGTTCATGGGCTTATTCTTTCACAGATGGGTTGAACGGCGTTAAATATCCAACGCTAAAAGATCTTCAATACTCTCTCGGCGAACAATTACGCGAGCTTTTCCATCTTTTACTGCAACAACTGATGGACGAGGCACATGGTTGTAGTTACTTGCCATGCTGCGTCCATAAGCACCCGTTGCAGGAACAGCTAGTAAATCCCCCGGCACAATATCTTCAGGCAAATCAATCTCGCGAATGATGATGTCGCCGGTTTCGCAATGTTTTCCGACTAAGCGACTTGAAGTGTGTGCAGCGCTGCTGGTGCGGTTGGCGAGAATAGTTGTGTATTCAGCGCCATATAGAGATGGACGAATGTTGTCGCTCATTCCACCATCTACTGAAATGTAACGACGATGCGTGCCATTTTCTAAGGTCACATCTTTAACAGTTCCAACTTCGTACAAGGTAAACATTGTTGGTCCAACAATTGCGCGACCTGGTTCGATTGAGACAGTTGGAACCTCAAGATTAAATGCTGCGCAGTGCTTCTTGACCGCGTTAGCAAGTGCCTGCATCGCATCGCGTGGAACAACAGTTACATCACTTTCAAGATATGCGATTCCGTAGCCGCCACCTAGATCTAGCTCAGGCAATTCTTTCTTAAACTCATCGCGATATTTGGCAAGAAATGTCACAAAGCGTTCAGCCAAGATTTCAAAGGATTCAAAACCAAAGATCTGAGAACCGATGTGTGCATGGAAACCACGAAGTTCTAGCGATGACTGCTTGTGAACCGCCGTTATTGCGACCCATGCAGCACCGCTTGCAATGGAAAATCCAAACTTCACATCTTCATGGGCGGTTGCAATTGATTCGTGGGTATGCGCTTCGATACCAGGAGTTAAGCGAAGCAGCACCCGCTGAACCTTTCCGGCCTTTGCCGCAGCTGTTGCAACACGATCGATTTCATACATAGAGTCAATGACAATTGTTTCGACTCCAACACTGATTGCCTTTTCGATCTCGGCAATCGATTTGTTATTGCCATGTACCTCGATCTTCTTCGGATCAATACCGCCAGCAAGTGCAACCGCCATCTCGCCGCCTGTACTGACATCGATTCCGATGCCTAAATCCTTAATCCAGCGAGCAACTTCGGTGCAGGAAAAAGCTTTTGATGCGTAATACACAGTGCCAGCTTTATCGCCAAAGGCCTCTTTCAGCGCATCATTCCACGCCAAAGCACGTGCACGAAAATCAGCTTCATCAATAAAGAATGTAGGTGTTCCAAAATCTTTAGCTAATTGCTTTGCAGTAATTCCAGAGATAGAAAGTTCTGAACCTGTCTTAACAGAAGAGGACCACATGGCTTACATCCTCTCCGGTGAACTAACACCCAACAGATCAAGTCCATTGTGAACTACTTGCTTTGTTGCGGTACACAGTAATAGACGTGCGGTGTGGAGCGCAGATAATTTCTCATCGCCCATCGGCAGTACGCGGCAATCGTTGTAGAAGCCGTGATAAGTGCCGGCTAATTCTTCAAGGTAACGCGCAATGCGGTGTGGTTCGCGGAATTCAGCCGCACTTGCAACTACGCGAGGAAACTCTGCCAGGGCTCCGAGCAACTCATTTTCTCGATCATGAGAAAGCTGTGATGGGTCAAAATCTTTCAGTTCTAGTGATGCACCAAGTTCTTGCGCGTTACGCAAAACCGCAGCGATTCGTGCGTGTGCGTACTGCACGTAATACACGGGATTCTCATTTGTGTTTCGCTTCAAAATATCTAGATCCATCACCATTGGTGTATCCACTGGATAGCGGATCAATGTGTAACGGGCTGCATCTACGCCGACTTTTTCTACTAACTCTTCAAGAGTAATGATTGTTCCGGCGCGCTTAGAAAGCTTTACCTCTTCGCCACCTTCCATGATCTTTACTAGCTGGCCGATTAATACATGGATGTTGTATTCAGGATCATCACCAGCACAAGCTGCCGTTGCCTTTAAGCGACCTATGTATCCATGGTGATCAGCACCCAACATGTAAATGCAGATATCAAAGCCACGTTCACGCTTATTGATGTAATAAGCGGTATCTGAAGCAAAGTATGTGAGCGAGCCATCGCTCTTTGTCATGACGCGATCCTTGTCATCACCAAAATCTGTGGTGCGAAGCCAAACAGCCCCATCTACCTCAAATACATGGCCCTGAGCGCGAAGTTTTTCCATACCATGTTCAACTGCGCCTTGTTCATGCAAAGAACGTTCCGAGAACCACACATCAAAGTGGGTATGAAAAGTATCTAGTACTCGCTGTTGATCCTTGAGTTGTAATTGATACGCAGCTTCGCGGAATGCAACAACACGATCTGCTTCTGGTAAATCTTTAATACCAGCATTGTGTGCAACAACTTGCGCAGCTAAATCTTTGATGTACTCGCCTTGATAACCATTTTCCGGAACTGGATTACCAAGTGCCACAGCTTCAACTGATTGGCCGAAGTAATCCATTTGATTTCCGCGGTCATTAATATAAAACTCACGAGTTACGTGAGCACCTGCAGCGGTTAGAACACGACCTAGCGCATCA
The DNA here is from genome assembly GCA_947383695.1 of Actinomycetes bacterium. GTDB lineage: Bacteria > Actinomycetota > Actinomycetes > Nanopelagicales > Nanopelagicaceae > Planktophila. The sequence continues at coordinate 283,633 of OX376642.1, read as the reverse complement.
CCAACTGCTGCCCAACGAGTGTGACCAAGGTGCAATGGCCCAGTTGGGTTTGCACTAATAAATTCCAGATTGATCTTTACGCCGGCGAGCGCATTTCCTTTTCCGTAATCCTTTGTAGCTTTCAAAATCGTTTCAACGAGTGCGGCCTGGCTTGCACGATTCAAAGTGATGTTGATGAATCCAGGTCCTGCGATATCAACCTTTGAAATTCCTTCAACACCATGTAACTGCTCTGCAATTATTTGTGCTACTTCGCGGGGGTTCTTGCCTGCAGTCTTGGCCAACTGCAACGCAATAGAAGATGCATAATCTCCATGAGTGCGATCCTTCGGGCGTTCCAGCTTGATCACATCAGGGGCTGTTCCAGTGAGGGCCCCAGAGTCCAGGGCACGGCCTATCGCAGCCTTCAGCGCGATCTCTAGCTGCTCTACCTGTGTGGACATTGGGCAAGGTTATCGCGCAGCCGTGTGGGCGTTACCGAATCGTTAGATAAAGGGGTGAGATTTCTGAGCAAATCTAGTGACCTTTTGCGGGTATCAGACTATTTTTTACACACGTTGTGCCCTCCACATCTGGTCGAAATAGCTCGACCAAGGGGCAAGACACCTTTGAAAGGTTCGATATATGAAGAAGCTTCGCTACGCGCTCACAGCACTAGTTGCTGTTTTCGCACTCGTACTTACAGGTTGCTCAAGCTCATCAGATTCTGCTGGCGATGGATTCGTCGGCGTAATTCTTCCTGATGCAGCATCATCAAACCGTTGGGAAACTGCTGACCGCGGATTCCTACAAGCAGCATTTGATGCAGCCGGAGTTAAGGTTGATATTCAAAACGCAAACGGTGACAAGGAACAATTCGCAACAATTGCAGACCAGATGCTTACAGCTGGCGCAAAGGTTCTTATCCTTGTAAACCTAGATTCAGATTCAGCTAAGGCTGTTCAGGACAAGGCTGCAGCACAGGGTGTAAAGACAATCGACTACGACCGTCTAACACTTAATGGTTCAGCTTCATACTACGTTTCATTCGACAACGAAGCAGTTGGTCGTCTACAGGGTGAAGGTATCAAGGCATGTCTTGATGCAGCAGGAAAGACAAATGCACGTATCGTTTACTTGAACGGTTCACCAACAGATAACAACGCAACTCTATTCAAGGCTGGTTACGACTCAGTACTACGTCCTTTGATCGATTCAAAGAACTACACACTTGTTGATGACCAAGCTGTCCCAGACTGGGATAACGCAAAGGGTGGAGTAATTTTCGAACAGCAGCTTTCAAAGGCTGGCGGAAAGCTCGATGCAGTTGTTTCAGCTAACGAAGGTCTTGGACTTGCAGCTGTAGCAGTTCTAAAGAAGAACAAGCTAAACGGCAAGGTCTGTGTATCTGGTCAGGATGCAACTGTTGATGGATTGCGCGCAATCCTTACAGGAGATCTTTCAAACACTGTTTACAAGGCAATCAAGGCTGAAGCAGAAGGCGCAGCAACTCTTGCTATCGCACTTCTACGCGGCGAAGAGGCAACAACAGCTACAGGATCAGTTAACAACGGTTCAGTAGATGTTCCTTCTGTTCTATTGGTTCCAGTCGGTATCACAAAGGCAAACGTCAAGGATGTTATTGCTGATGGATTCCAGACACGCGAAGCAGTTTGCGAAGGAATCGAAGACCTCTGCACAGCTAACGGAATCTAATTTCCGCTAACTAAGCAGTAACAGATATAGGTTGCGGCTCGGGGTATTTACTCCGAGCCGCAACTTCTTTACTCAAAGAATCAAAGCGAAACATTGTTTTATAAGAGAAGATACTTAACTAAAGAAACAGGGAGTTCATGACAACACCGCTACTGTCCTTAAGAGGAGTTAACAAATCCTTTGGACCAGTTCATGTACTTAAGGATGTTAACTTCGATGTTCACGCTGGCCAGGTAACCGCACTTGTTGGTGATAACGGCGCAGGTAAGAGCACGCTCATCAAGTGCATCGCAGGTATCTACACACCTGAAGCTGGTGAATTCCTATTTGAAGGTAACAAGGTTTCAATCGGTGGTCCACGTGATGCGACTGCGCTAGGAATTGAAATTGTGTATCAGGATCTCGCACTCTGCGATAACTTGGACATTGTCCACAACATGTTTTTAGGTCGCGAGCAAAAGCGCGGACCTGTTTTAAATGAAACCTCTATGGAAGCACTCGCCCGCAAGACTCTCGATGGCTTGAGTGTCCGTACCGTTAAATCTATTCGCCAAACAGTTTCATCTCTATCGGGTGGACAGCGCCAGACAGTTGCAATTGCACGTGCAGTTCTGTGGAACAGCAAGGTGGTAATCCTTGATGAGCCAACTGCAGCACTAGGTGTTGCCCAGACAGAACAGGTTCTGAACCTCGTTCGACGTCTTGCAGATAATGGTTTAGCCGTAGTTTTGATCAGCCACAACCTCAACGATGTTTTTGAGGTTGCAGACAATATTGCAGCTTTGTACTTAGGAAATATGGCGGCTCAAGTCAATAAGAACGAGGTAATTCCTCGCCAGGTCATTGAGCTAATCACGACTGGAAAATCCGCTGGAGTCGAAGCTCCAACTGCAAACACAGGAGCCAAAAAATGAGCATGACTAATGATGTAGAGGTTCCAACACTCAAGGGCGCTGCAGCAAATTACTGGGCACGAGTAAAGGCTGGAGATATCGGCTCACTGCCAGCAATCCTTGGCTTGATCGTTCTCTGCTTGGTTTTTGGATCAATGTCTAGCGTCTTCTTAACACCTGGAAACTTTGCAAACCTGATCACACAGGCAGCTGCGGTCATTGTTATCGCTATGGGACTTGTCTTTGTTCTCTTGCTGGGCGAGATCGATCTTTCAGCTGGTTACACAGCAGGTGTTACAGGCGCCGTATTAGTTATTTTGATTACCAATGAAGGCCAACCTTGGTATGTGGCACTTATTGCAAGCATTGCAGTTGGCGCATTCTTAGGTTTTGTTTTAGGTTCACTGGTCGCACGTTTAGGAATTCCATCTTTCGTTGTAACTTTGGCAGCCTTCTTGGCATTCCAAGGAATTCTGCTGCTACTTGCAGGAGAAGGCGGAACTATCCGTGTTGAGGATCCAACAATCTTGGCTGTTGAAAACTCCAACATGTCCCCAACTGTTAGCTGGATCTTCTTCCTACTTGTAGCTGTTGCATATGTTCTTTCAGGACTTTCTGCAATGAACTCTCGTCGTAAGGCTGGTTTAAAGACTGAGCTGAAGAAGTTATGGATTATCAAGACCGCAGGGCTTTTGTTAATTACAGGACTTGCAGTCTTTGCTCTTAACTTAGAGCGAAGCAATAACCCAGATTTGGTTAGCCTCAAGGGAATTCCTTATGTGGTTCCAGTTATCTTGTTGCTACTTGTGATCGGAACCTTTGTTCTAGGTCGCACAGCCTTTGGTCGTCACATCTACGCTGTAGGTGGAAATGCAGAGGCTGCGCGTCGCGCTGGTATCAATGTGAAGCGAATTCGCATTGCAGCCTTCATGATCTGTTCATCATTGGCAGCGATCGCTGGAATGATCTTTGCTTCCCGTCAAAACTCGGTTTCTCCTACAACTGGTGGAAGTTCAACACTTCTTTACGCAGTAGGTGCAGCGGTTATCGGTGGAACCTCACTCTTTGGTGGAAAAGGAAAGATGCGCGATGCAATCCTTGGTGGACTTGTAGTTGCCGTTATTGATAACGGTATGGGTCTGTTGGGGTACGCAGCAGGAATCAAGTTCATCGTTACCGGACTTGTATTGCTGATCTCTGCAGGTGTCGATGCGATCTCACGCCGCGGCGCAAGCACAACGTAAAACTCACGAGCCAAAAACTCTGAGATTTAGCTACCTACTAGAGACCCATTAAGTGTTCTAGAGCGAGTTGATCAACCGCTTCATAGCCGTATCCGCGCTTGCCTGCAGCTTCAACATCGAAGGAATCCTTTGCAAGATCCTTCCATGTTTCACCTGCTGCAAGTGTTGGCTCTGCAAGACCTGGAATATTTGATTCCTTCATCGCTGCAATTACACGAGGATCGGCACGGAAAGCTGCTGCACGCTCTTTGAGTGCAAGGTAGGTGCGCATATTTGCCGTTGCTGACTCCCACACACCCTTGTCACTTTCAGTACGAGCTGGCTTGTAATCAAAGTGCTTTGGACCGCTGTAGTTGTAGCGTTCGAGAAGATCAACCAAGAAGAAGGCTGACTTCAGATCTCCATGACCAAAAACTAAATCTTGATCAAACTTTGGACCGTGCTGGCCATTAAGGTCAATGTGGAACAACTTCTTGTGCCACAACGCCTGCGCGATTCCGTGAACAAAGTTAAGTCCAGCCATTTGCTCGTGGCCAACCTCTGGGTTCAGACCAACTAGCTCTGGACGATCCAATGAGTTAATAAATGCAAGTGCGTGACCAATTGTTGGCAAGAAGATATCGCCACGTGGCTCATTTGGCTTTGGTTCAATTGCAAACTTAATGTCGTAACCATTGTCAGTTACAAACTCTCCCAGTGTGTTGAAGGCTTCGCGGAAGCGATCTAAAGCGATGTAGGCATCCTTTGCACCATCTGATTCAGCACCTTCGCGGCCGCCCCAACACACATATGTGGTTGCGCCAAGTTCAACTGCAAGTTCGATGTTTTTCATGACCTTGCGAATTGCATAACGACGAATGTCTTTGTCATTAGATGTAAATGCGCCATCCTTGAAAACCGGATGCGTAAACAAATTTGTTGTTGCCATCGGCACCTTCATGCCGGTTTCAGCAAGTGCTTTCTTAAAGCGATCAATGTGTCCACGTCGAGCGGTTTCATCGCTTCCAAATGGAATCAGATCATCATCATGGAAGGTCACGCCATAGGCGCCGCGAGCTGCGAGTTCATTGACGGTACGAACAGGATCCAAGGCATCGCGAGTGGCATCTCCAAAGGGATCTCTCGCCTGCCATCCCACGGTCCAAAGGCCAAAGGTGAACTTGTCTGCTGGGGTTGGATTCAATGTCATTGCGCTCGCGCCTCTCGCTCTGGTGTCGCCCCGTGAGGGGGCCGTTTTGGAACATTGGTAACTTACCTCTAATCTTGTCCCCTATCCATACTTAGGCGGTAACGCTTTGGTAAGGGTTTGCGGGAGTGGTGAAATGGCAGACACGCAGGTCTTAGGAACCTGTGTCTTCGGACGTGCGGGTTCAAGTCCCGCCTCCCGCACACTAGTTTTTCTTCAAAAATTAACAAATCAAAGTTAGAGTCAACACATGGCAAAGAAATCTGCAGCCAAAATCAAAATGGAAGCCGCTGAGATTAAGCGCGCCGCAGCCCTACGTCGAGAAGAAAAGAAATCTCAAAAACTTAGCGCGCAATCTCAATGCGCTGTCACTAATGGAGAAGTAGATCTGGAGTATTACGCATCTGTCGATGGTGCATGGGTAGAGCTTGGCCTAGCAGCACCTGCCCGCCGTGCATTAATCGATGATGGACTATTTAAGTTATCGGATCTGCGAAAGACATCATTAGCCGCCGTCAAGGATTTACATGGCATGGGACCCAATGCAATCCGCATTTTGATTAGCGAGATGAAGAAGGCCGATCTTTCCTTTAGAAAGTAATGAAGTGATTGCCTAGATAATTAAGGGTGAATTAATTGCTGAATGCGAAGGCGATTAATGCAATACCTGCAATTGCCATCAGCGCTTTTACTTCGCGTCGGGCAAGGATCGTCACCAGTGCTGGAACATAAGTTGAGGCAAGTACGGCGGCACCTGGTCCAAAGATCAATGCACTGCGAGAAATAATGTCGGGCTCACCCCACTGGTATCGAAGATTAATCAAGCCACATGCAAAGAGCAGGTAGCCACCCATTCGATAATTGTTAACCCAGTACTTATCTAATTTCGCTGATTTATCTTTTTCATCTGGACTCATGCGTTAAGTCTATGAAAGCAAACAGGAGTGCCGCTTTCGCGACACTCCTGTTTTTAGGATTCTTAGCTAAAAGAGATCCACTAATCGATGATTAGTGATCGTCCTTCATTCCTTCTGCCATTGACTTCATACGTGCAATCTTCAGAATTGTTAGACCGAATACGCACTTAGCCAAGATATCTGCAAGTGTGTAACCAACCTGAACAGTTACGAATGATGAAGCTGAAGCATCACCAACGATGTTGAAGATGTACGCGATTGGGTAAACGCCCCATGTCGCGATAAGAAGCAGGCGCAAACGGCCAACAGTCTCTGCAACACCTGCAGGCTGACGGTCAAGTGACTTGCTGAGCTCTACGAATAGTACGTAAAGGATGTATAGGAAAGGAATTGTTGAAAGAACACCGTAGAGAACCTGTGTGTTTTGAGCATCAGCACCAGTTGCAATTTCACCTGGGTAACCAAGCGCGATCATCGCAGCTGAAGCTGGGACCAAACGCATGATCAATGAACGTGAAACTTCGCGAGTTAGAGCAAGAACAGCAATTACCTCTACTAGTAGTAGTGGCACAGTTAGTAGCCAGTCAACGTAACGGTATGCCTCGTTGAATGCGTTCTGTGAACCATCTAGAAGAACTTTTCCACCTTCTGATGCATGCTTGAATGAATCAAAGATACGTAGGTAGTGGTATCCAGCGATGAATGTAACCATTGATGACATTACGAGAGCGTTGCGGTACTTAGGCAATACACGATGCTGTGAAACTAGTGTGTAAATTGTGCAAGCGAGCATAGAAATCAAGCCAAACGAGAATACGTTATAGACCAGATTCCATTGGTTGCTATCTAGTTGCATTTAATTAGCCTCCGTGAGGATAAGTGGAGGAATCCTTTTGATCCCTCTCAGACCGATGACCCTGGGAGACCTCGAGGAGCTCCCTTGACCTTCGATGGCTCTAGTGTGAACCTGTTGCGAAGCTTTTGCAGCAACTTAGGGGTACTTTTCTTAAGATTTTTTAAGTTATTTTCAGCCGATCACGCGTAAAAAATGGGGCGATACCGGTGAAATCACCTGTACCGCCCCACCTATTAAATTACTTGTTAGTAACTTATTGCCCTGCCCATAACTTCATTTCAGTGGCAAATGGATCAAGTCCCATTGGTCCTAACTTCAAGGCGTAACTATGGAACTTCTTCATATTGAAGGTATCGCCAAGACGTACCTTTGCATCTTCTCGCGCAGTCATCCAGACACGCTCTCCAACCTTGTATGAGATCGCCTGTCCTGGCCATCCCAAATAACGATCAGTTTCGCTGCGTGAATGATCCTCATCTAACAGCGCTTGTTCGTTAAGCAACTTGCGTGAGCTTTCCGCGTTCCATACATTGCCATCAAAATCCTTGTATCCAAGGTGCATTCCAATATCTACAACAATACGTGCAGCACGTAAGGCTTGAGCAGATAGGTAACCCATTTCAATTCCTGGCTCATCAAATGCGCCAAGTTCATTCATGAAACGTTCTGCATAAAGAGCCCAACCTTCACCGTAACCACTGATCCATGCCGAGGTTCGTTGGAATCGTGTTAAGCGATCCTTTTCAACAGTTGCAGTTCCAATTTGTAGGTGGTGACCAGGAACAGCTTCGTGATACCAGGTGGAAACCAAGTGCCAGTTACTGACCTCATTCTTACCCAACATAGGAATCCATGTTGTACCTGGACGTGATAAATCCTCTGAAGGTGGGTTGTAGTACGGCGCAGATGCGCTGCCTTCTGGTGCAAGTCGCGCTTCGCAAATTGCAATGCGAGGATCGATTTCAAAGAACTCACCATTCATCCGCTTCATAGCAGCATCGGTGAAATCCTGAAGGTACTTCACTACATTTTCAGGACCAACAACCTTGTACTTAGGATCATTATCCAAAGTATCGGCAACCTCGCGAAGCGTCTTTGCAGATGGGTTAATCAATTTTGCAAGCTCCCACATGCGATCATTAATCGCCTTGAGCTCTTGCTTTCCCCATTCATATGTTGCTGGAAGATCTAGTTGTGCTCCAGTGAAGTAACGAGCCCACACCGCATAACGTTCTGCACCAACAGCATCATTAGGTGTTGCAATTGGAAGGTATTGAGTGCGCAAGAAATCTGCCGCTTTTGCCGAAGCTTTCTCTGCAAGCTTTGCCGCTTCATGAATCGCTGGATACTTTCCATCAGCATCAAAGTTCTTACACATCGCGCTGTAGCCACCCTTTGCGTAGCTATCAAGCTGCTCAATAACACCCTTAACTTGGCGCTGCGCAGTTGTCTTACCCTCTTGTGCGATCGTCAAAATGGTTTCACACCAAGACTTATATGCGCCATCTACCGCTGCTAGGCGCTTTGCGATGTTGTCAAAATCTTGTGCGGTGTTCTTGGGCATCAATTCAAAGATGGATCGAACATTTGAAGGAGGTGAGGTGAGCACATTCCACAACACGAAGGACTCCTGGCTATCGTGAAGAGCTAACCCTGATTCAAGGCGCTCAGTCATTACAGCTTTAGCGATGCGATCAATCTCATCGATTGGCTCCATTGCTGAGAGCTTCTTCAAGGTTTCACGAGTTAAGTTCGCGCTTACCTCTGCTGCTGCAAGAGAGAAATCATCTAGCTTGTCCTGGTTTAAACCATTTCCAAGATAGGTGCAGCCCATTGGGCTTAATGCTGCTTCTTGATCGATGTAAACATCGCTGATTTCAAATATGGGTGATCTATGAGTCATGGCGCAAGTTTGGCAGTGGCTCATGCCTTTGTCCACGGGTAATTATCAGTAATTACCCTATGCTTACGAAATGAGCCAGACACCTGTTATTCCACCAAAGCTTCGGGGCTGGTTTCACCTTGGTGCAACTCCAGCGGTGATTATCGCTTCCCTTGTGTTATTTATTTTGAGCAAAGAATCACTGAAGTTCGCGGTTGCGATTTACTCCATAACAGCGATCATGCTCTTTAGTGTTTCTGCGATTTACCATCGCGTTCCATGGATTCCCGCAAAGAAGAAAATCTGGCGACGTTGGGATCATGCAAATATTAATTTACTGATTGCAGGTTCCTACACACCTTTTGCTGTTGCACTATTAGAAGGTCGGGATCGCACAATCTTATTGTCAGTTGTTTGGATCGGCGCTGCGATGGGAGTTGGTCTACGAGTTTTCTGGATCGGCGCTCCGCGGTGGTTATATGTCGCTAATTACTTGCTGCTGGGATGGGTTGCTGTTTTTTACACACCTGCGCTTTATCGAGAGGGTGGCTTATGGGTGTTACTTCCGATTGTGATCGGAGGTCTCTTTTATTCCGTGGGGGCTATTTTTTATGCGCTGAAGCGTCCAGGACGGGCCGCTAAGTACTTTGGCTTTCACGAGCTATTCCACATCTTTGTTCTAGCAGCGTGGATCTCGCAGTATGTAGCGATTTCGGTGGCGATTTACAGTAAATAGGCCCTTGCTCTAACCTAAGCCCAAGTACATACATATTTATTGAGCAGCGGGGTGCATGATGGCGGAGAAGAAGAACTTCCTTAACTGGGTGGGCTTTACCGGCGAGGATGAAAACTCTAACCAACCTTCATCTGTTGACCGTATCCGCGAGCTTGAAGCACAAATTGCAGATCTAAAATCTCGTCGCGATATCACGGGATTAACTAAAGAAGAGTTTGAAATTCTCGCAACTGAAACTGCAATGTCGATGATTAAGTCGGCGCAAGCTCGAGAAAGCAAAGCACAGGCTGCAGCATCTCGATTAGTTGCTGAAACAACACGTGCGACAAAAGAAGAGTTAGAAGCAGCTGATGCAAAGGCTCGCTCAATTCTTTCAGGAGCTGAAACACGTGGTCGCAAATACATTCAAGCCGCCGAATCTGAGGCTGAGGATAAAATTGCACAGGCAGAGGCTGAAGCGGAAAGTTTGATGGAGAGCAAGAAGCGTGAGATTTCAGCGCTTGCAACCGCTGCACGTCGTGAAGGCGAAAGAGTTATTGCCGAGGCGACAACTGAAGTATCTGGTTACCGTCAATGGCTATCTGGCGTTATCTCAGAGGCGGAACGTTTGTACCGCATTCAAAAGCAATCTCTAGATGCTGCTGAAACAGCGATTCAACAATCGCGCAACCGTTTAGATGGCGCATTCCAAAGATTAGAAGAGCTGCAAAAAAATGTGCTCGATAATCTCAATGCTGATGACACATTAATCAACCCAGGTCCGCTGAAGGTTTCCAGCCAGCGCACACGCCCTGCACTTGATGCACCAAAAAAGAGTGTGAAGAAAACCGCCAAGAAGGCAGCGAAGAAAGCTCCTGCAAAGAAGAGCGCGGCCAAGAAAACCGCTAAGCGCTAATTCAATTTAGCTCATAACAGCCATGTCCACTCCCCGCGGCATCCGATACATACCTGCCATCGATGGGTTGCGTGCTGTCGCAGTTATAGCTGTGATGTTGTATCACCTTGGATTTAACTGGATTCCAGGTGGTTTCTTAGGTGTAGATCTCTTCTTTGTTATCTCAGGTTATGTCATTACCCGTTTACTGTTGGATTCAATACAGCGAAGTGGTGGATTAGATCTTCGTGCCTTTTATGTTGCACGTATTCGACGTTTGCTCCCACCTTTGTTATTCATGATCATCCTTACAACGGTTTTTGTTGGAGCATGGGCACCAGACACAATGCGCCGCTTTCTCGCCGATACTCCATTTGCTCTCTTTGGCGGCATGAACTGGTGGTTGGTTTTTCGCCACACCGATTACTTTGAGGCAATTGGACGTCCACCACTTTTGCAACACACATGGTCGCTGGGTGTTGAAGCCCAGTTCTATCTTGTGTGGCCACTGATTCTTTTGCTCGTCCTGCGTTACTTTGGAAAGAACAAGATTCCTGGTGCTGCGCTACTCATCGCAGCTTTCTCCGGTATCGCTCTGCTCTTTGTTTCCTTGCAAGTAGATGCTGCTAGCGCTTCTCAAGTCAGCCATGTGTACTTCGGAACGGATACCCACAGTATTGGTCTGTTCTTGGGAGCTGCCCTTGCTGTCCGATGGATTCCGCAAAACCTCAATGAAACCGTCTCAAAAAAGGCGCAGGATTTTATCGATGGAATTGGTGTCTTTGGATTACTGGGAATCATTGCTGCATTTTTATTTGTAGATGAAAATGATCCAACCCTTTACAAAATCGCATTTCCATTAGCTGGATTATTTGGATGCGCGATCATTACTTCGATTGTGCATCCTGCTTCTCGTTTTGCTCCGATATTGAGCAGTAAGCCATTTGTATGGATTGGCGAACGTTCTTATGCAATTTACTTATGGCACTGGGTTGTATTTCAAGTAACTCGTCCTGAATATGACCTGGATGGATCGCCATGGGCACTCTATGCATTGCGACTATTAATTGTCTTTGCTTTGGCTGATATCTCCTTACGTCTCGTTGAATTACCTGTTAGAACAGGGCTCATTGATTACTGGTTCAAGGGAATGAAGTACCGAACAAAACGAGTTCAACTCCGACAGAAATTTGCTGTCCTCTTGATTCTGATCTCAACAATAGGTTTGACAACGACATCGGCATTGAGTGCTATCGCAGAAGGCGATCGTCAATTAAATGAGCTCAAGCAACAACTTGAACCGCCTGCCTTTACGCCGACTGACACAACTGGAGGTCTTTGGGTAACGGGAGATTCAGTTATTTTGGGAATTAGGTTTGAGCTTGATGCTCGACAAAATATTGGTTTGATCAATGCGCGAGTAGGCCGCCAAGCACCAGAGCTTCTTGAGGTCATCAGAAATGACAAAGCAAATATGGTTGGCTCAACAATTGTTATGAACTTGGGCAATAACAACCGACTCACAGAAGAACAAGTCGCTGCCATATTTGCTGAAGTTCAAGATCAACCTCGGATAATTGTTGTAAATACCGCTGTACCTCGCGGGTGGAGAGATGAGAACAACGCATTGATTTCACAGTATGCAACTCAATACGGGGCACGATTAATTGATTGGGCAACAATTTCTGCAGGCCATCCTGAGTACTTTGGCCCCGATGGAGTTCATCTTGTTCCCGCAGGTGTTCGTGCATATGTAGATGCGATCGCAGCTGAGCTTGTACCCGCACCTGAAATTTCAACTGGGCAATAAAAAATCCCCCACGGTTAGGTGAGGGATTTTTTAGTAAGAGTGTTTTACTTAAACTCTCCAGGAATTCCAAAAGCTGTAGCTGATGCAGTTTGTCCATCTGAGTACACAGATGAAACGCGGAACTGAGTCCATCCTGAATCACTTGCCTTTGTAACATTCTGAGTGAGCTGATCAGCAGGAACTGTTGCTACAACAACCCATTCGCCTTCTCCGTTTGCACGGATCTCAACGTTGTACCCAGTTAATCCCTCAACAGCAGTTGGAGCTACCCAGCGTAGCTTTAATCCATCTGCGCTCTTAAGAGCAACAAACTTTGTAGGTGCCTCAACAGCTGTAACTGTTGCAGTTGGCTCTTCGCTCTCAGATGGAGTTGCTGATGGTTCAGCAGATTGTGAGATCGAAGGTGCAGGAGCTGCATCATCGCCATCTTTATCTGATGATTGAGACAAAACGATCGCAACCAATGCAGCGATACCAATGACAACAAACCACGCAGTACGAGTAGATGTTGATTGCTTAGGTGTAGCAACTGGCTTTACTGGTGCAGGTGCGGCAACTGGACGAGAAACTGCAGCAGCTGGTGCAGAAGTTACTGCAACTGCAGCCTTCTTTACAACGCGCTTTGCAGGGGCCTTCTTGGCAACCTTCTTCTTCGCAACAGCTTTCTTTGCAACAGCCTTCTTAGCGGTCTTCTTAACCGCAGACTTCTTTGCAGTTTTCTTAGCAACTGCTTTCTTAGCGACAGCTTTCTTAGCTGTCTTCTTCTTTGCTACCGGCTTCTTTGCTGCAGATTTCTTTGCAACAGACTTCTTAGCTGGTGACTTCTTGGCAGCTGACTTTTTAGCTGCTTTCTTTGCGGTCTTCTTAACGGCCACGTGGAACTCCTTGGGTTGCGGTACGCACGCTTTTAACGCACTTGTATGGGTTAAGGCTACCCCAGGCTCGCAAGCATTTGGATGACATGAGGTGCGATAGAGCGAAGTGATTTTCCCCTGTGACTCATCAAATCCTTATCCTGCGCGCTCATTTGTGCGGAGGAAATACTCAACCCCAGCGGCTGAAAAATCGGGTCATATCCAAATCCATTCTCGCCAACTGGTGCGCGAAGGATGTGCCCCTCAAAACGTCCCTCTGCAACCTGATGGCGACCATCAGGTAAAACCAATGAGGCAACACACATGAAATGTGCGGTGCGCTTCTCCTCAGGAACATCCTCAAGCTGATGTAAAACCTTTTCGAGATTGGCGCGGTCATCTCCGTGAACCCCTGCCCAGCGTGCCGAATAAATCCCCGGATCTCCATTTAATGCATCAACACAGAGCCCTGAATCATCGGCGATCGCAGGTAAACCCGTTGCTTCACAGGTGTAGCGAGCCTTCAGCAAGGAGTTCTCCTCAAAAGTAGATCCCGTTTCATCAACATCAACTAGATGTGGGAATTGATCAACACCTATTAATTCGATCTGACCAGGAGCTAGCTCTTCAAGGATTCTTCGAAACTCTGTGATCTTTCCTTGATTACGTGTTGCAAGAACAAGTTTGTGGGACATTACTTAGCAAGCACATCTTTCTGCAACTGGCTAAGAGTTGAACACCCTGCAACAGCTAGATCAAGAAGTTGGTTAAGAAGGTCGCGATCAAATGGTTCACCTTCAGCAGTTCCTTGGACCTCAATGAAACGTCCATCTCCTGCAACGACAACATTCATATCTGTTCCTGCACGAACATCCTCTTCATAGCAAAGATCAAGCATCGGTATACCATCGATGATTCCAACACTTACTGCTGCAACTGAATCATTGAGAGGCTTTGCGCTTTCCTTGATGTGACCCTGTGCTTTTGCCCAAGCAATTGCATCAGCTAATGCAACATATGCACCAGTAATTGCAGCGGTGCGTGTTCCACCATCAGCCTGAAGAACATCACAATCGATAACGATGGTGTTCTCGCCAAGTTCTTTCATATTTACAACAGCACGTAGAGAACGTCCGACAAGTCGTGAAATCTCTTGTGTGCGACCACCTAATTTTCCTTTAACGCTTTCACGATCTGAACGTGTGTGAGTTGCACGAGGAAGCATTGAATACTCTGATGTAACCCAGCCATTTCCGGTGTCCTTTAACCAACGAGGAACACCAGGAGTAAATGAGGCAACACAGAGAACGCGGGTCTTTCCAAACTCAACTAACACCGAGCCTTCTGCATGATCTAACCAGCCACGAGTGAACTTGATTTCGCGTAGATCTTTCTCAGAACGTCCATCATTGCGTGGCATTTTTACTCCTATGTAGTGAGTTATTGATGTGGTGAGCTACAGAACTTGGTGTTCGACTTTAGTTACCTCTGGACCTAGAAAACGTCGAGCTAAGGTTTCAAAGGCCTTTGCATCACCGGTTGCTAAGAATCTATGTGTTGCTGGAGTTGAGCTGTGGGATCGCAATGATCCATTTTCAACAAGTGTTCGATACAAATCTTTAGCGGTTTCTTCTGCGCTAGAAACCAAGGTCACACCCTCACCCATTACATACGAAATAACTCCTGTTAGTAATGGATAGTGAGTGCAGCCAAGAACCAAGGTATCAACCTTGGCAGCCATCACTGGCGCTAAATAATCACGTGCAATCTTTGTAATCTCTGGACCTGAAGTTTCGCCACGTTCCACATACTCAACAAACAACGGGCACGCTATCGATGTAATTTTCAATTGTGGGGCTGCTGCAAATGCATCCAAATAAGCTTGCGAATCAATTGTTGCCCTTGTTCCAATAACTCCCACATTTCCAGTGCGAGTAGCTGCAACCGCTCTACGAACCGCTGGTTGAATTACTTCGATAACCGGAACTGAGTAACGTTCGCGCGCATCACGAAGCATTGCAGCCGATGCTGTATTACATGCAATAACAATTGCTTTCACACCTTGATCAACCAGGTAATCCAGTGTCTCTAACGCAAACTCGCGAACTTCGGCAAGAGGACGAGGGCCATATGGACCACGTGCGGTGTCGCCAATATAAAGAGTGGATTCATTAGGAAGTTGATCAAGGATTGCACGTGCAACGGTTAATCCGCCTACACCTGAATCAAAGATTCCAATTGGGGCATCACTCACAGGGCTAGCCTACCTTGCACTTATGGTTTAACAGGTTGCCTAACTATTGAGATTCATCCATCAGAGCATCGATCAAACTCTCTTGTAGCCAGCCTAGCCAGCTATAAACAGCGTAAACGCCTCGCATTGGGTCATCGGGAGCCAAGAGCTCTAACTCTTGATGTGTATTTTCTTCAACCTTTAAACGAACTCCCAATGCAAGTCGCACATCATTCATCGCACCAAGCCAAGCATTTGCTGAATCATGATCTAACTCAATAACGCCATCAACAGCAGCTTTGATATGCATTCGCATCGCCATGGCATGTGCTTGCTTCTTTTGGCGCAAGGTTGATTCGGTGTAACGACGAAACTCGGATGCATCAACTTGATCTGCATATGCATTAGGAAGAAGGCGCAGCAACACCTCATCTTCAGGAGGAGTGTCATGTACTGTGATTCCAACCATCGCAGCTAATGGATCATCGCTATGGTGATCTACACGTTCGGCTAGTAACTCGATGATTTGTTCAGCAAGATTTAACAAAACTTCGCGTTCGGCCTCGGTGAAGTTTGCTAAATAAGCGTTGTCACCGTGGCGGAAAAATCCATGTTGCACCTCGCTCATAGCGCTTGATCACCGCGCTGAAGAGTTGCCCACAATCCATATTCATGCAGACGGGCAACATCATGCTCCATCTCTTCGCGGCTTCCAGTTGAAACAACCGCTTTACCTTCTGTATGCACCTTCATCATGAGCTCGTGTGCTTTTTCCTTGTTGTAACCAAACAGCTCCATCAGTACATAGGTCACGTAAGTCATCAAATTAACTGGATCATCCCAAACAATTGTTACCCAAGGAATGTCTCCACTAAAAATCGCTTTGAGCTCTTCCTCGATCTTCTCGCTTACGCCAATCTTCTCTTTTATTTTGCCCATGATTAACGAATCACAATCGCGAATTGTTCTGAGGCGATATCGCCAACAAGCTGAACTCGCATTGTTATTACTCCTCGTTTTGCTTCGACAGTTGTAAAGGTGAATAACCCATTGGCATCAGAGATAACCGCTGCTCCTACATTTTGCCACTTACCGTTAACGTTTTTCTGCAATTGAGCGGATTTTCCAGCCACACGCGGTAACAACTGCGCCTTAATTACGATAGGTGATCCCTTAGAGACTGATACTGGGCGATCTAATTGAATGCTGCTCTTTACCTTAATTGTGGACTCTGGTGAAACAGATTCAGCCTGCTCCCATGTTCCAACTGTTGTCAGACGCAAGGATGCATCTGCTCCTAGTGTCATTGGGGTAGAAATAGTTCCATCAACTCCAGTAACAAGTTCGGTGACCTTGCTCCAACTAGATTCATTGGCTCGCTTAATCTCAAGTGAAACAGTTAGCCCTGCAATTGGAGTTTTATCCTTTAAGGTCAACAGACCTTTAACGGTAAATAACCCTGCATAGTTAATTGTGTTCTGTGGTGCGCCTTCAATACTTAAGGTACTAACAACTGGATCTGGTGCGATCGCAAGTGCAGCGTTACGAAGTTCAGTTGTTGCAGCGGGATCTTCCATAGCGAGCGTCCATAACGCTGCTCCGCCCAATCGATACTTAGCAACTAATGCCATACGTTCTGCGTAGCTGCGAGAGTTTTGATACCAGACAGTTCGGTTAACTGAACACTCAGTTGAGGCACCTGCTGCTGATAAGCCATTGTAAATTTGAGTGTATGAGTATGTAGCTTCGCTAAATTTCTCATCAAAGATTGGTGTTGCCTTATCGATCGCCGCCTTTGTCGTTGCATAACTAGTTTTGAAGGTTGCAGCCTTTGCGCCACCGATCAAACCTGGAGGAGCAGAAACTGGGCACTTTCCATTGACAGAAGTGATCCAATCGCGACCATACCCGGGTAAACCGATATAAACCTTTGAAGGAGACATGATGCTGATCGCATACTTAAGAGTTTTCTCTGTCCATGAAATTGGACCAATCGGTCCAGGCTTTGCGACGGAATAGTCATAGGTCATGATGCGCAATCGATCAATGTAGTTAGCAATATCTGCCCATGCGTAAACAAAGTAACCCTTTTGCTTCTCCTTTGGGTCATATACATAGGGAGTTGAAATAGATAAAAGCTTGTTGTGTGATCGCATAGCAAAGCTGAGCTCTTTAATAAAAGCTACCCAACGAGGGGCTGTCTTTGTCCACGTTGTATTTCCATCTACGAAAGCAAAGCCCTCGTAATCTAAATCAATTCCGTCAAAATCATTAGTCAGCACTAGATCTACGATGGTTTTAACGATTGTGGTGCGAGTTGCTGCGTTGCCGAGATAACCAGAGAGAACTAACTTTTCTGTGCCATCTGTCATGGTGGGAATAACTTGCAATCCTGCACGTCGTATCAAACACACGGTATCTGCCATCGGCCATGAAGGGTTACCTGTTACATAATCATTGCGAATTACCGTTGGCGATTTAATTGAAAACCAGAACGGCATTACCTCTTTCATTAAATCTTTATTGGTGAATAAGTAAGAGGTCTCAATCGCTTGATTTTCTACGGGGCCATATTGCGTCGCATCACAAACCGCAGGCTTTCCGGCAACGGTTGGTTGTGCAGTTGGCAGCTTGCGGACTAAAGGCATGATGGTGCGGACTGAATAATACGGAAGCCATCCCGTTATAACTTTTCGTGGAGGCTTATCTGCAGCTGATGCTAATTGTGCTGTTGTGATGTGGGTCGTCAGTGTTGCGATTGTGATTAATGAAAGTGCGAAGGCGATGATGCGCTTCATAATTACTTTTCTTCGGGATCTGGCTTCAACCCTGCGTGAATCTCTTTGCAGGTTGGACAGATTGGATACTTCTCGGGATCGCGAGAAGGAATCCACTTCTTTCCACAGAGAGCTTTCACCGCTTTTCCTGTTACTGCGGACTCAACAATCTTCTCTTTCTTCACATAATGCGAAAAGCGATCATGGCCGCCATCATCCTCTTGTAGTTCTTCATCAAGGGATGGGCGGGTTAAGAGATCGGTATCAGACTCCGACCCAATTCCAATTTTTCGAAAGATACCCATGAGGTGGATAAGAATACCTATGTGCACCCCAAAACTACGGGTAGAATTCGCAAATGAAGGACTTACTGCGCACCGAGCATTTGAGCCGTGCCGATGTCGAATTATTGCTTTCGACCGCCGCTGAATTTGCTGAGAATCCACTGCGATCAAACACCGCTTTGGCCAATAAGACCGTTGCTATTTATATGACTAAGCCTTCAACCCGTACCCGTCTTTCATCTGAGACCGCGGTCGCCCATTTGGGTGGAACTCCAATCTTTATTCGAGGCGATGAGTTGCAGCTAGGACGCGGCGAAACAATTGAAGACACCGCAAAGATCATTAGCGGATACTGCAGCGCATTAATTATTAGAACCTTTGCACAAGCAGATGTTGATCAGTTAGGTGCGTTTGCATCTATTCCAGTTATCAATGCATTAACCGATGTTGATCATCCAACACAGTTGCTTGCTGATTGGTTAACGATTCGCGAAAACTTTGGAACTGATATTTCTGGTCGCAAATTTGTTTATCTTGGTGATGGAAACAATATGTCTCATGCCTGGTTAATCATGGGCGCGATTATGGGAGCACATGTTGTTGCAGCAACTCCAAGTGGTAAGTGGGCACCAGATCCAGTTGTTGTAGCTGTTGCAAAAAATATTGCAGCTAACAGTGGTGGAAAAGTAGAAGTGACAAATGATCCTGAAGCTGCTGCAAAGGATGCATCTGTTTTATATACAGATGTGTGGATGTCTATGGGTGATTCTGAAAGTGATCGCGCCGAGAAGGTGCTGGCACTCTCACCATATGCGGTGACAGAGAATTTAATGAAGATAAGTAGCAAAGATTCTTTGTTCATGCATTGTTTACCTGCACACCGCGGTGAAGAGGTTGAGGCCTCAGTCATCGATGGTCCTCGCTCAGTTATTTGGCGAGAGGCATATCACCGCAGAACAACCATTCAATCCATCCTGTACCACCTAGTACGTGGTGACTTAAAGGGCTATACGCACTAACATTTCGGGTATGCGCGTAGTCGTCCCACGGGAAATCAAAGATGGTGAAAAGCGCGTTGCGCTTGTCCCAGATGTCATCAATAAATTAACTCGCTTAGGCCTCGATGTTGTTATCGAAGCTGGTGCTGGTGTTCATTCACAAGCAACAGATGCTGATTTCACAGCAGCTGGTGCAACTGTGAAATCGGGCGATGTTTTAGCTGATGCAGATGTTGTCTTGTCGGTACAACCATTAACTCCACAACAGATGGCTACCCTGAAAAAGGGTGCAATTACTATTTCTTTCTTATCCCCTGTTACAGCGGTTGATTCAATCGATGCGGCCGCCTCAGCGGGAGTTACAGCTTTCTCACTTGAATTAGTTCCACGTATTTCTCGCGCACAATCTATGGATGCATTAACTTCACAAGCGTTGTGTGCGGGTTATCGCGCAGCGGTTGTTGGAGCAGAGCTTTCACCTCGCTTCTTCCCAATGTTAATGACCGCGGCAGGAACAGTTACACCAGCACAAGTTTTGGTTCTTGGTGCTGGAGTTGCAGGTCTGCAAGCGATTGCAACTGCGCGACGTTTAGGTGCGGTTGTTTCCGCATACGATGTTCGTCCAGCATCTGCCGATGAGGTTCGTTCAATGGGTGCAGCATTTATTGAATTAGAACTTGAGGCACTTGAAGGTGCTGGTGGTTATGCACGCGAGATGACTGAAGAGCGCGCTGCTAAGCAACGCGAACTATTGACACCATACATCGCAAAATCTCATGTAGTTATTACAACCGCTGCGGTTCCAGGTCGTCAGGCACCACGATTGATGACACAAGCGATGGTGGATTCAATGGCACCAGGAACAATTATCGTTGACTTAGCCGCTGAAACTGGTGGCAATGTTGAGGGTTCAAAGCCTGGCGAGATCGTTGAAACATCAGGCGGAGTTCGTATTTGGGGTGGCAAAGATGTGCCAAGCCAACTGCCTTTCCACGCATCTTTCCTGTATTCACGTAACGTTGTAAATCTCTTGTCACTCTTTACGACCCCTGCAAAGGATGATCAAAAGGTGGCCTTTAACCTTGATTTTGAGGATGAAATTATTAATGGCGCAGCGGTAACGCATGCTGGTGCACGAAGAGGAGCTAAGTAATGGAACCGATGGCGATTGTTTCTATCTTCGTGCTTTCTGTCTTTGTTGGTTTTGAGGTTGTTTCAAAGGTCTCGTCTACATTGCACACACCATTGATGTCTGGTGCAAATGCGATTCACGGTGTGATCCTCGTTGGAGCGATCATCGTGGCAGATCACAGCACAACTAACCTTGAACTTGGGCTTTCAGTAGCCGCAATAATCTTGGCAACTATCAACATGGTGGGTGGCTTTGTTGTTACCGACCGAATGCTCGAGATGTTCAAAGGAAATAAGAAATGAACCGCACTCTGTATGACCTCATTGGTTTAGCTGCAGGTGTTGCCTTCATTCTTGCTTTGAAGGGACTTTCACATCCAAAGACAGCTCGTCGCGGAAATCTCATTGGCGCCTTTGGCGCAGCGCTTGCGACCTTGGTTGTCTTCTTCCATACCAATGAAGGTTCATCACTTCCTCTCAATAACTTGGGGTGGATCCTTGGTGCGATCGCAGTTGGTTTGGTAATTGGTGTACCAGCTGCTCGCAAGGTTCAGATGACTCAGATGCCACAACTAGTTGCACTATTTAATGGTGTTGGTGGTGGCGCGGCAGCCCTTGTTGCAATTGTTGAGTACTTAAATCTTGGTGATACAGCCACAACCGCTGAAGTTATCTTTACCGTATTTACCGTAATCGTTGGTTGTGTTTCATTCAGCGGTTCGATCATTACCTTTATGAAGCTTCAAGAGTTGATGACTACTCGCCCCGTGATTTTCCCAGCGGGCCGCTTTATTATCGCCGCAACCTTGGTATCTGTACTGGGCGTAGGCGGCTGGGTTGTTAACTCACTTGGAACAACGCCACTGTTGATTCTTGCTGGTCTTTCACTGCTATTTGGTATTTTGTTTGTGCTTCCAGTTGGTGGCGCAGATGTTCCAATCGTTATCTCATTGCTCAACGCCTTTACAGGTTTGACCGTTGCAGCAAGCGGATATGTACTTGATTCAACATTGTTGATCATCGCCGGAACTCTTGTCGGTGCATCAGGAACTATCCTGACCCGTTTGATGGCAGAGGCGATGGGCCGTTCATTGTTTGGAACTTTGTTTGGTGCATTTACGGCAAAGCCTCAGGATGTTGCAGCAGCTGGCGAGGAACGTCCAGTGCGTTCCGGTTCACCTGATGATGTTGCGATCTTGCTCAACTATGCACGTCGCGTTGTTATCGTTCCGGGATTTGGTCTTGCAGTTGCACAGGCACAACACACAGTTCGCGAATTAGCAGACTTGATGATTTCAAAGGGCATCGATGTTGCCTATGGAATCCACCCAGTTGCAGGTCGTATGCCAGGACACATGAACGTTCTGCTTGCAGAAGCAAATGTTCCTTACGATCAATTAGCTGAGATGGATGAAGTTAATCCAACATTTGGTCAGACAGATGTTGCAATCGTTATTGGTGCAAACGATGTTGTGAATCCTGCAGCGCAGACAACTCCTGGTTGCCCAATCTACGGAATGCCGATTCTTGAAGTTAACAATGCAGCCAACATCATCTTCCTGAAGCGTTCTATGCGCCCAGGTTTTGCTGGCATCGAAAATGAGCTTTTGTACGATCCGAAGACGATGTTGCTCTTCGGTGATGCGAAGGCTTCATTGACCAAAGTTGTATCTGCACTGAAAGCTTTGTAAGCGCTTTTCGAAGTAAAGAGTTCGTAGAAATCGTATCTTTGTCTCAAGCGACCTCAGGTGTGAGCGTCAACCGATTACATCAAGGCCCTGGATTTCGAAGAACTGCTTTACAAGGAAAGCGCTCAGGTTGCAGGTAGTTGAAAGTTCAATTAACCTTGGTTTCTGAACTAAGGAGTGTTAAATGCCTGCAGTAACCGTCAGCGACATCACCGTATTGCCTCGCGTCAGCGAACTTCCTGGTGCACGTGCACGCAAAGTGAAGAGCATTACAACTGCGCCACAAGGTTTCGAAGGTGAAGGCTTTCCAGTTCGTCGCGCATTTGCAGGTGTTGATTTAGCAGAGCTTGATCCATTTATTCACTTAGATGAAATGGGCGAGGTTGAGTACGCACCAGGTGAGCCAAAGGGAACACCTTGGCACCCACACCGCGGTTTTGAAACGGTTACATACATTATTGATGGAATCTTTGATCACCAAGATAACAATGGTGGCGGCGGAACGATTTCAAATGGCGATACGCAATGGATGACAGCAGGTGCAGGAATTCTGCATATTGAAACTCCTCCAGAGCATTTAGTGATGTCAGGTGGCTTGTTCCACGGATTCCAGTTGTGGGTTAACTTGCCTGCTGCAAAGAAGTGGTCACCTCCTGCGTATCAAGATGTTCGCGCAAAGGATGTTGCGCTGTTAACAACAACAGATGGTGGATCTTTGTTACGTGTTATCGCCGGTGAAGTTGATGGACACTTTGGTCCAGGATCAACACAGACTCCAATTACTTTATTACATGCAACTGTTACTGCTGGTGCAGAGCTTCGTCTTCCATGGCGTAAGGATTACAACGCACTTGTGTATGCAATGAGTGGTTTTGGTTTTGTCGGCGATGAGGCACGACCTGTTCAAGCAGGACAGTTAGCGGTCTTTGCAGATGGCGACACCATTGTTGTGCGAGCTGCAAATCAGCAGGAGTCACGTTCTCCAGAGCTGGAGCTATTTATCTTGGGTGGTGCGCCAATTAAGGAGCCTGTTGCATGGATGGGGCCCTTTGTTATGAATACAAAGCGCGAAGTTCTGCAGGCTTTTGAGGATTTCCAAAAGGGTTTGTTGGGCTCAATTCCTGCGATTTACAAGGAGGATGCCAAGCCAAAGGCTCCGCTGAATCGCAGTGGCGAGGGTGCGAAGTTGGGCGGGGATTCCAAGCCTGCTGCACAGGAAATTCTTGATGTGCATGGTGCGCCAACGCAGATGCAAGAGGGGTAATCGCTCGATTTCTGTACGCTTAATCTTGTAAAGCAGTTCCTCGAAATCCAGGGCCTTTTTATTGTCGAATGGCGTTTACTTCTGTGGTCGCTTGAGACAAAGATACGATTTCGAAGAACTCTTTACTGCGATTGCGCGAATCTTTCCCTTGTGAATAACTTTTTAATCTGTCGGTGGGTGGATCAATAGTTCGGTGCATGACAACCGCGCTACGCATTCCACGAGAGATCCTCGATATTGAGGTCGCTGAGTTACTGCGCGCTACTCCCGGTTACAAGATTTTGGGTGAGTTGATTGAGATTAATCCCCACTCACTAGGTGAGACGGGAAAGTTGGATTATTTGGCGGCATTGGATCGTCAAGAATCCTGGATATGTGCGTTGAAGCAAGAGGCGTTAGTGGCGATTGCAGGCGAAGTTGCTGATGAGACTGGTGGAATTTTCGGAGCGGTTGATGATGAAGAGCGCGAGGATGTTGCAACAGCTTTAAGACTCTCCCCTACCGCTGCACAAAATCGAATTGATGTTGCACGTGTTTTGGTTGGACATCTGCCCAACACAATTTCAGCGCTGGCAACTGGTGAAATTTCAGCGGCGCATGCAACAGTGATTGCAAAGGAAACCGCAACTGCGATTCGAAATGGCTTGAGTGAGGACGCTGTTTTTCGCGTCGAGCAAACCGCTTTGGCACATGCCGAGTTTCATACTCCAGGACAGGTGGCGACAAAGGTCAAGACAACTATTGCAAAGCTTGCACCAGAAGAGTTTGAAGAGATCGTTGATCGTGCACGTGATTCACGACGGGTTTCCTGTTATCCAGAAGCTGATGGAATGGCAACGGTTGTTGCGATTTTGCCAGCCGAGGATGCTCAAACAGTGATGAAATCAATCGAGGCTTACATTCTCAAGAGAAATCAGGAGGATGAGGTCGATGCAGAGTGGTCAATGCTTTCTGCAGATATGAAACGTGCTGATGCCCTTACAGCTATTGCATCTCAAGCATTAGGCGCGATGGCAGATGATGTTCGTCCTCATCGTCGTCCAATCACAATTAGTGTTGCCGTTGATCTTCCTACCTTGTTGGGATTAGCGGAAAATCCAGGGCAACTTGCTGGATATGGAGCTATTCCCGCATCTGTTGCACGAAAGTTAGCGGCAGATGGTACGTGGCAAAGATTTGTGAGTGATCCAACTACTGGAAACCTTTTAGATTTTGGTCGAGAAAAATACATTCCTCCACAAGAACTAGTTGATTATTTACTAGCTCGCGATCGAACCTGTCGATTCCCAGGATGTCGAAGATCGGGACAACTTGCAGATATTGATCATGCCCACAGTTGGGAAAGTGGCGGAGAGACAAATCCGGCAAATCTTGGGCTGCTATGTCGTCGTCACCATCGAATGAAAACTCACGGTGGGTGGAAGCTGAAGAGCAATGCCGATGGATCATGCACATGGGAATCTCCAGTCGGAAAGCAATTCTTCGTGCCAGCGCGGCCAATACTTGATGCCATCTAATTGGTGAACTGCCATACTTCAGCAATGATCTGGTGGCCTACCGAAGTACCAACCCTGCAGTATGGGTTGATTACTCTTCGCAAGCCTGAAGAGCGGGACATCATTCCTATATATGAGGGTGTTCAGGATCCAATAATTCCTAAGTTCACTCGCATTCCTGCCAACTATCAGATGGCCAATGCCGAACACTATGTTCGTGAGCGTTCACCTAATGGCTTCACTATGCGTACCGAGTTGCAATTGGCACTTGAGTACGATGGAAAGTTTGCAGGGGCATTGTCTTTTCACACCTTAGATCTTGATGATTCTAAGGCTGAGATCGGATATTGGATAACTGCTGATGTGCGCGGCAAAGGTGTTGCAACTGCTGCAACCCGATTAATGACTGAGTATGGTTTTGAAACGATCGGCTTTCACCGAATTGAAGCTTTAGTTGTTGAATCCAATGTTCCATCACTTAAGGTTTTAAAGAATGCTGGATACATGCAAGAAGGAATCATGCGCGATAAGTGTTTACAAGATGATGGCACCCGCGAAGATATGATCTTGTTTGCGGCAATTAGAACTGATTGGGGCCGGTAAGTGGAGTCACTAGCGATCGTTGTCGTAATTCTCTTTCTCATTGCCTTACTGGCGGGACCGCTTTCAATCGCTTTATCTTCTCGCTTTTTTCATACGCGACTTAATGTAGGTTCATCGATCTGGATCTCAATTCTCAATGTGCTGCGCAGAATTATCCACTTACTGCTCGTGGCTTTTGGAACCTTGATCGGCGTACAGTTCCTATTGATTGCTGGCTTGCCACTCATCCCAAGAGTTATTGGGCTTTTCTCAATCATCACCTGTTACATCGGTTTACGACGCGAGTACTTCCCAGAGTTCTTCTTCGCTAAGGATTTAATCGCAAAGCTTGGATTTTCACGCAAGAACGGTCGCTCATCTGGAGATGATGGGAACGGACCTGCGGGTCAGCACTAATTATTCAGCACTCACCCAATTAACTTGACGAATCTAGGCAACAAGCTGTTAAGGCTCTTTACTGGATTAAGTGTCGTGAAGATATAAACCGTGTATCCAACCAGTGCAACCCAAGGATTGAAGAAACAAAGGGATACAAAGACGAATCCTAACAAGGCAGGAACTCCAAGGAAAATTACAAGTGCTCGATTTTGATCCCTTTTCGACAATCCTGTTAAGAGGAAGTCATCTGTCCAAGTGATAGAGGTGTCGCCCCTAAATAGGTTCACCACAATTCGCTGAAGAACCGAGGTCCAATACTGACCAAAAAGACAAATACCAAAATAGAAAACTCCCCATTTCATATTTGGAGTTCTTAAATTTTCAGCAAGGATTGCAACTCCAAATGGCATTAGAGCAACCCAGGCCATTGTTAAACCGTGGTTCCACACAATCGTTGCATTCGTCCCAACAACATATTGCCCCAAGACGTGATACTGATACCACCAAGAAAATAAGACAACGAAGCCAAGAACATAAGCGAGAAAAGTTGGCCAATTCTCAAACATTGCACCGTTAAAGTCTTCACTCTCACTTATTTCATGCACCAAGCTAACAACATCAAGTCCCAGAAGTGTTAGCGCTATGGAAAAAACACCGTCGCTTAATGTGTCAATTAATTTGTGACTGATGTGCTTGAACTCTTTGGCCATGTGGCTCTCCGCTTCCACTTTATTTCAGAGTAAAGTACAGAGAAATAGTAGAAATTCCCTTGACTCGCCCAAACCATAATCGTTTGTTCACTTGGGAGCTGCGTTTAGATCGACTGTGCGGGGGCGGGCATGAAGATTTCCCGCTTACCCCTCTTCCAATTGTGTAATAAACCTGTTTGGCTTACTCATCTAACGAAAGGGATAGTCATGGGAAAGCGCGTATTTGCGAACTTTTATTTTGAGGTTAAGTTCGGTCAAGGTGTTAAAGCTGCTAAATACATGGATGAAATCAAAGCTGAGGCATTGAAGCTTGGCATTTCCGATGTTCATATGGGTCGCGTTGAAATAGGCGATCACGCGACATACATGTATTTCTCACTGATTTTCGAAAGTGCTGACGCCTACGGTCGTCAATGGGGCAGCGGATCTGAAATGGAAGTAAAGGGTGCTGATTGGAAGGCACTCTGGTCAAGAGTTAGTCAGGAACCATCACAGATTTTCGAACGCAAGGGTGCTGATTTAATCTACGAGCAATAAAAGGTAGAGCCGATAGGTTCAACTTTTCAAACGTTGTGGAGGTTTTGCGCTAAAGCGCTCAACCACCACGCCTCATTCGGATGTATGACAATGCAAGCACTTTCATACTCCTCATTCGTTGTGGAGGTGCCGGGAATCGAACCCGGGTCCTTCGGTATTCAAACAGGGCTTCTACGGGCGTAGTGTGACTATCGCTTTCTCAGTCCCGATGTTTTTACACACATTTCATCGACAGACTCAGTTGCAAAACTGTTCTCCTTCATCGTCTGCAACACCAATGAAGTGAAAAGCCCCCTAGTCGACGCTAGATCCCAGGTCGAGAGCGGCACCTGGGCTAACGGATTCACAGTAGCTTATGCAGCTAGTGTGTAATCAGACGATTTAACGTCTGCAGTTATTTTTTTGCACGGATTATTGGTTAACGAGATCATTCCGGCTTCCTCGGCCCGCTTCCCCTGCCTCAACATCCAAAGTCGAGACCGTTCACCCCCAAGATTTAAAGTGCTTTCACACTTACAACTTGGAGAAAAAGAAACGTATTTCTTATCCCCTATTTAATTGTCAATTTTCTGCGCCGTCGCCAGTGTGCCTCAAAAATTGAGGTAACGAAGCGGCGGTGAAGTAAGTGTAAATCAGAAAAGAGAGAAGGTGTTAATCCTCGTATTTTGAGGCAGCGCGTGAGGCCTTACCGCTCAATGCGCGTGAAACAACACGTGAGACTTCACGATCTGCCTCGCGTTCCTTGATCGCTTCACGCTTGTCATGGGCCTTCTTACCCTTGGCAACTGCGATTTCGACCTTGGCTTTTCCATCCTTGAAATACAACTGCAAGGGAACCAAAGTTGTTCCAGAATCCTTGAGCTTTCCAATTAACTTGTTCAGCTCTTGTTTGTGAACAAGAAGTTTGCGATCACGACGAGGAGTGTGGTTTGTCCACGTTCCCTCGGTGTATTCAGGAATGTGAACACCCATCAACCACAGTTCGCCATTGTTGACCATGGCAAAACCATCGATAAGGGATGCTCGTCCTGCGCGAAGTGATTTAACTTCAGTACCGGTCAACACCAAACCGCACTCAATCACATCTGCGATTGAGTAATCATGACGAGCCTTCTTGTTTTGAGCAATGACCTTGCGGCCTATCTCTTTAACCATGCCGCATCACCGCCTCTAAGTAGGTTAATTAAACCTTAAGGTAACGGCGCAGCGTAATCACTGAAGCCAGGATTGAAACAACCAAGCCTGTGGCTAGCAAGTACGCCGATGAAACCCAGACTTCACGCCACCCAAAGAAGTTAGTAAAGGACAGAAGCGGAGCAACACGTGAATCAACCACGCTCTTCAATCCTGCAAGCAATCCAGTTGCTAATCCCCAACCGATTACAGCTGAGATAACACCTTCGAGCAAGAATGGAAGTTGGATCGACCATGATGATGCGCCTACAAGTTTCATCACACCTGTTTCACGGCGACGGTTAAATGCCGCAATACGCAAGGTGTTTGAAATCAAGAGCGCAGCAGTTAAAACAGATGCCAAGCCAACAGCTAGCGCACCATTTCGAAGAACCGCCAATAACTTAAAGAACTTTTCAAGAATCGCACGTTGATCTTGAACCACATCAACACCAGGGCGACCGCTAAATGCACTAACAATTACCGAGAACTGCTCTGGATCCTTCAGCTTTACGCGGAATGACTCTGGAAGCTGATCTGCTGTCACATTTTGTGCAATCGCTGAATCTTTGAAACGTTCCTGGAAGCGAACAAATGCTTGTGATTGTGATTCATAGAAAACGCTATCGACCACTGTCATCTCTTGTAGATCCTGCTGAATCGCCAAACGCTGATCAGCGGTTACAGCACCTGCTGCACATGATGGAGAGTCTGAGAGATTTCCACACAAAAATACTGAAACTTCGATCTTGTCATACCAATAATCCTTCATCGCTCCTACTTGAGCATTTGAAAGAAGGCCTATACCAAGCAATGACAGTGAAATCGCTGTGGTCACAACAACAGCAAAGGTCATAGTTAAGTTACGACGAAGGCCAATTCGGACCTCACTTAGAAGAAACCGTGCGCGCATGTTCTCTCTCCCCGCCCTTAACCCGTGTACCCGTAAACACCACGAACCTGATCGCGGATTACATGTCCACCATCGAGCTCGATAACGCGCTTGCGCATCTGATCCACGATGCCTGCATCGTGTGTAGCCATCAAAACTGTTGTGCCCTCGCGGTTAATGCGATCAAGCAACTTCATGATTCCCACAGATGTTGCTGGGTCAAGGTTTCCTGTTGGCTCATCAGCGATAAGAATTGGTGGGCGGCTTACATATGCGCGAGCAATCGCTACACGCTGCTGCTCTCCACCTGAAATCTCTGATGGCAAACGATCGCCCTTATCTTCCAAACCAACTAGTTCAAGAACTTCAGGAACTTCGCGGTTAATCTCTTTTTGCGAGTACCCCAAAACATGCAAAGTAAAGGCAACATTTTCAGAAATTGTTTTGTTTGGTAGCAAACGGAAATCCTGGAAAACAGTTCCTACTGAACGTCGAAGCTCAGGAACCTTGTGCTTTGAGAGCGTTCCAAGATCTTTTCCAGCAACATGGATCGCACCAGAGGTTGGACGCTCTTCGCGAAGAACAAGGCGCAAGAAGGTTGACTTACCTGAACCTGAAAGACCGACAAGGAAGACAAACTCGCCCTTTACGATTTCAAGATTTACAGAATCAAGAGCTGGGCGCTCCTGACCTGGATAAATCTTGGTGACATTCTCGAAGCGAATCATTAAATCTCCCATTGCATCTGCGGGGTGGAGTTCGGGGAACCACCTTCGACCTGCGCTTAGTTTAAGGAAGTCAGGCGGAAATACTCGGATCTAACGCGAGTTTGAGCCTGAAGAAAGTGTGAGATTCCTCGAATTACCATGTTTCTCAGGAATTACGAACTACGGCGCCAGCGAATTCCGGCTTCGATAAATTCATCAATTTCACCGTTCAACACCGCAGATGTATTTCCTGTTTCATAATCGGTGCGCAAATCCTTCACCATTTGATACGGCGCTAATACATAAGAGCGCATCTGATTTCCCCACGAACCTGAGTTATCACCCTTGAGCGCATTGATCTTTGCCTGCTCTTCTTGGCGACGGCGTTCTAAAAGCTTTGATTGCAATACAGCCATAGCTGTTGCCTTGTTTTGAATCTGAGAACGTTCATTCTGGCAGGAGACCACAATCCCAGTGGGAATATGGGTTAATCGCACAGCAGAGTCGGTTGTATTAACTCCCTGGCCACCAGGACCTGAAGAGCGATACACATCAACGCGAATCTCTTTTTCATCAATCTCAATGTGATCACTTTGTTCAACAACAGGAACTACTTCAACACCAGCAAATGATGTATGGCGTCGGCTCTGGCTATCAAATGGAGAGATGCGAACTAAACGGTGTGTGCCTTGCTCAACAGACAATGTTCCGTAGGCATATGGTGCGGAAACTTTAAAGGTTGTTGATTTGATTCCCGCTTCTTCTGCATACGATGTTTCAAGCACATCAACCTTAAATGAGTGACGCTCGCAGTAACGCAAATACATTCGCATAATCATTTCAGCCCAGTCAGCTGCTTCTACACCACCTGCTTCGGAGCGAATAGTGATCAATGCATCGCGATCGTCGTACTCACCATTCAAAAGAGTTTGAACCTCTAACTCGCTGACAGATTTCTTAACCGCATCCAACTCTTTCTCAGCGTCATCAATTCCGCCTGGCTCTCCTGCTGCTAACTCAAAGAGGATCGGCAAATCTTCAACACGTTGGCGAAGCCCTGATAACTTTGCAATCTCTGATTGAACTTGAGACAAACGGCTCGTGATCTTTTGTGCCGCCTCTGGGTCATCCCAAAGATTAGGAACGCCTGCCTCTACCTCAAGCTCATCTGCTTGCTTACGCAGCTTTGGTAGATCTAAAACCTTTTCAATTGAAACAAGGGTCGCATCAATCGCATCTATCTCTAATTGATACTCGCGTGCGGCCATGGGATAAGGATAGCCAACTCAGCAAGGGCAGGCGAACGCCTCAATATTCTGTACTCAATATTTAATGAAGCCTAATGCCAAACAAATAGAAACCCTCTTGAACCTTGTTTGTGGTGCCAGCGGTTGCTGTCAGGAAAACTGAATCTGTAGTCGTAAATGGAACTTTGAAGGGAAGTTTCATCTCGGAACGTGTACTGATTTCTAGTGAAGCACCATCACAGGAAAAGCTAGTGAGTTGAACTCCCTTTAACTGCCGCCACTTCATATCGCTTTCATCATTGCTCCAAGAGTTAAGTTCCAAGAGAACTTCTACACCTCCTCGGGAACAATCGATTGGAACTGTTGGATGTTCCCGCTGCGTTGCAATAGCTAGAGGTGCAGTGAACATATTTCCTTTACCCTGGTAATACTCGCTCTTATCAAGGGTGTGAACACCGCGTTGTGCCGCCGCCTCGGTGGCTTGAACCAATGAGCGCTTTGCAACAATAAGCGCGGAAACATCTGTCATCACCATAAGGGAAGCCACGGTGATCACAAAGAGACCGATAACTACGACGGAGATTGATCCCCGTTCAGAATTCAATCTCCTCCTTAGCATTATTCTTATTTGTCCATGTGATTTACAGCCACGGACTGAGATGCTCTTGCGCACTTGCTGAAACCTTTCGTTGTGTTTCATCATCAATAAAGGAAAGGGTTAGTTTGATTCGACCATTGGCCGTCAAACATGGAAAGTGAGAGCAATCCATTGTTGTGCGCAAGGAAGCAACCTCTGTATCGCTTAACTTCCATTGCCTCGCTAACAACTGTGCTGCCCTGCCCGAAATCTCCTGTGCTGCACCATCATTTTCGCTGATTACATACACTCTTAATACTTCACGAGCCATTGAACGTGCTATCTGCTCATTAGCACTGACGGATGAGAAGCTATTGAGATAGATAAAGATCGGAATAAATAGCGGTATTGCGAGGGCAACAAACTCAACTATTGCTCCACCATCTTCTTGAGAAAAACATGCTCTCAGGCGAGAGCCCAACCTTGTAACTTTCCAATTCATTTCAATTGCCCTCTAGATTCTTGGCCCTCATTTATTAATGGGCTCAACAACAGCAACGCCAACTACATCGGTGACAGGTGCGCCTCCCATTAGTTCAATCAACCCCGGAACTAATTGCGGAACTGTGTGAGAGCGATGGGTTACCAAAACGCGGATCTTTTCAACTCTTCCACCTATCTCAACAATTTCATCATCAGGGTGAAACTCTTGAGAGATCGCACGTGCTGCTGCATCGCCTTGAGCCATTGCTAAATCGGCGTTTCGCATGTTTGTTGCAGCAATGATCTGAGCGCCAATTAAAAAGAGAATCATTAAAGGAATGATGACTAAGGCGCTTTCAACATTGCCATCCTCACGCTTTAGGTGTTTTCGAAGGCGGGCAAACATCTAACGAATCCCATTCATTGAATCCAGAGAGTTCTTAAGAATCGCAGTTAGTCGAGGAGCAGCAATAGTCCAAATTGCTGTTACTAAGCCGGTCGTCATCAATACAACAAGTACCCAACCAGGCACATCTCCGCGATCATCCTTAAGACGAGCAAAGAATGAATCTTGCATCGTGATTAGTTTTTGTCGAAGAGCGATCTCGGCTGAAAATGCACGTTCCATTACTTTTTTCATATTTCCTCTTTCTGTGATTGTGGATAAAACTAAATTGATGTGAAAAGTAATCCGCTACCCTCCAATTAATTGCACCCATTGCGGTCTTGTGGATACTGCACATTCACATCCATTGACATGAACACTTGGGGTGGCGCGCATACCGTGTGACTCCCCCACGAACCGGAGATTGATAATCAAATGTCAGTTGCGAACCGATGAACTCACTTGTTCCTGTATCAATAAATTGCAGGACGGCATGGGTAGCAACACCAGCAACTTGAAACCCGACAGAAACCGGAAGTTCATCGCAATGTCCAACAAGAGGTTGCAGCTGATCGATTCCAAAACGCTCAGAGGTTCCTAGTTCCACACAACTATTACAAGGAGATTTCGCTGGTATTACTAGCGGGCCACATAACGCAGCCCCACCAACAATCTCTCCAACAAATAGATGATCAATCCCATCGCGCATTAATTGATCAACAAGTTCGGATGGATATCGACCAACAACTATGCGTAAATTCCGCTCGGGAATTAACGCCTTAATGCTGCCCTTCACATTCTTTGATGGAGTTGGAAATAGCGACCATTCTCGCGATAGCTCCTCTAAACGTGATACATAGTTCAATCCATAATCAGTTGTACGCAAAACTCCTGTACCCAAATCCGAATCCCCAATTGGGGTATTTCCTCTGCGAGAGGTCAGCGAAAATCTGGTGTTAGTCACACCACTTGCCAATAAAGCGTTATAAATAAGAGTTGCTACGCGGTTGCTTCCGTAGATCTCAACGCCAAAATTCTGACGAGATGACAGTAGTTCCACGCCACCATCGACAACTCCCTCGACCCACGTTGTCTGACTTAACTCGGAAACCATTCGCTGCTGCAGTTGGCGATATGAAGCATCATTACTTTGATCCTCTGTATGGGCAGCTCTTTCCGCAATCGGTGAATGAAAGCGATTGTGTAACCGAACCTTTGACTTAGTTACATCAAGCAACTGCGCATTCAACAATTGAGTAATGACATTTTCAACAACTTCTACTGGTGCATTGATCTCATCACTAATCTCATCTGCGCAATGCTCGCCATCAAACTTTGCAATGATCGCTCGTGCACCGGGATGATGAATTGTGATCGCACGATGTGCTGTTGCGATTATGAGTGATTGTTCAACCTCTGCAATTGGTGCACTCAAGTGAACTCCGTTTTTTAGCCGGGGCTTTAATGGCGCTGCTGACTCAAGGTGTGATTGTTCAATGGAGATTCGTGTTACCCGTGCTGGTCGAGAGCCTCGAACATATTTACGTCTTGCTTTTTGAGATTGTGTTTCTGTTTCTCTTTCTGTTTCCGCTAAGGGTGTTTCATCTTTATTCTCGGTATATGTGCTCATCCCCGAACAATGGAGTTGGCGAGTGCAGCTCAGATAATGGGTGTCCAAATCTGTGGAGCGGTTGAGTGTTTAGTTACCGAGAGAGTTGTTCCAAACACCCAAAGGATTGCTCTTCTTGGTGTTAACTGAATCCTGGCTCTTAAGTCGCCGAAGCCAGTGAGAAGATTAAAACCATCAGGGATAGTGGATGGATAAAAAGAAGAAGCGGGAGTAATTCGGTGTGGAATTGCCTGTCTGCTGAATCTGATAGCTCGGTTTTCAATTAAATGGCAAAGCAAAAGACCCCCGCACCGGATAGTGCGAGGGCCTTTTGTAACGCTAGACGTTCGCAAGTGAACGAGAGCTCACTTACGCGGAACGAAATTTAATTACTGTGCTTTGCCAAGGATGCGATTGACCTTGGTGCCACACACTGGGCAGATGCCTTGTGCCATGCGACGACCAGAGTCAGAAACCTTTACAGTTCCTTCGAATTCACGCTTCTCTTTGCACTTAACGCAGTAAGCGTCACCTTTGTATGTCTCTGCAGTCATTCTTTTCCTCCTATCGACGCTTGCGATCCCGTCGGGATGCTCCCCGTGTGGGGCAGGCGTTCGTGTATGAGGTTACTCGTCAACACGCTCAAATGAGCCTAACTACGCACCTTTATTTAGAAGTTTTTTAAGAGCTTCTGGGGCGGTCAAAGCGTTCTCGGCCGCCTCATATCCGCTCAAATACGCCTCAGCCTGGGCTTCAAGAGGGAATCGGGACAGGAGCGCCTTGAACTCAGCTCCATGGTCAAAGAATTGGAGGTGGATCGCCTCATGGAAGAGGACATAATCCAGAACATAGTCGGGCGCCCCCTTCAGCCGGTCTGAGATCCGGATTGTTCGATCGGTGCTGGTGCAGGAGCCCCAGCGCTCGCGCATTCCTCTCCAATTAATAGAGGAAGGACGCAGAGAGATTTCAGGGGCGAGCTCGGTCAGCAGCTCATCAACCCTGCTGGAAAGCCGTTCCTCGCTCATCGTGGCCGCTGCCTCCTGGGCACGGATCTTGGCAACCATCTCGGGGACCATCGCTCGCTCATCCGCCTTGCTCATACGGGCGGGAATTGAGACAACGATTCGTCCACCTTGGCGATATGCGGAGATATTTTTCTTTCTGCGGGTGGATCTGATGACGATGATCTCGCCCTCTGAGATTCCAGGCAGAGTTTCGCCATCTAATGTCGGCTCAATAAAAGCGTGAGAGCTTTCCCGTCCTGGAAAATTCTCCTGGTGGATGGTCATTGAAAAATAGTAGGACATCTCTCAACCAAACCTTGAGAGATTGAGGGATCGATGACGCGATTTCTTTTTCTCGCAGAAGAAAACATAGTAGCCAGATGAAATGGCAACAATTACGGGTAAATGTTTGGCCAAATATGGACCCAAAAAAATCTCCACTATCGGAGAAAAACACCTTCTGTCAACGTCGCGCTCATTTGATAAACCGTCCCGAAAGACTTACTTTACGACTACGAACTCCTCGGATAACAGTTCTACGTCAGCAAGGGGAAGGCTGACTTAGAGCAAGTGACCGGGGAGTTCGCTTTTCTATTTCTAGGGCAACGCAACGGATTTCTAGAGCAATCCAGAGAGATCATCAGGCACTTCAAGGCTCTTCATGAAACTCTCGGGTGTTAATAGATCATCTGCAGTTGGAAGAATTCCACTCCACACACGATCACGTGATTCAACATCCTTTAACTCGCGAACCTGCTTCCAAAAAGCTGTCGCTTCACGTGCAAGTCGTGGTGAAACCTGTAAACCTAAGAGCGAAGAGAAGAGTTGTTGCGCCGGTGCAGATGTTGCACGACGACGTCGCAATGTTTCTTGAAGCGCTGCAATATTTGGAAGACGATCACCTGCAGCAAGTGCAACAACCTCTTCGCTCCATCCATCAATTAATGCAAGAGCTGTCTCTAACTTAGTTAACGCAGCACGCTGTGCAGGCGATTCTTGTGGTGTGAAAATTCCATCATTGAGCGCGATTGTGAAACTTTCCGGGTTAGATGGATCAAAACCATTGCCTGATTCAAGTGCGCGTTGTGCTTGTTCTTGAATCGCATCCATATCAATGTTGATGCCTTTGCCGTAATCGGTAATCGCTGTGCGAATGTAC
Source organism: Actinomycetes bacterium (assembly GCA_947383695.1). Lineage (GTDB taxonomy): Bacteria > Actinomycetota > Actinomycetes > Nanopelagicales > Nanopelagicaceae > Planktophila. The sequence goes on along the minus strand of OX376642.1, from coordinate 247,351 downwards.
GACACTAACCAAGGGTTATGAGCAAACAACCGTGCAATCGCTGCTTCGCGCAAGGCATGGAAGATACGAACCTCATCCATTGGAATATCAAGATCAGTAGCCCATTCCTTAATATTTTGAGGAACAAGGGTCGGATAAGCAGCATCAATCAGCGGTAAGCCCACATCATGTGCACCAGTCACCTTGCCAGCTAACCCCCCAATTGCTTGTCCAAGCTGTGTTGCAATCAAAGAACCAATAAAAGAGTTCAGAAGTGCAGAGATCATTCCGATTGGAAGCTGCATGTTCTCCTGACGAGATGGATCATCTCCACCAAGAGGTGATCCATCACCTGTACCGGCTTGCTTAAGTAGTTCACCAATTGCAGAGGACAAACCGATTGCTAGCGGTTCAACAGTTGTTTGCCATCCCGCCAAGGTCGTATCGACCCAATCGGTGCGAGCTAGCGCAGAATTTCCCACATTGGGAGATTGTGGGAAGAAAGTTGCATCGTTGAGCCATAGCTCTGCAATAGAAAATGCTTGTTCCACATCAGAAACATCATTTGCGCCAATTGGTGCAGAGCCTTGCGCGGTCGCAAACTTCTTAGCGGTGTCGCGAACAAGGTTTTTAGGAAGGGCTTCAGTAGAACCACCAAAACCTGTTGCATTGATTCCCAGCTTTGAGAACTGCTCTTGAATCTGTTGCTGCATCTGTTGCATCATGGCAGCAAAATCAACTGGCTCATTAGAGTCATCTGAGTTTCCTGGTGTGAAGCCAAAAGGTGTCATGGATCAATCCTCCCAGTGTTGGAACAATTCCGCATGCCATTTCATTCCCAGAGTTGCATTCCCGACACTGGTCTGCGCTGCACAGCACTAACTAGTAGGCTGGGCCCATGTCCAACGCTTTCGCAGCATTAATCTGGTGGGTAGTTCCCGCTGTTGGACTCATCGGTGCTCTGGTGTATGTCGTATGGGTTACAAAGTTCCAAGGAAAGTTTCAGCAAGAAACTCAGCGATCTGTTGGACAGTTCCAACGTTTTCAGGATTCACTTCGAGACTCCCAAGCACGTGATGCATCATCGGGCGGAGCGGCGATCATTACTACATCCGCGGTGGCTGGCTCTGACGATACTGATGGATTAGATGATGGATTCTTTGATGGTGGTTCTATCGACTCTGGGTCATCTAACTAGGTCGCCGATTTAATCTCGCGCCAATGTTTAACTTTCGGATGATGAGATTCTCACGCCTTCCTCGATTTGTAACCTGGACTTTAGGAATCTTCTTTGCACTTGCAACAATTGCGCCACTGCCATTTGCAATTGTTCTTCCTGGTGAAGCACAAAATATTTTCAAGGGTGTAATCACATTTAAGGATCTGAAAAACTATCCAGCAACTGGACGCATTGATTTAATGTCGATCAGAGTTACTAATCCTGACACCTGGATCTTTGGTCCAGAGATTGTTTACTCATGGATTAGTGGGGATCGAGCCGTTTATCCAAAATCTGCGATCTATCCACCTGGTGTAACCGCAGAAGAGGAAAGCAAGCAAGCTAAAGAAGACATGGTGAATTCGCAAGATAAAGCAATTGTTGCTGCCGTTAACTATCTGCAAGCCCATCCAGAGATTATGGCTAGTACAAAAGCTGCTGGAGTGGAACGCGCACAATTATTGGATACTACAAAGATTAAGTTCAAGGTCGGCGAAACCGGTGGCCCTAGTGGTGGATTGGTTTTTTCAATTGGCCTTGTTGAGTTATTGACGGAGCAGGATTTATTGGATGGTCGTCATATTGCAGGAACCGGAACAATTACAGAGCGCGGTGTAGTCGGTGCAATCGGCGGCATTAATGAAAAGATCATGTCGGCTAAAAAAGTCGGAGCCACACTCTTCTTTGCACCGGTAGATAACGCTGATGAGATCAGCAATGTTCCAGATGGGATAAAAGTGGTCACTGTTGCGACATTGGCACAAGCTATTAACTATTTGGAGCGAAGCGGGCGATAAAAGCCAACCCTTTGCAACTTGTGTGCAGGAGGTAGCCCTTTGGGTTTAACTCTCAGGTGGTATTCACCTTTCTGGCCTGCCTCACAAGGTTCCTGATTGGTGAGGCAATTGCCCTTGCAGTAACTTTGCCCCATGACGAATAACCCCCAGTTTCAACGCCCATCCTTCCAACTCAAAGGCCGCAAGAGCCCTCTCGCATTAACGATTGGAATTCTTGTAATCACAGGTGCGATCTTCACAGCACTCAGTGGTTTCTACGCTGATTGGTTGTGGTTTAAATCAGTTAACTTCACAAGCACTTGGTCAACAATTCTGACAACTAAGGCAACGATGTTTGTTGTCGCAGGATTAGTGACATCGCTGATTGTGATGTTTAACGTTTTATTGGCGTACAAGCGTCGTCCGCTCTATGTACCAATGAGTATTGAGGCAGACAATCTCGAGCGTTACCGTTCACAGGTTGAACCAATTCGTCGCCCACTATTTTTAGGTCTATCAGCTGCACTGTTTTACTTTGCCGGTTCAGCTGGTGCGCAAATGTGGAGCACCTGGTTGTTGTTTAAGAACTCAACTCCATTTGGTGTTAAAGATCCACAGTTCAACATGGATATCTCATTCTTTGCTTTCCGTTTGCCTTTCTGGCAGACACTTATTTCATGGGGAATTTCCACCGCAATTCTTGCGATTCTTGCATCTGTAGCTGTTCACTACTTATATGGAGGGATTCGCCTTCAAGTTCAGGAAGATCGCACAACTGTTGCAGCCCGCGTTCAGCTCTCCATTCTTCTTGGTCTTGTTGTTCTGTTAAAGGCTGTTGCTTACTGGTTTGATCGTTACGCACTTGCTCTTAAGGAGAGCAAGCTGATTACCGGTCTTACCTACACAGATGTCAACGCTGTTCTTCCAGCCAAGGCGATCCTTGCTGGTATCGCTTTGATCTGTGCGCTTTTGTTCTTTGCAAACATTGTTCGTCGTTCATGGGTACTTCCAGCGGCAGGTACAGCGCTGTTGGTTGTTTCATCAGTATTGATCGCGGGTCTTTACCCAGGAGCTATTCAGCAGTTCCAAGTAAAGCCAAGTGAATCTTCTAAGGAAGCACCATTCATTCAGCGAAATATTGATGCAACTCGAGCTGCATACGGCTTGGATAATGTCTCTGTAAGCGATTACCAGGCAACTGATTCAACAAACACTGGCCAGCTTGCAGATGATGCAGCAACAATTGCCAATATTCGTTTAATGGATCCGAATGTTTTGTCACCAACATTTAGACAACTCCAGCAGATTCGCCCGTACTACAGCTTCCCTGAGTCACTTGATATTGATCGCTACACAGTAAATGGCGTGAAACGTGATGTTGTTGTGGCTGTTCGTGAGTTGAATATTGAAGGTAACCCTTCACGTAACTGGATTAACGACCACCTTGTGTACACACATGGTTTTGGTTTTGTTGCAGCATACGGAAATGAGCGCGATGCTGATGGAAAGCCTTCCTTTACAGTCGGAAACCTTCCACCAACAGGAGCGCTTGGAAAGTTTGAACCACGTGTTTACTTTGGTGAAAATGTTCCTGATTACTCAATCATTGGTGGTGTAAAGACAGATACTCCAGTTGAGTTTGACTACCCAGATGACACCTCTGCAAATGGTCAGCGCAACTACACATACACCGGTACGGGTGGAGTTCCAGTTGGTTCACTACTGAATAAGGTTGTATTTGCCCTGAAGTATCAGGAGCAGAGAATTCTTCTCTCTAACTTGATCAACAAGGATTCAAAGATTCTCTTTGAACGTAACCCTCGTGAACGTGTATCAAAGGTTGCTCCTTGGTTAACTCTTGATGGAGATCCATACCCAGCGTTGGTTGATGGAAAGATCATGTGGATCATTGATGGCTACACAACAAGTGCTGGATATCCATATGCACGTCAGACAACTCTTTCTAATGCAACAGCAGATGCGTTAACAGCAAACTCTGCATCAATTGCTGCGCAGGGAAATCAAAGCGTTAACTACATCCGTAACTCAGTGAAGGCCACAGTTGATGCATACAACGGAACTGTGACTTTGTACGAGTGGGATGAGAAGGATCCTGTTCTCAAGACATGGTCAAAGGCTTTCCCAAATACTGTAAAGCCAAAGAGTGCGATCTCTGCAGAGCTTTTGGAGCACATTCGCTACCCAGAAGATCTCTTCCGTGTACAGCGTGAAATCCTAAGTTCGTACCATGTGAAGACAGCTGAAGCTTTCTACGGTGGTCAGGACTTCTGGCGCGTACCTCGTGATCCTTCAACATTTGGCGCTAACGCATCTGCGCAACCTCCTTACTACTTAACTCTTCAAATGCCAGGTTCTAAGAAGCCTTCCTTCTCATTGACTACTCCATTTGTTCCACGTGGTGGTCGTGAAAACCTTTCAGCATTTGCTGTTGTTAACTCAGATCCAGGTCCTGATTACGGAAAGATCTCAGTTCTTCAACTACCTCGTAACACCAACGTTGCAGGTCCTTCACAGGTTGCTTCTAACTTCGAAGCAAAGCCTGAGGTTGCAAACTCATTGTCACTACTTCGTCGTGGTGGCTCTGATGTTGTACTTGGAAACTTGTTAACACTTCCAGTTGGTGGAGGTCTCTTGTATGTACAACCTGTATATGTGAAGGCGACTTCAAACACCGCTGCATATCCATTGCTTCAGAAGGTTCTTGTTTCCTTCGGAGATCAAATTGGTTATGACGACACATTAAAGGGTGCACTTGATCAGGTGTTCGGTGGAAACTCCGGAACTGCTGCAGGTGGAACTACTGGTGGTACAACAGGTGGCACAACCACTAACTCATCGCTTGCAAACTCATTAGCAAGTGCAAAGCAAGCGTATGCAGATGGTCTTGCCGCACTTGCAAAGGGAGATTTTGCAGCGTATGACAAAGCACAGAAGCGTTTGAAGTCTGCACTTGATGCAGCGATCAATGCGCAAAGTAAGAAGTAATGCAGTAACAAAAAAGTAACTGCACGGATAAGGGCCAGATTCATGCGAGCAATTGCATGGATTTGGTCTTTATCTATGTGTGGACATAAGATTACGTCTACCGACGCGGGGTGGAGCAGCTCGGTAGCTCGCTGGGCTCATAACCCAGAGGTCGTAGGTTCAAATCCTGCCCCCGCTACCAATACAAAAAGGTCCTCATCAGAGGGCCTTTTTGCTTTATCTATACTCCCAGCGGACTGGTTGTTACTGAACAAATCAAAGCGGTGTGTGAATTTAAATGGGTAAAAGGGCGAAGCGCAGAGAGGTTGAAGCGGCTCTCTAGCGAGCCCTTACCCATTTAAATTATTTAATACGCAGTGAGTTAGTAACAACCAGCACACTACTTGCCGCCATGGCAGCTGCTGCATACAACGGTGACAACAACCCAGCCGCTGCAATTGGAATACCGATTACGTTATAGATCAAAGCCCATCCCATATTGATACGGATGATCTTTAAGGTCTTTGTAGAAAGTTTCAGTGCAGAAACTACGCTTCCAAGACCGCTATTCATCAAGGTGATATCAGCGCTATTGATAGCAGTATCTGTACCTGTTCCCATCGCCATTGAAAGATTTGCAGCGGTTAGAGCAGCGGCATCATTAATGCCATCACCAATCATTAAAACTGTGTGACCCTCACTCTTTAACCGCTCAACAATCTCTAACTTGGTTTCCGGTAATGCATGAGAAATAACATGAGCTGCATCAATCCCAACAGTTTGTGCAACTGTTGCTGCAACCTCGGAGCTATCGCCGGTGACAAGCCATGGGGTAATTCCCATATCAACAAGAGCGGAAACCGTTTGTGCTGCGTCGCTCTTGAGTTGATCTCCCACTGCAAAGACAGCCAATGCAACGCCATCCCAGGCAAGAACCGCCAGAGTTAATCCTGCTGCTTGTCCGCGATCAACTGCTGATTTAATCTCTGGATGAAACTCCGTTGAGCTATGCGCAACTGCAGCAGGTGAACCAATCAGAACAACTGGTGATTGAGAAAGAATTGATACACGACCTGCAGCACCTGAACCTGGAGTCACCGAGAAATCAGAAACTGCATAGGTGGGACGTGAAGAGCTCGGAATAGATGGTGCGGAGGCATTGTGCGCTAGTGCATGCCGTGTAATTGATTGCGCAACAGGATGGTTGTTCAAGGATTCAATCGCTTGAGCCGATGCGATGATGTTCTCTGCGGTAACAATCTCGGCAAATGAACGGCCTAGAACAGCACCGGCTGCGGTTGAAACAGTTGCCTCTTGAACAAGCATCACACCTTCAGTAAGGGTGCCTGTCTTATCAAATACAACAACATCTACATTGCGGGCTACTTCTAGAACTCGAGGCTCGCGCAAAACAATTCCGCGGGTAGCACCACGACCTGATGCGACCAAAAGTGCAACAGGAGTAGCCAAACCAAGTGCACATGGGCATGCGATGACAAGAACTGCGATCGCATGCGAAATTGAAACTGTCAGAGTTGAACCAGTTGCATACCAAACTGCAAAGGTAGCGATCGCACCTGCGGTAACAATCGGAACAAAGACTGCGCTAATTCGATCAGCAAGACGTTGAATTGGGGCTTTGGTTCCTTGCGCGCTGATAACCATTGCGGTAATTCGTGCAAGCTCTGTGTCACTTCCAACTCGTGTGGCTCGAACAATTAAACGGCCATTGTGGTTAACAGCAGCACCAATCACAGATGATCCTGCACGAACATCTACCGGCTTTGTTTCACCGGTAAGCATCGAGTTATCAACGGCGCTTTCACCCTTAACAACGATACCATCAGTTGCGATGCGATCTCCTGGGCGTACCTCAAACTCATCACCAATTTGTAGTTGTTCGATTGGAACTATCAGTGGGAATCCCCCACGAACGATTGTTACCTCTTTACTACCGAGGGCAAGCAAAGATGAAAGAGCGCTGCTGGCTTTAGCTTTTGCGCGGGTTTCAAGGTAGCGACCCAAAATTACAAAGAAGACAACACCTGCTGCAACTTCGGTATAAACATCGCCGGCACCAGTTGAGTTGGCATAGATAGACCAGCCAAATGCGGCAAGTGTTCCCATAGAAATTAAGTTATCCATTGTCGGATGCTTAAGATTTCTAATCGCTGCTTTATGAATTGGATATGCGATTAACAAGACAACTGGAGCACTAAGTGCAATAACTACCCATGCCGTTGGTGAGTACAAAGGATGAGGCAGACCCGCTGCATCTAATGCATCATGAACCCACATATCGATTTGATGGTGCCAGCTCATGACCATAGAAATAGTTACTGCAGGCACGGCAAAGATAAATGCAAAGAACAGTGCTCGGGCTGACTTCTTGCTGTGCAAGGTAATTGATTGGCCATCTGCTAAAACAGATGCTGAATACCCTGCTTTTTCAACAATCTTTATTAACTCTTTTGCGCTCATTTCAGCTGGGGCCAAAATGTGTGCTGTTTCTGTTGCAAAGTTAATTGTTGCGCTTACGCCATCAACACTATTGAGCGCTTTTTCAACTGAGTTCACACACGAAGAACAGGTCATTCCTTGAACTGAAAGGGTTGTTGGTTCCAGTAGCTGGCTCATGGATTTAACCCCTTTATAACTTGGTTATGAAGTACGCCATTGGTTGAAACTCCGCTTCCGCCAAATGGACCACTCTGGCCAGCTGTATTTGAAAAACTTCCACCTGCTTCGCGAACAATGATGTCTAACGCCGCCATATCCCACAGCGCAAGTGATGGCTCAATCGCAACATCAACCGCACCTTCTGCCACCAACATGTGTGACCAGAAATCTCCGATACCGCGGGTTCTCCACGCACCTGCAAGCATCTTTTGGAATGGCTCTATGCGATCTCCCCAACCAACAAAATCTGAGTATGAAATAGATGCATCAGCAAGAGTTGAAACCTTTGACACTGAAATCTTCTTCTCATTGGGTGCTAATGCGAGAGTCTGAAAATTACTGTCTGTATCGGAGTAGGCAAAGTCATCACCAGATGTATCTCCGATTTCATATTCAGCATTTCCAGCATTGAAGCGAACCGTTGCACCGTGTCCCTTTGCTGCAGCCCAACGTCGAGCTAATGCAGGTGCACTTGCGATTCCAACGACAACCTCTTCATTGCCTGCTGCATCGACTTGAACAAGTGCAATTAAGGTTGCCCAGGTTGGAACGCCGCGCATAAAGTTTTTTGTTCCATCAATTGGATCAAAAACCCAGTAACGACCAGAACTTCCTTTATCGCTTCCAAACTCTTCGCCCACTAAACCATCTGATGTGCGATGAGTTGCTAGCGCTTCACGGATTGCGGTTTCAACTGCGCGATCTGCATCGGTGACAGGGGTGTTGTCCGGCTTGGTCGCAATTACTAAATCTTGAGCTTGGTAGCGATCTAAGGTAATTGCATCTGCAAGATCGGCTAATGCGTGGGCAAGGGCGAGATCATCAAGAATCTGCGCTGAACCATTAGCTGTGCTCATAATGGTGTGAGTCTATTCCACAGGAGTTACAGGTGCGTCCTTAACGGCGAGCAACGAGCGAAGGCTAGCCAAACGTGCTGTTCTATGAGGATTTGGAACACCATCTGGTGCCGCCCATGCATCTAATTTGCAGGTGCTTTCACTATGTGAGCAATTAGATAGGCAATTAGCAGCAACCTCAGATAGATCACTGAATGCATCAACTATTCGCTGATTATCGATGTGAGACAAACCAAAGGCACGAATACCTGGAGTATCAATAATCCATCCATCACTATCAATTAAAGGCAGTGCAATAGCGCTCGAAGAGGTGTGGCGTCCACGTCCGGTTGCAAGGTTTACATCACCAGTTGCACGATTGCTTTCAGGAATCAATGCGTTAATCAAGGTTGATTTTCCAACACCAGAATGGCCAACCAACACCGAAATCTTGCCTTCTAGTACCTGATGCAGTTTTTCTAAATCTATATCACGAGATTGGCTCTTAATCGCGGTATGAATTATTTCGACATCTAGCTCGGCGTACTCAGCAAGAAATGGTGGAACCTGGCTGATGTCTGTTTTTGTCACAACAATTTTAGGAACAATGCCTTCGGTAAATGCTGACACTAAAAAGCGATCAATTAATCCGCGGCGAGGCTCTGGATTTGCGGCAGCTACAACAATTACTAGTTGATCGATGTTGGCAACGATGGTGCGCTCTACTTGTGCTGCATCATCGACGGTTCTACTTAAAGAGTTGCGACGTTCTTGAACCGCAACAATTCGGGCAAGAGTGCCTTCAACTCCAGAAACATCTCCGACCAAAGAAACATTGTCACCGGTTACAACTGATTTTGGACCTAATTCGCGGGCGCGCATCGCAGTAACGATGGTTCCATCTTCGGTAATGCAGGTCTGACGTCCTCGATCTACCGTTGTTACAAGAGCTGAGATTGCATCGTTGTGTGATGGACGATCCTTGCTTCGCGGACGGGTGCTACGAGATGGGCGAATGCGCACATCTGATTCATCGTATTCGCGTGGACTCATACTAAAAGCGAGCTCCACAGCCCTGGAAAATCGGGAAGGGTTTTACGGGTTGTTGCGATGTTTTCTACTTCTATTCCCTTAACAACTAACCCAAGAACAGCGCCAGCTGTTGCTAAGCGGTGATCCTCATAAGTGTGGAAAACACCTGCGTGTAATGGGGCTGGAGTGATGTGAAGTGCGCTCTCTTCTTCAACAACATTGCCACCGAGTGCGTTAATTTCGCGGGTTAGCGCGGCAAGACGATCTGTTTCATGCAAACGAAGGTGACTAATCCCGCGTAAATGAGATGGAGAATCTGCCAAAGCGGCCAAGGCAGCAATAGATGGGGTTAATTCGCCAACATCATGAAGATCGATGTCGATGCCATGAATTGTTCCGGTGCCCTTGAGTGTTAAACCAGCATCGCTCATTGAAACTGTTGCACCCATAGCGGTAAGGATTGAACGGAGTTGATCGCCAGGTTGTGTTGTTAGCTTTGGCCAATCTGCAATTGTCACGCTGCCGCCACACACCATTGCCAGTGATAGGAATGGTGCAGCGTTTGATAAATCTGGCTCAATCACTAAATCTTTTCCATGCAACGCACCAGGCTTTACGCTCCAACTTTGGTTTGCTGAATGAATCTCAACTGTTGCACCAAAATCACGCAACATATCTACCGTCATTTCAATATGTGGCATTGATGGAAGTGATCCACCTTGATGCTTTGCAACGATGCCATTATCAAAACTTGGCGCAACCAATAGTAAAGCAGATAAGAACTGACTTGATGCACTTGCATCGATGGTTAGATTTCCTCCAGGGATTGAACCTGTGCCATGTAACTTAAGCGGCAAGCTGTAACGATTATCGTGATCAACGGAGACACCTAGCTCTTCTAGCGCCTTAATAACCGGGCCAAGTGGTCTTTCATAGGAACGAGGATCTCCATCAAATGCGACCTCACCAGTTGCAAGGGCTGCAAGTGGTGGCAAAAAGCGCATAACAGTTCCGGCGTTGCCAACATCAATCTTTACTCCACCACGCAAAGCAGCGGGTGTAACAATCCATTGCAACTCTTCTAGGGCATTGATAGTTACTGTCTTTTCTTCAATCCCGACTCCAAGTGCTTTTAATCCAGCCATCATTAATTCGCTATCTCGCGAAACTAATGGGCGACGCAATACTGATGGGCTCTTTGCTTGAGCCGCCAAAATAAGGGCACGGTTGGTGACAGATTTTGATCCGGGAATGACAACGCTGATATCAACTGGTGTTGCGCCGCGGTAAATCGCGGGCCAGTGGGCGTTGTTTGTCATCGCCTAAGTCTAACCGCTGAAGGTACCTGCGATACCCTTGAATTATGTGTGGACGTTATGCGCAGACCGCGGATATGCGCGAGCTTATGGAGCAGTTCTCAGTAACTGGCACCTCTCCTGAAAGTTCGCTGCCACTGAATTGGAATATCGCACCAACTAATCCCATTTATATAGTCAGAGCCAATGATCAATCGGGCAATGATGCGGAAGCGAAAAAAGCGTTAGCGGTAGTTTCATGGGGATTAATCGGTCCTTGGCTGACAGATTTCCAAGAGGCACGTGCTTCGCAATCGCGTGCAATCAATGCACGCAGCGAATCAATTCACGAAAAGCCGACCTTTAGAAATGCATTTCGCGCAACCCGGTGTTTGATTCCAGCAACTGGTTACTACGAATGGGCAACCGCGTTAGGCAAGTACTCCCCTAAACAACCTTTCTATATTTCTGCGCGTGATGAGAAACAACTTCCGATCGCCGGAATCTGGAGCAGTTGGCGAGCACCTAATGGTGAAGTTATTGAAACCGCATCAATTATTACCCAGGAAGCTCAAGGCGAGCTAGCAACGATTCATAGTCGCATGCCAGTCTTTATGCCACAGGATCGCTGGGATACCTGGCTCAATCCCCGCAATACCGATGTGAATGAGTTGAAATCCCTAATGGTGGTTGAGAATCCTGAATCAATTGTGAAAGCCCATCCCGTTTCCAGCGCGGTCAATACGGTGGCAAATAATGGAAAAGGTTTAATCGTCGAACTGCCTTTGGGAGAGCCAGAAACCCTCTTTTAGCGATAGTGTTTTAGGCGATGTCAACGGATCTAGTTAAAGAGAGCTCGGCGGATCGTGCTGTCCGCTTCGAGCGAGATGCCCTTGCCTTCACCGATCAGTTGTACGCAGCTGCGCTGCGTTACACAAAAAATCCACATGATGCAAAGGATTTAGTTCAAGATACATATTTGAAAGCCTTTGCTTCCTTTCATCAATTTGAACCAGGAACAAATCTGCGTGCGTGGTTGTATCGCGTCTTAACAACAACCTTTATTAATACTTATCGCAAGGATCAACGCCGTCCGCAGTTAAGCGCTGGCGAGATCGAGGATTGGCAGCTGGCAAACGCTGCATCGCACACAAGTGATCAAGGAAAATCCGCTGAAGTTGAGGCGCTAGAGAACTTGCCAGATAGCGATATCAAGCGGGCGTTGCAGGAAATACCTGAAGAGTTTCGAATCGCTGTGTACTTGGCCGATGTTGAAGGGTTTTCCTACAAAGAGATCGCTGAGATCGTTGGCGTTCCAGCGGGAACTGTGATGTCACGTCTGCACCGGGGAAGAAAACAGTTGCGAGAGCGGTTAACAGAGTATGCAAAGGAACTGGGTTACTCCACCGAGAAGAGTTCGGGGGCTAAACCATGAGTTTCAATCAGTTCTTCAACGATAAGAGCACCTTGGCTTGTAACGAGGTTCTTAACTCCTTTGTTCTATTAATTGAAGGAAGCATCGAGCAACCACAAATTGGATTGATCGAAGTTCATATCTCTACCTGTCCTGCATGTGAGGCAGAGCTTGCTCATGAACAAGCGGTCCGTCTGTTAATGCAAGAGACATTGCGCCGTAGTTGCAATGAAAAAGCTCCGCAAGATCTGCATGATTCAATTTATCGACAGATTCATGGACAAATGGCTGGAACATTTACTGAAGTAGTTACGCAGTACAGCATGACTGAGATTTCAATTGAAATTGATGAGTTTGGCCAGATAGAGCACCGCGAGGTCACTATTGAGCACACAGAGGAGATTCGATTCCTTAATGATTCTTCAGATCCCAATGATCCATTAAATGGTGGAAGCAATGGTCGGGGTTAATCATGTTGCCTGATGATGAGGTACTCGGCGCTGTTGGGTTAACAGAGATGGTTGTCCGCCCCGGAGATACATCTGTTGCGATTGGAATTGGTGATCTTCCGATCATCGCTCCATCTTTGCTTATTAATTTAATGGAACACGCAGCGATACTTTCTTTAGATCTCTACCTAGAACCAGGTGAGACAACTATTCCCATTAGTGTTGAGTTTATTTCATTATCCCCCGCAGGAATTGGTGCATCTTTGCGCGCAACTTCACGAGTCATTGAGATATCAGGAAAAGAGTTGACCTTTGAATGTGAGGTCTATGAAAATGAGCGCCAGATAGCAGCGGCTTTAATAAAAAGATCAGCGGTGGAGCGAGTATCTTTCCTCGCCCGCACCGCTGCTCTTCACTTAATTCAAAACGATAAGTCTTAAGTTTTTAACTACGCCTTCTTTGTTGCCCAGAAGATCTCTGCAATCTCATCGATCTTCTTGATCAATGAATCTGCAACCGCAACATCCTGAGTTCCCTTTGTTCCTGCAGCGCCTGCAAGCTTTGTTGCCTCATTGAACAATGAGTGCAGCTGTGGGTACGCCTCGAAGTGTGGAGCCTTGAAGTAGTCGGTCCATAGCACCCATAGGTGCTCCTTAACCTGGTGTGAACGCTCTTCCTTGATCGCCACTGAACGTGAACGGAAATCTGGATCTGTGTTAGCCGCGTACTTTTCCATGCATGCCTTTACAGAAAGCGCTTCGATCTTTGCTTGTGCTGGATCGTAAACACCACATGGAAGATCGCAGTGTGCGTAGACAGTTGTCTTTGGTGCAAACATTTTCTCTCCTTCTCGACTCAAGGCGAGTAATGGGCCTTGTAGTTTTACTGACTTAGTAGTGCGAGACTACCGCCCGTGAGCAAATTTGGCACAGTCAGGGTCTCAGGATCATCAATGGCCCCCACCTTTGAGGATGGCGATTGGCTGCTGGTTTCTTGGCTTGATGGTGGGCTTGCTCCATTGGTTGGAGATCGCATTCTGGGCAAGGTTGTCGTTGTAGAACGTGAAGAGCGACCAGGAATCTTCTTAATTAAGCGGTTGCAGAAATCACATGGCGGAATTTATTGGGTTCAAGGCGACAATGATGAAAGCACTGATTCACGCACCTGGGGATGGATTCCAGGTAATGAAGTAGTTGGCGTAGTTCTTTTCCGATATCGCAAAAACCGAAAAGCAAAATAAAAATGCCCCCGTATTTACGAGGGCATCTTTAGTAAGTTTTTAGCGAGTAAAGGCTTCCAACAACAAAGCTTTTTGCTCATCCTCATGCAGATGATGACTTCCAGTTGCAGGAGAAGCGGTCGCACGACGAGAAATTCGACGCAAAGTGCGAGCACCAAATCCATGTCCACCATGCGCATCAGATGTGCGCAAAGCGATGTGTGACCAAGGACCTTGGTTTGCAGGTTCATCTTGAACCCAGAGCAAGTTTGCATTTGGATGCTTGTTTGCTTCTGCAACCATTTCATCGATTGGAAGTGGATATAAAAGTTCAACTCGAACAATTGCAGTTCCTGTTTCACCAAGCTTGGTGCGCTCTGCAACTAGGTCGTGATAAATCTTTCCTGAACAGAAGATCACACGTGATGCGTTCTGAACTGAATCATCACCGATAACTGGACGGAAGTGACCAGTAGTGAAATCTGACAGTGCAGATGCTGCAGCCTTAAGGCGAAGCATTGACTTAGGTGTAAAGACAATCAGTGGACGTCGCGCAGGGTTCTTTGCGTGCCAACGTAGCAAGTGGAAGTAGTTTGCAGGGCTGGCGGGTTGTGCAACGGTCATGTTCTGCTCAGCACATAGCTGCAAGTAACGCTCAATACGTGCTGATGAGTGATCCGGTCCTTGTCCTTCATATCCATGAGGAAGAAGGAGGACAACGGAAGAACGCTCGCCCCACTTCTGCAATGCAGAAGAGATGAACTCATCGACAACAGTTTGAGCACCATTAGCAAAGTCGCCGAACTGACCTTCCCACAGAACTAGCGCTTCTTCACGCTCAAGGCTGTAGCCGTATTCAAAGCCCATCGCTGCATATTCGCTAAGCAATGAGTCGATAACGAAGAATTGGTTCTCATCCTTGATAAGTGCACGAAGTGGAGTCCACTCGTTTCCATTTTCCTTATCAACGATAACCGCGTGACGGTTTGAGAAAGTTCCGCGGCGTGCATCTTGACCTGCAAGACGGATTGGGTGACCTTCTTGTAGCAATGATCCAAATGCCAACATTTCTCCTGTTGACCAATCGATTGTTGCATCGTTGAGCGACTCAACACGCTTTGCTAGCTGTGGAGTCAACTTAGGATGAACAGTAAATCCTTCTGGAACAGCTAGTTGAGTTGCAGCGATCTCACGTGCGATGTTTTCAGAGATTGCTGTGTTGATCTCTTCTGCTTCAGGTGCAACTGGTGCCTTGAAGTTTGCATCATGCTCGGGCTCAATGTTGTTCACTGCAGCAAAGATTGATTCAAGCTGCTCTTGGTAATCGCGTGCGATTCCCTCAGCCTCTTCAGGAGTGATATCTCCACGACCAACAAGTGCTTCTGTATACAAAGTACGTGTTGAACGCTTTGCATCAATTAACTTGTACATCAATGGCTGGGTGAAGCTTGGCTCATCACCCTCGTTGTGTCCGCGACGGCGGTAACAAATCATGTCGATGACAACATCCTTGTTGAACTCCTGGCGGTATTCAAAAGCCAAACGTGCAACGCGAACACATGCTTCTGGATCATCACCATTTACATGGAATACAGGTGCCTGAATGATCTTCGCGTAATCAGTTGAGTACTGAGATGTGCGTGATGCATGAGGCGAAGTTGTGAAACCAACCTGATTGTTAATAACGATGTGAACAGTTCCACCTGTGCGGTATCCAGCTAATTGTGAAAGCTGTAGAACTTCAGCGTTTACGCCCTGGCCTGCAAAAGATGCATCTCCGTGAAGCAAAATAGGCATTACAGAGTAAGCATTTTTCACGTTCAGGCGATCCTGCTTTGCTCGCACAATTCCTTCTAGAACTGGGTTAACAGCCTCAAGGTGTGATGGGTTTGCAGCTAGATAAATCTTTGTTTGTGCGCCGGTCTCAGAGGTAAAGACACCTGAAGTTCCCAGGTGGTACTTCACATCGCCTGAACCTTGAACCTGGTTCTCTGCGTAATGTCCTTGGAACTCTTGGAAGATCTGTCCCGCAGATTTTCCGGCAACATTTGCAAGAACATTCAAACGTCCGCGGTGAGGCATACCGATGCAAACCTCATCTAGTCCGGTTTCTGCAGCTGCAGATACAACAGCATCAAGAAGTGGAATTACAGATTCGCCACCTTCAAGAGAGAAGCGCTTTTGTCCAACAAACTTAGTGTGCAGGAATGATTCAAATGATTCGGCGCTGTTGAGCTTGCGCAAAACACGCAACTGCTCTTCTCGAGGAAGTTTGGCGTAACCAACTTCAACCTTGTCTTGAATCCACTTACGTTCAACTGGATCTTGAATATACATGTACTCAACACCAACTGAACGGCAGTATGAATCACGAAGAATTCCAAGGATCTTACGAAGCGGCATGAACTTCTTTCCACCAAAACCACCAGTTGCAAACTCGCGATCGAGATCCCACAGAGTTAATCCATGTGTCACAACATCAAGATCTGGATGTGAGCGCTGGATGTATTCCAGTGGATCAACATCTGCCATCAAGTGACCAAATGTGCGGTAGGCCTGAATTAACTGCTGAACACGTGCAGTCTTGTTGATCTCTTCATCGCGTGTAAATGCAAAGTCACTCGCCCAACGAATTGGCTCGTATGGAATACGAAGCGCTGAGAAAATTTCATCGTAGAAACCTTCAGCACCTAACAAGTACTCGTGCATGCGACGTAGGAAATCTCCTGATTGCGCCCCTTGAATAATGCGGTGGTCGTATGTGCTTGTAAGGGTAATTACCTTGCTAACAGCCATGTTTACTAGGGTTTCTTCACTTGCACCCTGGAACTCAGCTGGGTAATCCATCGCTCCGACACCAAGAATCAATCCCTGGCCCTGAACAAGACGCGGAACTGAGTGAACAGTTCCGAGTGTTCCTGGGTTGGTGATCGACATAGTTGTGCCGGCAAAATCTTCAACGGTTAATGCGCCAGAGCGAGCCTTCTTAATAACGGCTTCATATGCTGCCCAGAACTGACCGAAGTCTAAATCTTCGCAGCCCTTAACAGATGGAACAAGAAGTTGACGAGAACCATCAGGTTTTGCCAAGTCGATCGCAACACCAAGGTTGATGTGCTCTGGCTTTCCAATTGCTGGCTTGCCATCGAGTTCACCAAAGAATGCGTTCATCTCTGGCATTGCACGTACTGCCTTGATCATTGCGTAAGCGATGATGTGGGTGAAAGAAACCTTTCCACCGCGACCACGTGCAAGGTGGTTGTTAATAACAATTCGATTATCAATCATCAACTTCGCAGGAATTGCGCGAACCGATGTTGCAGTTGGAACTGACAGTGATGCTTCCATTGATTGAACTACGCGAGCGCTAACTCCGCGGATTGGTTCAAGTGATGATGCACCTGGTGTAATCAAAACTGGAGCAGGCTTTACAACGGGATCTGCAGGAGTTGGTTGTGTTGCAGTTGTTTCACGAACAACTGGTTGTGAGACTGGAGCTGCAGGTGCTGCTTGAGCAACTGGAGCTGCAACAGGTGCAGGTGTAACAGGAGCGGCAACTGGTGCTACTGGAGCCGGTGCTGGTGCTGCTGCTTTTTGTTGCGCCTTAGGAATTGGTGGAACACCCTTTGCTGCAGAAGATTGCGGAGCAGGAGAGTTTGAAGATGCAGGAGAACCTGGCTTATTAGTTTTGAAATATTCAACCCATGCAGGGTCTACGGAAGAAGGATCCTGTAGATAATGCTCGTACATCTCATCGACGAGCCAATCATTTGCACCAAAATCCTGTGCCGACACTGGCAAACTCCTTCTGCATTGGTTACATCGCCTAGCCTATCGGCCAAAGCCCGCATGAATAAACCCGTTTAGGCGCATATGGGGCGAGATTGGCCACATCTGTTTCGCCCTGCAAATCCATCGCACTTAGTCCACCCTTAACCCATGCCAACAGCGATAGTTACAGGGGCCAGTAGAGGCCTGGGATTTGAAAATGCCAAGGGGTTAGCTGCTCTCGGATATGACATCGTCATGGTGGCAAAGGATCAGAGCCGACTATCGATGGCGCAGCAATCACTACAGCGAGATAACCCAGATGGTCACTTCTCAACGTATGCCGTTGACCTCGAAGATTTAACTGCTACCCGCGCAACCGTTGCCCAGATTGCAGCAGAGCACTCTGCTCCTGATGTTCTCATTCTTGCTCATGGTGTCATGAGCGAAAAGATGTCAAAGACTTTGCGCACTACAGATGAAGAGTGGCGCAGAGTTATGGCGATCAACCTTGACTCTGTTTTCATTCTTGTTAATGGTTTAGTGCCATCGATGGCAGATGCACGTAAGGGTCGCGTCATTATTTACTCAGCATGTCTTGGAAGAATGTCAGGACCTGGAAATGCTGGAGGGCTTGCTCCCTATCGAATTAGTAAAGCTGGAGTAAATGCACTGGTTCGCAACCTTGCCCATGAAACAGGTTTAGGTGCTCGCGGATTGTTAGTTGATGCGGTCTGTCCTAATCATTCACAAACAGATATGGGTGGTCCTGATGCGCCTCGCACCGCTGAAGAAGGTGCGGCATGTGCATTGTGGTTAGCAACCCGTGAATTTAATGCCGGTGATACCACTGGAGTTTTGTGGGAAGACAATCAAATTGTTGAGTGGTAACTCGACCATAAATGGAATTTCTAAATTAGAATTAGGAAATTTTTGTCATAAAGTTGACCTTGATGCCGTCTACTGTCAGTTCTGGCGCATCTGCAATTATTGCTCTCACGTACGGTGTCTGATCGTGAAAAGCAAGCGCTTCAGCGTTTTTCCAGCCCTCTAAGAAATAGAAAATTGTCGAATCTTTGCTATCTACGTGCAAGTTATAAAAGAGATTTCCTTCTTCTTTTGAAGTAAATTCAACCATTTCCAGAAGACGCTCCTTCAGCACTTCTAGCTTTTCTTTTTTTGCCTGAAAGCGGGCGCACATGATTATTTCCTGGTTAGACATTAATAGCCTCAATTCACAATATGTGGGCGTAGTGTTTTGTAGGCTATTTGCAAACCAACTTTGATCTTTTCCTCAGTTCCGCCCCATAACGGGTCTTCGTGTTCAACTGATAATGTTCCGTTAAAGCCGCCTTCATACATAACATCAATTAATCTGCGCCAATCAACATCGCCTAGGCCTGGGACCCTGTAACGCCACCAACCAACATCCCAAGGATTTTCTCGTATTACAGATTTACCAGGGTATCCATAGAAATTTCTTTGAGATGCATTTACCTGAATGTCCTTCGCTTGGGCATGAGGAATACGATCTATATACGGCTTAACTGCTTCAATCGGATCGATGCCCATCCACACGAGGTGTGACGGATCATAATTCAGATACAAACCAAGGTTAAACATCCATTCCCAAAGTTCTGGTGAGTACGCCAAGTTGCCCGGATAGCCATCTGGATGCCAACCCTCCATTACGCAGTTCTCAATTATTATCTTCACACCTTTAGAATCGGCGTGCTTTACCAGTGGTGCAAAAACATCTTTGGCCATCGCCAGATTTTCACGCACTGGCTTATTCCAATCTCGCCCCACAAATGTGCCTACTGTTTCAACCCCTAAAGCCGCTGCAGTATCAATACACTTTATTAAGTGCGAATTAATGGAATCGCGCGAGTTTTGATCTGGGTGTAAATTATTATCATAGAAAGCTAGTGACGATAAAGTTAGATTCCTGCTTTTAAAAATACTCTTTACCGAGGTCAGATAATCCACATCGGTGGACTCTGCATTAATGTGGGTCGCAATAAAGGGTCTTTCGCCCAAATCTGGCCAAGCGGCAACCTCTAAGGATTGAAAACCTTCTTGAACTGCAAAATCTGCAATTTGTTCTAGATTTAGTTTTGGTAAACATGCTGTTAGGAAGCCAAGTTTCATTTAACTTCCACCCAATTTCCAGATTGTGCAGAAGTTAAAACTGCTTCAGTTAATTTCGCAGCCCTAAGGCCATCATTGAAATTCGGAAGGCCATCAACAACTGCTCCGCCAATAGTCCGATAGGTGTCACTCACAAAGGAATTAAAGCAGTCCTGATAACCCTGCGGGTGCCCTGCTGGAAGAATTGAATATGACTTGGCGCTTGCTGACTCTTCGGCTACTCCACGCATAACAATTTGATTGGAGGCAAGCCCCCCGATCCACAACGAATCTGGCGCTTCCTGATCGAAGACAAAACTCTCACTTGGGCTTTCAAAAGAAAACCACAATTTGTTCTTTCGGCCAGCAGATACTTGGCTCAGGACTAATGATCCTTGTGCCCCCTTATCAGTTCTAAAAATCATCGTTGCACCGTCTTCGGTATCTATTTCAATTTTGTCACCACGGTTTTGAAATACTTTAATTAACTGTGCGTTGATATGCGTGATCCGGTGCCCCGTCACGAATTCAAGAAGATCACACCAGTGAACTCCGATATCGCCAAATGCACGGGAAGGACCACCAATATTCGAATCTAGGCGCCAATTAACAGTTGTTTCACGGGAAAGCCAATCTTGTAAATAATAACCATGAAGTAAATTCAAGGGTTCCTTCAAATGCGAAACTCTCGAGCGAGCTTCCCGGACTGATGGGTGATAACGATACACAAATGGAACTGCAGCTACGACATCATTCAATAGTGCAAGATCATTCAGGTGCTGGGCTTCTATTACAGAAGTTGCCAAAGGTTTTTCACAAATAACGTGTTTGCCCGCCTTGATTACCTGTTCGGCCAATTCAGCATGGAAAATATTAGGAGTACATATGTGGATCACGTCGATTTCGTCATCATTTAACATCTCTTCGATGCTAAGCGCCTTTGCTATTCCCATTTTTAACGCTGCTGCTTTTGCTTCTTCTATGGTTTTCGCCGCAATAGCAGTTACTAAACCACCAGCAGCCCTTATAGCGCGAACGTGTACTTCGCCAATGAATCCAAAGCCAATTACGCCAGCATTTATCACTAGTTGTGGAGTAAATGTAACTTCTTCCCGTGAAAATGTAGTCGTCATTCTATTTCTTTTTCGCTAACGCAACTGCAAGAATAATTATTAATCCTCGAACAATTTGTTGTTGGCTCACTGGGAGGCCTGCAAGAATCAGCCCATTATTGATCAACCCAACTAATAATGCGCCAAAAAAAGTTCCAATTATTCTTCCACTTCCACCAAACAAACTTGTGCCACCCAAAATAACAGCTGCGATGGCAGAGAGTTCATCACCTGCACCCCATTCGTATCGACCTGTTTGTAAACGTCCTGCGTACAAGAGTCCAGCGATTGAGGCGACAACGGATGAAATCAACATAACTTTGAACTTTACATTCTTGGTACTTATGCCGTTGAACTCCGCGGCATCACGATTTCCACCTGTGGCAAGAACGCGTCGACCAAATGTAGTTTTTGTAAGAGTAATCCAGCCAATTATTACTGCTGTAAAGCTCCAGAGTAATAATCCTGGAAACCAACCAAACGTTCCTGAGCCAAAAATTGCATTGAACGTGTCATTCAAGATTGGGATTGGATAATAATTTGTGACTAAAGCTGCAAATCCAATAGCGACACCTTGCATACCAAGAGTGACTAAGAAACTAGGAATTCCAACATGTGCCACTAAAAGTCCATTAAGAGACCCAACTACAAACCCAATAGCGAGTCCCCCAAGAATTCCTTGAATTAAGCCGTGGTCACGCAACATAATTGCTCCAACCACGCTAGCCAGACCAGCTACGCCACCGATAGATAGATCTATCTCTGCGGCAGAGATAACAAAAGTCATAGCAACTGCCATTACGGTGATTGTCGCAGTTTGGCGGAAAATATTGAGCAAGTTATTCGATTGCAAAAATCCATCGTCATGTAGTAGCAAAGCGAAGAGTAAGAAAATTGCCGCAAACATCCAATAAATCAGTGTCGCACGTATATCGATTTTCTTGAGACTAGCTAGAATCATACTTTTATCCCTTGAACGATCATTTGTAGATGGTCTTCATCTCTGACATCTTTACGGTCTAACTCTTCAGCAATCTCGCCTTTTCTTATCACCAGGATTCGATCACATACCCCAAGCAACTCTGGTAGTTCTGATGAAATGAGAATCACAGATTTCCCTTCCGCTGCAATAGCTCGAACTAATTTCATGATTTCAACTTTCGTTCCAATATCAACTCCAACTGTTGGTTCATCCATAAGAACGATCTTTGGATTAGTGGCCATCCATTTAGCAATAACTACTTTTTGCTGATTGCCGCCGGAAAGAAGGCGAACTTCTCTGTTTGCATCAGATGGCCTAACTTCAAAACTCTCGATTGAATCTTGAACTACGTTATTTATTTTAGAAAAACTCAGGAAATTCAGATGTGAAAGTGAGGACAAATTTGCGGCTAAAATGTTTTGTTTCACAGAATGCTCCATCACAAGGCCTTGACGGCGACGATCTTCTGGAATCAAGGCAAATCCGTGTGCGATTGCCTCGCGTGGATTTTTAATTACTACATCCTGTCCATCAATCTTCAGTGCTCCACCATCTTTTTTATCTAATCCAAATATTGCTCTAACGAGTTCTGTACGCCCACTTCCCATGAGACCAGCCAAGCCGAGAATTTCGCCTGGATAAAGCTTAAAAGAAACATTATTCACACGACTACCTACTTGAATTCCACTTGCTTCGAATATTGGAGTAGATGATCGAACGATAGATTTGCCTTCATGAGTTAACATTTCAACATCTTTACGCCCAGTGATATGAGCAATAATTTCTTGTGGAGAAATCTCAGAAAGTAAAGAAACAGCAATCTTTTTTCCATCTCGCAAAATTGTAATGCGATCGCATATTCTGTAAATCTCATCCATCCGGTGGCTTATATACACAATCGAAACTCCACGCGCAGTCAACTGTTTTAGAACTTTAAAAAGTGCATCCACTTCTTCCTTCGCCAGCGATGCTGTCGGTTCATCCAAGATTAGAATCTTTGCATCCCCGGCAATGGCTTTCGCAATTTCGGTTAACTGCTGAAGTGCACGGCCTAGAGATGAAACTTTTGCAGTTACATCTATATCTAGACCTAGCTCTTCCATGACAAGTTTTGACTGCCTGATTGTTTCTTTCTCATCAAAGAGGTGAAATCTATTTTTATGTTCACGATCCAAGAAAATATTTTGGGCAACTGACAGTTCAGGGACGAGCGAGAACTCTTGGAAAACCATGCCTATTCCATATTTACGAGCATCTTGAAATGAATGTATTGAGGCCTTTTCACCAGTAACTTGAATTTCACCAGAATCTAATGTGTAGACACCCTGAAGAATTTTCATCAACGTTGACTTTCCTGCCCCATTTTCTCCTGCTAAGGCATGAATTTCTCCAGAAGTTACCGCAAAACTGACATTGTCTAGCACTTTAACGCCGAAGAATGATTTAGAAATATCATTCATCTCCACGACATTAAAGTTGCTAGACATTGTCAGTCCCCTTTTCTTAATTACTTAACTAGTTGGACTGGCGTCCAAGATCGAGATTGTGAAGAGGCTGCCATGGCATCAGCAATTAGATTGATTTGATAGCCATCTTTAAAGTTCGGACTAACTTCTCCGCCCTCCATAATTGCTTTAACGAAATCATAGGTTTCAATTATCTTCGTTTCACCATAGCCAATACCGAGAGCTGGAATAGGCCACAAGCCTTCGCCGTAGGGATGTGCTGGCCCTGTATATACAGTTCGGAAGCCCTTTCGATCGGCTTGATCAGATGCAAATGCAACTTGAAGTTCATCTCGGCGCTCATAGTTGAAATAGATAGATCCTAAAGTTCCATGGATTTCAAACGTAAGGAAATTGTTTCGTCCATGGGCATTTCGAGTAGCTTCCAATGAACCGATTGCTCCATTTTGGAATTCCAAGAGCGATAACACTTCATCATCAACATCAACTTCGCCACGGGGTGCAGTTGAATCTTTGGTACTTGCACCTAGCTTATCGACGCCTCCTGCTTGGAGAGGACGAGTCTTAACCCATGTTTTTAACTGAGTGTTCACTTGCATAATTTCACCGCAAAGAAATCGTGCCATATCTACGACGTGAGTTCCAATGTCGCCTAAGGAACCAGAACCGGCAATACTCTTTTGAAATCTCCATGAAAGTGGTCCATCTGGGTCAGCTGACCAATCTTGAAGATATGTCCCTCTAAAATTCAGGATATCTCCGATCGCACCCTCATCAATATATTTTTTCGCCAGTGCAACTGCAGGAGTTCGACGATAGTTGAAAGCAACCATATGAACAATTCCAGCATTCTTAACCGCGTCGTACATAGTTTTAGCTTCATCACCGTTTCGCGCAAGTGGCTTTTCGCTAATGATGTGCTTTCCAGCTGCAGCGGCCGCAATCGCAATCTCAGCATGCAAGTGATTTGGTGTTGCAATATCAATAATGTCAATTTCTGGATCTTCAACGACTGATCGCCAGTCGGAGGTACTCTTTTCAAAACCAAATCGTTGTGCAGCCTCTGCAGCAATAGAATCGTTAACGTCAACAATAGTTTTACGAACTGGAATTGCTGGAGCCGGCCAAAAAAACATCGGCATGGCCACGTATGCAAGTGAGTGCGCTTTGCCCATAAAGCCCGCGCCAATTAGACCGACATTTAACTTTTTCATTTTCGCTTCCTTAAATTTAAGTTTTGGTGCCACCTCGGGCTTTTAAACCCGAGGTGGCATTTCCTAATGTGCCCCCCTTAGGGACGTTATTCAATTACTTCTTGAAAGAAGCCTTTAGATCAGCTGGTGCTGTAGCGCTATAAACAGTCTGCCAAGCCTTCAACACTCCAGCGTGGTCAACTGCTAGCGCAGGCATTGCAATGTACGCAGGTGCCTTCTTGCCTAGAAGTGCGTATGCGGCAAGGTTCGCCTCAGTTACACCAGCATCGAATGGACGCTGTGCTCCAAGACCGATAACTGGCCCCTTCTTTGCAAGATTGATCGCAACGTTTGCTCCAAGATCCTGTGTTGCAATCTTTGTTGTTGTGTTTCCTGCATCGCGAAGTGCGGCTAGAACACCTTCAGCTGGAGTATCCCAAACAGCCCAAATTGCACTGATCTTTGGATTCTTAGTAAGAATTGCTGTTGCAGCCTTCTGTGCATCCCCTGCAAAGTCTGGTCCAGAGATTCCTTGTTCATCAACAATTTTGATACCAGGGAATTTCTTAGTGATAGTTTCTTTGAACCCATTCCATCGTTGCTTTGTTACCCAGAAATCTGCAGCGTGGTAAATAAGTGCGATGGTTCCTTTGCCATTTAGTTCACGACCCAAAAGATATGCAGATGCAGCTCCGTTTGCATAGTTATCCGCAGAAACTACTGACACATAGTCT
Source organism: Actinomycetes bacterium (assembly GCA_947383695.1). GTDB lineage: Bacteria > Actinomycetota > Actinomycetes > Nanopelagicales > Nanopelagicaceae > Planktophila. The sequence goes on along the minus strand of OX376642.1, from coordinate 222,083 downwards.
TTGCCAACTGTCAATCCAGCTGCTGTGTTATCCATGAAAACAATTTTTGCACCAGCTGCAGCAGCAGCCTTATATGCTCCTGCAGTTGCTTGGCCATCTACTGGAATTGAAACCAAAATATTTGGCTTCTTGGCCATTAGTGTTTGAATCTGTGAAACTTGTACATCTGCCTTAAAGTCTGCTTGTGTTACGCCAACAATTTTGATTCCAAGTTCACCAAAACGCTTTGTAAGACCTGCTTGCTGGCCAGATGTCCAGTCAGAAGTTAAATGGAACGAGATTGCTGCTGTCGCATTCATTCCCTTTAGTTTCTTGAGTTCAGCCGCTGTGAATTTAAGTGAACTTGCAGCAGCTGCCTTCTCGCCGTTAGGTCCAGTTGAGTAAACACCCTTAGCAAGTTCTGCTAAGCCCTTTTGTGCAATAGAAGCAGCTGATTCTGCTCCTACTGCCGATAATGTTGATGCTCCGAGAAGTGCTGCAGTTAAACCTGCCAACACAACCTTTGACTTGATGCTAGCTTTCATAATTCCTCCTTGGAATTTTTGTTAAGAGCTGTGAGAGTTTTAGTGAAACTTACTTTAGGTTTTCTTTAATGAACTTCATACTGATATTCGCGGCATCTTTAGGATCACCGTTATACCCATCAAGTTCTACAACAAGCCAACCGTCGTAATTTACTTCCTTAAGTGCGGAGAAGATATCTGCAAAATCAATATCGCCTTTGCCAAGTGGCAAGAAGGCAAATGGATTTGCGGTGTAATCCTTAAGATGAACGTGGCGTACACGTCTTCCATACTTGCGGATTGCTGCTGCAGCGTCTACGCCGCCCGCAGTTAAGTGAGCGGTGTCTGGACAGAAATGAATCTTTGAGAGACTCATGATTTTGTCCAGTTCGGTAGTGGTTTCAACAATTGTTGTTAAGTGCGGGTGATAGCAAGCCGTTAATCCTGCAGCTGCTGCAAGATCTGTAACTTGATCAAGACCCTTTGCCAACATCTGGAAATCTTCTTCCGTAGTGCCTGTTGAACGTTTTGCACCTCCACCAACAATTAAGTTGATTGCACCCATAGATTTAGCAAATGCAATTGCCTGCTTTATCTTATGGAATTCATCTACAAGGATGTCGTTGTAAATGAAATTGGCACCTGTGTAAACACTGACTAATTCGAGTTTATGCTTTGATAGAAGACTCTTGAATGAGTCCGGATCATTCGCATATTCCGCTAAATTGCCATCAAAGATTTCGATGCCCGAATAACCTGCAGCCGCGATATCCTCACAAGCTTTAGCGGTGGATCCATAAGTCTGGTAAAAGAGATCCTTAATACTTGTCACTCCTTGTGCCTGACCTACAACTCCACCCCAAGTAATCGTTTGGTAGCCAAGTTTCATATTCGTACCTCCTGTGAACGTGAGCCAAACTTATGCCTAAAAAAACATAAGTCAATGCTTTTTTGGACAAAGTTGTAAAAATTTATGCAAATGTTATAAACTCCCTAACTTAAGATTGAGCGCTCCGGTGATACTGTTTTCCGAACGCAGCAGAGGTGGGGGGGTTATGGCACGTCAAGTTACCTCAACGACCTTCGATCTTGATGCTGATGCCGCTCAGTGCTTGGCGGAAGTAATCACTTTTGTGCGTAAATCTCGATCTGTGACGCGCCCTGAGATAGCCACTTCAACCGGCCTTTCGCGAACATTGGCAACAAAGTACATCGACGTGGCACTTGAGTTAAATCTCCTTCAAAGTGGTGAAGTAGGTCAATCCACTGGAGGTAGAGCTCCAAGACTCATTGACTTCAACTCCAGCGCGGGAACAATTCTTGTCGCCGAATTAGGGGCGACCGGATTTAATGTCGCGGCTTCTGATCTGAATGGGAATTTACTGGGAACTACATTTACAGGTGTCGAGATTTCCAATGGGCCCGATGTGGTCTTGGCTCTCGTAGAAAGTTCATTTGATGATCTAGTGGATAGGCTAAAAATCAAGAATTTATGGGGGGTCGGTATTGGAGTCCCTGGTCCCGTTGAATTTGCTACTGGATTACCAGTCTCGCCACCGATCATGCCCGGGTGGGACAAATTCCCATTGCGCGAGCGTTTTTCAACAAAATATAAGGTGCCTGTTTGGGTTGATAACGACGTTAATTTGATGGCACTAGGTGAGCATGCTCTACGTAATGATCCAATTACAAATGAACTTATCTTTGTAAAGATCGGTAGCGGTATTGGAGCGGGAATCTTGACTCACGGCCAACTGCATCGAGGCGCCCAAGGGTGTGCTGGGGATATAGGTCATATCGCTCTTCCTTCCAACGACAAGGTGCAATGTCGATGTGGAAATTTGGGTTGTTTAGAAGCCGTATCAGGTGGATTAGCTTTGATTCGAGATGCTGAAGTCGCTTCAAGTAATAATCAAAGTGCTCACCTGGGAATTCGAAAAAAAGCGAAGCGTCGCCTTGAAGTACAAGATGTTATTGAAGGTTCAAATAATGGTGATAGATGGTGCGTTGAGAGAGTTGTAAAGGTAGGTGCCGACTTAGGAAGTGTTCTTGCAACTCTTGTTAACTTTCATAATCCATCACTAATTGTCCTTGGAGGCAGCGTTTCGGCTGCCGGAGATAAGTTACTCGCCTCGATTCGGGAGACGGTACTGAGTCGCTCACTTCCACTTGCAACAAGGGATTTGCAGATTCGAATTACTGATTTTCCGATTGACTCTGGACTTGTTGGTGCAGTCGAAATGGTAATTGCTGAGTTGTTTTCATCTAGAAATCTTCGTAAGTGGGTTGCAGTTGGCCGTCCAAATCAAAGCTCTATTCATGAATAAATCTAAATAATTACTTTTTCTCGCTACAACAATTAATTAAATATCGGTCGGAATAGCACGCAGTGCAGCGATTAGAGTTGCACCCGCTAACGCTGCTAGTGGTCCAGCAACCCACCACAAATGTGCTTCTACTTGATATGAGACAACACCTAGCGCAATTAAGTTAGCTAAAACCGCAGGAGATCTACCGTAATACTTGCCGCGGCGATAGCCAATTGCAGATGCTGCAAGGCCACCTGCCCCAAGAAGTGCAAATAGAAGCACCCCTAGAAATGGCAGAAACTCAAAGGAATCAGATGCAAAAGTTAATCCGATTAACCAGAGAGCTAACACGACTATTACCCCGGTCTCAATAAAGAGTAGGGATGCCACTAGTGCACGAGCTTTAGCCGCTTTGGCAGGATCCTGATTCATAGAGACAAGATTAACTCAAAGAAGGTCACAATGCTCTTTTCGCACGATGGTATTCATGACTCTCAAACTCATTTGGCCTCACCTTCATATTTCTACGAGCAGTTGCGACGTGAACTCTCTTTAGCGGCACGAACCCATAAACCCGTTGCATTAGTAAAAATTCTTTTTGATAACCCTGAAACAGATCAGGTACGAGCACATGACATCTTGCACTTCTCCTATGAGCTCACTCAATTAACTCGTAAGGAAGAGTGCGTTGGTCGATTAGGTGTCAACGAGGTTGTCATAATCCTTCGAGATGGCCACAGCAACGCCGAGAAGTTTGTTCAACGGCTTCTGCATTCAACATCACTGACAGTTGATCACTCATTACAGATTAAGGTTTCACAGGTGTATGGCGAAGAGAATGAGGATTCTTTGCACCTGCTAAGCAGGCTTGATCGAGCTGAGTTAATCTCTCGATAAGGGTTCTATCCACAGGGCAATTGTTTTTGTCAGTTGCCAATCTACCTTTCCCGCATGGAACTAGATGTAAATGTGACCTTTGGCCCGATCGCCCCATTTATGAATGATGCAACTGTTGAAGAGATTTGGATTAACTCACCTGAAAGAGTTTTCATCGCACGTAATGGACGCAGCGAGTTAACAAACCTCTTGCTGACTCAAGAAGAGGTTCGCAATATTGTGGAACGCTCCTTGATGTGGAGCGGAAGAAGGCTGGATTTATCCAATCCATTTGTGGATGCACGTTTACCGGATGGCAGCCGCTTGCATGTTGCAATTCCTGAAATCACCGCGGCACATTGGGCGGTCAATATTCGTAAACACTTGCTAAAAAGCTTATCCGTTAATGACTTAGTCAATCGTTCTGTCATGAGCCAAGAAATAGGAACCGCGCTCGTTCACAGCGTGCAAGCAGGGCTCAACATATTGGTGTGTGGCGGTACCCAGGCTGGAAAAACAACTGTTCTTAACGCCTTAGCTGGAGCTGTGCCTCGTAGTGAAAGAGTGATCACCATTGAAGAGGTCTTTGAACTTACTCCACAACTTCCAGATGTAGTCCAGATGCAAACGAGAAGTGCCAACTTACAAGGAGAAGGTGCGATTCCACTTCGCAGATTAATCAAGGAATCCCTTCGTATGCGACCTTCCAGAATTATCGTTGGAGAGGTACGTGAGGCTGAAGCGTTAGATCTTTTGATCGCATTAAATTCAGGGTTGCCGGGAATGGGCACGCTTCACGCTAATTCACCACGAGATGCGATTGTTAAGTTACAAACACTGCCTTTGCTCGCTGGTGAGAATATTTCACATAAATTCATCGCCCCAACAGTTGCCTCTGCTATCGATTTGATAGTTCATTCAACCTTGGATTCAACAGGAATTCGCCGAATTAATGAGGTTGCAGCGGTTACTGGCCGCTATGAAAATGATCGGGCAGAAATCGAAATGCTGTGGAAGTGGGATGGTGCTCAATACAGCCGTGGCGTTGGAGCCTTGCCGCATCCTGAAAGATTCGCAAACATTGGTGCGCCTTTGGGTTCATGGTGGCATAAGTGAAACTGTCGATTCGCATAACTGTTTCAGCACTAGTGGCTACCGCTGTGGTCCTGCTCATGACCCGTTCTTTAATAATTGCAGCCGCCTTTGGAACTTTGGCAGCAGGGATTTCATTTGTAACGGTGAAAGCTAAATCATCCCTGAATGAAGCAGCGCTCGTTGCCGCCTGGCCTGAAGTAATTGATCACTTAATGTCAGGAATTCAATCAGGGTTGTCTTTATCGGAATCCCTTGCGGGGCTAGCAACACGAGGACCCGAAGTGTTAAGACCCGCATTTGTTCGGTTTAAGGCAACATTGTTTAGCAGCGGTGATTTAACAGAAGCGATCGAAGAGTTAAAGGCCAGCTTTGCCCACCATGGAAGTGATCAAATCTTCGAGGCGCTATTAATTGCTAAGTCTTTGGGCGGAAGTGAGCTTTTACAGATTCTGCGCACCCTTGGCGATTTTCTGCGCCAGGATTTAGCACTTCGTCGTGAGATTGATGTGAAGCATGGATGGATTAAAAACTCCGCGCACATTTCAGCAGCTGCTCCCTGGATTCTCCTACTTCTTCTCTCAACACAACCAAGTACCGCGATTGCATACTCAACTCCGACCGGTGCGATGATCTTAATTGCTGGATTGTTCATGACAGCGATCGCATATATCTGGATGAATCGACTTGGACGTTTGCCGCAGACCCCACGAGTTTTCATAAATGGCAATGATTCAATTCATTCAGTTCGGGGGAATTTGCCATGATCATGACATTTGCAATTACCGCCTTGCTCATTGTCCCTGCAGCAATATTGATCCTTGTCGGAGATCAGGTTGATCCATTGTCAGAGGCCAAAAGAATCTCTCGCAAGACTGCTCGAGCCAGTGATGACAGAACCCAATTGCGAATTCGGCTAGAAGAGTTAGGTAAGGCCAGCGACAAGGATTATGAAGAGTTCCGAATTAGACAGTATGGATACTGCGCAGGTGCTGCCGCTATTACTTTGGCTTTTTTGCTGGCACTATCTGGATTATTCATTCTTGCTGTGATTGGCTCAGCCACCGCATCAGCAACTATTTACTTACTGATAGATCGTCAGCTAACGCAAGATGTTAAGAAGCGTCGAGAGTTGATTGAAGCGGAGTTTCCTGCGGTAGTTGAGATGTTAACCCTTGCGATTGCTGCTGGTGAAACTCCGATGAGCGCGATGCTTCGTATTGCTAATAGCGCTGACGGGGCAATCTCTAGGGAGTTTCAAATAGTTGTTGCTGGCGTGCGTTCTGGTGCACCTCTCCATGAATCCTTGGATGCAATGGGACGTCGTGTGAAATCAGTAATGATTAGGAGATTTGTTGACGCGCTGGTAACTGCAACTCTGCGTGGTGCACCGCTTGTAGAGGTGCTTTCTCGTCACGCAGTTGAAGCCCGTGGTAATCAGAGAAATCGAGTAATGGGAGCGGCGGGAAAGGCTGAAATATCAATGATGATTCCAGTTGTATTCCTTATCCTGCCGATCTCCATCCTCTTTGCACTGTGGCCTTCACTTGCAAATTTGAATCTCTTTGCATCTTAAGCAGCGCTCTCCTCGCGCTCATCCTTAGAAACATTGAGTTCAATCAATTCACCTTCTGCATTGCGTGCAGCAACCTCTTTCAAAGAAGGTCGTCCAGCTTTGCGCTTCTTTGCGATGATGCGACCATCCTCAAATAGTTCGCCGCCCCACACACCTGCTGGCTCTTGGCGCGATAACGCACCCTCTAAGCACTGTGCACGCACGGGACATCCACCGCAGAGCGACTTCGCCTCTGCAACCTGCATCTCATCTTCAGAGAAGTAGAGCTCAGGATCTGCTGTGTGGCATGGCAAATTAAATGATGAGCCATCGCTGTAGGTGCCCGTTACGGCATCCAAACCGATCTTCTCATCTGCCCAGCCTGGTACTAGTAGTTCGCTGAAGAGAACGCTCATGTTCTCACCTCTTCTTTCTGTGTTGGCCAACTGTCGTTGGGTCGCGCTATCTCTTTCGGTTTTCAGTGGTTATCGGGAGATATCCGTCTGTTCTTCTTTGCCTTCCTTTGTATTTATTTTTTAGTAATAAACATCGGGAAAAACAAAAAGGGCTCCGAATCCTTGTGGATTCGAGGCCCTTGGCTTCAGTTCTAAATCGAATTATTCGATTGAACCACCATTGGCCTCGTATCCGGCATAAAAAGCTGCGTAAAACGCTGGCTTTGTCGCATGCCAAGTAGAAGGCTTATTGGTTGTATGAGCAGAAGGAATCACAGCAGAACGCAAAGCGTTTGCTGATACGAATGATGCGTTAGACATATTCGTTTCCTTTCGACTCACTTCATCCCCGCCATGAGGATGAAGACTTAAGGATAAAGCATGGGTTGAGGTACTGGCAAGGTAATTAATTCCCCGCGTAAATGAGGGCAAATCAGCTATATCAGCGCTGATGTAAGGGGTGAGGCTAGTTAGCCAGGCCTGCCTCAGCGAGGAATCGAGAGGCTTTTCCCCGGTAGCTCAGGCGAAGATCTGATTTTGCGCGAGTGATACCAACATAGAACAAACGTCGTTCTTCATCGATAGATGCTTGATCACCTGTGGTGCTGTTGTTTTCAAGAGGTAGAACACCATCACTTACGCCCATCAAAAATACGCGTTCCCACTCAAGACCCTTTGCTGCGTGCAAAGTGGCAAGGGTTGTTACAGGCATTGTTGGCGGATTGTTCTGCTGAACACGATCTTCAACTTCGCGTAAGTAAGCGCGCAAGTTCTTTGGCGTAAATCCGCTGTCAGCATCTAATTCACGTGCAAGGTGAAGTAACGCTGCGATTCCATCGATCGCTCCCCCAGATAAAAATGGTTGAGCAAGTGTGCGCAGTTCATCCAGCCAGGAAACACCTTCAGTTGGAATTACAGATGCGGTGCGAACCTGCTTTAAGAAATCGCGAACCTCTTTGCGTTCAAAGAAACGTTCTGTGTTTCGAACTTGGTATGGAAGGCCGGCAGAGTTAAGCGCTTTCTCTAAACCATTAAGTTGATTATTGGTTCGGGCCAAAACCGCGATCTCTTGTGCTGGAGTTCCCTCTGAAATCAATTGTGAAATATCCCGAACAATTCCGGCGATCTCTGCCTGCTCATCGTTGTAAGCGGTAATTGTTGGCTTGCTGCCATGTTCGTTGATTGCAACAAGTTCATTGCCCATCGCACCTTTTCGCAAAATGCTGTTAGCCGTAAAGATGATTTCTGGGGTTGAGCGGTAACCAGTTGTTAAGCGGACAACCTCTGCCTCTGGAAAACGCTGGGTGAAGGAGTTAAGAAAGACTGGAGTTGCACCAGCAAAAGAGTAAATCGTTTGTGCTGGATCGCCAACAACGCAGAGCTCTTGTCTAGAACCTAGCCAGGCGTTGATTAATCGCTGCTGCAGCGGAGAAATATCCTGGTACTCATCAACTGTGAAGAATCGGTATTGATCTTGAACTCTTTCGCGAACTTCGCGCTCTTCTTCAATCATTGCTGTCGTTAGTAACAAAACATCTTCAAAATCGATGGCGCGTTCTTGGTGCTTCACACTTTCATATGCGGTGTAAACCTTGGCTAACTGTTCTGGATTAATGCGGGGCTTAACTGTGCGCTTGAGGGATTCACTTAAGTAATCAGATGGTGCAATCTGTGAAACCTTGGCCCATTCGATCTCAGTTGCGATATCGCGCAGTAAATCGCGTGAGGTAATGGAAAGCTCGCCCTGCAACTGAGCGCGTTTGATCGCTTCAGTCAGGAATCCACTCTTGGTTGTCAGCAGATCTGGTGTGCGACCACCAAATACCTGTGGCCAAAAGAAGGTCAACTGCTTCAGCGCTGCTGCGTGAATGGTGCGGGCGGCAACTGATGGAACGCCCAGAGAGCGAAGACGTGTGCGCATTTCTCCAGCAGCACGCGCGGTAAATGTCAGCGCTAATACCTTGTGCGGATCCATGGTGCCGATCGCTGCTGCATAAGCGATGCGGTGGGTAATTGCGCGGGTCTTACCGGTACCCGCTCCTGCAATTACACAAACGGGACCACGAGTAGCAAGTGCTACTGCGCGTTGTTCATTATCTAAAGCTTCCAGAATCTCTTCTGCGCGTAAGTTTCCTACGGTCTCCATGACTCACCACCGCGTAGTTGATCACGGGTGTATCCATCAACAGCTGTGTACCAAGCTTGAATCATGCGTCGTGCAACAGACATTGTTGGTGGCAACAAAATATCTTCAGCAGCTACAGCTTTTTTCATCTCATCCCTAGAAAACCAGCGTACTTCAGTGATTTCAGTTCCATCAGGGCGGGCTTCTTCTGGGCGATGAGTAATCGCTTCAAATGCGATCATGATCGAAGCCGGAAATGGCCATGGTTGTGAAGTTAGATATTTGATCTCAGATGCATAAACGCCTGCCTCTTCAAAGACTTCGCGCGATACACACTCTTCAAATGATTCACCGGTTTCAACAAATCCTGCAAAGGTCGAGAAACGCTTGTCGGGCCAAATTGGTTGATGTCCTAAGAGAATTCGATCATCTTTGTCTTTAACTAAAACAATAACCGCTGGATCGGTACGTGGATGGTGTTGTGTTGCATCAACTGGACACACACGAACGCTGCCACCAAGATCGCTGACTGTTGGGGCTCCACATCGTGCACAGTGTGTGTGGGTTGTATGCCAGTTAGCTAAACCAACTGCGTGCATCGCAAGGGCTAACTCGTCAGCATCTAAAGTGCCACCAAGTTCGCGCAACGATTTAAAACCTTCATACTTACGCTTTTCAAACTCTTCAGTTCCATCATCTTCTGGTGGATTGATCCATGTTGTGTGCCACGCAAAGTACGGCTGATTGTCATCGCGGCCGATTCCTAAGAAGAAGCGATCTCCTTCGACAAAAACATCTAAAAGGGCGGTAACCGAGGCAGCATCAATAAATGTTAAAGAGTCATCAGCTGCGCTTAAACGATTGTCGACCATGTGAATGATCTGAGCGGTTGTCCAGAGCGAGGCTAACTTCGCCGCATCTGTTCGAAACTCGCTTTCGCGGTTGATAGGCGAGAGCGAGGCGGGACTGGAATCTGGATTGCGCGCGCTCATAAGGGTGAACGCTACTAGCCTTAGCCAATGCGCGTAACCTCGTGGAATCTCCTGCATGGAATGGCTATTCCCCCTACCAACGACCTTGCCGCAGACCAGCAAAAGCTAGGTGAGGCGATAGAAGCCATCGGCGCTGATGTCATTGGAATTCAAGAGGTTGATGAGCAATTAGCGCGGTCAGGTGGAGCTTCTCAAACCGCCGTTGTCGCTGATGCGATGAGAACGCAGCATTGGGGTTTTGCACCCGTCATGGTTGGTGCACCCGGAGAAAAGTGGAGAAAATTAAATTCACTAGATCCTCGTGTAATTACCGCTGAAAATTGTGCAAGCAACCGCGAATCAAATGTAGATGGGAACTATGGAATTGGAATTGTTTCAAAGATTCCTGTTGTGCACTGGGACCGATTGGAGTTAGGAAACTCTGTTGTTGGAATGCCTTTGGTTATTCCTGCTGAAAACAAAAAAGGTAAGCAATCAGTTCGCATGATCTATGTTGCAGATGAACCACGCGTCGCACTAGCGGCAACTTTAGACAATGGCTGGACAGTGATTAATACCCACTTGTCATTTGTTCCCTTTGTAAATTATCGACAGCTACGAAAGATTAAGAAGTGGGCTGCTGAACTATCTGCGCAGTACGGAACCCAAGTTTTAATTATTGGAGATATGAACCTTCCAAAAGGTTTACCGGCTTTTCGATCTGACTGGAATTCTTTGGTGGAACAAAACTCTTACCCTTCATGGGGAGCAAAGATTCAATTTGATTACATTCTCAGCAACTCGCTAAAACCTGATCAATATGAATCTCTGCCAACTGTTGTCACGGGCGTTAGCGATCACCTACCGGTACGAGTCAATATTCTCTAAAGCTTGTTTACTGCTTGTTCTCGACAGAGGTAATGAGTGCGATTAGCGCTGCTTCATCTAATAGGTCAGCAGGTGAATCTGTAACTCCCGTTGGAACATAATGGAATGCCGCGGAAATCTTGGAGATATCGCAGCCAGACAGTTTTGCCCACGCCAAGCGATACATCGCTAACTGAACTTGAGCCGACTTACCTAACTGCTTAGAACCGGTCTTCCAATCCACTACCCGGAAGCCATCTCCATCACTGTAAATAGCGTCGATTCGGCCTCGAATAAGCACCCCACCAATAGTTGTTTCAAAGGGAACTTCAACCCGCGCCGGTGTGCGATGAGCAAACTCGCTCTTAAGCCACGCAGCTTTGAGATCTTCTAACTTGGAATCATCATCGAGTGGATCTAAGTAATCCAAGTACTCATCACCAAACAGTGTTGCCGCATCGGTAAATTGACGTTCAACCCATAAGTGAAAAGCAGTTCCACGACGTGAGTACTGATCTTGGCCACGTGGCATTGGGCGACGAATGTTTAGTGCAAGCTCTTGTGGGTTTTCATGGAGAGCAACCAAGGTTGATGTGGACATGCGTGAAGGAAGTGGAACTTCAATTACATCTGATGCACGATTGCGTTGTTCGGTAATCAAGCTATGAGCATCCATGATCCAGGAGTTAACTTCGGGATCTTGTGAATCAATAAGTGGGTGAACATCAGATGCATTGACTAATTCAATTGCAGCATCAAACTGTGCGCGTTTGTCGCCTAGGTAATCTCGTGGCCACACCGCAGTCAGTGGATTTTCAAGAGTTGGATTCTCGGAATCATCATCAGGTGCTGCAACATCTGAAATCAAACGTCCACCATGTGTCGATGCCGCAGATGCGATCAAGTTGAAGATCTGCGACGGTGAAACAGAGTTTGCACCATCGCGCCACCAGGATGTCGTGCAGATTAAATGTGTGCGAGCACGAGTGACTGCAACATAGGCAAGACGCATCTCTTCCCGCATCTTGATCTGATCAACACATTGGCTTGCAAAAGCCTTGATCGCCTTTGATGCTTCACTGTTTTTAGTGATTCCATCCAGCGAAAAGTACGGAAGCTCATGCGCATCTCCGCGAAGTGCAAATGGCACATGCTTTTCATTCTTTAACCAGTTATCCGGGTCAGAGCGGTTAACACCAGGGAAGGTGCCTTCAGATAAACCTGGCACTGCAACAACATCCCATTCAGCGCCCTTTGCCATGTGAACTGTAAGGATTTGGACCACATCTGTGCGTACTTCAGGGGCTCCAACCTTCAGGCCGCCCTCTTCATCAGAAGCGACATCCAGCCAATCTAAGAATGCTGACACTGATCCACCGCTGCGTTCAAACTTTGATGCCTCATCTAAGAATCTATCTAAGTGACGACGACCTGTCTGAGTTCCTTCGCGCAAAGTAATTTCAGATTCCAGGGTTAAATAATTTTCAATCTCAGACACCAAATCGGTGATCTGTCCACCTGCGCGAGAACGCAGACGGCGAAGATCTTGCGCAAAGGTGACCAAGCGTTGATACCCAAGATCACTAAATCCACTCTTCTTGGCCGATGCAATCTCATCCAATGCATCGATGATGGACCCTGCAAATTGATCATCTGCTTCTAATTGATCAGGGTTACCTGCAGCGATCTTCTTAATAAAGCTCTTGGAATCTGCATGCATCGCTTTGGCGCGTTCACGACTAAATGCACCAAGTGCTGCGATGTCACGTGGACCTAGATTAATTCGAGGTCCAGTTAAGTGACGCATCAAAGATGAACCAGCATCTGGATCGGTGATGATCTTCATCAAGGTAACAACATCTGCAACCTCTGGGATATGAATCAAACCGCCGATACCGATTACTTCAACTGGCAAACCTTGCTCGCGTAAAGCGTTTTCAATGGAGGCGATCTGACTGCGCTTGCGAACCAAAACAGCAAATGATTTATTGCTGTCAGGATTCCACAAAGCCTTGAAGTACTCAGCGATCGCTTGTGACTCTGTTTCAACGGTTTCGTAGATTCCGTATGCAAGTTCACCGTCACCTGCACCATTTCGTGCTTCAAGTTCTACAACCTGCTGACCACCTGCAGCTTTAATCTCGGCGCTAATGGTGTTTGCTGCGGCCAAGATGATCTTGTCATTACGGAAAGTTGTTGGTAGCGAGAACTGATCGATTCCGGTTTGTCCTGCCGCCTTTGGAAAGTACTTATGGAAAGAGGCCATCGTGCCGGCAGATGCTCCGCGCCAGGTATAAATAGCCTGCGACGGGTCTCCTACAGCCATAACTGGATGGCCGGTCTCAGAGACAAAGCTGCCATACAAGGCAGACAACATGCGTACCTGCGACTGCGAAGTATCTTGATACTCATCCAGCAATACGACCTTGTACTTACCGCGCTCTAATGTGCCCACATCTTCAAAGTTCTGCGCAATATCTGCCGCAAGTGACATCTGATCATCAAAGGACAGTTCACCTGCTGCTTTGCGACGTTCCATAAAGGCTTCAACCATCGGCAGTAATGAATTGCGTTGACGCATCGCACGGGCTACTGCGCGGGTATCTTCATTGGTGCTTCCAGCAAGCAGCTGCAACTTCTCAAGCATCTCGTTGCCGATCGCTTCGATGTCAGCAGCTTTAACCTGATGTTCAAGCATCAACTTTGAAAGACCCAGCAAATCCTTGATTACGGTACTGACCGCGCTGTCATTGCGATAAGAATCATCGGACCAGTTGCGCACCACATCAGATGCAATCTGCCAAATAGCCGCCTCACCTAACGGTTCAGCATCTGCATCGATTCCGTAACGGATTGCATGTTCGCTTAATAACTTGCCGGCATAAGAATGATAAGTAGTGACCGCCGTGCTGGTTGATGTGATGTGCTTAAACTCTGGTAATTGCGACAATTGACGCAAACGCTTACGGATACGAACAGATAGTTCACCAGCTGCTTTACGGGTAAAGGTAAGGCCCAAGATTTGATCAGGTGTGGCAAAGCCGTTGGCAACTAAATACAGAACACGGTTGCTCATTGTTTCTGTCTTGCCAGAGCCAGCACCTGCAATAACAACGGCAGGTTCTAAACCGCTGCTGATGATCGCTGATTGATGCTTAGTAATCGGTTTGATCTGAGAACCAAACTTTGGATGCGCCTGAAGCTTTGCAATAATTTGCTCAGGTGTGTACTTAGCTTGCGTCATTGCTCAATCACCGCCCGACCATCGCTTTGAACAGGGCAGGATTTCCTTACTGGGCAGCCTTTACAGCGCTTATTAACGGTGGCAAAGAAGGTTGCAGCTCCCATGCCCTCGCCAATGGTTTCAATAGTTTGCTTGGTCTCTTCCAGATCAATCGCATACTGCTGGCGGATTGATGCACCTGCGCTACTTGTTCCGAGGTACACAAGCTCGGCACCAGCACTCTTGTCGCCATCGGTAAATCCACCTTCATGAACACCCAATTGATAGCTAGCAAGTTGCAGATTCTTCTTGGCATCCTCTTTGCTAATTGCGGTGTTACCTGTTTTGAAGTCAATGATGAATAGTGAACCATCAGCTTCAACCTCAAGGCGATCTACTGTTCCAATAATGCGAGCACGTCCGAGCTTTACATCAAAGCGAAGTTCGGCTCCCTTAACTTCGCGTGTTGTCTCTTTGTGGTACTCAACAAACTTTTCAAGCATGGTGACCGCGGATTCAAGATGTGATGCGCTGACCCAACCACTATCAGGATCTATCAACTTCCATGAGCTTTGTAGATTCTCAATTAACTGTTCGCGAGTTGTGCCTGGCTCTTGCACCATCTTTGCAGCAAAGGCATGAATCGCAGAACCCAAAACCTGTGCGGTGCTATCGCCATCTGAGCCACCATTGTTTTGCAGGAACCACTTGACTCCACATTCCACAAAGCTTTCAGCACCTGATGGCGAAACAATTACTTCTTTGTCAGGATCAATTACAGGTGCATCAGTGCTCAATGGAACAGAACCAATCCAGCTGTCAGGGTTTGCAAGATAAATTCCCTCGGTGCTCATCGCCTTCAACAACGCAGCGGCCTCTTTTGCCTTGGGTCCAGCAAGTTGGGCACGAAGTTCAGCAACTAAAGCAGGCGCTGTAATTGGACGAGGAACATCGGTTAATACATGTTCATCCTCATCGCTTTTGTTAACCATAACTTCAACAGCCTCAAAGAACTGTGATGGCTCTTCATCCTCACGCTGAACCGCGGTCACGAAAAGTGATTGCTGGGCGCGGGTTAGCGCCACATGGAACAAACGTTGTTCATCTTGCATCAGCCCATTGGCAGCGATGACATCTAGTTGATCACGTGGAATATCTGGGTTGCGCTTTCGTTCTACTAAACGCTCTGCACCTAACAAGGATGAACGTTGCTTCAAGTTAGGCCAGGTGCCCTCTTGTAACCCAGCGATTGCAACAACCTGCCACTGACGACCTTTTGCACTGTGCACAGTAAGGATCTCTACGAAATCTGGACGAACACCTTTGGCGGTAATCACATCGCCTGCAATATCTTCAGTTGCGATCTCGTTAATAAAGGCAGCTGGTCCTGACAAAGGAAAGCGCTCAGAGAAACGTTGTGCTGATTCAAACAACTGCATCATCGCATCCAAGTCACGATCTGCAGCAGCTCCACGAACTCCTGGTCGCAGCGCTTGATTGCGCCAAGCCACGGACAACTTCTGACCATCACTTGTTACTGCGTTATCCCAAATAAACCACAACAGGTCATCGGCTAAGGCTGTCTTGTTACGTGCAATCGCCTTCGCGCCTTTTAGTAATGCATGAACACGAAGAACACTGTCGGCACCTTCAATAAATAATTCGCCATCATTGATTGCATCCAACAACAGCTGAGTGCCTGAACGCTCATCACCATCCGGACGAGCGGTAATCATCGCTCGGCGAATACGACGCAACGAGATTGAATCTGCGCCACCGAATTCGCTCATTAACAAACGCTCTGCGGTATCTAAGTTCAACGGTTGAGCACCGATTGCAACACGTGCGAGCAACAAAAATGGAGCAATTGCAGGATTGCCAGCTAGCGCTTGAAGCTCAGATGCAACTGGGATTCCAACTTGTGAAAATGCACGACGTAACGCAGCTGCTTGAACTCCTGGGGAGCGCAGGATCACCGCCATATCGCTATAAGAAACTCCTTGACGAAGATGGGCACTGCGGAATTGATGAGCGATAAATGCTGCTTCCTCTGCCCCGCTCCTAAAGCGATGAATCCCAACAAAACCGCCCTTTTCTGAGGCACATGAGCGCTTGCGGGTTACTGGCGATCCGCGGAATCCTTGGACATACTCATGCCCAACCTCAAAGATCTCTGGTGCGCTGCGATACACACTAGAAAGTACAACTTCAATTGCACGGTATGGATCTAACGCTGCTGCTAATCCATCTGGGTCTGCACCGCGGAAACGACCAACTGCGCTATCTGCATCAGCACAGATGATTACATCGTTACCAGCCAGCAAGGCCAATAGTTCGCGTTGTGCTGGATCACTTTCCTGAAACTCATCCACCATGATTGTTGTGAAGCGATTACGCAATTGATCCAACAAATCAGGGTTATTGCGCAGATGAATGGATGCACGGGAAACTAGTTCAGATGGATCGATACGCAACTTTGCATCTTGTGCGCTGAACTCGCGCATCACCATGGAATTCACATACCGCTTCCAGAACGCTGCCGCTGCCTGCCAATACTTTTCACCCTCTTGCTTACCAAGAACCGCTAACTCATCTGCATCGATGCCACGTTCTGATGCACGCAAAATCAAATCGCGAAGTTCGCGGGCAAAACCATTTGTAGTTAGCGCTTTGTGTAAATCCTCTGGCCACTCCTTAAAGCCATCTTCGATATCGCCCTTAAGCAATTCCCGAATGTAACTTTCTTGTTCTGGCCCGCTGAGCAAAATCGGATCAGGATCGCCCTTTGCCTTCATCTTCAAGATTGAAAACGCTAGCGAATGGAAAGTTCGCGCCAATGGTTCAAACATCGTCTTGGTTGTGCGAAGCGCGATTGCATCACGTAACTCTGATGCTCGCTCTCGACCGTAAGTCAATAGCAAAATTGAATCTGGATTTTGACCTTCTTGAATGCGCGCTAATGCTGCTTCAACTAAAACAGTTGTCTTTCCTGTGCCTGGTCCACCTTGAACAACAATCGGTGAACCTCTGTGTGCAACAACAGCTTGCTGATCCGCATCCAAGGTAAGCGGGGAAGCCTGAAGTACTTGTCGTACAAGGCTGAATGGCTGCTTACTCACAGTCACAATTCAACCGTAACGGACTGACGAATCAGGGATATCGCGCTCAGAATCAAATGGTCTTGCTGCGAAAACCGCTTCAACTTTTCTCCGCATCACCCATTTGATTCTTCCTCGGCGCATAGCTCTTTTCTGAAATTAAAAAGCCCGCGTAGAAAGGTTGAAGCGGCTTTCGAAGCGGGACTTTTTAATTGAAGATTCAAGAACTATGCGTTGAGGTTTGCCTTCTTCTGACGAGAAGTCGCACGTGCGCGCTCATTCTGATCAAGAACAACCTTGCGGATACGAACAACCGCAGGTGTTACCTCGACGCACTCATCTTCGCGACAGAACTCAAGTGCACCTTCCATGTTGAGCTTCTTAGGCGGAATCAAACGCTCTGATTCATCAGTACCTGAAGCACGCATGTTTGTAAGCTTCTTTTCGCGAACACAGTTAACATCCATGTCATCGTTACGAGAGTTCTCGCCAATAACCATACCTTCATAAACCTCATCGCCTGGCTCTACGAAAATAGTTCCGCGATCTTGTGTTCCATACAGTGCATACGATGTAACTGTTCCCATGCGGTCTGAAACAAGTGATCCAGTTGCACGTGTACGAATATCTCCGAACCAAGGCTCGTAACCATCAAAGACGTGGTGTAGTAAACCAGTTCCGCGAGTTTCAGTTAAGAACTCGGTACGGAAACCAATAAGTCCACGTGATGGAACCTTGTAATCAAGACGAATCCAACCGGTTCCGTGATTAACCATTTGTTCCATGCGACCCTTACGAAGCGCCATCAACTGAGTAAGAACACCTAAGTACTCTTCAGGTGCATCAATTGTTAAACGCTCCATTGGCTCGTGAACCTTGCCATCAATCTTCTTAATAACTACCTGTGGCTTACCAACAGTGAGTTCGAAACCTTCGCGCTTCATGATTTCAACGAGAACAGCAAGCTGTAACTCTCCACGTCCCTGAACTTCCCATGTATCTGGGCGATCAGTATTAAGAACACGCAATGAAACGTTACCGACGAGCTCTGCATCAAGACGGCCCTTAACCTGGCGTGCAGTAAGCAGTTTTCCGCTCTTGCCCGCTAGTGGAGATGTATTGATACCGATTGTCATAGAAATTGATGGTTCATCAACGATGATCAATGGAAGTGCGTGTGGATTTTCATTATCAGCAAGGGTTTCGCCCAATGTGATTGTGTCGATACCAGCTACCGCAATGATGTCTCCAGGGTGTGCTTCCAATGCTGGAACACGCTCTAGCGCTTCCGTAATCAATAGCTCTGAAATCTTTACACGCTCTGTTGTTCCATCTGTCTTAATCCATGTGACGTTCTGACCCTTTTTAATAACACCTTCGCGTACGCGACATAGTGCAAGACGACCCAAGAATGGAGATGAGTCAAGGTTTGTAACGTGTGCTTGCAATGGTGCGCCTTCGTGATACACAGGTGCAGGAATTGCAGAGAAGATAGTGTCAAACAAAACATCGAGGTTTTCTTCTTCTGGCATTCCACCATCTGAAGGACGCTTCAGTGATGCACGACCAGCTTTAGCTGATGCGTAGACAACTGGGAATTCAATCTGCTCTTCATTTGCTCCAAGATCAAGGAAGAGTTCGTACGCCTCATCAACAACTTCAGCGATACGTGAATCGGGACGATCAACCTTGTTGATCAACAAAATTACTGGAAGATTCTTCTCAAGTGCTTTACGCAAAACGAAACGTGTCTGAGGCAGTGGACCTTCTGAAGCATCTACCAACAAAATAACGCCATCAACCATTTCTAGTCCGCGCTCTACCTCGCCACCGAAGTCGGCGTGGCCCGGAGTATCAATGATGTTAACGATGGTGTCGCCGCGCTTAACAGCGGTGTTCTTGGCAAGGATCGTAATTCCCTTTTCGCGTTCAAGATCCATTGAATCCATCATGCGGTCTTGGCCTTCGCCCTGAACCTTGTGTGCTGCGAATGCGCCGGATTGCCACAACATGGCATCAACCAGTGTTGTCTTTCCGTGGTCAACGTGGGCAATGATCGCTACGTTACGCAGATTTTCGCGCTTCTTTTCAGGTAGTCCTGCTAGGTGTGCTTGCTTCTTAGACATTGAATCTGAACTCCACTACATCTCCATCGGCCATTACATATTCCTTGCCTTCCATACGAACCTTGCCCTTAGCTTTCGCTTCAGCCATAGATCCTGCGGCAATGAGATCTTCAAAGCTGACGATTTCAGCCTTAATAAATCCCTTTTGGAAATCTGTATGAATAACACCAGCGGCCATGGGTGCGGTGTCACCTTTGTGAATCGTCCACGCGCGAGCTTCCTTTGGACCTGCAGTTAAATATGTCTGCAATCCCAAAGTATCGAAACCAACACGTGCCAAGGTTGCAAGACCTGGTTCTTTCAAACCAATTGATTGCAACAATTCCAATGCATCCTCATCGCTGAGTTCTGCAAGTTCTGCTTCTGTTTTTGCATCCAAGAAAATTGCTTCTGCTGGAGATACCAACGCCTGCAACTTTGCCTTCAGTTCTGGATCATTTAATTCGGCAGCATCAACATTAAAAACATACAAAAATGGTTTTGCAGTGAGCAAATGAAGTTCGGCCAAAAGTTCGCGATCGATTGAACTCTGTGACAACGGCTTTCCTGATTGCAACCAATCATTGGCAGCCTTTACCGCTTCAAGGACCGGCGCCTTTTCTTTTGCAACGCGGGCTTCTTTTTCAAGACGCGGAATCGCCTTTTCAATTGTCTGTAAATCTGCGAGCGCTAATTCAGTATTGATCGTTTCCATATCCGATGCTGGATCGACTCGACCATCGACGTGAACAACATCGCCATCAGTGAAAACACGGATGACCTGACAGATTGCATCGGTGTCACGAATATTTGTCAGGAACTTGTTGCCAAGCCCGGCACCTTCTGATGCGCCCTTTACGATTCCGGCGATATCTACAAAGGAAACCACAGCTGGCAGAAGTTTTTCTGAAGAAAAGATTGTCGCGAGCTTGGCCAAACGCTCATCTGGCACTCCCACGATTCCCACATTGGGCTCGATTGTGGCGAAGGGGTAGTTAGCGGCCAAAACATTGTTCTTGGTCAGAGCATTAAAAAGGGTCGACTTTCCGACATTGGGCAGTCCGACGATTCCGATAGAGAGGCTCACTGGGGTAAGCCTACGCGGGATTGTCGGTGCTCCCTGCCACGATAGGCCCATGCCCGCATACGTAGTGACCCTATTAATAGGACTAATCGCAGGATCAGCGATCGGATACCTGTTGTCAGCCCTGAAATCCAAGGATTCAGCGGGCAATCAAGCCCTGCTCGATGATTACAAGGCTCAACTCGATGCTGAACGTGGAAAGACCGAATCTGCAATTAAGTTAAATGCAGAGCTAATGGCGGTGAAGGAATCGGTTGCAAAGTTAAGTACGCAATCTAATGAGGCAAACCGCATCCGCACCGAGGCTGAGGCAAAGCTCAATACAACAATTCTGGAAATGCGCCGTGCATCAGAGTCCATCTTTGATGAAACTAAGAAGATCGCTGGTGCGCTTTCTAATTCACAGACCCGCGGAAAGTTTGGCGAGGCACAGCTAGAGCTGCTGCTTCAAGGTGCAGGGCTACGCGAAGGCCATGAGTACACCGCGCAACGTTCTACAACAGACTCTGATTCATCGGGAATTCCAGATATCACCGTTTCCATGCCAGGTGGATCGCTTTTGTTTATCGATTCCAAGTTTCCCTTTGAACGTTTTCTTGAAGCCTTTGGAACTGAGGATCAGGCCCAACGTGATGAGTATCTTCAGCTGCACACCAAGGATTTAATGAAGCATGTTGAAGCGCTCGCAAAGCGTGGATATCACAAATCCCAAGGATCACCTGATTTTGTTGTGCTCTTTGTTCCCTTTGAAACCTTGTTATCTGAGGCTTTGCGCTTAGATCCAATGTTCCTAGAAAAGGCTTTTAAAGTTGGAGTTACCGTTGCAACTCCAACATCGATGATGGCGCTACTGCGCACTATTGGATACATCTTTACCCGCAATAAGTTGGCAGAAAATGCTGATGAGATTCAAAAGGTTGCAAGCACCTTCTTAAAGAACATCACCTTGCTACATACAAAGATCGTTGCAGTTGGAAAGGCGATCTCTCAGACTTCAAAGGCATATGAGGATCTTGTACCAACAGCGGAAAAGACTGTTTTGGCACCTGCTCGAAGAATTCATAACTTAGGTGTCACAGGGGATAAAGATAAGTTGGCGATTGAGTATCCTGAAGCCCCTGGTGCGGTTCGCGATCTGAAAAGCGCAGAGCTAGAAGCTGGCGATGATTACATTGATGCAGAAGAGGTAGATGAGCGATGAGCACAGTTCAAAAGTTGCAGATCCAGGGTCCTGGTTTAAAGAAGCAGGGCATCGTTGTTTTGCAATTTCTCTTTATTGGCTTATTCGTTTTAGTTGAAATGACGATCCGTACCGGTGTTGGAATCCTGACTGGTATCGCTATTTGTGCGGCAACCTTTGCCTCAATTCGCTTTGGCCGCCCCGGAACAACCTATGTTTCAGTGGTAACTCCCCCGCTCGCCTTTGCTGGCTCTGCGCTACTGCTCACGATGCTGCTCGATGGTTTTAGACCATCACGCGTTGGTATTGATTTCATCGCAGCCCTTGCATCAGAGGCGCCATTTTTAATTATTTCAGCGCTCTATGGCTGGTTTGTATATTTGAATGAAAAGGCGAAGGCAAAGCCTTCTAAGAAAAGAGCTACGCAACAAGCAGATTAAGCCTGGCCCGCCGCCTTCATATCCTTACGAAGCTCAGGTGGCAAAGCAAAAAGCAGTGACTCTTCAGCAGCGGTGATCTCTTGAACATCACGGAAACCATGCTCTGCAAGGGTTGCTAAAACATCCTTCACCAAAATCTCGGGAACAGATGCACCACTTGTCACACCAATAGTTTCAACATTTGTAAACCAGTGATCTTGAATCTCTTCGGCGTAATCAATCAGATGAGAAGCCTTGGCGCCGTACTCAAGGGCAACCTCTGCAAGACGCACTGAGTTAGATGAATTTTGCGAACCGACAACAATTACTAAATCCGCTTGTGGTGCAATCACCTTGATCGCTTCTTGACGATTTTGTGTTGCATAACAAATGTCATCACTAGGTGGTGCTTGGATATCTGGGAATCGTTCCTTCAAGATCGCAACTGTTTCCATCGTTTCATCAACAGATAAAGTTGTTTGAGAAAGCCAGATTAGATTCTTTCCTGGAGTTGGCACGATGGTGCGAGCACCTTCTAGGCCATCGACGATGCGGACCTTGTCTGGTGCTTCTCCCGCAGTTCCTTCAACCTCTTCATGGCCATGGTGACCAATTAATAAAATCTCTGCATCCTCTGTCGCAAAACGGCGAACCTCGTGGTGAACCTTGGTTACCAATGGGCAGGTTGCATCAATTGTCTTAAGGTTTCGCGCAGCTGCTTCTTCATGCACCATCGGTGAAACTCCGTGGGCTGAGAAAACTACGGTCTGACCTTCAGGGATTTGATCGGTCTCATCAACAAAGATCGCGCCCTTTGCTTCGAGCGAGGTAACAACGTGAACGTTGTGCACGATCTGCTTGCGAACATAGACCGGTGCGCCATAGAGAGCGAGTGCTTTTTCAACGGTGATCACAGCGCGATCTACCCCTGCGCAATATCCGCGAGGCGCTGCCAGCAGAACTCTCTTAGCCATGGGGGCAGTCTATTAGGCTCATCCCATGTTCGAAACTTCAAGTGAGGCGCCAGCGACGGTTCGGACCGTCTCTGAGGCGATCAAGGAGTATGTCGATCGTTTAGGCCCTATTTGGATTGAGGGCGAAATCAGCGAATTGAATGAACGCAGCGGAATGATGGCATTTATGCGGCTGCGCGATCCCAGCGTTGATATGTCTATCTCAGTGATGTGTCA
This sequence comes from Actinomycetes bacterium, assembly GCA_947383695.1. Classification (GTDB taxonomy): domain Bacteria; phylum Actinomycetota; class Actinomycetes; order Nanopelagicales; family Nanopelagicaceae; genus Planktophila. Next base: position 199,031 of record OX376642.1, on the reverse strand, counting down.
TAAATCAGTTATCGCTGCCGTGAAACCTTTACCTGACAACGCTCGCATCGTTATGTATGCAAAGCCTTCTTGGTATACAAAAAATGGATCGCTCTCTTTTTCTGCTCGCGAAATCCGCCAAGTCGGAGTCGGCGAACTTCTTGCACGTTTAGAGGCGTTGAAAAATCTATTGGCTGGCGAGGGGTTGTTTAACTCAGATCGCAAGGTTGCACTTCCTTTGCTGCCCAAGGTCATTGGTTTGATCTGTGGCCGTAATACCGATGCAGAAAAAGATGTTGTTGAAAATGCAAAGCGTCGCTGGCCCAGTGTTCAATTTGAAATTCGCGAGGTAACTGTTCAAGGCGCAGCTGCGGTCAGCGAAGTATCAGATGCGCTGCGCGAACTAGAGGCCAATAAAGATGTTGAGGTCATCATCATTACTCGTGGTGGTGGATCCTTCGAAGATTTATTGCCATTTAGCGATGAAGGTTTAGTGCGATTGGCTGCATCCTGCACAACGCCCATTGTTTCTGCGATCGGCCATGAAAAGGATTCACCGTTGTTGGATCTCGTTGCTGATTACCGAGCATCGACTCCGACAGATGCTGCAAAGAGAGTTGTTCCAGATATCTCTGAAGAGATCGCGATGATCGAGGCGATGCGAGATCGTGCCCGTCGCACATTGGTCAATCGCTTAGATCTTGAGTTAACCCGCATTACTAACTTTAAAAACCGCCCTGTTATGAAGGACCCGCATGTATTAATCACGACAAGGGCTGAAGTGATTGCTGGGCTGCGCGATAGATCCAACCGCTCCTTTGGCTCATCCTTGAAATTGGCCAAAGAGGAGCTCAAGCAGATCAAGGCACGTGTGCGAGCTTTATCACCGCAATCAACATTGGATCGCGGGTACTCAGTTGTTCAGTTAGCTGATGGCCAGATCGTGACAGATCCAAAGAGGTTAAAGGCGGGGGATGAATTACGACTTCGTCTTGCAAAGGGCGAGACCAAAGCCACAGCCAAGTAATAGCCGAGAGAGAGTAGATTTAACCCATGGCCGAAGCAAAGAAGATCTCCTATGAAGCAGCCCGTGATGAGCTCGCTGAAGTTGTTGAATCCCTTGAAGCTGGCAGCGCAACCCTCGAAGAGTCATTGAAGTTGTGGGAGCGCGGCGAAGAGTTAGCAAAGATCTGCCAGGAATGGTTGGACGGAGCTAAGAAAAAACTTGACGCGGTAAAGCCTGAATAAGAAGACCGATGCCAAACTTTTCCTACTCAGATCTTCTGCCCCTTGGCGAGGACACAACTAAGTACCGCCTTGTCAGCCGCGAGGGCGTATCGGTTGTAAAGCTTGGCGATAAAGAGTTTTTGCAGGTCGAACCATCTGCCCTTGAAAAGCTGACATCAGAGGCGATTCATGACATCAACCATTACCTTCGCGCAGAACATCTTCAGCAGTTAACAAATATTGTTAAAGATCCAGAGGCCTCACCTAACGATCGCTTTGTTGCGATTGATTTATTGAAAAACGCCAACATCGCAGCTGGCGGAGTTCTGCCAATGTGCCAGGACACTGGAACCGCTTTAGTGATGGGTAAAAAGGGCCAGTTTGTTTTAACAACTGGCAAGGATGAAGTGGCTATTTCACAAGGTATTTACGATGCCTACACAACTTTAAATCTTCGTTATTCCCAGATGGCCCCTGTTACAACCTGGGAGGAAAAGAACACCGGCAACAACCTGCCAGCCCAGATCGAGATCTATGCAGATAGCGATCATCAGGATGAGTACAACTTTCTGTTTATCGCCAAGGGTGGCGGCAGCGCTAACAAATCATTTTTGTACCAAGAGACAAAGGCGGTTTTGAACCCAACCTCATTTATGAACTGGTTGGATGAAAAGCTCCGTTCCATTGGAACTGCGGCCTGTCCTCCGTACCACCTTGCAATTGTTATCGGTGGAACAAGTGCCGAGCACACCGTAAAGACTGCAAAGCTTGCAAGTACTAAGTACTTAGATTCACTGCCAACATCGGGAGATGCAGCAACTGGCCATGGCTTCCGCGATATTGAATTAGAACAAAAGGTGCTTGAACTAACCCGCACCTTAGGAATTGGCGCACAGTTTGGTGGCAAGTACTTCTGCCACGATGTTCGCGTTGTTCGCCTTCCACGTCATGGTGCATCTCTGCCCATTGCAATCGCAGTTTCCTGTTCCGCCGACCGTCAGGCAAAGGCGAAGATCACCAAGGATGGAATCTTCCTAGAAGAGCTAGAACGCGATCCTGCACACTTCTTGCCAGAGACAACTGATGAACATTTAAATGACAATGTTGTTGCGATTGATTTGAACCAGCCAATGACAGCTGTTTTGGCAGAGCTATCTAAGCACCCAGTTAAGAGCCGACTTTCATTGACCGGAACTTTGGTTGTAGCCCGCGACCTTGCCCACGCCAAGATTAAAGCGATGATGGATGAGGGCAAGCCAATGCCTGAATACATGAAGAAATACGCTGTTTATTACGCAGGTCCGGCCAAGACCCCTGAAGGGTATGCATCAGGATCCTTTGGACCAACAACTGCAGGTCGCATGGATTCCTATGTTGATTACTTCCAGGCTAATGGCGGATCCATGGTGATGTTGGCAAAGGGCAACCGATCTAAGGCTGTTACCGATGCGTGTAAATCACATGGTGGTTTTTATCTGGGATCAATCGGAGGCCCGGCGGCTCGTCTAGCGCTGGATTGCATTACCAAGGTTGAGGTCTTGGATTTTGAAGAGCTTGGAATGGAAGCGGTCTGGAAGATCGATGTTGTTGATTTCCCGGCTTTCATTGTTGTCGATGACAAGGGCAATGATTTCTTTGCTGAGTCTTCGAAATTGGTCAAGATTGGTACAAAGCCAGAACTTTAATTCGGTGATTGTTGCGACGGTTTGAAAAACCTACTTGTTGCGAGGGTTTAAAACTGGGTTTTAGAAAAGCAGGAAAAGCGGCTTAGTAGTAATTGCTGCGCTTGTGCTTTGAGAGCGCTTTGCATGGGGTCTCATAACGAATGCTGATGTAGCGAAGTCCCCAACGAATCTGAGTTACAGGGTTGGTGCGCCAATCAGTTGAGACAACATTCATCTTGGTTGCAGGCAGCGCCTGAGGAATTCCATGTGCTCCAGAGTTTTTATTGCGAGCCTTGTAGTTCCAATTACTTTCCTTGGTCCACAACTGGTTCAAGCATTTGTACTCTTTTTCAGCAAAGCCGTACTCATCCATCAGGATGCTCTTGGCAACCTTCTTGGCACCTAGAGGTGTTCGGGCTAACTCGACCTGGCGGCTAACGGCAGAGACCAGAGCCAGCTGAGTTGAGAAGATCGCACCTGATGCTGTGGCGGTGAGGTCATCCTCGCCAAACAAAGCGGCAACTGTTTCTGGCTCAACGATCGAGGCGGCCTTTGGCGCTTCAACCTCAACGGTTGAGGTCAGAGACATCTCAAGGGCGTTAGCTGTTGGAAGTAGGGTCGCGATCAGAAGCAGGGAGGATGAGACGCCAAGGATCGAGATCGACTTTGCTTTCTTCGAAACTGCCTTCATGCCTGTGCTCCTTTCCTTCTCTGATCACCCGCCGGTACTCACCCGCCCGGTTTATATCCGTAGTCTTCCCATGGCCAATCAGCCTCAAATGAGGCTCAATAACCTAAGGGGAATGCCTTTATGGTGCGGTAGATGAGGCGCATCGGCAAATCAAAGTGTGCGGGAGTCGGAAATTCTCAGGAAATCACAAAGCTGTGGATAGGTAAAACCGCAGGTCAGAAAGGGGGATGTCCGATATGTCCGAAATGTGACTGTGAGATTGTTTTAGGGGTGTTTTGCTCCCCTGTTGAAGGGCTAGCTTGCCGCCGGGCCTTCCAACATTTCAGTCACTAGCGCTGCGATCGGCGAGCGCTCGCTTCGGGTCAGGGTGACATGGGCAAAGAGCGAGTGGCCCTTCAAAGTTTCGACCACGGCGACAACTCCATCGTGGCGGCCAACCCGGAGGTTGTCTCGCTGGGCAACATCGTGGGTCAGGACGACTCGAGAGGCGGTTCCAATTCTGGAGAGCACCGTCAGCAGGACGCCTCGTTCCAGAGATTGGGCCTCATCGACGATGACAAAGGAGTCGTGAAGGGAGCGACCACGGATATGGGTCAGGGGTAGGACCTCGATGAGTCCGCGGTCGATGATCTCGTCGATCACCGGCTGGCTGACCAAAGCGCCCAAGGTGTCAAAAACCGCTTGGGCCCAGGGCGACATCTTTTCGCCTTCGGAGCCGGGTAGGTATCCCAGCTCTTGGCCGCCAACTGGATAGAGCGGACGGAAGATGACAACCTTTTTGTGAAGTCGTTTTTCCATGACCGCTTCTAATCCGGCGCAAAGGGCAAGTGCGGATTTTCCAGTTCCAGCCCGGCCACCCAAAGAGACGATGCCGATGTTTTCATCGAGCAAAATATCGAGAGCGATTCGCTGTTCTGCACTTCGACCATGAAGGCCAAAGGCTTGGCGATCTCCGCGGACCAACTTCAACTGTTTGTCGGCGGTGACTCGGGCAAGGGCTGATCCTTTTTCAGAGTGCAGCACTACCCCGGTATGAACCGGCAGTTGGTGGGCGGCTTCATGATCGGCAAATTCTCCGGAGTACAAATCATCGATAACACTGTGGCTGACATCTAGCTCTTCAATTCCGGTCCAGCCGCTATTGGAGACAAGCTCTGCCAAATACTCCTGCGCCTCGACACCAACTGATGAGGCTTTTACTCGAAGTGGCAGATCCTTGGTTACAAGAACAACATCCTTGCCATCTGACATTAAGTTTTTTGAGATCGCCAGGATTCGTGAATCATTGGTGCCATCGCGAAGGAAGCCATGAGGCAGTGTTGAAAGATCGGTGTGATTGAGTTCGACGGAAAGGGTTCCGCCTTCTGGGGTAATTGTTAGAGCTTTATCGAGGCGGCCATGGCTGACCCGCAGATCATCCAGAGCGCGCAAAGCGGCGCGGGCAAAGTAGCCCAATTCAGGGTGATCGCGCTTGGTTTCTAGCTCTCCGATAACTGCGATCGGAATGATGACTTCATGTTCGGCAAATCTGTAGAGCGCCCCGGGGTCTGCGAGCAAAACACTGGTATCTAAAACAAAGGTTTTCTTAGCTTTTTGACCCTTAGCAGCCAATGCTTGCTCCTAGATTTAATTGTTCTCGCCGGAAAGTGCTTCGGATAGCAAAAAGGTAGAACTGTTGGCGATGAAAAGTGCGCAGACACGCGAGATTGAAAAGTTAATTCTTGATATCGATTTATGAACCGAAGCGACGTTGTCTCACAGAGTAAGAACGAAGGGCGCGGAGGAAATCAACGCGACGGAAATCTGGCCAATAGGCTTCACAGAAGTAGAACTCAGAAAGTGCGCTTTGCCATAACAAGAAGCCACCAAGGCGTTGCTCGCCAGAGGTGCGGATCAAAAGCTCAGGATCTGGTTGGCCTGCGGTGTATAAAAACTTTGAAATATCTTCAGTAGTTAACTTCTCTTTAGCCTCTTTGATGGAGTGGCCAACAGCCTCTTCCTCATTGAGATAACTCTTGACCGCATCAACGATTTCGCGGCGACCGCCATAACTGATGGCGACATTTACTTCGACCCCATCATTGCGAATCGGCTTGAGCGAGCTGAGCTTTTCCTCTAACCATGGTGGAAGTAAATCGAGGGCACCTACCGCTTTGATATTCCAACGACCGGTGGCAGCTAACTCATCAACGGTGTTTCCAATAATTTTTAGCAGCTCATCAATCTCTTCCTGCGAGCGCTTGAAGTTATCGGTTGATAGCAACCACAAAGTTACAACCTTGACCTGGGCATCATCACACCATCCCAAGAAATCAATGATCTTGTTGGCGCCTGCTTTGTGGCCATGAGGATCATTGCTTGTTGGATTGGATTTTGCCCAGCGACGGTTGCCATCAAGGATGACGCCAACATGGTGTGGGGTCTTTGAAAAATCTAAGGCTCGAACTAATCGCCACTCATACAGTGGGTAGATCAGCGATTTGATCAGCTTACGAATATTGGCGAACAACTCTGCGCTCCGCAGCAATAGATGCAATCGGAAGGGTTCCGGCCAAGATCAACCAGATCATCTTTTTCATCGACCAACGGGCTTTGACTGAAAATTGAATCGCGACAAGTACATAGACCAAATAAACCCAGCCATGGACAAAGGGAATCCAGGCAACGGTCGCTTTCCAATCTTCATTATTGAATAGATATGCCACCGGCAGATCAACAAACCACAGTAGAAGTGACATAACTCCGGCTACTAGCGCCATAAATCGGTACCGCTTGATTGCTCCGCTCATGGGGTAACTCTACGGCGATAGAAGGGTAGGTACAGCACCACAGCTGCCATGAGCCACCAAATGACCACATAAGAGATGTGCTGCCAGTAGTAGCCAGGGATTTTCGGGTTGATCTTTTCCTCGGTCACGCGGGTGCGCTGTAATTCCTGGCCATCGCTGGCTTCAGAACGAGCCAAGATATAGCCATCATATAAATCCAAATCGGTTAAGCCCACAATCACTGCGCTATCTAATCGTGAAATTACACCGGGGGTATTGTCGGTGCGATCAGTTGATTGGCTTGCGACTAAGACCCCTTGAATATCAATGTTCATAGATTGTTGAATCTCTGGGTTATTCATGCGCTCAGACCACAAACCTCGAACAACCAAGATTGCAGATCGTTCATCAACTTGGGCTAGAGCAACCTCCCAATCTGAAACAACACCAGCTCCATCATCTTGATTGGGTGCCTTGAAATTTGCAATGTACTTTCCTGTTAAGGAGACGGTTTTGTTAAATGCATCGGCACCAAGTGCCACGCGAGGTTGTGCAACTGATTGCAACGGGACAACATTGGTATCAACAGTTTGAGCGACCTTTAAACTTGCTTTCAAATCTGCAGCACGTTCTAGCTGCCAAAAACCTAATCCAACAAACAGAGCTGCTATTGCAACTACCGCAACGCCTTGGAAAAGTTTGGTAAGAAGATTATTCGGTTGAGTCATCGCTTCGATCTATGCCCATGAAACGCTTGTAAAAACTGCGCATCAAAAAGACAACGGCAATTAGCAAGATGCCAACCGTTAATGAGCCGGCAGATCCCATGAAGATTTCTTCTTTTTCCATGTCATAATCATGTCATGCAATCACCAGAGCCGTTCGACTATGAAGCGCGTTACGGTGCCGCCAAAGCCACACGCTGGCCTGTGGTAGCCCTTGTTGTTGCGATTCTGGGAATTGGTTGGCTGATGTGGTCGGCGTTGTATCACTCCAATCCACCGCTTCGATCCCAGTTGGTCTCATTTACTATTGAAAGCGATCGCGAAGCTTCAGTTCGATACTTCATTGAAAGAAGCGATAATCAGCAAGTCGTGATCTGTACCCTGATCGCCCGTGACTTTGATAAAAATATTGTTGGGCAGATTGATCAAGAGATCGCTGCGGGTAAATCAAAGGTTGAACTGGTCACCGCCGTTCCTACGCGTAGCGAAGCGGTTAATGCTGATGTATCCAGTTGTCGCGCTGCTTAAATAGCCAGTACCGTTACGCCTTATGACACAGACATGGTTAACCCAGGAAGCGGCAGATCGTTTGCGCGCTGAATTGGCGCAGCTCGAAGGCCCAGGTCGCAAAGATGTCACAGCAAAGATTGAAGCAGCACGCGCCGAAGGTGACCTTAAGGAAAATGGTGGTTACCACGCAGCTCGTGATGAGCAAGGAAAGATGGAAGCGCGTATTCGCCAATTGAAGCAAATGCTGGAAAACGCTCACATCGGAACCCCACCAGCAAGTGCAGATGGCAAGGTTGGTGCAGGAATGGTTGTCACGGCGATTATTGCTGGTGATGAGATGAAGTTTTTAATTGGCTCCCGTGAAATCTCTTCAGGTGACCTCGATGTCTATAGCGAAAAGTCACCACTAGGTTCAGCGGTGCTTGGTCAAGATATCGGTGCAAAGGTTTCATACACAGCACCTAACGGTCGCGAAATCTCAGTAGAGATTGTTGCCGCCGAGTTTTACGCCTAACTAGTTTGAGTAGTTTTTATACTTACGAATACTCAGCGGAATAAAGATAACCATCAAGACAACCATGTAGAGCAGTGATGTCTCTAGTGGGTGCTGGCTTGGCCATGAATTAGCTGTTGCACCAAACTCATTTTTCAGACCAAACAATTGTCTGCATGCAGCAACCATCGTTGAAACTGGGTTCCACTCAGCAAAGTACTGCAGCGCCTTTGGCATTCCAGTTGTTGGCGCAAAAGCGTTGGATAAGAAGGTCAATGGAAAGGTAACCAAGAAGCCAACGCTTTGTACTGTGCGAGCCTCTTTAACTGACAGACCAACCAAAATTCCAATCCAAGAAAGTGCGTAACCAAACATAAACAGGAATAAGAATCCAAGTGAGATTTGCACAAAACCAGAGGTTGGACGCCAGCCCACTGCAAAGCCTGCTCCTGCCATAACAGCGAGAACCAAGATGTTAAGCAGCGCATCACCAAAGGTGCGGCCAAAGATCACAGCACCACGTGAGATTGGAAGTGATCTAAAGCGATCGATTAAACCTTTCTTCATATCCTCAGCTAAGCCAATTGCAGTTGAAGCCAAGGTAAAGGCAACTGTCTGCACAAAGATTCCTGGCATTAGCAGCTGTACATATCCACCAGGTTGGCCTGAATCAATAGAACCGCCAAATACATAGCGGAATAAAAGTACAAACATGACGGGTTGAATTGTTGAGAAAACAAGTAGTTCTGGAACGCGCGCAAGTTGAAGCAGCTGGCGCTTAGTAATTACTACTGCATCACCGATTGCATGTTTCATTTCTTGCCGCCTCTCTTCTTTTTAGCCGCTGGTTCTTCTACCGTTTCCTCCGCTACATGTCCCGTTAGTGACAGGAACACATCATCCAAAGATGGGCGCTTTAAACCAATATCTAGTGGGTGGATCTTTGCATCATCCATTGCACGTAACGCATCCATCAAATCCTTTGATCCATGAAGTACAGGTGCGCTAACAGTGCGGTGATCCACATGTGTTGCATGACCACTGATCTTTGCAACGATCTCATTTGCTTTTGCAAGATCTGCTGGTTCAACTGTAATTTCTAGACGTTCTCCACCGACCTGCTTTTTCAAAGCATCCGATGTTCCGCGAGCGATAACGGTGCCGCGATCAATTACTGCGATTTCATCAGCTAATTGATCGGCTTCTTCCAAGTACTGAGTTGTTAAAAGCAAGGTAACTCCGCCCTTTACAAGCTCCTGAATAACCTGCCACATATCTTGGCGACCACGTGGATCTAAACCAGTTGTTGGCTCATCTAAAAAGAGAATCTTTGGCTTAACAATTAAAGATGCCGCTAAATCAAGGCGGCGGCGCATTCCACCTGAATAAGTCTTAATAGGACGCTTTGCAGCCTCTGTTAAATCAAAACGTTCTAGTAATTCATTGGCGCGATCAATCGAACTTTGTCGACCTAAGTGATACAAACGTCCAAACATCACCAAGTTATCCCAGCCGGTTAATGTCTCATCAACTGCTGCGTATTGACCTGATAAACCGATTTGTTCGCGAACCTTGTCAGGATGCTTAATGACATCAATACCTGCAACTGTTGCAGATCCAGAATCGGGCTTAAGCAAGGTTGCGAGAATTCTCACAGTTGTTGTCTTACCTGCACCATTAGGCCCTAGTACGCCTAAAACAGTGCCTTCTTCGACATCTAATGACAAATCATTGAGCGCTTTGACCTCGCCATTGCGATAGGTCTTCACTAAGTGTTCGGCTATTACTGACTTCACGGAGTAACCTTACCTTCATGTCTAATGAGAAGCCCGTATCTGAAGCAACAAATCAACTAACACACAAAGAAATCATGGTCATCCTAGGTGGCTTGATGATGGGAATGTTCCTTGCAGCCCTTGACCAAACCATCGTCTCAACAGCTCTCAAGAGCATCGTTGAAGAGTTTGATGGATTAAATCACTACACCTGGGTTGTAACCGCCTATCTATTAACCTCAACTGCATCTACTCCGTTGTACGGAAAGATTTCAGATATCTATGGGCGACGTGTTGTATTTCAATTCGCGATTGTTACCTTCTTAATCGGTTCATTCCTCGCAGGTGCTTCACAAAACATGGAGCAGTTGATTGCTACTCGTGCATTGCAGGGTCTTGGTGCTGGTGGATTAATGGCACTTACCTTTGTGATCATCGGTGACATTGTGTCTCCACGTGAACGTGGTCGTTATCAGGGGTACTTCGGCGCGGTCTGGGGCTTATCCTCAGTTGCTGGTCCACTTCTAGGTGGCTTTTTCTCAGACAATGCGCAGATCCTTGGCGTAACTGGCTGGCGTTGGATTTTCTATATCAATATTCCATTTGGAATTGCGGCCCTAGTAATTACTTCTGCGGTACTTCATCTTCCAAAGGTAAAGCGTGAGCACAGCATTGATTACCTTGGTGCGATTTTGATGGTTTCTGCTGTGACTCTAGTTCTGCTTTCACTAGCTGTATATGGCCCACAAAATGGTTGGGGAGATTCACGAACCATTACATACTTAATTGTTGGAATTATTCTGACGGTGTTGTTCCTCATGTGGGAAAAGCGTGCAAAGGAGCCAATCCTTCCGCTGCATTTATTTAAGAACCATACCTTCTCGCTTACCTCTCTACTAGGAGCGGTTATCGGTGCTGGAATGTTTGGCGCAATTGTTATGCTGCCGCTCTACCTTCAGGTAGTAAAGGGCGATACCGCTACATCAGCTGGTCTTAAGTTGATCCCATTAATGCTCGGTATTGTTTCTACATCAATCATTTCAGGAAAACTAATTTCAAAGCATGGTCACTACAAGCGCTTCCCAATCATGGGAACAGCGTTGATGACCGTTGGTATCTTGATGATGACCCGTTTGCAGGTCGATACACCGTTCTGGCAAATCGCAATCTATGCGGTCTTTGTTGGCGCTGGCCTTGGTTTGTCTATGCAGACCATTGTTATAGCCCTACAAAACTCAGTTGATTTCAAGGACATGGGTGTTGCAACAAGTTCAAACACATTCTTCCGCTCACTGGGATCTGTCTTTGGTACAGCGATCTTCGGAAGTATCTTGACAAATCGTGTTGGATATTACTTACATAGCAATTTTGCTGACTTGGAAACAAGAAATCCAACGGCTTTCAACGGCTTTGATAAATTAAAGCTTGAAGAAACCATCAAAAACAACACAGCGGTGCTGAAGACCCTTCCACCAGAGATTCAGGCAACTGCACTGAACGCTTTTGTGAACTCATTCCATATTGTTTTCTTTGCAGCAGCACCTGTTACTGCTATTGGATTCTTACTTGCGCTCAAACTCCGCGAAACTCCACTTCGCACAAACAAGGAGTACGCAGCTGCTCGTGATGAAGCGGTTGGAGAGTCGCTGGGTTGATTCGTTCACCATTTAGGGATCTGCCGCGCGAGGTTTCAATCCTCGTTGCGGCATCCTTTTTTGTCGCCGTTGGCTTTGGCATTGTCATGCCAGCGATTCCGGTCTTTGCAAAATCCTTTGGAGTAAATAACGCCGCAATCGGATTAATGGTGTCAGCCTTTGCGATTACTCGTTTTGCATCTGGGCTTATTTCAGGCACTTTGGTCGATAAGTTTGGCGAACGAAAAGTCTTTTCAACCGGTGTATTTATGGTTTCGCTCTTCACCTTTCTTGCCGGAGTTGCTCAAAACTACGAACAACTACTGTTCTTTAGAGCAGCGGGAGGCTTGGGATCTTCAATGTTTTCCGTTGCAGCAAGTTCGGTAATTTTGAGATCTGTCAGTGATGATCAACGGGGCCAAGCACAATCTGTGTACCAAGGGTCATTTATCGTTGGCGGAATGGCAGGGCCTGCGATTGGCGGCCTGCTGTCAGTTATCTCTTTGCGTGCACCGTTTTTTGTCTACTCAATTCTTCTTCTATGTTCAGGAATTGTCGCGCTCTTCTTCCTTAAGGGAGATTCAATCGGTGCAAAGGTAAAGAACAGCTCTGCAGAGCCTGCGACAACTATCCGCGAAGCGTTAGCGATGCCGCCTTACAGAATCGCACTTGTCTTAGCATTTGTTGGCACCTGGGTTTTCTTCGGAATGCGCGCATCCATCTTGCCGGTCTTCGTGACAGAAGAGTTGAATTCAACTACCGCTGTTGTTGGTTACGGCTTTGCAATCTCTGCCATTGTTCAAGGTGCAATCTTGCTGAGAGCTGGACGCTTTTCAGATGCAAAGGGCCGTCGTGCAGCATCAATAATTGGTTCCAATATTGTTTTTGTTGGCGTTCTTGTATTGACCTTCGCAGTCAATGCTTGGATGTTCATTCTTTCAATGATCATTCTTGGCTTTGGTGGCGCATTCCTTTCTACAACTCCTGCCAGCATTGTTGGAGACATCATCAAGGGCAAGGGCGGCAAGGTAATCGCTATCTTCCAGATGGCAGGTGATGCGGGAATGATCTTTGGACCAATCATTATTGGTTGGATCTCAGATGTGTACTCATACAGAACAGCTTTTGGCGCTTCCGCTGTCATCTTCACCGTTGTTCTAGTACTGGTCTATCGAATTCCTGAGACTAGAAATGTCGAAGGGCCCCAGGTTAATAACCTGAAGCCCCTCGATGAAGATCTCTAATTGGTTAGATCTAATTAGTCATTTCCACGCAAGATTGAAAGCAGACGTAGCACCTCTAGGTACAACCAAACGATTGTGACCATAAGACCAAATGCTGCTCTCCATGACTCTGACTCTGGAGCCCCTGCTGCAATTCCCTTTTGAATTGAATCAAAATCAAGAATTAAGAAGAAGGCTGCAAGAACCATTCCGCCAGCTGCGATGATCAATCCAAATCCACCGATGCTGTAAACGCTAGTTCCTGTGATCATCGAGGACACTAGTGAAACAACAGCAAGTACTAGATAACCGATCATTGCGGTCATAAGTACCTTCGTGAACTTAGGTGTGACGCGAATCCGTCCACTCTTAAATGCAAACAACATTCCGGCAAATGCGCTGATCGTTACCAAGATAGCTTGGCTAACAATTCCGTCGTACATAGTGTTGTACATGTTGCTGATTGTTCCGAGTGCAAGGCCCTGGAAAGCGGCGTATGCAATTGCCAACGCAGGCTTTACAGTCTTGCTGAATGAGTTAACCAGTCCAAGGACAAGTCCACCGATGAAGCCGAGCATTAGCGCTCCGCCACCGAGGTTAAGTGACCAAGCAACTGCACCTACTGTTACTAATACTGCAAACATAATTGCAGTACGTGCAACAACATCATCAATTGTCATACGTCCTGTACGCAATGATGATGCGGCAGGTGTGTTGTATAAATCTTCTAGCGCTGCTGGGTCTGAGTTAATTGTGCTCGGATCGAATGCAGCGTATCCACGCTGATTAAACGCCCGTCCAAGAACAGGGTTTGAACTGCGCATATCTGTGTTCTCCTTTTGTAGGGCCACCAGAGTTTCTGGTGGTGTGGTGCACGATAATCGTACGGTTAGTTGAGAGTTGGGGCTAAATGTAGGCACGCTCAGATGCTTAAAATGCGCTTAGAGCTGGCGGCAAAGCCGCTACCAGGGGATGCAATGTGTGGTCAGCTCCAGAGGCAAGTGGATCGAGAGGTTTGCTTGCGTAGTTGTGAATAAAGGAAAGAGTTTGGATCGCATTCTAAAAGCCTTGTGCGCGTTCGAACCAATCTTTATCAAGCTCCCAGTCCATCGAAATATGAAACTCATCGTAATCACCAGAATAGTAGAGATAGCCGTCGAGATGGTCATCCCTATCGCCTATAACGCCTTGAGCAAAGATCGTTCCATCATCCTCGACACCATCATAAAATTGAAAGGCATTACGATCCCAAGACTCCTTACGAGTTTTGAACTGATCTTCAGTGAGAATCAGTTTCTCAGATAATTTCACACCGTAAATCTTCTCTGAGAAGCAATCTAAAGCTTGACCTCTTTCAGATTGCCAAAAAGACCCGTAATCCTTTGCCTCTATTCTTATATACGCATCAATTCTAGGACCAAGGCCTAAGTCATAATCTGGATCCGCATTGATCTTTTCAATACCAATCGTATAACCCAACTGACAACGATCAGAGGCGACCTGCCAATTAGAGCGCACTTCTTCTAATTTCTGATTTCCGTCTGCTCTGGATTGATTAAAATTATTTGTCTCAATTTTTTGACCTACCGTGGTTGAAATATTAATCACTAGAATTATTGCAAATAATATTCCGAGAACAATGCTTGAAATCTTTAACATCTTCGTAATCTTTTTTACTTTACGAGCTTTAGCTTCTTCTATAGCTTTAGGATGCGCAATCCATGGAGCAACTGTGTTGCAGTGGCGACATCGTTTTGCATCCACTTTATCGGTATTAATGATCGTGGAATTTACTGGACCAGGCACATCGATAGTCATCGCGGAAACACTGATAGTTTTTTCAGAATTATAAACTTCGCGACTATTGCAACGGGGGCACTGGTAACAACCAGGGTAAGGGACAGGACCCGGAGAGAAAATTTCCATGACGAAATTCTAAGGCAATTTGGGGTTCATTGAAGAGACAATATGTAAATTAATCTCAAATCTCAATGGTCAGAGTTTTGCGGTCTGGTCAAAATGAGATTAGCGATTTAAAGCAGTCCAATTAAAGTGAGCAACCCTTACTTTTTTAGGCAAGAGAGAACATTTGTATTGGCGCTTAACTCCAACATTACGGCGTTTACTCTTCCGGTCGCACTGCTATCGCTTATTTCTGCACCTAAATTGGAATACTTTTTGGTTTGTTCATCGAGTGCAGTTATTCGCCACCCATAATCAAAATCTTGAATACCCCAGAGGCCAACTACTGGCTTTCCGTCTGCTCCAGGAATGTTGGCTGCAAATATCCTTGGGCTCTTGTAGGTAGGAAATACCATCTTGATTTCGGCAACATCATCAGCATTGAAATCTGCAACAAATCCTGATTCAACCCGGAACTTTGAACTTTTCATTCCTTCATTTATATTCTTTAAATCTTCTTCGGAGGCAGTCTGACAAGTATCGACAGCAGTACTGCTAGATGCTTCATTAGAAGTGCTTGAGCAACCTGAAAGTAGTAAAGCTAGTGCAAGAGTTGTGGTCCCAAAGATTCCAAGGTTCTCACTCATAATTGCCTCCGTCGATTTGGAAGATCTATAGGCGAAGTCTCGCACTTGTGTGCAACTACCGCTGAAACCTTACCGATCGCTTAGCCTAAACTTCAAGATGTTTTTGAGGGCAAAGTATCGATGTCAGTGGGTTCGAGAGCTAGGCCCCAGGGCTGGTGAATAGTTTGGTGCCCCCGGTCGGACTCGAACCGACACTGGAAGGATTTTAAGTCCTCTGTCTCTGCCATTGGACTACGGGGGCCACGAGCAAGTTCTGCGGAAGTTTACTTGATGTGGGGCTTTTGCAGAAACTGAGCCTTAAAAATCCTAATTATCAGGGTTACGATTGCGGCATGGATAATCATGAACTTCTCAAAAAGTATCGATCAACATCATTGGCATTTATTCAAGCTGCGGGTGAAATCAAGCCTTCATCCTTCAATCTAGCTAAAGAAGGTGAGTGGTCTCCCGCATTTGTCATTCATCACGTTGCTGATGCTGAAGTTCAATTCGGCGTTCGATACGCAAACGCCCTTGCTGAAGACAATCCTCAAGTAATTCCATTTGATGAGGAGAAGTTTCCATCGGCGTTGCAGTATCAAAACCGAAGTGTTGAAGCTTCACTAAATGCGATGACCGCACTACATGCAATGAACTATGAAATTCTGAAGAATGCAACAGATGCGGATTGGCAACGTGTTTCTACCCATCCTCAACGTGGAACCGTAACCTTGTTTGATCTGGTCTCTTTAGGTACCGATCACACAGCAGGCCACGTAACGCAGCTGAAGAACTCCGTTATTTAAAACTCTTTGCCTTTTTAAATACTGAGTTGAGCATTGGCTCGGTGAGTTTTCCAGTGAAAGTATTTTGCTGGCTTGGGTGGTAACTACCAAGCACCAATCGCTTGATTCCATCTTCGCCCACAAAAGTAAAGCTTTCGCCATGGCCGAACTTTGGTGTTGGGGTTGGTATCTGGTGGTCCAGTGCGCGAAGACTCTTAATGATCGCACTCCACGCAAAACTTCCAAGCGCTACAAAGGTGCGTGCAGTTGACATCAAAAGTTCTATTTCATTGATTAAGTAATCTGAGCACTGGATTTTTTCTTCAGTTAAAGGTTTGTTATCAGGTGGAGCGCACCGAACTGCGCAGGTAATTCGGGTATCAATAAGTTTTTGTCCATCATCTGCCGATGTGCTTGTGGGGATAGTTGCTAAACCATTCTTATGCAGCGCTTTATAGAGCCAATCCCCTGACGAATCACCGGTGAAGATTCGACCTGTTCGGTTTGCACCATGGGCACCTGGTGCTAATCCAACGATCACAATTCGTGCATTGCCAGGACCAAAGCCTGGAACTGGCTTGCCCCAATACTTTTCATTTTCATAGGCCTTACGTTTTACAACAGCAACCTCTTCACGCCATTCAACTAAACGGGGGCACTTTGTGCAGGCGACAATCTTTTGATCTAGAAGCTTTATGGATTTAATTGCGGGCAAGAGAAAATGCCATTCCATCCAAAATATCTGATTCAGAGGCTACAAATTCAGTGGCCCCGGTTGCTTTCATGATCTCTGAAAGAACAAGTGAGCCCGCTGCGATTACATCAACGCGACCTGGATGCATATATCCCAGTGAAATGCGTTGCTGGCGGGTTTTGGTAGCAAACATCGTGGCTGCATCATGGGTCTGTTGCGCCGAAATTCGAGATAAGTGAATTGCATAGCGATCGTATTCCGGTAGTTCTAGGGCTGCAGCCGCAACTGTTGTTGCTGTTCCTGCAACTGCAACCAATGTCTTTGCCTTAGTAATTGGAACAACCGCTGCGGCTTGTGCGATCGCTGCTTGAATATCTGTGCGAGCAGCTTTAATCTGATCAGGTGTTGCTGGATCTGAAGCAAAGTGGCGTTCCGACATTCGCACACAGCCAATATTGACACTGCGAGCAGCTTCTACAGTTGCCGTACCAAAGACAAACTCAGTTGAGCCTCCCCCGATATCAACCACTAGGAAGGGTCCATTGCTGGGATCTAAATCCTTAATTGCGCCAGCAAAGGACAGTGCGGCCTCTTCATCACCAGAGATAACCTCTAATTCGATTCCTAAACGTTCGCGAACACCATCGACAAATAAGTGACGATTGGTCGCATCACGTGTGGCACTTGTTGCACAAAAACGAATCTTTTCAACACCACGCTTTGCAATCTCAGCTGCGAATTTATCAACCGCTGCGAGTGTTCGGGCAATTGCATCTGGGTGGAATTGACCGGTTTGATCAACACCTTGCCCTAGACGAACAATCTCCATGTCGCGCACGATTTCGCGAAAGTTGTTTCCATCAATATCTGCAATAAGTAAACGAATTGAGTTAGTTCCGCAATCAATCGCCGCTACTCGCATGGGTTGTTCTTCCACCAATCAGGAAGCTTGGCTAGCGCTTCATCACCCAAGGGATTAACGCCAGGTCCAGCTGACAGTGAGTGCGCGACAAGTGAATGTAAGCACTTCACGCGGGTAGGCATTCCACCTGCAGAAACATCATCAACTTCGGGAACATCAATCCCCAGCGCCGAACGAGAGGCAATGTAATCATCATGTGCTGCGTGATAGGCACCAGCTAATTCAGCATCTGTTTCTAAACGCTCATTCATCTCACCCATAAGACCAGTGGTCTCAAGGGTTGAAATAACAGCTGTTAAACGAGGACACGTTGCATAGTAAAAAGTTGGAAATGGGGTGCCATCTTCGAGTCGAGGCGGGGTTTCAACAACGGCAGGTTTGCCGCAGGGGCAGCGATAGGCAATTGCATGAACATCACGAGGTGTGCGACCTAGTTGCGTTTCAATGCACTGTAGATCTGCTTGTGTAACTTCACGCATTAATTGCCGGTTTCGCTTATTGATGCGATTAAACGTGAGTACCACGGTTGTCCATCAGCTAAAGAGCTAGCGATTTTGGTAGTTCCGTTTTGACCTGCTTCTGTTTCGCCTTCAGTAACAATGTATTGACGTTCTCCTGGCATAACAAAGTGCAAACGCTCACGTGCTTGAGACTTTACGTATTCAGGGTCTTGCCACAAAGTTAACTCTTGACGAGCCTTTTGTAGCGCTGTGTTATCTGCAGATAGCTGAGACTTCAGCGCACTAATTTGCGCACGTTGCGTGAAGTAATGCTTCACCGGTGGCGCAATTGTTAATGCAAGAATAAAAAAGATTGCAGATAAGGCTAGAACGCGATTAGAGGTACGACGACGACCAAAGCGCAGTTGTCGACGTGCCATAGCTAATTCTTACGCCTTGAATCGTGGGAATGTTGCGCGACCCGCGTAGACCCCACCTTCAGCTAGCTCTTCTTCGATGCGAAGAAGTTGGTTGTACTTAGCAACGCGCTCAGTACGTGCAGGTGCACCTGTCTTGATCTGTCCACAGTTAAGTGCAACAGCAAGATCAGCAATTGTTGTGTCCTCTGTTTCACCTGAACGGTGGCTCATCATGCTGCGGTAGTTAGCACGGTGTGCCATTTCTACTGCATCGATTGTCTCTGTAAGAGTTCCAATCTGATTTACCTTTACTAGAAGTGCGTTGGCAGTGTTTCCTGCGATTCCCTTAGCTAAACGCTCTGGGTTAGTAACAAATAGATCATCTCCGACGATCTGGATGCGTGAACCAAGGACCTTAGTCATCTCAGTCCAGCCAGCCCAGTCCTCTTCATTCAAAGGATCTTCAATTGAAACGATTGGGTAGGCATCTACCAAAGAGGTGTAATACGCAATCATTTCATCAGATGTCTTTACTGCACCTTCAAAGTTGTACTTGCCGTTCTCGTGGAACTCAGTTGCAGCAACATCCATCGCAAGGGCGATTTCAGTACCTGGCTTGAATCCTGCAGCTGTGATCGCTTCGAGGATTAAATCAAGTGCAGCACGGTTGCTATCAAGGTTTGGTGCAAAGCCACCTTCATCGCCAACTGATGTTGCAAGACCACGCTTCTTTAAAACAGCCTTGAGTGCGTGATAGATCTCGGCACCCCAGCGAACTGATTCGCGGAATGTTGGTGCACCAATTGGCGCGATCATGAACTCTTGAATATCAACATTTGTATCAGCGTGTGCGCCACCGTTAAGGATGTTCATCATTGGAACTGGAAGAACATGTGCATTTGGTCCACCTAAGTAGCGGAACAATGAAAGATCAGAGCTTTCTGCAGATGCCTTAGCAACTGCAAGTGATGCACCAAGAATTGCATTTGCACCTAGACGTGACTTGTTCTTAGTTCCATCAAGTTCGATCATCGCTGCATCGATAAGACGCTGATCCTGTGAATCAAAACCAATAATCTCTGGCGCGATTTCATCATTAACGAATGCGATCGCCTTTTCAACACCCTTACCTAAATAACGCTTGCCACCATCACGAAGCTCTGCCGCTTCAAAAGCTCCAGTTGATGCACCGCTTGGAACAGCTGCGCGAGCTTGTGTTCCATCTTCTAATTGGATTTCAACTTCAACCGTTGGATTTCCACGGGAGTCGAGAATTTCACGGGCTCCGAGAGCTTCGATAATTGCCATTGCATTACTCCTTCAATACAGGTCTGGGTTCTTAATCTGTTGCCGACCTCAACGCTGAAATGGCAGGTACTTCAATAATCGAAGTCTACCGCGTACCCACCAGAGACTATGCGGGGCCGATCTCTCGACTAATACGCATGGCTTCCTTGCGAAGAGCCGCTTCAGCATCGATTCCATTGGCATGGGCCCATGCGATGACCGCTACAAGGGCCTGCCCCACAGCGCTTTCATCAGCTGGCCCATCAATTGATACTGAGTCAGGTGTTGTGACTTCAACATTGTATTTTTCAGCGCGATATAACAGCTTTTCAATTAATGGAAGCGCAGGTTGTGACATCGCAACTCCATCTAATGGTGAGGTGCGACCCTTTTCCTTCTTCTTTATCTCTTCCCAATTTTCAAGAACCTCTTGCGAATCGCGAACTTCGACACCTTCAAAAACATGTGGGTGCCTGCGAATTAACTTGTCAGCGATTCCTTGAGCGACATCTTCAATGGAGAAAGGATCTGTTGGATGCTCTTGTGCCATACGCGCATGGAAGTACACCTGTAAAAGAACATCGCCTAATTCTTCTCGCATATCGACGCGGTTATCTGATTGAACCGCATCGACAAACTCGTATGACTCTTCAAGTAAATACTTAAGAAGTGATTCATGGGTTTGTTCTGCATCCCATGGACATCCACCGGGTGAACGCAAGGTATCCATGACTTCAACAAGTCGTTGAAGTTGAGAGCCTTGCATGAGATTGAGTTTAGTTGCCTGAAGGGGTAACAGCTGATTCAGCAGAATCTGCAGCTACTACATCAGCGGTTGCTGGATCCCACTTGCCGTAGCGTGGGTTAACAGTTACGCCGATTTCCTTTGCCTTAGCAACAACAAGCTTTTGAATTTCAGCACCGAGCTGATCTTCTGTTACGCCAGCTGCAACAAGCTTCTGGCTGATCTTGTCTGAGTAAGCAATTGCTTCGATGTATTCATCAAGATCATTTGGTGCAATTCCTGCATTGACCAAGGCTGTCGGCAATGATGCTTCGCCACCTACTTGATCAATGATGCTTGCACGGCGTGTATCGATCTCAGCCTTTGTAACAGTTACCTTGAGCTCTTTTCCAAGTTCACGAAGAAGTGTGCTCAGAAGGTGAAAACGTAGTTGTGAAACATTGAGTGATGCGCCAGTTTCTAGCTGCATCTGAGTTGTATCAACCTTTGCGCGCTCAGAAAGAATCGCATCAACGCTTCCTTGAACAGTTGCTTGGGTGATCTTTGTATCTCCCACTGTTGCAGCTGCGCCGACTTGAGAGCATCCCGCCAATAAAAATGTTGCTACTACCGCGGTGATTGCCAGGATCTTCTTCATTCTGTACTCGCTTTCGGTGCATCGCTTAATTGATGTAGGGCCTCGACGACCCAGGCCAGAAGAGAAGTATCCACTATTTCAGGCGCATTCTGTGACGGATTCCAAGAGGAAGCCTTCGGAAGAGCGACCAAAACGGTGCTTGCTGCACCTTTATAGAGCGAGCCTGGGTATAAACGTGTCAAACGTAACTGACGAGATTCAGGAAGAACCAATGGAGCAAGGCGAAGGAACTTTCCTTGCACAACAACTTCAGTCAACTTTGCCGCCTTTGCTTGTGCACGTAATGCAGCAACACCTAACAACGCTTTCGCCTCTTCAGGAAGATCGCCGAAACGATCAATTAACTCAGCTTCAATGGATGCAACATCACTTGGTGCTTTCACATCAGCAAGGCGACGATAGAGATCAAGGCGCAAACGCTCGCCCGGAACATAATCAGAGGAAAGGTGTGCGTTGATCGGAAGTTCAACTTTGCACTCTGAAACCTTTTCTTCTGTTTCGATGATTCCAGATTTGTACTCCTGAACCGCTTCTCCGACCATTCGCATATACAAATCAAATCCGACATCTGCAATGTGACCTGATTGTTCTCCACCTAACAAGTTTCCTGCACCACGGATTTCCAAATCCTTAAGGGCTACCCGCATTCCTGAACCTAAATCAGTGTTAGTTGCAATTGTCTTTAATCGCTCGTGCGCTAACTCAGATAGCGGCTCATCATTTGAGTATAAGAAATAGGCATAGGCACGTTCGCGGCCGCGACCTACGCGACCACGTAACTGGTGTAGCTGTGACAAACCAAAGCGATCCGCACGTTCGACAATCAAAGTGTTTGCATTTTGAATATCTAAGCCACTTTCAACGATTGTTGTACACACAAGCACATCAAAATCGCGGTTCCAGAAAGCCAAAATGACATCTTCTAACTCGCCCTCTGACATCTGACCGTGTGCAATTCGAATTCGCGCTTCGGGGACCATCTCCTTAAGACGCATTGCCGTCTTATCAATAGTGTCTACACGGTTATGTAAGTAGAAGATTTGGCCATCGCGCAGAAGTTCGCGGTGAATCGCTGCGGTTATCTGCGCCTCTTCTGCTGGGCCAACATAAGTAAGGATCGGGTGACGCTCTTCTGGTGGAGTCGTGATGGTGGACATTTCGCGGATTCCGGTAACCGCCATCTCAAGTGTGCGTGGAATAGGCGTTGCAGACATAGCTAATACATCAACGGTTGTACGAAGCTTCTTTAGGGATTCTTTCTGTTCAACACCAAAGCGTTGTTCTTCGTCAACTACGACTAAACCTAGATCTTTGAATTGAACATCATTAGACAAGATTCTGTGGGTACCGACAACTACATCAACGGTGCCTGCAGCTAATTGCTGCAAGATCTCTTTGCTCTCTTTAGCGGTATTAAATCGAGATAAACCTGCAACCTTCAGTGGAAAGCCTGCATATCTTTCAGCAAAGGTTTTTGTATGTTGCTGTACCAATAAGGTTGTTGGCACGAGGACCGCTACCTGCTTGCCATCCTGAACCGCTTTAAATGCAGCACGAATTGCGATCTCGGTCTTTCCGTAACCAACATCGCCGCAAATGATGCGGTCCATTGGGTATGGGCGTTCCATATCTTGTTTGACTTCGTTAATCGTTGAAAGTTGATCTGGTGTTTCGATGTATGAAAAAGAGTCCTCAAGTTCCCGTTGCCATGGAGTGTCTGGTGAGAAAGCAAAGCCCGGCGAACTTGTACGGGCTGCGTACAAACGAATGAGCTCTCCTGCAATTTGACGCACCGCTTTGCGCGCACGTCCCTTTGCCTTTTGCCATTCGCCGCTACCAATGCGGTGAACAGTTGGAGTTTCTCCACCAACATACTTAGAAACCTGTTCTAGCGCATCAGTAGGAACAAATATTCTGTCTCCGGGTTGTCCACGCTTTGCAGGTGCGTATTCAATAATCAAATATTCGCGAGTAACACCTGCAACTGTGCGCTCCAGGAGTTCAACATATCGACCGATTCCATGTTGTTCATGGACAACGTAATCACCAGCTGTAAGTTCAAGAGGATCAATTGCTTGCTTACGCTTTGATGGCAATCGTTCTGCATCTTTAACGCTTCCTTTGCTGCCTGTTAAATCTCGCTCAGTCATAAAGAAGATGTGATCAGCTGCGCTTTCAAAGCCATGAGCCAGCACAGATGTGGTTAAGTGGATGCTTCCCTTAGTAGGAGTTGCAGCTAGCTTTTCGATGATCTGAACTGGAAGATCTGCTCCTCGCAGAATCCCTGCATACCGTTCCAACATTCCATGTCCATGCGTTGCAAAGACAACGGTGCGATGATCGGCAAGGGCTTGACGTAAAGCATCTACTGCACGATCAACATCTCCACGCATGGGATCAATCGCTGCATAATCCAAAAATGTTGTCTCGGGATCAAGATCAGTTCCAAAAGGACTGAGCTCTTTAGCGCTCATGCCAGCCTTTGAAATTTCATCAAAGAGCTCATCCCACGCCATGTATGTACCGGCACCATCATGAAGTGGTGCAACTCCACCTAGGGCGGCGTTGGACCATGACGCGTTGAGAAACTCTTCATTTGTTGCAAGCAGATCTGCAGCGCGAGATTTGATTCGCTGTTCATCAATAAAGATAAGTTGAGTGTTTGCTGGCATTCGAGATAACAAACTTTCAGTTTCATCAATTAACAATGGAATCAAAGACTCCATTCCTTCAAAGCTCATGCCTTCTGCGATTTTGCCCAGCATCTCGGCTGCGGCGGGATACTGGTCAGCGATCTCGATAGCGCGGTGCTTGATTGCTGTATCAAGCAATAGTTCGCGACATGGGTAGATCTCTACCGCACCCACTACAGGTTTAAAGGTTCGCTGATCTGCAACCTCGAAGTAACTCAAATCTTCAATCTCATCACCAAAGAAATCGATGCGAATTGGGTGATGACTTAACGGCAAAAAGAGATCGACAATTCCACCACGGACGGCAAACTCTCCCCGTCGTTCTACTAAATCTGTTCTTGAATATGCAAGGGAAGATAAGTGTCGTACTAATTCATCCAGTGATTGCTCTTTGCCAATTTCCAATTGCAGCAAAGGTGATTTACCTAGCTGAGCAATAATTCGATGAATCGCTCCGCGCACCGGTGTAACAACAATGGGATTAATGCTCTGTTTTTGTTGCAATGCATAAAGGGTTTGAATTCTTTTCGCGACGGTGTCACTACGCGGACTCAAACGCTCGTGGGGCAGGGTCTCCCAGGCTGGAAACTCCAACACATTGTCATGGAGCTCTCGTAACTCGTTTACAAGATCTTCAGCGCTGCGACTAGAACTAGTTACAACCAACAGTGGATGTGAGGATGCGCGAGCCGCTAAAAGAAAGGGGTAAAGCGATTGCGGTGCCACGATATGAGATGCATCGGAATTAAGTGGCAAGGCTGGAATTAACCCGCGCATAATTACTCTCCAATGCCGTTAGGCCCCGACTCCTAAGGGAGGGGGGCTTGATTGGGGTTAAGTCTAATTTAGTTTTGCAATGCGCAGTTACCTGAGAGGATTGCCCAATGAGCCAGAGCCCGATCGCTGCAGATGATGCAGCTCTTCGTAGCGATGTGCGTCGTCTTGGCGATTTATTAGGCCAAACCCTTGTTCGACAAGAAGGTCCAGAACTTTTGGCCCTCGTTGAAGAGGTTCGCAAAGCGGTCCGCGAAGGAAGCGGCGCAGAAATCCTTGCCCAACTTTCAGTTGAAGATTCTGTTCAACTTGTACGTGCTTTTAGTACATATTTTCACTTAGCAAATGTTGCAGAACAAGTTCACCGTGCACGAGTTCTTGCAGAGGCGCGAGTAACTGGTGGTTCTTGGTTAGCACGTGCCGTTGATCGAATCGATGCCGCACTGAAAGCGCAAACTCCTGGACATGAGTTAACAAAAGAAGAGATCGCCGAATGGGTTGGTGCGATGTCTGTGCGTCCAGTGTTTACCGCTCACCCAACTGAAGCTGCACGCAGATCTGTTCTTAATAAATTAGGAAGCATCGCTGATCTGCTTGATGATCCTCGTAACCCTTCTCAGCAGGAACGACTTGCTGAAACTGTTGATCTTTTATGGCAGACCGATGAACTTCGTTTAGGTCGACCAGAGCCATTAGATGAAGCGCTCAACGCTTTGTATTACCTGGATGATTTGTTTACTCAAACCGTTCCAGAGGTTCTCAATGATTTTGCAAAAGAGATGAAGCGAATCGATGTTGAGGTTCCTATCACCGCTCGCCCACTGTCATTTGGTAACTGGATCGGTGGAGACCGTGATGGAAACCCAAATATCACCGCTGAGGTAACCACCGATGCGATGGAGCTTCAGGTTTCCCATGCGATCCGTGTAACTATCGCTGCGATGAACGCCCTACGCCAGATGCTTTCTGTTTCAACCAAGATCGTTGGGGCAACACCTGAACTATCTGCTTCTGTTGAAAAGGATTTAAAGCACATTCCCGAGTTTGAACAACGGTTCTTACGCCTAAACGCTGAAGAGCCATATCGTTTAAAGGCAACTGCGATAGTTCACCGATTGGCATTTACACGTGATCGCCATGCAAAGGGTGCACCACATGTTCCCAACCGAGATTATGCAAATACCGCAGAGCTTTTAGCGGATTTAGTGTTGATGCGTGATTCGCTCTTGGCACACCGTGGCGAATTGATTGCTACCGGCTTACTTGAGCGCACTATCCGCACCATTGCCGCCTTTGGAATCAACCATGCAACGATGGATGTACGCGAGCACTCAGATGCTCACCACAATGTTTTGAAGCAGATTACCGGCATCGATGGTTACATCGAAAAATCACATGATGAGAAGTTTGAAATCCTGACTAAGTTCCTTTCAGATGATGTGCGCTTTGATGCATCACAGCTTGAGGCCTTGGGTAAGAAAACGGTAGATACCTTTGTCGCAATTAATAATTTAATTGATCGATTTGGCCCAGAGGCGATCGAGACCTATATCGTTTCGATGACTAAGGGCGCTGATGATTTGATTGCGGCTGTTGTAATTGCACAGCAGGCAGGACTTGTTTCACTGAAAGAGAAAAAGGCGCGAATTGGATTTGCTCCACTGCTAGAAACCGTTGCAGAGCTTCGTGCAGCTGGAGATATTCTTGAAAAGCTTTTAAGTAATCCCGCCTACCGTTCAATCGTTGCTCTTCGCGGTGATGTACAAGAGGTAATGCTGGGTTACTCAGACTCCAACAAGGATGCGGGAATTGCTACAAGTCAATGGGAGATTCACAGAGCGCAGCGTTCTTTGCGCGATGTTGCAATGAAGTACGGCGTGAAGTTGTGCTTGTTCCATGGTCGTGGTGGATCGGTTGGACGCGGCGGCGGACCAACATATGAAGCTTTGATCGCTTTGCCATGGGGCTCAGTTGATGGACAGATCAAGATGACTGAACAAGGTGAGGTAATCAGTGACAAGTACGCATTGGCTTCTCTTGCCCGCGAGAATGTTGAGTTAACCCTTGCAGCATCTCTTGAAGCAACAATTCTTAATCGAGGACCACGTCAAAGTAAAGAAGAGCTTGCTGCGTGGGGCGATTGCATGCAGTTAGTAAGTGACTCCTCCTTTAAGCGTTATCGCGCTTTGATTCAACAACCAGATCTGCCCGCTTACTTTTACTCTTCAACACCAGTTGAGCAGTTAGGTGAGCTTTTCTTGGGTTCACGTCCATCACGTCGTCCAGATGCTGCAGGTGGCTTGGATTCACTCCGTGCGATTCCGTGGGTATTTGGTTGGACCCAATCACGTCAGATTGTTCCTGGCTGGTTTGGCGTTGGTTCAGGGCTTAAGGCAGCACGCGAGGCGGGACATTCGGCGCTGTTGGAACAGATGCTCAAAGAGTGGCACTTCTTTACAACATTTATTAGCAACGTTGAAATGACATTGGCTAAGACTGATTTAACGCTAGCAAAGCGTTACGTCGAAACCTTGGTGCCTGCAGAGCTGCATCACTTCTTAGATGAGATTCAAGCGGAGTTTGATTTAACAGTGTCTGAAATTCTGACACTGACAAAGAAGACAAGTTTGCTAGGTGACCAAGAGATTTTAGCTCGCACCTTGCAGGTACGTGATGCATATCTTTCACCGATTCACTTACTGCAGGTGAACTTGTTGAAGCGGGTGCGCGATGCAGGAGATTCAGCAGATCCTGTTTTGCGCCGTGCGCTACTACTGACAATTAATGGTGTGGCTGCAGGTCTTCGCAATACCGGTTGATTTAACTAGTTAGTATTTTTAGCTATTAAAAGCTGATTGGGTAGCCTCTAAACCCTTTGTAATTAAAGATTCAACAACATCTGCTCCACGCACAACAAACTCAGCTAAATCCTTTTGCTCTACCTTTGAAAATGCTTTCAAAACAAAATCAGCGGGATCTTGTTGACCCATTGGGCGGCCGATACCTAAACGAACACGATAGTAATCAGGGCCATCAAAAGCTGAGGTCATTGATTTCAAGCCGTTATGACCGTTGTCTCCCCCTGCAAACTTTGTTCTAATCGCTGCAAAAGGAATATCCAGCTCATCATGCAAAGCAATAATCTTTGCTGGCTCTACCGAGTAAAAGTTTGCAAGAGCCTTAATTGGCCCACCTGTTTCATTCATGTAGCTCTTTGATTTAGCAAGAATTACAGAGTGTGTGCCGGCATCTAACTTAAAGGCGGCAATGTCATTGCGGGATTTGTGTGTTGAGAATTTAATTGAATGGCGACGAGCTAACTCATCAATCACCATCTGGCCGATGTTATGACGGGTGGCAGCGTATTTTTCCCCTGGATTACCCAGGCCAACTACCAACCACGTCATAACAACAAAGCCTAAGGGTTAAGCGTCCTTCTTCTCTGCATCTGCTGCTGGAGCTGCTGCATCAGTTGCAGCTGGTGCTGCTACCTCTTCAGCCGCTGCAGTTGACTTCTCTGACAAGTGAACAACGATCATCTTTGGATCAGATTCGAGTTCAACACCT
The DNA here is from genome assembly GCA_947383695.1 of Actinomycetes bacterium. Classification (GTDB taxonomy): domain Bacteria; phylum Actinomycetota; class Actinomycetes; order Nanopelagicales; family Nanopelagicaceae; genus Planktophila. The sequence goes on along the minus strand of OX376642.1, from coordinate 170,851 downwards.
GCTGGAAGGACAACATCTGCTGCGTACTTTGAAGTACCTGAAGCAAGACCTTGAATATCTAGCTCTAAGAAGCTTGGAATAGCTGAAGCATCAACCTTAACTTCGATTGAGTTGTGAACATGCTCAAGAATTCCATCACGATCATGCTCACCAACTGTGTGAACAGGAACTGAAACAACAACCTTCTCACCACGACGAACCAAAACTAGGTCTACGTGTTCAAGAATCTGCTTAAGGAAGTCGCGAACGATTACCTTTGGAAGTGTTAGCTCATTCTTTCCATCGATTGTGATGTCGAGAAGAACGTTTGACTGCTTAAGGGCTACGCCGAGCTCCTTTGCAGGAAGAGTGATGTGTAGCGGCTTCTCACCGTGACCATAGATAACTGCAGGAACTAATCCATCGCGACGTGCACGACGTGATGCGCCCTTACCAAATTCAGTACGAGTGGTTCCGACGATCTTTACTTCTGCCATGAAAAAACTCCTGTCGATTAGATCTGACAGGAGTTAGACACCTTGCCGTCGATAACGGTTCCGAATGAAACCCTCGCCAGAATGGTTGGAGTCTATGAGATTAAGGAGAAAGCTCCAAATCCCCGCTTAGGAGTGACCATCAAAGAGGCTGGTAACCGATCCATCTTCAAAGACCTCGCGGATTGCACGGCCAAGAAGTGGAGCGATTGAAAGCACAGTTAGATTGTCAAACTTTTGATCCTCAGTAATTGGCAAGGTATTAGTAATAACAACCTCTGATGCACGGCTGTTTTTTAGGCGATCAACAGCTGGACCGCTAAATACTGCGTGGGTCGCAGCGATGATTACATCTGCAGCACCTGCATCAAACAAAGCATCTACAGCCTTTGTAATGGTGCCTGCAGTATCGATCATGTCATCGATAACTACACATGTTTGTCCAACAACATCACCAACAACGCGGCCGGTGATTGATTCATTGGGAATACGTGGATCACGGGTCTTGTGAATAAAGGCGATTGGGCATCCACCCAATAGATCTGACCAACGCTCAGCAACACGTACTCGACCAGAGTCTGGTGAAACGATTGTTAAGCGTGTGCGATCTACCTTGCTGCCAACGTAATTAGCAAGCATTGGAAGAGCAAAGAGATGATCTACAGGACCATCAAAGAAACCTTGAATTTGTGAGGTGTGAAGATCGACAGCCATCAAGCGATCTGCGCCAGCTGTTTTGAAAAGATCTGCCATCAAACGTGCGGTGATTGGCTCGCGACCACGGCTCTTCTTATCTTGACGTGCATAACCATAGAAAGGTGTAACAACGGTGATGCGCTTTGCTGATGCGCGCTTCAAAGCATCAACCATGATCAACTGTTCCATGATCTGCTTGTTCACTGGGTTTGTATGGCTTTGAATTACGAAGGCATCGCAACCACGAACTGATTCTTCAAAGCGAACAAAGATTTCGCCATTAGCAAAGTCGTATGCAGATGTTGGAGTCAGAGGAATGCCAAGTTCTGTTGCGACCTCTTCAGCTAGCTCAGGAAATCCGCGGCCTGCAAATAGGCGCAATCTCTTTTCAGAAGATAAACGGATCTCGCTCATGTTTTAGCCCTTCTTTTCTGCGGCGATTGCTGACTTGCTGCCCGCGCGCTTGCGCAGGACCCAACCTATTACATTTCTCTGCTTTGCTCGGCCAACACCAATCGCGCCTGCCGGAACATCTTCAGTAATTACCGATCCAGCAGCTGTATATGCGCCATCTCCGATAGTTACAGGGGCTACGAGCATTGTGTCGCTACCAATGCGCACCTGATCACCCACTGTTGTGTGGTGCTTTTCAACACCATCGTAATTAACAAAGATTGTTGCAGCGCCAATATTGCTGCCTTCTCCGATAGTTGCATCGCCAACATATGACAGATGTGGAACCTTCGAACCTGTTCCAACCGTTGCATTTTTCATCTCAACAAATGCACCTGCCTTTGTTGCATCACCTAATTGAGTTCCAGCGCGCAAATATGTAAATGGACCAACGGTTGCGCCTTCTCCGATAACGGTCTGGGTTGCAATTGATTCCAGGACTGATGCGCCTTCTTTAACGAGGCAATCGGTCAAAGTTGTTCGTGGCCCAATAACAGCGCCAGTTGCCACCTTTGTTGAACCAAAGAGCGCAGTACCTGGGTGAATCGTTACATCATTTGATAATTCAACTGTTGCGTCAATCCAGGTAGTTGTTGGATCGATGATTGTTACCCCAGCACGCATCCACTGATCATTAATTCGATCGCGAAGCATCGCTGCACTTTCTGCCAACTGAACCCGGTCATTGACTCCAAGGGTTTCAGTGAAATCATCGATCATGATTGCGGCTACTGATTCGCCAGCAGACTTCAAAATTCCAATAACATCGGTTAGATACAGCTCGCCTTGGGCGTTTGCAGTTGTTAGCTTGCCGATTGAGGCTGCAAGCTTTTCGCCATCAAAGGCATACACACCACTGTTAATTTCAAAGATGAACTTTTCATCATCTGTGGCATCTTTTTCTTCAACGATACGAAGTAGCTCATCGCTGTCATCGCGAATGATTCGGCCATAGCCAGTTGGCTCTGGGTGTTCTGCTGTTAAAACCGAAGCTGCAAATTTGCCCGCTGCATGCGCTTGCACAAACTGTGCCAATGAATCACCTGTAAGCATCGGTGTATCGCCGGCCAAAATTAAGACTGTTCCACGTGGCGCATTACCTGCGAGCGCTAACTGGGTTGCATGGCCTGTGCCCTTGCGTTGCTCCTGAACAACTGTTGTTGCAGAAGGTGCGATCTGTGAAATGTGCGCTTCAACCGCTTCACGTCCAGAACCAACAACGATGCGAACTTCTGCGGGATTTACATGTGAAACCGCGTGCAGTACATGTCCAAGTAGAGAACGGCCTGCGACGCTGTGAAGAACCTTAGGAGTTGCCGACTTCATACGTGTGCCTTCACCAGCGGCGAGGAGGATCACGGTTTGTACGGTCACGAGTGAAGTCTATCGGTGGCTCCGCCACCAGGTATCGATCCTGGACCCTGGGCTTCAAAGGCCCATGTGCTAGCCACTACACAATGGCGGAACGCATATTCTCCCTCATAAATGGTGGTGCTGACGACCATCGCCCAGCAAAAGGCGATCAATTGAGAGAAATTACGAGATTACCTTCGCTCCCGCCACAGGCCCATACGCACGTGCAACGCTGCCAACTACCCCGCTTGAGGTTAAAGCAACCGCTAAATCAAGCCCTGCCTCTTCATCTGAGACTAAAAATGCAACTGTTGGACCTGATCCTGAAACTATCGCTCCAAGTGCTCCGTACTCCTGACCTACATCTAAAACTAATCTCAGTGCAGGACGCAATGAACATGCAGCTGCCTGCAAATCATTGACCAACGAAGCACCTACTGCAGGGGCATCTGCTGCAAGCAAGGCCTGCATTAATCCTTCATGTGTTTGTGGCTCCACAATTTCAAGCTCTGCACGTAAGCGATCACATTCGGCATAAACAGCTGGAGTTGATAAACCAACTGTCGATAATGCAAGTACCCAGTAATAAGTTCCACGAGAAAGTGCTGCTGTTAATTGATCTCCATGTCCGCGACCAATTGCTGTTCCGCCACTGAGCATGAATGGAACATCGCTTCCCAATTGCGCCGCGATCTCAACCATCTCTTCGCGGGTCATTCCTAATGAATATAAATAATCAATACCAACGATTGTTGCAGCTGCATCTGCACTGCCTCCGGCCATACCACCAGCAACCGGAATCGATTTCTTGATTTCAATGTGGGCATCAACAGTTAAGTCATACTCCTTTGAAATCAATGCAACAGCTTTTGCAGCCAAGTTATTTGCATCAGCTGGAACACCATGTGTTTGATCTCCGGAAATCGCGATCGTTAATCCAGCACCGGGTTCAGCTAATTTAATTGTTACATCATCAAAGATTGAGATCGCCTGAAATACTGAAACTAAGTTGTGATAACCATCAGACTCTTTTGGACCAACAGAAAGCTGAAGGTTGACCTTTGCAGGTACGCGCACGGTCACACTCTTTACAGGCATGCGGTGACCCTATAACTGCTATTAGAAAATGTCAGGTGCAACGGCTGCGATCTGACAAAAAGATTTCACTTCAAGGGCTTCGCCTCGCAATGTTGGATCAATGCCAGCTTTTATCAAGATTTCTTCCGCCGCCGATGATGATCCATAAAGGCTAGAAAGGGCTGATCTGAGCATCTTTCTGCGCTGAGCAAAGGCGGCATCGATGATTGTGAAAACCTTTTCCCGCATCTCTTCGCTACCTGCGGTTTCGCGACGGGTAAAGCCAACTAACTTTGAATCAACATTAGGTGCTGGCCAAAAGATAGAACGTGAAACCGTTCCAACATTTTTAACATCGGCCCACCATGCAGCCTTCACACTTGGAATTCCATACTCTTTGCCGCCAGGTTTAGCCGCTAAACGATCGGCAACCTCTGCCTGGACCATAACTACACCGGTACGAATACTTGGAAAGGTTTCTAATAGGTGAAGAAGTACTGGGACTGAAACGTTGTACGGCAGATTTGCAACCAGCACAGTTGGAGCAACAGGCAGATCGCGCAGCGCTAAAGCATCCTTATTGATTACCGTCAGATTTTCTGGGTGTTCGAAGTGATCGGCAACTGTTAACGGTAGTTGCTGGGCAAGTCGTGGATCGATTTCAACGGCAATCACGGATTGTGCAGCCTCCAACATGGCAAGAGTTAATGAGCCAAGTCCTGGACCGATTTCAAGTGCGACATCATCTTTAGTAACACCAGCTGTTTTAATGATCTTGGTGCAAACATTTGAGTCAATTACAAAGTTTTGCCCTAAAGATTTTGAAGGTTTGAGATCTAGCTGCGCTGCAAGTTCGCGGATCTGTGCCGCACCTAGCAATGTCATGGTGCGAAGGATCCAAAGATTCGCTCAGCGTTAACACTAAGAGCGGTAGCAAGTTCGGCAAGGTCTTGATTGCGCTCAACCGCCATCGCTCGGACAATGTTTGCAATCTGTGCTGGAGTATTTCCGGCACCACGATGAGGCGATGGAGCTAAGAAAGGTGAATCAGTTTCTACCAATAATTGATCAGCAGGCACAAGCTTTACCGCTTCACGAAGCTCGGGTGCGTTTTTAAAGGTTAATGTGCCGGCAAAGGACAGGATGTAGCCGCGCTCGATACACAACTTAGCCATAGCTACATCGCCGGAAAAGCAATGGAAGACAGTCTTTTCTGGCGCTCCGACTTCGAGCAGAACAGATAAAACATCATCATGGGAATCACGATCATGGATGACAAGTGCCTTATTTGTCTTCTTTGCCAATTCAATGTGCCACTTGAAAGAATCCTGTTGGCGCTTTCGCAATTCTGGTGGAGTTCTAAAGTAATCAAGCCCTGTTTCGCCAATCGCACGAACTCGTGGGTGTTGAGCTAACTCTTCGATGATCTTTAAATCTGCATCTAGATCTGCAACAACCGGTGCTTCATTAGGGTGCAATGCAACAGCTGCCAATACTGATGTGTTCCACTTTTCTGCAGCTTGAACACACCATTTAGATTGTTCTGCTGAGTATCCAACTTGAACAATGCGATCAACATTTACAGATTGTGCTTCAGCAATTACATCTGCAACCTCTTGTGAATCAAAGGCGGCATCGGTAACGATCTCCATATGAGCATGTGCATCAACTGTTGGAACCGGTAGTGGTTCTGGCAACGGTGCGCGAGGACGATCGATATCGCGGTTGTGGCGATCAGCCATTGGTGTTTAGGCGGGGGTTTCTAGACGTGGGAATAAAACCGGAGTCTTTGTAACTGTTGCACCTTGTGGAAGTTGTCCCCACGTTGCAACATCACTAATTTTCTGAGCACTCAAATCTCCGAGTACCGCTTGCGCACCAAGGCTCTGCCACAAGATTTCACAAGTCTGAGGCATTACAGGATGTAATAAAACGGCGAGAGCGCGAAGTGATTCAGCGGTGTTGTACAAGACCTCTTCAAGGACCGCTTGATTAGTTGGATCTTTTGCAAGTATCCACGGCTCTTTAATAGTTACATAACCATTTACTTGCTTGCAGAAATCCATAATCGCCATGATTCCGCCCTGGAAATCCAGTGCACACATTGCAGCATCAGCCTTTACAACGGTTTCCTTCAGCGCAGCTTCTAACCCAGCATCATGGCTAACCGCTGGAAGTGAGCCTGCACAGTACTTTTCAACCATTGCTGCGCTGCGGGATGCCAGGTTTCCAAAGTCATTTGCTAGCTCTGATGTGTATCTGGCGCTCATGTCCTCCCAAGAAAATGATCCATCGGTACCAAATGGAATCGCACGTAAGAAGTAATAGCGGAATGCATCAATTCCAAAGTGATCGGTGATGTCTTTAGGAGCAATACCAGTCAACTTGCTCTTACTCATCTTTTCTCCGCCGACTAACAACCAGCCATGAGCAAAGACCTTCTTAGGAACATCAAGACCTGCAGCCATCAACATCGCCGGCCAAATAACTGCGTGGAAACGCAAAATATCTTTTCCAACAAGGTGAACGTCTGCTGGCCATGTTTGAGCAAACTTCTTGCCACCTTCAGAATCTGGCGCATCTGTTAAACCAACCGCGGTTGCGTAATTTAAAAGCGCATCAAACCAGACATACACAACTTGATCGGTATCCCATGGAACAGGAATTCCCCAGTCAAAGGTTGAACGTGAGATTGAAAGATCTGAAACGCCACCCTCTAAGAATGAGACAACCTCGTTGCGTGCACTTTCAGGTTGGCAGGCATCTGGATTGTTTTTGTAATGAGCAAGCAATGGCTCAACAAATGCAGATAACTTAAAGAACCAGTTGTTTTCATTAACGAGTTCAATTGGCTTGCTATGGATTGGGCAACACTTCGCCCCATCAATCTCAATCAGATCACCTGGAAGTTTGAACTCTTCGCATCCAACGCAGTATGGACCTTCGTACTTGCCGGCGTAGATATGTCCAGAATCCTTAAGTGATTGTAAAAACTTTTGCACACGTTCGGTGTGACGCTTTTCAGTGGTGCGAATGAAATCATCATTGGCAATATTGAGATGCTCCCAATTAGGCTTCCACGCTTCTTGAACTAACTTGTCGACCCAGGCTTGAGGTGCAACATTGTTTGCCTCTGCGGTACGCATAACCTTTTGACCATGCTCATCAGTTCCAGTTAAGAACCAGACTGACTCTCCTTTTTGACGATGCCAACGGGTCAACACATCTCCGGCAACGGTTGTGTAGGCATGCCCGATATGAGGAGCATCGTTGACGTAATAGATCGGCGTCGTTAAATAGAAAGACTTAGTCACTGGCTCATCTTATTCGCATCGACGACCGCGGCATAAACGAGGCGCTTTGCGATGCCAAATTCATCAGCAACCGTTGCAATAGCGCCCTTTCTATCCATTCCTGCACTCTCAAACTCGCGAACTCGAGCGACCATATCTGCAGCGGTCAATGAGGCAGAGTCAGTTACCGCACCAGCGATAACTAATGTGATTTCTCCTAAGACTTCATTATTTGATGCCCAGGTTGATAGCTCTTTCAAGGTTCCGCGAATTGTTTCTTCATACCGTTTAGTCATTTCACGACAAATTGCAGCGTGTCGATCTGCACCAAAGACATTGACGCAATCAAGTAATGAATCTACAAGACGATGTGGTGCTTCAAAGAAAACCATTGTTCGTTCTTCAAAGCGAAGTTTTTCAAATGCAGCAAGACGTGCTCCCGCAGTTCGTGGAGGAAATCCTTCAAATGAGAAACGATCAGTTGGTAATCCAGATAGTGCAACCGCCATTGTGACAGCGCTTGGTCCTGGAATTACTGAAACCTCAATACCTTCTGCAATTGCATCTCGCATCAGACGAAAACCTGGATCGCTAATCGTTGGCATTCCTGCATCTGAAACTACTAATACAGTGGCACCGCTCTTGAGTTCAGCCAATAGCTCGCGAGTTCGATCCTCTTCATTGCCTTCAAAGAAGGACAGGACTCGAGCTGTAAAAGTTACTTCGATGTCCGCGCACAATCGATGAAAACGTCGTGAGTCCTCAGCGGCGATAATCGATGCGCTTTCAATCGCACTCTTCAGGCGGGTGCTTGCATCCCCGGGATTGCCCAGTGGGGTTGCGGCCAAGATGAGCGTCATGGCGTAATCCTCTCAGTAATTCAGAGTAAACGCGCATACTCTTCTCCTATGCCCGCAGCTATCGCACCGCTATTGATTGCATTGGCTTCATTTGTACTGCGGCTCGTGAATCTTGGTTCAACCAAGGGGTACATCTTTGATGAGGTGTATTACGTCGATGGTGCTCGTGATCTTTTGAAATATGGTGTTGAGGTAAGTGGAAACAACCCTGAGTTCATCGTTCATCCACCTGTTGGAAAGTGGCTAATTGCAGCAGGTATTGCCATCTTTGGAGATAACGAGTTTGGATGGCGTTTTGCAACTGCGCTGGTTGGAACCGTTCTTATTCTGGTTTTTGCTCGCTTAGTACATGTTCTTTTCTACTCACCGCTTCTTACAGGTCTTGGCGCAGCGCTTATGGCGTTGGATGGTCTGCTGCTTGTGCATTCACGTACTGCGCTTCTGGATTTGTTCTTAACTTTCTTCGCTCTAATCGGAGTATTGCTCTGGCATCGCGATAGACATTGGTGGGCCGGTCTTGCCTTTGGTCTAGCGCTCGGGTGTAAGTGGAGTGCAATTTATTTCATTGCGGTAATCGCTTTGATCTCGCTGTATCGAATCCTCGTTAACATGGATATTCGCGATTCATTGAAATTAATATCTAAGAAGTTTGCTCAATACGGATTGCTTCCAATTGTTGTTTACCTAATGACATGGACCGGTTGGTTTATTTCTAATCGAGGATGGGATCGACAATCGTCAGCCAATCCAATAATCGCTTGGTTGAATTATCACCAAGAGATGCTCAACTTTCATACTGGCTTAACTGAGACACATCCATACCAAGCAAATCCTTGGAGCTGGCTTGTCATGGGAAGACCAACCTCATTTTTCTATGACACTCCAAAAGATTGCGGAGCGAATAACTGTGCACGCGAAGTATTGGCACTTGGAACACCAATTTTGTGGTGGATCGGAACAGTTGCAATAGCGGTCGTGATTGGTTATTGGATTAAATCTTTACTTAATCGCACCAATGATTCAGCTGCTCTTATCGTTGCGATAGGTGTTATTGCTGGTTACCTGCCATGGTTTGCAATGCAAGAGCGCACAATGTTCTCCTTTTACGCGATAGTGATTGAGCCATTTATGGTGCTTGCTATCGTTTATTGCGCAAAGTTATTGCTTGATAGTGGGCTTAAGCCTTCAGTTTCACAATCAATTGTGGGTGGCTTATTTGCCCTGGTGCTGCTGTGCTTTATCTACTTCTTACCTTTATACACCGGCCAAACAATCACATACGATGATTGGAAGATGCGTATGTGGTTTGACTCGTGGATCTAATTATTCGTTAGCAGCCCGTGCTTGATTGAGTCGATCCACCGCTTCATCTGCCAACTGTTGATCAAAGATTTCATCACGAGATGGTGAGGCTGCAGCAAGTGCTTCACGCTCAAGACGCTCTTGCTCTTCGCTCCACTGTCCAGGAATCGTCAGATCAATTACGCGCTTAGAGACAACCGCCTTTGGAGCGTTTACATATGTAGGTACTGGAACTTCAGTTGGCTCCCAAGCATTGCGAACCGCAGCTGTGCCTTGAGGCAAGATAACCACACCTTTAAGTTCACGTTCTGACAAAGGGATCCAATGTTCAGTGCTTGGCTTAGGTTGAATTACTTCTGCAAGATTTGTATTAGAAACACCAGAATTTTGGCGGCTCAGTTGTTGTACACGACGCTTTTGTAGTTGTTCACCAATCACATGTCGACGAACACTGGCGATATAAATCAGTAAACCAGATGCTGGTACGAGTGCGTAAATAAATGGCATTGTGTTCATAGCTCCACCTATAACTGTTGTGACTAGCGAGAATGCGATAAGAACAAATGTAATTCTGCGACGAAGAAGTACCTGTCGGTTTTTTGCCTCTTGATCTAAATCGATGTGAATCGCTCCACCATTACTTGATGAGTGAGGTGATTGATTGGCGACAACTCGAAGTGCGCCTTTAAAACGTTCTACCGACTTTCCGGAGAATTCATTGCGGTCATGGATCCAACGGGGTGCGAAATATGCGACCCACATTCCAATGATCGCAATATAAATAAGTCCCGAAGTCATGATGGGTAAATCTAAAGGAAGGGGTGATGGTTTCTGGGGATTTGAGCGCTACTTGATCGCAGAATTTTCCTTAACAAATGTGATGTGATCCCGCCAATGGCCATCGATATGCAGATAGCGGGGGCGCTCTCCCTCAAAAATATATCCAGCTTTCTCAGCAACCCTGCGGGAAGATGCGTTTTCAGGACGCAGATTGATCTCGAGGCGATGGAGCTTTAACTCCTGAAATGCGTACTGCGTAAGGATTTCAACGGCTTGTGTTGTGTATCCACGGTTCGCAAAGTTGCGATCGATCCAGTATCCAATGTGGCCACCACGCATAGCGCCATACATAACCCCGCCCAAGGTAATTTGGCCGATTAGTTGAGTGTTGTGCCAGATTGCAAATGAAAGGGAGCGGCCATGTCGTGCCTCGTAGTTCAAGATCTTCACCATCTCGAAAAATGATGGAAGTTCTTTGTAGCTGTCATCACTCGTAAGGGGAATTGTTGCCTCCCATGGTGAAAGCCAATCACGATTTTCTGCTCGAACTCGATTCCATTGAGCTCTATCCCTAAACCGTAAAGGACGAAGGGAAATATCCTGACCTTTAATTTCGATTGGCCACGAGTTTTTCATGAACTTAGATGTAGCGACGCTCTAGAACTACTACGGTGACCTGATCGCCTGTCTTTAGCGAGGTATCACTTTCAGAGACTGCGATAAATGCATTGGCATCTGAAAGGGTTGATTGCTCATCCTGATTCTCCAATGGAACAACTGATTTTCCATCCTCAGCCAATACAGCGCGAATATATGAGCGAACACCTGGTGCTGATTCAATAGGCTTTTCTAGAGCAGCTTTAACTGATGGGCGATGAATAGTCGCAGCACCAAGCATGGTGCGGATCATTGGACGAACAAAGAGTTCAAAAGATATGTACGAGGCGATTGGATCGCCAGGAAGTGTCACAACCGGAGTTTTGTCAGGTCCGATGGTTCCAAAGTTATGACGTCCACTGGCTTCGATCGCCATATCAACAGTTGTTATCTCGCCTAAACCTGACAAGGTGCGGGTGATTAAGTCAAATGAGTCATCATGGCGTTCGCCGCTAATAATAATTAAGTCTGCGCGTACTAACTGATCTTCGATTACTTTCTGAAGTTGTTCTTCATTATCTGGAATCGAGTGAACGCGATATGCCACGGCACCTACCTCGCGCACCGCTGTTGTAAGTAGCCAGGAATTAGTTTCATACTCATCACTAGCGTTTTTTAGTGGCTGACCTGGTTCAACTAAATCTGGTCCTGCAGATAAAACAACTACACGTGGATGTGGACGGGTGGGTAGGTGATCACGCCCAATTGATGCTGCTAACCCAATTTGCGTTGAACGGATCCGCGCACCTTCGCGTAGAACTAAGCGATCTCCTGCATAAATATCTGCTGCAAGGGTCGCACCATGAGCATCCAGCAATGGCATCTCAAAGGATTCAAGTGGTTTGCAGATGGCAAGTAATGAGGTGAGAAACTCATCTACCCGAGTGTGTTCTGACATAATCGAACCCTACTTGTTGAACAGTTTGATCTTTGGGATTTCACGGGAGATTTAAATGACAGATCAAAAAGCCAGTTTGCGGGATCGTGCCCGCCGCGAACGTTCTCAGAAGTTCATGCCTTCTAATTTCAATGTCATATTAAAAGCTCCTGAAATTGAGTCCGCGACAACCATTGCTTCTTACCTGTCCTATGAATTTGAACCAAGTACCGTCGAGATCAATGAGGCCTTTTTAAAGCAAGGCAAGATCCTGCTGCTTCCTCGAATCAACGGTGATCAATTGGAATGGGTCCGATGGGATGGAGATCCGGCACATCTTGTTATGAAGAAAAAGATTTCAGAGCCGGTTGGTCCATCGATCTCTGATGTTTCGCAAATTCAAGCTGTGATTGTTCCTGCATTAAAGATGGATCAAGCTGGATTTCGATTAGGTCAGGGTGGTGGGTATTACGACCGCGCACTTGTTCACTTAAATGCCTGGAAAATTGGATTGGTTTACGCAGGTGAGTTAACTAGCGAGATGCTGCCACACGAGGCACATGATGTTCCTCTGGATGCCGCAGCTACTCCATCAATTGTTGTTCGATTTAATCGCTAGAAACTAGCTGTTAGGAAGATTGCGCGCCATTACGATTCGTTGAATCTGATTGGTGCCTTCATAAATCTGAGTCAACTTTGTATCGCGCATCATTCGTTCAACTGGATAGTCAGTGACATATCCATACCCACCTAGAACCTGAATCGCATCCTGGGTAACCTTCATAGCCATATCGCTTGCAAAACACTTACTTGCAGCAGAGAAGAAGCGAAGATCGCGTTCGCCATTTTCACTCTTAATAGCCGCTGAATAAGTCAGTAAACGGGCAGCCTCAATATTCATCGCCATATCTGCAAGCATGAATTGAACCGCCTGGAAATCAAAGATTGGCTTTCCAAATTGGTGACGTTCGTGTGCATACTTTGTTGCAACATCTAATGCGCCTTGTGCAAGACCTAAAGCTTGCGCGGCAATTGTGATGCGTGTGTGATCCAAAGTATTCATCGCTAAAGCAAAACCTTGACCAACTTCGCTTATTCGACGGTCATCACTTAATTGAACATTGTCGAAGTAGACCTCGCGTGTTGGTGAACCGCGCATACCCATCTTCTTTTCTGGAGCTCCAAAAGAAACTCCTGGATCAGATTTTTCAACAACAAATGCGGTTATTCCCTTTGAACCAAGTGATGGATCACCTTGGGCAATTACTGAGTAAAACTCTGATTCACCTGCGTTTGTAATCCATTTTTTACTTCCATTAAGAACCCAACCATCGCCAGAACGTTCAACCTTTGTTCGTAGAGCAGATGCATCTGAGCCCGCTTCAGATTCAGAGAGGCAGTATGAAAAACCTTCGCCTTTAACTAACCGTGGAAGCCAACGCTTCTTCTGCTCATCATTTCCACCCAAAATCAACGGTACTGAGCCAAGTTTATTTACCGCAGGAATCAGTGATGATGAACCACACACACGAGCGACTTCTTCGATAATTAAAACTGCAGCAAGTGCATCAGCACCATCTCCGCCAAACTCAGTTGGAACATGGGCTGCATACAAACCGTTTTTTACTAAAGCATTTTTTGCCTCAACAGGAAAACGGTGTTCCTCATCTACTGCTTGCGCAAATGGTGCAATCTCTTTTTCAGCAAGCGCGCGAACGCTAGTACGCAGCTCTTTGTACTCTGCAGGAAGATCAAATAAATTGTCCATTAGGGTTCATTCCTATCGCGCTTTGATAGCTCTTGTAAATACTGATTGTAGTTAGCTAGATCATCTGGCTGACCCATAGCCGCTTGGCGAGCGGTATTGCGATCAATCCTCTTTGCCTCACGAGAATCATCTCGCATCCAGTTGATAAATGTCGCGACCAAAGCGATCAAGATAGGGATCTCTCCCATTGCCCAACCAATTGATCCGCCAAGTTTTTGATCTACAAGAGGATCGCCAAGCCAAGGGGTTTGAAGTGAGGTGTAAAAACCTTGATCTATCAAAGTTGTTGTAGACATGAGTGCAACTGAGAAAAATGCATGGATGCTCATCGCTGCAAACAAAATAACTATTTGAACTAAATGGTGAACTCTGCGTGGATTTGGATCGACGCCAATAATGATGAAGAAAAACAAGAAGCCTGCTGCTAAGAAGTGAAGGCTCATAAATAGGTGGCCCGTGTGGCTTTGCATTAACACTGCGAACAGATCGGTGAAGTAAAGGGCAAAGAGTGAGCCATCAAAAATTGCTAAGGCCACGATTGGATTTGTGTAGAGCACACCAATCTTTGAATGCAGCGCTGCAAGTAAAGATCCTCGTACACCACGTTCTTCAGGGTTTCTACCTTGAGGCAAGGTTCGTAATGCAAGTGTCATTGGAGCGCCAAGGACTAAGCCAATTGGTGCAACCATTCCAAGAACCATGTGAGAAATCATGTGATACGAAAATGAGAATTGTGCATACAGACCTAGACCACCGCTAGTTGCAAAATCAGTTGCTGTAATTCCCAATGCAAATGCGACGGTTCTTCCTACTGGCCACTTGTCACCGCGTTTTGTTAACACCACTACACCTTTAACATACAACGCCACCATTAACGCCAAGATTCCAATCATCAAGGCATTTGGTTCGTAGCTAAACAAGATTCGTGACAACGTTGGTGGTGGTGGAGTCTCGACGCCAACAATAGAAAGTGCTGGACTGAATTCAGTAGAGCCTGGACGATCTGGTGAAGCACTTGTTGACAACCAGGTTCCCATAAGAACAGTCACAACCATAATTACAGCTTCTACCGTTATTAACTTCGCAAAGCCGACCCAATTAATTGAATCCTTATTGGAGAGAGTTTTACGGTGAAGATAACCAATAAAGACCAAAATAATGGTTGCAACAATCTTGCCTACAACAATAAATGCATAAACCGAGTTCCAAGCATCCACAAAGTTCAAACGTGCCCATGCATTTACCGCACCACTAATAACTACCGCTATTGCCGACCACAAGGCGAGCTGACTGAAGCGCGGTACCGCTACTGGTCGATCATTGGCGGAAAGGAAAGCTAAAGCGATTACTCCACCTACCCACAACGAGAGCGCAATAACGTGAATTACGAGCGAACCAATAACCAGTGAGTGTGATCCGCTGGATGCAGAGTGGCTTTCAAATACCGGTGCGACTAATCCGACGATTGAGAGTGCAAGCAAAATAATGAGCGACTCAATCCTTTTTGTTACAGAGGAGAAGATCAATACAACTGTTGCCATGAGCGCTTGAACCGCCAAGTACTTTCCAAGAGATATCTGAGTCAGGAATGAGCGAATGACGGTCAGATCAAGTGCATCAGAAAAAGTTGTTCCTAGGATTTGTGCCAGAGTAAAGATGATGGTTCCAAAGGCTCCGATTACCCAAATGAGTGCGCTGATCCTAAGAAAACCTCTGAGTTTTTCACCTGATGTTGTAAGAAAACCCTCTTTATTGATGAGCAGAAATGCCATCGCCAATAGCGCACCAACGACAGAGAAGCCACCCAGTAAATTGAGAAACTTAAATGTGGTTGTTAAGAGATTCATCGGTTGTTAAATAATTTGCGTGCATACAGTGACAATCCGATGGTTACGCCAACTGCTAGAACAAGAAGAAGAATGATAAATACATTTGTTCCCCAGCTGCTGCTAGCTGGAGTATGTGACTCAGTTGGTTGCGGAGTTGGATTCTCTGGAGCGATTGTGCTGGGTGCTTGGTACTTAAATCGATAGCTACCCTCTAATGGGGCATCGGCTTCTGCAAATAAAATATAAGAAACTGTATAGAAACCTGATTCAGTTAATGGTCTTACACCAACAGTTGCGCTGACATCGTTAACCATGATGGTTCCATCATCAACACGAACGCCGTTGGGATCTGTAACTGAAATTTCATTAGCATCGGCAAGAAGTGGAAGCTGTCCAGTAACTGTGACACTCGTTGGTGAAACTGACAATGTTGAGCCGCTAATCGGTGATGTGCTGACAAGCGAGTTTGCAAAGGTCGCAGTTGTTCCCAATAAAGTTAATAGAAGTACTAGAGCGCTACGGGCTGCGAACTTCCTCACATCTGCCTTTCGAGAGGCGCCAGGAAAGTGCCTCAATTCGCGCCAATCTTCTCACCTCTTTAGACTAAGTACATAGTCCAACCGGAGTTTTAGCCAGAATAGGAGTCGCGATGCCTACCTATCAATACGCATGTACCGCATGCGACCATCAATTTGAAGCGATTCAATCCTTCTCAGATGATTCTCTGACGATATGTCCAGAATGCAAAGGTGAAATCCGTAAGGTGTACACCGCTGTTGGAGTTGTATTCAAAGGTTCAGGATTTTATAAAACAGATTCAGCAAAGAGCACGCCAGCAGCAGCGCCTGCTCCTGCACCTAAGGCTGATTAACCCTCGTGATGTGGTGGACGATCTGACTGTAACTCTTCTTCGCGCTTAGCTTGTTCGGAGGCAGCATCCAGATCAATTTCATCAGATGTTACCTTCGGGAAGAGATCGCTCATGATGTTAATTCTACTACTGCATTAAAACTTTTAAATACAAAGAAAAGAGATAAAGATGTTTGAGAAGCTCGGTCACTTGATCGTTAAGCGTCGCAAAAGCGCTGTAATTCTATTTATCGTAGGAATTCTGGTTGCGGGTGGCGTTGGCTCAATGGTCTTTAATCGACTCGATTCAGGTGGCTATAGCGATCCAAATAGCGATTCTTACAAGGTTTACAAATATCTAACTGAAGAATTAAAACTTTCTGATCCTGCCGTTGTCATCATTGTTGATTCAGGATCAATTGATGTCACTGATCCTGCCATCACTCAAAAGGGTATTGCATTAGAAAAGAAGATTGCGCAGGAAGAAGGAGTTACAAAAACACTTTCTTACTGGACAAGTGGTGGCGAAGCAACGCTCAAATCTAGCGATGGTAAAGCGGCTTACATTCTGGTTTACGGAAATGGTGAAGCCTTCACACCAGAAAGCCAAGAGCTTGGAAAGCTTTTACAAAAAAATTATGACGGTCCATATGATGGTTTAACTCTGTACGCAGGCGGAGTTGGCGTGGTTGGTCATGCAATCACTGAAAAGATCTCTGAAGATCTAAAGATCGCTGAAATCATCTCTATCCCGCTGACTTTTATCTTGCTGACCTTTGTCTTCGGAGCATTGGCCGCATCTGCGATGCCATTGATCGTTGGCGTCGCAGCGATTTTAGGTGCTTTCTTCATTCTGTACTTATTTACTTTATTTACAGATGTCAGTATCTACGCCCTCAACCTAACTACAGGTATGGGTCTTGGGCTTGGAATTGATTACGCGCTTCTCATCGTTAATAGATTCCGCGAAGAGCTGCACCGAGGCAAAAATGTTGAGGACTCAATTGTCGCCACCATGGCCAGCGCAGGAAAAACCGTCTTTTACTCAGGTATGACGGTTCTCGTAACTTTATTCTCACTTACATTTTTCCCACTACCATTCTTAAAATCATTTGGCTATGCCGGAGTTTCAGTTGTAGCACTTGCTGTTATCGGCGCATTGTTTGGATTGCCTCCGATCCTTGCTCTTCTTGGGGATCGCATCGATAAAGGAGTTATTCGCAAATCTGCAATTACTCCAAAAGAGGATGGTCGCTGGGCACAAACCGCTCGTTTAGTAATGAAGCGTCCTGTATCTGCCGTTGTCTTGTCGCTGGTAATTCTGGGAATTATGGCTGCTCCAATTACAAGTATTAAGTTCTCACAAGGTGATTCACGAATGTTGCCTGCAGATAACAAAGCTGCTGTTGCGACCGCGCTTCAAGACAAGAGATTCCCTGGACAAACAGGAAACCCGATAGAAATCATCATTACAGATGGTGCAAATAAGATTGATGAAATTACTGCGTACTCTGCAAAGGTCCGAGAAATATCTGGAATCGTAGCTGTGCTCCCTCCTGTCACTGTTGGCAAGGATGTTCGAGTAGTTGCCTACCAAGAGATGTTGCCTCGTACCCCTGAATCACAAGAGTTAATTCACAATGTTCGAAATGTAGATTCTCCCGAAGGAACTTTGGTTGGTGGTGTTGCAGCTGATTACACCGATTCTCAAGATGGAATTTCACGAACATTGCCGTGGGCACTTGGTTGGATTGTCCTGAGCGTTCTTGTTTTGATCTTTATCTTTACCGGATCAATCATCTTGCCAATTAAGGCGGTAATTCTGAACTTCTTATCCCTTGGTGCAACTATGGGTGCGCTTACATGGGTATTCATTGGTGGAAATCTTCAATGGTTAGTTGGCTCATTTACCGTGACCGGAACCCTTGATACATCAATTGTTATCTTGATTGCAGTTGTCGTGTTTGGTCTTTCAATGGACTATGAGCTCTTCTTGTTATCGCGCATCCGCGAAGAACACCTTGCAGGTAAAAGTAATGTTGAATCTGTAGCGATTGGACTTCAGCGTTCTGCGCGAATCATCACAGCTGCTGCGATTTTATTAGCTGTTGTGTTCGCAGCCTTTGTAACTAGTGGTGTCACATCCATTAAAACAATGGGCTTTGGTGTTGCCCTTGCTGTGCTTTTGGATGCAACCATTGTTCGAGGTCTCTTGGTTCCAGCCTTGATGCGTCTATTTGGCGAAAACAACTGGTGGTCACCTCAATGGATGAAGCGATTTACGCTGCACCACTAATCTCGCGTACCCTAAGACCATGGATCTAATCGCTTCCCTGCAATGTGCAGATCAGCCTGGCATCGTTCATGCGATGACTTCGGCGGTTCTTGCCTGTGGCGGAAACATTATTGAAAACCAACAGTTCACAGATCCGACCACCAATCAATTTGTTATGCGCACCCGTTTTGAAACTTCACAGGGAATTGATGGCGCGCACAAGAGTTTGAATGAAGGTCTTTCTAAGTTCAACCCTGCTCTTCATATTCGACCAACAGCTCAAAAGCCTCGTGCGCTAGTTATGGTCACAAAGGAAAGCCACTGCTTACGTGATCTTTTGTACTTAGAAGAACTTGGCGAACTAAACATTGAAATCCCATTGGTAATTTCAAATCGTGAGGATCTTCGTTCATTAGTTGAATCCCATGGAGTTAAGTTCCTGCACCTGCCTGTTACATCTGATAACAAGGCGGCACAAGAGGCAGAGATTCTGAAGAAGATAGAAGAACTAAAAATTGATTTTGTTGTACTTGCCCGATACATGCAGATACTTTCAGCAGATTTCTGCAACACAATGCCAGGCAAAATAATTAACATCCATCACTCATTCTTACCTGGCTTTAAAGGTGCAAAGCCGTATCACCAGGCTCATGAGCGTGGAGTGAAGATCATTGGCGCTAGTGCTCACTTTGTCACAAGTGATTTAGATGAAGGTCCAATCATTGAACAGGATGTTGCCCATGTAACCCACAACGCTTCTGCGGAAGAGTTGATTGCTATTGGTCGTGACATTGAACGCAGAGTCTTAGCAAAAGCAGTTAAGTTGTATGCAGATGACAAAATCTTCATTGTCGGAAAACGCACAGTTGTATTCTCTTAAAACACTGAAATAACTGATAATCGAGTGTCCCCGGCGGGAGTTGAACCTGCGACCTACCGCTTAGGAGGCGGTTGCTCTATCCACTGAGCTACGGGGACTTACTAATCAACGGTGCTTGGCAAAGGTTAGCGGTATCGATAACCTTCCCTTGAATCCACGTTGGATTCCATTCAATCGACACGGGTCAATTGAAGGTTAAGAACAAACTGAAAGGCCAACCATGAGAGCGCTCGTTATCGGCGCAGGCGGAGTTGGCAGTGCAATCGCAAATATCGCATCACGCAAGTCATTTATCACTGAGTTAGTTATCGCTGATTACGATGCTTCAAAAGCGCACGCTGTCACCCAGAAAATCCAAGACCCACGATTTACATCAGTGGAGGTGGATGCCGGCGATCTGGTGGCTCTCGAAGGATTGATCCGTAAGGTCAATCCTGATTTGGTAATCAACGCTGTTGATCCTCGCTTTGTAATGCAAATCTTCACTGCAGCTCAAAATGCTGGTGTCAATTACATGGATATGGCGATGTCGCTTTCAAAGGCTCACCCAACTGATCCCTTCCATAAAACTGGAGTCATGCTGGGCGATGAACAATTTGCTCAAGCTGATGTTTGGGAGAAAAATAATAAGTACGCATTAATCGGAATCGGTATCGAACCCGGTATGAGCGATATTTTTGCTCGATACGCTCAAGATTACTTGTTTAGTGAGATCGACTCCATAACAATCTTGGATGGTTCAAATCTAACCGTTGATGGATATGACTTTGCTCCATCATTTTCGATTTGGACCACAATCGAAGAGTGTCTAAACGCACCTTTGCTGTGGGATAACGGAAAGTGGCACACTTCAAAACCATTTACTGGTGGGGTGGTCTTTGATTTCCCAGAGGGTATTGGTCCAGTTGAATGTGTGGATGTTGAACATGAAGAGGTTGTTTTGATTCCAAAGAAGGTTAAGGCAAACCATGTTTCATTTAAGTATGGATTAGGCACTGACTTCATCAATACTTTAAAAACGATTCACACACTTGGCTTGTCGAAAAAAGAGAAGGTTAATTACCGTGGCATGGAGATTGCACCGCGCGATTTCTTGGCATCTCTTCTTCCAGATCCAGCAAAGATCGGTCCACTGATGCACGGAAAAACTTGTGCAGGTGCACATGTGAAGGGTCTTGATAAAGAGGGAAAGCCATACGCCTGCTATATCTACAACGTTGTCGACAACCAATGGTCTATGGACAATTACGGTGATCAAGCGGTTGTCTGGCAAACGGCGTTAAACCCTGTTATTGCGATGGAGTTGATTGCGAACGGCACGTGGAAACCACGTGGAGTTGTTGGACCAGAATGGTTGGAACCTAAGCCATTCTTGGATTTAATTGAACACTACGGAAGTAGCTGGCACATTCGCGATGAAGATCCAGCGGGATTATTGGGTGATTAAATGAAAAATACAGTCGATGTTGTAGTGATCGGATCAGGTTTTGGTGGTTCGGTTTCTGCGCTTCGATTGCGCGAAAAGGGTTACTCCGTTGCAGTACTTGAAGCGGGACGTCGATTTGAAGATAAGGATTTTCCAAAGACTTCATGGCGACTCAATAAATTTCTCTTCGCTCCCAAACTTGGGTTATACGGAATTCAACGAATTCACGCCCTTCCCGATGTTTTGATTTTATGTGGTGCAGGTGTTGGCGGTGGATCTCTGGTCTATGCCAACACCTTGTATCAACCTGGTGATGAATACTTCAATGACAAGCAGTGGGCATCAATTACAGATTGGAAGAAGGAGCTTGCTCCTTGGTTTGATCAAGCTCGACGGATGTTAGGCGTTACAGAGAATCCATATTTTTCTAATAGCGACCAAGCGATGAAGGATGCTGCAATTGAAATGGGCGTGGGTCATACCTTTCAAATGGCACCACTTGGAGTTTTCTTTGGTGAGGGTAAGGGAGTGCTTTCCAAGGATCCTTTCTTTGGTGGCGTTGGTCCTGACCGAAATGGTTGTCAGCAATGTGGTTCTTGCATGACAGGCTGTCAATTCAACGCGAAAAATACTTTGCCGAAGAATTACTTAGGACTTGCAGAGTCTGCAGGCGCGCAGGTTTTTCCAATGACAACTGCAAGGAAAATTGAGCAGCTAGATGATGGACGTTGGAAGATCACAACAACAAAGACAAATGATCCATTTGGATCACGAGGTAAAACCTTCTTCGCCAATGAGGTAATTGTTGCTGCCGGCACCTACAACACTCAAAAACTGCTCCATAAGATGAAGGATTCTGGGGTTTTGCCTAAGTTGTCAGATCGATTGGGTGATCTCTCAAGAACTAACAGTGAAGCGCTCACAGGAGCCTTGATGAAAAATACCGATATTGATTTCAGTCAAGGAAGTGCGATTACATCCTCATTCTTCCCTGATGAGCACACCCATATTGAACCTGTGCGTTACGGCAAAGGCAGTAATTTGATGGGATTGTTGCAAACGATTATGACCGATGGCAGCTCATCAAAGTTACGTCGTAAGCAATGGTGGAAAGCGTTTTTTGCAAACCCTTATCTTCTAAAGAGAATCCTTGACGTCCGTAGGTGGAGTGAGCGCACCGTAATTGCATTGACGATGCAAAATGTTGATTCACACATCTCCGTCAAGCCAAAGCGAAGTTGGTTTGGTTGGCACTTAACCTCAAAAAATGATTCAGAACATCCCAATGCAACTTATATTCCAGCTGCAAATGAGGTCGTCCGTCGCATTGCAGAAAAACATGGTGGCATCGCAGGTGGACATGTTGGAGATTTGATTGATGCGCCATTTACCGCGCACTTTGTTGGCGGCTGTGTAATTGGTCAAGATGCATCTGCAGGAGTTGTAGATCCTTATCATCGAGTCTGGAACTACCCAACATTGCATATCGTTGATGGGTCAACAATCACCGCAAACCTTGGTGTCAACCCATCATTAACAATTACAGCTCAGGCAGAGCGTGCACTTTCATTGTGGCCAAATAAAGACGAAGAAGATAAACGTCCGACTCAGGGTCGCAACTATGAAGTGCTCGCACCGATTGCACCACACTCACCATTTGTACCTAAGGGTGCAGTTGGCGAACTTACAGTTAGTTAGGGGAACACATGTCTTCATGGGCTTTAGTAACAGGTGCCACTGCAGGCATTGGCGAGAGCTTTTCTCGTCTTCTAGCATCCAACAGATACAACATAGTTTTGGTAGCTCGTGACTTGCCCCGCCTTCAAGAAAGAGCACAAGGACTTGAGGCAAAGTACGGTGTTCAGACCCATGTAATTCAGGCAGATCTTGCAACTGATGAAGGTTGCCTAAAGATTGAAAAGTACATCGCTGACAATCAGATTGATGTTCTGATCAACAACGCTGGCTTTGGAACAAACAAGGCCTTCACAATGTCGACCTTAGAGATTGAGCAGCAACTACTTGATGTATTAGTGCGTACACCTATGCGACTTATGCATGTTGCGCTTCCCTTAATGAAGGAGCGCAACAACGGTGTAATCATCAATGTTTCATCAGTTGCTGGATACATCGCAGGTGGCTCATACAGCGCATCTAAGTCTTATATGACAGTACTTTCTGAATCACTCCATACAGAGCTATCAGCTACCAATGTGAAGGTGAGCGCGCTCTGCCCAGGCTTTACCCGCACCGAGTTTCATCAGCGGGGAAAGATGTCGATGAAGGCGCTACCCAACTTCATGTGGCTTAACTCTGATCGATTGGTTGAGCAATCGTGGAAGGATGCCTTAAAGGGAGAAGCTGTCAGTGTTCCTGGTTGGCAGTACAAGCTACTTGTCTTTGTTGTGCAGACTCTTCCGCGTTCGATCGTTCGCAAAGTTGGCATGAACATGAGGGCGAAACAGAGGAAGTAACGGTCATACCTACCGGACTCTCGGCGGGTTATCAGCCTTCTTTAAGTGCCTAATCGATAGTATGTCCTCATTACTACGAAAGGCACATACATGTTCCGCAAGATCACATCAATCTCAGTTGCGCTCGTTGTCGCCGGTGGCGTCATGATCGCTGTACCTGCAGATGCCGCCGTAAAGATTTCTAATGGCGTTGCATGCACGAAGTCAGGTCAGACTACTAAGACAAGTGGCGGAACATACCGTTGCACAAAGAATCCTTTGGTTTCGAGTACAAAGTTGACCTGGTTATCTCTTGATTGCGTAACAGCTGCAAATGATGCGGTAAAGGCCCAGAAGGCAGCTGTAACTACAGCAGCAAATTTCAAAGCTCAGCTGCCAGTAATTGATCTAGGTATCACAACTGAAACAGCAAATAAAGCTGAGATACAGGTAAAGCTGGATGAAGCAAATAAACGTTTAACGGCGGCACAGGCGAAGTTAACCGCTGCAACCACAGATGCAGACAAGAAGATTTTGACTACAGCTGTAGGTTCATGGACATCTGCAACACGTGCCTATGCAAGCAAGATTCGTAACATCGATATCACGATCAAGAAGTTGGAAGCAGCAAAGCTTGCAGCAACCAATAAGCCAGCTGAGCTTGCAGCAAATGTTGCAGATGCACGCGAGAGCGCAAAGTTAATCTGTACCAAAGGCTTCTAGCACTTAAAACTTTATAAGAAACCCGCTGCCACACAGGTAGCGGGTTTTTTGTATCTATGGGAACCCCTATCCCCGCCGAAGGGAAATGTTCCTACTCTGGTTGCATGCGCACAGTGCGGTACACAGCACCCATCATTTTGGTGGTGCAATTGCCCCTACACAAAAGCATTACCGGGCTGTGGCTCGATCTACTCGTGTTCAACTCCGTTGCTATTGCTTCATTAATTTCTGTGGTGCTGGCACCAAAAGTTAACAACAAATGGGCTCAACCTATAACCGCATGTGCGATTGGAAGTTGGAGCCTCGGTTCGATACTTGCGACAACAACCTCCTATATCGATCTACCTTCTGCCGTAATCACTACATCTGATGCCTCTTACCTGCTCTTCTATCCATTAGCTCTTCTTGGGATGCAGCTGCTGATTTCCTCACAACAGAAATTAACTCTTCTTGAAATTGTTGATGCATCCATTGTTGGGCTCGGCTTGAGCACTCTGGGTTCGGCCTTTGCGCTGCATCCTGTACTTCCTCATTTTGATGGAGACCTCAATCAATCTTTTTTGGCGATCATTTATCCAGTTGCAGATCTTGTTCTGCTCTGTTTCATAATCTCAACAGTTGTAATGCATGGGTTTTCCAGACGGGGCTTACTTCTCTCCATTGGAGTCAGTTTGTATTCAGTAACTGACTTTCTCTTTCTGTGGCAAAACATCAATATGAGCTACACCTTCGGCTCATTACTAGATTACGGCTGGTTATTGGCTTTTGTGATTATTGCGGAAAGTTGTTGGCACCCCGCAACTGACAATCGTCAGAAAAATGGTGTCAGTCCTGTTCTGATCACGATATCGGTTTTCTTAAGCGCAACATTGCTTGCACTTTTAGCGATTGATCCAGATAACTTTCCGCACTTTATTTTGATTCCAGCAATTGGAACGCTTGCTTTAGCTTTCATCAGAATGAGTATCGCTTTGAATCAAGCTCGACATATTGGGCATGAACGAATCTTGGCAAGAACTGATGAATTAACTATGTTGCCAAATCGCAGACGATTAATCGCTGAGATTCAGGGTTTTGCTGCACGACAAGGGTCCTTACTTCTTTTAGATCTCGATGGCTTTAAACCCGTCAATGACACCTTTGGCCATGAAATCGGTGACAGAGTTTTACAGCAAGTAGCTCAGCGATTTAGCCGTGCTTTGCCCAGTGGAGCTTTACTTGCTCGATTAGGCGGTGATGAGTTCGGAGTCCTTGTTGATGGAAATGAAACGGTAGTTATGGAGATCGCCTTGGCCTTGCGGGGCACCCTTTCATATCCATTTTTAATTGATGGTAATGAAATAAGAATTGGAGTAAGTATTGGGATCGCACACAACGATGGGGCTAATGATTTATTATTGCGTGCAGATAAAGCGATGTATGCCGCTAAGCGCCAGGCATTGGGGGTTTGTCAGCTTTAATCTCTTGTAGTCGAGCTAGCGCTTCATGGCGTTCGATCGCATGATCAACAATGCGCTCTGGGTAGTTCTTGCTATAACCATCCAGGAATAACCATGGTTCATGAATTTCAGCAGCGGAAAGGTGTGCAAGTTCCGGAACATACTTACGTATGTAATCGCCATTTTCATCAAAGCGACGGCCTTGTTCAATGGGATTAAATACTCGGTAATACGGTGATGCATCAGTTCCACATCCTGCCGTCCACTGCCAACCATGTGCATTTGAAGCAACATCGTAATCAACTAGATGTTCTGCAAAGAAACGCTCACCAAGTTGCCACTCAAGGTGCAGATCCTTAACTAAGAAGGATGCAACCACCATACGGGTTCGATTGTGCATCCAGCCTTCATGAACAAGTTGTCGCATCGCTGCATCTACAAATGGATACCCGGTCTTACCTTCGCACCAGGCTTTAAATTGTGTACCGGGCTTGTCGTAACGCATCTGCGCAAATTTAGGTGCGTAATACTCGACATCTGTCATTGGATTGTTAAACAAGACATCGGCGTAAAATTCACGCCAAGCAATCTCTTTTCTAAAGGTGTCATGCGCTTTGCTTTCGCCTAAACCCGCAAGCAATGTTCGTGGATGGATTTCGCCAAACTTTAGATATGAACCCATCTTTGAGGTTCCATCAATGCCTGCAAAGTTTCTGTTTTCATCATAAGAATCAAGAGCTTTATTACTGAACTCCTTGAAACGCTTTAAGGCTGCTGCTTCGCCAGCTTGAATGACATTGACGCCCTCTGGCATAGGAAAGTCAGGGAATGCTCTGTACTCAGGCGTTGGTTCAACGCAGGTGAATTTCTTGGGTGTTACCGCTGGTGCGCGCCATCCATGTGTGCACCAAGCCTTGTAGAACGGTGTGTACACCTTGTACGGCGTTGCATCAGATGGCTTTAAGACTCGTCCTGGTGCAACAGCGTATGGGCTTCCTGTTCTGACAAGAGTTATTCCAGCCGCTTCAACACGTGCATCGCGAGCGGCGCCATATCTTTCATACTCTGCTGAAATATGAACCTGCTCGACGCCATACTTTTTAATCAAGGTTGAGAGAACCTCAACTTGATCGCCCTCAATGATATGAAGTTTGTTTCCAAGAGACTCATCTAATGCACGAAGTGATTGACCCATATACGCCAATAACTTCGAACCTGCTTCTTCTATCTGTTGTTTATCAAGAATAAAGAGTGGAATTATCTGATCAGATGATTCAATCGCTGCCAACAAGGCTGGATGATCATTAATTCTCAGGTCACGACGAAACCAGATTATTGATGTTTTCGGCGATGACATGGGATGATTAAATCACCATGCAGGAGATTAAGCGCTTCCAAATCCGAGGAGTTCCGGGCGAGGTTGTGCGTACCCGTTTTGAAGATCGAATCGTCGATTACTGGACGCCTCGCGGCGGGAGTGAGCACCTGCTCATCGCCCATGATGGACAAAATGTCTTTGATGGAACTACCAGTACCCATCGCCGTCAGACCTGGAAGATGGCTCAAGCTGCTATCGATGTTGCTAATGAGCAAGGGATAAAGCCCCCAACAATTATTGCCGTGTGGCACAGTTCAACGAAAAGCAATCCTTGGGGGCGGGCAAAGGATTTAGCACCAGAAAAATTCTTTACACCAGATACATATGTTGATCCACGATGGGCGATTAAAGATCCAACTATCACCCTTCATTCTGATTCTTATTTGCAAAACATATTTGGTGAAATCATCCCCGCAATTTACGGCGCTCACTCCCCTGAAAAAACCGCTGTTATTGGCTCCAGCATGGGTGGTTTAGCAACTTTGTACGCAGCAATTCAGCACCCAGATAAGTTCGCAACCGCATTGGCATTGTCTCCTCATTGGGCGATTAGCAATGAACACTTTGCACGATCAATGGTTGAAGCACTGCCCTTGACCC
The DNA here is from genome assembly GCA_947383695.1 of Actinomycetes bacterium. GTDB lineage: Bacteria > Actinomycetota > Actinomycetes > Nanopelagicales > Nanopelagicaceae > Planktophila. Next base: position 143,410 of record OX376642.1, on the reverse strand, counting down.
ACAAAATTTGGATGAGTCGTGGAGATAAGGGTTTAGATAAAGAGTATGTTCATTTACAAAACTTTGTTGACACCTTGATGCATAAACGTGGCTTTACACACAATTACCAATCTAAGGTTTACAAGCGCAGCGGTCACAATGAACGATCATGGGCTAAGTACTTAAATGAACCGTTAAGGTTTTGGCTTAACGGGTAACCACCCAAATTCCTTGAATTGCCCCTTCAGAAGTAATCCTGAAACTCTGACCTTGGACTTTCTCTCCATAGAGAGTCTTTGAAACTGAATATCCATACTCGCTTAAATTAATTGTTGCATCGATTGCACCTCGTGAAACAAGTACGAGAATTGATTGCTTCTTAGATTCACGAAGATATACAACATAATCATTTTCAGCCTTAACCCAGCGCAGCCCGCCATTTATTAAAGCATCTTGTGTACGTCTCAAACTCACTAACTTCTTTACTTCAGCCATAAACTCGAAATCCCAACTGCTTTGGTCATCCCAATTAATGGTTCTTCTTGCGTCCTCGCCCCATGAACCTTCAAGACCAATTTCATCTCCAGCGAAAATAGAGGGAACTCCAGGATAAGTCAGCATCATTGACATTGCAGATGCATGCGCCTTTTTGTCGCCTAAAACGACAGTTCTAAATCGCGCTGTGTCATGTGAATCTAAGAGCATCATGCTTGCTGTCAGAGAGCGCCATGGAATCGATGAGTTGAATTCTTGAATCGACTCCACCAATTGTTTGCCGTTGATCTTAGGCATCGCAAAAGGAAGACCCTGAAATCCGCCTGTAATTTCTGGATTGCGATTTATCCAATTCCAGAAAGGCCGCATAAAACCTTGATAATTCATGGCTCCATGCCAACCTAGGCCGTTGAGATCGCTGGCAAGGAAATCGCCATTTTCCGCAACCAACCATGTATCTGGATTGACCTCGTGCATAGCTTTGCGAATTCCCTGCATCACTTCAACGTGGTGGTTCTCTGCTCCCTGCACACCTGTCATATTTCCGACATCGATGCGCCAACCAGCCATTCCAAACTTAGGTGAAAGCCATTTCTTCACAATTGAGTTTGGTCCTTCATACACCGCTCTTCGTAAAGCTTTGGATGCATAATTCAATTTAGGCAGTGATTCAAGACCGTACCACCCGACATATCCCCACTTGATCGATTTATCCCAGAAGAAATATGTTCTCTCCTTGGATTTCTTATCTTTCTTCGCCTTAATTAACCAGGCGTGGCCAACTCCGCAGTGGTTTGATGTCAGATCACCAAGAATACGAATACCTTTTTTCTTTGCAACCTTGATCAAGGATTGAAAAGCTTTGTCGCCTCCCAAAACTGGATCAACATGATCAAAGCTGGTTGCGTCATATCTGTGATTAGATCTCGAAGGGAAAATCGGAGTGAAATAGATTCCATTAACTCCCAGGTCTGTTATGTGATCAAGATGCTCTTGAACCCCATACAGGTCTCCTCCATACAGCTCCTGCCCCGTGAATTTTCCACGACCTCTTGGTAGCAGATCCCATTCGCGGGGATATGCCCAATCTGGTGTGATATCAACTTTTCCAGACTTGGCAAAACGATCGGGAAAGATTTGGTAGAAAACCGCGGAGTTAATCCAACTGGGGTTAGATGGTGCTGCAACTAATTGAAAATCGTTATTGCTGTGAACATCATGATCAAAAACTCCTCGAGCGTTTAGCCACTCGTACTTACCGTTTCCGATGAATACAAAACGGTAATAATTCTGGAGATTTAGGATCTTGACCGATACTTGATACCAACTCTCGTGCTGGTCACTATTTGCCTTCTTTAGCTCGAAAATTCGGGGTTCGCCATCGTGATACATGCGAACCATCACTCTTTCAAACAGGTAGCCCTTAGGGATTCTGACCTTAAGGGTGACGTTGTCACCAATCTTAGGCGCGCTATTACTTACATATAAGTCGCTGCCATCATGGTGCGGGGATAGCGAGTTTTGTACTTGGTAACTCATACTTTGATCCCTTCGAATTGATGGCCTCTGCCTTAATCTCCACTGTTTTACCCTCAAAATCAAGTGGATCTACATAAACTGAGTATGGGGAGTTGGTATCGGTTCCTAATGAACTCCAAGGTAGATCCGAAGATGTACGGATATAGAAAGTGACCTTTGCTAAGTCCTTAGTAGTTACCTCCGCCTTAGTTTCGTAGTATCCAGTTAGGAAATCAAGCTCCGAGGTGACCTTACCAACCTTGACATCCGTCTTATCTATCTTTTGATTTGCCTTCAACACAACTGTCGATAATGCCGGTACCGTGATCGTCACTTTTTCTGCTACCGCTTTAATCGATGTCTTTCCCATCAGCAACTTCCAGCCACCTTTGGAGGTTGCTGTATTGATAGTTGCTTTGATTGCCTTGTTTGAGTTATTGAAGGCTACGACGTACTCGCGATTTTCGAGATCATCCTTTTTTGAAATTGCTAACAGATAATCTTTTGCGTAGCGGATCTGCATCGTTGAATTCGCCAAACCTGGGTTTGCCAATCGTAAATTAGCCAGCAACTTCAGGTGGTTTGCGATTGGGTGCTTGTCTGTTACATCAAATGCATTACCGGTTCCAATTGGCGAAGAACCAATTCGTTTTTCTGTTTTCCAAATATTGACCTTAGTTGAAAACATATCTTGACGGGCTAATTGATCGCTGCCTGAGCCAGTTCCTGTCATACCAACCTCATCACCGTAATACACCGATGGAATGCCACGAGTTAGATACATCAGTGAGTGGCCCAATAAGGTGCGAGGCAAAAGCTCCGAAGCAGGATTAATTCGCTTAGATTCAATGATTTTTCCCGCTCGGCCCATATCGTGATTACCCAAGAAGGTCACCATGTTTGATGCGCTCGTTGTAGCGGTTGTATATAGATCGTCGTAACTGAACAAGTTTTCGATGGTTGTTGCATCTGAATATCCAGATGCAAATTCAGCAGCAGATCTTTGGAATGGAAAATCCAAAACGGTCTGAATCTTGTTTCGACGTATATAGTTCATCAAATTGATTGGATTCACATCCCAGACCTCGCCAAAGATCGTAAAGTTATCGATTCCGACAGATTGTGCAGCTGCATTTATCTGTGGTGACCAGTTCTTAAAGAAGTTGTCATCCACATGTCTCGCTGTATCTACGCGGAAACCAGATAATCCATAATCTTTTATCCACTGTCCGTAGACATCAGCCCAGCCGTTGTACACAACGGGCTTTTCAGTAGCGATGTCATCGAGTCCATAGAAATCACCAAGCTGCATACATGAACCTTCGCCCCAGCAGCTGTTCATGTCACCGACGTTATGGTAATTCGTTAAATCATTGAGCCATGCTGGGCTTTTTGCTTTCACCATATCTGCAGGGATGTAAGCATCTTTATCCTTGTATGCAATTACATCACCGGTGTGATTTGTTACAACATCTAAAATCAATTTCAAACCAAGCTTCTTTGCGCATTCAGAAAATGCCAGAAGATCTGCCTTGGTGCCTAGGTGTGGATCGACATCGAGGAAATCAACACCCCAGTAACCGTGATACCCAGCACCATATGGTGTTGGTTTTTGTTGAACAACTAATGGTGTTACCCATACTGCGGTAAAGCCCAGTTTTTTAATGCGAACTAATCCATTATCGCCAGCAGCACACGTTCCCGTTAACCCTTTGAGATCGCCACCATGAAAGAAAGCGGTATCGCGTGGATCGTATCCAGGGTACTTATCATTAGAGGTATCACCATTGAGATAACGATCGGGAAAAACAAAGTAAATCAAGTCTTTTGCAAGCCCTACTTGATCTGCAGGCAATACCGTTGGTGCAGCAACCGATGACCCGGCAAAAATTATGCTTGCAAGTAGTGCAACAAAGAGATGAAACTTCTTTTTGTGCATTAGCCCTTAACCGAACCTGCAGTTAATCCGCTTACGATGTACTTCTGAAGTGACAAGAAGATAATCACAATTGGAATCGATGCAAGGATTGAGCCTGCTGCAAATGGTCCCCAGTTTTGTGAGTACTGACCACCAATGAACTGCTGCAGACCTACAGCAACTGTGCGGCTCTCCATATCAACTAAGAATAAACGAGCCAGAATAAACTCATTAAAAGTTCCAATAAAGCTAAGTAGCGCAACTACCGCTAGAACAGGCGAAGCAAGTGGAACGAAGATCAGCCAGAAGGTTTGAACCTCAGATGCACCATCAATCTTTGCCGCTTCATCTAGCTCTGCTGGAATTGAATCCACAAAGCCCTTTAGCAACCAGATATTTACACCCATGGCACCACCAAGATAGACAAGTAAGAGTCCGGGTTGTGTACCTAATCCAATTCCGGGTGCAAAGTTGTATACGCGTTCCATAATCACATACACAGCTGAAATTGCAAGAATTGCAGGGAACATCTGTACAAGCAGTAACAGTTGAATACCAAATTTGCGGCCCTTGAACTTTAGGCGGCTAAATGCAAAAGCTGATGCTGTACCAATCATCACTGATAACAATGCAACTGATCCTGCGATGAATAGTGAGTTCTTTACCCAGGTTAGGTAAGGAATAGTTGGATCATTGAAGAGCTTGCTGTAGTTAGCAAATGAAATTTCGCGGGGAATGAACGAGCTTAACTGCAGGCTGCCTGTGGAACTAAATGAGGAAATAACTACTAAATACAGAGGAAATAGGGAGAAGAGGCAGATTGAAATACCCACTACGTGGCGCCATAAATCCTGTCTTAGCCACTTGTTCATGCGAAAGTCTCCAATACTTTGGACTTTCTCAAGCTATACAGCGAAATTGAAGCAACCAGGATAAAGATTATGAGTGAGATCGCACTTGCAAGACCTAGATCTTGAGTACCAGAACCAAAAGCAATCTTGTAGGTGTAACTAATCAAAATATCTGTTGCACCAGCGATTTCGCCATCCAATTCATTTCTTGGCCCTCCACCTGTTAGCAGATAGATCAAATTGAAATTATTGAAGTTGTAGGCAAAAGATGCAATCAAAAGAGGGGAAAGAATCTGTAGAAGTAGTGGCAGCGTGATCTTGCGGAAGATCTGACGCGGGTTAGCTCCATCGATAGCAGCAGCTTCCATCAATTCACTTGGAATCGCCTGCAAAGATCCACTTGAGATTAAGTAGAAGTAAGGGAAACCAAGCCACAGGTTTACCAATATAACAGCAACGCGAGCGAAGTTCGGATCAGAGAACCAAGCGATATTTGTTCCAAGCAAGGTATTGATTGCACCAAACTCGGTGTTGAACATACCGCCCCAAATCAAAATACTCATAACACTTGGCATCGCGTATGGAAGAACCAAGATCGAGCGATAGATACGACGTCCTCTAATTGGTTTGTTGAGCGCCAAGGCAAGTAAGAGTCCTAATGCAAAGGTTGTTAACACCGTTAACAGTGCAAATACAACTGTCCAGAGAAATACACGCACTAATGGTTCACGAACACGTGAATCGGTAACTATCTTGGAGTAGTTTTCAAACCAAATTGGTGCTCGCCACCCAGGCTCTAAAATTGCATTCTTGTCATCGGTTAGTGCGTAGTTGCCTCGGCCATTATCGGTATAAATGCCACCATTTACTAGGTTTTTAAACTGATCTGACTCAGGAAGGTATTCAAGAACCTGTTGTGACACAACGCCAGCTTCAAAGCCTTCGAGAGCGATGAAGAACCGATCATCAAAGGTAAACCGAGCGCCTGTAAAGAGTTTATCTGCGGTTGCAAACTCAGAGTCTGTAAGAGGAGTGAAATTAGGTGCTTCGACCGCAACGCCGTATTCATTAAAGGTTAAAGCAGAAGCCACAAGCGGAATGCGATCACCCTGGGTAGAAATAAAGTATTCAGATGTGTTGATATCCGATGCCAAAATAGCAGGATTGCCTTCGTAAGTTCCTAATTTAATATCAAAAGTTTGCCCAGATGGAGCAGATTCGATTCCGCGTACCTTGATCTGAACGATTGCTTCCTCTTTGGAAATAATGTTTCCTGTTTTGTAATTAAACCCCGACATCGTAACGGTGTACAAAATAGGTCCTAAAACAAATGCCGTTAGTAAGAGAATTCCAGGAATAAAAAACTTTAATGGAATTGAAATTTTAGTTAAGTATGTAAGAGCTAGCAAAAGAACTGCGATCGCTAAGAATGCTGAGATTACATACTCTTTTTGTGCAAATGCGCTTTGAGCTAATAAAAGCAGCACCGACACAATGAGGGTAACAAAAATGACTTTGATAAAGAGGGCAATTTTGCCTCTTATTAAGTAAGTCATCATTTATTCCAATCGGTAATTGTCATTATTGGGAAATGAGTGATGCGGGCGGAAATCCGCCCGCATCACCCCTCTAACGCCTTTATTTGGCTTTAATTTGAATGAATCAAATTAATTAGAGATCGCCCTTGCCACCATCTGTGTTTGCACGCCAGATTGATGCAAGCTTTGATGCTTCTTTAACCGCATCCTTGCCATCAATCAAAACAGCTGTCCAGTAAGCAGGTGCTGAATCCCAGTAGTTAGCGCCACCCTTGTTGCTGTTTAGGAATGCGCCGATCTGTGGAATTCCAGCTAGAGATGCGGCTGAACCGAATCCACGCTGTGCAGCTGAAACTGTTGAGTCTGCTTGTGCACCCTTTTCAGCAGGTGGACGCTTCTCAAGAGCCTGGTAACGAACCTGGCCATCAGTTGATGCGAAGAAGTTTGTTAGAAGTGACTTAGCACCTGATTCAACTCCATGCTTTGAAGCAAAGGTTGTAAGCATTGCGCCGCTAACAGATCCGAACATCTTTCCATATGTGCCATCAGCAACACCTGGAACTGGCATTAGGTTCATTGTGAATCCCTTTGCTACGTAATCTGCCCACTCCCAGTTACCAATAACTGCGTATGGAACAGTTCCTGCAAGGAAGTTGTCCTTGCAACCTGTGTCAGTTGCTGGGAAGAAACCGTTGCTCTTCTTGCCATCCATTAGGTATGTGCGAACATTCTTTCCGAATGTTGTTGCATTGAATGCACGGCCGTAAACAATTCCACCACGTGAGTTGAATTGGTATGCATCTGCGCCGAGTGCTGAGAATACTGAGTGTGCTCCCCATGACATTCCGCCGCCTGCAATACATAGACCAGCCTTCAAGCCCTTAGATGCCTTGAGTGCCTTGTAATTTGAAACCATTTCACCAAAAGTCTTTGGTGCAGTTGAAACAAGCTTTGTGTTGTAGATCATTGCAACGTTGTTGATATCTACAGGTACGCCGTACAGCTTGCCCTTGTATGTAAGGTCAACGAACTGTGTCTGGTTGAAGCGAGCCTTTACAGCTGCTGTCAATGTGATTGGAGCGAGCTTTCCGCTCTTTGCACCTGTTGGTACCCAGTCATTTCCGCCAACAACGATATCTGGACCTGATGCATCAGTTGCCTTATCAAAAGCATCCTTGAGTGCATCAAAGCTTGAGAATGTAACTACCTTTACTGTGTAACCAGAAACCCAGTCACCCTTTGCTGCGATTACCTTTGCAAGGTTTGGCCCGCGAGATTCATCTGCCCAGACCACGATTTCTGTGGCTGCGTTAGCACTTGGTGCTACGAGAGTTGAAACTGCAAGCGCGAATGCTGCAATGACGCCAGCAAATCCGAAACGCTTTGTCTTCATGTATATCCTCCATGGATGGAATTCGCGCATACGAGGGCATGCGCTGTTGGGGTTATTCCACTCTTTTAGGCACTAGTAAGCAAACTAAACACCTTGTTTTGTACTGATTTGGCCGGTCATTTATCCGATTGTTATAAAGGGTGCTCGTTGCATGAACCCTTGCAGTCGCCTCTGAAAACTCGCCCCTCGACCCAAAGTGGGGTTCGATAGGGGCATGGCTGAAGAGATTGTTACCCGCGATGAGATCCGTGCGATGCGTCGCTCTTATAGCGATGCCGGTTTAGAAACTCTTCCTGACAATCCCTTTGAAGCATTTGCACTGTGGTTAAAGGATGCACACGAAAACTCTGTCATTGTTGAAGCCAATGCAATGGTGCTTTCAACTGTCACCGCCGATTCGCAGATTAATACACGAACAGTTTTGTTAAAAGATATTTCAGATGGTGGATTTACTTTCTTTACAAATTACCAATCTCGCAAAGCCCATGGAATTGAATTGAATCCAAATGTTTCGCTGCTCTTTCCTTGGTATGCGATGGAGCGACAGGTTTCCATTAGCGGCATTGCCGAAAAAGTTTCTGCGAAAGAATCAGATGATTACTTTGCAACTAGACCATGGGGTTCACAAATTGGTGCATGGGCTAGTGCGCAATCATCACACCTTGCATCACGTGAAGAGTTAGAGCAACGGTATGAAGGCGCAGCACAGAAGTGGCCGGAAGGCACGGTTGTTCCTCGACCACCGCACTGGGGCGGATACCGCGTCACGCCACTAAATATTGAGTTTTGGCAGGGTCGATACTCACGATTGCATGATCGCCTGCGATATGAGAGGACCACCACAAGCGGTGATTGGGAACTCTCTCGTTACTACCCTTAGTCTTAGCCCATGAGCATCATTATTCCTTCAGAGATAAAGCCAGTAGATGGCCGCTTTGGTTGCGGTCCTTCAAAGATCCGTCCCGAAGCACTCGCTGCTTTGTCAGCTAGTGGAAATGCAATATTGGGAACATCGCACCGCCAGAAGCCGGTGAAGAATGTTGTTAAGCGTGTTCGTGAAGGTCTTACATCTTTATTTAATCTTCCAGAAGGCTATGAAGTTGTTCTCGGAAATGGTGGCTCAACAGCCTTTTGGGATATCGCAACATTTGGTCTCATTGAAGAGCGCTCACAACACCTTGTATTTGGTGAGTTTTCATCAAAGTTTGCGGCAGCTTCAAAGGAAGCACCGTTTTTGGGTGAGCCAACAGTTATTAAGTCAGAACCTGGTACACATCCAACCGCTGTAGGTGAAGCGGGCATCGATGTGTACGCGCTGACTCATAATGAAACATCTACTGGTGTAGCAATGCCAATTCTGCGTCCAGCGGGAACAGATGGCGCACTAGTACTAGTTGATGCAACATCAGCTGCTGGTGGCTTAATGGTTGATGCAAAAGAGTTTGATACTTATTACTTTGCACCACAGAAGTCTTTTGCTTCAGATGGTGGTTTGTGGATTGCAATCATGTCTCCTGCTGCGATCGCTCGCGCAGAGAAGATCAAGGCAAGCGGCCGTTGGGTTCCAGCCTTCTTTGATTTGGGAATCGCAATTGAAAACTCACGTTTAGATCAGACCTACAACACTCCGGCTCTTGTGACTTTGATGTTGCTTGCAGAACAGATCGAGTGGATGAATAGCAATGGTGGTCTTTCATTTGCTGCAGGACGAAGCACCAAATCGTCAGATATTTTGTACTCATGGGCTGAAAAGACAAGTTACACAACACCATTTGTAACTGATGCAGCAATGCGTTCAAAGGTTGTTGGCACAATTAACTTTGATGATGCAATTGATGCAACCAAGATCGCAGCAGCGCTTCGTGAAAACGGAATTGTTGATACAGAGCCTTACCGAAAGCTAGGCAAGAATCAGCTGCGCATCGGTATGTTCCCAGCGGTTGACCCAAGTGATGTTGAAGCACTCACTAAGTGCATTGATCACGTTGTTGCTGCCCTGTAATGTCTAAGAGCTTCCACCGCGATCGTTTCTTCTGGGTAGTAGCGGTCCAGACCGCTGTTGTTAACTTCTATCTAGGTGGCTTTGGGCCAGCACAATCATTGCTGCGTGCAGATCAAGGCACTTCACTAACAATCGCTGGTTTACACGGAACTGCGATGGGTGTGGCTTCAATCTTTGCTGGCTGGGCTAATCCACGCATTGCACATAAGTATGGACGTAACCGTGCCAGTTGGATCGGTTTATCTATCTTCATCACAGGCCTGACCTTGTTTGTGATTTCTCCACCGGTGTACATCACCTTGCCGGCCACATTTATTACTGGTTTTGGAACATCAGTTGTCATTAACACGATGCTTACCAAGATGTCTTCGCATTACGGCAAAGCGGCAGAAGTCGCGATTCCACAAGCAAATGGAATTGCATCAGTTGGTTTTGTTACCGGAACAGCTTTAATCGGAACAATTGCAATCGCCTTCCCAAGTTTGTGGCGTTTAGGTTTGTTGCTTGCATTACCTGTGGCATTACTTCTGTTTTTTGTTGGCCGCGAAAAGGGTGCAGAAGAACATGTTCCTGATGAGCATGGTCCACAAGGTGGAAAGCTTTCAGCCAAGTTTTGGATCTCGTGGTTTGGTTTTGTTGCTTGTATTTCAAGTGAGTTTGCAACCTCATTCTGGGCTGCAGCACTTTTGAAGGATCGTGTTGGATCAACAGCGGCGATTTCAACAGTTGCAATTGTGGCTCTTGGTACAGGTATGGGAATCGGGCGTTGGTATGGTGGATTGGTCCTGAAGAAGCTTTCACTCGATAACCAACTGCTAACAATCATTGCTATGCAATTCTTGGGATTCCTTGGATTCTGGCTGTCACATAACATGGTGATTTCATTACTGTGCCTACTAGTTGTAGGTCTTGGTATCTCAATGCAGTTTGCACTGTCATCAATTCGATTGATCGGCTTAAGCGATGGTCGTCCAGATTTAGCAATTGGTCGTGCTTCTTTAGCTGCTGGAGTTGCTATTGCAGGAGCGCCATTCTTGCTGGGTCTATTAGCAGATATTTTTCAAATTTCACGGGCCTATATCATGGTTTTTGTCTTGATCGGCATAGCTTTTATCATCGTGAAGGCGATTCCTTCAGATGTGAAGGAGTCTGTGTGAGTTACAAAACTAGAAGGTTAATTACCTTGCTTGCCCTGATTGGTATTTTACTTGTGATCGCGATCAACAGTCTTTAAGACTGTTGCTACAGAAATATCTGCAGGAAGTGTTACTCGGTTCTTGTATTTGAACCAGATAAACAAAGAAGCTGCTAGCGAAATGCCACCGCAAATAACAATTGTTGGTCGGATTCCAACTAGATCAGTTGTTGCTCCAATTAGTGGCGAACCAAATGGGGTTCCGCCCATGAAGATCAAGAGGTAAATACCCATAACGCGACCACGAATTACTGGGTCGGTACTTGTCTGGACAATTGAGTTAGCTGATACCAAAGTTGTTAAGGCGGTTACTCCACAAATTGGTAGCCACAAAATGTAGATACTGTAATTTGGAATGATTGACAAAACCATAATGGAGATTGAAAAAGCGATTCCACCCTTAATGACAAACTTTGTATTTCTAAATCGCTCTAGACGGGCCGATCCAATAGCTCCTGACAGTGAACCGATTGCGATGAAGGTTCCCATCAAACCAAAGCTTGCTGGTCCTAAGCCAAACTCTTGTGTAGCCATGAGCGCGTTAAAGATCTGGAAGTTCAAACCAAAGGTAGCTAAGAAGAAGACCATCAACATCACTACATAGATATCAGGGCGGGCCTTCGCGTATGCAATTCCCTCTCGAATACTTCCATCAGATTTTGGTCGATCTAAATGAAAGAACGCCTTTTCATTGAGGTTCATTAAGGCGGCGATAACAAAGAAGTATGAAAGCCCGTTAACGATAAATGAAGGCCCAGTACCAAAAGCTGCGATCAAACCACCTGAAATCGCGGGTCCTACAAGGCGACCGGCGTTGAAGTTAGCTGAGTTCAAAGAAACTGCATTGGGTAGATCTGTTTGACCAACAACCTCAGTTGTAAAGGATTGGCGCACCGGCGCATCAATCGCGGTTGAAATACCCAAGATTCCTGCAAGAACAAAGACATGCCACAGGGCAATCAGATCTGTCATAACCAAGATACCTAATGCAAGAGAGGCGGCACCACCAATAATGTTGGTGAGGATCAATACTTTTCTCTTATTAAATCGATCTGCAAGTTTTCCACCATGCAATGAAAATGCTAAAACTGGAGCAAATTGAACCGCGGTGACTAAACCTAAGTACGTTCCGTTGTTGTTAGTAAGTTCTAGTACGAGCCAATCTTGAGCAATTCGTTGGGCCCAGCTTCCAATATTTGAAACTGTGTTGGCAGGAAAGAGAATCCGGTAATTACGGTGGCGAAATGAACGCCAATTACCATCCTCTTTTACCGATAAACGCATTACTCTTGCCCCATGACTACTCGACTACGCAATGCGATAACTCTAGTCGCATTTGGAACAATGTGCTGGGTGATAGCTGGTGTTATTGCAGTTGCAGTTAATGCAGATGCCAAAGTTATTTGGACATGCGTAATGGGAACAGCTTTAGGCTTCGTTGGTATTCGTTACACAATTCGTCGTGATCGACGAAGCGGCATTTAAAAAGTTTTAAGCACGCTAGCTTTAATTAAGCGCCTAGGGCAGTAGCGATACCGCGCAGCACACGACCAAGACGATCAGCCTCTTGTGCATTTGGATGACGTCCATGGCGCAAACCATTTCCAACCTTGTCCAACATCTTGATTGTGTCTTCAATCATCGCAGCAAGATCATCACTGTTAACACGTGAGTTCTCTACTAGTGATGGTGGAGCATCAATGATATGTACTGATAGCGCTTGTGGGCCTTTACGGCTATCTGCAATAGAAAACTCAAGCTTTGTTCCAGGCTTTACCGTTGCAACACCTTCAGGAAGTGAAGTTGCAGCTAGATAAACATCTTCGCCTTCATCATTTGCAATGAAGCCGAAGCCTTTTTCCAATGAGAACCATTTAACGCGTCCTGTAGGCATGGGGAGTGCTCCTTGCTTGTTTTCTTTACTGGTGAAAATTAAGTATCGCGGTTGCGATAGCAGGTGCTTAGTTTAACACCGGCTCTGTGAAGGTCGCTTCGGAATGTGCTCCGCAGCCATGATCCACGCTCACTACGCGTGCATCATCAGGCGAGATCGCATTGGCGCATACGCCAAAGGTTGCTCGTAATGATCCTGCGATAGGAATAAAGAATCCGCAGCTGTGACATGGCTTTGGTGCTGACTGGGCAACGGGCGCGTTCGGTCCACGTTCGCCGTCATACCAACGCTTAGCTGCCTGGTCACGTCCTTCAATTGAAAGAACTCGTGCGCGACCTAATCCAAGTTCAATTGCCATTGCAGTATCAAGCTCTTCATCCTGTGGCAGCGCTTGTTGTCCTGCAACTAAACGTGTGTCATCAAGTGAGCTTGGAACAATGTCTCCGACGCCAACATCGCCAGGAAGAATGCGATCGCGATATGGAATCCATTCAGGAGCACGTAATGCATCTGGGCCCGGAAGAACTACAACATCGCAAATTGTTGGTTGTGAATCTGCATCAACCTTTGCAATTGTGATGCACCAACGCCACCCTTTGTAGCCTGCAAGGTTTGCTTCAAATAAATAAGTTGCAACGCGATTGTCATCATCAAAATCAACTGAAACAAATCCGCCAACTTGATCGCGTTTTTCCGCCTGCTCTAACGCGGCGTTACGGGCAAGATCCTTTGCATCAAAAGCAACAACGGTGCTCTTTGCTGGTGCCTCTTTTTGAGCAGCCTCCTTTTTCGGAGCCTTCTCTTTTTTAGAGACGAGAGATTTCTTTGCCATGGTCTAAGGGTAAAGCAGAACGCCGCCTCTGTGTTAATCAGAGACGGCGTTACGCGTAACTACTAGTTAAGAATAGCTTAGAAGTCCATATCTCCGCCGCCTTGTGGGGCAGCTGGTGTCTTCTCTGGCTTATCTGCAATAACCGCTTCTGTTGTAATAAACAGAGCTGCGATTGATGCAGCGTTTTGTAATGCAGAACGTGTCACCTTTGCTGGATCGATAATTCCAGATTTGATCATGTCTACATACTCGCCAGTTGCAGCGTTAAGACCTTGTCCTGCTGGAAGGTGACGTACCTTCTCAACAACAACTCCGCCTTCAAGTCCTGCATTTACTGCGATCTGCTTGATTGGAGCTTCGATTGCATATTCAACAATCTTTGCACCAGTTGCTTCATCGCCAGTTAATCCTGTTAGACGCTCGAACACTGCAGCACCTGCTTGTAGAAGTGCAACGCCACCACCGGCAACGATTCCTTCTTCTACTGCAGCCTTTGCATTGCGAACTGCATCTTCAATGCGGTGCTTGCGCTCCTTGAGTTCTACCTCAGTTGCAGCTCCCGCCTTGATAACAGCTACGCCACCTGCAAGCTTTGCAAGACGCTCTTGCAACTTCTCGCGGTCGTAATCTGAATCTGAGTTTTCAATCTCGTTACGGATCTGCTGTACGCGGCCCTTAATCTGAGCATCATCGCCGGCGCCTTCAACGATTGTTGTCTCTTCCTTGCTGATAACAACCTTGCGAGCGCGACCCAATAGATCAAGCTCTGCTGCTTCTAGACGAAGACCAACCTCTTCTGAGATAACAGTTGCACCAGTAAGGATTGCAATGTCCTGAAGCATCGCCTTGCGACGATCTCCAAAGCCAGGTGCCTTTACTGCAGCTGAACGGAAAGTTCCGCGGATCTTGTTAACTACCAAAGTTGCGAGCGCTTCGCCCTCAACATCTTCAGCGATGATCAATAGTGGCTTACCTGATTGCATTACCTTTTCAAGTACTGGAACTAGATCCTTGATATTTGCAATCTTTGAGTTAGCGATCAATACATATGCATCCTCTAGAACAACTTCCATGCGATCCTGATCGGTGACAAAGTATGGAGAGATGTAACCCTTGTCGAAGCGCATACCTTCAGTGAGCTCTAGCTCTAAACCAAATGTATTTGACTCTTCAACTGTGATTACGCCTTCTTTTCCAACCTTGTCCATCGCTTCAGCGATCATCTCGCCGATAGTTGCATCTGCTGCAGAGATAGATGCGGTTGCTGCGATCTGCTCCTTTGAGTCAACAGCCTTAGCCATTGAGAGAAGCTCTGCAACGATTTCAGCGACAGCCTTTTCAATTCCGCGCTTTAGCGCCATTGGGTTTGATCCCGCAGCAACGTTACGTAGACCTTCACGTACGAGTGCCTGAGCTAGAACAGTTGCAGTTGTTGTTCCGTCACCGGCAACATCATCAGTCTTCTTAGCAACTTCCTTAACTAGCTCTGCGCCGATCTTTTCCCATGGATCATCTAGATCAATTTCCTTCGCAATGGAAACGCCATCATTAGTAATTGTTGGGGCGCCCCACTTCTTCTCGAGAACGACATTTCGTCCGCGAGGTCCAAGGGTTACCTTGACCGCATCAGCCAAGATATTCATGCCGCGTTCTAAACCGCGACGTGCTTCTTCATTAAAGGCAATCTGCTTTGCCATGAGTTGTGCTCCTTGTGCTCGTCCTTCATGTGGCGGGGCGCTTTATCACTCGCACCCCGAGAGTGCTAACGCCAAATCTAGAGCCTTTATTTCCGAGGCGCAAAACGAGGAGGGTGAGGTCAGGCTAGCGAGCAAAACGAGGAGGGTGAGGTCAGGCTAGCGAGCAACACGTGTGGCCATACGGGCCTCACGTAGGCGGCGAAGACGCTTAACTAGCATGGGTGAGGCAGCTAGGGCATCGTCGCGGTCAATCAGATCGTTGAGTAGTTGGTAGTAACGAGGTGCGGTCACATCAAAAAGCTCTTTGATTGCAGCCTCTTTTGCGCCGGCGTAACGCCACCAATTGCCTTCAAAATCCAGGATACGAACTTCGAGGTCGCTCAGGCCAGTATTGATCGCTGACTCTTCTTGTGCGGACATGGGGTAAATCTTAGGTCAGATGGGCAAAAACTGTGGGATTTACAGCCTATCCAGAATCATTTGAATATCGCTGATTTTTGTCCATGGATTAACGATTGCAAATCGCAGAATCGGTTGGCCATTGTGTGATGAAGGCGGGATAAATCCGACTTGATCGGCCAATAACTGATCGCTCCAGAGTTGGTAATCCGCAGCCGCCCAACCCTTACGAGTAAAGGCAACAATCGAAAGCTCTGGTTCGCACAGTAATTCCAGATTTGGATGGTTGCGCACTAATTCAGCTGCATCTTTTGCAACTGTAATTGTCTGCTCCATTGCCTCTGTGTATGCATCTGTGCCATGAGCAGCCAGCGAAAACCAAAATGGCAAGCCCCGAGTTCTGCGGGTTAAGTTAATCGCATAATCTGAAGGAGACCATTGATCATCTTTTAAAGTGTCTAGATAAGAAGCATGTTGTGAATGTGCTTCCTTTGCTAACTCTGGATTGCGATACACAAGTGCGCAGGCATCAAATGGTGCAAACAACCACTTGTGCGGATCGACAATAAATGAATCCGCATTTTCAACTCCATCAAAATCTGTACGGACAGAGGGTGCACACAACGCTGCTAAACCATACGCCCCATCAACATGGAACCAGATGTCGCGATCCTTTGCTGCTTTGCCCACGCCTTTAAGATCATCGATGATTCCGAGGTTTGTTGTGCCAGATGTTGCAACAACTGCAAATACTCGATTGCTGGTTGTTGCATGCAAATGATCTATCGCCTCTGCAACAGCACTTCCTTGCAACTTTCCCTTTGCATCAACAGGAACTTTGAGAATATCTACATCCATAACATTGGCCGCTGCTGCAATTGATGAATGCGCTTCTGCGCTACATGCGATCACCCAGCGCCCAGCCGGAGTGTGCTTTTTGCGGGCTTCTGCGCGTGCAACTACTAGGGCGGAAAGATTTCCAATTGTTCCGCCCTGCACAAATACGCCTCCTGCTGATGCAGGCAATCCTGCTAAATCAATAAGCCATTGAATCGCTTGGTTTTCTGCAAAGACAGCACCAGCACCTTCTTGCCACGATCCCCCATACAGAGCGCTTGCACCGACTACGAGATCAAAAAGGTTTGCGTATTCGCTGGGTGCAGATGGAATGAAAGCCAAGTTACGTGGATGATCCGTCGAGATACATGCTTTAGCTAAAACATTTGTGAATACTTGTAGCGCTTCATGTCCGCCTAAACCTTTGGCGGTAATGGTGTTTCCAACTTCCTTAAACAAATCTTCAGCAGAGCGTGGGCCATCTAGTGGTGGATCATCCTTTAAGCGTTCCAAGCTGTACTTCAAAATTTCAGCAGCTAATGCCTCTACTTCAGGAGTGAACTCATGCATCCTTCTTAGCTTTCTTAACTATGTTTCGAAGCATCGTTGGGAAAACAAACAAGTGGAATGGCGAAACTGCGTACCAGTACAACTGACCACCTAAACCACGAGGATTAAAAGTTGCCTCTTGCACAATCTTGGTCTTTCCATTTTCACGAGTCACGGTAAATTCCAGCCACGCTTTTCCGGGCAAGACCATTTCTGCGTAGAGCTTTAGTCGGCGACCTGGTTCTAGCTCTTCAACTCGCCAAAAATCTAGGCTTTCACCAACGCGTAAGAAATCTGGATCACGACGTCCGCGACGTAAACCAACTCCACCAACTAAGAAGCGATCCAATACTCCGCGGGCCCACCACAATAAATCTGAACCAAACCAACCATTGTCGCCACCGATTCGTTCTACCTGTCGCCACACCTTTTCTGCGGAAACATCGGTAATGCGTTCACGTCGATCACGCAACACCATTTCGCCCGCCCAATCAGGGTCTCCTTGCGCCTTTTGCCACGGCGCAGTTGGCATCGTCGCATCAGACCACCGTGTTTCAACGTTGTGCGTCGTGATCTTAGAAAGTGCCAACTGGATTGCATTTTCAACATCAATCAAGCCTTCTGCAGGCTTTGGAATAAGCGCATCAATACTTTTTGCAGGATCTGCAACAACTTCACTAATCAGTGATCCAACTAGCGGACGTGCCAACGCGGTTGGAACAGGTGTAACTAAACCGATCCACAAACTAGATAGTCCTGGGGTTAAAACTGGAACTCTGATAATCCAACGCTTCTTCAAACCAGATAGTTTTGCAAACTTTTGCATCATGTCGGCGTAGGACAGAACTTCTGGACCACCGATATCAAAAACTTTATTGACAGGAGTTTCTAAACGAGCCGTGGCCTTGAGGTAATACAAAACATCGCGGATCGCAATTGGATGTGTTTTATTCATAACCCACTTAGGTGTTGTCATAATCGGCAGACGGTGGGTTAAGTGACGCAACATCTCAAAGCTGGCAGAGCCTGAACCGATAATGATTCCGGCGCGAAGCTCTAAAACAGGTACCGATGTTGTTGCAAGTGACTCACCCGTCATCGCACGGGATGCAAGGTGCTTACTGATATTTGCATCATTGGCGATTCCACCCAAGTAAATGATTTGAGAAACACCGGCAAGTTCAGCCGCCTTTGCAAAGTTGCGAGCCATTTCACTTTCAATCTCATCAAAGTGAGGACCCAAGTTAATTGAGTGCAGTAGGTAAAAAGCTGTATGAATACCTTCCAGAGCTCTTTGCAGATCTGCGAAATTTTCAGCACTGCCTTCGCAAATATCTACCTGCGTTGCCCATGGTTGACCCATGATCTTGTTTTTATCGCGCACTAAAATTCGAACATCATCCTTCTCATCAACAAGAGCGCGCACTAAACGACCACCCACATATCCCGATGCCCCTGTGACGAGGTACTTACGGTGTCCGATAGGCGAGTTCATGCTGTGAAGCCTAGACTTAACCCATGCAAAAGACACCTCAGAAGCCACGTGTAGTAATTCTGGGTGCCGGCTTTGGTGGACTTACGGCAGCACGCGCATTGGTCAACGATGCTCATGTGACCTTGGTCGATCGCCACAACTTTCAAACTTTTTTGCCATTGCTGTATCAGGTATCAACGGCAGGGCTTGCAGCAGATCACGTTGCTCACCCAATTCGCGGAGCCCTTCGCAAAACAGGAATCCAATTTCGCATGGGTTCTCCAATTTCTGTTGACCACAAAAACAATACGATCAAATTAGACAGCAGCGAAGTTCTTGAGTTTGATTACTTAATTGTGGCCCTTGGTTCTGCAACGGCAGATTTTGGTGTTCCAGGTGTTACAGAACATGCATTGGGAATGAAGAGCGTTAATGAGGCGCTAACCATCCGTGCCGAAGTTTTGCGCCGCTTTGAAGATTTATGTCGCTTTGAAGATGACACAATCTTTTCAATCTCTGTTGTTGGTGGTGGTCCCACCGGAGTAGAAATGGCCGGAGCCTTTGCTGAGCTAGTTCGTGGGCCTTTGAAGCATGATCAAGCACATGCTGCAGCGCACATTAAAATTAATTTAATTGAAGCAGGTCCTCGAATTCTGCCAATGTTTTCAGAGAAGCTTTCTGCACATGGTCAAAAGGATTTAGAAAAGCTTGGCGTAACTGTTCATGTAAATACCGCGGTGCAAGCGATTAAGCCACGCAAGATCGAGATGAAGGATGGAAGCAGCTTGCCATCTGAGGTCACAATTTGGGCAGCTGGTGTTCAAGGTGAACCAGCAGGTGCCTTATTGAATCTACCTCTTGTAAACACTCGCATCGATGTCGATCAAACCTTGCAGGTAAAGCATTACCCACACATCTTTGCGATTGGAGATATCGCTGGCCTGGTTGGAGAAAATGGCCGAATGATGCCGATGGTTGCACCTGTCGCAATGCAGCAAGCGCGTCACGTTGCAAAACAAATAAAGCGTTTAGCTGCAGGGCAAGAGTTAAAACCATTTAAGTACATCGATAAAGGTTCTATGGCCACGATTGGTCGCCACAAAGCAATAGTTGAAGTTAAGAAGCTTCGCCTAGTTGGAATTCCTGCTTGGTATGCATGGTTGTGGTTGCACTTGTTCTATTTATTGGGCGGCCGTAATAAAATTGGCACCATGGCTGACTGGACCTGGAACTACTTAACCTTTGATCGCGGCAACCGTCACATCATGGACTCTTTGTAATGCCTGAGTATGTAAAGATAGATGGCCACGATCTGTACTGCTACGAGTGGGAAAATGATGGCGAAGCGGTTGTTTTGCTCCACGGTGGTTTAAGTAAAACCTCTAGCTGGGATTACTTGTTAGTTCCTGCACTTGAAGATGATTTTCATGTCTTTGGTTACGACCGCACTGCGCATGGCTTTACCGCTGACCGTCACGGAAGCTTGCACTTTGAGTTTCAAACCCGAGAAGCGATTGCATATTTAGAAACAATTGTTAAAGAGCCCGCACATTTAATCGGATACTCAGATGGTGCAATTATTGCTTTGTTGGTCGCAATTCAGCGTCCCGATTTAGTGAAATCAGTTATTTCCATCGGTGGAAACTTCCATTACTCAGGTGTTGATTACGTGATGGGTGAACCATCTGTTTCAGAGGATGATTTAGCTGAGTACACATTGATCTCTCCTGATGAGCCACATACCTTGCTGGAAAAGGTAACTCGCATGTTCAAAATTTGGGATACAGAGCCTGATATTTCTAAGCAGCAGTTGGCGCAAATTCAGTGCCCAGTACTAGTTGTTTCAGGTGATGATGACATGGTTACCTTGAAGCACACTCAAGAGCTATATGAAGCCTTAGCGTTGGGTCAGTTAGCGGTTCTTCCTGGAACATCACATGCTTTGGTTAAGGAAAAGCCAGATCTATTCATTGCAATCATGATGCAGTTCTTAGAGGATTTAAGTTTTCCTGTAACGATGGTGCCAAATCACAGAGTAAATCCGATTAGCACTCAACCGGAGTAATTTTTCCTGTCGTAACATCGTAAATCGCGCCGCCAACTACAACATCCTTATTTAAAAATGGATATGCACGAATTCTGCTGACATCTAACGCAAGTGCCTTTTCTTGATCTTTAACAGTTCTAAACTCCAGGCTGCGGGTATCCACACCGAATTCATTTTGGATGTGCTCGTGAATATCTGCTTCTTCAGCTGATGCCATACGACAGTTGGTGTGTGGCATTACAAGAATCTTCTTGACACCCAAAAGATAGGTTGCAAGCACCAAGGTTCTGAGCACATCCTCTGTCACACGCGCTCCAGCGTTACGTAAAATCTTGGCATCTCCTGATTTCATTCCCATGATCGACAAGGGATTGATGCGTGAGTCCATGCAGGTAACGATCGCTAAACCCTTTTGGGCAACACCTGTTAAACCTGAGTATTTGAAGGATTTGATGTACTCGTTATTTGCTGAAAGTTCTTCAGAGAATGCATCATGAGGAAAAGAGTTGTTTTGCATCGTTACCCCCCTCGTTGAAAGGTAGTACTGCTGTGCGAAAGATCTGGAGCCCCCCGTCAGGATTGAACTGACGACCTGCGCATTACAAGTGCGCTGCTCTACCACTGAGCTAGAGAGGCCTGCTCTTCGAGTTACCCCGAATACAGCAGCCGTAATTATGGCAGGCATGAGCCAAATCTTAAAATCCAAGGCTATTTACTGGCTCACCGATAGGTTTAGCAGGTGAGATTAGGCGTTCTTGATGTGGGCTCTAACACCATCCACCTTCAAGTAATGGATGCTCATCCCGGTGCTCGGCCAACTCCGACAACAAATTATAAGGTTGAACTTCGCCTCACTGAATACTTGGATGCGACTGGTGCAATCTCAGAGGAAGGTATTTCACTTTTACATCAAGCTATAAGTGAATCTGTTGCACATGCTCGAAAGAATGAGACAGATGAAATTCTAGCCTTTGCTACCTCAGCCATACGCGATTCAAAAAATGGAACAGCAATAATTGCAGAAATAAGTCAAAAACACGGAATTGAATTAGAGATTCTCGAAGGTGACGAAGAAGCTAAAATGACTTTTTTAGCGGTGCGCCGTTGGCTTGGTTGGTCCGCCGGAAAATTGCTTGTCTTGGACATTGGAGGAGGATCATTAGAAATTGCAACAGGCATTGATGAAAATCCTGAAGCCACTCTCTCGCTTCCATTGGGAGCCGCCCGACTTACTCGTGAATTTCTAAATGGCGATCCATACTCATCTAAATCAATTGAATTGCTCGGAAATCATGTTGAACAAATACTGACAAAAAATTTACCAAAAACTTTAAAGTCGCATGATGCAAATCACTTTGTAGCGACTAGTAAAACATTTAGAACTCTGGCTCGAATAACCGCTAACTGGTTTGGTGATAATCCAAAATTCTTAGAGAAGGATTCTCTAGAAAAAGCTATTCCACGGTTAGCTGAAATGACAGATAAATCCCGAGCTGATCTGCCTGGGGTTTCAACGAGTAGGGCACGTCAAATTGTCGCAGGCGCGGTAGTCGCATATTCGGTTATGGATAATCTAGATGTACATGAAGTAGAAATCTGTCCCTGGGCACTAAGAGAGGGAATTGTTTTACGTCGATTGGATTGGCTAAGCAATTAAATTATTGGTGCTGGAATCCAGTCAATAGCAATGACTTCAGCGTCTTTCAGATGGAGTATCCATGCCTCGCCTGGAAGTAGATCGTGATCTAATTTCTTTAGGCTTTTCTTTCCAATTAAATGTTTCACAATTTCAGGGATAACGGGATTATGGCTACAAACAAGTGTTGTAATTTCATTTTCTATGATGTCTGAAATTGTTGTCTTCCAGGACTTGGGATTTTTCTGAAAGGAATATTCACTTAGCTGTGGTGAAAAAATTGGATTAGTACTAAGTGAACGTGCTAATTGTTCAATACTTTCATAGCAACGTACTGCATCTGAAGTGTGAATTTCCTTAATACCAAATGGCAAGAATTGGGAATGAAATCTCTTGGACTGCAACTGACCTGATTGTGCAAGTGGACGATCTCCATCATCAGAATCCCAATCTTCGCGACTTATAGCCTTTGCATGTCTCAATAAGATTAATGGGTGAGTGTCAGCTCCAAAGAGTCGAAAATTTTCCAAGATTATTCTGTCGCTATCTGAGGTTAATTTACTTTTAGCATCCTCTAATGTGACCCAAATAAGTTGATCAACTTCTTGTATATCCAAAACGCCAATTGGATTACCGATTGCCTCCGCTGACCAATACCTGACCCTTTTTTTGACACCCTCAACGTCGTAGTGGATTTCTCCTAAATCTGGGCCGAACACACTCTCGTAGCCTGTTTCTTCCAACACTTCTCGATAAGCACAAGTAATTGCAGTCTCACCCTCTTCTTGCTTGCCCTTCGGAAAAGACCAATC
This sequence comes from Actinomycetes bacterium, assembly GCA_947383695.1. GTDB lineage: Bacteria > Actinomycetota > Actinomycetes > Nanopelagicales > Nanopelagicaceae > Planktophila. Next base: position 120,344 of record OX376642.1, on the reverse strand, counting down.
GTTGTAACGTGGTCGATGAATCAAAGCAATCTGCAACAGATCATCACTCAAGCGACGCCATAGAACGGCACCAGCAGCTTGGATTATTTCCTGAGTCACTGAAGCTCCTTTGTATATAAAGAGGCTAGTTCAGAGTGCAACTCCTTTAAATTCTTGTGCGACCGACTCCATTGCTTTCCCTTCAAGTGCCAACTTGCAGTTTCTTCTGATAGACCAAGGTTTAAGAGGTTTTGAAGTCGTTTCTGATGATCTTTCCTCTCAACACGCACAAGTGCCTCCACGCGCCGATCGAGATTTCGAGCCATGAGATCTGCACTTCCAATCCAATACTCGTGATCACCAGCGTTCACGAAGTGAAAGATTCGAGAATGCTCAAGAAACCTGCCCAGCACTGATCTCACTTGAATATTCTCCGAGATTCCTTTTATACCCGGTTGCACGGCACAAATTCCTCGTATTAATAAATCTATCTTCACACCTTCTTGTGATGCCTCGTATAGTTTTGCTACAAATGTTTCATCCAATATTGAATTCAACTTAAATTGAATTCCAGAGGGCTTTCCTGCTTTAGCGTTTTCAATCTCTCGATCTATTCGTTCCATAATTCCTAGGCGCAAATTACTTGGAGCAACAAGTAGACGAGAGTATGTACTTTGAGGAGCAAATCCTGAAAGCTGATTAAACAGCCGTGTTAGGTCACCTGTAAGTTCATTATCTGCACTCAAAATTCCAATATCTTCATACATTCTCGCGGTCTTGGGATTGTAATTTCCGGTTCCAATATGACAATAACTTTTTATTCCGTTTGGTTCATCTCGAATTACAAGAGAAAGTTTGGCATGAGTTTTTAAGCCCATCAGTCCATAGACCACGTGTGCACCTGCTGCTTCTAATTTGCGAGCCCAACGAACATTTGCTTGCTCATCAAATCGTGCGCGAATTTCTACAACAGCAAGTACTTGTTTACCAGCTTCTGCCGCCTCAATAAGCGCCTCCATAATTGGAGAATCACCAGATGTTCTATACAAGGTTTGCTTGATAGCAAGCACCGAAGGATCTTGAGCTGCATTTTCAAGAAACTTTACTACCGATGAGGTAAATGATTCATAAGGGTGGTGTAACAAGATCTCGCCCTGACGAAGTGCGGAAAAGAAGAGATCTGGATCCTCAGAATCCACTTCAGTTAGGGCCCTGGCTGTTCGTGAGCGAAATGAAGGATATTTAAGATCAGGGAAATCTAGATCGGCGATCTTGTGGAATGCAGTCAGATCCAAAGGTGATGGCACTCTGATCACAGTTTCTGAATCAATTCCAAGTTCATCTGCTAAAACTTCAATGAGTTTTTCGTCGACACCCTCTTCGATCTCCAATCGAACTGGCGGTCCAAATTTCCGTCGCAATAACTCCTGCTCGAGACTAAAGAGAAGATCCTCGGTTTCTTCATCATCCAAATCTAAATCTTGATTTCTGGTCACTCGAAAGGTGTAGTGATCTTCTATTACCATTCCAGGAAATAACTCTTGAAGATGAATTGCAATTAAATCCTCTAGTAATAGAAAGCGTGTTGCCCCAACTTTAGATGTTGCGATTAAGCGCGGAAGATTAGATGGTACTTTTACTCGGGCAAAAAACTCATCATTATTATTTGGATTGCGAACTATTACAGCAAGATTTAATGAAAGACCCGAAATGTATGGAAAGGGGTGAGTTGGGTCAACAGCAAGAGGAGTTAGTACTGGGAATATTCTTTCCTCAAATAGTTTCGATGTGAACTGTCTTTCTGATTTATCAAGCTCATCCCAGCCAACAAAAGTTATGCCAACTTTATTCAATGCTGGCAAAATGTCATTTTGAAAAACATCTGATTGGCGTTCTACCAGCCTTTCTGTTTCATCAAAGACCAGCTTTAGCAATTCTCTCGGTGTGTAACCAGCTGCGTTTACTAGAGAAATATTGTTTTCTATTTTGCTGAGCAAAGATGCCACTCGAACCATGTAAAACTCATCAAGATTTGAGGAAAAGATAGCTAGGAATCGAACACGTTCCAGGAGGGGTAAATTTGGGTCCTCAGCGAGTTCAAGAACTCTTTGATCAAAAGAGAGCCAACTAATCTCTCGATCTGTGATCTGTAAACCTTTCATACACCTATTCTCGTGAGCAAAAATGAACAACAAGTAGCCGGGAGACGACTTCCACCTGAATGTAACTCAGCCTCAACTATGAATTGAGCGTACTTTCCTGAGAGACTTCCCCACGTGATCAACAACTATTGGATGAGCCCCGAGACCACCTCTGTTAACCGTTTGCCGATGCTTAATATCGAGCACTTTGAGCAGATCTCTTTGGACGGTACCTGGCGTTTCCAGTTGTTGCATAAGCCAACTGAAAAGTTAGGCAAGCGCTGGGCATCAATTCCAGTTCCAGGTTTATGGACGATGCAGGAACCATCTGATGTGTTTTTTGATAAGCCAATTTATACAAACACCCAAATGCCTTTTGCGGAACAGCCTCCCTTTGTTCCAGAAGAAAATCCAACTGGTGTCTATGAACGAGATTTTGATCTACCAAAGAGCTGGTCAGGCAAGCGTGTAGTTCTACAACTAGGTGGCTATGAATCAGTTGCTTTGATCTTTATCAACGGTGTTAAAGTTGGTATGACAAAGGATTCTCGTCTTGCTGCCGAATTTGATGTGACACAGTTTGTAAAGAGCGGTAACAACGTTGTTCGTATCGATGTGACTAAGTGGTCTGATGCAACCTTTATTGAGGACCAAGACCAATGGTGGCATGGTGGAATCACACGTTCGGTAAAGTTGTATGCAACCAATAAGGTTTTCATTGAGCGATTCAAAACTGTTTCTGGTCTTGAAAAAGATGGAACAACTGGAACACTGTCTATTGAAGCTGATCTAGGTTCGCTGGATAACCTTTCAACTGATGGTTACACGCTTCGCGCATCCATCACAGAGCTACCAAAGGTAAAAAGCGCAAACCTTGAAAAGACGATTAAGAACTTCACCTCACCACAGTGGACAGAACGAGATGCAAATCTAAAGAAGCGCAGCGATGATTACTTCCACGGTAAGTACTGGCATGGAAATCTTCCCGCTGATGCCAAGGCTGCGATCATGGAAAATGAGCCATGGCCACATGGCAAGGTGCACCTAAATACTCGAATTCCTAAGGTAAATCCATGGTCTGCTGAAGCCCCACATCTATATACCCTTCACATCGAATTGCTTGATCCAAGCGGGGTTGTAATTGAGGTTTCACAGCAGCGTATCGGTTTCCGTTCCATTGTCATTAAGGGCCAGGACTTTTTAGTTAACGGCCAACCAATCATTTTTTATGGAATTAACCGTCACGACTTCAATAGATTTACAGGTCGTGCGCTAACACGCGATGACATGCGTCAGGATTTGCTAGAGCTCAAGCGTTGGAACTTCAACGCGGTACGTACATCGCACTACCCAAATGATGCAGCCTTCTTGGATCTTTGTGATGAGCTTGGCTTCTATGTCATTGGTGAAGCAAATATCGAATCACATGCATTTATCTCATCAATCTGTGATGACACAAAGTACTTAACTGCTTTTGTTGATCGTGTAGGCAGAATGGTTCAGCGCGATATCCATCATCCATCAGTTGTCATGTGGTCACTTGGTAATGAATCTGGTGCTGGTACCAATCATGAAGCCGCTGCTGCATATGCTCGTAGCTTTGATCCATCACGTCCACTGCATTACGAAGGCGGAATCCGCGGAAACTGGATGGGAAGTCATTCACTCACCGATGTGATCGCACCGATGTATCCAACTGTTAACGCGATCAAGGAGTACGCAAAGTCACCAAAGGCTGACCGACCATTGATTATGTGCGAGTACTCGCATGCAATGGGTAACAGCAACGGAACCTTGGCTGAATACTGGGAGGCGATTGAAGCAACCCGAGGTTTGCAAGGTGGATTTATTTGGGAGATGTGGGATCACGGTCCTGTTCAAACACTTGCTGATGGCACTAAGCGCAACGCATACGGTGGCGATTACGGCGAAGTAAAGCATGATGGAAACTTCTGCTGCGATGGCATGGTCTTTCCAGATCGCACACCTAAGCCTGCAATGCATGAATTTAAGGCACTTGCGGCCCCTGTAGTAATTACCGGAGTTAAAGCTGCAACAGGACAATTCAAGGTATTTAACAAGCACTTCTTCAAGGATCTGAGCGAGTACCAATTGCAATGGAACATCACCTGCGATGGAGAAATCTTGGATAGCGGAGTTGTAAAGCTTCCTAAGGTTGCACCTCGTAAGTTTGCAAACTTCAAGGTCAGTTCAAAGAAGTTAGCTAAGGGAACAGCACGCGGTGAACGCTTTATTAACTTCTCACTTGTTTGTGTTGCAAGCACTCCATGGGCGCTACCAATGTCTGAGGTTGGCTGGAGCCAAATCGCATTACCGTCACAAGCACTTGCACCTGCCAAAAAGGCAAAGGATCTTGGTGATGTAGTCGATGAGCATGGGCAGATTGTTTTGCCATACGGAATCGTTGCACCATCTGTTTCATTGTGGCGTGCACCAACTGATAATGATCGAATTGGGCACATCGCAACAAAGTGGGAGCGTTACGGCGTTCGTGAAATTTCACGCACCGATTGCTTAGTTCAGCAATCAAATACCTCTATCAAGGTGACAAATACTTGGCAGACAAGCACTGGCGTTAACTTCAAGCACACACAGGTAATCACACCGGTTGTTGGTGGATTCCATGTTAAGGAGTCTGTAACGGTTCCTAAGGCATTTGATGATCTGGCTCGTGTAGGAACTTTGTTTGAGCTAGATGGTTCATTGAATGAACTTGTCTACTTTGGAACAGGTGCGCATGAGACCTACCCTGATCGCAAAATCGGGCGCATCGGTCGTTATGTTTCAACTGTTGCTGCTCAATACATCCCATATGTTCGGCCGCAAGAAAATGGTGGACACACTGCGGTACGTTGGTTTGAGTTAGTAAATGCTCAAGGAACCGGTCTGCGTTTTGTGATGGGCAAGCCAGCTCAGGTGTCGGTAACGCCTAACAGAGATGCGGATTTAGCTGATTCCACACATGATGTAGAGGTAGTTCCATGTGGAAACACAGTGGTTCATATCGATACCGCGCACCGTGGAGTTGGTACCGCATCATGTGGTCCAGATACTTTAGATAAGTACTTGATTAAAACCGGTGTACATACCTGGGAGTGGACTGTTACCTCGATTTAAAGGTCTTAGTCCAGATGTGACAGCGGCCAGTTGATCGCATGAGGATATTTACAGGTACGACCATCACCTGAAGATTTTCCACGTGCACGTCGCCATAACCATGGCAAGGCAAAGGTTACAAACCACACTGTTGTGATCGCGGTTTGAACAAACTTATGTGTTGGTTCTGCTGGAGGCAAAGGTCTACGCCATGAAGGATCAAATGGAAGATCAATTGTTTCAAGTACAGCTTGAGCGACTCGATCATGACCCATTGGATTTAAATGTAAACGATCAAAAGCTAAGAAACGCGGATCTTTAAAGGCTGGCTCCTCATTTGCATCACACAAGATTGCACCGATTTCATCTGCAACAGCGCGAACATTCTCATTGAAATCTTTAAATCGTGCTTTCCAGCTTTCAGCTAAACGTCCTTCGCTACCACTGTCTTCCAAGACGGTAAACAACATAACTGTGGCACCTGAGGCCGCTAACTTGCGTGCAGCTTCAGCATACAAAGGTAAAACTAGATTGGGGTTGTATTTAGGACGAATAACATCATTTGCGCCCGCATGGAATGAAACAAGTGTTGTCTTGTCTACAACTTGTTCAATCGCAGCATCTAACTGCTCATCAATAACCTGCTTGAGCAACTTTCCGCGAATTGAAAGGTTTGCGTATTGAAAACCAGGCTGCGCCTGGGCCATTACATCGGCAACACGATCAGCCCATCCGCGGTACTGACCGTACTTTTTCTCATCACACATACCTTCGGTGAATGAGTCTCCGATGGCGATAAAACGGTTGTATTTCAAGGCTTTTACCTACTTTGCGCGGCGCTGCTGATCTATGTGGAAGAGCGCGATTGAGGTCGCAACACTTGCATTGAGAGATTCAGTTGATGCGCTGATTGGAATTGAGATTACGAGGTCGCACTTTTCCTTGGTCAATCGAGCAAGACCCTTGCCTTCAGATCCAACGATCACCATAAGTGGCTCGGTTGCAACCTTCATGTTGCTAATGATCTCATCAGATTCACCATCAAGACCAACCACAAACATTCCAGCTTTCTTAGCCGCATCAATGGTGCGAGCAAGATTTGTAATCTGTGCGATTGGCAAACGTGCCGCCGCACCTGCAGAAGATTTCCAAGCAGATGCAGTCATTGTTGCTGCACGACGTTCAGTCATGATTACACCGGCTGCACCAAATGCTGCAGCTGAACGAATGATTGCACCAAGGTTACGAGGATCTGTAACACCATCGAGTGCCACGATTAATGATGGATGCTTTGCGCGTTCCATAATCTCTTCAAAGCTTGAGTACTGGAATGGCTTGATGGCAAGAATAATTCCTTGGCTATTAGGTGAAATACCTTCAACTTCGGCACGGTGTGCTTCACGAATTTGTAAACCTAAGTGCAATGCAAGCTTTAAGCTTTCTGCGACGCGATCATCAACATCGATACTGCGTGCAACTAATAACTCTGTAGCCGGAACACTTTCGCGCAGCGCTTCAAGAACTGCGTTACGACCTGCAACGATTTCACCACGTGGACGATCACCCTTTGGCATACGAGGTGAACGGGTCTCCTTCTTTTCAGCAGCCTTCTTACGCTTTGCAGCTGCGTGATAAGGACGGTCTTCAGCCTTTGGAGTTGGACCTTTTCCTTCAAGGCGACGCTTGTTGTTTCCACCAGTACCGGCAGATGGCCCCTTTTTTGATTGGCGAATAGCGCCTTTTCGGGATGAATTGCCAGCCATGGTCAGATCTCGTTTCAGTAATTAATTAATAGACCAGCGAGGTCCTTGAGCAGTGTCCTCAATTGTAATTCCTAAAGCAGCAAGCCCATCACGGATGGCATCTGATGCAGCGAAATCCTTACGCTCACGGGCAGCTGCGCGCTCTGCCAAAGCCAATTTAATGGTGCCATCAAGGGCTTCAGATAGATCTGAGCCACCTGTTGAGGCAAATGCGGCATCAAATGGATCGCATCCCAATACCTCGAGCGCTCCACGAATCTCATTAGCGTTGGAAGAAATCGCAGCGGTGTCATTATCTGTCAGCGCTTGATTACCTAGTCGAAGATTTTCGCTAATAGTTGCAAGTGCTGCAGGAACCGCTAAATCATCATTCATCGCAGCTGTAAATGCATCGCTCAATGTTGGTGTTGGTTGTGAACCAAAAACCTCTGTTGCGCGATTTAAAAAGTTTTCAATTCGACGGAAATTAGTTGCAGCCTCTTGCAGCGCCTCTGGTGAGTATTCAAGCATCGAACGGTAATGCGCTCCACCTAAATACCAACGAAGCTCTATTCCGCGGAAAGATTTCAAGATCTCATGAACCTGCAATGTGTTTCCTAATGACTTTGACATCTTTTCACCAGATTGAGTTACCCATGCATTGTGCAACCAACGTTGCGCAAATCCGTAACCAGCAGCTTCTGATTGTGCGATCTCATTTTCATGATGCGGGAACACTAAATCTAATCCGCCACCGTGAATATCAAACTTTTCACCAAGGTAGGCATGTGCCATTGCAGAACATTCCAAGTGCCATCCTGGACGACCTGGACCCCACGGGGTTGGCCATGATGGATCTCCGGGCTTTGCAGCCTTCCATAAAGCAAAGTCACGTACATCTTTTTTGTATGTTTCATCAGCATCTGCTGCAGGTTGTAGATCATCAAGATGTTGACGGGACAAGGTGAGATATCGCTTTAACTTACGAACCTCGAGGTACACATCGCCATTGCCTGGTGCATATGCAGCACCGTTTTCAATAAGGGTCTGCATAAGTTCGACCATCTGCGTGATGTGGCCGGTTGCACGTGGTTCATATGTTGGAGGCATTACATTAAGCGCCGCATAAGCTTCAGAGAAGATGCGCTCGTACTTCATAGCCAACGCCCACCACGGCATTTCTTCATGAACAGCTTTGTGCAAAATTTTGTCATCAATGTCGGTGACATTGCGAATAAATGTAACTGAGTAACCGCTCTTGATTAACCAGCGACGCAAAATATCAAAGTTAACACCGCTACGAACATGGCCGATGTGTGGGTAGGACTGCACCGTTGCACCGCAGACATAGATCGAAACCTTGCCTGATTCAAGCGATTTAAATTCACTGATCTCGCGGGTTGCTGTGTCGTATAACTTCAACGTCATGGAGCAATCACCAAGGCGTTAGCAATCACGTAAATTCCTTCACCTCTGCCGGTAAACCCCATTTGATCAGATGTTGTTGCTGCAACCGATACTGGCGCACCCAATGCATCAGATAAAACCTTTTGTGCCTCTTCGCGTCGTGGAGTGATCTTTGGCTGATTGCCAACTATTTGCAAGGCAACATTGTTAATGACAAAACCTTTAGCGGTAACAAAATCACGAAGTTTTTCAATCATTGCAACACCTGTAACCCCTGCCATTTCAGGAGTATCGACACCAAAAAAAGTTCCGACATCTCCAAGTTGGCAGGCCGAAAGAACCGCGTCACATAATGCGTGGACTGCTGCATCGCCATCAGAATGGCCAACTAAGCGTGGAGTCTCAGGCCACTGCAATCCAGCCAGCGAGCAAGGCCCACTGTCGCCAAATTGATGCGCATCTACACCGACACCGGTGCGCATCTTGGAAAGGTTCATTGTCTAAGAGTATCGGCTTCGCGGGTGGTGTTTAATACGCATACAGGCTGTATCCATGGAAAAGAGTTCATAGTGACCTACACATCTCGACTTCGAGATCATGCACTAAAAATCGGCCGCGATACACGCATCGCATTAGTGGGTGCTGGCCAGATGGGCCGTGGTTTTGGTAATCAGTTGGGTCGCAAAGAGGGAATTTCCCTATCAATCATCATCGATACAGATCTTGAGCGAGTCAAGGTTGTTTATGCAGATTTAGGAATCACTGAGATTGTTTTCAGCGATGACAAGGATGTTTTATCTAAAGCGATTTTAGAGGGCAAGCACACTGGCAGTACCGATGCGACTTTGGTGTCAGAGCTTCCTGTTGATTTAGTTGTTGAAGGAACCGGTATTCCAGATATCGGCGCACAGATTACTTATTCATCACTTCTTGCAAAGAAGGATGTTGCGGTTCTGAATGTGGAAATGGATGTGACTATTGGGCCGCTACTGCACAAAGTTGCAACGGACAACGGAGTTATCTACGCCGTGTGCCATGGTGATGAACCAATTGAAGCAAAGGTCCTTGTTGATTACGCTCGTGATTTAAACTTTGAAATTATTTGCGCAGGTAAAGGAAAGAACAATCCTTTTGAGCCACTGAGCACACCAGATTCTGTGCGCGAAACCGCAATCGCCAAGAAGATGAACCCAAAGATGTTGTGTTCATTTACCGATGGTTCAAAGACAATGACTGAAATGGTGGCACTTGCCAACACCACTGGTCTGCAACTTTCAAAGCGCGGAATGTATGGACCAGCATCATCTGTGAAAACCTTGCAGGACACCTTTGCTCTTGCAGCCGATGGTGGAGTTCTCGATCGTCCTGGTGTCGTTGATTACTGCACCGGCGATGTTGCACCAGGAGTCTTTGTCATTGTTCGCCACAACGATCCGTACATCGCACATGAAATGAGTTACTTAGCGATGGGGCCTGGTCCTTACTTTGCGCTGTACCGTCCATTCCATTTAGCTTCGATTGAAGCGCCAATCACTGTTTATCGCGCGATCCTGGATCGTGAATCATCACTGTATGCACCGCACTTAAACGCTGAAGTTGTAACAATGACTAAGAAAAACCTAGAAGTAGGCGATGTTATTGATGGCATTGGTGGATTTACAGTGCGTGGATACGCCGATAACGCCATGGATGCCAAGCGGGATAACTTGGTTCCCATTGGATTAGTAGCTGGCGCAAAGATCATTAAGCCCATTGGTGTTGGCGAGCTGCTGACATATGACCATGTTGAGCTCAATCAAGATTCATTTATCGTTGCTTTGCGTAAGAAGCAGGATGAATTAGGTCTTACCTACGCACCTGCACAAAAGTAATCATGAGCACCGTTGCCTCAGTTGTTCTGGCCGCAGGGTCTGGAACTCGCTTTGGCCACAGCATGAACAAGGTCTGGCTGCAATTAAACGGCAAACACATTATTTCTAGATCACTTGAAAACTCTCGTGCAAACTTTTCTAATGTGCGAAGCATCTTGGTTATCAATCCTGATGATGAAGAATTCGCACGCGAAGCGTTAACCAAAGATGGATCCCTTGCCAATACTGAAATTGTTCACGGTGGATCAACTCGCCACGAGAGCGAGTACAAAGCGCTGCAATATCTAAAGGCAGATATCGAGTCAGGATCAATTGATTTGGTTTTGATTCACGATGGTGCTCGCCCGTTGGCAACCCCTGAACTTTTTGTGGCAATCGCAAATGGTGCACAAACACATGGTGGAGCGATTCCCACAATTGCATTAGATTCACATGAGATGGATACAGCACGCACCGAAACCGTTGCACGCGTTCAAACACCACAAGGCTTTAGAGCTCAACAATTATTAGCTGCCTACGAAAAGGCCCAAGCACAAGGATTTGTCGGAACTGACACCGCTGCATGTATGGAGAAGTTCGCGCCTGAAGTAAAAACTCTTGCAGTGCCTGGAGATATCTTCAATATCAAGATTACTTACCCGCAGGATTTAGCTATCGCCGAATTACTTGTTCCAGTCCAGTAAGTAACTCATTAATTCAATCTCTTTTTCTGAGTTAATTCGGGCGCTATCTGCATCGGCATCAACTGTTGCGATCTTTGCGCCACTAAATAATGGGACAAACCAGGTTGAAATTTGTGAATCAAAATCAATTGCGCTGAAACGAATCAATTCGGGGGTTGAAACACGCATCATTGAGTTACGGTCGATCGTTTCGTCGATGTAATTATCTGCATTTATCGATTTCAGAGTCTCGGTAAAGGGTGAAACTGGGCGTACCGCATCGATGCCGTTAATTAAGGCCGCATACACAGCTTCAAACTGCCCTTGCTGGGTAAGGGCTCTTTGGGAATCATGAATCATCACAAGATCTGTGGGTGTAGCGCGAATCGCAGCTGCTAGATCACCTGGCTTGTTGGGATCACACACAATCTTTTCGCACGGGATATCGGCGACCTTAGCTAAATCTTCTGCTGAACCTGCAATTGCTAACTTAGCGTTGCTACCAACTGAGGAGACAAAGTTTTGTGCAGATTTAATGCAGGTGGACAGAATTGTTTGATTCTTTAATTGATGGAACGCAATTGGCGAGGTAATCGCCACAACAACCTTCAGAGAAGGTGTCATGAATTTAGGAAGCTAAAACCTCGTCAAGGATTACTGCAGCCTTTTCTTCATCAGTGCGCTCTGCAAGAGCGAGCTCTGAAACTAGGATCTGCTTCGCCTTGGCGAGCATGCGCTTTTCTCCTGCTGAAAGTCCACGATCTAGATCGCGACGGTAAAGATCGCGAACAACTTCGGCAACCTTAATAACATCACCTGAAGCAAGCTTTTCTAGATTTGCCTTGTAGCGACGGGACCAGTTTGTTGGCTCTTCTGTGTATGGCTGGCGCAATACGCTGAATACGCGATCTAGGCCAGCTGAATCAACAACATCACGAACTCCGACTAGATCCACATTGTCTGCAGGAACGCGGACAGTTAGATCGCCTTGAGCAACTTTTAACACTAGGTAGGTCTTTTCTTCACCCTTGATCACACGAGTTTCAATAGCTTCGATTAATGCAGCCCCGTGATGAGGATAAACAACGGTTTCGCCGACCTTAAATGTCATGTGATGCCCTTCGCTAGAGGGTCAATTCTACCAGCAATTGCTCATTCACAAAACCCGGTAAAAGCAGCGTCAAACACTACTAATTTGATGTGAGACAATTGCCCCTATGCGTCGCACACTTTCTGCATTAGCAATTGCATCTCTTGCCGTCTCACTTACTGGATGTGGAGCTGGATTTAACGCTTCATCTCGTCAAGTAACACAGGTAACTGATGGTGCTGAAGCTTCAATCATCTCTACAGAGAACAACATCCGTGTAGTTAATCTGCTTGTAGTTGCAGCAGATGGCGGAACTGGTGTTCTTGTGGGAACAATCGTGAGCGCTTCAGATAATGAAGATGCACTACTCGGTGTTGCGATCAACGGAACCGTTGCTCAATTAACAGGTAAGAACACTTTGCCTAAGAACTCACCAATTATTTTTGAAGGACCAAGTGCAAACGCTAAGGCGGTTCTTGCTGGATTTGGTGCAGTACCCGGAACTCATGTTCGCGTAACAATGTTCTTTGCTCGCGCTGGCGAGATTACAAAGGATGTCATCGTTCGCGATAACACAGATGAGTACTCAGGAATTACTGGTGGTGCAATTTTGGCGACAACAACTGCGTCACCTTCACCATCACCTACTGCAACTAAGTAGCGCTTACTTCTTTCCCTGGTTTGCTACAGCTGCGATTGCTTCCTTTGCAGCCTCTGGATCTAAATACTCTCCACCCTTTACAACTGGCTTAAAGTTTTCATCCAGCTTGTAGTACAGCGGAATACCGGTAGGAATATTGAGCCCTGCGATATCAGCATCACTAATTCCATCGAGGTGCTTTACCAATGCACGCAATGAGTTTCCGTGCGCAGTTACCAATACGCGCTTGCCAGCCTTTAAATCCGGAACGATTGACTCATCCCAGTACGGAAGCATGCGGGTAATAACATCTTTCAGACACTCAGTTTTTGGTGCCGCTGCGCCTAAATCTGCATACCGTGGGTCTTTTGCCTGGCTAAAAGGATCAGCGTCATCAATTGCTGGAGGCGGAACATCAAAGCTACGACGCCACAATTGGAACTGCTCTTCGCCGTACTGTGCCAAAGTCTGTGCCTTGTCCTTGCCCTGCAATGCGCCGTAGTGACGTTCATTCAATCGCCATGAACGCTTTACCGGAATCCAGTGACGATCACATGTATCGAGAGCTAACTGCGAGGTATGGATCGCACGACGTAGCAATGAAGTGTGAACAACATCTGGCAGCAAGCCACGCTCTGCCAACATCGAACCACCGCGACGAGCCTCGGCTTCGCCCTTGTCAGATAGACGTACATCTACCCAACCGGTGAAGAGATTTTTAGCGTTCCATTCAGATTCGCCGTGGCGCAAAAGTACGAGTTCGAAGTTAGTCATGGTTGCAGTCTAAACCAAATGCTTGAAAGCATCTAAATTGGCCAGGGATTCTCCGCGTGAGAGTCTCCATGCCCACTCGCGACGGATCGCATTTGCAAAGCCAAGTTCCAGCAGCGGATTAAATGAGTTGTCGCTGTATTGAAGAACAGAACCAATGAGGCGATCTAGCTCGCGATCTGTGACGGCAAACAATGGCAATCGGCCAACTAAGAAAATATCGCCAACTTCGTTAGTTGCAAAGGCGATTCCATACATCGATGCATTCTTTGACATGCACCAGGCATGTACTTGATCGGCGTTGTCATCAGGTTTGCGAATCACGAAGGCGTTAATACTTAAAGAGTGATCACCAACTACCAATGCACAATGAGTTTGCAACTTCTTTTCGCCCGGCAAGGTCAGTAAAAAAGTATTGTTATCTTTACGGTCATATTCCAGATCATGTGAATCTAAAAACTCTTCGATAGTTACTCGTGGATCAATGCCAGCCATTTACGCTTCCAATGATTTGCGTGCTTCACCGATGACAAGATCGTAAATATCCAGTGTTCCGCGGGCGGTTGCATCCCAACCAAAGTGAGAAGCATGTTCAATCGCACCCATGGAAAGCAGTACACGGCGCTGAGGCTCCTGCAGCAAACGCGCAATAACCGATGACCACGCCTTTGGATCATGTCCATCAACTAAAACTCCAGAAATACCATCTGCAACTGCGGTACGAAGACCGCCCACCGCTGTTGCAACAACAGGTGTTCCGCATGCTTGGGCTTCAAGTGCAACTAAACCAAAGCTTTCGCTGTAACTTGGAACAACAACTAAATCAGCTGCGCGATACCACTGCGCTAAATCTTTACGAGCAACAGGTGGCTCGAAGCGAACAACATCATCGATACCAAGCCAGGTTGATAGCTCTTTCAGACGATCAACCTCGTCGGTGTTTGCACCGGAAGCGCCACCCATAACGTTGACTACTAACTTGTGGCGAAGTAACGGTGAGTGCTTAACAAGTTCACTTGTTGCACGGATTAAAACTTCGGGGCCTTTATGTGGCTGAATGCGACCAACAAAGGAAACAACTAAGGCGTCATGTGGCAGACCAACAAACTCGCGAGCTGCGCTGCGGCTTTCACCAGGTGTGAATGTGTATAGATCTACACCTGGGCTAACAACATGGACGATGTCGGGGCAGGCATCGTATAAAGAAACCAGGCTTGCACCTTCGGCATCAGTGTTTGCGATCAAAGCATTAGCCGCTGCTACAACCTGAGTTTCTCCCTGCACACGAATCATTGGCTCTGGGCTTTCACCTTCAGCTAAATTCAAATTCTTAACCCGCGCCATGGTGTGCATTGTGTGTACTAACGGTATTGAAAGCTCTTTAGCTGCCTGCATCGCAACCTTGCCGGATAACCAGTAATGCGAGTGAATCACATCGTAATTTTCACTCTTTAAGATTCGCAAAAACTCACGTGATAAACCTGCAATATGTGCCGGTAGTTGTTCCTTGGTCAGCGTTCCATGTCCGCAATCAATATGTCGAACTCGAACACCCGGAGAAATTTCAACAATCTCTGGTGCATCTGCATCAGTGCGACGTGTGAAGATATCCACCGAAACACCCATCGCAGCCATGCGTTGGGCAGATTCCAAAACATAAATGTTCATGCCGCCAGCATCGCCAATACCTGGTTGATCCAGGGGCGAGGTATGCACCATTACAGTTGCAATGCGGCCATTCATAGACCTTTAAGGGTACGCCTATCTACAGCGTTGCGCGAATGGTGCCTACTGGAAGCCCAGCACCAAGTGTGTTTACTGGTACTTCTTTGGCATCAACACCAAACTTGGCAAGTGCTGCAGCGGTAATTGCAGACATTGCACGTTGATTGCCATCACTGATCTTGATCGCCAATGTTCGACCATCTGGCAAAGATGCAACATTGACCGCTTCTGCGCCTTCTTTCATAAATAATCCCGGAATGTTTTGCATCATCCGTGTTCCCAAGCGACCAGGACCTGCAACCATTTCAGGAAAATCGCGACAAGCTTGAGCAACGCCTTGATGAACAGGATCTGCGCTAATTGTTAGTGTGCGAATTGCGCGAGCAAGACCTAACAATGAAAAGAGAAATAGCGGTGCGCCGCAACCATCAACACTTGTAAGCGCAACTGCTTCACCGCTCATTGTTTCAACCTCTGCTTTGATCGCAAGCTGCAAAGGATGTGCTGGATCCAAATATGTATCTGTCGGCCAACCATTAATGACACAGGTTGCAAGCATTCCTGCATGCTTTCCGCTGCAGTTCATCGCTAAACGGGTTGGATTTGCTGTGCGTCGAAGCTCTTCATCTAATGGACGATCCAAGATGCATTGCAATGAGTGCTCATCAAGACCAACCTTTGCCAAAATCGCTTGTGCGCCTTGCTGATGCATTGGTGTTCCAGAGTGTGATGCACAGACCAAAGCCAATAGACGTGGTTCGATATCTAGACCAGCGCGCACCATCGCAGATGCCTGAATTGATTTGAGCGATGAACGTGAGTAAATATCTAAAGTGGGATCGCCCTTTTGAAAGAGAATTGATCCATCAGCGTTAAGCAAAACAAGATGACCTGCGTGAACAGATTCAACAACTCCGCTACGTGTGACCTCAGCTAAAACCTCACCGAGCATCGAGTTAGCGTTACTCACTTTGACGTTCTAATGATGACCAGATGTGTGCCTGTAGTTCATGTCCTTCAGCGGCCATGTCGTAGGCGCTAAATAACTGTCCTTCAACCAGTCCATATAAACGCACACCAGCTGTAACAACCTTGGCAGATGGTGCTGAATACCCTTGATCTAAAACTAATTGAATCTTGGGACCATCAAACTGACCCACCCAACCTTCAGTAATTCCGGTGTTGTGTGAAATGACAACCTCTAAAACATTGTTGGGCTTAACGCGCCAGAAACCAACCTCTGATGCACCTGGACGAACAATTTCGCCCTCTGCATCAATGATCCAGGAACGAGAAAAGTAGTTAAGAAAGTTACGACCATCATGGTTAAAAACAACCTCTTGTGCGTACTCAAAGGGTTGGATCGTTGGATATTCACCATGACCTTTTCCGCGCCAGGTTCCAACGATCCATGCCAATGGATTCAAATCTGGATGCAAACCTTCAGGGATTGTGAAAACCATTAGCGGCGTTGCCTCCAGTTAGTAATACGTCGCGCTTGTGATTGGCGACCTTTAAATGCGTAAACAATGAGCGCAACGCCTAGTGCAATGGCAACAAGGCCAAGGATTACTGAGGTGAACAACTCCATGGCTTAAGAATAGCGGTTAAACGATTACCTCTTGATTGGCCGGAATTCCATCGATTGTTAGCGTTGCATCCGCTGGAGTATTGCGCTTAACAATGGCTAGCGCGATGGTTCCTAATTCATGGTGACGGGCAACTGTGCCGACAAAGCCAACTACAACGCCATCATTTTCAACCTTGGTTCCAGCTGCTGGAAAACCAACATCGCTGCCATCAAGGTGCAACATCACCAAACGACGTGGTGGATTACCTAAGTTATAAATCTTTGCCACAGTTTCTTGACCACGGTAGCAACCCTTTTTCATATGCACCGCAGTGTTCAATACACCTAGTTCATTAGGAATTGATTTGTGATCAGTCTCAAAACCAATACGTGGACGCCCCTTTGCAACACGTTCTGCATCCAAAGCCCAGGTACCGACTTGTGTTGCGACCCCACCAAATGTTTGTTTCATCTCTTCAACTTCAGAACGTGGCACTAAAGCAAATGGGCCACCAATTGAATCTGCAACACCTGGTGCACGCAGCACAACAAATTCAGCACTTGCATCACGCACATCAACCCGCAGCATGAACTTCATCTTTGTTAAGTACTCAACTAGCTTTTCAACATAGCCAGGATCTAAAACTAAATAAGTCGTGCTTCCATCATCAACTAAGTTAAATTGAAATTCGACATGGCCCTGTGCATCCAAGATCATTGATGGCATCCAGACGCCAGGCTGTAAATCGCTGACAAACTGTGTTGTTAAATCATGGAGCCACTTCAGGCGATCTTCACCGGTAACGGCAACGATATTTAAATGAGAAAGATCTGCCCATGCAGTTCCTGCCTCTAACGCGCGTTGTTCTTTAACTGGTTCACCAAAGTGCCAGACAGCTCCCTTATCGGGACCATCCTCAACTAATACGGCGCTCATGCGCCAAGGGTATCGCTAGGGCTTAACGCATGCAGCACAGGTGCCATAGATCGCAAAGTGCGTGACATCTGTTTTAAAGCCGTAATCATCGGCCAATGTGTTTACAAAGTTAGCGGCAACCTCGATTGGCGCATCTCCGACAGATCCACATGTTCCACACACTAAGTGCAGGTGGGTTAACTCTTCAGCTGCGTGATAGGTCGCACCACCATGACCCAAGTGGGTGTGTTGAACTAAGCCAACATTTTCAAGGGTTTCCAGGTTGCGATAGACAGTTGAAAGATTGATTCCAGGATGTGTTTGGCGAACCTTTTCTGCAACCTCTTCAGGTGTTGCATGCCCCAAGGCACGCACAGCAGACAGTACTAATTCGCGCTGCGGTGTTAAGCGCAGACCCTTTTCATGTAGTTCATGCTTGGTTGCCATATGCGAAGCCTACCGCCTTACTTTGCGCGTGCGCGAAGTAGGAGCAGGTAAATCTCGCAGCCAAGGCAGAAATTAAAGGCTGCGTTCAAGAAAGCTGCGCCTAATGCCATCGCGACTGCGCCAACGACAAGTGCTTCAATACCAAAGAGCGCTCCTGTGATAGCAACGAGTGCAAACAACAAACCAACGCTCTGTGCAAACTGCGGTGGGCGAACATCTTCTGTTGGAACCTCACCCTTTAAAAATGGCTTTACTGCAAACTTGTAAATGTATGCATATGGAGTGAACTGCGGTCCCTTAAATGCACCAATTGCAAAAACTATAGCTTGAGCAACGATGAACCATGCGTTATGTGTTGCGAGCGCAGCTGCAAATACAACTGTTGTGATCGCAGCACCAAAACGTGGACCGCGTGCATCTAATACCGTTGTTACCTTTTTAAGATCTGATACCTGTGTCATTTTAAATTCCTTTGTGTTGTTTGTAAGTTAAAAATGGCGTTAATTGTTGGATGAAGAAACAATTAAGCGATACACAAGGAAGCAGTCATACGGCCGTAATCAATTACACGGCGCTTAGTGGCTGCTAACAACATGGGTTAAGAGTAAAGAGGTTGCAGCGGTTAAGCGAGTTGCGAGTTATTCGCACTTACTGTGCAATTGCATTAATAGCTGCAATAACTTGATCTCGCTTAGGCGCACCCACTGCTCGACCGACCTCGTGCCCGGCAGAGTCCAAAAATAGTGTCGTTGGGGTGCTGCGAATATCCAGCTTTCGCACTAACTCCAGGTTCGCCTCAGCATCAACCTCTACATGGGCCACATCTGCCATATCGGCGGTGACATCCTCAATGAGCAAACGAGTCGCTCTGCACGGTCCGCAAAAGGCCGAGGAGAACTGCAAAAGCGTGGCTCTAGAGCCTAAATCCGCCCCGATCATCGCTGGCGTAATCAATCCCTTATCTGGCTTCACCACGATCTTGCCGCGGGTGCGCTTATGCCACACACCGTATCCACTGGCTAAGACCAGCACGATGACAATTGGAAGCAAAGATTTCACGGGAGTAGTCTGTCTCAATGGCGAAGGTTCTGCTACTTACGAACACTCTTGGCGCTAGCGCAGAGGTGCTTCCAGCACTGGGTTTACTGCAGCATCAAGTGAAAATTCTGCCTGCAGAAGCAAGCGTCCTCGTAGATGCTCCCGATGTCGATCTAGTTCTTATTGATGCTCGCCGCGATCTACCCGCAGTTAAATCACTCACCAAACTCCTTCACTCAACGGGTGTTGGTTGCCCCATCGTTGCAATCACAACTGAAGGCGGACTTACCGCATTTAACGCAGATTGGGGAATCGATGATGTCATTCTCGATACCGCAGGTCCTGCCGAAGTTGATGCACGTATTCGCATCGCACTTGGCAAGCACGCAATTGAAATGGTTGCAGCAGATCCACACAGCGCAGAAATCCGCAGCGGTGATGTAACTATTGATGAAGCTACTTACACCGCTCGCCTAAAAGGAAATGTTCTTGATTTAACCTTCAAAGAGTTCGAGCTACTGAAGTACCTTGCACAACACCCAGGCCGTGTTTTCACCAGAGCTCAACTGCTTCAAGAGATCTGGGGCTATGACTACTTCGGTGGAACACGCACAGTAGATGTTCACATCCGTCGTCTTCGTTCAAAGTTAGGTCCAGAGTTTGAAGCCATCATTGGCACAGTTCGAAATGTTGGTTATCGCTTTACCGTTGATGCGTAAAAATGCGTCACATACTCAAACTACATCGTGATCTAGATACAAACTCACTTCCACAAGCCGATCACGATTACACAATCGAAACCTTTGATCCTTCAGTTCACAAACAACAATGGCTTGACTTAAACAACCTAGTCTTTGCACACCACCCAGATCAAGGTAATTGGGCGATGCAAGACTTAGACAACCGAATGTCAGAACCATGGTTTGATGAAAAAGGTTTCTTCCTTGCCACAGAAAACGGCACCATTGAAGGCTTTGTCTGGACCAAGATCCATCAAGATTTAATCAATCAAGACCCAGTGGGCGAGCTCTATGTCGTCGGAACCCACCCAGATCACGCCGGAAAAGGCATTGCCCGAGCCCTATCTGTAGAGGCGATCAATTACCTTGTAAACAAAGGACTTAAGCACGCGATTTTGTATGTAGATGCAGACAATGAAAAAGGTTTGAAGCTGTACGGGTCGTTAGGGTTTAACTAACTCGGCACACATGGTGTGAAACGCCTTGGTGTGGGCATCAACATCAGCCGCGGTTGTATCTGGACACATCAACGCCATGTTGTGGAATGGAGTGATCAAAAAGCCATCATTCAACATTCGCAAATGGATGTACTGCTCTAATTCAAAGTCACCAGCGTTGTTGGCATCGGCACCAGTAACTGGAGCGACCTTGCCAAACATGTACTCGCCACGTGCACCTAAACGATTACAGGTCCATGGCAGATCAAATTCAGTAATCGCAGCATCCACCCCATCTGACCAACGGGTTCCTAAATCAATCATGCGATCAAAGTTTTCTTGAGTTAGAACCTGTGTCAACGTTGCACGCATCGCAGCTAATGACAATGCATTTCCCGCCAAAGTTCCACCGACTCCACCGGTATCAATAATCTCTAACTCAACCATTGACTTAATCTTGTCTGCGATCGCTTGAGTCATTCCAAATGTTCCAGTTGGAATTCCGCCACCGATTGCTTTACCGATTGTTAGGAAATCTGGCTTCAATCCGCGGTCCGCAGTCATTCCACCAGGACCAACAGAGATTGTGTGGGTCTCATCAATAATCAAAATGGTGCCGTACTTCTTTGCTAATTCAGCAACTGCTTCCAGGTAACCAGCTTGTGGCAACACAATTCCCACATTTGTCATGGCAGGCTCCATCAAGATCGCTGCAACATCGCCATGTGCCAATGCTTTTTCCATACCTGCAATGTCATTGAATTCCACAACACGAGTTGTTTGATCAAGTGCAACAGGTGCTCCGATATTTCCTTCGCGGGCCACTGTGTTTCCAAGTGAATCCAAGGTTGCAAAGGTTTCATCTACTGAACCGTGGTAGCAACGATCGATTACAACAATCTTTGAACGGCCTGTAATCATGCGGCTGTAACGAATAACGTGACGGTTGGCATCTGTTGCAGAGACCGTGAACTGCCACAGCGGCAAACCAAAGCGGGCCGCTAACTCTGCCGACACTATTGCTGCATCTGCTGTTGGAAGCATCGCGGTAATTCCCTTGCCTGCTTGCTCGCGAATTGCAGCCACAGTTGCATCTGGTGAGTGGCCTGTCATTGAACCGGTATCACCTAAACAAAAATCAATATATGTGTTGCCATCAACATCGGTAAAGCGCGCACCTTTAGCTTCACTTACAAAAACCGGATACGCCCCAGGCCACTTTGCCATCCATGACATTGGAACGCCGCCAGGCATGTTCTTTTGTCCGGCCTTAAACATTTCACCGCTCTTTGGATGCAGAGCTAAGAAACGTTCATCTTCGATTTTTCGTAATGCAGCTAAACGGTCGCGATTAATCATTTATCCAGTCTATTCAAGAGATTCAAAAACAAACAAAGCTTCGATGTAGTTCTCGCCACTAATGCCTAAGTTCTGCGCATCAGGTGGTGCGGTTTGTGGCTCAATACATACGCCATCACTATCTTCGCTATAAACAACCCACCATGGCGCATCACATTCAATCGAGATACGGGCAACGTCTTCCCAAACAACAGCAGGGGTGCCTTTAATCCCAGTAAATGCATCATCCCAAGGCGGCTGTGTTGGCGCACTGCGCTTTCCTGTTGGAATTCCATCGCTGCCACGGATCAACATTTCAGTTGCATCAAATTCGATCTCAGCGCTGCCACCACGTTCTAGATCGCGAGCAAACCAGGGATGGAAACCTAACCAGGCAGGCAAATCACAACCATTAGGTTCATATTCCAAAGACCAACGAATCGCATCATCCAGAACTTCAATTTTTTGTTCAACGGTTGCATCACCATATGGTGATGGCAGATGCAAAAGTGAGCGTCCTGGGCCGATTTCCTGCCATGACGAGATCAAACCAAAACCATGCAGCGCATGTGGTGGATCAATTGTTGCTGGCAGTTGAATCTGTTGCCCCGCACTATTTGTAATCAAACCCTCTTTGATACGTCCTGCCCACGGAGCCATCGAGTACCAACCCGATGTGTGAACCTGTCCGCGAAAGGGAACCGCAAACTCATTCTCGCGCCACTTCAATGAAGTGATTCGCGCACCATTGTCATCATCGATTGCGATTTGAAACTCTGCATCATCAATAAATTGCATTAGGCATCCAGCGCTTCTACTAGTTCGTGCAATCGTGGAGGTTGAGCACCAGCACGTGAAACGGTAATTCCTGCAGCGATCGCTGCGCGATGCAGAACCGCGTTCAATGTTGCTCCCTGCAAACCAATAACTGAGTGCTTAATAATTCCTTCAACCAGAATCGCACCGACTGTGTCACCGGCACCGACTGTGTCGACTACAACTACCTTTGCACCATCTACCTCTTCAAAACCATGTTCGGTGTAGCCAATAATTCCATGAGCACCACGAGTAACAACTACTAAGGAAGTTCCACCAGCGATCCAACGTTTAGTAACCTCATCCATCGCCTCACCTGGATATAACCAAGAAATATCATCATCTGACAGCTTTACAACACTTGAGATACCAACCCATTTTTCAACCGCAGCACGGTACTTATCGCGATCGCCCACAACTGATGAACGCACATTGGGATCAAAGACAACTGGTGCAAATTCGGCGCATTTAACCGCCCAGTCATACAAAGTTGTTGAGGCTGGCTCCACAATCGTCACCAGGGTTCCGATGTGTAAAACACTTGGTTTTAAACGCTCTGGATCAGGCAGCCAAGAAGAATTGAAATCAAAGGTTGCGGTGCCATCTATCAAGAACTCATAGGAGGCAGAGCCTTTTGAATCCAAAGTAACTGTTGCTGTACATGTTGGCTTATCGCTGCTTAACGCTAAGGAAAGCCCAACACCATCACGCTCTAACTCTTTGCGTGCGCTAACGCCGTATGCATCACTTGAAATTCCATCAATAAAATCAACTTCATATCCCAAACGCGCTAAAGCCTTTGCAGTATTTGCAGGACCTCCACCAACAACAGGGCCTGTTGGCAAAATATCAATCAGAACTTCACCGCACACCCAGATGCTCATAGCAGCTCGCCTTTGCGTGCCAAAAACTCTGTCAACACTTCAACACCTAACAAATGATCCTGCACTTGTGGCAAACCGCTATTCAACAAAATTCCAACACAACCCATGCCCTTAACATTCAAAGGCAATCCACCACCATGAATCGCATGAGTTTCTTCAGGCAAACCCTTAACCGCATACCAATCGATGCCTTGTTCTTCTGCCAGCACCCGTTCATACATCGTGGAATTTCCGGTTGCTAAAACAACCCGCGCTTTGCGCGCAATCCACGAATCATTATCAGCAGTAGATCCCGGCAAGGATGCGTGAAAAACAATCCAATCCTTCAATCGCACCTCAACTGCAATACCTAACCCGCGAGCAAAACCCATATCCAATGCGATCTCACCGATTTCAATCGCCTCTTTTTGCGACAAGGATTCCAACTCCAGAGTCTTGGCCTCTAACGCCAGCCCTTCACTTGAAAATCCACCAGTTGTAGTCGCCATGTGCGCAATTGTGCCTTAATCTGACTCCATGATCACTATCCCTGAATCCGACCTTGTTGTTCATGAACTCTGCCTAGGCAGCAATATCTTTGGCGGAAATGCCACTGAGGCTGAAAGCCACCTCGTGATGGATGCCTACAAAAGCCATGGCGGCAACTTCATCGACACCGCAGATATGTATAACCAGTGGGTCGAAGGCCATGTCGGCGGAGAGTCTGAAACAGTGATCGGCAGTTGGATGAAATCCCGCAACAACCGCAGCGAAATGGTGATCGCAACCAAGGTTTCAAAGATGTATAGCCGCCCAGGATTGTCAGCAAAGAACATCTTTGCTGCCTGCGAAGAATCCCTTAACCGTTTGCAAACCGATTACATCGATCTGTATTACAGCCACGCAGATGATGAAACAGTTTCACTGGAAGAAACCCTCGGTGCATACGCACAGTTAATCGCAGAAGGAAAAGTTCGCTACATCGCAGCCTCTAACTTCACCGCATCCCGCCTGCGCGAATCAATTGCATACAGCGAGAACAACAACATCCCTGCATATATCGCAGTTCAAGATTTGTATAACTTGGTTGATAGAAAAACCTTCGAAACAGAATTAGCTCCAACAGTTGAATCACTTGGAATTTCAAACATTCCTTTTTACGGAATCGCTCGCGGTTTCTTGTCAGGAAAGTATCGCCCAGGAGTAACCGAAGTTGATTCAAAGCGCGCAGCCGGTGCTCGCGAATATGCAACTGATAAGGGTTACGCAATTCTGACCGCAATGGATGAAGTTAGTGCCGCTCATAACGGAGCGCCTCTTTCAGCAATCGCTCTTGCTTGGCTTCGTTCACAATCTTCCGTAAGTGTTCCAATTGCATCAGCACGCACAGTGCCGCAGTTAGAAGAGATCGTTCAGGTTATTGAGCTAACACCCGCAGAGGTTGAAAAACTCAACGCTGTCAGCGCTTAAATAGCTTTTCCTTGTAAACGCTGACCCATTGTCGCCGCGACCTTGAGCCACTTTGCTACCTGTGCATCGCTAAAGCCTTCAGCGTTCATCACATAAAGCCCTGTAAAGGTATCGCCATTGAATTGGTAGAAACCAAGCAATGTACGTGCTCGAATATCTGTATCGATCACTGTATGAACAAAGACGCGATTGCCTTCAGAAACAACGCCCGTTGGGATCGTGGTTAACTTCTTAAAATCATAAGGAACCAAAGTTCCAGTTGAATCCTTGTACCCCTTATCGGTCTGGCACTGCGCCAAAACCTTTACCAACTCTTTCTGCGCAGCACTTGCCGCAGCTGCCGATGAGTACTTCACAACCTCAGTTGATAAGAATGAAAATGTTGATCCAACCTTTGTCGCCGTTACCTGACGACGCTCAACGCGATCCTTTTCAGAGTCAAACTTTCCATTACATAGATCCAGCGATGGATCGAGCAAGGTTGTTCCATTTGCCATCGGCAAAATCGTCCACTCCTGGCTGAAATCATCGGCGCGGAAACCTAACTTGGCTAATGCAACTTGCTTGGAATCAACCAATGATGGATCAGAAATCGCAGGTGCGCGATCAACCTCTTTTAAAGTTCCTAAGGTTGTCGTTACTGAACTCAATCCAATTAATACAAAGTTAGATCCACTGACACGAACAACCTTCTTGCTGGCTCCCACATCAACGGTTGCACCAATGCGCAGCTTGGTAACCTTGCTATCGGCGATAGTTGCCACAGTCTTATTTCCTACTGCAATCGTTGCCGCACCTGTGCCCACCAAAACATCATTCTTGCCAGAAACAGTTAACGACGCTGTGCACTTACCAACGCACTTAATCGCACCAGCACCATAAGCAGCGCCAGCAGCGCTCCACTTACCTGTCTTTGAACTCTTATCGGCAGCAACCACGGTATTTGAAATACTGATATCCCCTGTTAATCCATTGCCAATGCAATCAAAAATCTGAGCGGTTCCAACTAACTTTGTACCGCTTGCAACCTTAAGAACGGGCGCATTCTTTACAGAACTAGTCGCCAAAATCCAGCCATCTTCATCAACAACATTTGCTTGGCAGATTCCGCTGCCCGCATCAGTTGCACCCTTCCACTGCAGCGATAACTCGCCAGCAGCAACACCAGTTAATACAAAATCATTGGTGACAACTGGATGCGCACGATCAATAACAACCTTTTGCGGAGTTGACCAATCACTCTTGTTGCCCACGATATCTATCGCACGCATCGCAAAGTTAAAACTACCTTCAGGCAAATCACGTAAGTAAAAAGTCTTGGGCGCAACAAAGGGAGATAAATAGGTTGGCATCCAACCTTCAACATCTGATGCCTTTAACGTTTCAACTTTGCCATCGATCTGGCCTTCGAAACCAACGATTGCAGTATCTGCATCTTCACCGCCTGGACCAAGAATCACCATGCTCGGTGAACGCCATTGATCAACAGGAAGCACATTAGGAACTGGCGGAGGAGTTGTATCCGCCTTCTTTGTAATTGTTACAACAGCACCTGTTTCAGAGGCAACCGCACTAAAAGAAACATTGCCGGAGTAAGTCTTTGCAGTCAGCCCCGTCATCGATCCGCTCAAGGATGAGGAAGTGTTGTAGGTGTAGTTATCAAGATTCAGCATCCAGAAATCAGTACCCAGCACTGATGGGAACTCGGAAGCTGCACCATCTTCAGGGTTGGGAGAAACAATCGCAGATACCGGTGGGGGATCTAAACGATAAATCGCAAGACCTGGCTTATAGACAGCACCATCAGTCTTGCGACGGTACTCAACCCAATACCCAGCCTTTCCATCACGAATAAAAATCGCCTTCACACCATTTGCGAAATCACTCGGAGCTAAATTCACTACCTCTGATTGCCACACCTGCTTGATTTGTGAATCCTCGAGCAACCCCATTCGCCACTGGTGATAGGTGCTCAGCGGTGATGTTGTATCAACATTGCCCATCACATCAATAGTTCCGCCGTATTCAACACCTTTGCAATTTGTGCCCCACGCACCATCAGATGCCTTGTCATCGCAGCGCAAGAAGTTTGAGTGACCTAAACCAAAGGTATGGCCAAGCTCGTGTGCAATAACAAAAGAGGATTCGCTATCGTGCAAAATCAGCGTTCCGCTTTTACTTTTCGGCCCACCCATTTGCGCGCGACCCGACCACACACATCCCGCACGAGGCGAGACAACAACTAAGTACCGATTTGAATAATCGCTAATTCCCAAACGGCGATATGCCTCGGGACGAATTGAATTCATAAAATCACTGGCCGCATATCCAGTACACGCCATCTTCGACACCAATGAAATCGGTGTATCCAAAATCTTGCCGCTCTTAAATGACACTGTGCGACTTCCGTTATCGCCCACCATCGTTGTGTACTTTTTCCAGTCAGCATTTACTTCGGTATCAATAACCCCAGCAACAACCTTTGCATCGCCGCGCAATGCAGGTGCACCATTCCAGGTCACCTCAACAACATCGATAACTCGCTCATCCAGCGCATACGCCGGCGAAAATCCCAATGAAACAAATCCGACAACCAGAGCAAGAACAATGGTTGTAGCTTTTCTTGCGCGATTGGTCGAAGACATAGTGAGCATCCTAAATCTCCCACGCACTTTGTTCATGTCGATTCACTGCAAATACCTGATATCCCTGCAATTCAGGCTGGCCAAACCATTTTGCTGAATCCTGACCGCCAACCATGACCGCTGTTGCCATCGCATCACACAGCCAGCCCTCAGCCCCAACAACGGTCGCACTCTTCGCCCCAATCGCAATCAATCCATTCAATGGATCATGAATATGTGCACCGCGTTCATAAGTTCCAGATGTCGCAATCGCACCATCGGTAATTTCATACACCTTCACAATCTCCGCGCGATCATCAGGATTAACAACACCAATCGACCAAGGCTTTACAACCCCAGCCACTGAATCGAACCATCCACCACGCAACGCTAAATCCCCTGCAGCATTTACCTGACAGTGCTGAACACCTGCCGCAACCAAAATATTTGATGCCGCATCGGCAGCCCAACCCTTAACCAACCCCGATGGATCAAACCCGCCCTTAACTGCCCACGGATCAAAAGCCCCATCACTCAAATCCTTCGCACGCAAACACAAATCCCACACAGCGCGCACATCATCAGGACAATCCTCAATCGCAACCGCACCACGCCTCAACCGCGTCACCCACGACCCATCTTTATAGGTCGAAAAATCTTGATCAACAACTTCACAAAACGCAATCACTGATTCCATTGCGATATCTAAATCCGCACCACCGACAGATTGCGAATAACAATCCACATCCACAATTGTTCCCCACACAGGAAACTGTCGACGCAGATGATTCATACCCAAACCCTATCTGCGCGAACTACAAACCAGCTTGAGCGAGCGCTCCCTGAAGCGATGTAAACCAACCGTAACTTGTGTATGAGGCACCAGATGCACCTTGAATATTTGCACTCTGCGCCTTCAATGTCTGCTGCTTCAAAATCGGCACCGCCATATTTGTATAGCGATCATTTCGACCACTTGGAGCAACAACTGCAACCGCATCTGTAATGCGACCATTCACAACTGTAATTTTCACTTGAACATTTCCGTAGTTCACAAAAACAGATGGACCTGTAAATGTTCCATTGATCGCAGCCGGTGACGCAGGTGCCTGAGTTGCTGGCGCAGTTGTCGTCGCAGCCGTTGCAGTATTACTTCCTGAATTCCCGCTGCTTGCCTTCTTCGTCGCAACCGGCTTCGCAGCCTTTGTAGCAGCAGCACTCGCCTTTGTTGTCGCAACAGCAGTGTTGGAAGATGATGATGAAGCAGACGCAACCGCGGTTGTTCCTGTCCCAATCACTGGAGCCCCGGCGATGTTAATCGCACTGGTCGAACCCAACTGAGGCGGAGTAATCGCCAAAACCGCACCGAGGCCCCCCACAGTGCCTCCTGCGATAAGCAACGCCCGCTTCATCTCATACCCTCACTTCGTGCTCTTTGTTTCTAGCGTTTAACCCCTCGAATGGTTCAACAGGCTTATCAAAGCCCACCAACCTGAAAGATTTCTGTGAACGCCCGCAATCCCACCACAGAGTATCTACGGCTAATTATTCGCTATGAAATGCAAAAGCCTCATCATGGAAACGGTTCTTTGGCACACCTAGATCCTCCGCAGCCTTACGCACCGCACTCACCAACGGCTCTGGCCCGCAAATATAGATATCACTATCGGCAAAGGTCGGCACTAACGCCTTCAATGATCGCGCATCCATCGGATGGTTCTTTCGCGGCCCTACTAAGTAATGAATCCGTATCGACCCACCGCTGTTGTTAGCCAAATAATCCATCTCGCCCTTAAGAACTAAATCCTCTTCGCGAGAAGCCCTAAAAATCACATCTATCTGAGCTCCACCATTGAACTCATCCATCAACGCTCGCACCGGAGTAATTCCAACTCCACCACCCACCAACACCACATGCGGTGAAGTAGAACGCCCTGCAGTAAATGCCCCATAAGGACCTTCAACAAAGACTCGCGTCCCCGGCTTTAAGAACGCCAACGATCTTGAGTGATCTCCTAAATCCTTCACGGTAATTCGCAAATGATTCTTGGTCGGCGCAGCCGACAAAGAATATGGATGCGACATCAACGCATGCCCACGGGCTATAAATCTCCACCCAAAGAACTGCCCACCTTGCGCAGCCAATCGATCTAAATTGCGACCCTTCATAATTACCGAAACAACTCCGGGTCCTTCGACCACAACTTTTTCAACTCGCAAATTTACTTTCAGTGATCGCCAAATCGGAACCCAGAATCTCCAATACCCAATCGCCAAAGCCATCGAAATATACAAAGTAATCCAGTACGCCTTATTTAATGGATGATCAATAAACATCGAACCATTAACAATCTGGTGCATAAATGATGCAGCAACCGCCGCATAGGTCAGGATGTGAACCAACCACCAAGTCTCATAACTCATCTTGGCGCGCGCCTTCTTATATGAGGTCACACCCGCTTGAACCATCAACACAAAACCAGCGAGCGCAAACCACATCCAGTCATATGTTGTTAAGAACTGCCACATCTCTTTATACAAAGGAATCTGATCTTGCCCCGCAAAACCCAACACAATCAAAAACACATGCGCACCGATTAAATACAAAGACCAAGGCCCCAGCTTTCGATGCCAGGTCACCAATCGATCATGGCCAACTCCGCGTTCCACAACAGGAATACGTGCCACCAAAAAGATTCCAACAATCGACAGGTATGTACCCACCAAAGCTGCCAAGCGACTAACTGTCACAACAACTGAATAGAAATCCTTGAAATCCCCGCTGCGCAGAGTCGTCGCCTGCAGAGCCAGAGTCAGGCCCAACCCAGCGCCCAACATCAGCGCCGCCCAGTCCGTACCTGCTGCCGAGTGCTTATAAATGCGGGTCGCCTGGGTCATAAACCAATTACACCGCAGATTCCTGTGAACCAGGTGCGTAGTAACAGTGTGCCCTCTGCCAAGCAAGTTCCCCAGGGAAGCCGAAACCCGGCCCCCTCCGAAGAGGGAACCGGGTCTCGGTTCTAGATCTTTATCAGATCAAAGGGGGGCAGATTATGCCTTTACCTTCTTCTGGATCTTGATTACTAGGTTTGTTAGAGCTGTGATCTGCTTCTTTAGAGCATTCACCATCTCTGAAACCTGAGTAGATAGAGCAGCTACTGCATCTGCAGCATCTTGTGCTGCAGCTGTTGCTGCATCTGCTGCCTCTGCTGCAGCGTTAGCTGCATCAGTTGCTGCATTTGCTGCATCAGTTGCTTCTGCTGCTGCATCTGCTGCTGCTGTTGCTGCATCTGCTGCTGCGCTGTTGCTTACAGCTACTGTAACTGTTGAAACACCAGCTGGAGCAAATGATGAACCGTAGTTCTTTGCTGCTGCTGTTGTTGTTCCAGCTGTAGTTGCTGTGAATGCCACAGCAGCTGTTGCGCCAACTGCACAGTCGAAGTTACCTGCAAGTGCGCAAGTCTGTCCTGGTGCGTTTGTACCAGCAACTGCGTTGTAATCAAGTGTTGAAACCTTGACATCAGCATTTCCGATGAGTGTGAACTCAGCAGTTCCATCAGTGCCTGTCTTTGTTGTTGTCTTGCTTACACCAGCACCGAAGTATCCTGTACCTGATGTACGTGATGCGTAAACATCAACACCAGACACTGGGTTACCGAAACGATCAACAACAGTTGCTGTGATGATTCCGCCATCAACCTTAGCTGAAAGAACGCGAGCGTCTGCTGGTGTTGAGTTAGCGAATGTGTATGAACCAGTTCCTGTTACTCCACCTGCAGTTGCTGTAACTGTGTATGTACCAGCTACCCATGCAAATACAGTTGAAGCTGCAACACCAGCTGCTGAAGTGTAAACAGTTACAGCGTTTGAAGTAATTGCTGCTGTCGTTCCGCTTACCGTGAATACAACTGGAACTCCTGCTAGAAGGTTTCCAGCGGCATCTGTAACTACAACAGACGCTGAAGCTGTAGAAGCTTCTGGAGTCTGGTTAGCACGGATTGGGCTCACTGTTGTCGTTGTTGATGCAACGCCAGATGTTGTGTTAGGTCCTGTGAAAGAAACCTTTGCAACTGTAACTGTTCCGTATGTGATGGTTGCTGTCTTGTTAGCAACACCTGCAGCAGTTGACGAGAATGTCACTGTGTCAGTTGTTCCAACAGTTCCTGCATCCTTAAGTGTGTATGAAATGAAACCATTTGCATCTGTCACACCTAGAGCAGTTGTTGCAACTGTGTTACGACCAGCAACGCTTACGCTCACTGGTACGTACTGTGCTGCAGTACCGTATTGGTTTGTTGCCTTCACATCGATTGTTGTTGATCCACCAGTTGCAGATAGAACTGAAGCTGGGGTCACTGCGATTGCTGAAGCTGCTGGGATTCCGTATGTGAATGTTCCAACAACTTGACCAAAGTCCACTACAACAGTTCCCGCAGCAGTTGGTGCTGGAACAGTAAATGTTGATGTAGTTCCATCAGCAGCTACTGTGTATGAAGAGTTGTATGTCAAGCCAGTCGCGTTGTTTGTAACAATCACTAGGAAGTTACGTGCAGTTGCCTGAGCTGTGAATGGAGTTACAGTTACGCCAACTGATCCGCCAACAGTGCGAGCAATCGCAGTTGTTGTATCAGTTCCTGTTGTTACACAGTTAGCGGCTGTAGTACAAGCAACAACATCTGCTGCATTTGTAGTAGCAACTACCTTTGTTACTGAAATGTTGCTTGTGATTGTTGGTGAAAGTAGGCCTGAAGCAGTAAATGTAATTGGGCTTGTTCCAGCCGCTACAGTTCCTGTCTCAATTACCTTTGCATAGTATGTACCCAATGTGTCTTCACCCTTAGCGAACACTGCGTTTGCGCCACCTGCTACTGGAGCATGGATAGCAAGTGTTGTGTCTGCTGTAGTCAAGTTAACAGCTTCGTTATCTGAGAGAACTGTTGCGTTTCCAGCTGCATCCTTAAGTGTCATTGCAAGAATCTGACCTGCAGTTCCACCTGTTACAACTGAACCAATTACTGATGACAATGCCATCGTTGCTGGAGCGCCAGCTGTTGTAATTGTGTAGCTTGTTGATACTGCACCAGCTGCGTAAGAAGAACCAGCTGAAACAAGAATCGTGTATGTACCTGCAACGTCAGCTGCAAACTTCAACCATGTAGCTGAAGAAGTTTTTGCTGTAGTTGTGTTTGGCTGAGTAATAACTCCGCTTGCACCACCGATTGCATATGTGTTAGCTACAGTCAGACCACCTGTTGGTGTGTCAAATGTAAGACCAAGTGAAGATGTGTTTGTATCTGTGATCACCTTTGAAGTATCTGGTGCAGATGTGATCTTCGCTGAGATTGTGATTGTGTCTGCTGTTCCTGCTGTTCCTGCTGCGTGTGCAACAGTGATTGGTGTTGTTGATACTACACCAACGCGAGCTGGTGAAGATGTTCCAATCGTGAAGCCAGTGGCGGCACTTGCTGCTGCGCTTGCAGGCGCAACTGAAGTAAGAACACCAAAGCCCAACGCAGCAACTGCTACAAGCGCGATGCGCTTGAAAGTTGTCTTTGTAGACATTTGTTTCCTTTCGATTAGTCGATCGAGGGAATTTCCCCCGGTCGGCTTTGGGTAAGTTAAAAACTCACCCGATTCGATGAATCGCACGTGCTGATTCACCAAATTCCCCACCGTGTATCCGGACGCGGCGAGGAAACCTATTTATTTGTTTGTCACCTGCACCGCTTGC
This sequence comes from Actinomycetes bacterium, assembly GCA_947383695.1. GTDB lineage: Bacteria > Actinomycetota > Actinomycetes > Nanopelagicales > Nanopelagicaceae > Planktophila. The sequence continues at coordinate 87,209 of OX376642.1, read as the reverse complement.
GCGAGGATGGTGGTCTTGCCTGAGTTCAGAAGAACTCGAGTTGTGATCGTCGCTGGAGCATCGGTTAGGTCGTAACCACGTGCTCCGGTTGGGATCGCAAAAGTAGATGGCTTCAAGTAGCCGATGTTTGCTGTTGCTGTGATCAAGTGCTGACCGTTAGCCAGGCGCTCGATAGATGTATCAACTGAGTTGATTTCAACTGAGTTCCAGTTCCCAGCAAAGCCAACGTTGATGTTGTTCAGGCTGTAATTAGTTCCAGTTCCATCGATTGTGATCAGCTGATCGATAAGAACATTTGGACCGACTGAGCCTGTGATGAACTGGTTGTTGATCAAGATTCCTGATGTGCCAACGGTTGAAATTCCCTTTGTAACACGGCCCTTACCGAATGAACCATCTGCATCGGTAACTGTGAAGCTTGTTGGGATTCCGTTGTTATCAAGACCAAAGAATGAAAGCGCTGCGATCTTTGCGTTGATCGCTGCTTGCTGAGCCTTCTTTGCAGCAGCTGTTGCTGCAGCTTGAGCCTTAGCGGTAGCTGTAGCTGATGCTGAAGGTGCAACAGGAGACATAGGTGATGTCTCAGTTTCAACCTGGGCAACAACTGGCAGTACTGGGCTTTCATTTCCAGTCATTGAGTTGAAGCCAAGGAAAGCGGTAATAACTAGTAGAAGTGAAAGCGCAGCCTTTGATGATTTCTGGGCTAGCTCTACTGACTTCTTGTAAGTTGTTGAAAGCGCGTTAAGTGCTGTTAGGCCAGTCTTTTCATCAACGATCCAGTCCTCAAGAACGCGGACCATTGACTTGCGAGCGCGAACCAAAATGTGGCGAACATTTGCTGGGCTTGTGTTAAGCGCAGTTGCGATTTCTTCTGTTGTGCGGCCTTCCATTTCCCACATAACAAGCGCTGTGCGCTGGTCAGAGGTCAGGCGAGCAAGTGCTTCGCGGATAATCGCGGCATCTTCTGCAGCAGAGATAGTTGTATCAAGATCGATGTGGTTTTCAGATGCGATCTCGTTTAGACGCTCCTGGGTTGTGTCAGCATCGATTGCTACCAAGTTAGGACGTGCACCACGTGCGCGGATTACGTTCAACGCAAGGTTGTTTACTGATGTACGAAGGTATGCAATTGCACGATCTGCTGTATCTAGATCTGGGGCTGCAAGCATGAACTTCAAGAATGCTTCCTGGACGACCTCGTTGGCCTCTGCCTCATCGCGGGTGATGCGGCGTGCCTGTGAGACGAGCTGTGTGCGGTGCTCTGTGTAGATCGCGCTTAGCTGAGCGATAGTCCAGTCAGCTGAAGAGCCTTGAGCAGGTGTATCAATAAGAGCGTCGGCGGGATTTGCGCTCAAAATGCGGGCGGCATCGGTCGCTGCAGCTGCTTTCGCCGCTTTCGACTTCAATAGTGCCATTTGAGTAACTCCCGCGAGTTTCATAATGAAGGCAACGTCTTGCCCTCTAATAGTTAAGACACCGCTGGGGGCCAAATGTTGTGCCCTTTTGGAAACTTTCTTTAGAAAGTTTTCCTGGATGCGGTGGTTGAGCGTAGGTGGGGGAAGTGCATGGAGGGCTTTCGCCGAATGGCAGCGAGAAACAAGCCTGCCGGAATCAGGTCTCTAGTCTATGGGGTAGGCAAGGGTAAAGCCGTTATTGAGGGTTTGAGCGTGTCCGCGAGTCGCGGTGAGCCCATATAACTTTTATATGAGGCTGAGCGTGAGCGCCTTTTTGGCCGCTTCTTTGCGGTCGCTGACCGCTAACGCCTGGTAGATCCTCATGGTCTCGTGGCGGATGGTCGAGACGGAAAAGCCCATCTCGGTGGCTAGCTCGTGGTTGGTCTTGCCCTCGACCATGCCCCGCAGAATCGACAGTTGGCGAGCTGAAAGCTGGCCAGCCCCAGAGTCCCGGGAGTCATTCAAAATCGCCACATGGGAATCGGCATGAGCGCCGCGGTTTTGGAAGGACATATACAGCGAGATTGGGACACACATATCTTCAATCGCCTCAGCGGTTCGAGCTTTCTCTGAATCCCTGACTGGGTTCTTAAATTCAACAATTAAATATCCTTGAATTACACCGCGATCTCGTAAACATGAAACATACATAGTTTCATTAGGTGTGAATTCACCTTGTGTTGCATTACTAATTAAAACAATGTCTGGTGCATTGACTGCGCGCCATTCATTGCTTGGAATTACTCGGTCGCGATAGAGATCTGCATCTGGGTATCCAAATTGGCCCAAAACAACAATGGAATCATCACTATTTAAACGTCCAAAACGAATGCCCTGTACTGAGAATTCGCTGAGGTATTCAGTTGCGAGCGCACGGGCAATATCTTCCGATGACGGATGAAAACTTAACCACTCAATGAACTTTCTAATCTCACTCATGAGTGATCACCAACTGTTCATTGAACAGTTCAAAACATTGACGCACGTGTGTACAACCCTTCTGTCCAAAGGTTGCTTACCGATCCCGCAGCTGTTCGGAGCGCGCAATCATCTTTCAATGATTCGCCGGTGAGCGTCCGAGCCCTGAAAATCAGGGGAATCGGCCACGAGGATTCGTCAGCTGAACTTCTAGGCAGAACGGTAGGTCAGATAACCGAGATTTTGAAGGGATTTGAGCGTGGTGACCGGTCAACTTTTGGATGGTCACAGCGATCGTTTAGAGCGGGTGGATAAACGCTCAACGATCTGCGGTTGGAAGATCACATGCTGGTGGATGTGGTTTTCAGGAGCAGCTATCTCAACCACCATTTGTGCACCCATTGTGTATCCAAGTTGATACGGCGTCTGAGAAACGGTTGTAAGAGGGACTAGCGCCGATTCTGCATAAGAAACGTTGTCATAGCCCAGGAAGGACACCTCATCAGGGACTTTAATCCCTTGCTTATAAAAGTAATTCATGATTCCCAGAGCTAATGAGTCATTGCCTGCAAAAACCGCGTCGGGCAAACCAGCTTCGATGATTTGTGGGGCCATGTGTTCGCCAGTCAGAAAGTCTAAGGAAGGAGCGCTCATAACAGAGAGTTCGATATCAAACTCCTTTGCCGCTTCTGTAATTCCCACAAAGCGTTGATTGGATTGATGGTGGTGGGGCGGACCTGAGATCCACAAAACCTTTTTGTGTCCAAGATTTGCCAGGTACTCAAGACCGATGTACCCGCCACGTACTTGATCAATCGATACTGAACATTGATCGACAAGCTCATCTGTTTGGGAGATATATCCAACTCGAACATTTTTTTCGATGAACTTTTCAAAGACTTGGTTGCGCTCGCCGACGGGGGTAAGGATTACACCCTTAAAACCTGCATCCACCATTGCAGACAAAAGATGCAGCTCAATTGCTTCATCTTCGCGGCTATATCCAATCAGAACACGGAGTCCGTCTTTTGCAACAGCATCTTCGATTCCTTGTGCCAGCTCTTCATAAAAAGGGTTGTTACTAAGTGGAAGAATTAATCCAATTACTTGGCTGTCCTTTGAAGACGATTGCATGATCTCGTTAGGGATAAATCCCAACATATCGATTGCGCTGCGAACCTTTTGGCGAGTCTCTTCAGAAACTTGTTGAGGGCGATTCAGAACATTAGAAACTGTCCCCAAAGAAACATTTGCTTGTTTGGCAATATCACGAAGGCTTGGCTTGTTAGACACATCTGCACTCTAATGGCGAAGCATTGAATTTGTAATAGCACGATTTATGTTTCACGTAACAGTGGGCCCAGACGGGCTCGAACCGTCGACCCACGGATTAAAAGTCCGTTGCTCTACCGACTGAGCTATAGGCCCCATTTTAGGATGAATCGCAAGCGTACCCTAATTTGACTGCTTATCGTCCACTAGCAATTTCTTAATCTCTTCATTCAGCGGATCTAATCTAATTGAAACCTCACGTGGGGCGATGGCATTTTGCTTTTGACCTAAAGTTTCGTAACACGCTGCAAGCGCGTGCCAGGCTTCGAAGGAATTAGGAAATTTCTTGACATTATTTTGAGCAAGACTCAACGCCAGATCGTTTGCACCCGACTGCAAGAGATATTCAATAGCCACAATTCCTAGAGCTGGTTCTGGAGAACTTAATGCTTCCCCGTACAAAGAGTTCGCATTTTGAAGAGCTTGAGCACTATCCCTAGAATTTACTAGTTGAATGATTTTTTGCCTAATGTTTAGGTCATTAATTACAGTAGGTAGTAACGCAAAGCCAGCTACAAAACTGAATAGTAATGGCATTGCTAGCAGAATTGGTTTTCTTTTTAATTTATTAGAGTTGGCCATTTTTCGGTGATTCTGATTATTGCTCTTCTCGACATTAGAATTAGAAATGCCGACTAAACAACCGCCAATTATCCAAGACCATACGGCGACACCGACTTGATCAATTGAGATTAAACTTTGCAGTTGTAGTACCAACCAGATCGCAAATAGTCCACTCACTAACTTCTTGTCAGGTAATCGCTTCAAGGCAATAACTGCTCTCCAAATAGTAAACAAAATCAAAGATAAATAAGTGACTAGCAAGAAAATGCCACCCGTTGCTCCTAATTGCAAGAATGTATTGTGTGCATTATTTGTCCCAAACATGGCAGTGCCTCTGCTCTGGATGGCCTCAATTTCTCGATATAAGCGATATTTATCTCCAAAAGAATCAAGACCGACTCCAAATAGGAAATTTTCTTGAAACATGTTAATTGCCGCTATCCAATGATAATAACGATCTTTCAACGAACTAATGTTTGCCGCTAACAGTGCCTGCATAGGGCCCATCCCAAAAAGGGCAAAAACTGCACACGCACCTAATATTGCTTGGACACTCCACCAATATCTTGAAGCAATCTGCAAGTTACGCCTCTGCGAATAAGACCAATTAAAACCAATGATAATTGATGATCCGATAACCACCATGATTATTCCTTGAATCGGTCGGGCAGCAAGAATAATTCCAAATTGAAATAGGAAAAACCCTAACAAGAGATTCCTGCGTTTTTTCGTTGTGCCTGAATCAAATGCACTCATCAATGTAGCAAGTGTTGTGACAGCTAGGATAGAACTTCCAAAGTTGGAGTTTCCTAAAGTGAGCAAGAGTTCTTTATTTGGGTTATCCCAAGGAATTGGGTCCAAACCTAACGATTGAAAAAACCCATAGGTACTCAAAATGAATCCAAGTACGACCAAGGATTTTATAAGGAATTTACTTGGTAAGTCCGAATTTTGTAGGGATACAATCAGAAACAAAATCAAAAAGCACGCATAGGTCAGTAGTCCATTGTTTCTACCCCAAACGCCAATCATTATTCTATGTAATGAACCATTGCTAAAGAATGCAGCGATCAATAAGGATGTAGTAAAAAAAGCACAAATAAGAAGGGTGCTTCGATTCTTCTTGAGTACAACTTGCAAGTTTGAATTCAGAAATGTAAAGATCGACACACATGTGCAGATTACCAATATCCAAAGCTTAGGTAGATTAATTGGGTCCATAATTGGAGGCAGCACCACAACTGTTGCCAGCGAGGCAGTTAGAATCGCAAATCTATGCGGCTCGAGTACTTTGAGCATGAGAAGATGCTAGAGGATGTGGAACTTTATTTGTGCTTATCGCTACAATTTCACCTCAACAGGTCATACAAAATGGCTGGCGACACAACTTGCATGGGCTAAAGAGGATGTTTTGAAAAAGAAGAGATTGTTAAGGGTTCTAGGCGACTTAACTTCTTGGCTGGCCGCATCAACTCTTGCCACCTTGCTCAGATTTGATGCCGAAATGCCACCTGGCATGACAACCGAGATTGTAAAATTCGGTACCGCCGCGGGACTGGTCGCAATCATCTTTAATTATGGCTTCTCTTTGTACTCAGGTAAATATGCGAATTCTTCACTAGAAGAGGTAATCGCTCTATGTTTATCGACCGCAACAATAATTATTTTGTTGTTTACGCTAAGAGTTCTCACTGACTTTTCCTTAGTTCCAAGGTCAGTTCCAATTGTCGCTGGCACCTTGGCAATTGTTTTTATGCTTGTCACGCGCATCCTAACTAGCCCAAGATTTTCCAAACTGTTGCCGCAAGAATCGCATGGTGAAAAGACATTAGTTTATGGGGCTGGAATAGCTGGACGACAAATCGTCGAACAAATGTTATGGCAAGTAGAGAAATATAATCCAATTGGATTTCTTGATGACGATCCGGCCAAATCAAACTTGAGAATATTTGGAAGACGTGTGTTGGGAAATATTGACACATTAGAAGTAGTCATAAACAAACATGAGATAAAAATTCTTATTGTTGCTATTTCAGGGATCGATTCATCCAACCTCTTGGATCTGGAACGACGTTGTAGAAGTTTAAACGTAAATTTGAGAGTAATTCCTACAACATTCGAAATTATGTCTGGCGCAGTGAGCTTGACTGATATTTCTGAAATTTCTGAAGAAGATTTGTTGGGCCGTAAGGCTATTGGTTCAGATGACTCAGAGATCTCAAAATTCATACGTGGGAAAAGAGTTTTAGTAACTGGCGCTGGTGGCTCAATCGGTTCAGAAATTGTTCGGCAGATTGATAGATATGGGCCTGCATCCCTAACGATGTTGGATCGGGACGAAACAGCCTTGCTCAATTTGCAACTTAGTATGGATGGAACCGGCTTACTAACTCATGATGGTTTAATCCTTGGTGACATTCGAGATGTAAATAGAGTCAATCAGATTTTTTCAGAAGTACGTCCAGAAATAGTTTTTCATGCAGCAGCATTAAAGCACTTAACGACTTTGGAGCGATTCCCTGAAGAAGCCTATAAAACAAATGTTCTGGGAACCCAAAATATCCTGCAGGCGTCCTTGAGTTACGGCGTAACTACATTTGTGAATATCTCCACAGACAAAGCTGCTGATCCAACAAGTGAGTTGGGAAAGAGTAAGCTGATTACAGAAAGACTTACCGCAGGAATCTCAAGCGTTGACCAGCGCTATATATCTGTTCGCTTTGGAAATGTGATTGGTAGCAATGGTTCTTTTCTTCATACCTTTCGTCAACAGATTAAACTAGGTGGTCCGGTTACTATTACGCACCCAGAAGTAACCCGCTATTTTATGACGGTCAGTGAGGCTGTACATCTGGTACTCCAATCCGCAATTATTGGGGGGCATGGTGAAACATTAATTCTTGATATGGGTGAACCCGTCCGAATTAGTGACATTGCTCGACATATGATCGAGGTGTCTAAACGGGAAATAGATATTGTTTACACAGGTTTACGGGCTGGCGAAAAACTACATGAAAAGCTTGTTGCACCATCTGAAACAATAGAAATCCGAGGACATCCCTCAATTATGCACACTAGGGTTGAGCCATTATTTCTTCAAGGATGACAATAAATTTAGACAGCGGGGGATTACTTTGAAGATTTGGATACTTCAGACAGGTGAGCCTCTTCAAATCGATTCCTTTGGGCTACGTCCCATGAGGGCGATGAATTTGTCAGAGGCATTGCTCAAGAGGGGACATGACGTAACTATTTGGTCATCAGATTTCGATCACTTCTCCAAATCACACCGTTTTGGTCAAACAACCACCATAAGTCCAGCTGAAAATCTAACGATCCGACTAATCGGCAGCTCGGGGTATAAAAGTAATCGCGGATTCGGCAGATTGCTTGACCATTCTATTTTGGCGATTAATCTAATTAAAGAAATCCGAAGAGAAAATCCGCCTGATGTTGCCTTCGTTGGTTACCCACCGATTGAAATTGCTTGGGTGATGATCCATTGGCTAAAGAAACATTCGGTCCCATCCGTATTAGATATCAAAGATGCATGGCCAGATGTTTTGAAGCGTGCGTTCCCACGAGACTTTCAAGCAGTAGCGGCCTTGTTGCTTCAGCCGTATTACATCATGATGAGATGGACTTTCCGTAATGCAACAGGTTTAAGTTCGATATCACCACAATTTTTGAAGTGGTCCTTATCAAAAGCGAAAAGAGAAATTCGATCTTTTGATCGAGTGAATTACCTTGCAAGCAAGATAACAGAGCACACAGAAAATGAAATAACTTCTGCAGAGATGTTTTGGGACAGTTTAGGTGTTTTTGATGATGGATCTTTTAGATGCTCGTATATAGGAACTCTTACTGATGCGTTAGATTTTAAAAGAGTTATAGAATGCGCAGACAAATCTTCGACTCATTTTGTTATTGCTGGATCAGGTCCAATTCTATCTGAGTTAATAGAAAGTCTGAGTACAAGCTCCAATTTTATCCTGCCTGGCTGGGTTAGTGATTGCCAAGCCTTTGTACTTGCAAAGAGATCAACATTGCTTCTGGCACCTTACGCAGATCTTGATGATTTCTCTATGTCGCTCCCAAATAAATTTCTCGACGCTATAAATCACTCTAAGCCCATGATTACCAGTATCCCAGGATTTGCCGCACAGTTTATAACAGAAAATAAGATTGGTATTCCTTATTCAAATTCATTACCTAACTCACTTCTTGACATTTTGAAGGATTTATCTCAAGATTCCAAAAAAATAGAGGAGATGTCGAAAAACGCTGAATTTTTATCGCAACAAAACTTCAATGGTGAGATATTGTATGATCAAATTGTTGACGTTTTAGAGTCTATGGCAAAGAATAAAAGATGATCAATTCAACAGCGGCGCTAATTGTTATGAATGTTTTACAGAAAAGAGAGAAGAAGTGAAAGAGAAGTATCTGTTTATAGGAGCGCATCCCGATGATATTGAGTTCGGAGCGGGCGCTACCATAGCAAAATCAACTTCACTCGGGATTGAATGTCACTCTCTCGTTTTCTCTGATTGTCATGAAACTCTAACGAATGTGAGTGATTCAATAGACAAAATAGTATCTGAATCGTTACAAGCTCTTCAGATTCTTGGAATACAAAGAGTTGACACAAATTGGAAAACTTTTCCCTTAAGAAGATTCAACGAAAAACGTCAGGAAATATTGGACATTCTTATTGAAGAGTATAGGGATGCTGGTTGGTCAAGAGTGTATATCCCTAATACCTTGGATGTGCATCAAGATCACTCGGTCATATCACAAGAATCAATTCGTGCATTCAAATTTACTACTTTGTTTGGATACGAACTCCCATGGAACAATCTTGAAATGGAAATAGACGTTTTTAATTCAGTTGATGAGGAGTTTTTGAATTGTAAGATTGAGGCTTTGTCTAGATTCACTTCACAACAAAATCGGTTCTACGCGGAAGAATGTAAGATTCGATCTGTCTTGGAATTTCGAGGACTTCAAATCGGTAGGAAGTATGCCGAGGGTTTTCAACTTATCCGACAAATTGAAAAGTAGAGTTTTTAGGCTGGTTTAGCGGGTACTCCAAACACAATTGAATCTTCTTCCACATCCTTTGTAACTACTGATCCCAAGCCCACAAATGCTCGATTTCCAATTTTCAATTTCTCGCGAATGGAAACACTTGGTGCTATCCACACATCATTCCCTATCACTACGCTTCCCGATACTTCTGAGTGGGCAATAATCAAGGATCGTTCGCCAACAACGACGTTATGTGCGATATGTACGCCATTGTCTATTTTTACTGAATCCGAAATAACAGTGTTCGCAAAGACGCCTCTATCAATACTGACTGAAGAGCCGATATCAACATTGTTACCCACGATCACGCCACCAAAATGCGGAATTTTCATTGGGGGATAGCCTGTTCGTGTCGCATAACCGAAACCATCGCCACCAATTGTTGTATTTGGTTTGATAGTTACATTTGCTCCAATCCTCGTATTTTCAAGAAGATATACATTTCCATAAATAATCGCCCCCTCGCCAACTTCAACATTCCTGGCAATTCGAGCATCCTCTGAAATGTACAAACACTTTTTGGCAAACAATTCTTCTACTTCTGCCTTTGAAAAAAAGCTCGGAATTGTTTGGCTTTTCGAAAATTCATGGTAAATACATGCAAATAGATATTTAGGATCATCTGTCGCAATATAGCTAGTAGAGATTTCTTGGAAGTACTCTGTACCAATTAAGTTGGATGGTAAGAGCACCAAACCTTTCAGGGAGTGGGCAGGAACTTTTACGTAATCTAGACTCGAAATATACGATAGGGATTTAGAATTCGTATTGTCGATTGATTGTACGCTTTCAATACCAATCAGGCTTATTTTGGAATCCGTGACTCGCAAACCAAGCTTTGAGGCAAGCGCAAGAATTGCAGGCACATCAATCATTTCTTTAAACATGACCATGTTGTAATCATATCATCACGAGCTTTTCCCGGCTTGAATTTGGTTAATACTAAGATCCATGTTTTTGCCGTAAAAAACTGATCGCAATAATACTCACAATTGAATTCGTTCCTAGTGCCAAATGAATTACATGCGATATTGCGACTTCATTCATATAACAGATGAGTAGAATTGCGATTGTGAAACTGAATCGAAAAGTCGCGAAAAAGAAATAAGATCTCCACATATCTTTTGTGTAAAAAGTAAAACTTAATTGGGCCCATATTAATGAAATAGTCAAATAAGGGGACATGATTGTTATCAAAGAGCCAACAGTCGCCCAATTAGAATCCAACACAAAATCAACTGCTAATGATCCGAAAAGAAATACCCCGGCACCAATTGCGAAACTAGTAAGGGTCAGCTTTATCAGTATTTTATCTAACTCTGAACGAGACATATGAATCCCTCGTCGCACTGAATAAGACCCAGAAGCGAAAAGGTATTGCGAGGTAGTTGTTCCAAACAAAATGATCGGAACAGTCAAGAGTTTTTGTGCTAGTGCAAAATTTCCAGAGGATTCTTGATTTTCTGTCAGATAAATATAGAAAAACAAAGAAGAAGCCGTAATGATTTCGAAAATTGTTGCAGTGGTATTTGTTAGAATTTGGGAGCGATATATTGAGGTCGCACCTTTTGGTCTTTGGAAATGTATAGACGGATTAAGTCTTATCCTTTTTGAGATAAAGGCTATGGTGATGATTCGACCAATAAACTCACCAACTATTAATCCGAAACTTTTGAGAGGAGAATTTCCTAAGAGTAATTGTGACGAGTAAATGGTGCCATTTTGAATCAGCCCCCTGGAGGAAACTGTTGCGTAATCTAAACGCCTAAGGGCAATTTGAGTCAGCAAGTTATAAACACCGTATATTGAAGCAAGCATGGTTGCCAGAATTATTGGGTTTATATAAGCATCTATGCTGAGAAATTCATCTGGAAATAGCAGATAGATAATTGTGGTGATCACTAAGAGAAATATTGAATTCTTAAAGTTTCTATATAGTCCTTTTCTGAAGATAAGAAGAGATTCTTCTTCTGTCTGGCTAGGGACTATGAAAAATTCATAAGTTGCAGTTAAGAGGGGAGCAATAAGGATTGCCAATGACAATATGAATGAATACTGTCCAAATTGAGAAGGTGTGTAGATTCTCGTTACTAATAGTGTGCCAACGGAAACTAGTAGCAACGACGCTGCAGAGGATGAAAAAAGACGCAAAAGCGTAGATTTCTTCCACACAATCGAATTGTCCCTCATTGTTTGCCATCCCTTATGGTCTGCTTCGAATCTAAATCATCCCATGAAGCTCGCTTCAACCGGTCACGGATTGCAATTGCAATTCCGGCGCCTTGTGGTTGTGCAACCACCACGGTCTGCAAATTCTGTTCATCTGCTGTGCGTAGTGCCGCATATAGAACTCGTGCAAACTCATCATGAGTCTTTGGTGCAGCCAATCGCACCACCCCGTCAGGTGTTGCCACATCTTCCATCGCAATAAACCCTTGTCCTGTGACGGGATATTGATCCAATACAACTCTTGCCACTGGTGCATAGTGACTATCTAGCGAACCACTGACACGGATCGCGGCATTTTCCACATTACCAACTACTGCTAATCCGGTTGACCCTTCAATCATCGCGACAGTCACTGCACCTGGTCGCAAAATCCTTGGAACATCACCAGTGCAATCAATAATCGTTGACTCCACACCCACCTGGCATGGCCCACCATCAAGAATCTGATCGGGATCTGCCAAATACTCGCTCAGCTCATCTTCAACAGCTTGCGCCGTTGTTGGCGAAACACTTCCAAATCGATTAGCACTCGGTGCGGCAATACCCTTGCCACCAATCTGCGCAAAGGACAGCAACAATCCCAATGCGACAGCGTGATCAGGCACTCGAACTCCAACTGTGTCCTGTCCGCCTGTTACAAAATCACCAGCCAGCGCAGAGCGCTTCACAATTAAGGTCATTGGCCCTGGCCAAAAATCACGCGCCAGCGAAATTGCATATTCAGGCACATCACTTGCCCAATCACCCAACGCATCCATCGATCCCACATGCACAATTAATGGATGATCCGTTGGCCTGCCCTTTACTGAATAAATCCGCGCAACCGCATCAGCATTACAAGCATCTGCACCTAATCCATAAACTGTTTCGGTGGGGAAAGCGACCAGATTTCCTTCGAGAAGGGTTTGTGCAGCAGCTTGGAGTGCATCAACTGTGCACTTAGAAACAAACTGTGAATGGCTCATTGGGTAATTCTCTCACTATTCCCAGCATTAATTACCGTCTAACCCAGCCAATAGTAGATACTTGATACATGAAACTAAACAAACTTCGCACGGTCCTAACCGCAGTAACAGTCGCCGGCGTTGCAGGTGTGGTCGCTCTTGCGATCCCTGCAAATGGCGCGGGTACGGCAGATAATCGCTACATCACCGTTACTGGTGTTGGCACGATCTCTGTTGTTCCTGATGCAGTTCGCTTCAATGCAACTGTTTCGACTGTTGGATCAACAAACGCAGCAGCGCTATCAACCGCATCAAAATTTGCAGCAGCTGTTCGCGCAGCGCTGAAGGATGCAGGAATTGCAACCAAGGACATTCGTTCAGCAAGTATTTCTGTTTATCCTGAATACAACTGGACACAAGAGACCGGTACAAAGATCACTGGCTACCGCGCATCACAATCATTTGATGTTTTAGTTCGCACAGCATCAAAGGCTGGAACGATCATTGAAGCAGTTGTGACCGCTGGCGGAGACAATGTTCAGCTTGGTGGAGTTATCCCAACAACACTTAATCCATCAGCTGCAACAGAAGATGCTCGCGCTGCTGCGGTAGCGAACGCGAAGTCAAAAGCTTCTTCATATGCAAAACTTCTTGGCACATCAATTGGAAAGGTGTTATCTCTTGAAGAGCAATCTTCACCTGTGTACTCATCACCATTCCCAACAGCTAAGGCTGGCGCTGCAGATGCAGCAGCCATCGAGATCGATTTGGGAGAGCAGGATGTAACTGTGACAATCACAGTTCGCTGGGCGCTTAACTAATTAATCACAACCTTTAAACAGAAGAGCCACTACCCGTTTTCCGGCGGATAGTGGCTTTTTTGCGCGTGAATATCGGGTTTGGTTGAGCGGATAAACGCGGGTAAGATTGCCGAGCCTCGTACGTCCCCATCGTCTAGGGGCCTAGGACATCGCCCTTTCACGGCGGTAACACGGGTTCGAATCCCGTTGGGGGCACGTAGTACCGCAGTAAATGTTCTAAAGAAGTAAAAGTAGTAAAGGCTTTGGGAGTGACATAAGAGCCACTTATGTTTATCAATTACTTAAGGCCCGGTAGCGCAGTTGGTTAGCGCGCCGCCCTGTCACGGCGGAGGTCGCGGGTTCAAGTCCCGTCCGGGTCGCAAAGGTTTTGGTGTTGTATGCAAATTTATTTGTGTGCCACGCGTACTGGCGGGCAACTGCTAGCAAAATCTTTGTTGGCTTGGTAGCTCAGTTGGTACGAGCGAACGACTGAAAATCGTTAGGTCGCCGGTTCGATCCCGGCCCAAGCCACAAGTTTTAGAAAGTTAGGTACTTAAGAATTTTTGAATCATTCAATTCAGTAAGTGACCTGCGACCATCGTAGATAAACCTTAAATTTTTAAAGCTTTCAAAATCTATTGCCTTGAACTCGGGGTGATCAGTATGAATAATGACACCATCTAATTCGTCTAGATTTGCTACGCCTAGAAACCCAAAACTTAAAATTTCACTTTCATTATAAAATGGATCAAGGCCAAAAACTTGTACCCCTTCATTCTGTAGGTACCTCAATAAGTCAAGCGCACCAGAGAATGCTGATTCTTTCACCCCTGCACGATAAGTAATTCCTAAAACCCCCACTTTCAACTCTTTAAGGTCTCCGAACTCTTCTTTTATTTGTTTTACTGCACGAAAAGGCATGTCTAGATTTCGTGCTCTTGCAGCAGTAACAATCTGGGACTCTGAATTTTTCCAAGTATAAAACTTTGGATAAACCGGAATACAATGTCCGCCTACTGAAATTCCTGGCCTGTGTATATGTGAATATGGTTGTGAATTAGAAGCGAAAATGACTTCCATAATGTCAATATTGAGACTGGATGCATAAACAGCAAATTCATTGGCTAATCCAATGTTCACATCACGATAAGTAGTTTCAGCGACTTTAGCGAATTCTGCTGATTCAGAATTCCTCATAGCCCAAACACCGTTTGGCCTCGAAAGATCTGACCTTATGTCAAAGGTTAAGACTTTGGTGTAAAACTCGACGCCTTTTGAAGTACATTCATTGGTTACTCCACCAACTAGCTTTGGATACTTCTGCAAGTCTTCAAACACCCTCCCTGTAAGCACCCGCTCTGGAGAAAAAACGACGAAAAAATCCTTGCCGACCTTAAATCTCGAAGCGGCTTCTAGGTCTACAGTGAAGCGGCTTCTTGTTGTTCCCACAGGCAAAGTTGTTTCAAAGCAAATAAGAGCACCCTTAGACATATTTTTGCCGATTTCATTCACTAATCGATCAATATTCTCAAAGTTAGGGTTTCCATCTGAATCAACAATCAAGGGAATACAAATTACAATTACTTCTGCGGAAGATAAACATTCTTCCACGTTTGTGCTTGCAATTAGGCTTGAGTTAGCGATGCACTCCTTTAGGCGGAATAGGAGATCTCTTTCTCCAGGAAAAGGTTCAGTACCACTATTTATTTGACGAACTACATCTTCTTGTTGGTCTAATCCTGTAACCGTGGCTCCGTTTCTAGCAAAATTTATTGCTAGTGGCAGACCAATTTTCCCTAAGCCAATTACCGTGACTTTCACAGAATAATCCTCTGATTCTTTTCACTGCTTTCGAGTATGGCATCTGCAATTCTGACGGTTTCAACACCTTCCGCTAATGAAACTATGTCTGCTTCTTTCCCCAATAACTTATCTCTAAACTGTTGGTGCTCAACCAAGAGTGGTTCTGGCTTCTCGAATGCAAATGTTGTTACATTTCCCTGACTAACGCCCTTGAACAGTAAGTATGCATCCTGGGAAACTTCATGGATTCCATTCTCATAAAAGGTCAAGTCGGAATTCAATGTGTCTACAACAAAAGCGCCTTTTTCACCAGTCACAACAATGCTGCGCTCCTTTAATGGGCTCAACCAATTAACAAGAACATTGATTATTGTTTTATTTTCTAATTGCCCATTTATTGAAACTAAATCTTCATACTTGCGACCTGATCGGTGAGCTGTTTGTGCGTTTATGTTTGAAAATCTGCTTCCTGAAAGCCACATTACTAGATCAATATCATGTGTGGCTAAATCCTTTACAACTCCAACATCTGCAATCCTGGAAGGGAACGGGCCCTGTCGGCGAATCGAAATTTGATAAATGGAACCTAGCTCACCATCTAAAAGCCTTTTTCTAAGTTCACGAATAGCCGCGTTGTACCGCTCAATGTGGCCGATTCCAACCAAAAGGTTCTGCTTGTTTGCTACAACTTGTATTGCTTGGGCGTCTGCAAAATTTACGGCTACGGGTTTTTCAATTAGGCAATTTACGCCATTACTTAAGGCGTTAATTGCAATTTCTTTGTGATAGCCAGTTGGCGCAGCAATTACACAGTAATCAAGATTTTGAGACAAAAGGTCTTTGTAGTCTGCGTACAAACTGTACGAGAACTTCCCCGAGGAATTGTCAATATAGATGGGATCTGCTACTCCTACGAGTTCTATGCCGTTCAGGGTTGTTAGGATTCTCAAGTGATTCTTACCCATCATCCCTTGTCCGATCAATCCCACACGTAAATTTCTCATTTATGAACCTTGCTCTTCAATTATTTTATTAAACCTTGAGACGATCTTATTTAAGTCTCTGCGACTTAAACCCGGGTGAACGGGTAGCGATAATACTTGTTGAGTCGCAGCTAAAGTTTCAGGCAATTCAGTGCCTGCATTAAAAGAAGGAAGCATATGAACCTGTGTAGGGTAATAAACATCATTCCCAATCCCATTTTCAATCAACTTTCCTGAGAACTCTTCCCGACTATTCTTCAATCGAACCGTATATTGATGAAACACATGCCTATATCCAATTCCAACAAATGGGACAGTATCTATTGCTAGATTGGCACTCAAATAGTTTGCGTTTTCAATTCTTCTTTCCGTCATTTTAGGAAGTTTGCGCAGCTGAACACGACCTATAGCAGCATGAATGTCTGTCATTCTTAAGTTAAAGCCAACAATTTCATTTTGATATCTTTTTTCCATACCTTGATTTCGAAGGAGTCGACAAACCCGCGCAATGCTGGATTCCTTTAAAACCGCCATTCCCCCTTCACCTGACGTCATGTTCTTGGTCGGATAAAAAGAAAAAGCTGCTGCATCGCCAAAAGTACCAACCAGCTTGCCATCTATAGAAGCAATGTGCGCTTGTGCGGCATCTTCAATCACAAGTAAGGAGTTTTCATCTGCAATTCTGCAAATACTTTTCATGTCTGCTGGCAACCCATACAGGTGAACCACGATGATTGCTCTAGTCTTTGTTGTAATTGCATCTTTGATCATTAGGGGATCTAAGCAGTAGGTTTTTGGATCAATATCTACAAAAATTGGGGTTGCGCCTACTAGGGATACAACATTTGCCGTAGCGGCAAACGTAAATGAAGGAACAATAACTTCATCTCCTGGTCCAATCCCCAGGGCAATAAGACATAAATGAAGCGCGGATGTCCCTGAATTCACAGCTACACATTCACGGTCCTCTACAAATTTTGAGAATTCGTTCTCAAAATTTTTTACTTCGGGGCCTTGAGCGAGATTTAAAGTTCTTAAGACCCGATTAACCGCAGTCCGCTCCTCCCTTGATATTTGAGGCTTTGCAAGAGGTATGAGCTTCATTGCTGACTTATTTCATACAATTCAGAATCTATTTCCTCGAATTTAATCAAGGTCTTAGGACACTCAAAGAGTGTGTCCGATAACTTTCGAAGTTTTACGCCTGAAGGCCCAACCCAAGCTACATGTCGAGCGGGATTTCCAACAACTAGAGAATAGTTCTTTACGTCCTTGATCACGACTGACCCAGCTCCAACCACCGCCCATTTACCTATTTTTATTGGAGCCACACAAATGGCACCAGCCCCGATAGATGCGCCTTCAAAAACCTCAACTCCTACTTTATTCCAGTCTCCGGTATTGATAATCTCGCCAGAAGTCGAAACTGCACGTGGGTTCTTATCATTCGTGAGAATAGCGCCGGGGCCAATAAATACGCCATCATGAATTACTGCAGGATCATAGATGAGTGCTTTGTTTTGGATTTTGCAATTGTTTCCGATTACCACATTTCTATCCACGTACACAAAACTACCAATTATGCAATTCTTTCCTATTTTAGCTTGATCACCGATTTGTGAGAAATGCCAAACTTTAGTACCCATACCAACAAACGCACTTCTAGAAAGCACAGTGAATTCTGGATCATTCATTTGGCGCCTCCTTGCAATTGAAATGCATTAATCAATATGTAGGGCAAAACTATACTCAAATATAGTGTCCCTACCTGCGTAGATAAGGCCTTTCTAGCGCTAGGGTGTCGCAAAGACTAGAATCCATGCTTGTGACATCAAATATGGAAACTCCTTGGTATCGGTTATATTCCGTCCTCCTAAAGTTTTCAGTTTGGTTTCTACTAATCGTTTCAGCGTCGATTTCAATCATTACCCTCCTTTGGTTTATCACATTTTATGACTCAGGAATCGAATTTTCTGATGAGGGTAAATACCTTATCGACATCAGATATCCTCTCGAATATCAATACGCTGTAACCAATTATGGGTTGGTTTACCACCTAGCTGGCAAAATAGTAGGTTTTAATCTTCTTAATTTAAGACTATTGAATTTATTCCTTACAGTAATTCTTGCATCAATCGCAACTTATGTATCAATTAATTCAAATAGATCCGATTCTCTTTGGAGAAAAAGAGAGACAGCAACCGTGGTGTTTATCTCAAGTTGCGTCTCATTGTCTTTTTTTGGAATAGTTTGGATACTAACACCTAGTTACAATTCTCTAACTTTCCAGACACTTCTCTTAGTTTGGATTGGAATTGTGAAGGTATCCACTATTGATACCAATCTCATGCAAAAGGTTTACTTTATTTATTTAGGTTTCACATTGGGAATATTGTTTATTGCAAAACCCACATCGATGCTACTTTTACTTTCGGCATTATGTATTTATTTGATTTTTACAAATTTACGAAATTGGCTTTGGGTGTTTTTGATACCTGCCACTTCCTATATAACAATTAGTTTGTTCTCAATAGCTAAATTTGGGAATCCATTTGAATTCTTTCGTGACTTGTATACAGGTATTCAATTAGCTTTGGAGTTATCTGTTGAGTACAGTTTTCTCAAGCTTCTAGCTTACCCACTCTCTATTTTTACATTCGCTATATTGATTTACATTTTTCGATTTAAAGTAATAGCAATACTTGAATCAGAAAAACGTTGGGTTCTCATTTATCTATCAATTTCATTTGCAAGTATTACTCTTGGAGTAGTGTTCTTCTTCTATACAGGAGTTAATGTTCTTTTTGCGCTTTTATTGACGCTGCTAGCTCTCTACACAGTAAAAACTCGTTGGAAGAAATCTACCCCGAGATATTTTCTTTTTCTGTCAATTTTTCCTTTCATAGCTGCGTTTGGCTCTAATAACAATTTACTTGTTCAGTCGTTGATGTATTTTTACTTTGTTTTGCTGTTTTTAATTCTAGTAGCGACCAATCAAGACCGAATTTTTGCCTCTAATCATCTTCTTTCCTGGATATTGCTGTCTTCGATCTTATTTTCTTTTCTGACAGTTTTTTGGTCTTCAACACATCCTTATCGCCAAAATCAATCAGTTACAAAAATGAAGTCCAAAATAGATTTGGACACACCAATCAAGGGCGTGATGGTCACTAAAAATGTGTCAGAATTTCTCCAAAACACTAACGATTTGGCACGCAAAGCCGGTTTATCTGCTGGAACTCCAATCTTGGATTTGACAGGCCAATCTTCAACTTTATTGTTTTATCTCAATGCAAAAATTCTGGCGGATTCTTGGCTTATTGGTGGATATCCTGGCTCTGATTCGGTCGCCTTGTTCAAATTCAAAGAATTATCGTGCTCAGAGTTAAGAGCAGCATGGCTGCTAATTGAACCAACGGGATCAAGGGCGATTGATTTTAGGAGGACATTGGGTAGCTTAGGGTTTTCGATGAATGATTATCTCGGGGTCGCATCTTGGCAAACACCTGTGGGTGCGGGAGGAGAGATGGAGCCAAGGACTCAATATCTCTTAAAGCCCAAGGGTGTTGAGGGTTGTAGTAAGTTTTAAGCATGATTCCTAAAGAATCTATTACGAATTCTATATGGTTTGAGGTTGGACTTTTTCTAAGGCATTGAGGACGGAAGTGACGTTTTCTGGTCCCATCCCAAACCACAAAGGTAGCCTCAAAATTGTTTTAGAAAATTCACTACTTATCGGTGTTAAACTCTTTGGAAATCCCATGTAATCACTGAACTTAGAATCTGCTAGTGATGAGTAATGAAAAGAAGAATAAACCTCTGCACTCTTAAGTTCATCAATTACTCGTGCACGTTCTTTCTCTGTCTGCAACTCAATGAAAAACATGTGGGCAACCTGCATTTCGTTGAACTTTAGATTGTAAGAGTCCATGAAATAGTTTGAATATGCATTCCAACTACCTAAGCGGTCATTTTGTATTCTGCTAAATTCTAAAAGTTGTCCATAAAGAATCGCAGATAACACTTCTGCTAACAGGTAGCTACTACCTTGATCGACCCATTCGTATTTTTGAACCTCGCCACGAATAAAACGGGAGCGATTGGTTCCTTTTTCGCGAATAACTTCGGCTCGGTCAATATATTTTACGTTATTAATGACCAATGCACCTCCTTCGCCGCATTGAATATTCTTAGTGGCATGAAAGCTTTGTGTAGCAAAGTCTCCAAAGCTACCTAGTGGCTTCCCTTTGTACGAACCACCCAGACCGTGCGCGTTATCCTCGATAAGTAAAAGATTAAATTCTTTTGCAATACTTTGAAGGGCCTCGATGTCTGGTGCGACGCCCGCATAATTAACCCAAGATATCGCTCTGGTTCTAGGCGTAATTGCCTCTCGAACCTGATTTGCATCAATTCCTTTAGTTTGCATTTCAATATCCACGAAAACCGGAGTCGCACCAAATTTTGTAACCGCCGTAGCCGCAGATGTGAAGGTGAATGAAGGAAGTATCACTTCATCACCTGGGCCAATGCTTGCCAACATGCTTGCCATTTCAAGAGCGTGGGTACAAGATGGCGTAAGAAGAATATGACCTCCACCTACAAGATCAGAAACCGATTTTGAAGCTTTTGTTGTGAAGGGACCGTCTCCTTGTTGGTAATCGCTCTCCAATGCCTCAAGAGCATATTGCTTCGAAATTTCAGGAACGTAAGGTACATTAAAAGGAATCAAGATACCCACCCTCGAAATTTGGCAATCTCTAATGGATCTCCAACTCGTTCGCCGGTCCGTTCTTGCATTAACTTCACATAAGTACCAGCTTCATGAAGATCATCAAAAGTTCCAGAATCAAACCATGCCGTACCACGAGGGAGCATTTCTAAATTCAGCTCTACATCCTCTAAGTAAGATTTTAAAAGATCAAGGATTTCTAGTTCACCTCTATCGCTCGGTTCCAATCTGGAAGCACGATTTGATGCCGTTTCATCAAAAAAGTACAATCCCGGAATTGCAATCTTAGAATCCGAATTTTTCGGCTTCTCATTTAGTGCGACCACATTGTTTTTCTCATTAATTGTTGCCACTCCGTAAGGGCTTGGGTCTTGAACGTGGTATCCAAATATCTGAGCTCCATTAACATTTGTGAAAGTTTCTAACTTACGGCCAAGTCCTGATCCATGAAACAGATTGTCACCAAGAATTAATGCAGATTTTGATCCATTCAGAAAATCTTCGGCCAGAATTAGACTTTCTGCGATACCAGATGGGTTATCTTGAATTCTATAGGACAGTTTTATACCAAATTCTCGGCCATCGCCCAAAAGATCTTTAAACCTCTCGAGTTGATTGGGAGCAGTGATCAGTAATATGTCTCTTATATTTGCCAGCATTAATGTGGAGAGTGGGTAATAGACAAGTGGTTTGTCATACACGGGAAGTAACTGCTTGCTCGCCACTTTAGTGACCGGACGTAATCTTGTGCCCAGACCACCGGCGAGGACAATACCCTTCATATGGTTCGACAAACGGGATTAGAACAAAAAGACGTTAACAGCATGGGTAAAGCCTACTGCGAAGCGTAGAAAATCTGCACTAGGCTTTCAGAATGAGATACTTCGTTACTGGTGGCGCCGGATTTATAGGTTCCAACTACGTTGAGCACCTCCTAAGAAATGTACAAGGCGTAACTGGAGTAACAATATACGACAAATTTACCTATGCAGCTAATCCAAAAAACTACTCGGAATTTTCAAACGATCCACGATTATCCGTCGTCAAGGGCGATATTTGCGATGTGCCCACTCTTGAAAGTTCTATAGCCAAGCATGATTTTGTGATTCATTTTGCTGCGGAGTCGCATGTTGACCGTTCGATTGAAAATGGGTCAGCGTTTGTCACTTCAAATGTATTGGGCACTTACAATATTCTTGAAGCGAGTCGAAATGCTGGAATCAAAACAATTGTGCACGTCTCCACTGACGAAGTTTATGGTTCCATA
Organism: Actinomycetes bacterium; assembly: GCA_947383695.1. GTDB lineage: Bacteria > Actinomycetota > Actinomycetes > Nanopelagicales > Nanopelagicaceae > Planktophila. The sequence continues at coordinate 65,092 of OX376642.1, read as the reverse complement.
CATGAGGGTTCGGTGAATGAGGAGTACCCACTCTTCCCAAACTCACCTTACTCCGCAAGTAAAGCAGGTTCTGATTTATTGGCTCGGAGTTATGTTAAAACTTATGGATTGGATGTCCGAACTACCCGAAGTTGCAATAACTATGGAAAGTATCAGTATCCAGAGAAACTTGTTCCAGTGATCATTAGAAAACTCTCCTACAAGTTGCCAGTACCAGTTTACGGAGATGGAACTAACGTAAGAGAATGGATTCATGTACAAGACAATTGTCGAGCAATTCAATTGGTTCTTGAGGAAGGTAGTGCCGGAGCGACCTACAATATTGGCACCGGGCAACGAGTTTCTAATTTGGAATTAATTCAGCGAATTTCATCAATAATGGGGATGGAATCAGATTTAGTAGAATTAGTGTCAGACCGTCTAGGACACGACTTTAGGTATGCACTAGATTCGAGTAGCATAGCAAACCTTGGTTTTGAACCAAAGATAGATTTTGACTTCGGACTTAAACTAACTATTGATTGGTATCTGAATAACAATTCCTGGTGGGTGTAATATTAGAAGCTGGGGAATACTTCTTCTCAAATTTGAACGATGGCATGTAGCAGAGATAAGTCATCACATAATTATTTCCTTAACGCAAAAATCAAGTACTGCTTGGAGATGAAATGCGGATTGCTATCCTTCAGTCAAATTACATTCCATGGTATGGATACTTCAAGATTATCTCAGAAGTTGATTTATTTGTTTTCTTCGATACAGCACAATACACAAAAAATGACTGGAGGAACAGGAATAGGATCCTGGTCAATGAATCTCCTGTTTGGCTTACCATTCCTGTCGGTGACAATATCAATCGAAGAATTCTTGAAGTTGAACTTCCAAGTAATTCTTGGCGGGAGAAGCACATAAGGTCAATTACATATGCCTACTCTAAGGCTCCGTATTTTCATTTGGTTGAAAGCTTCATTCTGCCAATAATCAGTGATAGGACAATTACCTCTTTATCAGAACTTAATCAGAATCTAATTACTTCGATAAGTAGAGACATATTCAAATTACAGAATAGGTTTGATTCGCTTACCGAAGACTTGCTCGATTATAACCCGTCAAAGAAAATTGCTAGGATTGTTCAGTCATTTGGAGGTACAACTTATATCTCTGGACCCAGCGCCTCAAGCTATTTGGATAATAGAGATTTCCTTGATGCAAACATTCTTCTCAAATTCATAAATTATGGGGATTTTGAATCCAAAAGCAATACTACAAATCGTGATCAGGCTATGCTATCGATAGTTCATGGGATTGCCTGGCATGGCCAGGATGCTCTTAATGTTATTGGGGGATCGTGATGAAAGATATTTCTGTAATCACCACAACTTATAATTCATCTAACACGATCCGCATTTTTGATAGTGAAATACGGAATCATTTACAAAAACTAAATTTAAGTTACGAGATCATTTATATCGATGACGGCTCTACTGATGGAACTCCGGATATTCTGAAAGAGATTTGTGGTAAATCCCATGATACAAAAGCCTTTATTTTCAGCAGAAATTTCGGACATCATAAAGCGCTTTGGGCTGGGATAACCAAATCTACTGGGAAATGGTCGTATCTCACTGATTCTGATTTGGAAGAATCTCCAGCAAATCTTGAGATTTTCTGGCGCGAAAAACAATTACACTCGGAAGTTGACGTGTTTATGGGTCACCAAGTTTCCAGGCGTGGGGCCAGTTGGGAGCGAATAACCGGATCAATTGTTTGGCGCTTCATTTCTTCAAGCTCTGAATTACATATACCGATTAACTTGGTTACTTCGCGCCTGTTTACATCGAAAGTTCGTGATGTAATTAGTAATTTCTCGGAAAAAGAGATTTTTATTGCTCACACTTTTGCGTTCGCAGGCTTTCGTCAACAACTAGTTCCCATAGAAAAATTGTCCCTGAAGAAGTCCCACTATAGTTTGGGAAGAAAGTTTAAATTGGCTCTAGACGGGATAACAAACACCTCAATCAAGCCACTCAAGTACATTTTCATGTTCGGTTTGTTTTTTGAGATACTTACGGTTTTGTGCATTTTTCTTTTAACTTTCTTAAAAGTAAGAGGGACAACAACCGTTGAAGGGTGGTCTACCTTAGTCGCACTAAATTTGTTCACTAGCGGAATTATTCTACTTTCAATTGGTACGGTTGGTCTGTACATCTCTCGGATATTCTTGGAAGTAAAAGGAAAGCCTTCATTTATCATTCGAGATGAGTATTGATTTGGAATCATTCAACTTCTCTCAAATAATCAACTATTTCGATGAAAAAGCTTCACAATTTGGGGATAGTCCTGAAGGGTCAGACTGGAATTCAGCCACTTCTCAGGACCTTCGAATAACGCGCCTACTCCGCGGCTTTCAGACTCAAAACCTTGGAGACTTGGCGGATGTTGGGGCTGGATTCGGAAGAGCTAGAGAACTTTTATCCGCGCAGAATTATTCTTTTGAATACACAGGATACGAGGTCGCCGAGATTCCATTACTTGCTGCGAAAAGGGTTTTCCCAGATGTTTCTTTCAAATTGATAAAGAGCTTCGATGATGTGGGGCATCATGACAGAATGATTTTGAGTGGCGTTTTTAATTTGAAATTAGATGTATCTGAAGATATTTGGGAAATCTACGTTCTTGAATCTTTACAACATCTTTACCAAAAAGCAAGATTTGGAATATCAGTGAATTTTCTTTCTTCTTACTCTGATTTGAATTTACGAAGGCAATCACTCTATTATGCCGATCCTTTGAAGTTTTTTCATTTTGTTAAATCAAATATTTCGAGCCACGTTAAATTGGACCACTCATATGGTTTATGGGACTTTACGCTTCATATTGAAAGGGAAATACAAGGTCTATGAGAATAGTAATTCCAGGTGGTGGCATTGCAGGGTTGTTTGCAGCATTGGTAGTGAAGGATTTAAGGCCTGATGCGAATGTAGTGGTTATTGAATCTGAGAATAAACTTGGTGGTTTGTTATCAGAATTAGTACATGAAGGCGTGTCCTTTGATACAGGGGTTCACACTTTTTATGAAACTGGATTTCCTGAAATTGATAGTCTTTTGTTTTCGATCACGCCTGATGGTGGATGGAATAAATTGTCGGGCCTTAAGCGTGATGTAGGGGGCATATTTCAAGAGGGTCAGTTAAACCTCGGAAATTCGTACCTCAATTTCTTGAATTTACCTAATGATCAGTTAGGAGTATTACAAGAATCCTTCTTAGAGAACTTTTTTTCATCGAGAGAACTTAATTTATCCAATGCATATGTATATTTGGAAAGTAAATTTGGTCCCGATCTTGTTAACAAAGGTCTAAGTGAATACATTACAAAGTTTACTGGTGCTGATCCACGCACAATCTCGACATCTGTGACTTCAATACTTCCACTTTCGAGGGTAAACCTGTTTGGTGAAGTGGAACATGGGGCAAGAATATCCGACAAAGAATGGAACTCTAGAATAAGCTACCCGAATCAAAGGTCACTACCTGATTTTCTTATTCCTTCGCGATCTGCTTACTATCCCTCAAACTATGGGACGAAGTTGTATATCGATGCATTGGTAGCCCAATTAAAATCTTTGGGTGTTATTTTTAAAACTAACGCAAAAGTAGTGAGCCTTTCAAAGTCTATTCTCATTACAGATAAGGGGGATGAAATTGAGTTTGACCTTTGTTTATGGGCGGTTCACCCTATGGTACTGACACGATTAATTAGTGAACCATTTGAAGGATTTTCGAAAAGTGATTTAGTGCCTATGAACACTGCAATAGTTAGTTACCTCTTAAAAAATGAACCTAAAATGAGCGATTTGTATTATGCATATGACTCAACCCCCGGTCACTTGACACATCGATTTAGCTCGCCTGTAAATTTCTGCTTAAAGAGTAAAGTTGGTGACTTATTCAGATTCACTAATGAAGTGGTTTACCATCAAGAATTAACTGAAAATCAAATCAAAGAAAGATCTTCTCAAGAATTGATACAGATGGGGATTTTTGAAAGTCAAGATATAGAAGCGTGTTATGTAAGTCGAGTTCCCGGTGGCTATCCGAATTTAAACGCTAAAGCGTCTTCCTCACTTGAGAAATACCTGCGAGAAAGCTTAGGAATGCTACCAAGCACAATTTTGGCGATTGGAATCATGTCAGAGCCAAATTTATTTTTTCAAAATGATGTGCTTGTTAATTTGTATAACAAACTGCAAAAATTCTTTACCTAATTGTATTTTCGCTGAGAGTAAGTCAGCACCTTCCCTAGATCATTTATATTAGTTTCTAGGACCTGAGCAATAATGATTAAGGATTCGTCACGAGAATAACTCTCTATAAATTCACAAACTAAAGTTGCAGCAGGATTCTTTGTAAAGAAAACATCTATCTCTTGATATTTCGTTTGGGCTAAATACTCACGTGAATGATTTGATTGTCTATTCATTGAAAAATGCTTTGCGGTTTCGGTTTGATTACTACTAAGTAAAGAGATCGTAAAGATTGTATTTTCTTTAAGGACCGAAACGGTGTGGGAATTTTTCTTTAGCACTATAAGCAGTTCTTCGTTCCCTGGTTCAACATTTACACTGATTAGTGAGGAAATCGTGGTGCCGTGTGGATTTCCATCTAAGTCCGAAGTAACGATTATGTTTACCGAGTGAGTTAATCCTCGCATGAAGTTAATTAACACATTAAAAACCTAGTCAAGAACCACAAAACCGCTTGGCGTCTTCAACTCCACTGCAACAATCCCATACTCACCATCATTTGCAGATGGATCAACAAACTCAACATCTGCACCGTTTAATCCACCAAGAATCTCTGTCTTAAACCATGAGTCTGATAAATGATCAGTGTCAGCAATCGTAATCTTCTTAATTGTAGCGACTGCCTTTCCATCTTGTGATGGGTGATCAGCGGTAAGCCATTGAATAAAGAATGGAAGCTCGCGAGAGTCGGTGATTTCATTAACTCCGATTTGCTTCCACTTTAGATCGCTTCCATCTGGGCGTGTGCGGTGACCTTCGATTGCGCTGCGTCCGAATTTCTCTTCAACCTTTGAAATATCTTCAGTTGCAAAGACCCAAGTGAGCCAACCTCCGCCTTCTTGTGCTTTCTTGCTAACCGCTTTGCCCCAAGGGGTTTGTTCTGTTGCTGGGTGATCTAGTGGGCAGACAACTTCGATGTACTGGCCGTTTTGAAGAGGCAGTGTGAAGTTGCGAGTGCCAAAGCGTGGGTGGACTCCGCCATCTACGAATGTGCTGCCAAGGCGTGAGCCAAGGCGTTGGACGGTGTCAGCGAGCTGATCATGGGAAGTTACATATGAGACATGGTCTAAGCGCATGGGGAAATCTTGCCCTATAAATGGGGGTGGTGATTACCAAGTTTAAGGGTGCTGGTTGGGGGTTTTATGCGGGAAAAGGGCGAAGTTCAGGCATATAGGTCTCTTTTCGGCTCACACCGCTAAGCCTCATGGGTGGGCGAAAAATTGGCTAATGCGGCTGAGATACTTGCTACTAACTTTTGTCTAAACAGAACACGTTCATTTTGTGAATTATCTGAATCTTGGGCAAAATCTCGTATTTGTTTGCATGCCTCTTCCATTTGAAGGAGATGTTCGGATTTAGAATCCAAAAATACTTTTCTGAAGTCCCTTGAGAGAATCACTTGGGAAGATCCCAATCGGATGTGCTCCTTAATTATGTGCTCGGGCGATACCAATTGACTGACAAGTGGGCGCCCTACACCACCAATTCCATAGCCAATCCCTCGAGCAATTACCTTTTTTCCAAGCTGGTCCAGTAAATCACCCAAAAAAAGTTCAAACATAAATCTCAAATTCAACTCTTGATGGAGATCATTCAATCCAACATGAACTGTTGAAATTCCCTCAAGTCCAAGGATGGAATCAATATTTTCTAACGCTGTTGATGTTTCAAGAAGTAATTGACATTCAGCTCTGCCATTTACCATTGAGAGAAAAGTCTGCACCTCCTCTTTCGCTCGAAACATGGGCAACATTAATGAATCGGCTCCAAAACTAATTGCTAGTTCTATTTCTTCTTCTGTATTTTCCCAGATCGGGTTTATTCGTACCAGGAGTTTGCTATTGGTTAGAACTTTGCGTATCAAACTGACATCATGAATGGTGTGATGTGAGATAAGGGTATCCCGACCCTTTTGCCTCTCGCTCTTCCCATTTACTTCTAGGTCGACCATCACGTAATCGACAAATGACTGATCTGCGATACTCGCTTCGTAAGGATCCGCGGTGATGTAAATCAACTTCATTTGACTAATCTTTATTTCGAAAACCGGCGAATATGTCTGAAATAGTCTGTGTCTCTCTAAAAACATTTAGAACTTCGCCATTTCGATTCAATTCAAGTATTGGAGAAGCGGGTCGAATGAAGGGAGGTTTCATAACGATGTTATATGAACCAACATGTGAGTATCCTAAGAAATCACCCTTGGAAATATCAGAGAAAAAATCTTTTGATAAGTAATCATCTTCTATGCAGGTGTACCCAACTACTTGCCATGCTTGGGCGGAAGATTCCGATCTAGAACTATGTCGCAATTGAAAAGTTGGGTTTCTATTTTGTCGTCCATTTGGGCTTAATTCATGGATCGATCCATCTACTACTGCTATCGATTTAGACCCTATTTCCTTCACGGCAACAACGCGCGTCCAGTAATTCATAGTATTGGCGACCAAGGCTGTTCCAGGTTCCAGAATTATCCAGGGTTGATCGTTTGCGTTTGGATATACGGACTTAACTAAACCAGTGATGATTTTTGCATACTCTTCGAAACTAACAGAATCTTCACGAGGAGTCGCAAAATCACTTCCAAAAAAACCACCGCCGAAATCGAGAAATTTTGGAGCATTCTCAAATGTATCTAATGAAACATCTAACAATTGTTTTGTTCGCCACTCGACAGCGGCCTTGTCTCGATCAGGTAAATGACAATGAAATCCAGACAAATGCAATATCCCATTGTCTCGAATAAGTTGAATCGCTAGCTCAAATTCTTCTGACTTCACATCAATTCCAAATCTGGATACAGAATTTCTGAAAGAGCCGAAATTGCACCTAATTCCAATTTCTAAACTCTTAAGATTGATTTCAGGCAAAATCTCTATCATGAGATTTAGTTCATCAATAGAATCTATGTTAATTCTCGATTGATTAATCATTGCTTTTTTCAATGATGAGCGGTTCTTAACCGGTCCGTTGTAAATAATTTCTTCTAACTTCACGCCAAGAGAAGAAGCGAGGTCGTATTCCATCTCTGATACAACTTCTGGTGAAATTTTGAGGGAGTCAATTATTCTTAAAACTGCTGGGATATAGTTAGTTTTATATGAGTAGGCAACTTCGACTTTTGGATAATGTTGTATAAATGAATTTTCGAACAACTCAATGTTTTCTTTGAGTTGATCGGTATCAAAAATGTAGAACGAATCACCATAATCCTTTGAGATTTTTTGTAATTGATCGTAGTTAATCATTATTTTTTTCCTTCTCAATTACATTTTGCCGAGAGATTACGATGTAGACCGTTTTTAAGATAATCGACAGATCAACAATAATTCCTAAACTCTTAAACTTTTCAACATAAGCTAAGTCGAATTGTATCTTCTCGTTCCAATTCAAGGAATTGCGACCAGAAATTTGGGCTAGACCTGTTACTCCCGGCAAAACACTAAATCTGTTCTCGTAGTTCTTGGGGAGAGTCCCTTCTATTTCAAGTTCGCCAATCACTGGTGGGCGTGGACCGACTATCGACATCTTCCCTTGAAGGATGTTGATTAATTGAGGGGTCTCGTCAATACTCCACTTGCGAAGTTTTTGGCCAACTCTGGTAATTCTAGGGTCATTCTCGTAACTAAATAGTCCCGAGCCAACGTTCTGAGCTCCGCTGATCATTGTTCTGAACTTAAGAATTTTAAAAGTTTTTTGGTTTTTTCCGACGCGTTCTTGGCGAAAGAATACTTCTCCCCGTGACTCAATTCGAATCAGAATCGCCACCACTAACCAGATAGGTGTAATTAGCAATAATGCTAAAGCTGCAAGAAGAACATCCAATATTCGCTTAAGTGCGAATTTTGTATTCACTTTACTCATTATGTTCATGTCTGTTGATTTCCGGGTTTAAGACTTACTCAAATATATATTGCTGTCTGATCCTGAAGGTCGTCGAACTTCACTGAGATAGCGCTCGAACATCTCTTTAGTTACTTTTCCCGGTGATCCAAATCCGATTTGGATTCCACCTAGGGAAGTAACAGGTGCTATTTCTACTGCTGTTCCGCAGAGAAATAACTCAGAAGCTTTCAGAAGTTCCTCTGGATGAATATCCCTTTCTGTCACAATAAACTCAGAATCACCGGATAAAGTGATTAAGGTGTCACGTGTGATACTTTCCAAAATCTGTGCAGATAGTGGTGGAGTGATCAACTGTCCGGCAATTACTGCCATTATGCATGCGCCTGAGCTTTCAGCAACATTTCCTTCAAGGTTGAGAAAAATTGGAACATCGTAGCCACCGGCTTTAACGTCAAGATAGCCGTATCTACTATTTATGTAATTTGCACCCGCTTTGACGGTTGGTGGCATTTGGGATTCATCTATCCGCTTCCAATTGGTGATTGCCGCAGACTGGATTCTGGAATCTAACTTATCGTCTTTTGCTGACCTGGTAACAGTAATTGATAAAGTCCCAGGTTCAAGAGAGTGCCAACTACCACTTTGAGTGCTCAAAATATCGACTCGTAGGTAACAATCGGATTCAATCTTATTTGCTTTCATAGTTTCAATTACCGCTTGAATAATTTCCGCGGGGCTTTGAAGTATCGGAATGGACAATTTATCGGCTGAACGAAAAAGTCTAGAAATATGATCGACTAACCGATAAACATTAATTACGCTTTTATCTACGCACAAATATCCCCTGATACCCTCAAAAACAGACAAGCCGTATCTGGCACTCGGCGATTGAGCTGGTATCAAAGCCATGTTTGATTCGACTATTTTGTCGCCAAACCAGACATACCTTGTCTCGTGGCTCTGAAAAGTCATAACTGAATCATACTTCTGCCATCCAATTTGGTCGGCTCAAAAGCATCTATTCGTTGGTTAGCGGGCTAAAACGCACATAAGTGCTTCGACTGTCAGCAAGGGTGCTGCGTTGTGACCCAGGTTGGTGCGAGCTTCCATGATGGCGTTGATCTTTTTGATTGTGTTTTGTGGCTTGGTCTTGGCGGCCACGGCGTTGATCTCGGCTTCGAGCTCTTTGTTGATGAGCGCATCGCTTGCGCCGGCTTGAACCATCATGACATCGCGGTAAAAGGTTGCGATATCAAGAAGTGCTGCATCTAATCCATCGCGGATCATGCGGGTTTGGCGGGTCTTTTGTTCTTTCTCTAACTCTTTAATTGCTTTGCTTCCACCAGTTGCCATTCCGCGACCGGTTGCACCTTTGCCGTAAGCAAGAGCGAGGTCATCTGTTTCTTTTTCATTTCTTAATTCAGCAGCGGTTGTTGCTTGTTCAGTTGCAAGATCAACCAGAGTTTGTGCTGCGGCAAATGCGGATGAGATTCCTTGCAGAGTCAGAGGTAACTTCATGATTGTGTTGCGGGTGTTTCGGACATCTTCGTTTTTGGCTAGGTAGCGAGCGCGACCGATGTGGCCTTGAGATACTCGAGCTGCAAAATTTGCCATGACTGGAGAAATTCCATCTTTGTGTTGAAGAACTTGAGCAACAGCTTCTGTCGACGGTGTTACTAGTTGTAGGTGACGACAGCGTGAACGAATAGTTGGAAGTACGTCGTGAAGAGTTGGTGCACATAGAAGCCAGACGGTTCTGTTTCCGGGTTCTTCGATTGCTTTCAGTAATGCGTTTGCGGCAGATTCAGTTAAGCGGTCTGCATCTTCCATTACAACTACGCGCCAGCCTCCCATGGATGGTGCCCATGAAACGCGTGTAAGAAGTTCGCGGACTTCATCGATCTTGATAGAAAGTCCTTCGGTGCGAATGATTTCAACATCGGGGTGTGCACCGTTTGCTGCAGATCTGCATTCATTGCATGTTCCGCATCCATCATGTGCGCAGACAAGAGCTTGTGCAAAGGCGATTGCAGCCGATGATCGACCTGATCCTGGTGGGCCAGTAAATACCCAGGCGTGGCTCATCTCTTGTGTCTCTTCGCCTGTGCGGGTGGATTGAACAGCCTTTATTAGGGTTTCTACAACATGTTCTTGGCCTACTAGATCGGCGTAGACGCCCTGCAAGGTAGCCATTGCTTACTTCTTTGCGGGCTTCTTGGTCGCTGGCTTTGCTTTGGATTTAACCGCGGTGCCGGTTTTCTTAACCGCCTTTGTTGCGCTGTCGCTTGTCTTCTTAACAGCTTTGCCAGCTGCGCGGATTGGGCGAAGTAAAAGGTTGCCTTTGTCTTCAACTGCATTGCGCTTAAGAGTTGGGATTTGGCTAACGCGAGAAATGATTGCGGTGTGAATATCATCGATTGATTGATTGCCATCGACGATGAAGTAACGCTCTGGGTCAACTGCGGCTAATTGCAGGAACTCTTGGCGAACGCGTTCGTGAAAAGCGATGGGTTGTGATTCAAGACGGTCTTTGCTCTTGAGGCGACCAAGGCCGATTTCAGCTGGAAGATCGATGATGATTGTTAGCGTTGGGAAAAGTGATTCAGTTGCCCATCTAGAAATTCGTGCAACCTCGCCGGGTTCTAGAACACGACCTGCGCCTTGGTATGCAATTGATGAATCAAAGTAGCGATCAGAGATCATTACTTCACCGCGTGCTAGTGCTGGGCGGATGACGGAGAAGACATGGTGTGCGCGATCTGCGGCGTAGAGAAGTGCTTCTGCGCGTGGTGAGATTTCACCGGTGGAGTGCGAGAGAAGAATCTTGCGGACTTCAATTCCAAGATCTGTTCCGCCGGGTTCGCGAGAGAGAACAACGGTTTCGCCTTCTTGTTCCAGCCATTGCTTTAACAGTTGTGATTGAGTTGATTTTCCGATTCCTTCTCCGCCTTCAAAGGCGATGAAGATTCCTTGGGTTGGTGCGCCGGTGATGCTGCCGAGTTCGCCCTTGAAGGCATTAACAATGTCAGACCACAATGAAACAGTTGGGCGGTCTTTCATTTGTTTGTAGGAAACAAAACCGATGAGCGATGCGAACAGGCCTGCAATAAGAATTGTTACCGCGGCGCCGTTGTATGAAACTTGAGTGTTTTGGAATTTGAAGGTGTGCTGGCCAACGGCGGCGGCGATCAGTGGGGCGACGGCTAGAACGCCGACTAGAACCACGCGGATCAGGCTTTGTACGAAGGCGAAGGTGCGGCCGCGGACATCATCTTGGACCTCCATGCCCAGCATGGTGAAGCCGGTGACCCAGGTGATTCCGCTGAATGCGCCGAGGATTACGACGATGAAGACAGCTAGGACCAGGTTAGGGATTGCGGCAAGGGCCACAAGGAATGCGCCGCTGATTGTTAGCGATGCACCGAAAAGTCGGCGGCGAGAAAATTGTGCGAAGACCTTTGGGCCAAGTGCGATTCCGAGTGCAAGACCGGTGAAGACTGCGCCGAAGAGCACGCCGTATGCGGCTTCTCCGCCACCAAGATCGCCAACAAATGTTCGGGCAAGGCCGATGACTGCGCCAGCTGCGACAAATGCGCCAACCATTCCGACGATTAGTCCGCGGATTAATTTGCTACCGCTTACAGCTTTCCAGCCTTCAAGAAGAGATTTGATGATTCCACTTTCGGCGGCATGTTTTGCGGCGGCGCCTTTAGGGATTTCATGTAATCCCCAGATTGTGAATGCGGCGAAGGCAAATGACAGTGCGTTTACATACAGTGCTAAATCAACTGCGGTTGTGTTGAGTGAAAATGCTGCGTTGATCGCCGATGTGAAAAGAGAAAGGAAGGTAAAGAGTGCTGCTGCAACTGGTGCGGTTCCGTATGCGGCTAGTAATGAAACTTGGTTTGCACTTTCTAACTTTTCGCGTGGGACTAGGTTGGGGACGGATGCTTCCTTTGCTGGTGACCAGAACAAAGTTATGCACTCGACCAAGATCATTGCGGTGTAGAGCCACAAGTAATTGTTTGCAATTGGAATCGAGATATACAGCGCTGCACGCAGGATGTCGCAGTTCACCATTAATTTGCGTCGATCTAATTTGTCGGCGATTACTCCGGCGATCGGACCGAGGAAAACTGCTGGCAGTAAACGCGCGATGAAAACACCAGCGATCGCAAAGTTAGCTTTTGCGTAATCTCCGCCAGATAGTTGTTGCGCCATCGCGGTTGTGGCAAGAAGTCCGAGCCAATCACCGAGGGAGGAGAAGAGCATTGAGTTCCACAGCTTGCGGAAGGGTCTGATCGCAAGGACTCCGCGGGTTACCTGCTGCGGTGGCGCGGCAGGTGTTGGCAGGGTCTTAGGCATGGCGGCAGTCTATCGGGGGCTATAAAGGCTGTTCTAGCGGGCTGCCAGAAGGGTAATTCCGATGGCAGATAGACCCATCAATGTGAAGGTGATGAGGAAGATATACAAACGGGTCTTCTTCATAGTGTGTGATTAATCCTTTGCTGCAACTTTTTTAGCTTTGCCGGTTGCTGCTTTCTTTGCAGCTTTTTTAGTTGCAGCTTTCTTTACAACATTTTTTGTAAGTGTTGGTGCGGTGTCGCCTGGCTTTGCCTTTGCTGCAGCCTTCTTACGTGTCTTCTTTGGAGATGGTCCGTTTTCTGCTTCCCATGCGCGACGTCCCGCAAGCAGTTCTAATCCGCGCTCTAATGTCATTCCTTCAGCGGTATCGCCACGACGCAGGGTTGCATTTGTTTCACCATCGGTGACGTACATACCAAAGCGTCCATCCTTGATGATCAATGGCTTTTGAGTTTCTGGATCAACACCCAGTTCCTTAACAGGAGGCTTTGCAACTCCGCGACGACGTTCCTTTGGCTTTGAATAAATCTCGAGTGCTTCATCCAAGGTCATTGTGAATAATTGTTCTTCAGATGTCAGTGTGCGTGAATCTGCACCAGCTTTTAGGTATGGACCGTAACGACCGTTTTGAACAGTGATCTCATCGCCTGCACTGTTGGTACCAAGTGTGCGCGGTAGAGAAAGTAGTTGCAAAGCATCTTCATATGTAACGGTATCTAATGTCATTGTTGACAGAAGCGATGCGGTCTTTGCCTTTGGGGCATCAGCCTTTTTCTTTTTCTTCTTTCCAGATGCGGTTAGTTCAACTGGCTCTTCTGGAAGAACTTCCGTGATGTATGGACCAAAGCGACCGCTCTTAGCAATGATCGGCAGATTTGTTGCTGGATCAATACCTAGTTCGCGCTCACCTGATGGTGCTTCTAGTAATTCAATTGCCTTTGCAAGGGTTAGCTCATCAGGTGCAAGTGATTCTGGGATGTTTGCCAGCTTGCGATCTTCGCCTTCGATGTTTTGTTGCAGGTAAGCGCCGTAGCGACCAACGCGGATTTCAATCTCGGGCGATAGGTTCATGGTGTTGGTTGCGCGAGCGTCAATTACGCCTAAATCTGCTGATAATTCATTAAGCCCAGGCTGGCCATCAACGCCGTAGAAGAAGTCACGTAGCCAATCAACACGGCCAGCTTCACCCGCTGCGATCTTGTCTAAATCCTCTTCCATGGATGCGGTGAACTCGTAATCAACAAGCTTTGTAAAGTGTGTTTCTAGTAGTCCTGTTACAGAGAAAGCAAGGAAGGTTGGAACAAGTGCGCGACCGCGCTTGTAAACATATCCGCGATCTTGAATAGTTTGAATGATTGAAGCAAAGGTAGATGGGCGACCGATACCTAGCTCTTCAAGCTTTTTCACAAGAGTAGGTTCTGTGTAGCGTGCAGGAGGCTTAGTCTCGTGGCCTTCGCAGGTGTATTCATCGACCTTAACTGTTTGATCAAGGGTCATCGCAGGTAAACGCTTATCTGCTGATTCTTCATCCTTGTTTTCATCGGTAACGATGTCATCGTAGGCAGCAAGGAAACCAGGGAAGGTAATAACAGATCCGTTTGCGCGGAAGATTGTTTTCTTTCCGTCATTAGTTGTTGCATCAAAGTCAACGCGCATCTGCATCTTTTTAGCATCTGCCATTTGTGATGCGACGGTGCGCTTCCAGATTAAGTCATAAAGTGCGAACTCATCACGTGAAAGTTCGGGTGCTAATTCACCGGGAGTCTTGAAGGTGTCTCCTGCTGGACGAATTGCTTCGTGGGCCTCTTGTGCGTTCTTTGATTTACCTTGATACACACGTGGTGCATCGGCAACATGGTCTGCGCCGTATAAAGCTTTAGCAGCGCTGCGTGCTGCGGTAATGGCTTGTTGTGACAGGTTGATGCTGTCGGTACGCATATAAGTGATGTAACCGTTTTCGTACAAACGTTGTGCAACGCGCATCGTGATCTGTGCGCCCCAACCAAGTCGGCTACCTGCATCTTGTTGCATAGTCGAGGTTGTAAATGGAGGCTTTGGACGTTCAGTACGTGGACTTTCTTCCATGGACTTAACGGTTAAATCGCTGGATTTAAGGCTATCTACAAGGCCTTTAGCGCCTGCTTCATCGAGCAGAAGAATGTTGGCAAGAGATTTTTCTTTAACAGCGCCATCTGCGCCGAAGTCGGAAGTCGCTGCAACCTTTTTGCCATCGACTTCAAGCAAACGAGCGTTGAAACCAAGTGCGGTAACTGCTGCTAAATCCCACCATGCGCTGGAGATAAAGGCCATGCGTTCACGTTCTTTTTCAACAATCAATCGTGTTGCAACTGATTGCACACGACCTGCTGAAATACGTGGCATAACTTTTTTCCATAGAACTGGAGAAAGTCGGTAACCAAATAAGCGGTCTAATACGCGACGGGTTTCTTGTGCATCAATCAGGTGGTAATCCAAATCGCGGGTGTCTTCAACAGCGGCTTGAATTGCTTCCTTTGTAATTTCATTGAACACCATGCGCTTAATAGGAATCTTTGGTTCAAGAACTTCTACTAAGTGCCAAGCAATCGCTTCACCTTCGCGATCCTCGTCTGTTGCCAGAATTAACTCTTCAGCGTTTTTCATTAACTCTTTGAGTTCGGCGACCTTTGCTTTTTTGTCAGGGTTGATGACATACAACGGTGCGAAATCATTTTCGATATCTACGCCCTCTTTAGCCCAGGCGATTTTTTTAAACTCTTTTGGAATATCAGCTGCGCGCTGAGGTAGATCGCGGATATGACCGACAGATGCCTCGACGACGTAACCGTCGCCGAGGTATCCACCAATTTTTCTGGCCTTTGCTGGTGATTCAACGATCACAAGCTTGATCAGGTCGGTCTTAGCCTTTGCCATAAGTAGGGGGAAGTTCTACTTATTAAGCGCTGATTGAAGTTGCTTGACGACGGTTACGGATCAAGGCACCGATGATCACTGCAACTGCAACTAGTGAGATCAACATGCTTGTTGATCCGCTATCGCCAAGTGCAAGTGAAACGATTGCAGGTGTAATTAACAGCGCTACAAGGTTCATAACCTTGATAAGTGGGTTAATTGCAGGGCCTGCAGTGTCCTTGAATGGATCTCCAACGGTGTCGCCCACGATTGTTGCAGCGTGTGCTTCAGAGTTCTTTCCACCATGGTGTCCATCTTCAACCATCTTCTTAGCGTTATCCCACGCACCACCTGAGTTGGATAGGAATACAGCCATAAGTGTTCCGGTACCGATTGCACCAGCAAGGTATGCACCAAGTGCACCAACACCGAGACCAAAACCAACAGCGATTGGCGCCATAACAGCGAGCAATCCTGGAGTTACTAGCTCACGTAGTGAATCGCGAGTACAGATATCAACTACGCGTGCGTAATCTGGCTTCTCTGTTCCCTTCATGATTCCTGGGTGTAAGCGGAACTGTTCACGAACTTCAACAACAACAGCACCCGCTGCGCGAGATACTGCGTTTACTGCAAGACCTGAGAACAAGAACACAACAGCTGCACCGATGATCAGACCAACCAAGTTACGTGGGTCTGCAACATCGAGAACGCCCTGGAACTGAAGTGCAACATCTGCTGCATTCTTTCCGGCGTCGACAACTGCTTGCTTGATTGCATCTGTGAATGCACCGAATAGCGCAGTTGCTGCCAGAACTGCGGTTGCGATTGCAATTCCCTTAGTGATCGCCTTAGTTGTGTTACCAACTGCATCAAGGCTTGTAAGGATCTCTGCGCCTTCGCCATCAACATCGCCAGACATTTCAGCAACGCCTTGTGCGTTATCTGAAATCGGACCGAATGTATCCATCGCAACGATTACACCTACTGTTGTAAGCAAACCAGTACCTGCGAGCGCGATAGCAAATAGTGAAAGAACAATGCTTCCACCGCCCAACATGAATGCACCGAATACCGCTGCTGCGATAAGAAGTGCTGAGTACACAGCTGATTCAAAACCAACTGAGATACCAGCCAAAATTACTGTTGCTGCACCTGTCTCAGATGAAGCTGCAACATCATTTACTGGACGCTTTCCTGTCTCAGTAAAGAAGCCTGTAAGTACCTGAATTGCAGCTGCTAGAGCGATACCGATCAATACTGCGCCAAGGGCTAGAACACGTGGGTTTGTATCTCCTGCTGCAGCGATTGCTTCTGGTGACAAACCTTCCATATTGAAATCAGAACGAAGGTAAGTAAATGTTGCAAGGGCTGTTAGGCCTGCAGAGATAATTGCTGACAAGAAGAATGAGCGGTTGATCGCTGTCATTGCTGACTTATCTGTGCTGCGTAGCTTGGTTAAGAAGATTCCGATAACCGCTGTAACTGTTCCGATTGCTGGAACGATCAATGGGTAGATCAGACCCGCATTACCAAATGCTGCCTTACCTAGAATCAACGCTGCGACAAGTGTCACTGCGTATGACTCGAACAAGTCTGCGGCCATACCGGCACAGTCACCAACGTTGTCTCCTACGTTGTCAGCAATTGTTGCTGCGTTACGTGGGTCATCTTCTGGGATGTGCTTTTCAACCTTACCTACAAGGTCAGCTCCAACATCTGCTGCCTTAGTAAAGATTCCACCACCAACGCGCATAAACATTGCAAGCATCGCTGCACCGAAACCAAAGCCTTCAAGAACAGCTGGTGCGTTTTCGCGGTAGATAATCACAACAAGTGATGCACCGATAAGTCCAAGACCAACAGTTGTCATACCAACGACGCCACCTGTACGGAATGCGATCTGTACAGCCTTCTGGCCATCCTTGTTACGAGCTGCATCTGCAACGCGAACATTTGCGCGCACTGCAAGCCACATACCGTTGTATCCAACTAGGGCTGAAAATGCTGCGCCTAGTAAGAAGAAGATTGAACGGCCGATGCGGATTTCAGTATCGCCGGGTAGTGCGAACAAAAGGAAAAATACGATTACGACAAAGAATGACAATGTGCGGAACTGGCGAGCCAAGAACGCGGCTGCACCTTCCTGAATCGCTTCGGCGATTTCGCGCATCTTTGCTGTGCCATCGCTAGCTGCCAAAACTTGGGCGCGTAGTCCGTAGGCGATTGCAAGAGCGGCTAGGGAAATTCCTAGAACGATGTATGCATATGTCAGATTGGATCCGGTTACTTGGACCAGTGATACGGTGCTTGAAGCACGCATAGGTTCTCCTCCGTTGGAGTTACAGGCGCCCTACATGAAGGTTCAGGCGCGAGACTGACGAAGTGTAAGCGAGGATGCCCCGAATAGGGCAAATTTATACTTATCTATTAGAGAGAACTGGGCGGGATCCGAGGGCCATCACTAGCGCCAGGACGGCTGGGACGAGCATCGCCCAGCGCAGGCCGACCGCATCGCCAAGGAAGCCCAGGGTTGGAGGGCCGACCAGGAAGCCGAAGTAGGCGATGCCAGAAACCATGGCCACGCCCTCTGATGGAGCGAACTGTCCTTCAAAACGGGTCTTAGCGATTTCACCGGCTTGAGAAAAGAGCATTGGAATTACAGTTGAAAGTCCGATGCCAGCTGCAAGCCAACCGAAGATAACGCCGCCGATTCCGCCAACTAATAATCCGCCACCTAAACCGATACCTGCGATTAATCCGCCGCCAACAATTAAGTTCATTGGGCCGTACTTACTTGCAGCGCGATCACCGAATAAACGTCCGATCACCATTGCGGCTGAGAAACAAATATATGGAAGTGTTGAAACAAAAGGAGTTGCATCAAATGTGTCGCGAGCAAGGATTGCACCCCAGTCACCGGCTGATCCTTCACCGATCGCGGCGCATGTTCCGAGTAAGCCAACAATTAAGAAGAGCTTTGGCTTTTTGATTTTCTTTTTGCCTTCAAGTGGGTGCTTATCCAAATCTGCAGGCAAGAACATGTTTCGTACACTGAAGTTTGCAATAAAGATCACCATTGTTAAAAAGGCACATTGCCACATAATTGTTTTTTCTTGTTGGGCTAAGAAGCCACCAAGCACTCCGCCAAATAGAGCACCTGCTGAAAACATTGCATGGAAGGTGCTCATATATCGCTTGCCTGCTTCATGCTCTAAAACAATTGCGTGTGAATTCATGGCAACGTCTTGCGTTGATAAACATGCACCGAAGACAACAAATGCAAGACATAGGGTTGCATAGTTAAGAACTGGGCCGACAAGTAAAAGTGAAAGACCTAATGCGTAGGTTGCGTAATGTGTAACCGGTGCACTGCCTCGCTTAGCAGATTGTCTGCCAGAAAAACCAAGACCGATTAATACTCCAATTGCAATACACAAAAGCGCAAAACCTAAGGCGCTATTGGTGACTCCAAGCTCGCGTTTAAAATCTGGAACACGTGCGTAAAAAGCACCGGCGGTAGTTCCATTGATAATGAAGGCGGTAGTAATCGCGATTCGGGCACGTGAATACTGGCGTAATTGGCTCATTTCAGAAGTTTACTGACAATCGGCGGTTATCCCTTTAGGCTTCAGGCATGGCTACTTTTCCTAAAGATTTCCTCTGGGGTGCTGCAACCTCTTCCTACCAAATTGAAGGCGCTGCCTATGAAGATGGTCGTGGTGCATCGATCTGGGACACATTTTGTAAAACTCCGGGCAAGGTAGCAAAGGGTGACACCGGTGATGTCGCAAATGATCACTATCACCGCTACCCAGAAGATATTGCAATCATGAAAGAGCTTGGATTGCAGGGATACCGATTCTCATTTGCATGGCCTCGCATGTTTCCTAATGGAACCGGTGCAAAGGAAGAACGTGGCTTTGCATTTTATGATCGTTTAATTGATGGTTTGTTAGAAGCAGGTATTGAACCGTTAGCAACTTTGTACCACTGGGATTTGCCACAAGCGCTGCAAGATAAGGGTGGCTGGGTAAACAGCGACATCGTTAATTACTTTGCTGAGTATTCAACAGCGGTTGTTGAACGTTTTGGGGATCGTGTTAAGAAGTTCTCACCGATTAACGAACCGTGGGTTGTCGCTTGGTTAGGTCATGGAATCGGAATCCATGCACCAGGAATTTTGGATCGTCGTGCAGCTTTTGCTGCAGCTCACCACACAGTGTTGGCACATGCTGCATCAACCAATGCGATGCGCGCGGTACGCAGTGATATTTTGACTGGGCCGGTACTAAATCAAGCAAACCATGTTGCCGATGATCCAAGCGATCCAATTCAGGCACATGCTGCAGCGATTGCAGATGCCCATCAAAATCGTTTCTGGATGGATGCGATTATGCATGGCACATATCCGCAAATCTTGATTGATAACTACGGCGATGAGCTGACATCTGTCATCAAGGATGGCGATATGGAAGCGGCCCAAGTTAAAAATGATTTCATCGGAATCAACTACTACTTTGATAACCGCATCGGTAAATCGCTGGGCGGAAAGCCTGAATGGCACTCTATTTCAGGGTTATTTGATCTAGATATCGATGAGACTCCACGTGGTCCGTTGACCGATATGGGTTGGCCATTAACTCCACATGGTTTGGAAAATTTACTTGTTCGTTGGCACAAGGAACATGGCGATAAGTTGCCACCGATGTACATCACTGAAAATGGTGTTGCCTACGATGAGGGTCCAGATGCATCAGGTCGCGTTGCAGACCAACGTCGCATTGATTACCTACAAACACATTTAAAGGCTGTTTCTAATGCGATTGCGCAGGGTTCACCTGTGAAGGGTTATTACCAGTGGTCGCTCATGGACAACTTTGAATGGGCACTTGGCTACGACAAGCGCTTTGGCATTGTTCACGTTGATTTTGAAACGCAAAAGCGAATCATTAAAGACTCAGGATTTTGGTACCGCGATCAAATCAAAAACAACGGAGCAGATATTTAAATTACTTTACTGAGCCCGCAAGCAAACCGCGGACGAAGTAACGCTGTAGTGAGAAGAATACGATCAGCGGAATCGCAATAGTGATGAATGCACCAGCTGATAGCTGTGTGTATCCAGACCCATACTGACCAACCAAAGATGCAAGCTTGCTGTTAATCGGTGCAACCTCTTCTGTGCCTGATGCAAAGGTCAGTGCAACAAGTAAGTCATTCCAAACCCACAAGAACTGGAAGATCGCGATAGATGCGATTCCTGGAATTGATAGTGGAAGAACGATACGACGGAACACTGTGAAGTGGTTTGCCCCATCAACATGTGCAGCTTCCATCAAATCGCGAGGCAAACCTGCGATGAAGTTGTGTAACAAGTAAATCGCCAATGGCAGAGCAAACATTGTGTGAGGTAACCAAATACCTGCAAAGTCTCCGGCGATACCTAATGCGGGGAAGATTTGTACTGAACCAATGTGCGCACCACCGGTAAAGAGCAGAAGCAATGGAACCAAAGACATCTGCAAAGGCACGATTTGTAGGGCAAATATTGAGAAAAAGAGGAAGTTGCTGCCGCGGAAGCGGATCCATGCCAATGCATAAGCCGCCATCGTTGCGACAACAATCGGAAAGATTGTTGCAGGCAAGGTAATAACAATGGAGTTAATAAAGTATGGAAGAACGCCAGAGCTCAGAGATTCAGTTCCATCACCTAAGAAAACACCCTTGTAATTTGCAAATGAGAAGTTTGGATTAAGCAGAGAGTTCCACCAAGCCTCACCCAAAATATCCTTGTCAGACTTAAAAGAGGTTACAAACAATCCAAGGGTTGGAACGGTCCAAATGATTGTGATTGCCCAAACAACAACGGTTGCAATCTTGCTTGAGAAGATCTTGCGACCTGGATTGTGCTCTGCGATTTTCTTACTCAATTGTGGGCACGCTCCTTTCGCAGTGATTGGATGTTGTAGATAAGGATCGGTGTCACTAACAAGAAGAGAATGACGGCCAAAGCTGAGCCCTTACCTTGATCAAATTGAACGAAGGTCTGTGAGTACATCTCGTTTGCCAGCACGTTGGTACTGAAGTTTCCGCCTGTCATCGTGCGAACGATGTCGAACACCTTCAGTGCACCAACTACACCAGTAGCTAGAACCACAATGAAGGTTCCCTTCACCATTGGGAAGGTGATGTTGCGGAACAAACGCCAGCCGTAGGCACCATCGAGCGCTGAGGCTTCGACGATATCTGCGGGAACGCCCTTGATCGCAGCTGACAAGATAACCATTCCGAAGCCCATTTGGGTCCATACGTAAATGATCATCAATAAGAATGTGTTGAGCGGCTTAGAAAGCATCCAGTCGCTTGGTGTCATTCCAAAGAACTTAACAATTGCGCTAAGCAAACCGATCTGAACTTGATCAGGCTCGTTGAATTCATAGACAAACTTAAAGATGATGGACGCGCCTACAAATGAGATCGCCATAGGCATAAATAGCAGCGCTTTTGGGATGGATTCGTGCTTGATGCGATCCAACATAACGGCAAGCAGTAGACCAAGTGCTGCAGTAAATAGAGGAACAACCAAGATCCACAAAATTGTGTTAATCATGATTGTCTTTACATTGGGATCTTCAAGCATCCATTGGTAATTACCTAAACCAATAAACTCATTTGAATCTGGGTTCATAAAGCTAAACAGGATTGTGCGAACACCGGGAATTACAAGACCTGCAAGAAGCAAAACAAGAGCTGGTCCTAAAAAGATTGTTAAAGCGATTGGACGAGCTTTTTTGCCATTTGCACGACCGGCAATTGCAAAGATCAAACCGAGAATAATAAAAAATGCTGCGATTACAGAAAGAACAGAGGAGAACTTAGGTAAGTTTTCTGAAAGAAACTCTGACATCTAACCTGTCCGCCTTTCTGTAGTAAATGATTTAAATGGATTGTAAGTGCGGAGGAGGCCACCCGTAAAGGTGACCTCCTCCGTTATTACTTAGTTGCGCTTATTAGCTCTTTGGCCATGAAGCGTCGATTGCCTTTACAACATCAGCAATTGACTTGCCTTCACCGAACCATGCAGTGAATTCACGCCATTCTGAACCTGCACCGACAGCAGCTGGCATTAAGTCAGATGCGTCGAATCCAAATGTTGACTTTGGATTTGCTAGGTATGTTGCAGACAACTTGTCTACTGGGTTCTTGTAAGCAGCTAGAGGTACACCGCTGTTTGCAGAGATCCAGTTATCAAGCTGAACACGTGATGTAGCAAATGTTGCAGATGATAGGTATGTCTGTACTGCTACAACCTCTGGACGTGATGCGAAAGCTGCTGTGAACTCTCCACCACCGACAACTGGAACAGTTACCTTTGAGTTAGTAGCTGGTAGGTAGAACGCAAATGCATCACCTGTTGGTGAGATTGATGCGCCTGATTCAGCAATGATATTTCCGTAGAAAGAAGCCTGCTGAAGCATCATGCACTTACCATCAGGAATTCCCTTACCTGCATCCTGGAATGTTGTTGTTGCGATTCCCTTGACGTTGCCAACCCACTTAGGGTTCTGCATCCAAGAAGCAACCTTCTCCATTGATGAAACGATGCGTGGATCTGAGAACTTAACAGTGTGGTTTACCCAACCGTTGTATACAGCTGAACCGTGATCGCGTAGAACAATCTGCTCTACCCAGTCAGTTGCTGGCCAACCTGTTGCTCCACCTGAACCTAGACCACCACAGAATGCGATCTGACCCTTTGCAGCCATCTTGTCTGCAAGTGCTGTCATCTCTGACCATGTGCTAGGAACTGTGTAACCGTTTGCCTTAAATTGCTTTGGTGAGTACCAAACAAGTGACTTCATGTTTGATCCGAATGGTGCAGCATAGAACTTACCCTTTACGGTTCCGTATGCCTTCCATGACTTAGACCAGTACTTGTCAACGTTTGCTACAACAGACTTAGGTGCAACCTTTACTTTGCCTGTTTCAACAAGCTTTGCAAGAAGACCTGGCTGTGGGATCCATGCTAGATCTGGTGCGTTGTTACCCTTTACACGAACTGGTAGCAATGCTTCGAACTGGTTTGATCCTTCGATCTTGACCTTAATTCCTGTACAAGCTTGGAAATCAGCCATTGCAGTATTAAGAGTTGTTAATTCTGGTTCTAGAATTGATGTAAAGATTGTTACTGTCTTGCCCTTCATGCTCTTGTAGCCTGCATATGGATCACAGTTAACTGCAGCTGTTGCTGAAGTTACTGTCACCATTGAAGCGACTAGAGAAAGAGCAGCTGCTGCAGTTACTGCAAGCAAACCTTTTCTTTTCATTTTTATCCTTAAGGGGTCAGCGGTCCGGGCTCCATCTGAAACCCGCGTCCCGTGGTGGGTTAATTCTTATGCGAGCGCTTCGCATGAGCAAGGTCGCAGCCCGTGTAAAAGTATGTATAAGTACAACGATTTGGTAACTAGGGCTGGCACTAGGCGTGGGATAGCCTGACCGCATGAACCTCTTCGATGCCCACTCAATCGTTGGCGATTTAGGACTGGTCGGCATCCTGACCATCATCTTTGCCGAGACCGGCCTGCTGGTTGGTCTGGCCTTTCCGGGGGATTCACTGCTCTTCATTGCAGGTGTTGCAGCTTCAGGATCAGGTGCAGCGATTCTGGGTGGAGCTTCATTAAATCCGGTTTTGTTGTTTGCACTGTCCCCATTTGCAGCGATTATCGGAAGCACGGTCGGTTACTGGTTTGGTGAAAAGTATGGACGTAAATTATTTGATCGACCTGATGGGCGAATCTTTAATCACCACAAGGTTGCAGCAACTGAAAAGTGGTTAACAAAGTATGGAATTGGTAAAGCCTTAGTTCTTGCACGTTTTGTTCCATTTGTTCGAACCTTGATTAATCCGATGTGCGGAATCATCGGTGTTCCGAAGAAGCAGTTCTTTTTCTGGAACGCGGTGGGTGCACTTATTTGGACTCAGGGTGTGATCGGTTTGGGATTTGTGCTTGGTGATGTACTTGAAGGATCGGTCGACAAATACTTATTGCCGGTCATTGGTTTAATCGTATTTGTTAGCGTTATTCCGGTATTGCTAGAACTCTTTAAAGAGTGGCAATCAAAGCGTTTTAAGAAGTAGTTACAAACCTAAATCCGCTAATTGATATGCAGCACGGTATTCATACCCCGCCTCTTTAATCTTTGGCTCTGCGCCGCGTTCAACAATTACTGCAACACCAACAACGATTGCACCAGCTTCAATAAGTGCTTCAACCGCTGTAAGTACTGAACCGCCAGTTGTTGATGTGTCCTCAACAGCCAAAACGCGCTTGCCCTTTACATCTGGGCCTTCGATGCGACGTTGTAGGCCATGTGCTTTTTCAGCTTTGCGAACTACAAATGAATCAATCTTTTTTCCTTGGCTAGCTGCAACATGCATCATCGCTGTTGCAACAGGGTCTGCGCCAAGTGTTAATCCACCAACAGCTTCGTAATCAAGATCCTTTGTTAGATCTAGCATGACTTGGCCAACAAGGGGAGCTGCTACTGAATCCAGAGTCACGCGACGAAGATCTACGTAGTAATTAGCCTCTTTACCGCTGGAAAGAATGACCTTCCCGTGGACAACCGCTTTGGTAAGGATTTGTTCTCTGAGAGTTTCACGTGAATTCATGCCGCAACCTTACCCTGCTGAGCTTTCATCCCTACAGTTTGGACATGGATGCAACTCGTTTAGAGATATCACGGTTGTATCACCGTTTTGGATTTGGCCCACGTCCCGGAGAGTATGCAAAGGCGCTTGTTAGTGGAGTTGCTGCAACGAGGACCGCGGCACTGACTGTGCCAGCCGTTGATGCAGGTGCGGCAACAGTTGTAGAGCCAGCAATTACAGATTTAGGAAAACGACCTGCGGCAAACAGTAAAGAGATTGTTCCTTTTGCGATCGCATTACGTTTCCAAACACAACAGATGGTTGTGTGGTGGCTCGATCGAATGGCTGCAAGTGATCATGGATTAACAGAACGCATGACCTGGTTCTGGCATGGTCATTGGGCAACATCAGTCGATAAGTTGAATTACGCACTTCCAATGTTTAAGCAAAACAAAACATTACGTGCAACCTGTCTTGGAAACTTTGCAACGATGACAAAGGCGATGCTCAATGATGGCGCTTTGCAATTTTGGCTCGATGGTCAGGACAACACATTAAAAGCTCCTAATGAAAACTTAGGTCGAGAGCTCATGGAGTTGTTTACATTGGGTGTTGGTCGATATAGCGAAGATGATGTCAAAAGTATTTCTCGCGCACTTACCGGTTATCAGGTTGAGCGAAGCAATGGAACTGTAACAATTAACCAAGCTCGACGAGATAAGAATCCTGTAACTTTGTTAGGCACAACAGCTGTATTTACCGGCGATACTTTGGCGGATTTCTTAGTTGCTCGCGATGACAGTGCACAATTTGTTGCTGAACGTCTGTGGTACCGATTTATCTCCAGTACTGAAGATATGCCAGCAACATTTGCCGCAAAGAAAGCTTTTGCAGCACGTGATATTTCAGCGGCGGTAACAGCTATGGCCAATGATTCAGTTATGCGGGATGAAAAATTCGCGATGGTGAAGTCGCCTGTTGAATGGTTTATCTCTGCCTGCCGCGCACTTGAGCTCACACCATCACAACTAAAGACACCTGCACAGATGATTAACTTTCTGGAAAAACTTGGCCAGGTTCCCTTTTATCCACCAAATGTGGGTGGATGGCCTGCCGGAGAAGCCTGGTTGAGCTCTGCCACTGCGCAGTATCGAATTACATTTGCAACCTGGTTGATCAAGCAAAGCGAGCTACGTGTTCTTAAATCTTTAACACCTGCGCAACGACTTATGCAAAGTGCTGATTGGTTAGGTGTTGCTGAATGGAGCCCACGTACAAAAAATGCGTTGCGAGATGCTCAAGCAGATCCAGCACAGTTTGCATTACTTGCACTGTGTAGTCCCGAATACATCGTGAGTGCGTAGGAGACGATCATGGATACAGTAACCAGAAGAAAGTTTCTAAAATTAACAAGTGGCGCAGTTGCAGTGGGTGCTGCAGCTCCCTTGTTAAGTATTGATCAAATCGCACAAGCTGCAATTGATCGCCCATTACCAGCAGGAACACCGATTTTAGTTGTGGTTACTTTGTATGGTGGAAATGATGGACTCAACACAGTTGTTCCATATACAGATCCTTTGTATTACTCATCTCGCCCAGAAATTTCATATAAGGCGGATCAAGTTTTACCGTTGGATGCAGAGCTTGCATTAAACCCTGCGATGAAGGGTTTAAAAACATTGTGGGATCAAAAGAAGGTCGCAATCGTTCGTGGTGTTGGTTATCCAAACCCTGATCACTCACATTTTTCTTCAATGGCAAAGTGGCAAACCGCATCTCCTGAAAAACACATCAATACGGGATGGCTTGGTCGTTGGGTTGATTCACAAAGTGAAGATCCAATGCTTGCGATCTCATTAGGCTCTGTTTTGCCTCCGATGCTTGCAGGTGCAAAGCGTTCTGGCTCTGCTCTGCCGCTTGGTGGATTAGTTATTCCAAAGGGAACCCTTGCCAATCAATGTGCGCAGCTTTCGAAGCCATCTAATAAGGATTCAAAGCTCATGGCTGCAGCTGCGACGTCGATGCGCAATTTGTTTAGTGTTTCAACCAATGTTCAACCTGTTTTAAAGGCACCTGCTCCAGTAGATCCAGATCTGCCTACAACCAATGGCGGAAACGCTGGCGGAGATAGCAATTTGGCTCAACAGCTCGATGTTGTTGCCAAGTTGATCGCTGCAGGATCGCCAACAAAGGTGTGGTCTGTTTCTTTGGGTGGTTTTGATACCCACGCAAATGAAGCAAATGCTCAAGCAGAGCTATTAGGTGTTGTCTCAGATTCCTTAACTCGCTTTATGGGCCAATTGAAATCAACTACACGTAGCAATGATGTAACGATCATGGTCTACAGCGAGTTTGGTCGCCGTGTTGTCGGTAATGGTTCACAAGGAACAGATCATGGAACATCAGGACCTATGTTTGTAATTGGCAACAAGGTAAAGGGTGGTTTCTACGGAGAACAACCTTCGCTGAAGAACTTATACAAAAATGATTTAGCGGTAACAACTGATTTCCGTGATGTCTATGCAACTGTTATTGAAAAGATTTTGAAATCACCGATCGAGCCAACACTTGGTAAATGGTCGGGACGAATCAACTTTTTGTAATTACTTGTCCTCTTTATAGACAATGACCTCGCCTTTGCGGCGGGTTGCTAAACCTTTTGGTGGGTTTTCTTTCAGTAGCGCATCTACTTCAATGCGAAGTTGTGCGACTTCAACCGCCATATTTGCCATTGCAGATTCCAATTCGATAATGCGCTTGATACCTGCGTGATTGATTCCTTCACCTACAAGCTTTTGAACCGCGCGCAGAAGTGCGATATCGCGTAATGAGTAGCGACGGTTGCGACCTTCAGTACGTGACGGTGAGACCAAACCTAACTTGTCATATTGACGCAGAGTTTGTGGATGCATCCCAGAGATTTCAGCGGCAACTGAGATTACATAAACGCCAGCATCATCATCTGGCAATGTGTTTTTCTCCTCGCTCATATCTTCGCCTTATTCGCAAAATCAGAGCGAACATCTTCGCTAGCGGTTTCTTCAGCAAATTTTTTGAGTGCATCTAGCGCTTTGCCATCAACACGTTGTGGTACCTGAACCTCAACGGTGACCAATAAGTCGCCTGTAGTACTGCCTTTTGTGACCCCTCGGCCCTTAACGCGCAGGGTGCGACCGTTAGGTGTTCCAGGTGCAATACGAACAGTTACATCATCACCAGACAAGGTGGGAACCTTGATATCTGCACCTAATGCAGCTTCGGTAAATGTCACTGGCAAAGTCAGCGTCAGGTTTTCACCTTTGCGTCCAAAGATTGGATGAGGTTTTACATGCAGTTGAATAAAGAGATCTCCAGGTCCTGCTTCTCCTGGTGAACCCTTGCCCTTCATGCGAATCTTTGCGCCATCGTTAACGCCGGCTGGAACACGTGCAGAGATGTTTTGCGATTGACCGCGATCCATTCCTAAACGCAGTTCAAGGGTTGTTCCAAAGACTGATTCGCGAAAGGTAATTGTTGCTTCAGTTTGTAGATCTTGGCCTTTACGTGGACCACGTCGACCACCGCCACCAAATAAGTTTGCAAAGATATCTTGTGGGTTACCGCCACCGAAGATGTCGCCAAAGTCTCCGCCACCTTGTGGTGCACGGAAACCTCCACGTTCAAACAATGATCTCGCTTCATCATATTCGGCACGCTTCTTAGCATCTGACAAGATTTCATAGGCTTCAGAGACAGCTTTGAACTGCTCCTCTTTTGCTGCATCACCCTTGGTTTTATCGGGGTGCAGATCACGTGCAAGAGAGCGGTACTTCTTTTTAATCTCATCGGCAGGTGCCTTCTTATCTACGCCCAGGACTTTATAAAAATCCTTCTCGTATAGATCCTTGGCTGCCATGGGTGATTACTCTCCTGCTGGATCTGTTACAGCTACACGTGCAGGACGCAGGATGCGTTCCTTGTACTTGTAGCCAGGTTGCAAAATCTTCGAAGCTGTCGCGACTGCAACATCTGCTGATTCATCATGCATTAACGCCTCATGAATCTGCGGATCAAAGGCTTCGCCTTCGGTGCCGTACTTTTCTAGGCCGATGCGTGAAGTTATTGAATTTAACTGGTCTGCCACGGCTTTAAAGCCTCCGGTGAGCTCACCATGTTGTTCTGCGCGATCAACATCATCAAGTAGCGCTAGTAGTTCTGTAAGAACTGCGCCGACTGCGCTTTCATGTGCAACTGCGCGATCGCGTTCTACACGCTTTCGGTAGTTTGCATACTCGGCTTGAAGACGTTGTATATCAGCCGTCAGTGTTGCAACCGGGTCAGTCTCCTGACCCGGCTCAACAACCTCTTCAACTACTTGTTCAGTAGCTTCCTCTGACATTACTTCTGATCTTCTTCAATTACTTCAGCGTCTTCAACACCATCTTCTGCAGGTGCTGCGTCGCCTTCAGCTGCTGCACCGGCTGCGTACAACGCTGCACCAAGTGCTTGGCTAACAGTTGCAACCTTTTCAGTTGCAGATTTGATCATCTCGTAATTTGAACCACCAAGAGCTGTCTTGAGTTCTGCAAGAGCAGCCTCTGTCTCAGTCTTCTTCTCAAGTGCATCACCTTGTGACAACTTCTCTTCATTGTCCTTGATGAACTTTTCAGTTGAGTACAGAAGTGAATCTCCTGCGTTACGGATTTCTGCCTCTTCCTTACGCTGACGATCTTCTTCAGCGTGTGATTCAGCATCGGCCATCATGCGCTCGATCTCTTCCTTAGATAACGCAGATCCACCTGTGATGGTCATGCTCTGCTCTTTACCTGTTCCAAGATCCTTTGCAGATACATGAACGATTCCGTTTGCATCGATATCAAAGGTAACTTCAATTTGTGGAACTCCACGTGGTGCAGGTGGAAGACCTGTTAGCTCAAACATTCCAAGCTTCTTGTTGTAAGCAGCCATTTCGCGCTCACCTTGGTATGCCTGAATCTGTACAGCTGGCTGATTGTCATCAGCTGTTGTAAATACTTCGCTGCGCTTTGTAGGAATAGTTGTGTTTCGCTCGATCAACTTTGTCATTACGCCACCCTTGGTTTCGATACCAAGTGAAAGCGGAGTAACGTCTAGGAGCAATACATCCTTAACTTCACCCTTCAAAACACCAGCCTGTAGTGATGCTCCAACAGCAACAACCTCATCAGGGTTTACACCCTTATTTGGCTCCTTGCCGCCTGTAAGTTCCTTAACAAGTTCAACAACAGCTGGCATACGAGTTGATCCACCAACAAGTACAACTGAGTGAATATTTGCAATAGGAATTCCTGCATCCTTAAGTACTGCCTGGAATGGCTTCTTGCAACGCTCAAGCAAAGCAGCTGTTAGTTGCTGGAACTGTGCACGTGTAATTGTTTCATCCATGAACAGCGGATTCTTTTCAGCATCAACTGTGATGTATGGAAGATTAACTGAAGCAGATTGTGATGATGAAAGTTCGATCTTTGCCTTTTCAGCGGCTTCACGAACACGTTGCATCGCCATCTTATCTTTTGTTAAATCAATTCCATTTGCAGATCCAAATGTTGTTACTAGGTGATCAACAAGTGCTTGATCCCAGTCATCTCCACCAAGGTTGTTATCGCCATTAGTTGCCTTAACTTCAACAACACCATCGCCGATTTCCAATAGTGAAACGTCAAATGTTCCACCACCGAGGTCGAATACAAGAATTGTTTGTTCCTTGTCAGCCTTATCTAATCCATATGCGAGCGCAGCAGCTGTTGGCTCGTTGATGATACGTAGAACATTGAGTCCTGCGATCTCGCCAGCTTCTTTTGTTGCTTGACGTTGCGCATCATTGAAGTAAGCAGGAACAGTAATTACTGCATCCGTTACTGATTCTCCAAGGTAAGCCTCTGCATCACGCTTTAACTTTTGTAGAACGCGTGCTGAAATTTCTTGTGATGTGTACTTCTTGCCATCGATATCGATACTCCAGTTAGTACCCATGTGACGCTTAACGGAACGGATTGTGCGTTCAACGTTTGTCACTGATTGACGCTTTGCGACCTCACCTACGAGGACCTCGCCATTTTTTGCGAATGCCACGATCGATGGGGTTGTGCGTGCACCCTCCGCGTTGGCGATAACTGTTGGCTCGCCACCTTCAAGGACGGATACGCAGCTGTTAGTTGTACCGAGGTCGATTCCGACTGCTCTAGCCATTATGTGTGCTCCTTTTATCTCTCTCGAGCCTGGTTTAGGGTCGAGGCTTGTTGAACCTGAGTCGATCCTACCCAAAAGGTTGAGTCGTCGCGACTCAGGTTTCAGTAGGGATAACACCGGGACCCTCGGGGTTATTCCCGAGCCTGCTGACTAGCCTTACCCCATGAACCTCGCACTCGCAGGCCTTTCCTATGGCATCACCGTTGTCGCCCTGGTCCTTTTAGCTGTTCGCACCACAAAGCTGATCGGTATCTATAAGAAGGGACAACCAGATCCAACTCGTGGCAACGATAAGAAGCTGCGCTTCAAGATGGCCTTCGGCGAAATCTTTGGACACACCAAGATGTTCAACTTCACTGTTGTTGGATTTGCGCACTGGTTTGTCATGGTTGGTTTCTTTGTTTTATTTGGAACTTTAGTTACCGCTTACGGACAACTTGTTGATCCGCATTTTGCGCTGCCGTTCATCGGACATTTCTGGGTGTATGAGTACATCACCGAATTAATTGCGTGGGCAACCGGTATTGGAATTGTCGCGCTGATTGGAATTCGCCAAGTTACCTACCGTCGTAACAAACGCTCACGTTTTGCGGGATCTGGAATGGGCAAGGCATATTACGTCGAGTTCACAATCTTGTTGATTGTTTTCTGTGTCATCGCATTGCGCGGTCTAGAAGGTGCGTTGTCTGATGAAACCGCATGGAATCGTCACTTCATTACAACCTGGTTTATCGCAGCGATGTTTAAATCCATGACCCTTGGTCAATTGGAAAACTGGATTCAAATCGTTGCAACGATCAAAATTGTTGGATCGATGGCATGGTTCATTGTTATTGCAAGCAATTTAACGATGGGTGTTGCATGGCACCGCTTCTTAGCGCCGTTCAATATTTTCTTCCGTCGTAACGCTGATGGAACATCATCACTGGGTGCGTTGCCACCAATGATGTCGCATGGCGAGGAAATTAACTTTGAAGATCCAAAGGAAGATGATGTCTTTGGTCTTGGAACACGTGCAGATATTTCTTGGAAGGGTCTGCTCGATATGTCCACATGTACTGAATGTGGACGTTGCCAGTCACAGTGTCCTGCATGGCACACTGAAAAACCATTGTCACCAAAGCTTTTAATCATGGCAATGCGCGATCACGCCTTTGCTAAAACCGTTGAAAATGAAGCGTTAGTTGGCGAAAACTCACCAATTAGTTTGGATGTTTTGTGGTCTTGTACAACATGTGGTGCCTGCGTAAATGAGTGTCCAGTTGATATTGAACATGTGGATCACATAGTTAACATGCGTCGCTTCCAAGTTTTGGTTGAATCCGAATTCCCATCAGAGCTTGGTGGAACCTTTAGAAATCTTGAAAAGGCGGGTAACCCTTGGGGTGCTAACCGCGCAGATCGCGAAGCATGGATTGCTGAGTGTGATTTCCCAGTCAATGTTATTGAAGGTGAACTTCCAGAAGAGGTTGAGTACTTGTTCTGGGTTGGTTGCGCTGGTGCGTATGAAGAGCGTGCGAAGAAAACAACAAAAGCTGTTGCAGAGTTGTTGTACATGGCTGGTGTGAACTTTGCAGTTCTTGGTAAGAAGGAAACCTGTACCGGAGATCCTGCACGCCGTGCCGGTAATGAGTTCCTGTATCAAATTCTTTCCCGTGAAAATATTGAAACCTTTAAAGAAGCATTTGGTGATCGACCAAAGGGTAAGAAAAAAGTTGTTGTTACCTGCCCTCACTGCTTTACAACAATTGGTCGCGATTATGGACAACAAGGCTTTGAACTTGAAATGGTTCACCACACTCAGTTGTTGAATCAATTGCTGCGTGAAAAGCGTTTGCTTCCAATCAAGATGTCTCACACCGCTATGACCTATCACGATCCTTGTTACCTGGGTCGTCACAACGAGGTTTATCAACCGCCACGTGAAATTCTGGAAGCAACTGGTGTTGAACTCACTGAAATGCCACGTAACAAGGAACGATCATTTTGTTGTGGTGCAGGTGGCGGACGTATGTGGATGGAAGAAAAAATCGGAACTCGCATCAACATCAATCGTGTTGAAGAGGCGATCGCAACGGGTGCAACTGAGTTAGCTGTGGCCTGTCCTTTCTGCCGCGTTATGACCAGCGATGGAATGAACGCCAAGGAGTCTGCCGTTGAAGTCTTAGATGTTGCACAGGTTCTTCTGCGCTCAGTCAAGGAAAACTAAGCGCAAATACCACCCGTTCTCAGGAAACTTTCAGGCTATGAGAGCATTCTCTAGCCATGACAACCACTATAGACAGTGTTAATTCAAAGACTGTTAACAGCCAGCGCATTCTCGTCGTTGATGACGAAGCAAGCATCAGCGAGCTCATTTCTACAAGCCTTCGTTTTGTGGGCTTTGATGTCCGCACTGCGGCCAATGGTGCAGAAGCACTCCGTGTAGCTGAAGAGTTCAAGCCACATGCAATGGTTCTTGATGTCATGTTGCCTGATCTTGATGGTTTTGAGGTGTGCAAGAAGATTCGTAATGAAGGTGTTGATACAGGAGTTTTATTCCTGACAGCTAAAGATGGCATGGATGACAAAGTTAAGGGTTTAACTCTTGGCGGCGATGATTACATGACTAAGCCATTTTCATTAGAAGAACTTGTTGCACGTTTGCGCGCACTTCTCCGTCGCACAGGTGTGGATCAGATTGAAATTGATGATGAGAAGATGCGCTTTGCAGATTTAGAACTTGATGAGGCAACTCATGAAGTTCGTCGTGCAGGCGAGCTATTAGATCTTTCTCCAACAGAGTTTGCATTACTGCGCTACTTAATTATTAACGCTGATCGCGTTGTATCAAAGGCACAGATTTTGGATCATGTATGGCAGTACGATTTCCGTGGTGACATGGGAATCGTTGAAACCTACATCTCTTACCTACGTAAGAAGATCGATGCCTTTGATCCACCACTGATTCACACAGTACGTGGAGTTGGCTACCGCTTGCGGATGCCGCCTAAGTAAGAGATGAGATTGCGAACCCGTCTTGCAGATTGGACAAATACAAGTCTTCGAAATCGTTTAACGATCGGAGTCTTGGTCCTTTCTGCAATTGGGTTCATTGGTGCAGGTGTTGGTTCACAAGCGCTGCTGCGAGATTATTTAATTCATCAGGTTGATGATCAACTTCTCAGTGTCGTTGGCGGAACAGCAGATCGTTTAGATCGTGCCGGAATTGAACGAGACAACGATGAAGAGGATCGGCCTGCACGTGCAGCAACACCACTTAATCGTGTTCCAACCTCTATCTCTGTAACGGTTTTAGACCCGTTTGGTAACTTGGTTGGTGGCATCGGCGGAGACTTAAACTCCAACAAAATCACTGATTATGTGAAGGGTTTGCTGCCTGGACAGGTTGCCGCTTACGGCAATAGACCTTTTACTATCGAAGCGCCGGGACCTGATTTTCGTGTCGCAACAACTGTTTTACCTTCATCATTAGGTTCGGTAATCGTTGCGCAATCACTAGCTGATTTTGATAGAACAACGCGTCAGATCGGAACAGTTTTTTTAATTATCGGAAGCTTGGTTCTGCTCTTTATCGCCTTTGCATCCCGCCAGGTAATCAAGGTCGGTATGCGTCCACTTGAAAGAATTGAAGAGACTGCAGAAAAAATCGCAGCGGGTGATCTTTCCGCCCGTCTTGATAACTTTGAACCAGATACTGAAGTTGGACGTTTAAGTACATCCCTTAACACGATGCTTTCTCGTATTGAAGAGGCCTTTGATGCACGCATGCAGAGCGAGGATAAGTTACGACGCTTTGTTGCAGATGCCAGCCACGAACTTCGCACTCCGTTAACCGCAATTCGCGGATTTGCAGAGCTGCACCGACAAGGTGCGGTCCCTGAAGGTGAAAAAACACAGGAGTTAATCGCACGTATTGAGAAAGAGTCAATGCGCATGGGTTACCTAGTTGAAGATTTATTGATGCTGGCACGTATGGATCAATCCCGTGAAATTGTGATTTCTGATGTGAACCTCAGTGAGTTAGTTCAAGAAGCGGTTACATCGGCACAAGCTGCAGGTCCTGACCACACAATTACAACAAATATTTCAGCAGGTGTTGCCACTAAAGGTGATGCGGACAAGATTTATCAGGTGGTTACAAATCTTTTAGCTAATGCACGTGCGCACACACCTGCAGGCACAACAATCACCGTTTCGACCTTTACAGATGGCAAGGATTCATTTGTCACTGTTGCAGATAACGGTCCTGGATTATCAGCAGAGGATCAAGCACGTATCTTTGAACGTTTCTATCGAGTCGATGCATCACGCCAGCGCAACAGTAAAGATGGCAGCGGTTTAGGACTTTCTATCGTTGATGCTGTGATGCGCGCTCATGGTGGCGATGTAACTGTGGCTTCTGAGCTTGGAAAGGGCGCAGCTTTTACGCTGCGGTTTAAAAACTAACCTAGGGATTCCATAGATTTCAAAACAGCGATACGTTCTTGAATCGGTGGATGTGTTGAGAACATCTTAGAAACTGATTTTGCATCCAATGGTGATTCAATCCAAATATGTGCAACCGCAGTTGATCGTTGTTGAACAACTGTTGAATCCGCAGCAAGAACCTCTAGCGCAGAACGAAGGCCTGCGGGGTTACGTGTAAAGGAAACCGCAGTTGCATCGGCAAGTGATTCACGCTTGCGGGATATCGCTGATTTCAACATTACCGCTGCAAGCGGTGCCAAAATCAAAATGACAAGTGAGATAACCAATGCGATTGGGTTTGCGTTGCTATCGCGATCACGACGTCCACCAAAGAACATCATGCGGGTCAACATGTCGGAAACAATTGCGATCGCACCAGCTGTCGTCGCAGCTACCGCGCTTACTAAGGTGTCGCGGTTAGCAACATGTGCCAACTCATGAGCGATCACACCTTGCAGTTGATCGCGATCCATGACATCTAAAATTCCAGTAGTAAATGCGATTAACGCGTGCTCTGGGTTTCGGCCTGTTGCAAAGGCGTTTGGCGCATCATCAATAACAATAGCAACCTTTGGCATTGGTAACCCTGATGCAATTGTTATCTCTTGAATCAAATCAAATAACTTTGGATTATCTGATTCTTGAATTAACTTGGCACCTGTCATCGTTAAAACCAGTTTGTCTGATCCGTAGTAAGAACCCCACACTGAAATGAGTGCGATACCAACTGCGATTGGAACAATGCCTGCACCTGATCCACCAAAGTAGGTAAGTGCTGCATAGACAACACACCACATCAATACGCCCATACCTACGAGCAGACCAATTGTTTTGCGGCGGTTAGCCGCTTGCATTGTTCTAAAGTTCATTGTTAGTTAAAGGAAACGTTTGGAACGTTGCGATCTTGAGGATCTTCAACCTCGTAAAACTCGCGCTCTGAAACCTTTGCAAAGCCCGCAAAGAAGCTGCTTGGAATGGTTTTTACAGCGGTATTCAGCGAGCGCACATTGTCGTTGTAGAACTGACGTGAGAATGCAACCTTGTTTTCAGTTGTTGAAAGCTCTTCCTGCAATGACATGAAGTTTGCAGATGCCTTTAGATCTGGATATGCCTCAGCGACTGCAAGTAATCCACGGAGCGCTTGTGTCAACATTCCATCTGCTGCTGCAGTATCTGCAACAGTTGTTGCTGTTGTTGCCTTTGCACGTGCAGTAACAACTGCATCAAAGGTGGATTGCTCATGCTTTGCATACCCCTTAACTGTTTCAACTAAGTTAGGGATTAAATCAGCACGACGCTTGAGTTGTACCTCGATCTGTGCCCACGCTTCATCAACTGTGATGTTGAGGCGAACAAGTCGGTTGTACTGGGAAATGAAAAAGACAGCGATAAGTGCAACTACAGCTAAAACAATGATGATGTCCATGCCTAATTAAACCGCGCTTTCCGTCGGTTTATTCCGACGCTAGTTAATCTTGGATCGGTGGAAGTTTAAGAATGAACGGCTTGGAGTTGGTCCGCGCTGTCCTTGGTACCGTGAACCGTACTTCTCGCTGCCGTAAGGATGCTCAGCGGGAGATGAGAGTTTGATGAGACAGAGTTGGCCGATCTTCATTCCAGCAAATAGTTTGACTGGAAGGTTGGCAACGTTGGAGAGCTCAAGGGTGATGTGTCCGCTAAACCCTGGATCGATAAAGCCTGCGGTGCTGTGTGTCAGCAAACCAAGGCGGCCGAGTGAAGACTTTCCTTCTAAACGTCCTGCGATGTCATCAGGAAGTGTGATGACCTCATAGGTGCTGGCCAAAACAAATTCGCCTGGGTGCAAGATAAATGGTTCTTCACCTTCGGCAACAACCTCGCGGGTTAGCTCTGGTTGTTCAATTGATGGATCGATGACGCTGTACTTATGGTTTTCAAAAACACGGAAGAACTTGTCCAAGCGAACATCTACAGATGATGGCTGGATCATCGCCTCATGGAAGGGCTCGCAGCCGACTCGGCCAGCTGCTATCTCTGCGCGGATATCGCGATCGCTAAGTAACACGGCGTGAGCCTATACGAGCCGACCCCTTAAAACTCACGCTCAAATAGGGTTGCGTAAGTTACTGGTGGGTAGCACTATTTACCCATGAGCCATTACAAAGCGAATCTGCGTGACATTGAATTCTGCCTCTTTGACCTTTTGGGTCGCGACAAAGTTATGGGCGTAGCTCCATACGGTGAAGTTGATCGCGATACATCAATGGGAATGCTTGAAGAGGTTAAGCGTTTATGTGAAAACGATCTTGCAGCATCTTTTGTTGAAGGAGATCGCGTCGGTGCGATTCTCAACAAAGAAACTGGAAATGTCACACTGCCTGAAAGTTTTAAGAAGTCATACAAGGCATATGTAGATGGCGAATGGTGGCGCGTTGATGCACCAGTTGATTTAGGTGGAATGAAGATTCCTCCATCTGTTCGTTGGGCGATCGCTGAAATGGTGTTGGGTTCAAACCCTGCAATTCACATTTATGCATCTGGTTATGCATTTGCTCAGGTTGCTTATGTTCTTGGAACAGATGAACAGAAGAAGATTGCAAAGCACATGGTTGAAAAGCACTGGGGTGCAACGATGCAGCTAACAGAACCTGATGCAGGTTCAGATGTTGGTGCAGGACGTACCAAGGCTGTTCAACAACCAGATGGAACATGGCACATCACCGGAACAAAGCGTTACATCACATCAGGTGATGCTGATTTCTACGACAACGTCGTTCACTTTGTCTTGGCTCGTCGCGAAGGTGGCGGACCAGGAACAAAGGGTCTATCACTATTTTTAATTCCTAAGTTCATGTTTGATATTGAAACTGGCGAGATGGGTAAGCGCAACGGTGTTTATGTAACTCAGCTTGAAGACAAGATGGGTCTGAATGTTTCTGCAACCTGCGAAGTGAACCTCGGCGAGAAAGAGCCTGCTGTTGGTTATTTGCTAGGTGAAGTGCATGAAGGTATTGCGCAAATGTTTAAGGTCATCGAGTTTGCTCGCATGATGGTGGGAACAAAGGCGATTGCAACACTTTCTGCTGGTTACATGCAGGCATTGGCATATGCCAAGGAGCGTATTCAGGGTGGCGATATGAAGGTAATGAATGACAAGGCTTCGCCTCGTGTCACCATTATTAAGCACCCAGATGTGCGTCGTTCGCTGATGGTTCAGAAGTCTTATAGCGAGGGAATGCGTGCACTTGTTCTGTACACCGCATCGATTCAGGATGAGATTGAACTTGCAATCCAAGCTGGCGATAAAGAGCGCGCCGAGGATATGGAAAAGTTAAATGATCTCTTGCTTCCAGTTGTTAAGGGTTACGGATCTGAAAAGTCTTGGACACTACTTGGAACAGAATCATTACAAACATTTGGTGGTGCGGGCTTTACTCGCGATTGGCCACTAGAACAGTATGTTCGTGATGCAAAGATCGATACCTTGTATGAAGGTACAACTGCGATTCAAGGTTTGGATTTCTTCTTCCGTAAGGTTGTGAAGGATGGTGGACGTGCACTTGGTCTACTCGGCAAAGAGATTCAGAAGTTTGCTGAAGCTGGTGGCGCACATGCTGATGAAAAGCAGATGCTGCTTAAGGCACTTGGCGATTTGAATGGCATTGTTGCTGTTCTTGTTGGACATGCAATGGATTCACAAACAGATCCAGTTAATATCTACAAGGTTGGTCTTAACTCTTCACGCTGCTTAATGGCTGTTGGCGACATCATCACTTCATGGTTGTTGCTACGTCAGGCAGATATCGCTGCAGAGAAGCTACCTAACGCTGGTAAGGACACAGATTTCTACACAGGAAAGATTGCAGCAGCTAAGTTCTTCGTTCACAACAATCTGCCTCATATCACCGCAGATCGTAAGATCGTAGAAGGAACTGATGGATCAATCATGGATTTACCTGAATCTGCGTTTTAGGCCTGAATCTGCTTTCTAACTTTGTGAGGTAACCTTCCCTAATGCTTACAAAGCACCGCGGGGAGTTTTACCTTGTTATGGGAGCGTTGGTTTTCTCCTTTAACGGGGTCATCTCAACAATCGTTTTAGACCATATCTCGCCATTTCGTTTAGCACAGGTGCGATCTATCGGTGCATTTTTCATTTTGTTGGCGATAACTCTGGTTATTGATCGTCACTCTTTAAAGGCTCCAAAGAAGCTGATCCCCATGCTTGCCGCCTACGGAATCATTGGTTTTGCAGCGGTACAGGCTGGTTATTTCCTCGGAATCCAGCGTGGGGTGCCGCTCAGTCTGGTGCTGATCGTCGAATTCACCGCACCGATTTGGATTGCGCTCTGGATTAAGTATGTGCGCAAATCATTTGTGCCCGCTTCAATGTGGGGTGCGATCGCATTGTCCTTGCTCGGTTTAATTCTGCTGGCACAGGTCTGGAATGGTTTGAGCTTTGATCTCATTGGATTGTTGGGTGCGCTCTTTAGCGCCTTTGCATTAACCGCATACTTTTTAATTGGTAAGAACTTTGGAACCAACAGATCAGCCTTATCGCTAACTGTGTGGGGGCTTGGTATGGCATCTCTTGCTTGGGTTTCTTCGATGCCGGTCTGGGAGTTTCCATTTGAGGTTTTCACAACTGATATGGATCTGCAAGGTGTCTTTGCCGGAAATACCTTGCCGGGTTGGGTTTTGATTTTGTGGATCATCACAATGGGAACGATTGTTCCTTACCTTTTTGTTATCGGCGGATTGCGATTGTTATCCGCGTCGACATCTAGTGTGATCGGAATGCTTGAACCAGTTCTTGCTGGAGTCTTTGCATGGATTTGGTTGCAACAAAGTTGGAATGGAATTCAACTTGTTGGTGCAGCGATTGTGTTGGTGGGAATTTACATCGCAGATCGCGCACGATCTGTAGCTGCTTAAGCGCCGAAGTTATCTTCCGGTGGTGTGTTTGTAGATTCGCGTTGTTGCGTCCAGTCTTGTCCGCCACCTGGGTTCTGTGGCATGTCGTAGAACCGTGCGTAGTGAAGCTGCGCAGAGACTGTAATTGTTCTCGTTGGTCCATTACGGTGCTTAGCAACAATTAAATCCGCTTCGCCGGTTCTGTTTTGTGAGTCATACATATCATCACGGTGTAACAAGATAACAACGTCAGCATCCTGCTCGATAGAACCAGATTCACGAAGATCGGAAAGCATCGGCTTCTTATCTGTACGTTGCTCAGGTCCACGGTTGAGCTGTGAGATAGCGATAACAGGGATGTTGAGCTCCTTTGCCATCAACTTCAGCTGACGAGAGAACTCAGATACTTCCTGCTGGCGGTTTTCAACCTTTTTACCGCTGGACATCAACTGCAGGTAATCGATAACAATAAGTTTTAGATCATGGCGCTGCTTTAGACGACGTGCCTTTGCACGGATCTCCATCATAGAAAGGTTGGGAGAGTCATCGATAAACAATGGCGCCTCTGAAATTTCACCCATGCGTCGTGCAAGACGTGACCATTCGTCATCAGATAAAGATCCGGAACGAATATTGTTCAAACCAACACGAGCTTCAGCGGACAACATACGCATTGTGATTTCACTCTTTGACATTTCTAGAGAGAAGATAACTGATGTTTGTCCATCATGAATTGAAGCATGTCGTGCAATATCCAAACCGAGTGTTGACTTACCCATCGCAGGACGTGCAGCCAAAATAATCATGTTTCCTGGATGTAGACCATGCGTTAATTGATCAAGATCTTTAAATCCAGTCTTAACGCCTTCAACACCAATTCCCTTTGAGATTGCTTCGATCTCATCAAGTGCTTGTGGCAACAACGTTGATAGTTGAACATAATCTTCAGAGGAACGACGTTCGGTAACTGCGTACACCTCAGCTTGTGCAAGGTCGACCATCTCATCGACTTCACCTTCAGTTGTGTAACCGTATTGAACAATCTTTGTTCCAGCTTCAACTAAGCGGCGCATGATCGCGTGTTCGCGAACAATCTTTGCATAGTAACCAGCGTTAGCAGCTGTTGGTACTGATGAAATCAATGTGTGCAAATATGGTGCACCACCTGCACGTGCGATATCGCCACGCTTTGAAAGCTCTGCTGAAACTGTTACAGCATCTGCAGGTTCTCCGCGGCCATACAAATCAATAATTGCATCGTAAATTAATTCATGTGCGGGGCGATAAAAATCGCGATCGCGAATAATTTCAATAACATCTGCAATTGCATCCTTAGATAACAACATTCCACCGAGAACAGATTGTTCAGCGATTAAATCCTGTGGTGGTGTGCGCTCAAACTCGGCACCAACTGAGTTAATGTTGGGATCACGGGGGCGGTTATTGGGAAGTTCGGCGATGCTCACGCTCATAACCTCCCTTATAGGACTGACAAATAGCCCTGTTGACCTGGTGCGTAACCTAGGTGCTAACCCCTATCGCACGCGAGGATCCAGCTCCGGCCCTGTGCACAATCCTGTGTATAAGTAGGTGGATAACCCTCTTTTCCTGTGTACATCACGGTGGATGCAATGTGTATAACTGTGGGTGGTTGCTCTCAGTTGGTTCAAAGGTGCAGGTCAGAGGCGATATCCATGCACACAGCCCTGTGGAGCAAAGTAATTTTCGAGATACCACATTGTGAGATCAACCTAATTTTTCAACCTTAACCAACATTCCATCGACACCTTCCACCACAGCAGAGATTCGCCAACCATCGATATCGAGTGACTTACCTTCTGAAAGTAAATCGCTTTGAGCTGTGATTGGACCATCGCCGTGATTGATTCGCGAATCCACTTTATAGACCAGGACACCACGAGGAATGTAGATACTTCGTTGGCGAACTTCTACGCCAATTGTTACGCCCTCTTGAAGATTGATCAGAACAAGTTTTGGTTCTTTGCCTAAACTTTCCAAGCTTTCTAAATAGTGTGTCGTTGAACTTTGCTTGGTTAGGCATCGAACCTGATTACTCTCGAACCAACCATTGAGGAGTTTGCTCCACCCAAAAAATTCTCGTGAAGAGTTACT
Source organism: Actinomycetes bacterium (assembly GCA_947383695.1). Taxonomy (GTDB): domain Bacteria; phylum Actinomycetota; class Actinomycetes; order Nanopelagicales; family Nanopelagicaceae; genus Planktophila. The sequence continues at coordinate 22,325 of OX376642.1, read as the reverse complement.
CATCATGTCCCACGACCCTGCTGGGTTTGGCCCCCCAGGAACTGATGGCCGCTGATCATTGAGAAATACATATAAATCCTCTAGCCCAAACAATGTATGTCCGAGTTCGTGAGCTAGAGTTTGAAAACTTCCAGCTGCATATGCGGTCTCTAATGAAACACCTTTCGCTGTTCCATTGCGGGTTGGAAATCTTTGTCCTAAGAAAGCTTGGCCCACACCATTTCCGGGATAACGTGCGGTTTCAATAATGACACCGTCATAAAGATCGAAATTAATTGATGGGTCAACTTTAGTAAGAATCTCTTTTAGGGCGTCGGTATTGTTTTGTTGAGGGCGTGGATTTGTTAATCCATATGACTCAGCTGTTTTTTCAATTGAAAGCCACTTTGATTTCTCTGGGATTTCAAAACTTAAATTTACAGATCCATATGATGTTCTTTTGTAAAACTCTTGTACATCATTGAGGACTGATTGCATGCGACTTAAATCTGTATCTGAAAATGCTGGGGTGTCTGAAAAACTTAAAGGAAGAAATAGGATCTTGGGGTTGACCTTCCCATACAGAGAGCCTTCAGGGCGTGGAAAGCCGTTTGAACCGCTGCTTCTGGTAGTTACATCCGAGGTTTTACATATAGCTAAATCACTCAACCCTGAAATTGGTGTGATCTCACTTCGGGTACTTAAATCTGAAGGAAGTGTTGGGGTTGGTGTGGGCGTAGGTGTTGGTGTTGTGACCGGTGTTGGGGTTGGAGTTGGTGTTGCAACCGGAGTTGGCTTAGCAACGGGTACACCTTTGTTCCACACAAGTTTCTTGCCGCTCTTTACGCAGGTGTACTTCTTGCCCGCATAGGTTGAAGTTTGTCCCGCTTTCTTGCAGCTTGTTCCAGTTTTGGTTGCCGCGGTCGCGCTGATTGGAGCAAGGAGTGCGAAAATCAAGGAGAGCGCGAGTAGGGACTTCTTCATGGGTAAAGTCTCAAGGGTTATTAATCCGATTGCAACGACACGACCAGACAAATAAAAAGCCCGCCGCATACGCGACGGGCCCTTTAATTTTATTGATTACTTGTCAGCCACAACGCTTACTGAAACCTTTGCAACAACGTTGTGACCTAGAGAGATCTTTACATCGTGGCTACCAAGCTTCTTGATGTGGCCCTTAGTAGCGATCGTGTGACGATCGATATCTAGACCAGTTGCTGCCTTGATCGCTGCTGCAACATCTTTGTCAGTTACTGAACCAAAGAGTGCGCCCTTAGCGCCAACCTTTGCCTTAGCAACAACTGTTGCACCTTCAAGCTTTGCCTTGATCTCCTTGGCGTGATCGATATCGCGAACTTCACGTGCTGAACGCGCGCGACGAATGCTTTCGATCTGCTTTTCTCCGCCTTGTGACCAAGCGATTGCGTTTCCGCGTGGCAACAAGAAGTTGCGAGCGAATCCATCTTTAACAGTTACAACATCTCCTGCAGTGCCTAGGCCTGCAACTTCACGAGTAAGGATTAGTTTCATTGTCAGATCCCCTTATCGCGCTGATGATGTGTAAGGAAGTAGTGCTACTTCACGGCTGTTCTTTACCGCTGTTGCGATTGAACGCTGGTGCTGTGTGCATGCACCTGTAACGCGGCGAGCGCGGATCTTGCCGCGATCTGAAATGTACTTGCGAAGGGTTGCAATATCTTTGTAATCGATAAATGTGACCTTCTGCTGGCAGAAGCTGCAAGGCTTCTTCTTAAACTTCTTGTTTAAGGCTGCAGCTTTTGCATTCTTATTCTTAGGCTCGCGTAGAGCCTTGTTATTTCTTGCTCCCATTATGGTGCTCCTTTTCGGGCCCTAGTCGTGTGAACTAGGAATGGATGGACGGTTGATTAATTAGGTTTTAGAACGGTGGCTCGTCAGTTGTGGATGTTCCCCATCCACCACCTGCTGGCGCAGAGGATGATGCTGCTGCCCATGGGTCTTCATTAAATGAATCCGCTGCAGCTGGTGCAGAGTATCCGCCAGCTCCGCCTGCACGCTGGGCCTTTGTGACCTTCGCTGTTGCATTGCGTAGTGATGGACCGACTTCATCTACTTCTACCTCAAAGACGGTGCGCTTTTCGCCCTCTTTAGTTTCATATGAACGTTGCTTAAGACGACCAGAAAGGATGACGCGCATTCCTTTTGTCAGTGACTCTGCAACGTTTTCAGCTGCTTGACGCCAGATCTGACACTGAAGGAAAAGGCTCTCGCCATCTTTCCATTCATTGGTTTGCTTATCTAAATAGCGTGGTGTTGATGCAACGCGAAACTTTGCAACGGCCGCACCTGATGGTGTGAAACGAAGCTCTGGATCGTCAACTAAGTTGCCGATCATTGTGATTGTTGTATCTCCTGCTGCCATTTTATTTCCTCTTCTCTATCTACTCGTGGAGTCCAAGCATCATGTATGCAAAAAGATTATGCGTCTAGACGCATTGCCTTTGTGCGTAACACTGATTCGTTCAAATTAAGCTGGCGATCTAATTCCTTAATCGCTGCTGGTTCGCAGTTCATATCGATTACTGCGTAGATACCTTCGCCTTTTTTCTGAATTTCAAAAGACATACGGCGACGGCCCCACAAGTCGAGCTTGTTGACTGTTCCACCTGAGTCTTTGATGATCTTCAAGTATGTTTCTAGGCTTGGTGTGACTGTGCGTTCTTCTAGTTCTGGATCAAGAATGACCATAAGTTCATAATGACGCATGTGTTAACCCGACCTCCTCTGGACTAAGACGGCCACGGTATTTCCGTGACAGGAGGGTTAAATTCCCAACAAAGCGAGCTTTGGTGGGGGTTAAGGGTAAGGCTTGGAGCCCTCAAATAGTAAATCGAGCAGCTTGCTGTGCGTATTTCGAGCCTGCAACGCCCGGCGGGCCAGGATCGCCATCAGGTAGATCGTGCCCCCGATTCGGAGCAAGGTCAGGATCGCGTACGGGGTTGGGCCGAGGCCAAACTTTGCATCGGTGACCTGTGCGATGTGTTGCCAGATTGCTACGTGATACATAACCTCAGTTGCTTGCCATACCCAGAATGCATGCAGATCTTTTGTATTTGTTAAGGCGATTACCGCAAGAGGTGTTAACCATAAAACATATTGTGGTGAGTACACCTTGCTCGCCAGCATTACTGAAGCGATTACAAAGAATGAAACTGATGCAAGGGTTGGTGTGTACTGTAATTCAAAGAGCAGGACAGCAATTGCAGTTAATGCAATGAGTAATAAGAGGATTGAAAGCCAGTTGAGATTAGTTAGGTTAACTCCAAGTTGTTGCAGTGCTAACCAGATCGATCCCCAGTCGGGTCCACGTTCCAAATTGAGTTTGTAGAAACGCCACCAACCGGTTGGGGTTGTAATTGCAAATGGTGCGTTGATTAGAATCCAGATACCAAAGGTAGTCGCGCAGTATTTGATTGCTTCTTTGATTTTGCCATCTCGCCAAAAAATGAAAACAATTGGAATCAGTAAGAAGATTGGTAAAAACTTTGTTGAAATCGAAACGCCGAGCAACAAGGCGCTATTCAAATATTGCTTGCGATCAAACCAATAAATCGCCAACATCATCGTTGCAATCGCCCACAGATCCCAATTAATAAAAAGGGAAGCGATCATTGCGGGAGCAACTGGAACCAGATAAGCAAACTCTGGTCGAATTTTTCTGACAATTAATACCGTCGCAATCAATAACAGAATTAAAAAGAAGATATTGATATTGAAATAAGTTGCAGGGGAGTTTGCACCAAATGAGGTTGCATACATAACAAGACCGGTTAAAACTGGATACTCAACACTGTTATCTGCACTTGCGTACGGCCATTGATTAGTACTAAGCCCACGAGCTTCAAACAGTGATGGAAGATCGCTATAGCAGGCGTGAATGTACTGATCTGGCATTGCCCAGCCGCTGTTTTCGCAATGGCTAAACTTGGCAAAGGAAAGCAGCGAAGCAAAGATTGCTAATGCGATTAAAGCTCGAATCTTCATTAAGGCTTAGGTGTTTGCTTTCCACCAGAAGTCATTACAACAGGATCAAGACCGCCGATATTTGATGGCGCTGGGAAATCCATAATTGGTTCGCCCTTGAGCGCACCCTTCATAAATTGAGTCCAGATACGCGCAGGGAAGGAACCACCAGTAAGTGAGGTCATTCCACCAATTCCATTAAGGGATTGTGTTGCGTTATCGCGGAAGAAGGAAACCGATGCTGCGATCTGTGGTGTGTAAGCGCTAAACCAAGCAGATGCATTGGATTGAGATGTTCCTGTCTTACCAGCTGCAGGACGACCCAATGCAAGTGCTGCTGCACCAGTACCACCGGTAATTGTTCCCTTTAATGCGTAGGTCAGATCTGCCATGACCTCTTTGCTAAATGCTTCTTGGGTTTGAGGTGTTGCTTCATACAGCACACCTTTATTGGAACCCAAGACCTGACTTACCAAGAAAGGCTTTGATTTGATTCCTTGTGCAGCAAAGGTCGCGTAGGCGTTTGCCACATCGATTACATGTGGGCTGGATGTTCCCAAAACAATAGACGGTGTTGGCATCATCGCAACACTTTCTGGAATACCAGCACGACGCGCAACATCTACAACCTTGTCTGGACCAACCTTAATTCCGAGTGGAACAAAGACGGTGTTAACTGAGTGCTTTGTCGCAAAACTCAAATTGATTTGGCCCCAACCTTCGTTGCCATAATTTGAAACCTCATAAGGTTTCCCTGCATCATCAAATGTTTGTGGTGAGTCACCGTTCCACATTGATGTCAGTGGAATTCCTTGTTCAAGAGCTGCAACTAATGCAAATGGTTTAAAGGTAGAACCAGCTTGAGTAATTGATTGTGTTGCATCATTTAACTGACGCTCTAGGTAGTCGCGACCACCGTAAAGTGCAAGTATTTCGCCCGTTCCAGGGCGGATCGCAACGAGACCGATACGTAGATCCTTTGGCGCATTTGATGGATAGAACTTATTAACCGCATCAACAGCTGATTGTTGTGCTTTTTGATCCAAAGTTGTTTTGATAACAAGTCCACCAACTAGCAATTGATCCTGGCTAAAGCCAAGTTTTGCTAACTCTTTTTGAACCGCTTCAATAACATGTCCTTTTGGGCCGCTCAGTTGACCAGATGTAGAACGTGGCGCAACTGTAGGAAGTTTCATCTTGGCGGCATCTTCTTTAGATAACCAACCAGCTTCCACCATATTGTTCTTTACATACTCAAAGCGATTGGCCAAACGTTCAGCGTTACCTTCTTTAAAGGCTGGATCATAAAGTCCTGGGGAGCGCAGGATTGATGCGATGACCGCCGCTTGCGCATTGGTAAGTTGATCAACGTTGCGATTGAAGTACTGCTGTGATGCTGTCATCACACCGTAAGAACCGCGACCAAAGTAAATGGTGTTGAGATAACTTTCAAAGATTTGATCCTTTGACAGCTGATTCTCTAACTTAATTGAAATAACAAGCTCTTTGATCTTTCGCTGAATTGTTCGGCTTGGTGTTAAAAAGGCGGTCTTAGCGTATTGCTGAGTAATTGTTGATCCACCTTGTAATGAACCACCGCGCAAGTTGTTGACAACTGCACGCAAAATTCCTGTTACTGAAAATGCTTTGTTGGAATAAAAGTTTTTATCCTCTGCTGCCAAGACTGCATGACGCACATTAAGAGGAATTTTTGCTAACGGGACAATCTGTCGGTTTTGGGTGCCTACGCGACCGATCTCCTCACCATTGGAGTACTGAATAATTGTTGATTGACTATTTACATATGCGTTGGGATCTGGAATATCAACGGTGAAATAGGCAAGAGCAAACAACACAGAGCCAGCGACAAATCCAAAGCCGCCAAGAAAAACCGTGGCTCTAATCAGTAATTTACGGGCCATTTGGCAATGCTATCCCTTGGCGTAATCCTCATCCTCCAAGGTGCGTACCTTGCGCGGGGCTTTTCGTTCAACTCCATCTCCCAAGATGTATGAGGCACATAGGTGATTCCAGGAACAGTTGCGGCAGACCTCAACGATGTAGACGGTGAACTCTCCGAATTGACGTTCCATCTCTACTAATTCGCGGGGAGTCTTAATGCGACCTGAGTACTGGCCCAGTTGTTCACCAAAGGTGTAACGAAGTTCAACAAGCTCTTCCTTTTTACATACTGGGCAGTTGCGATCGACCTTGTCGCCATGCCATTTTGCAGCACGCATCAAATAAGGGTCGGCATCGCAGGCATCAACAGTTCCTCGAAAGAGCGCTATCAAGGTAGCTCGCTTATCGAGTGAATAATCGATGAATGATCGTTGCGATTTCATTAAGGAGAAGAATAATCCCAAATAGAGGGTTACGCTCTTTCTTATGAGCTTTGCTGGATTGATTCGACATCCGCGGCTTTCACGGCTGCTTGCGGTGCGATGGACGGGTCAAATGACCGATGGGGTGTTTCAAAGCGCACTCGCATCCTTTGTTTTATTCTCACCTGAACGCCAAGCAAATGCGTTAAGTGCTGCAATTGGTTTTGCCGTTGTTTTATTGCCGTACTCCATCGTTGGACCTTTTGTTGGAACTATTCTCGATCGGGTTTCACGCCAGCGTGCATTGTTTTATGCAAACTTAGCTCGTAGTGCAAATCTCTTTTTAGTTGCACTTTTGGTATTTAGTGGAACAACTGGTGTTGCACTCACCGTTGTTGTGCTTGTTGCATTTGGAATTAATCGTTTAATTCTTGCGGCGTTATCTGCAGGTTTACCTTTGTTAATCGATTCAAAGTCTTTGATCACCGCAAATGCAATTGCAGTTACTGGTGGCTCTGTTTTAGTTGTTATTGGTGGTGGAATCGGTGTTGGTGTTCGTGCGTTGGTTGATGGTGCAGCCCTTGCCGATCACGCTGATTCCTTACTTATTCTTATGGCAGCTGGTGGTTACTTCACCGCTGCGCTTCTTTCAGGACGATTACATAAGTACGAGATCGGCCCCCAGGAGCATGAGAAAGCTGCCGCCTCCTTTAGACAGGGTTTTACCGATATGCGTGAAGGAATTGATTTCCTTCGAAAAAATATTGATACAGCCCGAGGAATTGTGGCAACTGCGGTTCATCGAGGTGGTTTAACCGCTTTAACTTTGACCGCATTGTTATTAGAGCGCAACACATTTAATGATCCATCCCGACCTGAAGATGGTTTACAAGGTTTTGGAATTGCATTATCAATTGCAGGAATTGGTGTTTTCTTAGGCGCATTCTTAGCACCATATGGTGTTGCTCGTTTCGGTCGTCATCGCTGGATTAAGTTTGCAATGTTTGCCAGTTCAGTCTCGCCAATTTTTTTGGTGGTGTGGCAGACCGAGATCGCTTTATCGGTTACCGCCTTTTTAACGGCATTTTTTGGACAAAATATTAAGGTTACAAATGACGCGCTTGTGCAATCCAAGATCGATGATTACTACCGTGGACGAGTTTTTGCTGTTTACGATGTCGTTGTAAACGCAGCGATTGTGAGCGGTGGATTAATTGCAGCGTTGTTGCTACCAACATCAGGAGTAACTGCAAAGGTGCCGCTCTTTGTCATGAGCGCTTATTTGTTGGTCGCAGTTGTTGTTCTGCGTCCAAGTAAATTTAAAGCTACCTACTAGCCCACCATTCAAGAAGAGCTTTTGTGGCAGCCTCTTCTCCAATTGGACCTTGTTCAAGACGTAGTTCCATTAAGAAATCCATCGCTTGTCCAACTTCACGTGAAGGTTTCAAATTTAGCAATTGCATAACTTGAGCGCCATCTAGATCTGGACGGATCTTTGATAACTCCTCTTGCTCCATTAAAACTTCAATGCGCTTTTCTAAAGAGTCATAGGTTGCAGACAGACGCGCAGCCTTTGCTTTATTGCGCGTAGTGCAATCGGCACGTGTTAATACATGTAAATGTGTAATGAATTCGCCTGCATCGCGCACATATCGGCGCACAGCTGAATCGGTCCATTCACCCTCGCCGTATCCGTGGAAACGAAGGTGGAGCATTGTTAATAGCTCAACAGCATCGATGGTGTCATTATCAAAGCGCAGCGCTTGTAAGCGCTTCTTGGCAAGGCGTGCACCAACAACTTCGTGGTGATGAAATGAAACTCCGCCGCCTTCGATAAAGGCACGTGTCTTTGGCTTACCAATATCGTGCAATAGTGCAGCTAAGCGAATGACAAGGTTGGGACCACCAAGGCGATCTTCATGTTCAATCGCTTGTTCTAGCACCGTAATTGAGTGCTCATACACATCTTTGTGGTGATGGTGTTCATCAACTTCAAGACGCAGCTTTGGAATTTCGGGCAAGACAATATCGGCAAGACCAGAATCAACCAGAAGTGTTATTCCGATACGCGGATTTGCAGACATCATAATTTTTGTAAACTCATCGCGCACACGTTCGGCGGAAATAATTGATATGCGATGTGCCAAATCCTTCATGGAACTTAAAACCTCTGGTGCGATTTCAAAGTTTAATTGGCTTGCAAAACGTGCAGCACGCATCATTCGCAATGGATCATCATTAAATGAGTCTCCAGGACGCACAGGTGTACGTAAAATCTTTGCAGCTAAATCTTGTAAACCATTAAATGGATCGATGAACTCAGGTTTTTCCCCAGTTAATTCAAGAGCCATTGAGTTAACAGTGAAATCACGTCGCGATAAATCTCCATCAATTGAATCACCATACTCAACCTCTGGTTTGCGAGAATCGGGATCGTAATTTTCAGTTCGGTATGTTGTTACTTCAACAGTTGTGTCACCGCGTTTTCCTGCAACGGTTCCAAATGCAATTCCGGTATCCCACACATTGTCAGCCCATGATTGCAAAATCTTTTTTGTTTCTAATGGGTGTGCATTTGTTGTGAAATCCAAATCATTTCCTAAGCGACCTAAAATTGCATCGCGCACTGGTCCACCAACCAGCGCTAAGGTAAAGCCCTTAGCCTTGAAGGCTTGGGCAAGGGAGCTGGCGAGAGGAGCGCGTTCAATTAATGAACGGATCGCTAACTCTCCTGCCGCGCCTAATGAGTTACTCACAATAAGTAAGGTTAAAGCACTATCCTTACTTCATGATCCCGGCACCTGGTGCGGGCAGCGAAGGCACGAAGAAGAAACGGAAACGTAAGCGTTCCGGTAACCGCGGCCCACAACCACAGACTCAAACGACTCCTAATAAGGGTCCTCAAGCAAAGCGCCCGTATGCAAAGCGCGTTGATGAGGTTAGTGCTGGTGGTTTAGTTATTGATTCAACTGGAACCAAGGGTTTATTGATTGGTCGCTACGACCACAAGGATGCAACAGGTAAAAGGGTTTTGTGGTCTTTGCCTAAAGGACATATTGAAGAGGGTGAAACACCTGAGCAAGCTGCGATCCGCGAGGTTGCAGAAGAAACGGGAATTACATCAAGTATTACAAAATCATTGGGAGTTATTGATTTTTGGTTTATGGCTGGTGGAAAGCGAATTCATAAAACTGTTCATCACTTTATGTTTACAGAAGTCGGCGGGGTTTTAGCTGCACAAGAAAGTGAAGTCGATGAGGTTTCGTGGTTTCCGTTAGAGGAGATCGTAGATCGTCTTGCTTATCCTGATGAAAAGAAGTTAATTGCTCGCAGTGCGGAGCTAACTACATGAAAAAGTTAGCTCTTGTTGTTATTTCTGCATTCTTATTGTTGGTGATGCCTCAAGCGTCAGCGGCAAACACTGTAATTCGAATTACAAGTCCTGTTCATCAAACTTTCACGGGCGAGTTTCGTAATGATGATTTAGCTCAAGCTTTGACGCCATCTGGTGATTTAGGGTTAAAGGTTTTTCAACCCATTTCAAAAAATCGCACGTGGGTTATTGATGCCGCTTTGATTGATGAAGTAATTCTGATGGCTAATGAGTACACCTTGGCAACGGAGGCAGAGCCTGGTGGAAAAGAGATTGCAACAGCATGGTTAACTCAGTTGAAGCGGGTAACAGCGGGCAATGATGTCGTTGCATTGGCATATGGAAATCCAGATGTCTCGCTGGCTAAACGATTGGCACCAAGTGAGTTGAAAAATTACTACGCGTATGGACAGGATCGTTTGCAGTTAGCGCTCGGTCGAATTGTTCGTAGCGAGCCAGAGGTTCAGTGGAGTGTTGGAAAATCTGGTTTAAGTAACCCTTTACGCAAGAGTTATAGCGATAATCGCAAGGCGTTGACCCGTTTATCTCGAGTTGTAGATACCCCTGAATTGATCCAACTGCGCGCTCGTTTAGCTCAGTTGTTATCGCCAACTTTGGATAAGGATTCTCGAAACTACTTTTCTTATAGTGCAACTGAGGCTGTAAATGCGATGGTTAATAAGTTGCGCATTAATAGCGGTAAGTATCAAATTACTACCTCGTCGGTAAAACTTCCGGTAACAGTCATCAATGAGTTTCCGGTCGATGTAACGGTTGATATTGCGATGTTGCCAATTAACTCCCGTGTAGTTGTCGATAGTTTTGATGATGTATTGATCCCTGCAAACTCCAAGCGACAGCTTGAAATGCAGGTCGATGTCATCGCCCCTGGTCAAACAAGTGTCTCTGTTTTCATCACAAGCTCTAAGGATGACACCGAGGTAGTGCCTGAAGCGTTGTTAACCTTAAATTCAACGGTTATTGATTCAAAGGTGACATGGTTTACGACAGGTGCAGCCATACTTCTCTTATTGGCAGCTGTTGCTCAAAGTGTCCGCCGAGTTCGAAGGAGGGTTAAATGAAATCCAATGAACTCTTCCGTGCATCGGGGATTATGGCGCTTGGAACAATCCTTTCTCGAATTACAGGATTTATCCGCGGAATTTTGATTGTTGCGGTTTTAGGCACGGCCTTGCTTGCAGATACCTACAACGTTGCAAACACAATGCCAAATATTTTGTACAACTTGCTTGTCGGTGGTGCGCTTACCGCAATCTTTATTCCGCAATTGGTTAGATCCTTTGACCATGAAGATGGTGGAGATGGTTTTGCATCTCGTTTAATTACAACAATCTCTCTTATTCTTTTGGTTTTAGTTTTACTTGGAATGTATTTTGCACCTGCATTAGTGCGTTTGTATGCACCAGAGTTCTTCACTCAAGGCTTTGAAGCTGAGAAAGAGATCGCGATTGCATTTACTCGGTACTGCTTACCGCAGATCTTTTTTCTTGGTTTATTTACAATGTTGGGCCAGGTTGCAAATGCTCGAGGTTCATTTGGACCGCTTATGTGGGCGCCGATCGCCAATAACCTCGTTGGAATCGCCTTGTTTGGCGGCTTCTTGCTGCTATCACCGGGTGTAAATATCTCAAATATCACCGATACCCAGGTTCAAATTCTGGGATGGGGTACGACGTTCAGTGTTGTCGTACAGGCCTTGGCTTTAGTGCCGGTTATTAAACGTTTAGGCATAACCATTAAACCCAAACTTGGTTTGAGTGGATTGGGTAAATCATTTAATTTGGCGGGTTGGACCTTAATTTATGTATTGATCTCGCAACTTGGTTATTTGGTGACTGTCAATGTTGCAACATCGGCTGCGGTGAGAAGCGCACAAGAGGGTGTTACAACAGGTGTGGGATACACGCCATATACCTACGCATACTTTGTTATGTTGTTGCCGTATTCCATTGTGACGATTTCAATTATTACTGCGATCTTGCCCCATATTTCAAAATTAGCACTTGATGGAAAGCGTGAGGAAGTAAAGGCACAGTTAGTCCGTGCGATTCGTTTAGTTGGTGTAATTACAATTCCTAGCGCTGTTGCCTTTTTACTCTTTGGTTCATTAATCACTGAAGTTATCTTTATTGGAATTCCAACTGAAGACTCTCGTTACATCGGTTATGTTTTATCAGCGTTGAGCTTTGGATTAGTTGCTTTTTCTATTAACTTAATTTTAATCCGTGGATTCAACGCCTTCGAAGATACACGCACACAAGTAATTTCTATTTTGATTATCAATGTTATTTCAGTAGCCCTGTCTTACTTATTCCTTGAGTTCTTGAAAACTCGTTGGGTTACCGTTGGATTAGGTGTGGCTTTCTCCTTTAGTTATCTCGTTGGTTTATTGGTGACTTTAGGTTTATTGAAGAAGCACACTGGAAAGTTATCGATCCGGGAATTTTTGACGCAACATATGCGTTTACTTACTGCAGCCTTACTTGTAATGCTTCCATTGTTTGCAATGGTGGAGTACATCGCGGTTGTTGGGGTTGAACTTTCACCTGCAGCTCGTGCGGGTGAACTACTACTTGTGATGGTTGTCGCATTCTTTGGCTACATCTTTGCCGCTAAAGCGCTCAAGGTTGAGGAGATATCGATGATCCGCCACCTAGGCAGTTCAATCTCGCGCCGTTCAACAAAACCAGAGGAAAACCATTAGATTTCGGGGTCTAGGGAGCACACATGAGTGATGTAAGAAATGTCGTAATTGTTGGATCAGGTCCAGCTGGATACACGGCTGCGATCTACGCTGCTCGCGCGCAGTTAGATCCAATTATTTATGAAGGCTCTGTCACCGCAGGTGGTGCACTGATGAATACAACTGAGGTTGAAAACTTTCCCGGGTTTACCGATGGAGTCATGGGTCCAGATTTAATGGACAGCATGCGCAAGCAAGCTAAGCGTTTTGGTGCAGAACTTATTACCGATGACATTGTCGAAATGGATTTAACCGGCGATATCAAGGTGTTAAAGGATGGTTCTGGAAACACTGTTAGAGCTAAGTCGGTAATTCTTGCAACAGGAAGTGCTTACCGCGAAATTGGTTTAGTCAATGAAAAGCGTTTATCTGGCCATGGTGTTTCATGGTGTGCAACATGTGATGGTTTCTTCTTCCGCGGACAAACAATTGCTGTTGTCGGCGGTGGAGATAGCGCGGTTGAAGAGGCAACATTCTTAACTCGTTTTGCAGATAAGGTTGTTTTGATTCACCGTCGTGATTCATTGCGCGCTTCAAAGATTATGGCTGATCGCGCAAAGGCAAACCCAAAGATTGAGTTTTTGTGGAACACCGAAGTAATTGATGTTTTAGGCGCAGACAAGGTTGAAGCGTTAAAGCTTCGCAACACAATTGATGGCTCTGAATCAGAACGTGCTTTCACCGGTTTGTTTGTTGCTATCGGACATATTCCACGTAGCGAGCTATTAACTGGACAGATTGATTTAGATAATGAAGGTTATGTAATTTGTGAAGGCCGTTCGACACGCACCAATCAAAAGGGAGTCTTTGCATGTGGCGATTTGGTGGACCACACCTACCGTCAAGCAATTACAGCTGCAGGTTCTGGATGTGCGGCGGCGTTAGATGCAGAGAAGTTTTTAGCTCATTAATTTTTAACACAAGGATTAAAACCGACAATAAAGAGGAGTATGACGATGGCAACAAGCAAGGTAACGACAGCAACCTTTGATGCAGAGGTTCTTAAGAGCAGCACCCCCGTTTTGGTTGATTTTTGGGCTGAATGGTGTGGTCCATGCCGCGCAGTTGGCCCAATCCTTGAAGAGATTTCAGATGAGTACGGTTCAAAGATCAAGATCGTAAAGCTCAACACAGATGAAGAGTCAGCGATTGCGATTAAGTATGGAATTACATCAATTCCATCTATGTATGTCTTTGTTAATGGCGAAGTTGTAACGCAAATCGTTGGTGCTAAGCCAAAGCCAGCGCTACTAAAGGATCTAGAAAGCTTCCTCGCATAAATTCATGTCAGATTTAACCGAGTCGGAGATCCGCTCATTTCAACAAGCCCGTGGCCTTGATGTCACGGGTTTTGTTGATGCGGTCACTGCACGCGCATTAGAAGAAGCGCGCTGGAAGCTCGGAGATCGTTCTCTGTATTTGCAAGAACCACCGCTTATGCGCGGAGATGATGTTGCAGCGTTACAAGCACGTTTAACTGAGATGGGTTTTGATTGCGGTCGCGTAGATGGAATTTATGGTCCACGTACTGAAGCAGCGGTAAAAGAGTTTCAAAAATCGGTAGGTGCCACAGTAGATGGGAAGTGTGGACCGGCAACAATGGTCGCGTTAATTCGATTAACCAAGATTGTTTCTGGGGGAGCACCTTCTGCAATGCGCCAGACTGCGACGCAACAAAGTCGTGGACCAGCATTAGCAAACAAGGTAATTGTTTTAAACCCTGATGGTGATGATCAACTTGTTTACGATGTTGCGGTTCGAACAGAGGGTCGTTTGCTTGCTTTAGGTGCATCTGTCTTTCTTACACGTGGTGCTACAAACAATCCTTCTGAACAAGAGCGGATCGCATTTAGTAATAAAAGTAGCGCTGACTTAATGATTTCCTTAAACCTAGACACTTACATCAACGATAAAGCACATGGTGCTGCAACGTATTTTTATGGCAGTGATGCGCATGGTGTTCACTCAATTGTTGGTGAAAGATTTGCATCATTGGTGCAACGAGAAATCTGCGCACGCACCGATTTAGCAAACTGCCGCACCCATGCAAAAACATGGGATTTACTGCGATTAACAACGGCGCCAACTGTTCGGATTGATTTGGGGTACACCAGCAACCCCGGAGATATTTCGCGAATTTCTAGACCAGATTTTCGTGATGTCATCGCTGAAGCCTTAGTAATTGCAATCCAACGGCTGTATTTAGCTGCTGAAGATGATGCAAAAACTGGAACTTTGCGAATTTCAGATCTACGTAAAGCCGGTATTCGCCGCTAAATAACGCTCAAGCAATCCCTTGGGTATGGGAGACTTACGCCATGTCTGATATCACGCAACGCTACTCGACAGGTGCTCCACAAAATCTTGAAGAAAGATTTGCCTCTCGAGCCGCGCACATGAAGCCAAGTGAGATTCGCTCACTTTTTGCGGTGGCATCACGCCCAGAGATCGTTTCACTTGCGGGTGGAATGCCAAATCTTTCAGCACTTCCCATGGGAATGATGGCTGATGTTGTTAACAACTTGGTTCGTGAAAATGGCCAAGAGGCGTTGCAGTACGGAAATGGTCAAGGTCATCCAAAACTTCGCGAACAAATCTGTGAGGTAATGGCGCTTGAAGGAATTCGCGCAAACCCTGATGATGTTTTAGTTACAACTGGTTCACAACAAGCGTTGGACCTTATTTCACGCATCTTTTTAGATCCACAGGATGTTGTTTTGTGTGAAGCACCTTCCTATGTTGGAGCGCTCGGAACTTTTCATCAATATGAGGCATCTGTTGTGCATGTTGAAACAGATGAGAATGGTTTAGTTCCATCTGCATTACAAGAGGCGATTAAAACTGTGCGCGCAGCTGGTCGCAAGATTAAGTTTTTGTACACAATCCCTAATTACCAAAATCCAAGTGGTGTTTTATTACCAGCAGCCCGCCGTACAGAAATTCTAAATATCTGTCGCGAAGCTGGCATCTTTGTTGTTGAAGATAATCCATATGGTTTGTTGGGCTTTGATAAGCCATCTCCTAATGCGATGCGTGCTGAAGATTCAGAGAATGTGATTTATTTAGGATCATTTTCCAAGACAATCGCACCCGGATTACGCGTGGGCTGGGCTTTAGTTCCGCCATCACTGAAGGAAAAACTGGTTATCGCCAGCGAATCCTCGATTTTGTGTCCATCTAACTTCACTCAATTAACGATCTCTAACTACTTAGCTGATCAGCCATGGCGCGATCAGATCGCTTCATTTTGCGAGCTATATAAGGTGCGCCGTGATGCGATGTTGGAGTCATTGGATGAGCATTTCCCAGCAACAGCTCAATGGACAAAGCCAGGTGGCGGTTTTTATGTGTGGGTTACCTTGCCACCTGAAATCGATACAACTGCGTTGATGCCAAAGGCGATTGTTGCAAAGGTTGCCTATGTTCCAGGAACCGCTTTTTATGCGGATGGTTTTGGTTCATGGTCCTTGCGTTTGTCTTATTGCTACCCAACACCGGAACGAATTCGCGAAGGTGTGAAGGCGCTCGGTGGAGTTATCAAGCAAGAGATGGCGAGCCGTAAAGGTTTTGAATTAAAGGGTTAGTTTGAAATCACTTTTGTAATTCTTTGTAAATCTTGTGCACCAGCAAACTCAATAACAATTGTTCCTTTTTTCGCGCTTCCTTGAATTGTTACGCGGGTATCTAGCGCATCACCAATAGTGTCAGCGATCTCTTGAAGTTCAGGGCTGGCAGATTTTGGACCCTTTGGCTTCTTGGTTGATTGTCCCTTTGGTGCACCAGAAGAGATGATCTCCTCAGTTGCGCGAACAGATAAACCTTCGGAAACAATTCGCGCAGCTAACTTTTCAATGGATGCTGCATCACTTAAACCCAATAGTGCACGAGCATGACCTGCTGATAAAACACCTGATGCAACCTTTTGTTGAACAGATGGTGGAAGGTTCATTAAACGGATGGTGTTGGAAATTAATGGACGTGAACGTCCTAACTTCACAGCTAACTCATCGTGGGTGCAGTTGAAATCTGTTAGTAGTTGCGAGTACGCCGCCGCTTCTTCAATCGCATTTAATTGACTGCGATGAATATTTTCGATCAGCGCTTCGCGCAGTAATTCATTATCGGCGGTCTGGCGAATAATGACAGGAATACTTGTTAACCCTGCAGCTTTAGCGGCACGGAAGCGACGCTCACCCATGATTAACTCATACTTACCAGGCTTTGTTTGGCGTACAACCGGTGGTTGCAGAATGCCGATCTCTTTAATAGATGCGATTAATTCATCAAGTGCTATTTGATCAAAGTGTGTGCGTGGTTGACGTGGGTTTGGAGAAATGTCTTTGATATCAACAAGGTTTTGTTGACCAACCTCTTTATCACCAACGGTTAAAGATGTTGGAATCAATGCATCAAGGCCGGTACCTAATCCACCGCGACGTGCCATTAAGCAATCTCACCTTCACGTTTGTAATTAATTGAAACAACATTGGAATCAAATGGTTTTCCGCGCTCTGCTAACTCGCGAGCAACTGACATATATGCGATCGCACCAGGTGATACTGGATCGTATGTCATAACGGTTTGCTTAAATCCTGGAGCCTCTGAAACTCGAACAGTGCGGGGGATAGGAATATCAATTAACTCATTGGGATAATGTTTTCTAATTTCATTAGCAACATCATTGGCAAGGTTTGTGTTGTTAAACATTGTTAATACAAGTGTTGATAGTTTCAAGGTTGGATTTAAACGCTTCTTTACTAACTCAAATGTTTTTAATAGTTGTGACAAACCTTCAAGTGAGTAGTACTCGCATTGAATTGGAATTAAAACTTCCTTTGCGGATGTAAATGCATTAATAGTTAAAAGTCCTAGTGATGGTGGACAATCAATAAAGATGTAATCAATTGTTTCGCCAATCGCTGCGCGATCTGCAACTAACTCTTCAATAGCTTCTTTCAATCGCATTTCGCGTGCAACCATTGGAACTAATTCAATTTCAGCTTGTGCAAGAGATGTATTTGATGAAACACATTCAAGTGATGGAAAACCTGCAACCTTTTGTATTACATGTGACATTGTTGATTGACCCATCAACACTTCATAAATTCCTGCATTATCAAGATGTTCAACACCTAATGCGGTGGATGCGTTTCCTTGTGGATCAAGATCGATAACAACAACCTTTAAACCGCCCATAGAAAGGGCCGCTGCCAGGTTCACTGTGGTGGTGGTTTTGCCGACCCCACCCTTTTGGTTGGCCACGGTGAGGATTCGAAGGGAGGCGGGTTTTGGCATCGCCTCTTTGAGGCGACGGGTGCCTACGACCTTTTTGGTTTCACGTGAATCATTCACGTGGGTAGTTAAGCACCTTTTTTCACTTCAACTATACGGCCGAGCTCAATTCCCTCCAGATTTACCTCGTGGAGGATCGCTTTTGGTACGGAAAGCATCTCTTCTTGGGCCTTTTCGCCCTTCATAGCCAACAAGGAGCCGTTGGTTTTCAAAAGGTGCCAGCTAATCTTCTTCAACTTCTCAAGGGGGGCGACAGCGCGAGCGGTGACGTAGTGGGCGGTCTTCTTAACATCCTGGGATCTACCGCGGATTACCTCAATATCAAGGCCAACCACTGCTTCTTGGAGGAACTCCACCCGTCGTTCAAGGGGTTCAATCAGGGTTACCTTTAAATCTGGACGGGCTAGGGCGATAACTATGCCTGGAAGGCCCGCTCCTGAGCCGATATCAAAGACGGTTGCCCCCTCTGTGAAAAGGGTGGTGACGGGCAAGCAGTTCAGGATATGACGCTCCCAGATGCGATCAGCCTCGCGTGGGCCGATCAATCCGCGCTCAATTCCCGCTGTTTCTAGGAATTTTGCGTAGGCGTGAACCCGCTCAACATCTGGAAAGTGTCGAGCGATAAGGGTTTCACGTGAAACCTCCGCTGAATTACTCAATTTGAGGGTTTACGCAGGGTAAATAACTACGAAGCGGTTTGGATCTTCTCCATCAGATTCGCTGCTCAACCCTAAATCTTGGATTGTGTCATGGATGATTTTGCGCTCAAAGGCGTTCATCGGCTTCAACTTAATGGAGTTGCCGGTGGTCTTTGCCTCTTCAGCCATATCCTCAGCGAGCTTCTTCAGCTCCTTTTTGCGGCCAGCGCGGAATCCATCAATATCCAGCATGAGACGGCTGCGGTCACCTGTTGAGGTCTGTACCGCTAGGCGTGTGAGCTCTTGGATCGCATCCAGTACCTCGCCATCGCGGCCTACGAGGTGGTTGAGCTTGCCTCCCACGATCGCTAGCGCTGCGCGGTCATTCTCTACATCGATATCAATATCTCCATCGAGATCTGCGATGTCGAGTAGCGCCTCAAGGTAATCGGCGGCGATATCGCCCTCCTCCTCAAGCTTTGCTACGCCCTTAGGCGCCTTTGCTACCTTCTCTTCAACAGCTACTTCCGTTGTTTCAACCACTTCTGCTTTAGCCTTTGCCATGATGCCCCCTTTGTCGGGATTGTAGTGAATTAAACCTTTTTGTCCGTTTTGTCTCTACTTCTTCTTTTTCTTCTTTTTTGGCTGTTGGCGCTGACCTTTTTCCTCGGTCGTACCTTCAGAACTCTGTGGTGTTTCAGGGTTTTCAACTACCCCGTTTTTCTTATTGCGCTTTCGTTGAAGCTCTTCAAATGCAGGAGATCCTGGTGTTGGGTTTCGCTTAATCACATAGTACTGCTGTCCCCATGTCCACAAGTTTGTTGTTGACCAGTAAATTAAAACACCAACTGGAAAGTTAACACCAGAGATAGCAAAAATAACTGGGAATGCGTACAACATAATTTTTTGTTGTTGCAACATCATATTGTTTGAAGAATCCATCTTCGGTATTCCCTTTGTCATTAATTGACGCTGGGTTGTAAATGTTGTTAATGACATAAATGCAATTAAAAACACTGTAACGATTTTTACTGTTGTGATATCTGAACCTAAAAATGTTTGAGAAATTGGTGCGCCAAAAAATTGCGCTTGGGCCGCACTAACAACATCCTCTTGTGACAGAACTCCGTGCTTTACAGGAGGTGTCTTTCCAATTCCATTAAGCACTGTAAACAATGCAAAGAAGATTGGTGCTTGAGCCAAGATTGGAAAACATGATGCAAGTGGGTTTGTCTTGTGCTCTTTGTAGAGCTTCATCATCTCTTCTGATTGCTTTTGGCGATCATCCTTGTACTTCTTTTGAATCTCCTTCATGTGTGGTTGAAGGGCGGTTAATGCACGCTGGCTTTTGATTTGTTTAACAAAAAGCGGGATCAAAATAATACGGATGATGATTACAAGACCAATGATTGCAAGTGACCATGAGACACCACTGTTTGTTCCAAAGATTGGTGTGAGTAAATCGTGAATCGTTACAATTACCCAAGAAACCGCTATATATAAGGGTTTTAGGATGCTATCCATTAATCGCTACCTTCTCTTTCGGAACTGCATAATCGACACCACCGTGTGACCATGGATTACAACGCAACAAACGCCAAGCGCTCATTGCAACTCCTTTTAATCCGTACGCCTCAATTGCAGAGACTGCATATGAAGAACATGACGGGTAGTACTTACAGCGTGGTCCAAACATTGGAGAGATCCATTTCTGATACGCCTTGATAGGCGCGATTAGAATTTGTCTCACTTTTGTTCAACCTTCTCGGAAAACTTCTTTAGAAGTTGTCCGACAATCTTTGTTACCTCTTGTGAAGCTTCTGCGCCGCTTGCGCCGTTGAGCGCTCGAATTACCAACAAACCACCGGTTGGAAGTTGTGGGTAGATCTCTCGCAGTGTGTGGCGAACTTGGCGAGCAATTCGGTGACGTGTTACAGATCCACCAACATTTTTACTGATGATTAATCCTGCGCGAGCAGGTTGATCTAGTTGGGTTGGGTAGAGGTATCCGACAAAGTTCTGGGTTGAAAATCTCAATCCACTCTTTGTTGCACGCGCGAAATCGGCGCTCTCGGTAAGACGTGCGCTTTTAGCAAGCACGGGTATCGGTTATAAACCCTTATGCGGAAAGCTTGGCGCGACCCTTGCCGCGGCGAGCAGAGAGAACTGCACGACCTGCACGTGTAGCCATGCGAGCACGGAAACCATGCTTCTTGGCGCGACGGCGTGTGTTTGGTTGGAAGGTGCGCTTTGTCATTGAAAACTCCTAATAAGAAAAATCTACTGCGGGCCAGAAATACGGGGGAAGCAAGGGTGTAACGGTAGAGGTCTGGGGATAAGCGGGTCAAACTGGCCGCCGATGGGGTGAGGGCTGGTCAGAGTTGTGGATAACCAGTTGCTTTTTCCGGCAAACCCCTCTACTTTTCACTCCCATCCACAGGCAACCAGCTTTTGGGGGTATTTGTCAGGGCTCAACCTGGGGTTTAGACCACAGGGTGTGGATAACCCTGTGGATGAAGAAAATGGGGCTCACCCCAAGAAGGCAGGCAGTGGTGGATGTAAAGGAAGTCGAGCTAACCACGCTCTGGGGTCGGGTTATTGAAGAGGTTGCTGCCAATGCACCTCAACACCGCGCCTTCCTACAACTCACAAAACCATTAGGCCTTCTTCACAATGATGACCAAACAACTTTATTGGTCGCAACTCCTAATCTTTTTGCAAAAGATGTTTTAGAGAGTCGTCTACGCACAGTTGTCAGCGAGGTTTTAACCCGCGAACTTGGATCAACCACAAATATTGCTGTGACTGTTGATGAAACTTTAGAGGTTGTGACAACTCCAACCCAAGATGTTGAGGTTGAGTTTGTTGCACCAAAATCTGGAACTGGCCGCGATGATGCTCCGGTTTCAAAATCTGCTGACACATCAACATTAAATCCGCGCTACATCTTTGAAACCTTTGTTATCGGAGCATCAAACCGTTTTGCACATGCTGCAGCTGTTGCTGTCGCCGAAGCTCCAGCAAAGGCTTACAACCCACTATTTATTTATGGTGAATCTGGTTTAGGAAAAACACACTTACTGCACGCTATTGGCGCATACGCGCAGGAGTTATACGGAAATGTGCGTGTTAAGTATGTTTCATCAGAAGAGTTCACAAATGACTTTATTAACTCAATTCGTGATGACAAGGCATCTGCTTTTCAACGCCGTTACCGCGATTTAGATATTTTGCTTGTAGATGACATTCAATTCTTGGAAAACAAGGAACGTACTCAAGAAGAGTTTTTCCATACATTTAATACTTTGTATAACGCGAACAAGCAGATTGTTATCTCAAGTGATCGACCACCAAAGCAGTTAACAACACTTGAAGATCGTTTGCGTTCACGTTTTGAGTGGGGTTTGATTACAGATATTCAACCTCCAGAGCTCGAGACACGTATTGCGATCCTTCGTAAAAAAGCTGCGCAGGATAAGTTGAATGCGCCAGATGATGTTCTTGAATTTATCGCGAGTAAGATTTCAACAAATATCCGCGAGCTTGAGGGTGCGTTAATTCGCGTAACCGCGTTTGCATCCCTTAACCGCCAAAGCGTTGATCTTTCATTAGCTGAAATTGTTTTAAAGGACTTGATTCCTAATGAGTCCAACCCGGAAATTACTGGCGCAACAATCATGGCTCAGACCGCGGCCTACTTCAGTCTGACAATCGATGATTTATGTGGAACCTCCCGATCCCGCGTATTGGTAAATGCGCGCCAGATCGCGATGTACTTATGCCGAGAGCTCACAGAGCTTTCCTTGCCGAAGATCGGCCAAACATTTGGTGGACGTGACCACACAACGGTTATGCACGCCGATAGAAAGATCCGTCAATTAATGGCTGAGCGCCGTTCGATCTATAACCAGGTCAATGAGCTCACCACTCGTATCAAACAGCAGGCTAGATAG